>NZ_JBIVPX010000006.1:0-518143 GCF_044754905.1 Lentzea sp. NPDC092896
AGGGGTGTCAACTCGACGAAAAGCGTGTCGAGTTGACACCCCTTCAGGCATGCAGCAAGAGCTGTGGTGCGACTCGTGACGGGACCCCACCGCCCTTGCCGTTCGGTAAGGACGGCTCGCCTTCGGCTTCGCTGTGGTGGTGTAGGCGTAGGGGTGGCCGATGGCCTTGGTAACCGTTAGCGTTGCTAACCATGAACATCGCGATCACCGGGGGCTACGTCGTGCCCGTCGACGGCGAGCCCGTCGAGGGCGGCACTGTCCTCATTCAGGACGGGAAGATCGTTGCGGTTGGTGCTGACGTCGACATTCCTGATGGTGTCGAGGTCGTTGACGCTGACGGGGCGTGGGTGTTGCCCGGCTTTGTCGAGGCGCACGGACACATTGGCGTCCACGAGGAGGCTCAGGGGTGGGCCGGGCAGGACACCAACGAGATGACCGACCCCGTCGGGGCTCGGATGCGGGCGCTTGATGCCATCAACCCCGCTGACCTCGGGTTTGGTGACGCGCTCAGTGGTGGTGTCACCACTGCTGTGATCAAGCCTGGTTCCGGTAACCCCATCGGTGGTCAGACGGTCGCGGTGAAGTGTTGGGGGCGGACCGTTGACGAGATGCTCGTTCGGGAGCCGGTCAGCGTCAAGAGTGCGCTTGGGGAGAACCCGAAGCGGGTTTACGGCGAGAAGGGCAAGTTGCCGGCCACTCGGCAGGGGGTCGCGGCGGTCATTCGTGACGAGTTGACCAAGGCGCAGGACTACCTGGCCAAGAAGGCTGAGGCGGAAGCCGACGGCAAGGCGTTCGACCGCAACACCACGTTGGAGATCCTCGGCAAGGTTCTCAGTGGTGAGTTGCCGTGGTGTCAGCACGCGCATCGGGCCGACGACATCGCCACGGCTATTCGGTTGTCTGAGGAGTTCGGATACCGGTTGATTCTCAACCACGGTACCGAGGGGCATCTGATCGCGGACATCATTGCCGACAAGCAGATTCCGGTGATCATCGGGCCGCTGTTCACCTCGCGGTCCAAAGTGGAGCTTCGGAATCGCGGGTTGCGCAATCCCGGGATTTTGGCGCGGGCCGGGGTGGAGTTGGCGATCACCACCGATCATCCCGTCGTGCCGATCAACTTCCTGGTGCACCAGGCCACGTTGGCGGTGAAGGAAGGGTTGGACAGCGATGTCGCGTTGCGGTCGATCACCACCAACCCGGCGCGGATCATGGGGCTGGACGACCGGGTTGGGTCGTTGAAGCCCGGGCTGGACGGCGATGTCGTGATCTGGTCTGGGGATCCGCTTGACGTGATGAGTCGGGCGCTGCACGTTTTCGTGCAGGGGCGTGAGGTTTACACGTTCGACGAGCGGACTGGGGAAGGGGTCGTGGCCGACCCCTTCTACCGCGAGAGCGTTTAGCGGAGGCCCCTGCCGATGACGAGGCGCTGGATCTGGTTGGTGCCTTCGAAGATCTGCAGGACCTTGGCCTCGCGCATGTAGCGCTCTACCGGGAAGTCGCGGGTGTAGCCCGCGCCGCCGAGCACCTGCACGGCGTCGGTCGTCACCTTCATCGCCGCGTCCGTGGCGATGAGCTTGGCGATCGACGCCTGCTGGCGGAACGGCAGACCGCGGTCGCGGCGGCGCGCGGCCGAGATGTAGGTGGCGCGGGCCGACTCGACGGCCGCGGCCATGTCCGCCAGGAGGAACTCCAGGCCCTGGAACTCGATGATCGGGCGGCCGAACTGGGTTCGGGTCTTGGCGTACGCGACCGCCTCGTCGAGGGCGGCCTGGGCCAGGCCCACCGCGCAGGCCGCGATGCCCAGGCGGCCGGAGTCCAAAGCGGACAGTGCGATCTTGAGGCCGTCGCCCTCGTTGCCGATCAGGCGGTCGGTGCCGAAGCGGACGTCGTCGAACTGGAGTTGGGCGGTGATGGAGCCGGTCAGGCCCATCTTGCGTTCCGGGGTGGCGGCCGTGATGCCTTGGGCCTCGCCTGGCGCGAGGAAGCAGGAGATGCCGCGGCCCGCGTCTGGGGACGTGCGGGCCATCAGCGTGTAGAAGTCGGCGGCGCCGGCGTGCGTGATCCACGCCTTGGTGCCGTTCACGACGTACTCGGAGCCCTTGCGGACGGCCCTGGTCGACATGGCCGCCGGGTCGGAGCCCGCCTGGACCTCGGAGAGGGCGTAGCCGCCGAGCAGTTCACCCTCGAGCATCTCCGGGAGCCAGCGGTCTTGCTGTTCTTTGGTGCCGAAGGTGGCCAGGCCGTAGCAGGACATGACGTGCACGGAGAGGCCCACGGCGACCGTCATCCACGCGGAGGCGACCTCTTCGAGCGCCTGCAGGTAGACCTCGTAGGGCTGCTCGCCGCCGCCGAACTCCTCGGGGTACGGCAGGCCGAGCAGACCGGACCTGCCCAGCAGGCGGAACGCGTCGCGGGGGAACTTCTCGTTCTCCTCCGCGTCCGCCGCGTGGGGCTTCAGTTCGTCCCGCGCGATCTCCCTGACCAGCGCGATCAGGTCCTCGGCCTCTTGCGTGGGGAGCAACCGCTCGGCGGGCATCGTCGACCTCCGGTGTGTACTGGTAGCTGTACTCTAGGACGTTGTGCAGTACAGCGGCCAGCGAATGTGGCAGGGTCGTCACATGACGCGGGCTCTCACGCAGCGGCAGGCCGAGCTGCTCACCCGGTTGGAGGCGTTGTTCCTCACCGAGGGCTTCGGTCATCTCACGCTGGATGACATCGCCGCCCGCCTGCACTGCTCGAAGTCGACGCTGTACGCGCTCGCCGGCAGCAAGGAACAGCTGGCGGTCCGGGTCGTCGGCCGGTACTTCAAAGGCGCCGCCGAACGCATCGAGAAGCGCATCGCGGGCCTCAACGACGTGCGCAAACGCATCGGCAGCTACCTCGCGGGCGCGGCCGAGGAGCTGAGCAAGGCCTCGGCGGCGTTCATCGCGGACGTGTCCGACTTCCCGCCCACGCGTGCCACGTACGAACGCAACGCGCGCGCCGCGGCCGAGCGCATCAAGGCGTTCATCCAGGACGGGGTCGAGCGGCACGTGTTCCGCGAGGTGCACGCCACGTTGTTCGCCGAGATGGCCGGGCTGCTCATCGAGAGCATCCAGACGGGTGTCCTCACGAAACGGGCAGGTGTTTCGGACGCAGAGGCGTTCACCGCACTGGGCGAACTGTTGTTGGATGGGCTCCAGCGGAGTGGTGCTTCCCAGAAGGAGTAGAGCGCGTGATCGTGGTTGCTGGTGAGGCCCTGGTCGACATGGTGCCGGTGGGGGACGAGGAGCTCACGCCGCTCGCGCCCAAGCTGGGCGGCGGACCGTACAACGTGGCCGTCGCGCTCGGCCGGCTCGACGTGCCGACGGGCTTCCTGTCGCGCGTCTCGACCGACCACTTCGGCGAGCAGCTGATCAAACGGCTGCACGCGTCGAAGGTGGAGACCTCTCTGGTCCAACGTGGACAGGAGAACACCACGCTCGCCGTCGTCGGGCTCGCTGACGACGGGTCCGCGCGCTACTCGTTCTACGTCGACGGCACCGCCGACCGGCTCGTCGAGGACCCCGGTCCGCTGCCCGCCGAGACGAAGGCCGTGTCGTTCGGCACGTTGTCGTTGGTGCTGGAGCCCGGCGCCTCGGTGTACGAGACGGTGCTGCGGCGCGAGAGCAAGCGCTTGCTCACGGCGCTCGACCCCAACATCCGGGCGGGCCTGATCCACGATCCGGGCGCCTACCGCGCGCGGTTCCGGTCGTGGCTGCCGGACGTCGGGCTGCTGAAGGCGTCCGTCGAGGACGCGCGGTGGCTCGCCGAGGACGGCGACGTGATCGAGATCGCAAGGACGTGGATTTCACAGGGACCCGCCGCCGTCGTTCTGACGAAAGGTGGCGAAGGTCTGTCAGTGATCACCGCCACCGGACAGGTCGACGTGCCACCCGTGAAGGTGGATGTGGTCGACACGATCGGGGCGGGCGACACAGTGCAAGGCGCCCTGCTCGCGTGGCTGAACGACCACGATGCGTTGAGTGCAGAGAAGATCCGTGGGCTCTCCACGGATGAATGGACTGCCGCATTGACGTATGCCGGTGCGGCCGCCGCGATCACATGTTCCCGTGCGGGCGCCGAACCGCCCTTTGCGAGCGAACTCACCGCCGCGTTGGGTGGATAAAACGGAGGATCGGACTACCGTGGGGTAGCCGCGCTGGAAACTGGCATTACGGATGTGATGCCTGTCCCATCTCTCAGAATCGGTTCACACCGCTGCTGCGAGGCGGGCCTTCCGCCGACTAGCGTGAGTGAACTTGAAGACTCAGATCCCAACGGGGTGGTCCGAGACGACGGCAGGCCCAGCGTGGCCTGCCGCCACCCCGTCCGAGCGTTGAGAGGGACTTGAATGCCCGACGCGACGACTGCGCCGACCGACCCACAGACCGTCGCGCTGCGCCATGAGGGCGGAGAGCTCGAGATGAAGGTGGTGCCGGCGTCCGAAGGCGCGTCCGGCATCGAACTCGGCAAGCTGCTGTCGACCACCGGTCTGGTAACCCTGGACACCGGTTTCGTCAACACGGCCTCCTGCTCCTCCGAGATCACCTACATCGACGGTGACGCCGGAATTCTGCGTTACCGCGGGTATCCGATCGAGCAGTTGGCCGCGCGCTCGAACTTCGCAGAGGTCTCCTACCTCCTGATCTACGGCGAGCTTCCGACCGCCGCGCAGCTCGAGGACTTCTCCTCCAAGATCAGCAGGCACACGCTGCTGCACGAGGACCTCAAGCGCTTCTTCGACGGCTTCCCGCGCGACGCGCACCCGATGCCGGTGCTGTCGTCCGCGGTCTCCGCGCTGTCGACCTTCTACCAGGACTCGCTGTCGCCGTTCGACGCGAACCAGGTGGAGATCTCCACGATCCGCCTTCTCGCCAAGCTGCCGACCATCGCGGCCTACGCGTACAAGAAGTCGGTCGGCCAGCCGTTCCTCTACCCGGACAACTCGCTTGGCCTGGTGGAGAACTTCCTGCGGATGACCTTCGGGTTCCCGGCCGAGGCCTACGACCTCGACCCGGACCTGGTCCGCGCCCTCGACCTGCTCTTCATCCTGCACGCCGACCACGAGCAGAACTGCTCCACGTCGACCGTGCGCCTGGTCGGCTCCTCCGAGGCGAACCTCTTCGCGTCCATCTCCGCGGGCATCAACGCCCTGTTCGGCCCGCTGCACGGCGGCGCGAACAGCGCGGTGCTGGAGATGCTGGAGAAGATCAAGAACGACGGCGGCGACGTGCAGTCGTTCGTCAACAAGGTGAAGAACAAGGAGGACGGCGTCCGCCTGATGGGCTTCGGCCACCGGGTCTACAAGAACTACGACCCGCGCGCCGCGATCATCAAGAAGACGGCCGACGAGATCCTCGGCAAGCTCGGCGCCGACGACCAGCTGCTCGACATCGCGAAGCAGCTGGAAGAAGCCGCACTGAGCGACGACTACTTCATCTCCCGCAAGCTCTACCCGAACGTGGACTTCTACACGGGTCTGATCTACCGGGCGATGGGCTTCCCGACCAAGTTCTTCACCGTGCTGTTCGCGCTCGGCCGGCTCCCCGGCTGGATCGCGCACTGGCGCGAGATGATCAACGACCCGGCCACCAAGATCGGCCGCCCGCGGCAGATCTACACCGGCCCGACGGAGCGCGACTTCATCGCGATGGAAAACCGCTGATCACGGGCTAGTACTTCTCGTAGGCCGAAGGCGCGTCACCCGCTGGGTGGCGCGCCTTTCGCGTTGTCCGAGGAGTGGGTGGAGAGCCCGCGAGGCGAGTTCGTGGCTCTGCGGCTCGGCAGCCGTTGCCCAGCCCGTCACCCGGCCGGTGCGCTGCCCGTCGTGCAGGCCCGGCCCGTTCGTTTTAGCGTCGAGCTGTGAGTTCTTCCCCGTCGCTCGTCTGGTTCCGCCGCGATTTGCGGACATCCGATCATCCAGCCATTCTCGCCGCAGTGGAAAGATCACCTCGCGCACTGGCGTTGTTCGTTCTCGACGACCGGTTGCTGAAACCGTCCGGGCAGCCGCGAATCGATTTCCTGCACCGCTGTTTGCACGCGTTGAACGACGAGCTGGGCGGCCGGTTGATGGTCGTGCACGGTGATCCGGTGAAGACCGTTCCGCGCATCGCGAAGGAAATCGGGGCGGGCAGTGTCCACATCTCCGCGGACTACGCGCCGTACGGCCGCAAACGCGATGAAGCCGTCGAGGAAGCGTTGGGGGACATCGAGCTCGTCCGTTCCGGCTCGCCCTACGCCGTCGCGCCGGGGCGGGTGCGCAAGCAGGACGGCACGCCGTTCAAGGTCTTCACGCCGTTCCGCAACGCCTGGCTGGAGCACGGGTGGCGCAAGCCGGCGGACACCGACGCGTCCACTCTGGACTGGATCGAACCGGGCCACAGCACGAAAATCCCCGCCTCGAAAGAAAAGCTGCCGGACGCGATGAAGCTCTGGGAGGAGTTCCGCGACGAACGGCTGGAGGACTACGACACCACCCGCGACCGCCCCGACATGGACGCGACCAGCAGGATGTCGGCGTTCCTGAGGTGGGGTGTGCTGCACCCGCGGACACTCCTCCAGGACTGTGACGGAACGTTCCGCAGCGAGCTCGCCTGGCGCGAGTTCTACGCCGACGTGCTGTGGCACAAGCCGGAGACCGCGCGGGAGAACTACGACCGCAGGTTCGACCGCATGGAGCACGACGACGACCTGGAGCTGTTCGAGGCCTGGAAAGAAGGCCGCACCGGCTTCCCGATCGTCGACGCCGGCATGCGGCAGCTTCTCCAAGAGGGCTTCATGCACAACCGGGTGCGGATGATCGTCGCGAGTTTCCTGGTCAAGGACCTGCACCTGCCGTGGTGGTGGGGTGCGCGGCACTTCATGGAGCACCTGATCGACGGCGACATCGCCTCGAACCAGCACAACTGGCAGTGGGTCGCCGGCAGCGGCACGGACGCCTCGCCGTACTTCCGCGTCTTCAACCCCATGACCCAGGCCAAGAAGTTCGACCCGGACGGCGCCTACGTGCGCAGGTACGCGCCGGACTCGCCGAGCCTCACGCCGATCGTCGACCACGCGGTCGAACGCCAGGTGGCGCTCGACCGCTACCAGGCCATCAAAGCTTGAGCGCCTCGCGGAGCTTGACGCGAGCGCCGGTCCGCAGCACGGCGTTCGCGTAGACCTTGCCGCCCAGCCACGTGATCGCCGCGATGGCGAGCAGTGCCAGCACGACCGAGAGCACCACCTGCCACGCCGGGGCGACGCCCAGCGCCATCCGCCCCGGCATCAGGATCGGGGCGAACGGCGGCAGCAGCGACAGCACCGTCACAGTGGGACCGGACGGGCTGCCGATCATCAGGTTGATGCCGGCCACGAACGCCACGATGATCGTCATGCTGATCGGCGTCAGCACCGACTGGAGCTCCTCCTGCCGCGACACCAGCGACGCGGCGGCCGCGAACACGGTGGCGTACAAGAAGAATCCGAGCAGGTACCAGAGCACGCCGGTCAGCAGGGCCGCGCCGCCCAGTGCGCCGACGTCCACGACGTCGAAGGCGGAGGAGAGTCCCAGGCCGACCGTGGAGATCACCAGCAGTTGCAACAGGCCGACCGCGCCGAGCCCGATCACCTTGCCCAGCAACAACTGCCACGGCCGCACGGTCGCGAGCAGGATCTCCACGACCCGGCTCGACTTCTCCTCGACCACGCCCTGCGCGACCATCGTGCCGTAGACCAGCAGCGAGTAGTACAGCAGCGCGGCCACGATCAACCCGATCGCGAGGCGCTGACCTCGTTGCGGGTCAACGGGTTCCAGCGCGGTGACGTCCACCTTGACGTTCGCGAGGCTCTGCGCGACCTCCTGCGGGGTGGTGCCCGACTCGGCGAGCTGCGCGATCAGCACCTGCTGCCGCAGCACGTCGTTCAGCGCCGTCGTCAGGATCTCGTCGCCGGAGCCCTTGACGATCATCTTCAGCTCCGGCGGCGCACCGGTCACCAGGGCGTCCAGCCCGCCGTCGCGGACCTCCTGCTCGGGGTTGCCCGCCGTCGTGACGTCGCGTGTCTCCAGGTCGATGCCGAACGCTCTCGCCTTCTCCCGCAAGGGATCCGAGAGCTGCGTCGCCTGGCCGGAAAGCCCGACGACGCTGCGCTGCTGGTCGTCGAACAGGACCGACTGCAGCACCACGTACCCGGCGAGCACGGCGATGATCACCGCGGTGCCGATCAGGAACGACCTGGTGCGCACCTTCGTGACGAACTCGCGCTTGGCCACCAGTGAAACAGCTCGGGCCGACGTCATGCGCTCCTGCCCTCGGTGGTCACCACGTTGCGGAACAGCTCGGTCAGCGACGGGCGCTGCCGGGAGAACTCGTGCACGGGACCCGCCGCGAGTGCCGCGTGCAGCACCGCCTGGTCGTCCACGCCGTCGGTGAGTTCGAGCACGCAGCGCGTCCCGTTCTTCTCGATCACCCGCACACCGTCCAGACTGGCAGTCCAGACGGTCGTTGGCGACTCCACGACCAGTCGAGACGTGCCACCCGACCGGAGTTCGTCCACCGTTCCGATCGCGACCATCGAACCGGCGCTGACGATGCCGACCCGGTCGCACAGGCGTTCCACCAGATCGAGCTGGTGGCTCGAGAACACCACGGGCACCCCGGCGGACGCCTTCTCGCGCAGCACCTGGCTCATCACGTCCACCGCCACCGGGTCGAGGCCGGAGAACGGCTCGTCGAGCACCAGCACGTCCGGCTCGTGCACCAGCGCGGCGGCCAGTTGGACGCGCTGCTGGTTGCCGAGGCTCAGGCGCTGCACCTCGTCCGTGCGGCGGTCACGCAGCCCGAGACGCGCGATCCAGTTCTCCGCGCTCGTGTGGGCCTCGTTGGTGCTCATGCCGTGCAGCTCGGCCAGGTAGACGAGCTGGTCGAGCACCTTCATCCGCGGGTAGAGGCCGCGCTCCTCCGGCATGTAGCCGATCCGGCGCCGGGTGTCGAGGTCGACGGTTCTGCCGTTCCACCGCACCTCGCCGGAGTCGGCCGAGAGCACGCCCAGCGCGATGCGCATGGTCGTGGTCTTCCCGGCGCCGTTGCTTCCGACGAATCCGAAGAGCTCGCCGGCGCGCACGTCGAAAGACATGTCCCGCAGGGCGACGACCTCCCCGTAGCGCTTGGAGACCGCGTCGATCTCCAGCACTCCCTCAGGCACGGTGAACCCCTTCGTTAGCCCGGATGGCGGTAATCGGACTGAAAGTATCGGTGAGCAGGGAACGAGTGAAACGATACGGGCGTCTACGGCGAATCGAACGAACGACCAATTCACTCAACGGGGGTGACCATGCAGCCCATTGACCCGGATCAGTGGCTCAAGCAGTACGGCTCCAAGATCGAGCAGGCCAAGCAGCACGCCGAACAGGCCCGCGACCAGCTCGGTGGTGTGGGTGGCAGCGCCAGCTCGCCAGACGGCCTGATCACGGTGACAGTTAACGCCACAGGCGTGCTGACCGATCTCCAGATCAAGCCGGAAGCCCGCGGCATGGACCCCAGCGAGATCGCCTCAGCCGTGCTCACAGCCTCCGCCAAGGCCCAGCGTGACGCCTCCGGGCGTGTCGTGCAGATCATGACGGACTTCGTCGGCGACAGCCCCGCTCTCGAGTTCGTGAAGGCGCAGATGCCGAACGGATACAAGGGCGACGGAACCGACGAGGAAGAACCGAAGTCGGAGTTGGAGCGCAAGGACGTCCGGCCGGACGACGAGTACTTCACCAACCCACCCGACGTCATGGCCTGAGTGCAGGAGGGGGTTAGGCATGCAGCAGCACTTCAACATCGACCTCGACGAGCTGAGAACCCACGCCGCCAGCGTGGACCGGCTCATGGACCGGATGCGCAAGGCCACCGAGACGTGTGATCCGGGTGCCCTGACGACGGAGGCGTTCGGCGTCTTCCTCGGGTTCCTGGCGTCGAAGGTCCTCCAGGAGGCCGGCCTGTCGCAGGACATGCTCGGCAAGGCCGCGAACTCGCTCATGGACATGGGCAACGGGCTCAAGAAGACCGTTGAGCAGTACGAGCAGGTCGACCTCGACAACATGTTCGGCTTCCAGGGAGGCCGGGGATGAACGCCCCAGCGACGCAGTCCGGCAGCGGTGACACCGCGCAGCTGTTCAACAACGTCTCGAACGCCTACAAGTCCATCGAGAGCGGCGACTGGGTCAGTGGTGGCCTGGGCATCGCGAACGCGGCCATGAGCATGGTCGGCAACGGCTCGAACCCCCTCAGCGGCTTCCTCGCCGCAGGCTTCAGCTGGGCCATCCAGCACGTCGACTTCCTGCGCGAACCGTTCGACGTCCTGCTCGGCAGCCCCGAGTCCATCGCCAAGATGTCCGAGTCGTTCAAGAGCGCGGGCAAGCAGGTCAAGGACATCGGGACCGAGTACCAGAAGATCTGCGTCTCGCAGACCCGCGAGTGGCAGGGCAAGGCGGCCGACGGCTACCGCGCCGCCGCCAAGCGGCACGCGACCGGCCTCGAGACCCTCGCGAAGTCGGTCGACGGCATCGCGGGCGCTGTCAAGGGCGCCGGCGAGCTGGTCGGCACCGTCCGCAAGATGATCATGGACCTGATCAGCCAGGCCGTCTCGGACATGGTCATGAAGATCATCCAGTGGCTGGCTGCCTCGTTCCTGACCTTCGGCGCGGCCATCGCGGGCGCGATCGCGGACATCGTCACGACCGCGGTCAACTACGCGAAGAAGCTCTCCGACTTCCTGCAGAAGCTCGTCGGCTCCGTGCAGAAGCTGATGAAGCTGATCCAGTCCGTCTCGCAGATCGCCAAGGCCGCCGAGACGATCATCGACGCGATCTCCACGATGGCGAACCAGGGCAAGGGCGGTGGCGGCGGCGCTCCCGTCCGGCAGACCTCCGGTGGGTTCGACGGCATCCGCGCCGGCGACCAGAGCCGTGCGTCCAGCGGTGCGGGTGGCACGTTCACCAGCGGCTCGAACCCCGGCTACGCGGGTGGCGGGCCCAACGTCGCCGACGGCCTGGGCAACACCCGGCCGGCCTACGCGGGCAGCGGCAACACTGGTGGCTACCAGGGCCCGTACGGCCAGGGACCCGGCGTGGGCGCCGGTCCCGCCGTGACCCCCGTCTACACGCCTCCTGGCGGCCAGGGCGGCGGCGCGGGTGGTGGCGCCGGTAGCGGTGGCCAGTACCTGCCCGGGCCCGGTACCGGCTCTGGTGCCGGCACGGGTGCGGGCACCGGCACCGGGACGGGTCGCTGGGTTCCTGGTCACTGGGAGCCCGGCACGACCACGACGGCCGGTGGCAACGCCACGACCAAGCCTCCGACGTTCGGCGCCACGCCGACCACGTCGACGAACGCCGACTGGTACCGGCCCACGACCACCGACCACGCCGCGACCGCGGCCGCGGGCGGCGGCGGGGGTGGCGGCGGTGGCGGTGTCCCCAAGGGCATGGGCGGCGGCGGAGGTGGCGGCATGCCCGCCGGCTTCGGCGGTGGCCCGGCCGGTGGCGGTGGCGCCGGTGGGACCTCGGCCACGCAGTTCGGTGGCGCGGCGGGCGTCATGGCGGCCGGCAGCGGCAACGCTCCCGCCGCTCCTGCGGCCGCCGCTGGTGGCGCCCCTCGCGGTGCCGGTGGCGCCGGCGCGGGCGGCATGATGGGTGGCGCCCCGATGGCCGGCGGTGCCGGTCAGCAGGGTGGCAGCAACGAGCACAAGCGGAAGGTCCGGATCGAGGGAGAGGCTCTGGTCGATCCGCCGAAGGCCGCGAAGCCGGTCATCGGCGAGTGACCCAGCACTCCTCGCACTGAGTTCTTGCGCTGAACGGGGCGTCCCTCGCGGACGCCCCGTTTTCATGCGTTGGCCAGGAGTTTCGCGATCTCCGGCGCGGCCTTCTCGCGGTCCTTCGGCACCAGGCCGATGCGCGTGCGCCGGTCCAGGACGTCGTCGGCGTCCAGCGCGCCCTCGTGCTGGATCGCGTGGACGACGTCGGCCTCGGTGACACCGGGCGCGATCGGGGTGGTCGGCGCAGGCCTGTCGTCGACCAGGCGGATGTCCTTGGTGCGGCAGGGGATCTGCGTCAGGCCCGTCGCGTTCACCGCGTCCGCCGCCATCCTGCGGTAGGTGGTGAGCTTGCCACCGACGATCGTGATCACGCCGTTCGGTGCCCTGAGCACGGCGTGGTGCCGGGACAGGTCCGCGGTCTGACCTTCTGCCTGCAGCAACGGGCGCAGGCCCGCGTAGCTGCCGATGACGTCGTCCCTGGTGAGATTTCGTTGCAGGACGTGGGAGGCGGTCGCGAGCAGGAAGTCCACATCGGACTCGGGAACCGCCGGCACGTCCGGGATGTCGTCCACGGGCTCATCGGTGAGACCGAGGTACGCGCGGCCGTTCGCCTGGGGCAGCACGAACGCGAAGCGGTTGTGCTGCCCTGGGACCGGGATCGTCAGCGCCGTGCCGGTGATGCCGGCGGCCCGCGCGTCGATCACCAGGTGGGAGCCGCGGGACGGACGCAGGTGCACCGGGGCGAGCGTGCCGGCCCAGACGCCCGTCGCGTTGATCACCGCTTTGGCCTTGACGGTGAACGTGGTGCCGGTGAGGACGTCTCTTGCCTCCGCGCCGTCGCCTTGCAGCGTCACGACTTTCGCGCGGGTGATGATCCTCGCGCCGTGGCCGGCGGCTGTTCTGGCCAGTGCGACCACGAGCCGGGCGTCGTCGACGAGCTGGCCGTCGTAGCTCAGGAGTCCGCCGGTGAGTTTCGCCGAGTCCAGACCGGGAACCAGCGCCAGGGCTTCGTGTTTCGGCACTCGGCGAGGTGCCGGCAGCACGTCCGCCGGAGTGCGGGCGGCGATGCGCAGCGCGTTGCCGGCGCGGAAGCCCGACATGACGAAGTGGCCCGCGTTGGCGTGCAGGGGGAACAGCATCGGCAGCGTGCGGGTGAGGTGCGGTGCCGTCCTGGTCATCAGGATGCCGCGCTCGACGGCGCTTTCGTGGGCGAGCCGCACGTCGCCCTTCGCGAGGTAGCGCAGGCCGCCGTGGACGAGCTTGCTGGACCACCGGGACGTCCCGAACGCCAGGTCGTGCGCCTCCAGCAGGGTGACCCTGAGACCTCGGGAGGCCGCGTCCAGCGCGACACCCGCGCCCGTGACGCCGCCGCCGATGACCAGCACGTCGGCGACTTCTTGTTGAGCGGCCTCGAGATCTCGTTGGCGCCTGTCCGCGTTCAGGGACGTGTTCACGGCTTCAGGGCTCCGTCCAGCTGCTTGGCGAGCTCGTCGAGCAACGAGCCGAAGTCGAGCCCGGACGTCACCGGCCTGGTGGAGAGCACCATCGACTGCGTGCTCATCAGCACCACGCGCGCCTGCGTCTTGGCGTCGCCGAACCGGATCGACCCGTCGATGTGCCCGGCCTCGATCTGTGCGACGAGGAACTGCTCGACCAGCCGCTGCGTGCTGCCGAGCCGGTCGGTGAGGTACGGCAGCATCAGGTCCGCGTCGAGTTGCAGCACGCGTTGCATGAGCGGGTTGGCCTCGAGCAGCCGGATGGCGTCCACGGCCCTCTGAACGAGCTGCTGACGGGCGTTGCCGTGGTTGACGGCCCGTTCCGCCTCTTCGAGCAGTGCGGCGAACTCACGCGTCATCAGGGCCCGCACGAGGTGGTCCACGTCCGGGTAGCGGCGGTAGAGCGTCATGCGGCTGACGTTGGCCCGTTTCGCCACGTCGGTGAGGGTCGTGCGGCGCACCCCCACTTCCAGAACACACTCACGGGTGGCGTCGAGCAGAGCGTCGTGGGTGTGACGTTGAGACGTCATGTGTAACACTGTAGCAGTGATCAGGGCTCGATGGACCTCCGAAACCGTGCCGTTGCCGCCGCACGCGCTGGCTTGGCTCAGTCAGCGCGTTGGGCTGGGGGAGCCGTTGCCGGAGGTGGCCGTGTCGGTGCCTCCGTCTGAGTTGAGCGAGGACGCCTTTACGGCGTTGGAGGCTGTTTGCACGGTCTCCGTGGAGGACGCGGATCGGCTTGGGCGGGCTGGGGGGCTCTCGTACCTGGACTTGTTGCGTCGTCGTGGGCATGGGGAGCTGGCCGTGCCTGACGCCGTTGTGCAGCCTGCTTCGCCCGAGGAGGTTCTTGAGGTTCTTCGGGTTTGCGTTGAGTACGACGTTGCTGTGGTGCCGTTCGGTGGGGGCACTTCTGTTGTTGGTGGGGTTGAGGCTCTTCGTGGGGCCAAGTCCGCTGTGGTGGCGTTGGATCTGGCCGGGCTCGGGTCGTTGGTTTCCGTCGACCCTGTGTCGCGGGTGGCCGTGTTGCAGGCTGGGGTTACCGGGCCTGAAGCCGAGAGGTTGCTGGGGGAGCACGGGTTCACGCTTGGGCATGTGCCGCAGTCGTTCGAGCGGGCGACCATTGGTGGGTTTGCTGCCACTCGGTCTGCTGGGCAGGCCTCGTCCGGGTATGGGCGGTTCGAGGACATGGTCGAGTCGGTTCGGGTGGCCACGCCGGTGGGGGAGTGGGTTGCCGGGGCTGCTCCTGCGTCTGCTGCCGGTCCGGACTTGAAGCAGCTCGTGCTTGGTAGTGAAGGGCTGTTTGGGGTTATCACTGAGGTTTCCGTGCGGGTTCGGCCTACGCCGTCCGCGCCTCGGTATGAGGGGTTTGTGGTTGACGGGTGGGAGGCTGGGGTTTCGCTGGTGCGGGCCCTGGCTCAGGCTGGGGCGTTGGCTGATGTCACCCGGCTGTCCGATGTGGATGAGACTGAGGTTGCGTTGGCGTTGGCCGGGTCCAAGGCTGATCTGGTCAAGAAGTACTTGCGGGTTCGTGGGGTTCGGCAGCCTTGCCTGGTGATCCTTGGGTGGGAGGGGCGGTCCCGGGCTGCGACGCTGGGTGCGTTGCGTGGGCACAAGGTTGTTCGGCTTGGGCGGGCGATGGGGAACTCCTGGCTGCATGGGCGGTTCAACGGGCCTCGGCAGCGGGATGCCTTGCTGGACGCCGGCGTCTGCGTCGAAACCCTGGAGACCGCCACCCACTGGTCCCGCGTCTCCGAGCTGCGTGACGCTGTGCGGGATGCGTTGGTTGCTGAGCTTGGGAACCCCGTCGTGATGTGCCATGTCTCGCACGCTTATGAGACTGGGGCTTCGTTGTACTTCACCGTTCTTGTGCCTCGGGATCTTTCTGATCCTGTTGGGCAGTGGGGGAAGGCCAAGATTGCGGCATCGGATGCGATTTCTCGGCTTGGGACGATTACGCATCATCATGCTGTTGGGCGGGATCACCTTCCGTGGTTGGAGAAGGAGATCGGGGTTGTTGGGGTTTCGGTGTTGCGGGCGGTCAAGGAGCGGGTTGATCCGACTGGGATTTTGAATCCTGGGAAGTTGATTTAGACGCGCCGGTTGGGGTGCGTTCCCCTGTTGCGTTGGCGGGCCTGCGGTTGAGTGCTTCCCCTGGGGGCTCTGCCCCCAGACCCCCGGCAATCTGATCGGGGGGTCCGCGCCACTCGCGGGTAGATGGCACGCCTGTTGCTTTGGGCGGCAGCCGGTTGGTTAGAGAGTGCGTTGGCGGTGGGGTCCCGTCACGAGCCGAGCCAAGAGCGGGCCACATGCAAGAAGGGTTGTCAAACGGACGAAAAGCGTGTCCGTTTGACAACCCTTCTTGCATGTGGCAAGTGCTATGGCGCGACTCGTGACGGGACCCCACCGCCCTGGGCGCTTGGCAAGGACGGCTCGCCTTCGGCTTCGCGGGCGATCAGGTGCTGGGGTGCTGGGGTGCTGGGTGCTGGTTAGAACTGGACGAGCATCTTGCCCGTGTTCTCGCCTCGCAGCATTCCCAGGAAGGCTGCTGGGGCCTGGGCTGCGCCGCCCTCGATCACCGTTTCGGAGTACTTCAGTTCGCCTGAGGCGATCCAGGCTGCTACCTCTGAGATGAACTGCTGCTGCAGGGCCTTGTGGTCGCCCACCAGCATGCCTCGGAGGGTCAGGCGCTTCGCCAGGATCTGGATCATGTTGCTCGGGCCCGTGGGCTTCTCCGAGTCGTTGTACTGCGAGATGGCGCCGCACATGGTGATTCGGCCGTTGAGGTTCAGGGAGTTGATGGCTGCTTCGAGGTGTTCGCCGCCCACGTTGTCGAAGTAGACGTCGATGCCGTTCGGGGCCGCTGCGGCCAGCTGTTCGGCTACCGGGCCCTCCTTGTAGTTGAAGGCGGCGTCGAAGCCCAGTTCTTCGGTGAGGTACTTGACCTTGTCGGCCGAGCCTGCGGAGCCGATCACTCGGCTGGCGCCCTTGAGGCGGGCGATCTGGCCGACGATCTGGCCCACGGCGCCTGCTGCGCCGGAGACGAAGACTGCGTCGCCTTCCTTGAACTCCGCGGTTGACAGGAGGCCTGCGTAGGCCGTCAGGCCGGGCATGCCCAGGACGCCGAGGTAGGTGGAGAGCGGGGCGACGTTGCCGTCCACCTTCACCACGTGCTTGGCGTCCACCACGGCGTAGTCGCGCCAGCCGAGGCCGTGCAGGACGTTGTCGCCCGCCTTGAGGTTCTCGACGCCTGCGCCCACCTCGACGATCTCGCCGACCGCGCCGCCCTCCAGCGGGGCGCCCACCTGGAACGGGGGGACGTAGGACTTGACGTCGTTCATGCGGCCTCGCATGTACGGGTCGACGCTCATGACCACGTTGCGGACCAGGATCTGGCCTTCGCCCGGGGTCGGGATCTCGACCTCGGCGATCTCGAAGTTGTCCTCGGTCGGCCAGCCCTTCGGGCGGGACGCGAGCCTTACTTCGAGTGCGGTGCTGGTCATGGTCGGACCATCTCCATCCATTGCGTTTCGGATCAGTTATCCGTTTCAACCGACTGTCGGTGTCGACTGTTCCGGAATGTGACCTAGACCGCAGGGAGAAGTGTCGTGACGTCTCGGTAGGCGAAGCCGAGCTTGCGGTACAGGGCGATGGCTGCGGTGTTGTGGTTCTCCACGAAGAGGGCGCACGTGCCGTAGAGCGCTAGTAGTGCTGACGTCACGAACTGGCAGACGCGGTGGCCCAGGCCCTGGCCTGTGTGGTTTGGGTGAACTGCCACGCCCATCATGAAACCGACGTCGGTGGACGACCAGGCTTCGGCTGCTGTGGCGACCAGTTGGTTGTCGATGTGCACGCCTGCCCAGCGGTGGACGCCTTTTTCGCCTGGCCAGGCCCAGGAGTCCGGGTTCGCCTCGCGGAGCAGGGGGGCCACGTCGGTTGTGGTGCTCAGCCAGGTGGCGTCGGTGGGGAGGTCGAGGCTGCCTGTGCGGTCCATCCAGCCGAAGGGCTTGTCCTCCACCCACGGGGTGGGCATCAAGGGTTCTACTTCTTCGGCCAGTTTTCGTTCCAGCAGTGGGCGTAGGTCGACGCCCCTGCCGTGGGCTGCGAGCAGGGATGCGACGCCTTCTGCCGGGCCTGTCAGGACCAGCCGGCGGCGTCTTGTGAGGGCTGGTGCGTGCACGGCCACCGCGCCGCCGTGTTCCCAGGCCGCACCGCCGCACGACAGTGCCTGGGCTGCCCAGCGGACCATCGGATCGTCACTGGCGTCCTGCACGTCGGCGGTGGTGCGTAACCGGCGCACTCAGTCCTTCTGCTTGCGGCGCAGCAAGGTTCGCTTCGCGAGCGAGTCCTCCAGTGCCTGGTACGCGAGGTCCATCGCCCGGTTGTACTCGCCCTGGGGGCGTGGGGGGACGGACTCGTTCGGCTGTGGGGGCGTGACCATCTGGAGCCAGCGCTCGTTCCAGAGCTGCTCCACGGCCGCCTCCCAGTGCAGGGCGGCGCCCATCCGCACGACCCGCTCGCGATCGCGCACCTCGGCGATCTCGTGCTGGGTCGACGCGAGCCGCGCGGCGAGCTCGGCACACCGCACCTCGTCCAGCTTGCGCTGGCGGGCGGCCGCGTCCGTGGCGATGGCGATGATCTCCTTGTAGCGCTCAACCGCGGAGATCGTCGGCACCTCGATCACCTCCTCGCTCTGACGCTGCGACGGGACCGGGTCGAACATCGTCATCATCGGGTTCATGACGCTTCTCCAGTGTCGAACGGGATGATCACTTGCGGTCGCGAGTGCTCGAACCGGTCGAAGAACAGGCCTCGGCGTGGTCTCGGCGACCACGCCATCACCTGTTCCGGTCCGAGCGACAGCAGTTCCTTGCCCTGGACGTCGAACGCCACCCAGGCGCCGATGTCGTCGTAGACGCCGGGTGGGAGGCTCGCCTTCAGCCTCTGCACGCCGCGCCACCAGCCCAGCACGTGCGTGCGGTTCTCCGGGCCGTGCTTGAGGACCGTCCGCAGGCTGTCCACACCGGACATCCTGGTGGTCGGGTTCTTCTGCTCCAGCAACGTCTGCGCGGCGTCCACGCCGTACAGCACCAGGTAGTGCGGCTTCAGCGGCGCGTCGGTCTCGCCCGTGTTGATCGACTGCAGGCGGGCCGCCGTCTCGTTCAGCAGTTCGCGGACGCGGTTGATGCCGATCACCTCTGCATCATGCCCGTCCGCGTTCAGGCGCTTCGCCAGATGCAACGCGGAGGGCATCGCCTCCTCGACCAGGCAGGCCAGCGTGAAGACCGCCTCGTGCGGGCGGTGCTGCCTGCCCAGGGACGCGGCCGCTCCGCCGAGGACAGCGGCCGCGTCCTGGACCACGGAACCGATCACCGCGATGTTGCGGCCCGGCGTGCGGGCGAACCGCACCCGTGCCGCGCTGCCCGCGACGTCGATCACCTGCCCGAGAAGAACGGTAGGCGATGCCTCGCCCGGTCGCAGGCCGAGGAAGTCCTGCGTCGCGTCGATCAGCGGGATCTTGCTGCCGTCGAACAGGCTGGGCGCCTGGCCCGGTGCGCGCCGCCACAACTCGGTCTGCAGGGAGTCCATGGTGTTCTTGGCCGTCGAGTCCGGGATGCGGCAGATCTCGTTGCCGGGCTTGACACCCGACTCGTGGTTGATCACCGCGTGCCAGCGCGGCAGTTCGACGGCGGCGTCGTTCTGCGGCTCGGCCAGCACGCGGCGGGCCTTGGGCAGCGCGATGCGGACGGTGAACTGCTCGAAGATCGCCGACTTGCCCCAGAAACCCTCGATGCCCGAGACGTCCTGCGACGACAGCACGAGGTGGATGCCCTGCGAACGGCCGCGGCGCGCCACGTCCTCCAGCAGTTGCGTCGCGGCGGCGGTGACCTGGTCGCGTTCGCCGAACAGGTACTGGAACTCGTCGATCACCGCGACGATCCGCGGCCAGCGGCCGGACGGGTCCTCCGCGCGCAGGTCCTGAAGCTTGGTGACCTCGTGCTGCTTGGCCGCGTCCGCGCGCCGGCGCATCTCGTCGGACAGGTACCGCAGCAGTGCCACGCCGAACTCGCGGTCGGTGTTGACGTTCACGCCGACCAGGCGCGCGTGCGGCAGCCACGACGGATCCTTGCGACCCGGCGCGAACTGCGCGAACGACACGCCTTCCTTGAAGTCCAGCAGGTACAACTCGAGCTCGTTCGGCGAATAGCGCGCGCACAACGAACCGAGCATCGCGTAGAGGAAGTTCGTCTTGCCCGAACCCGAAGGCCCGCCGATCAACGCGTGCGGCGATGTGTCACCGAGCTGCACGCAGACCTGTTCGCCGTCGTCGAACCCAACGGGCGCAATGACTCCGGCCGACGAGTTCTCGGTCCACGGCCGGTCGGGCAGCAGATCTTCGAACTTGCCCATGCGCGAACGCCGTTCCTCGCGCTTCTCCGCGATGGCGGCACAGGCGCGCGGCACGAGGGTGCGCGGAAGAGCGGGATCCAGCGTCACCGCCACGTCTTTGCCGGTCATCGTGCACGTGGCGGAACCGCCGCTGCGCAGCGCGACCGTCTCCACCGGCGAGTTGATCGTGATCGGAATGTCCACGATGAACAGCTGCACGCCGCACGCCAAACCGTTGCGCGCCACGCGTTGCAGCTGCTGTTGCTGGTCTTCCTTCAACGCCTTGCGGTTGCCGAACAGCACGGCGATCCGCCACGGTTCGGTGCGCCTGCCTTCACCGCTGACCGCACGAACGGTCAGATGGCCGTCGACGAGAACCTTGGTGTGCACCTGGCGAATGTGCTCGGACAGCTCGTCGAGCAGCTCGTGCAGCCGCGCCGGGTCGTGCACCGTCAGCAGGTTCGCGCGGGTCAGCGGGTAGAGCCCCGGCAACGAGCCGGTCAGCTGGCCGACGTCCCACACGTGCACGTGCACGAGTCCCGGCTGGAAGTGCGACAGCACCCGCAGCAACAGGCTCTCCACCAGCGTGTCCGCGAGCTGGCGAGTGTCCGGAGTGGACGAGATGTGCAGGTGCGCCTGGTCCAGCAGCGGCACAGCGACGGGGAACGGCCTGGACTCCGGCGCCGACGTCACCACGCCGGTGCCGATCCGCCACAGCTCCGGCACGCCCTCGCTGCCGTCGTGCGTACCGGGGTGGCCGAGCCACGACTCGTGCGGCCACGACGCGGGACCGGCGGCGACCGAGTTCACGAGCTCGGTCAGCTGCTCGGGGCCGGAACTCGTCCACTCGTGGAACGACTGCTGCCAGTCGTACTTGATCTGGTCGAGGCGTTCGGCGAACTGAGCCATCGAGAGCGGCGCCTGACGCGGGTTCTTCGCGCGCTTCTCGTCGACCGTGAGGAACGAGGTCACGTCCTTCAGGGCGACGTCGTGCAACGCCTTGTCGACGCCCATGCCGCGCACGGTGAACTCGAACATGTCCTTGGCGTGTTCGGTGGCGAGCGCCCGGTGTTCGCGCGCCACCGAGCCCAGCGCGGCCGAAACAGCGCGCTGGAACTCGCCGAAGGCGTCCTCGATCCTCTGTCGCCGGTCGTCCCGCCTGCTCATCACAGCTCCACGGTGAGTCGTTGGATGCGCTCTAGGGTTCCCACCATCAGCTCCAGCTGATCAGGGAATCTTTCCTTTGCGCGCACGAACTCGACTGGAAGCAACGACTCGTGGTGGTTCTCGCTCGACTCGGCGAGGATCGCGACCGCCTCGTCGAGGCCCTCCTGCGCTGATCGCACGTTGCGGTACGACTCACGCAGGATCTCGCTCGCCTGCTCCAGCGCGGCGCGAACCTCGCCGATGGACGCCATCAAAGCCTGCTGTTGATGCCCTCGGCCCCGGAAATGCCGGCGCCGAGGTAGTTCTGCAGCTCGCTCACGCCGGACACGACCTGGGCGAACTGGGCGTTCGTCGTCTCGACGTCCGCCTGCACGGAGCCCTGCGTGACCGATGTCAGCAGTTGCTGCGCGTCCTCGGCGAGCTCAGCCGCCTGTTGGAGGGCGGACTGGCTTTGAGCCGCCTTGTCGATCGCCTGGGCAATTGCGGCACGGACCTCTTCGATGCTGGCCATGTCGGCTCCCGAACCCTCCGGAACAAGGTGGTCTGACGACCACCCTTAGTAGAGATTGTGCCCAGATTTTCACAGTTGAGAGCGAAGATCGGCTAACCGGGTGGATGCCTGAATCCACTCGAACGGGCCTTGCTTTAATGATCAGTTGAGCGCGCCGCTGGCCCCTTGCCCACGCGTGTTGTGACACTCACAATGCCGCCTACAGCCTGTCGTGCTCAGCAGCCGACCGGCCGGGTGAATCAAGACGGTTTGCTGGGTGACTTGTCACGCGGAGTGCCTGCCCCGAACGGGTCATCTCCCGCCCACACCTCGACCATGACGCGCTCGGCGCCCGGCACCAGTTGGTTGATCTGCTCCGGCTCGTCCAGCACGGTCCACGCCGTCGGCGGCTCGCAGGCCACCCGAGGCAACGGGAAGTCCTCACCCAGCCCGCGCACGAAGGTGCGCACGGCCCGTGCCAGCGCCGCGGCGACGTTGTGGGTGGCCTTCTCCGTGCTCGGTCTTGTGATGACGACGGCCCAGCAGCCCGGCTCTTCGTCCGAGCAGTCACGGGCGTCCACGATCTGGGCACCCGCACGGTTGATGAGCGCGTCGCACGCGGCACGCGCCTGTTGCTCGTTCGCTGCTTCGACCACCACGGTGATCACCAGCACGAGGTCGTCTTCGTCCATGACACCCGAAATGGTGTCAGATGACCCTCCGCGTGAACTCCAGCACCCGAGTGACGGCCTCGCCGTCGGTCAGCAGACCGTCCACGACGTGCTCCTCGAACGCGGATCCGCGGATCCGGTCGGTGCCCGCGCGGGTGTCCGAGATCGGCACGATCTCGTCGTCCGACCCGTGCAGCCACAACGTCGGCAGGTCGCCCAGCGCCGGGCCGAAGCTGACCTCGTCCATGAGGTCGGCCAGCCCGTTGGACGCGCCGTCCCAGATGCCGAGCACCGGAGTCACCAGGACGAGCGCGGCGATCCCGGAATGCGTTTGGGCATAACGAACCGCGGCGGGTGCGCCGACGAAGTGTCCAATGAGGACGACCGGTCGATCGGCGGCTTTCACCACCGCCTCGATGTCCTCGCTCACCGCGACCGGAACGCCGGCTGTGCGCAGTGAACGGGCGATGCGCTCGCCGTGCGGAAGCACGGCGAGCCATCCAGGTGCGTGCATTTACGAAGCGTAGAACGCGCTGATCTCGATCCGGCCACCCGAACAGACGGGGCCAAGGGTCCACGGCACGGTCAGCGGCGCCGTCTCGTCCGGCGGAATGGCCGCGGCCTTCGACGCCTCGGGCTGACACGGGCCCTCGACGGGCTCGTTGCCCGACGGCACGACGCCCCAGTGCAGGTTCGCCGAGGCCTTGCCGCCCGGTGCGAGCGTCATCGCCGCCGGACCCGGATCCGCCTTGCGCTCCAGCTTGGTCGGCACCGCGCCGGAGGCGTTCTCCAACTGGAAACCGCTGTAGCCGTTGAGCGTGCACGGGATCGTGCCGGAGTTCGTGACGACGAACTTGCCGTATCTGTTGCCCGCGCCGGCGTCCGTGGGGGCGACCTCGCCCTTGAGCGCGGCCGAGTCGCAGCGCTTCACGGCGGGAGCGGCCGCGCCCGAGTTGCCGGCCGGGGCGGTGGACGAAGCGGGTGCCGGCGACGACGGCGACGTGGACGTCGGCAGCGTTTGCGAGGCGTTGTCCGGGGTTCTCGTCCCACAAGCCGTTACGGCGGCAAACGCGGTGAGCACCAGTCCGCAAGCGATCAGACGACGAGTCATGGGTGCACCTCCTACCACCGAAGGATGTGCCCAAATATCAACTTGCCCACACACCGTGCCGGAAATTCACCGGATCTGGTGGACGTCCCAGCCGTCGGGCAGCTCGGACATGCCCTTCACCGCCGCGGTCCAGATGTACGTCCAGGCGATCCGGCCGTCCGGCAGCACGACGCGCACGCGGCGGTAGTCCTCGCCCTCGTACTCGTCGAGCAACGGCAGCGCGTCCTCGGGCGACCTGAGCCGCAGCACGAAGCCCGGCACGCCCAGCCCGGCACCGGGACGCAGCGCGGGGTAGCCCATGCCCGTGTCGAACAACGTGCCGGGCAGGTGGGTCTCCTCCGACTCCACGACGTGCGGCTCCATCAGGTGCCAAGCGTTTGCGCCCGGCTGCAGCGTGCCGTAGACGAACAGCAGTTCGGGCCAGTCGTCCGCGGACGGCTCGCCGTGCACCTCGGTCACGTCCAGTCCGTCGCTCATCGCGGCCCTCTCGCCCAGCACACGAGCGCCTCGCTGCGAGACGTCCGCGCAACGGACCATACGGTCGTTGAAGAGCACGGGCATCCGCTTCTTGGAGCCCGCCGTGTAGGCCAGAACGCTGTCGATGACGCCACCGTTGTAGAGCACCACACGGCCCGTGTGGACACGCACGAGGCGATAGCGCAGTCCGCGTCCCTCGCAACGGTCCAGCACACGCAACTGCTCAGGCGTGGCGAACCAGATGGAGTGCTCTTCGGTGACGCCAGGAGCACCCGCGAGAGTGGCGGGGCGCTGGTCGTCTCGCATGCGCAAGCCGGCGGCCCAGACAGCAGAAAGGCCCTCGCACCGTGCGCGAAGCACGACCGCAGGGCCTTCAAGTCCGAGCTCTTCGCGAAGCCACGTCAGCTTGCTGGGATTGGCGTTCGAGCCGTAACCGAGCACCGGCATGCGGGCCGCCAGCGGGGCCTCGCCGTGGTTCGCCAACCATTGGTCTAGGTCGATGTTCTCCGGCTCAACTCGCCATCCCGACTCCATCGTGAGGTCCGGTCGCACTGGCCAGCCTGTTTCGTCCACGTGAACGAAACAGTGGTCTGGACGAGTGCCCGGATAGGGCTCCGCCGGATGGCTTTCGTCGGTGAACGGTTGGGCCATTGGTCCATTGTGCCAGTGCAGGGGTTCATCTGGCGCCCCCTAATCGTG
The DNA here is from genome assembly GCF_044754905.1 of Lentzea sp. NPDC092896. Classification (NCBI taxonomy): domain Bacteria; kingdom Bacillati; phylum Actinomycetota; class Actinomycetes; order Pseudonocardiales; family Pseudonocardiaceae; genus Lentzea; species Lentzea sp. NPDC092896. Next base: position 24,298 of record NZ_JBIVPX010000006.1, read on the forward strand.
ACCCATCCGATGACTAACCTGGATTCCTAGGGACTTAGTGAGAACTAACACTGCGCAATCGGGTGACTAACCCGATGTCTACCGGCTGACACTCCGGCAGAACTCAGGAGGCGTCATAGCGTTCCTGCGCCTGGGTGACCTCAGGCTGGTTCGCGGCGATCCAATGGGCGAGCGCCACGAGGTGGTTGGCGGCCCCCTTGCCGAGCGGCGTCAGCGAGTACTCGACGTGCGGCGGGATGACCGGATAGACCTCGCGATGCACGAATCCGTCCCGCTCCAGCGTCCGCAACGTCTGGGTGAGCATCTTCTCGCTCGCCAGCTCCAGCTCGCGCCGCAACTCGCTGAACCGCCACGCCTCCCCGTTCGACAGGGCGTTGAGCACCAGCACACCCCATCGGCTTGTGACGTGCTCCATGATCGCCCGCTCGGGACACATCGTGACCTGCATGCTCACCTCCACGTAAGTACCCGACTCCAAAGTGGGTACTTACGAAAGGTTAGCGCTATCCCTAGCTTCGTGGCTATGACGATCCTCATCACCGGAGCAACCGGCCAGCTCGGCAACGCAGTGGTCCGCCACGTCCTGAACCGCACGGACGAGCAGGTCATCGTGTCCGTGCGAGACCCGAAGAAGTTCGACGTGGACGGCGTGGAGGCTCGCCAGGGCGACTTCGAACAGCCGGAGACCCTCAACTTCGCCGGCGCCGACAAGCTGCTGATCGTGTCCGGCGAGGCCCCGGACACCGACACCCGCATCCAGCAGCACAAGAACGCCATCGCCAAGGCCGTGGAACACGGCGTGGGCCACATCTTCTACACGAGCCTCACCGACGCCGACACCTCCACGGTGGGCGTAGCGGTGGTGCACAAGGCCACCGAGGAGGCCATCCGCGCGACCGGCATCCCGTTCACGTTCCTGCGCAACGGCATGTACCACGAGAACTACCTCGGCGCCCTCTCCGGCGACACCGTCGCGGTCTCCACGAAGGACGGCCAGATCGCCAGCGCGGCCCGCGACGACTACGCCCAGGCCGCGGCCGCAGCCCTCACCACGCCCGGCCACGAGAACCAGGTCTACGAGCTCACTGGCTCGACCACCTGGTCCTTCCCGGAACTCGCCGGCGACCGCTTCCAGGACGTGAGCGACGAGGACCTGATCGCGGCAGGCGTGCCCGCGATCTTCGTCGACTTCTTCAAGGCGATCCGCGAGGGCGTGTTCGCCGAGGTCCGCCCGGACCTGGAGAAGCTGATCGGCCGCCCCTCCACCCCGATCAAGGTCTGACCCGGGACTGGCCGTCGCAAGCCCGACCCGCGCGGCCGAGCCCGCCAACGCACACCGTCCGGGCTCGGCCGGGGCGCTCTTCACCCCGGCCTTCGAGGCCGACTGCGCATCCCGCCAGAGGCTCACGCAAGCGGACCGCGTCAACTAGTTGAACTCCGGATGCGCTTCCGGATGCGCGTCCCACCACTTCCGGTACTCCGGATTCCGGTCCAACACAGACCGATAAGCCTCAGCAGCACAAGCGAACACCTCGTGCGCCCGCCCAGCCACCGGCGAATCCCTCCGCGTAGCCACAAAGATGTCGGTCATCAACGGCATCCCCCGCAACCGCCGAATCACGATCCCCTCCCCGGTCCGGGAAGGCGCCGCGGCAAACGAAACACACCCTCCAGCCACCAGACCGCGAGCCATGCTGGCCTCCCCGGTGTGATGGGTCAGCCGAGGCACGAACCCGGCATCCGCACAGGCCTGGAACATCTGCGTCCGGCTCCCGATGTGCTGCTTGGGCGGCGTGACCCAGTCCCGATCGGCAAGATCGGCAAGGTCGACCTCCTCCAGCAAGGCCAGCGGATCGGTCTCCGGCAACGCCACGAACGCCGGCTCGGTCACGAGCTTCCGCAGCTCTATCCCGGCCAGATCCCGCGCGTGCATCCCGTCGAAGAACTCGAACAGCGCCACGTGGACCTGCCCGGCCTCCAGCATGTCCACGATCTCCGCGGACGACGGCCGAACCTCCGCACGCACGTCGGAGTTGAGCGCCCGCAGCCCCTCCACGAGCCGCGCGAAGTACAGGATCGGGGCGCAGCCGAAGATGAGCGGCCCGCGCCGGTCGGTCTCGCGGGTGTTGGCCATCAGCTGTGCCATCTCGTCGAGCACCAGCCTGGCGGTGCCGAGTACGCGGCGCCCCAGGTCCGTTGGGACGCAACCGTTGCGCGTTCGGTCGAACAGCTGACCACCGACGAGGCGTTCCACGGTGCGCAGCTGGGCGGACAAGGCGGGTTGGGTGAGTCCGAGCCGCGTCGCGGCCCTGGTGACGCTGCCTTCCTCGGCGATAGTTCGTACCGCGCGAAGGTGGCGGAGCTCCAGCTCGGGCATAAAGACCTTGTATCCCCCTTCTGAATGCACCGCCACCCTTCGATCGGGGCATAGTGACTTTCGATCGATCATCCGGCCCGGCGCTTGCGGCAGCGCCCGAGGGTCCGGCGCGGGAGGGTGCGCACCCCTCGGTTCGACGCTGCTGTCGCGCACCCTGCGCTCCGCGGCAGTAGCGTCGAACCCATGGCGGTGAAGGACTCTCCCACTAGCTGGGTCAACGAGCACATCCAGAAGTACGTCGAGACCAACGGCGCCGAGGGCCACGAGTGGCGGCCGGGCGTGCACACGTTGCTGCTGACCACCAAGGGGCGCAAGAGCGGCGAGATGCGGCGGACCGCCCTCATCTACCAGCCCTCCGGCGACGACCACGTGGTCGTGGCGTCGCAGGGCGGCAAGCCGACGCACCCGGCGTGGTACCTCAACCTCGAAGAGGAGCCCGTGGTCGACGTCCAGGTGGCGGCGGAGAAGTTCCAGGCGCGCGCTCGCACCGCCGGGCCCGACGAGCGGGACCGGCTGTGGAAGCTGATGAACGAGGTCTGGCCGGCCTACACCGAGTACCAGCAGAAGACCGACCGCGAGATCCCCGTCGTCGTGCTGGAGCGGATCAGCGGATAGGGACGGCGGCACCCGTCACGACCACCCGGCGGTCCTCGCGGGTCGCGTCGACCTCCAGCCGGGACGGCCTGCCCATGTCCTCGCCCTGGCTGATGACGAACCGCTGCGGCCCTTCGAGGTCGCGCAGGTAGCCACCGAACGCGGCCGCGGCGGCGCCCGTCGCCGCGTCCTCCACCACACCCCCGACCGGGAACGGGTCGCGGGCGTGCACCACACCATCGGCGTCGCGCCAGAACAGGTGCACCGTCGTCAGGTCGTGCGCGAGCATCAGGTCGCGCAAGGCGTCGAAGTCGTAGTCCAGCTCGCGCAGCTGTTCGCGGTCCTTCAGCGGGATCAGCAGATGGCGGGCCCCGCCGAAGCCGACGTGCACCGGTCCGTCACCGATCTCCTCGTACCCCAACGCCTCCAGCGCCGCGGAGACCAGGGCCGGGTCCGCCACGGCACTGTCGGTCGGCACGCTGGTCAGCGACGCCGTTCCGCCGGAGGTCTCGATGGTGATCTCCCCGGCGGGCGTGTGGAACGTCAGCGGCCCGTCGCCGATCCGCTCGGCCAGCGCGACGGACGTGGCGATCGTGGCGTGTCCGCAGAACGGCACCTCCGCCTGGGGACTGAAGTACCGCACGTCGAACGAGCGCTCAGCGCGCGGCAGCACGAACGCCGTCTCCGAGTAGCCCACCTTCGCGGCGATGGCGAGCATCTCGTCGTCGGTCAGATCGGACGCGTCGAGCACGACGCCCGCCGGGTTCCCGCCGGCCGGATCGGTCGTGAACGCGCTGTACCGCAGTACGCCCTTGTCGCTCATACCCCGGTCCAACGCGTAGCAGTGCTGAAGTCTTCCGTGCTGGGTCCTGCTGGTGAAGTAGGTCAGCCCGGCCTTCTCCAGCACGCGCCCGGACGCGTGGTTGCGCGCGTCGGTCCCGGCGACGACCCGGTCGGCGATGGCGAGCGCCTTGTCCCGCAGCTGCGCGGCGACCTGCGTGGCGACGCCGCGTCCCCAGTGCGCGGGGTCGATCCAGTAGCCGATCTCGATCTCGCCCAGGTCGCCGTCGAGCATCTGCGCGAGCCCGATGACCACGCCGTCCTCGACGACCACGTGCAGGCCGAAGCCGTGCGTCTCCCAGTGCCGCAACGCCTGCTCGTGCCGTTCCGCCACGTAGTCCGGAGTCCAGGGCATGCCGTTGCCGACGTACACCGTCATCCGAGGATCAGACGCCCACCGCAGCATGTAGCCGAAGTGCCCGTCCTCCCACCGCACGAGTTCCATGGCGACCATCGTGCCTCAGCTGAACTGGGGGAGTAGCCCCTCGCACGTGCGGACCACGATCTGCGCGGCCTTCCGGTGCTCCTGGGACGCGTGCACGTCCGCGGCCTGCGCCTGCCACCGGACCAGCGCGTCGAGCAGGGCCTCGCGCAGCTCCCGCGCGTCGGCCTCGTACTCGAAACCCAGCCGTGCCAACGGAGCGACGCCCTCGGCGCCGATGATCCGCAGTGCCTCCGCCTGGAGTTCGGCGGGCAGTTTCGTCCGTCCGGACTGCAGCGCGGCCACGAGTCGCAGCTCGCGGAAGTCGTGCGCGGAGGCGACGACCCGTTCGAGGTCGGCCATCAGCTTGCGGGCGTTCTGCCGCGGCTCCATCCGGAACAGCACGTCGAGCGCCAGCAACGCCGAGCGCGCCTTGAGGATCTCGCGCCGCTCGACGAAGTGGACGGCGATCGAGTCGCGCAGCTCGCCGAGCCCGCTGCGCTGCACCAGCTGGCCGGTCAGCTTCACCTGCGAGTCGAAGCCCTGCCGGATCAACGCGGTGATCAGCCGGACGCCGAAGATCCCGAACCGCTCCAGCAACGCCTGCCGCACGGCCGGTTCCATCGTCAGCGGGAACTGCTCGCCGGCGAACCGGTCCGCCGACAGCAGGTGGTCCTCCAGCTCCTCACGGCCCAGGGACGACAGCACGCGCAACGCCGCGAACTCGTCCTCCCGCAACGTCTTCGCGGCCACCGCCAGCAGCCCGGCGACCGAGACCACGTTCTGGCACAACGGTTCCACGGCCACGTCACGGCGGTAGCGGCGGGCGATCTGCTTGGCGGACGACAGCGCGTCGATCCGCCCGGCCCCGATCTCGTCGGCACGGGCGAGCACCGCGACCGTGTGCACGGCGGCGGTGCGGGCGATCGGGTGGTCGTTGGCGGACTGCAGGAACTTCAGGTCCTCGTCCTGCACGTGCCGCATCAGGTACAGCAACGCGTCCGCGTCACCGAGCACCTGCTCCGGCGTGGCCTCGGACGGGGTGTCGATCAGCACGACGTCGCGCAACGTCCGCGCGGGCCAGTCGACGACGATCCGGTCGGCCCGGTCGAACTGGCCGGTCTCGACGTGGTTGCGGCTGCCCCGCCTGCCGATCGGGACGTCGTGGGGCCGGCCGGGGCCGGTGAACACCTGCGCGCGCGGTTCGGCACCACCGCGGTACCAGACGAACGAGCTCTGCGGCGTGAACTCGTCGCCGACCAGCGCGTTGACCACAGTGGACTTGCCGATCCGGGACCTGCCGGCCACCGCGATCCGCACGGGTTCGGTGTAGCGCTCGACGTGCGAGCGCAGCCAGGCCGTGGCGCGGGGACTGTCGCGGTAGACACCCAGCGCCTCTTGCAGCATCGACCAGACGACGCGGTCCAATGTCACGCGGTGAGCTCCATCGCCGGACCCCCGAGTGCCTGTACCCGCTTGTAGAGCGTGACGAGCTTGTCCAGCTCCTTGCGGCCTTCCCGCATCCTGCGCTCGCGTTCGGTTTGGTCGTCCTGCACCGCGCGCTTGGCGCTGCGGGCCGACTCCAGCAACGTCTCCTGCAGCTCTTCGGCGAGCGTGCTGAAGTGGTTGCGCAGCGAGCGCTGGATGTGCCGCCCGGAGTCGCGGACGTCCTTGGAGAACTTCATGAAGAAGTCGTCCACGTGCCGTTGCGCGGCGGCCTTCGCGGCGGCCTGGCGGCGCTTCAGCCGTTGGTCGCTCTCGTCCAGAATGGACTTCCCGCCGAACAGCGCGCCGGCGCCGAGCGAGATCACGTTGATCAGCGGCATGCCCGCGAGCGACGTGACCAGGCCGAACATCAGCACGCCGCCGTAGGAGCCGCGAAGACCGGTGAAGAGCTTCTGCGGCATCGAGAACGGCTCGATCTTCGGCTTCTCCAGCTTGCTCGCGGGTTCGAGCAGGTCGTCCGGCAGCACCGAACCCGGGATCAGGTCCTCGCGGTAGACCGGGAAGTTCTTGGCGACCTTCGCGGCCACCCACTCCGCCCGTTCCATCAGCCAGGCGAAGTTCGTGGTGGCGGCCTCGTTGAGGTTGTCCTCCAGCCACTGCTCGAACTTGTCCCAGCCGACCGCGGGGTCGGCCTCGTCGTAGGTCTTGTCGACCTCGCGCAGGATCTTGCGGGTCCGGTCGCGGAGGTCGTACTCGACGTCGGAGATCAGGTCGGCCATCTCGTCGTTGAGCACGTTCTGCCAGCGCGCGGACCGGCGCCGCAGCTCGTCGACCCGTCGCTGGGCCTCCTGCAGCGTCGAGATCGTGGCGACCGTGTGAGACGAGTCGTGGGCCGTGAGTTCTTCGCGCAACGGCGTGACGAGCTGCGTGATCGCACTCGAAGCGACGACGGCGACCGCGCGGCGGGCCAGCAGTTCTGCGCTCGCCACGATGTCGCTCTGCACGCACATCACCAGCTCGGGAAAGCCGGACTCTGCGTTGAGGCGCTGGTCGCCGGTCTTCGCGGCGCGCAACCTGAGCGCGCTCGACACCGGGATGAGCTTCGCGCGGACGCCGGCGCGGGCGAGCAGGGCCCGGTTGCGCTCCACGACGCTGCGCCAGCTCGGCACGAGGTCGATCTTGGTGACGACCACCGTGACGTTCGGGCAGGCCTCCATGACCTTCTTGAGCAGCGTCATCTCGGCCGACGTCAGCTCACCGGTCGCGTCGGACACCAGCAGCACGGCGTCGGCCTGCATCAGCGTCGCGAACGTGCTGGCGGTGTGCGCGGACCGGGTGTCGCCGACGCCGGGGGTGTCGATCAGGACCAGGCCGCTGTCGAGCAGCGCACGTGGAATGCCGATCTCGGCCCGCACGACGTGCTGCGCGGCGGCCTGTTTCGTCACCTGGTCGATCGGAACGGCGATGCGCTCGGTCGGGGTGTGGAAGATCGATCCGCCCGCGGACGCGTTGCGGACCAGCGCCGCCGACGGGGTGTCGGCGTGCTGGACGAAGGTCGGCACAGTCGTCGTGATGTCGTCGCCCACCGCGCAGACGGGGGCGTTGAGCAACGCGTTGACGAGCTGGCTCTTGCCTTGTTTGGACTCGCCGACGACGAGAACGCGCAACTTCGGGTCGAGTTGCTGTGCCCGCTTTTCGCGCAGCCGGGCCTCCAGATCGGGCCTCCGGTGCGTGACGCAGGCCCCGATCGTCTCGTCGAGCACGTCGAGCCAGGGCGGTGCCATCACCTGACTCATAGTGCCGTGTTCACCCCCTTGGGTGAAAGCCTCGAACGCAATACCGGTTTTGTTCGGGCAGATGGGGCTGTTCGGAAGGGCCGTGACGTTTCTCACCGTCACCTCGCACTGATCGTTTTGTCAGCCGAGACAGCGAACCGGCCCTGTCTGCGTGAGACAGGGCCGGTCCGCTTGGGAGGGTGGATCAGCCGAGAAGGCCCAGGTCCAGGTCGCCGACAACCGGGACGTTGTGCGTGACGTCGGTGACGGTGCCGAGGACGTTGCCCACGCCGTGGTCGCCGCCGAGCACGTTGCCGACGCCGTGGTCACCGGTGACGGAGCCGGCGACACCGGTCGCCGTGCCGACGAGGCCGGTCGCGGTGTGCGTGACCTGGCCGACGGTGTCCAGGGAGTGCAGGCCGACGTCGCCGTTGCCCAGGTCGTCCAGGCCGCTCGTGTTCAGCACGCCGAGGCTGACGTCGCCGCCGCCCAGCACGCCCAGGGCGTCGTGGCCGAGGCCCGTCACGCCGCCGAGCTGGCCGAGGATGCCGTCGACACCGGGGACGGCCGAGGTGACGCCGTCCAGCGGCGCGTCGACGGTCGCGGTGGCGGTGTCGGCCACGTCGAGGACGGTGCCGGTCAGCGGGGACGCGGTCTGGTCGAGGACCGAGGTCACGTCGCTGACGGCGGAGAAGTCGCCGTCGAGGCCCAGGGCGACGCGGGAGTACTCACCGAGGGAGCTGTTCTCCGCGGCGAACTTGAAGCCGTCGCCGTTGGCCGCGAGCATGCCGGCCGAGGACGTCTGCAGGTCGGTGAGGCTCACGCCCGACGAGGTCAGCTGAGACGCGACCGCCTGCAGCTGGCTGATGGCGCCGAGCGGGCCGTCCGCGAGGAGGGCGTCGGTGGGCAGGGTCAGGTCGACACCGTCGATGGCGGGCAGGCCAGCGGGGGTGGCGGGCAGCAGGTCGATCACCAGCGGGATGACTTCCTGCACGTCGACGGCCGTGATGTCGGCCAGGCCAGCCTGCTCCAGGGTGCCCTGAGCGTCGGCCGCGAACGCGTCCTTGAGCGACGGGTCGCTGAGCAGGTTGAGCACGAAGTCGTGGAGCGTGCTGGGCTGGGTCATCTGAGGGCACTCCATGGTGAGACGCGGATGTCGTTCGGGGTGTGTGACTGAAAGTTATGAGAGCGGGCCGCCACCTGCATCGGGGATCACTCCCAGTCAATCCCCGTTCCCCAATGGGGTGACGGTCGTTGACCCCCTAGGGGATTAGGGGCCTCACTTGAGCGTCTCTTGTTCACCCGTGTAGGTACTGGTCGCTGCTGCGAACAGGTGAGGAAGAGACTTGGCGTACGTACTGGGAGTCGATGTCGGCACCACCCGGACGACGGCTGCCGTGTGCCGCCTCGACGGCGCCCGGGATGCCGAGATCGTCCTCGTGGTGCCCTCGTTCTTGCAGCTCACGGACGCAGGAACGTTCAACGTCGGTGAGCGCGGCGTGGCCGGGTGGACCGCCTCCGGTTTCGCCCGCCGGGTCGGTGACGCGGTGCCGTTCGCGCTGGGTCCGGAGATGTGCCCGGCCGAGGAGCTCACCGCGTTGCTGATCATGTGGGTCGTCGGCGAAGTGGTCGCCCGAGAGGGTGAACAGCCCCGGCACCTGGCAGTGAGTCACCCAGCCGGGTGGGGCCCCTATCGCCGAGGACAGCTGTACGCGGCGTTGCGGGCCGTCGGCTTGCACGACGTGACGCTCGTGCCGGAGCCGTTGGCGGCGGCGGAGAACCACGCCGTGCGTTCCCGTGTGATGCCTGACGCGTCGTTGGCGGTGTTCTCACTGGGCAGCCACGCGTTCTCCGCGTCGGTCGTCCGGCGTGCGCAGAAACGGACGTTCGAGCTGGTCAACCACGTCGATGGCGTCGACCACCACACCGGCGCCGACTTCGACGACCTGCTGATGGGACTGGTGCGAGGCCGGCTCGGCAAGGACGGCCTCGTGTCGTCCGCCGAGTGCGAGGCGGCGAAGCGGGCGTTCGGCCCGTCCGGTCAGTCCGTGGTGGTCAGCGGCGTGGAGATCGCGCGCGACGAGTTCGTGGACGAGATCCGCCCGTCCGTCGACCACCTGGTCGGCACCTTCGTCCGTGCCCTGGGAACCGTGCAGCCCGACGCGGTGCTGCTCGTCGGCGGTGGCTGCCGGATGCCCGTGATCGGCGACGCGCTGTCGTCCTCGGTCGACTGCCGTGTGCTGGCCGAGGCCGCCCCCGAGCACTCGGTCGCCAAGGGCCTCGCGGTCGCCGCGCGCCTGGTGCTGATGGGCCCCGAGGCCGAACCGGCGCCGCTCGACACGTCGGTCCTGGTGCACACCCGCGAAGCGTCGTTGCGCTTCCCCGTCGGCGAGGTCCCGAACCCCGAAGACGACGAGTTCTCCGCGCCACCGCCCCGCCCGCCGGTGGACGTGTCCCCGCTGGAGCTGCCGCCGAGGCGGGTGAAGCGCGTCGCGAGCGCGCTCAAGCCCGCCGGACGCCGCTCCGGCTCCCGATCCCGAGACGATGATGAGGACGGCCGTTGAGCGTGACCACGCGAGCCAGGTTGGTGCTGGACGCCCCAGTGCGAGGCGTCCTCGACCGGATCAACGAGGCTGCACCGGGCGACCGCCTGCGTGTTGTCGTTGCGGCGCCTGGTGGTTACGGCAAGACAGCGCTGCTTTCGGAGATCACCAACACCGCCGTGCGCGTGGTGGACGACGCGCACCTGCTGGACGATGCTTCGTTGCGCTCTCTTGCCTCCGAACCGCTTTTGGTACTGGCCTACCGCCCGTGGCCGCGCCGTGCGCTTTTGGCCGAACTGACCCGTGGCGCGGTCGTCGTGCCGTTGGCGCCGCTGTCCCGTGAGGGCGTTCGCGAGCTGCTGAACGCTCCCAAGGCTGTTGCTGACTTCGTGTTCGCGCAGACCGGTGGCGTGCCGCTGTTCGTGGAACGTCTTGGCGCCGTCGCTGAGGTTTCCGCCGACGTGCTGAGTGCGTTCCGCGCCGAACTCGACTGGCTCGACGCCGACCTGCAGAAGTTCCTGCTGGCCGCGGAAGCCGGGGCCGCCCAGCGCCTGGACCTGCTGTCCGCGTTGCTGGACAAGGACTTCGACGAGGTCAGCGACATCATCGAGGCCGCCCGTGCCACCGGCCTGCTGGCCGAGGACGGCACGCTGCTGCCGTTGGCGTCGCGGGCCGTGGGCTCGTTGACCCGTGCCGAGCGGCGGATCGCGGTGCGGCAGAAGCTGGCCCAGCTCCAGCTCGACCGCGGTGGTCCTGTGCTGGAGCTGGTGCGGCCTTTGCTCGACACCGGCATCGGCGGCCCGGTGTTCGTCGCCGCCGCCCGTGAGGCCCTGGCTTCGGATCCCGCTCTCGCGGCTCAGCTGTTCAAGGCCTCGACGGGCGGCGGTGTTCCCGCTGCCGAGACCGCGGCTTCGTGGGCCACGGCGTCGGCGATGGCGGGCGACCTGGACGGCGCTCTTCGCCTCGCTGACCAGGTCATCAGCATTCCTGACTCGCCGCATCGCCGGACCGCGGCCGAGGTCGCGGCGGTCGCCTTGGCCCACCGCGGTCAGCTGGCTCGGAGCACCGAGTTGTTCCGCTGGGCCGCCACTCCGTACGCGGCGGCCTTCGCCGGGATCGGGTTGATCGGCACCGGGCACCTGTTCGAGGAGACGCCGCCGCAGCCGCCGACGATGCTCGGCGGTGCGGCCTCGTTGATGTTGCAGGGTGTTCGGCAGTCGGTCGTGGGAGCCGAGACCGTCGCACTGTCCACTTTGGTCCGTGCTTCGTCGATGCTCGAACCTGCCGGCGGTGCGGTGTTGTTGCCGGACAGCCCGGCTGCGTTGGCCGCACTGGTCGCGGTGCACTGCGGCGAGCCGAACGTGGCCGAGTCGGTGCTCGATCGCGCGGTCGAGACCGGTACCGGTGGCGTGCTGATGTCGGTGCGGCACCGGTTGTTGCAGGCCTGGCTGCACATGTTGCGCGGGAACCTGGCCGTGGCGCGCGAGACGCTGATGTCCGTTCGCGGGGCTTTCGAGCCTCGTGACTGGATCTTCGCGGTGGCCCTCGAGGTCGGCGTTGCCCGGCGGAACTCCGACCTGGCCACGTTGCGGCGGACCTGGGAGCAGGCCTGCGAGGCCGTTCTGCGGCATCCGGTGGACCTGTTCAGCCTGTTGCCGTTGGGGGAGTTCGCCGCCGCTGCCGCCCGGTTGCGGGATCACGAGCGGCTGGCGCCGCATCTCGCGCAGGCCGGTGCTTTGTTGCGGTCGTTGGGAAATCCGCCGCTGTGGTCCATGCAGCTGCACTGGAGTTTGCTGCACGCGGCGATCATTGACGAGAACACCGCTGCCGCTGAGGAGCATGCGGCCGCGTTGGCCGTTCATCGGGAGCGGAGCCGGTACTGCGCGATTCTGTCCGCGGCCGCCGAGTGCTGGCTGGACGTGGTGGCCGGCGAAGTGGATGCCGATCGGGTCGAGGAAGCTGCTCGGGGGTTGCACGCGGTCGGGCTTTGGTGGGACGCCTCCCGGTTGGCCGGGCAGGCCGCGATTCGCACCGCCGATCGGCAGGCGATGGTTCGGTTGCTGGACTGCGCTCGGTTGTTGCAGGGGCGACCGGTTTCTGCTCGGCGGGGGGCTGAGTCTGATGCTGCTCCCGTGGTCGAGGACGCCGGGAAGCTGAGTGATCGGGAGCGGGAGGTGGCTCAGTTGGTGGTGGAGGGGATGACCTACAAGCAGGTTGGGGATCGGTTGTTCATCTCCGCCAAGACTGTTGAGCACCACATGGCTCGGATGAGGCAGCGGTTGGGGTCTACGTCTCGGTCGGATTTGCTGGCTCAGTTGCGGCACATCATTGGGAGTGTGGGCTGACGCCTGTTGTGTCGTCCGTAGGTGGTTGGGTTGCGTGCTGGTGTGGCGGCTGATTCCTGGGGCTCCGCCCCAGACCCCGCCAATCTGATCAAAAGCCCACCCGGACCGCACGGCAAGGACGGCTCGCCTTCGGCTTCGCATGCGATCAGGTGCTGGTCGCGGGTGATCATGGGCCTGGTGCCGTTCACCGTCGTCAACCCTCCGCTGGCCGCGTGTAGCCCGATCGAAGGTCGAGGGTTGGCCTTGTTCATGAGAAAATTGGTCCGATTGAGCGAGTAAAGGCTGTAACGCTCAGAGATCGCTATACCCCCGTTGGGGGGAACGGTGCCGCGCATTGGGACGGTGTGGATTGCTGGCGGTAGGCTTCCGCTCCGTTGCTCGCCGAGCAGGTCAGGTGGAACGGGTTGCCGAGCCAGGACGACGCGAGACCGTCACGTCCGGTGGGACGCGACGCGTTGGCGCGCGACTGGGCGATCAAGGTCAGTCGTACCGCGTACATACCGCTGTCGGCCGCGAAGCTGACGGAGGAGCTGCACGAGCTGCTCAACCTGGTGGCTGAGGCGCTCGTCGGTGATCCTCGGGTGGCCTCGCTGGTCGGAACTCGGCTGGTGGAGATCCACTGCGTTGGCGCTGAGAGTCTGCGGGAGTCCATCGAGGTTCTCGCGCAGTTCGTCGTGCAGGAGGGGGCCGACGCTCGGCAGGCCGCGCTGGTGGTCGGGGCTGTTTCTGCGGCGTACACCGGGGCGATTCAGGCGTTCGTGCTGGAGCAGCAGGAGAGCGTCAGTCAGGCTCTGTTGCGGGCGAATCGGGCTGTGCAGCTGGATTTGCAGGCCAGCGAGGAGCGGTTCGAGGACATTTTCGCGCATTCCTCCACCGGTATCGCGATGGTCGGGCTCGATGGTGAGCTGATTCGGGCCAACGAGGCGTTGTGCACCATTCTTCGGCGTGAAGACGTTGCCGGGATGACGCTCACGGATTTGATCGCGCCCGCTGATCTGCCGCTCATCAACGACGCGTTGGCCGGCCTGCGGTACGGGCGGATGCGGCGGGTCGAGGAGCGGCCGCGGCTGATCGATCGCGATGGTGAGCACTTCCGGGTGTTGCTCGCGGCCACCGTGCAGAAGGATCCCGACGACAACCCGAAGCACTTCGTCGTGATGATCGACGACGACAGCCAGCTCACGTTGCTCGGTGGGCGGTTGCAGTACCAGTCGCTGCACGACGCGTTGACCGGGTTGCCGAACCGGCAGTACCTCACGACGCGGCTGGAGTCGTTGCTGCACAGCGACATCGAGCACGGCGTGACGCTGTACCACCTCGATCTCGACGCCTTCGCGGTCATCACGGACGGGCTCGGGCGCGAGATCGGCGACAAGGTGCTCAAGCTCGTCGCGGAGCGGCTCAGTTCGGTGTTCTCCGCCGAGAAGGCGATGGTCGCCCGGCTCGAAGGGGACGAGTTCGCCGTCCTCGTCGAGAACGGGGCCGAGACGCCGGACGTCGACACGACTATTCGGACGATCGAGCACGAACTGGCCGAGCCCGTCTACTTCGGCGAGCACGGGGTCGCGGTGTCGGCGTCGATCGGGGTGTTGCCCCGGCTGCATCCCGGTGATCATCCCGCCGAGGTGTTGCGGGCCTCGGACATGACGCTGCGGCGCGCCAAGCGCAGCGGGCGGCGGCAGTGGGGGCTGCACGACGCCACCCAGGACAAGCGGGAGCAAGAGGAGTTCGCTCTTGCCGCGGTGATGCCCGGTGCCTGGGAGAACGGCGACATCGAGGTCGTGTTCAACCCCGTCATGAAGCTCGACGGGTCGGCGCGGGTGTGCGTCGAGGCCGAGCTGAACTGGCGGCATCGGGACGTCGGGCTGATCCCGCACGAGAAGTGCGTCGGGATGGCCGAGCACACCGGGCTGATGTTGCCGCTCGGCGAGTGGATGCTGCGGACGGCCGCCGAGTCCGCGTGCCGGTACGAGGAGATGCTCGCCGTCTGCCTCACCGAGAGCATGGCGAACAGTCCGGACCTCGTGCGCGACGTGCGGCGCGTGCTCGCGGACACCGGGTTGCCGGCCGGGCGGTTGTTGCTGGGCTTTCCGGTGCAGGTGCTCGCGTCCGAGGACAGCGAGGCCGCCGACAACCTCGAGCTGCTCTCCGACATGGGCATCCACATCGGCGCGCGCGACTTCTCCGGCTCCACCGCGGAGATCGAACTCGTCCGCTCGCTCGGCGTGGCGGCGGTGCGGGTGAAGGGGCGTTGCCAGAAGCCGGACGAGTTGGTGTCGCACGTGCTCAGCGACCTCTTCGGGTTCGTGCACGAGGCCGGTGGGCTCGTCGTGATCGACTCGATCGAGGACGCTGAGCAGCGCGACTGGTGGAGTGGGCTGGGCGCCGACGCGGGCGTCGGACCGGTGTTCTGCGTGGAGCCGACTACTGAGTGGCCCGACGCGGGCTGAGGTGCACGAGGATCAACGCGAAGCCCGCGATGGTCACCATCCGCAGGGCCGCGCCGATGCCGTTCCAGTCCTTCGACTGCCACATCGCGAACCACTCGCCGCCGACGGTGATGAAGCCGCCCAGGAACAGCGCCACGATCATCAGCAGACCGGCGGACGCGAACCTGCGCGCGCTGTCCTCCTTGTCGCGGACGTAGGCGACGGTGCCCGCGGTCAGCAGCACCGCGGAGATCGCCTCCCACAGGATGATCGCGACGTAGACGATCGTGACGACGGCGGGGCTCGTGATCGCCCGCCACTTCAGCCCCTCGCCGAACGTCGTGTCCATCGCGAGGACGTGCTTCACGAACGCCTCGTTCGTGCCGTAGTCCGTGACGTTGCCGAGCACCACGAGAATCATGTTGAGGGCGATGAACCCGACGGTCACCGCGACGACCGCGCGCAAGCTGCCGACCCGAGCAAGAAGACGCATGCAGCGGACAGTAACCGATGAGGTGCTGTAGGTGAGGGCAGTTGGGCGGGTCAGCAGGGGGCGTGGAACTCCACCTGTGGCAGACGGCTCTGCCACAGTTGCTCGGTGAGCGCGCCCCGCGTGGTGGCGCAGATGCGCTCGGCCTCGTGCGAGACGTCGATGTCCCACAGGCGCAGCAGGCCGTCGCCCCCGCCCGACAGCACCAGCGCCCGGCTGCCCGGTCTGAAGAGGACGTTCGGCTCGGCACCGGACGTGAGCGCCATCGGCAGGCCCAGCGGGGTCGCCCTGGCCGGATTTCCGATGTCCCACAACCGGAAGGTCTTGTCCGAACTGCCGCTCGCGAGCGTCTTCCCATCCGGCGTCACCGCGAGCGAGAAGACCTGCTGCGTCTGCCCGGTGAGCACGCTGAGCGCCACCGGCTTCTCCCGGTCGCGCACGTCCCACAGCCGGATCGCCTTGTCTGCGCCGCCGGTGATCAGCGTGGTGCCGTCCGGCGTGAAGATGACGCGCTGCACCGGTTCGTGGTGGTCCTCCACCGGTCTGCCGAGCAGCCGCGGTTTCGCGGGATCGGTCACGTCCCACAGCCGGAACATGCGGTCGCTGCTCGCGGTCACCATGGTTCTGCCGTCGGGACTGAACGTCGTGTCGTTGACGTACCCGTCGTGCCCGGTCAACGGTTCGCCCAGCTCGACGGGCTTCGCGGGATCGCTGACGTTCCACAGTTGCACCGACTCGTCGTCGCCACCGGTGACCATGATCTTGCTGTCGGGCGAGAAGACGAGCTGGTTGGTGAACCGCGTGCCGAGCATGATCGGCGGCGTGAGCGGCACGACGTGCGCGGGATCGCTCGTGTCCCACAGTTGCAGTGCCTTCTCACCGGCCAACGCGCCGAGCACCTTGCCGTCCGGGCGGAGTTGAATCCGGACGGATCCCTTGTCAGGGCTGACCTTCACCGCTCCGAGGAACTTCGGCGTGAGCGGATCCGTGGTGTCCCAGAACCGCGCGGTCTTGCCGTCCCTGCCGCCGTTGCCGTCCGCCGTCGCGAGCAGCTCGCCGTCCTCGCTGAACGAGGTCACTCCCGCGTTCCCGGCGGGGACCGGCACCACGTGCCGCGGCAACGACCACAGCCGCACCGAGTTCTCGCCCGCGCCGGTGGCCAGCGTCGCGCCGTCCGGCGAGAAGCCGACCGCGAACACGCCACCGCTGGGCGCCGCGAGCGGCTTGCCGAGTTGCATCGCGTTGATCGGATCAGTGACGTTCCACAGCCGTGCGGTGCCGTCGACCGATCCGGAGGCGAGCATCCGCCCGTCGGGGCTGAACTTCACCGACCACACGCCTGCGGTGTGGCCCACGAGCGGGTCGCCGATCTGCGTCTGTGCCGCCGGATCCCACAGCCGCACCGTCGTGTCGTCGGCGGCGGACGCGAGGAGTTTGCCGTCCAGGCTGAACGTCACCGAGTGCACGCCGCCGGTGTGGCCGGTCATCGGCCTGCCGACCGGGGTTCTGGTCGCGACGTCCCAGAGCCGGACGACCTGGTCGTCGCCCGAGGTGGCGAGCGTGTGGCCGTCCGGCGTGAAGGCGAGCGTCCGCACCGCCGCGGTGGCGCCGCGCAGTGGCTCGCCGAGGGGTTGCGGGTCCGCCGGATCGCTGACGTTCCACAGCCGCGCGGTCTTGTCCTCGTTCGCCGCGGCGAGGATCTTGCCGTCGGGACTGAACTCCAGCAGGTAGCTGGTGCCGTTGCCGGTCTCGATCGTCCTGAGGTGCCGGGGATTCGCCTTGTCCGTGATGTCCCACAGCCGGATCGTCTTGTCGTTGCCGGTGGTGGCGAGCGTTCTGCCGTCCGGCGAGAACACCGCGGAGGTGAGCCAGTCGGTGTGGCCGGTGATCACCGCGAGCGGCTTCGGGTTCGAGCGGTCCCGCACGTCCCACAGGCGGGCGGTGCGGTCGTAGCTGGCGGTCGCGAGAACGGTGCCGTCGGTGGTGAACGACGTCAGGTACACCGCGCCGGTGTGCCCCGGCAGCGGGACGGCCAGCGGCTTCTGCTGGTTCGCGAGCAGCTTGGAGCCCACGTCCAGGTCGTCCGGACGCAACCGGTGGGCGGCGAGCAGCAGCTGGGCGGCCACCGACGCGTCCGTGTCGGCCAGCCGGTCCGCCTCGGCCACGATCTGGCGGAACACCGCGTCGTCACGCTGCCGCACGGCGATCACGGCGGCACCGGCGGCGATCAGCGCGAAGATCACCACGAGCGAGATGGCGCTGCGGCGCAGCCAGACGCTCTTGCGGTGCTGGCGTTCGGACGTCCGCACGAACTCCTTGGCGATCGTGGTGACGTCCTGCTGCTGCCGCACGCCCTCCAGCCGTGCGCCGCGGTAGAGCAGTGACGAGTCGCGGTCGTGGGTGGACCACGTCGCCGCGTCCTCTTCGAGCCGTTGCCGGGTCAGGTTGCCCGCGCGGTCCTCGTCGATCCAGCTGCGCAACCGGGGCCACGCCTGCAACAACGCCTCGTGCGTGATCTCCACCGAGCCGGCGTCCATGGTGATCAGGCGGGCGTGCGTGAGGACTTCGAGCGCGCGTTCCGTCGCCGGGAGGTTCGTGCTGGCCTCCAGCAGGCTGTGGCGGCTGGACCGGCGGCGGGTGTCCTGGGTGTCGTCGCCGACCCTGACCAGGCGCAACAGCAGCTGTCGTGCGGCGGCCCTCGCCGGTTCGTCGAGGTCTGACCAGGCACGTTCGGCGGTGGCGGCCACCGCGCCCTGGATGCCGCCCGCCGCCCGGTAGCCGGCGATCGTGAGGCGGCCCGCCTGCCTGCGTTGCCACGTGACCAGCAGCGCGTGGCTGAGCAGGGGGAGCGCGCCGGCGTCGTAGGCATCCTTGCCGCGGCGGTTGTGCGTGCCGAGGTCGCGCAGCATGAGGTCGACCAGACCGGCTTCGAGCTGCAGACCGGCGGCCTTGGCCGGGTTCGTCATGGCGTCGCGCAGTTCGGCCGCGGACATCGCGCCGAGCACCATCTGCCTGGTCTGCAGGGCCTCGGCGAGCTCGGGGAAGTCGAGGCAGCGAGCGTAGAAGTCGGCCCGCACGCCGAGCACCACCGCCGTCTTCTCCGCGGCCGCGTGCAGGGCCTGCACGAAGATCTGCAGCCGGTCCTCGTCGCCGCCGAGGGTGAACGCCTCCTCGAACTGGTCGACGATCACCACCCGGTCGCCGACCGCGGCCTGCACCTCGTGGGCGAACTCGACGTGCCCGTCCGCGTCGGCGGCGGCCTCCAGCACGTGGACCAGCTCCGGAACCTGGAGCGCGAACTCCTTCAGCGGATCGGTGCCGGGCGAAATGAGGACGGCCTCTTTGCTCAGCCGGGGGAGGACCCCCGCTTTCATCAAACTGGACTTCCCGGCACCGGACGCGCCCACGAGCGTCGTGATGCCGTTGTCGTTCAGCCGGTCGAGAAGTGCGTTCGTCGCCCTTTCCCGGCCGAAGAACCAATTCGCGTCTTCCGGCCCGAATGCGCTCAGACCCATGTACGGGCAGACGGAGTTGTCTTCCTGAGGGGGTGTGTTCGTTTCCGTGACGGGGCTCGCGAGCGCCTCTTCCCAGAGGGCGCGCCACGCGTCGAGTTCGTACAGGCCGTCGATCGGGGGCTGGGGCCTGCGCTTGCGGGCCTCACCGACCAGGACCTCCAGGACCGCGCTCAGGCCGCTGAACCTGGCGGGGACGTTGCGCCCGCGCCGCCAGTCGCTGACCCGCTGGGCCGGCACGCGCAGTGGCCTGCCCTGTTCGTCCGTTCGGCGGGCACGGGTGACCGACTCCGTGACTCGCTTCAGAGGCGGGTCGCCTGCCTCCGCGTAGAGCAGCGCGAAGCGCTCCGCGAAGACGCCACGGGGTCCCAATCGGCCTCCTCCTCGTCCGGACCGGAAAACGTGGACCGCCCGCCTGAGCTGCGGCGCACGCACCGGAAAGGTGGTCAGAGGCCCACCATAACGAGGAGGTCTGACAACCTCGACTCCACGTCCTTCACGAGACTGGGAGACCGTCAAAGTGGCTGTGGCTGACTGGGGCAACGCATCCACGGCTGAGGAGCCCTGGGGGTCTCCTCAGCCGTGGCCCAAGCCGAGCGAGTGGCAGGGCGCCGCCTGCTAGCTCAGGCGGCTTGCCAGAGCTCGTCCGCCTCCGGTTGCTTCGGCTGGACCCGGTTCGGATCGGGCAGGTAGCTCTCGGTCGGCAGCGTCACGTACGTGATCGCGTCCGGTTTCAACGCGGTGAGCTTTCCCGCGAGGTCGGCCAATTCGGGAATCGAACCGATTCCGGTGTCCGTGACGATGGACTTCGTCAGGATGTCGGCGAGCTGGAGTGTTTTCGCCGGGCTGGCGAGCCAGTTCTCGTTCGCCAGTTTCTCGCTCAGCGCCCGCATGAACAGCTGCTGGTTCTTGATGCGGTTCAGGTCGCTGCCGTCACCGATGCTGTAGCGGGTGCGCACGAATGCGAGCGCCTGCGTTCCGTCGAGCTTCGTCGGCCCGGCCGGCACGTGCAGCCCGCTCTTCTCGTCGTCGATCGCCTCGGGCATCGTGACGTCGATGCCGCCGAGCTTGTCGATGACGTCGCGGAAGCCGTTGAAGTCGATCTGCACGAAGTGGTCGATCCGGATGCCGCTCATCTGCTCGACCGTCGCCACCGTGCACGCGGCGCCGCCCGTGGAGAAGGCGCTGTTGAACATGGCGATCGCGGCCGGCGGGTTGGTCCCGCAACTCGGCCTCGGCACCATCGTGTCGCGCGGGATGCTGACCACGCGTGCCTGGTCGCCCTTCGCGTTCAGCTGCACGACCATGGCGGTGTCGGACCGGCCGTCGTCCTTGCCGATGAGGAGGATGTTGAGGGGGCGGCCAGGCGTCGACGGAGGCCTGGGGTGGGTGATCTCCGTGGAGAGATCGACGGTCTTGAGATTGCTCTCGAGCCGCCAGTAGGAGCCCCCGGCCACGACGCCCGTCGCGATGACCACGGCGGCCCCCGAGACCGCGAGCCATCGTTTCAAGTGGACGTTCATACCTCCACGGTCCCTGGTGTTTGTCCAGGTCCCGTCGGTGGTTTGTCATGGTTGTGTCACAGCGTGCCTCAGCTGGTCGAGGAACCGGGCGTGGTCGGCCGTGACGGCGTACTTGGCCTTCGTGCGTTCGGTGGCGATGTCACGCCCGAACGGGCTTCCCGGGGCGAGGAACCGTTGGTCGGCGACGATCTTGCCACGCGTGTAGCGGCCGGTGAGCTCGATCGCGAACCGGTCCTCGTGGTAGCTCGCGAGGCCGGGGTCGAGCAGGATCGCGGCGGCCAGCGGGTCGTGCGGCACGAAGCCCTTCTTGCCCAGGAAGCTGCCGTAGAAGTCGGCGTAGAAGCCGAGGATCCGCCGCGGGTAGCAGTCGTCGGGGAGCGCGTCGAGCCACTCCTGCGGGGCGTGGCTCGCCATGGTGACGTCGAGACCCACGATGGTGAGGTCCTCGAAGCCGGCGGCGAGGACCAGGTCGGCCGCCTCCGGGTCGTGCCAGAAGTTGGCCTCGGCGTGGGAGGTGATGTTGCCCGGCACGTTGAGCGCGCCGCCCATGACCACGACCTTGTCGAGCAGTTCCGGCAGGCGTGGCTCGATCTGCAGCGCCAGCGCGACGTTGGTGAGCGGGCCGATCGCGAGCAGGCTCAGTTCCTTCGGGTTCTCCCGCGCCTTGTTCGCGAGCTGTTCGGCGGCGCTTTCTGTTGCGTGAGTGGTCTTCGGCTCGTCTCCCGCGTGGCCGCCGAGACCGTCCTGGCCGTGCACGTCCTCTGCGGTCCTGAGGGGCTGGGCGAGCGGTTTCGCGGCGCCCATCGCCACCGGGACGTCGAGGTTGA
This sequence comes from Lentzea sp. NPDC092896, assembly GCF_044754905.1. Lineage (NCBI taxonomy): Bacteria > Bacillati > Actinomycetota > Actinomycetes > Pseudonocardiales > Pseudonocardiaceae > Lentzea > Lentzea sp. NPDC092896. Next base: position 45,420 of record NZ_JBIVPX010000006.1, read on the forward strand.
GGCGCTCCGCGAGCCTCAACGCGTTGGCGGTGGCCTGCTGCACCGGCACGTTGCCGTGAACCGTGCCGATGGCGACTATTTCGATTTCCCGCTGGGCGCGCAGGTAGTACAAAGCAAGGGCATCATCGATGCCTGGGTCCGCGTCGACGATGATCCGCATGAGCTCGATCATGCCACTGGGGGAAGACATGACGGTCCGTCCAGCAGTCGTCGCCGACGCTCCAGCCGTTGCCGCGGTGCACGTCCAGACCTGGCAGACCGCTTATCGCGGTCTTGTGCCGGATTCCGTGCTGGACGAGCTTTCCGTGGAAGCGCGCACATCGATGTGGGAACGCGGTATCCCGCGCGGCGGCGTGTGGGTCGGCCTGTTCGATTCCGCGGTGGCCGGGTTCGTCGCCGTCGGCCCGTCCCGTGAGCCCGATGCCGCCTTTGAGCTGTACGCGATCTACGTGCTGCCCTCCGCGTGGGACACCGGCCTGGGCTACGAGCTGGCGCGTGCTGCCTTGGAGGGGCAGCAGGACGTGGTGCTGTGGGTGTTCGACGAGAACCCGCGGGCGCGGCGGTTCTACGAGCGGCTCGGGTTCCGCGCCGATGGCACGGTCAGGACCGAGACCATCGGCGGGGCCGAGTTGAAGGAGATCCGCTACCGGCTCACCGCCGTCGCAGGGTGAGCTCGTCGATCAGCACGCCGTCCTCGTTCAGCGCGCGGACCTTCATCGTGGTCTTGGTAACGTCGACCGCGACGATGCTGTAGCCGCGGTACCGCGTGCGTGACCAGGTGACCTTGGTGTCCGTCGAGCTCGAACTGTTCTTCTTGTAGCAGCGCATGGTCGGGGTGCCGCTGGTGTTCTCGTTGCCCAGGTAGGACTCCGGCGCGTCCTTGTAGAACCTGTCCAGGGCCTGACCGCCCGCACCCGCCGTGATGTAGGTGGTGCCGTCGCTGCTCGCCTTGCCGGCCTTGATCGGGTCGGTGCGTTCGTAGACGCGGTTGTGCGCGTTGAGGACCAGGTCGACCTGGTACTTGTCGAACACCGGCGCCCACTTCTGCTGCGCGACGCTCTCCGCGCCACCGCCGTCAGCCGTCGAGTACGTGGCGTGGTGCAGGTAGACGACGATGAAGTCGATGCTCGTGTCCTTGCGGAACTTCTCGAGCTGCGCCTTGAGCCAGATGAGCTGCTTTCCCTTGGTGTGGTCGAGGTTCGCGGTGTTGCGGTTGCAGATGTCGTTGCCGTCCAGGCTGATCAGCCCGACGTTCTGGTACCGCCAGGAGTAGATGCCTGTTGAGCCGCTCCAGGCGTTGTCCGGCATGGTGACGCGTTGCTTGATGCCGCCGTAGCCGTTGGGGGAGTACCACTCCTCCATCTCGCGGTTGCCGAGCGTCAGCATCCAAGGCGTCGTCTGTGCCATGAACTCGTTCTGCGCGAACAGACTGTTCCACCGCGCGGCGTCGTACTTGTCGGTGTCGGTGTGCCCGCCCTCGACGTTCGTCGTGCCGCCGTGGATGGCGTAGCTCAGGTTGCCGAGCGCGAGGTGGAAGGCCGGGCTTTGGTCCGCGGCGAGGCTCGTCAGCTTGCGCGCGTTGTAGCCGTAGCCCTGGTCGCCGAACGCCGTGAAGGTGAACGGCGTCGTGGCGGTTGTCGGTGCGGTCTTGAAGGACGCGATCTCGTTCGGGCGCTTGCTGGTGGCGGGATCGTAGTTGTCGTGCCCCACGACGTAGAAGTACGTCGTTGCGGGCGTGAGGTCGTTGAGCTTGGCGTGCAGGTAGTACTGGTACATGGGATCCGGGCCGTGCGGAGGAAAGCTGTGGTCGCCCTCCTGCCAGCCGATCTCGCTCTTGAGCGTGCGCAGTTCGGCGGCGATCTTCGGCCCGAACCCACCCGCGTTCGTGGCGATCCGGACGTACGGCCCGGTGACCTTCTCCAGCTGCTGCCAGGAGATCACGACCTGCTTGGACGGATCCGCGCCGTACGCGAGATGCCGACCGACCGGCCGGACCTTCCGCCCGTCGGGTGCGGCCTGGGCCGGTTTCGTGCCGGTGATCGCGGCTGTGACGAGCGCGGCGCCACCGACCTTGAACAACAACCGGCGCGAGTGTTCCTCAGTCATGTCAGGCCCTCTCAGCCGCGCCGGATCGTGAACTCGTCGACCAGCGCACCCGTCTCGGTGAGCGCGCGGACCTTCATCTGGGCCGGCTCGTTCGTCCTCGGCTCGACGTCGACGACGATCAGCCCGTACCCGCGATACCGCACCCGCGACCACGTCACCTTGACCAGCTTCTCCTCGCCGTCCTCCTGGTCGACCCGCATCGTCGCCGTGGCGTCCTTGACGTTGCCGAAGTAGGAGTCGGAGATCTTCGAGTCGGCCCAGCTGTTGATGCTCTCGCCACCACCGCCCGCGGTGATGTAGGTCGTGCCGTCCTTGACGGGGTTGATGACGCTCTTGATGTCGGCCTTCTTGGTGCCCTTGCCTGCCTTGATCGGATCCGTGCGCTCGTAGACGTGGTTGTGCCCGTTGAGAACCAGATCGACCTGGTACTGGTCGAACAACGGAGCCCACCGCTTCTGCGCGCCGACCTCGGACCCGTTGTTCCCGGACGTCGAGTACGTGCACTGGTGGCAGTAGACGACGATGAAGTCGATGCTCGCGTCCGCGCGGAACTTCTCGAGCTGCGCCTTGAGCCACACCTGCTGCTTGCCCTCGGTGTAGTCGAGGTTGGCGTCGCTGTTGTAGCAGATGTCGTTGCCGTCCAGGCTGATCATCCCGACGTTCTGGTACCGCCAGGAGTAGATGCAGGTGGACCCGTCCCACGCGTTGTCGGGCATGGTGAACCGCGCCCGCATGCCGCCATAACCGTGGTTGTCGTACCAGCTCTCCATCTCGTGGTTGCCGAGCGAGACCATCCACGGCGTTGTCGCCGCCACGAGCTCGTTCTGCGCGAAGAACGAATCCCACTTCCGCGCGTCGTACTTGTCCGTCTCCGGCCGCCCACCCTCACCGTCGTTGGCGTAACTCATGTCGCCCATCGCGAGGTGGAACTGCGGCCCCAGATCGGCGATGAGACCGTTGGTGGCCAACGCGTTGTGCCCAACCCCTTGATCGCCAAAGGCCGTGAACGAGAACGCCGTCCTGGCGCCGGCCGCCGGTGCCGTCCGGAAGCCGGCAGGCTCCTGCGGCTCAAACCCCTGATGCCCGACGACGTAGTAGTACGTCGTGTTCGGCACCAGATCGTCAAGCCGGACGTGCAGGTAGTACTGCGTAACGGCTTTCCCCAAATGCGGCGAGATGGTGAACAGCGGCTCCCGCTCCTGCCACGCCAAGTCGCTGGTAAGCGCTCTCACCTCCGCGGGCAACTTCTCCCCGTACTCACCTAGGGTTGTCCCGACCCGGAGATAGGGCGCCTGAACGTTGGCCGGCGCCTGCCACGAGACCACCACCTGCCGCGACGGGTCCGCCCCGAACGCGATGTGCCGCCCGAACGGCCGGAGTGTTCTGCCGTTCGCCGTCTCCTTGAGCAACACCGCGGGAGCGTTGAATCCACCGGCCGAAGCGGTGCCCACCAAACTCGACGTGGCAAGCACAGCCCCACCCACCGCCCCGGCCCGGAAGAGCCCGCGCCGCGAGTACCGCCGCCGGGCGTCCTCGTAGAGCTCCTGAAGGCGTGGACCGTTCTGCGACCTGCGTCCCGGAGGCTCACTCATGGGCCCGAAATTAGGAAACCTTGTTTACAGCGGTCAATGACCATTGGTGCACAACAGCACTTCCGCCGGTACTTCTGCCGGTTAGCCCGTCCGCCTAACATCGGTACTCCTCCGACGCAGGGGAGCTGCCGTGGTGTTCCGTCGCAACCTGGAATCACGCGAGGCCGACATAGCCCGCGAGGTGTTCGGCGACGCCCTGGACATCAGCGCCCTCCGCCTGGCAGAAGGCGGCCTCCTGGGCAGTTTCGGCGTGGCCCGCACCCTCCCGAAGCTCGTCACGTTCCCCAAGGGAGTCCTGACCGGCCCGCAACACCAGGCTCGCTACGAGCGCTGGCTCGTCCACGAACTCACCCACGCCTACCAGTACCAACACGGCCGCAGCGTGCTGAGCCTGCTCCCGACCGCGATGGCGGGCTTCTTCGTGAAGGGCCTCTACGACTACGGCGGCGCGGAGGGCCTGCACGGGAAGACGTTCGCCGACTTCAACACCGAACAGCAGGCCAACATCGTGGCCGACTACTACTACCTGAGCACGTACGAGCCGCACCGCGACCTGTCGGCTTACGAGCCGTACATCAGCCACGTCCGCGCCGGCAGGTGAGGAAATAGATCAAGCCTTGACCGCGTAGTCGCAGGTCAAGGCTTGATTTCACCCGGCGAAAGGTGGTGCCCCAGGCAGGATTCGAACCTGCGACACACGGTTTAGGAAGGGACGACAGACCTAGGTCCTGTCATGCCTCTTGAGCTGCGGCTTCGGCTTCTTACGTTGTGGCGCTTGGGTTCCGCATTTCGCGATGGTTTCGCGGTTCGTGCGCGCCGGCTAACTCTTCTCTGGGGGCGTCACGTCTGGCTTTCGCGCGGTCTTCTGCGTTCGCTCCTGCTCCCACTCTTCATGTTGACGCGCCATCTCGTCATGACCGGAGTCATACGCGGTGCGGAGCTTCTGTAGTTGCTCAGAGGGCGGCTGCGATGGCTCGTCTCGCAGGTACCGGCCGAGTACTTCCAGACCCTCGCGGCACGCAACCCAAACCATGACGGCAGCACTTGCGTAGTCGTGGCGACCGAACCGGTCGGCCACGAAGTTGTCTGTGATGACGTTGTGCACCAGCTCGACCTGGCTTCGTGCTTGGTCGTCTGTCAGGAAGACGACGGCTTGGCCGAGCCGGTCTAGCTGCTCTTGCGTGTCGCTGAGATCACCAGGAGGCGCAGACATCGACCAGTTCACGACTTCGTCGTTGTGGCGCTGAAGGAATCGAAGCGCGGCGACAGCCTCTGTAGCCTTCTCTCGACCCTGCTCGTCAACAGCCTTACGTCGATCGAACCGGTGTTGGCGCTTCTGGGTGCCTCGCGCGTACCCGCCACCGATCAAGCCTCCAACCACGGTACCGAGCAGGGTGCCCGTTGGAGCCAGCCATTCCCAAGCCAAGCGACACCTCCAGAGGTGACAGGGCTTCCTGACGACAAGGGGGAGTGTGAGCCGCGGGGTCATCCGTATCAAGCGGTGGCAAGGCGGCGCAGCCGTCGCGGCAGCCGAGCGCCATGACCAGCATGTCCGAGGTGACCCTGACGGCGCTCGTCGGGAGCTGCGGGCCGGCATGGCTCTATGGGTGAGTTCGTCGGTTGGGGCAAGGCCGGAGGACGGCGCGCAGCGCCGCCCGGCCGACCGGCGCAGCGAAGCGGATGCCGGGAGTGCCGGGATGGAAGGTGTTCGCCGTACGCGCGGAGCGTGCCGCAGCGGCGGCCTTGATCCTGTAGAGCGGATTTCGGCAGTGCGCAACCTCCTACAGCAAGCCCCACGACGCCAGTGGTGACGCAACATCGATAACGGCTTGGACACGAACGGTGTGCGTGGCGCGAGCGGGGCCTGCTTGGGCATCGCATTTCTGCAGCTCAGGCCCTTTGAATGTCCAACTGTGCTGGGGTGATCAAAGTGGCGCGGCGATCCCGAAGTCCGCCACGATCACTCCCGTGACAAAGAGAAAAATTTCCGACCGTTACGGGGTCAAGGCGGAGCAGATCCCTGGGAAGCGCGTTTCCTATGTGAATGCAGTCTTGAAGAAGCCCAGGATGATTGAATACTCAGAGATCTCGGTCAATGCTGCACGGGAACTCGGATGCACCTACGAGGAGTTCTGTCGTGATGCAGCACTGATTCCTACGCCGCTGGGATGGGGATTGCTTCACTGCACCGTTCATGACAGGAGGGGTCGCCGCGCCCGTGTGACCTTGGCGACGGATGACCTGACCTACCACCGCGCCTTTGTGGAGGCGACTTCTCATATGGGTCGCGGGGTCCAGATCGAACCTGCACTGGGTCGTTACGGATACTGGCGTGCTGGCTGGCCTGGGCCTAATCGGCAGGGTGGCAGCTGGACTGGCGGCGGTGTCATTCCGTGGGCAGCAACTTATCGGGCCGCCTGCCCTGATGTGACGACCGCTAAGCACCTCCACGGGTTGCAGGCGACAGGCGCAGGTGTAATCCGGGGGATCTGCGCGGTATTCGCTACAGGTCCTAGCGGTACCAAATGGACAATGATTAACGGTGAGCCAATCGAAGACCACTCAAAGGTGCTGATCCCTGAATCGAACCTGCAGTTCTATGTTCCCCCAGGTGTCGGAGTTTTGCCTAGCTGGCCTTTTGAATCCGTGTCAATCCCGTGCAATCTATGCGGCTAGAAGAGCGGTTTCAAATTGTTGCTCAACGTGTCTGTATAAAGTTGGGAAGTCATATGTTTATTGATGAGATTGCTCGTCATTCCGGCCTGCTGTCCCTGCTCGCCTTGCCAGCTGCCGTTGCGTGGTACGTGCAGCAGATCCTGAGGACGGCCCGTGTCTTTCGCAGATTTCTCTTCTGGCTGCATTCCTGGCTTAGAAGGGTCGGTCAGCGGCTGGTGCGGTGGCTACTTGCAGCAGGTGATCAGTAAGGCGGTTGCTACAAGTTGGACGCAGACTCTTTAGGGCGCGCATCGATGAATCGTGCGGCCACTGTATATCCTGACTGCTCCGCGTAGGCTTTGCATGTATCTTTAACGAGTTGCATCCGTTCTTGTGACAGCTCTTCATCTTTGTAGCCGACGCACACGTAGTAGGCGAAGCCGATCTTCTCGCTGATCATGTACTGCGGCAGTTGTGCTTCGGCGCCGCGTCGAAGTTTCTTACTGCTCATCAATTTTACTTCGAGCAGTACCCGCTTCTTCCAGCCTGCAGAGAACTTAAAATCAACTGGACCGCGGCCAATATTTGGTTCGCGAGACATGTCCACGCCGGCCTGTTCGCAGACGACGACCCACAGTTGTCCGGCGATGGCCTGTACGATCTTTTCTTTTCGTGGATTAAGGAGTTCGTCATCCCAAAGTGCTCGCCACAGATCGGACTCTTCGACAGCATGCTGAAAGCGATCGACGAGTTTTCCAACCCAATCATGTAGTTCTTGAGGTGACCTGGGCTGATCGATTCCGGCTGACTCTTCGACCTCTTTACGTCCAGCGGCACGACCAGCTTCGTACCATCCAATAAGTAGGTCAGAGTCCTGCTTTGCGTCGTAGGCGGGTTGGTTGTCGTCCTCGGCGATGGCTTCGACATAATCAAATGCCCAGTCTGGCATCTGGCGAGCAAGCTGATGGCCCCGCTCGCGTTTCTGTGATCGACTGAGATCTGCGCCCAGGTCATAGTTTAGATCTTCCCGAAGTACGGCGTTGTGGTTTACCTCTGCCCAAGACCAAAATCCTGGAGAATCAACTCGAAGTGGAATGCTTTGGAGAAACCTTTCCGGAGTAAGAAGGATGGCCCCTTTTGTTACTGGGCTTACCGGCATAAGCAGGCGTGCATCCGACCATCGCAGGGACTCGGTACTCCAGGATGCATTGCGAACTCGAATTCGCTCCGTCTCTATTGCTAGTTCTTCGCAAACCTTCTGTGTGTACTTGATGAATCGAGATTTCAGGATGTTGCAGAAGATGTCACTGATTCGGTCTGTGCCCAGGCCTGGGACGAATAGTGTGAATAGCTCGACGTAGTCGATCTCTCGCTCTGTTCGTTGGCTCACGCGATACAGGGAGTCGGCCATCTGTTCGGCGAAAAAGCTATCAGTTCCCGATCCATTTGGCGACCCCATCGACAGTCCGAGGGCAAACTCTTTCGGCTCAGGAAAGGTAAGTAGGCGAACAGCTTTGATCCAGTGTGGTGAAATTTTGGTTCCATTGGATCGCTTAAGTAGATCTCGGCACATGGTGAAGAAAGTGACTACCAGGTCTCGAGCATCCGTGAACAGTGGATCTTCGACCTCATCGAACACCAGGAAGGGATCGACGTACAGAGGGGTGTCTTCTACAAGGACTGGATCGAACCACTCGGTTTCCTTGGTGTGTGCGACGCTAGTCAGCTCAGAGAAGCGCATATTCACCTACCGTTCGCGAACCAAGGGTGCGAGTTGCTCCTATGTCGCTCGTATTGGCTCTCGCGTTACCGCTACGAGAAGTACGGGGCGTCGCGCTCTGCGAGGGCGTGGCTGATTCGTAGCCGGATCGACGGGTGGATGTCCAGGTTGTCGAGTCGCTCCTGGTCCACCCACGCCACTTCTTTGGACTCGATGCTTGTGCTGGTCTTGCGGCTGGTTGGCTTGGCCCTGAAGCAGATTGAGAACTCCTGGCGAACCTCGCCGTTGTTGTACGCGATCACGTGGTTTGGGTTCGAATAGAGACCGATGAGCTCGACGACATCGACGTCGATTCCAGTCTCTTCCTTGACCTCTCGAACGGCCGTCTGGGCCAACGTCTCGCCGACGTCTTGTTGTCCGCCGGGGATGGAGTACTTGTCGTTGTCGGTCCGCCGGATCATCAGAATGCGCCCATCTTCGTCCTGCACGAAGGCGCTGACAGCGGGACGCAGGCTATTGGCTTTGGGGGCGTTTGGGTCGTGGAAGTAGTCCACGCGGGTCATGTTGCTTCCTCAGAACGTTGCTGGTTTGGACAGGTTCCAGACGTGCTCGAAGCTTTCAGAGTAGGTCTCGAAGAGATCGCCCGCAGCGAGCCGCCGCAGGTGCAGGGCCGGAGCGTGCGCGGCCTGGAAGCCGTAGACGTGCGTGTTGACGACCATCTCGTCATCGAAGCGGAAGATCGAGTTGTAGAGCGTCGTCTTGTGGAAGCGCATCTCCACGCCGTCCACGCCCACCAGCGGTCGGTAGAACGCCAGCGCGTTGCGGATGCGGGAGCCGAGCGTGCCCTTGCCGAGCTGCTCTTCGTCGCTGCGCTTGGCGACCTCGCGGCTGGCTGGGTCGCCGAAGATCAGTCGGATGCGCGCGCCGTTCGCGGCCTTGTTGGCCAGGTCCCGCATGAACGTCGGTCGCTCCACCAAGAAGATGCCGGCGTGCACCAGCACCTCTACGTGCCGGGTGGCGTTGGTGATGAGGTGGTCCCACAGGTCTGGAGGGATCGAGTTCCGGTGTGGGTAGAGCTTGACCACCTCGGACTCGGTGATCTCCGCCTTCCGCTCCGGCGCGACCGCGTCCGGCCACAGGTACGTCTCGGTCTCCTTGACCATCGACGCGATGGTGTTGCGGTGGCGCGGGTACGGCGCGCGGCCCTTCGTGATCCAGCGTTCGACGGTCTTCTGGTCGACGCCCGTGGCCTTGGCTACCTGCTCGTATGTGAGTCCGTTGCGTAGCAACGCATCTCGTAGTCGCTCGTTCGCCATGATCGCTCCTGTCGGACGTCCTCGGGACGCCAGGGACGTCTTACGTTAGTAGGGACGTCTCTAGATGTCCCGCCATGCGGTGCTCCCGTCCCGGTTTTCAGCCGAAAGTCGTAAGTGTCGAGAACTCCAGACAACCGGTCTGGACGACACCTACGACAGGAGAGCCACGATGGCGATCACAGGTGGGAGCAGGCTCCCTGCGGGTCACGACTTCGTGTTTCCCAGGGGCGCGCTCGTGATGGGCGTTGAGCCCGTGCTCAAGTTCCAGTCCGCCGATGAGCGGGCGAAGGGCCTGCCGGTGGAGCAGGAGAAGGATAAGGAGAGCGGGCTCCTCGTGTGGTCCGTACTGGTTATCGACCAGGCCGCGGAGCGCAAGACGGACGCGGTGGTCACGGTGAAGATCTCCGCGCCTCACCAGCCGGTGCCGCCGGAGGCGATCCCCGGAACGGACGTCCGGCCGGTCGTGTTTGAGGGGCTGACGGTCACGCCGTGGATCGATGACAAGGCGTGTCGTGGGGTGCATGCGGGTGAGCGTCACCGCTGCCGCGCCAAGCTCGGTTACAGCCTGCGGGCCTCCGGCATGAAGCCGGCCGTCAGCAAACCAGCCGCTAAGGCGGCGTGATGCCTGACCTGGTGCGCGTTCACCTGACCGATGGCGTTCCCATGCGGCCGCTCGCGATGCCGTTCGCCGACCGGATTGAGATCCGCTTCGGCAACGCCTTCCCCGCCGTGCTCGTCGTCGATCGGGACGTGGTTCCGCAGCTGCGTGACGTGCTTGACCAGGGGTGGCGCGCTCTTGAGGCCTCGGCCGCTCGACAGGAGGGGCGTCACGCGCTCACGGAGGAGGCTCCCGATGTCCGCAGTTGAGGCCATGCACTGGGGCCTCGCGGAACAGGCCCGGACGCTGAGCGAAGCACACGACGTGTTGAGCAAGCTCCTGCCCAATCCCAAGGCTGCGCCCGCCGTTCTGCGGGACTACTACCTCCGCTCCGCCGCTGTCTACGCGCGGGTCGCTGAGAGCGACCGCAGCCACCACCACGAGGCCATGTATTGGGCGAATCGTGAGCGCGAGAAGGGGGAGGCGATCAAGGTCACCAAGACGGCGAAGAAGTAGCACAAGTCCTTATTGGACAGAGCGCGTGACTCTGCTGGGTCACGTGGCGATGCCGCACGTCTTGTTGCGGCGCAAAGAGAACGTGAGACGCAGGAGCGGAGCCCGGCTACCAACCTCGCCGCTCCTGCGTTGTCCACCCAACTCAGGAGTGAACAACGATGAGCGTAGAGCCTGAGCGCATTCGTGCGCTAGACGGGGATCGGATGATCTCCGCCAGGCAGACCGTTTCCAGCTACGCCGTGATGCTCGATGGCGGCTCGCTGGAGACGATGGAACTCACGGCTGCGCAGGCTAGGGGCTTCGAATGCCTGACCTGTCGGGCGCAGCACACCGCCACTTCGGGAGCGTTCCAGCCTGTTGGGCGCATCCCGAGCGTGGGCAGCGTCTTCCAGTGCCTCAACTGCGCTGGCGGTGCGCGATGAAGGGCAACCGCTGGGTCGATCCCGCACCGTTCGAGGGCGCACGTCCGCAGGTCCCTTGGTGGGTATGGCTTCCCGGCTGGGTCAAGCTTGTACTCGCGCCGTTCGCACTGCTCTGGCTCGCCGTCCGCCTGGTCGTGCTGCTGGCCGTTCTGGCGGTTCGATACCCGGTCGCAGCCACGGCCGGCCTCGGTGGCTACGTCGCCTATCACCAGTTCGGACTCTCGCCGCTGGTGATCGCGTTGCTGTCGCTCCTGTGCGCCCTAACTGTCTGGTACGGCCTCGATCGAGACTCGTTCCTGCGGCACGGCTGGTACCGCGTGCTGACCGAGTGGCGGCGACTCACGGTGTACGTGCCGCAATGGCGCACTGTGATGCGTCTGGGTGAGCTGACCAAGGAAGTCCGCGGGAAGGAGTACCTCCCGAAGCTGCGCCGCATCCGTTCGGAGGGCTGGCGGGACAAGGTCCGGGTGCGGATGATCCCAGCACAGTCGCCGGAGCAGTGGGAACTGCGGCGGGACAACCTCGCGCACTCCTTCAACGCCCGGTCCTGCCGGGTGCGGGTGCTCAAGCCGCGCGTACTTGAGCTCGACTTCATCCACGCTGACCCGCTGGCACGCCCGGTCGCGGTGCCGCAGCTCGCCGACCCCGGAGAGGTTGATCTCAAGCGGGTGGTCGTCGGCCGTACGGAGACCGGCAAGCCCTGGCGGCTGAGGCTGCTCGGCTCACAGGTCCTCGTGGTCGGCGTGCCTGGGGCAGGCAAGGGCTCGGTGCTGTGGTCGATCGTCTGGCAGCTCGCCCCGGCCATCAAAGCCGGCATGGTCCGGCTCGTCGGGATCGACCCCAAGGGTGGCATGGAGCTGGGCCAGTGTCCGGACGCGTTCGAGAAGGTCGTCTACGACAACGGTCCTGAAGCTGTTGCCCTGCTTGAAGAAATCGCCGCTGAGGTCAAGGAGCGTGCCACTCGCTACCGGGGCATCCGGCGGCTCTGGGCGCGCAGCACTGGTGAGCCGTTCACGGTCCTGATCGTGGATGAGCTGGCGGACCTGATCGCCTACCAGTCGGACCGGAACCTGCGTGAGCGTGCGACGCGGGCTATCCAGACGATCACCTCTCAGGGACGTGCTCCCGGCTACGCCGTCGTCGGCCTGGTCCAGGACCCGCGCAAGGAGATCGTCGGCTTCCGGCACCTGTTCACCACTCGCGTGGCGCTGCGCCTCGATGAGCCGGTGCAGGTGGACATGGTCCTGGGCGACGGCGTCCGGCAACGCGGTGCGGCTGCTCACGAGATCAGCGAGAACACGCCCGGCGTCGCTTGGGGCAAGGAGGACGGGCAGCGCGAACCGGAGCGGGCTCGGGCTTTCAACGTCACAGACGCGGACCTGGTCGAGCTGGGCGTCTACCTCGCTCCGGCCACCGTTCACGAGTTCCCCGAGCTGTCTGAGGGGCGTGAGGCGGCATGACCGAGTACCTGACCCGCTCGGAGCGGATGAAACAGCCGGCCGCGCTCGACGTCGTCCGGGCCGTCGCTGAGGAACACGGCGTCTGCATCCGGCCGTTGGCCAAGGAGCGGATCGACCTCGACACCGGACGCGTCGACATCGTGCCCGTGCCCTGTGGCTCGACGGTTGCGAGCGTCTGCCCGACCTGCGCGGAGAAGAACCGCCGTCTGCGGATGGCGCAGTGCCGTGAGGGATGGCACCTGACCGAGGAACCGGACTTCACTCCAGACATCCCGAGCGACGAACAGCGGGACCTGACTGAGTACCGGGCAGACCTGGTCAAGGCCTTCCGTCTGGCCCTCGTTGAGGGCGACGAAGTCGGAGCAGAGGAGGTGCGGGAAGAGGTCGCGGCGGTCGACACCGAACTTCGGCAACTCGGAGTCCGCGGTTCACTTCCCTCTCTGGAAGTCCCGCTCAGGGGCGCGCGAAAGCGGTCCACCAGGCGGCGACAGGATGCGCCCAACCTGCCTCGGCGGCCGGTTAGCAAGCACACGGTTGGCAAGGTTTTCGGAGGCAAGTACCAGCCCTCGACGTTCCTCACGTTGACGCTCGACACCTACGGCAAGGTCCGCAGTGACGGCACTCCGGTTGATGCGACGACGTACGACTATCGCCGTGCGGCACGGGACGCGGTGCACTTCGCCGCGCTGCTCGATCGGTTCGTCCAGAACCTCCGGCGCTGTGTGGGCTGGGAGGTCCAGTACTTCTCGACGGTCGAGCCACAGAGACGGTTGGCTCCGCACTGGCACGCGGCGGTTCGGGGATCGATCTCGCGGGCGGAGCTGCGGGCGGTCGCTGAGGCCACTTATCACCAGGTCTGGTGGCCTGAGCACGACGAGATCAAGTACAGCGGCGACAACCTGCCGACATGGGACGTCCGGGCCAAGGGCTTCGTTGACCCGCAGACGCGAAGGGCTTTGCCTACCTGGGAGGAAGCACTCGATGAGGTCGAGCGTCCGGCCCACGTCGCGCGGTTCGGGGTGCAGGTGCATTCCAAGGGCATCCTCGGCGGCACCGAAGAGGCCGGCCGCCACATCGGCTACCTGACCAAGTACCTCACCAAGAGCATCAACGAGTGCTACGAGGCCCAGACAGCACGGCAGGAAGACCACGCCGAACGGCTGTGCGCTGAGCTGGCCGTGACGCCCTGTTCGCCGCAGTGCGCGGTGTGGCTGCTGTACGGCGTCCAGCCTCGCGGGGCTCGGCTCTCCACGGTGCCAGGGAAGTGCAAAGGCAAGGCGCACAAGCGAACCACGCTCGGCGTCGCCGGTCGTCGCGTCCTCGTGTCACGCAAGTGGTCCGGGAAGTCACTCGCCGACCACAAGCACGACCGGAAGACATTCGTTCGGCAACTGCTCGCGGACGTCGGGATCAAGCCCGAGGACCAGCCCCAACGGGTTGTCTGGAACAACGTCGAGCCCGGCGACCCGAACGTGCCGCCACGGGCGCACCTGCTGTTGAGCGCAGTCGCAGAGCGCCGCAGATGGAAGGCCGAATACACGGCCGCGCTGCTCGCATCAGCCGGACCGCCAAAAAGTTCGGCAACTCATCAAGCTGCGTAAACGGGGGGAACCATGAACGGCAAGGCGCGAGAGATAGCTGAACTGATGTCTGTTCCGGAGATGCTGGAAGCGCTCGGCGGGGACGTCTCCAGGGACACGTTCTACAAGTGGCGGCAGACGGGGAAGGGGCCTCGTTGCTTCCCGCTTCCGAACGGGGAACTGCGTTGCAGGCGCTCGGACTTCCTGGACTGGATGGACGAGCTCTACGGGCGGGCCGCATGAGCGAGACGACGCTGAAGGTCACCTTCTGGGAGATCGCCGACTGGACGAAGAAGAAGACGGCCAAGGGCAAGAAACGGCCGAAGCCGTGGGGCGTCCGGTGGGTGACGGAGAAGAAGAGTCACTCGGAGTGGTTCGCGAACAAGGCGCAGGCGATCAACCGGCGCTCCGATCTGATGAGGGCGGCGCGGTTCGGCGAAGAGTTCGATGTGGAGACTGGGCTTCCGCTGTCAGAGTTGAAGCGGAAAAACTCCTTCTCGTTCTTGGAGTTCTCACAGTCCTACATGGACATGAAGTGGCCTGACTCGGCTGCGAAGACGCGGAGTAGCACGGTGGATGCGCTGGCGACTGCGTGTGCTGCGTTCGTGAAGAACGGGCCTGGCAGGCCTGAGCTGACGGAGCTGCGTGGAGTGCTGACGCGTCACTTGTTGCCGCCGACGACTCGTGACGATCAGTTCGACCGTGAACAGCAGGAGGTCGTGGACTGGCTGGTTCGGTACTCCCGGCCGTTGTACGACATGACCGACGCGGTGGCGGTTCGGGAGGTCCTGGACGCGCTGGCCATGAAGCTCGATGGCAAGTCCGCGGCTGCAACCGTGTATTCGCGGAAGCGGGCGGTGCTGTTCAACCTGCTGGCGTTGGCGGTCGAGCGGGAGTTGATCCCGGACAACCCGTTGAACCGGATCAAGCGCAAGGTCACGAAGCTCGTGGAGCAGGTGGACCCGCGCGTGGTGGCCAATCCTCGGCAGATCGAGGAACTGCTTACTGCCGTGTCGTACATCGGGCGGCGGAACGCAGATCGGGGCGCGCACCTCGAAGCGTTCTTTGCCACTTGCTACTACGCGGCGGCGCGGCCGGCTGAAGGGCTCGGGCTCAAGCTGGATGACTGCACTCTTCCCGATGAGGGCTGGGGGCTGCTGATGCTTGGCGAGTCCAGGCCGTCTGCGGGGAAGCGGTGGACGGATTCGGGGGAGGTACACGACCAACGCGGACTAAAGCACCGGGGCGTGAAGGACGTCCGGCCGGTACCGATTCCGCCCGTGCTTGTTTCACGAATTCGAAATCACGTCAACCGATTCGGCATTGCAACAGATGGGCGGTTGTTCTGGTCGCCGAACGACGGCGTCGTGTCTTCCTCGACCTACTACAGAGTGTGGCGGGACGCACGTGAATACGCTTTCAGTCCTGCCCAGGTGACCTCGCCACTTGCTGGGCGACCGTATGACCTTCGGCACGCGGCCGTATCACTACAACTCAACGGCGGTATCCCGGCGACTGAGGTTGCGGAGCGTGCAGGTCACTCTGTAGAGGTGCTGCTGAAGATCTATGCCAAGTGTATTGATGGGCAGCGTGAAACGCTCAATAAGCGAATCGAGGCGCTTTTTGGTGCTTTGTAGCAATACGGTCTATCTGCCTAAAGAGCAAGCCTGGGTGCGTTGCGCTGCCTGTGCCTGGTCCTTGTAGTCCTCTGTTGCGGTGCTCATTGGAGTCTGCTGAAGAATTCCGATCGCTGCTCCTGCGGGTCTTGCATGTTCACGCTGAGCGGCTTCAGTGTGGCGTCTACTCCAGGAGTAGAATTGCGCTTCGTTTCTCGGACTCAAGCTCAAGGAGTTCTGGGCGATCGCGGTACAGGGCTCGGAAGCAATCGGCCGCTATCTCAATGGCCCTCTCTCGGTAGCCCCATATCTTGTTTGCTGGTGGTTCCTTGCCTCCGTGTACCAAAGCGCTTCTTTTTGAATATAGTTCTTTGAGTTCGCTCTGAAAATCGTACCTGCCTGCAGGATTATCGGGGCCGATCAGTTTGGCGACAGATGCGGTCACGCGAAAAGTTGTTTCAGTTTTAGCGCCAAACATATTCTCCCAGCAAATGACGGCGTCAACGAATGAATCAAGCGGGTCAAGTCGTGAGGTGACTGCCGATAGAAGCCTTCTGACGCCGACATCTAGCGTCGGGTAGTGCTTCGACCGGATAAGCTCGTGCCACTCTTGAACAGCAGTGGCTGTTGTCTTTGTGAGCGCGTGTGATGGGAGGCTGTACTGATCGAATCCGTAGTGCACCGCGCCGCCGTGCTGAAAGGGATCTAGTGTGAAGCGCGAAACTTCCCTTGCCACGTGCAGGTCGTTGTTATTTGATTCAAGCAGCAAAGCTAGTCGTAGCATGTCTAGCGAACGCTGAAATGATAGTCGCGCTTCGTCCATTTGAGGTTGCAAACGTTCTCCAGTCTTCTGGAGAAGGATATTTTCAAGAGAAATTTCTGGATGTATGTATAGCTTCATCCTGTAGGAGGTTTCAAACACTGCGGTGATTTGTTCGGCCTTCGGAAGGAGTAGGTCTATTTCTGGTTTCGTTGGACTGCGGAGTGTCCCGCTCGACGTCTTAACTATCACGTCTGGATCGAGTTGAATCCCGGTAAGTCCAGACAGAGTCGGCGCCAATACTGCTTTCCCGTTAGCTAGCTTGCGCGCTTCGTCGAGAGTGCTCTCAAGACCCTGCTCGATTGCTTCCCATGTAAGGCGATCTCGACCAATGAGTGACCTAAAAATAGCGTCGCTTACAAGCGAACTAATCAGCCCAACGAGCTGTATCCCGCCACCGCGACCAGTGGTTGCGCTATGAAGTATGCTGTGGTATTCAATCGTGTCGTCCAAATTGTTAGTTTCTGTAGTGCTTTTGGGCTTGACTGGGAACACCTTCGAGAGCGCATCGTCTGATATCAGTGCGCTCGCTGCTTCATTCAGTAGTGGGTGCTGGTATATCCCAATTGGTGATGCTGCCCAGAACGTTCTAGGGCCTTCCGCTGGAGTGGGCAGGAGATATATCGGCCAGACATCGCTGGTGATCTTAAGTAGGCTTGCCAGCAAGGGGTCATCGCACTTGGATATCTCGGCAACTTCTCCTCCGGCTTGGATTCGGAAATAGTTAACGATCGAGTTTCCTGTTTCGGGCATTATTGAAGAGAATCCAGAGAATCTATTGAACTGAGTCAAACTGGAGTCGTTTACCGTTTGGGCACTATTGACCAGTCCTAGGAGAGTCTGGGCGACTTGCATCTGCCCGTCGTTCAAGTTTCCTATTTCTGTGAAATCTTCTGCGGCCAGTATGTATCGAAGAAATTCTTCTCCGAAAATTGGACTCAGAACATTGATTATAGGGTGTGCGACGGTATTGTTCATCGCGCTAGGATATCTACTTGGCCTCGCTGTGGGCAAGTGAATTGGCGACCTCAAATGGGCGGTCTTGCTGAAGGAGATTCAGTCAAGATCTTTCTGGGGATCTGTCAAGGTATAGTTAACGCGTATAGGAGTATTTCCTGGTGTACTCCAGGGTTCGGTTGCAGTGCTCGCTGACGGGTAAGACGCACAGGGCCTGCCGGTTGGGCTGCGCGAACCGGAGGTAGGGACACGCTCGGTGATCATGCGCGTGCTCCGTGTTCATGGGGTAGCTATACGCAGCCTGGTGTCAGAGGACGCGCGTGTAACGCGGGAGCTGGCATGGAGGCGCAGTCAGCTGAGCTAGCCAGGCTGCAGGGGGCAAGCTCCCGTGCGGGAGTGCCTGTAGCTGTTGAGGCTTCGATCGGTTTCGCGATGGTTTCGCAGACGGCGGCAAACAGGGGCAGATTCCCGCTGACGGCGACTGACCAAAAAGATCAAGGCCTGACAGCGTTTCAGCATGTCAGGCCCTGATTTCACCCGGCGAAAGGTGGTGCCCCAGGCAGGATTCGA
Source organism: Lentzea sp. NPDC092896 (assembly GCF_044754905.1). Lineage (NCBI taxonomy): Bacteria > Bacillati > Actinomycetota > Actinomycetes > Pseudonocardiales > Pseudonocardiaceae > Lentzea > Lentzea sp. NPDC092896. The sequence continues at coordinate 63,348 of NZ_JBIVPX010000006.1, forward strand.
ACCTGCGACACACGGTTTAGGAAACCGATGCTCTATCCCCTGAGCTACTAGGGCTGGCGACAGCAGTCTAGCGGGGTGGTGCCACCGAGTTGACCAGCGCCCCCGGCTACCGCGCACGAGCGCCCTGCTCACGCACCGTGAGGAACCCTTGAAGCGGGCTGCGGCCGTTGGAGGGAAGTGAGGCAGGCCACCTTCTACCGGGCACAAACGTCAGGTAGGGAGGGCGTGTGAGCAGACCCTGGCCCGACTTCCGTCCTGGCCCGCTTGGTGCCCTCAAGGCTTGGTGGCGCCGGACGGTGCCCAGAAGAGCTGACGACATCACCTTCGTGCCGCCGGCGAGCAGTCATCAGCAGGAGTTCGAGACGCCGTTGGCCAGTGCGGTGTACGGGCTGGACTTCCAGCTGAAGTTCACGGTCGTGTGGCGGCTTGATCTGGCGACGGGTCTTCGGCACAACTCGCCGCGGAGTGCTGCCATTCATCACGTTCTGCAGCGGGCCAAGGAGATCAGCGGTAAGGCGATGTTGATTCATCACGCTGCCCTGCAGGTGCAGTTGGGGGATGAGCTCGCCACTGAGCGGCAGGTGCCTGGGACGCACGTGTGGGCTCGGGCGGAGCAGGTGAAGGTCTCGGTCGGGGATGACGACCTGGAGATGGCCAAGAAGCACATCGAGTTGTTGCGGAACTCGACGTTCAAGTTGGCGGAGCGGGACGTTGAGCGCGCTGAGATTCGGTACCTGCGGGACGAGGTGTTGACGGACGTCGGCACGGCGACGATCTGGTGGTTGCAGCGCAACGGGTATCAGGTCGAGGAGGCGGTCAAGTTGGCCGATCACCTCGCCGAGCTCGTGAGGATCGCGCAGCGGGAGCCGGCCGGGCATTGGGCCGAGTCGTTGGTGAGCAGTGTCGAGCGGGCCATGCCTGAGCTCGAGGACGCGCATCGGCGGGATCTGAGGTTGCATCTGGTCAAGGCGTTGAGCGTGTACGGCGGGGAGCGGGTGGCTGCCGAGTTCGCTGATCAGATCGGGTTGCCTGCGGGCGAGCAGCACCGGAACGGACACGTCTAGGCTGACAGAGGTGTTGACCCAACTTCGCAGTGCTGCTGTTGTTGCCGGGTTGCAGGCGCTTGCCCGGCTCACGCCCTATGCCGAGGCGGAGCTGATCGGGCTCCGCAAGGTCGTCAAGCCTGGAGACGTCTGCATCGACGTCGGAGCCGCACTGGGGCTTTACACGGTCACTTTGTCGAGACTGGTCGGTCCACAAGGGACTGTGCACAGCGTCGAGCCGCTCGTGTTCGCGCACCCCGCCCTCTCGTACGTGCTCAGGCCGCGTGAAGGGGACAACATCAAGAGGCACTCGGTCGCCCTTGGCGCTGAGAAGCAGGGGCGCGAGGTCATGAGCGTTCCCGTGCGGCACGGGAGTCCTGTCACCGGGCGGTCGTTCCTCACGGTGGGGGCGAACGGGCTGGGGTCCAACGAGGAGTTCGACCAGCACCTGGACGTCCTGGTCAAGACGGACACGCTCGACCACTTCGTCGAGGAGCAGGGGATCACCAAGCTCGACTTCGTCAAGGCCGACGTGGAGGGGGCCGAGCTCAAGGTCCTCGAAGGGGCCGTGGAGACCATCGAACGGCTCAAGCCCGCGTTCCTGCTGGAGATCGAGGAACGGCACGTCGAGCGGTTCGGTTACCACGCGAAGGACGTCGCGGACTTCCTCGTTGAGCGCGGCTATCGGATGAGCACGTGGCACGGCGGCGAGTGGGTGCCGACGCACAACATCGGCGGTGAGATCAGGAACTACCTCTTCCGCGCCTAGGCTGACCGAGCGAACCTGAGGGATCGGTTGCACAGCCGCGATCTGTCGTGCGTCTTGCGGGTATGCAGGACAACCTCGAGATCGCCCGGTTGAGTCTCGGACTGCTCGTCGCGGTCACGGTGCCGGTCAGCATCGCCAGGCGGGGGCAGCGCCTCTGGGTGTGCATCGCGGCCAGCCTGGTGTACGCGGCCTATGTGGTCTTTCCCGTGCTGGACGGGACTGCCGCGGTCGCGTCCTGGCTTTGTTCCGGGGTGTCGACCGCGGTCCTCGGCGTGCTGGGCCGCCGGGTCGGGGAGAACCCGGTGGCCGTCCGCCCGCGCAGGACGTCACGCGAGGTCTGGGGTTGGTTCCGCCAGCAGTGGTGGCCGGTGACCGTGCTGGTGGCCTTGGTGGGAACGCTGCTCGTGGCGCTCGTCGGCAGCAGGGGCGCGAGAGCCTTCCAGCTCGTCACCGCGGCGTTGGAAGATCACAGCTGGTCCGTGGTGTTGTCCGGGATGATCGTGGCGGTCTTCGTCGGCGACGACGTGATTCGGCTGGTGTTGCGGCCGTTCGTGCGCCAGCTCAGAGAACACGGGATTGATGTTGCCGCGCTTGCTCCCACGAGCGCGCACATCGGCTGGCTGGAACGGGCGCTGGTGTTCGTGTTGATCGCCGGCGGCCAGGCGGAGGCGGCGGCACTTGCATTTACGATCAAGGCGTTGTTCCGGATCAGCACTGATCGCAGCCGGGATTTCACCGAGTACTACCTGGTCGGCACCTTGACCAGCGTGGTGCTGGCGACGATCGTTGCGATCATCGTGCGGATCGGGGTCGGTCTGTCGCCGCTCTGAGGGTTGTGATGAACAAGTTCTGGGAGCACCCGTACTTCCGCGCGTTGCTCGCCGTCGAGTTGCCGGCCGAGGACTTCGCGGTCACCGGTAGCGCGGTGTTGTACGCCCACGGCTTGATCGACGACCCCAGAGATCTCGACGTGCTCACGCGCGGGCCCGCTTGGGACCGTGTTCTGCTGCTGGGCGAACCCAAGCCGACGCCGTTGGCCGCCGGCGCCGAGGTCACGGTGGGGGACCTCCAGTTCCTGGACAGCTGGTTCCCCGGCTGGGACACCGACGCGTTGATCGACGAGGCGGATGTCCTGCACGGCGTGAGGTTCGTGCGACTCGAGGTCATCAGGGCCACCAAGGTGATGCTGGGACGGCCGCGGGACCTCGAGCACGTGGCGCTCATCGACGCGCACGTCGCGAAGACCCGGAAAAAGTAGAGGACGCCGACCCCTGGGGGTGGATCGGCGTCCTCATCTCGAAGGCCTACGAAACGTAGACCTCAAGTTCGTACAGGGAGTATCCGTACTGACCGGCCCGTTGGGTACCCGTCATCCGGAGGTATCTCGCGTCCTGTGGGGTGAACGCTACGACATCATCGCCGCCATCGCCAGCACTTGTGGAGAAAACGTTCCGCCAGTTGCTGCCGTCATTGGAAATCTCGATGCGGTAGCCCCTGGCGAAGGCCGATTCCCACCGCAACGCGGCGCGGCCGATTCGTTGCACTGAGCCGAGGTCGACCTGGATCCATTGGTTGTCGTTCCAGTCGCTGGCCCAGCGGGTGGTGGGGTTGCCGTCCAGCGCGTTGGACGGTGGGAGCGTGTTCCAGCCCGTTTCGTGGGACGACGCGGTGGCGGTGCGGCCGGCGGCCAGGTTGGCGATGTTCTGGCCCCTGCGGGACGGGAACTGCACGACCTGCTGGTAGGTCGGGCGGTTCTGCCAGTGGATCTTGTCCTGGGTGATGCCGCCCATGGCGCGGTGGATGATCGTGTCCGCGCACCACTGGTCGCCCGCGGCGCAGTCGGCGTCACCCGGGTAGACCGCCGTGGCGGGCTTGGCGACGGCCTGAACCAAGGAACCGACCAGTGCGGTGCGGCAGCCGGAGAGGGTGCCGCCGCCGCAGTACGTCTGCGGGAACGCGCCCTGGACCGGGTCGCCGAGGACCTTGCGCAGGTCCTTGTCCACGTAGCCCCACCAGCCGTACTGGAACGAAGAACCCTTGTGCGGCGCGGCACCGTGCGCGTCGGACGGGGCCTCGTCGACCTGCTGGGCGCCCACCAGGGCGTTGTAGAGGTCGTCACCCAGCGACGGCTTGAACTCCGACTCGACCAGGAGCGGCCACCAGGCATCCAGAATTCGGATGGCTTCTGCGTGGTTGTAGGTCTTGCTGCCCTTCGCGGTCTCCTTGCGCAACGAGCCGGAGCGCTGCCAGTCCTTCAGCTTCTGCACGACCGGGGCCAAGGACGGGTCGACCGGAGCGGACTCCACCACCCGCAGCAGTTCGGGCAGCACCTGCTCGGCGCGCAGGTCGGCCACGGCCGCTTCGGCCATCGCGCGGGTCAGAGAGGCACGCGTGACCTTTTGGCCGGACGCGATCAGAGCACGCACGCGAACGTCGAGCAGGTCACCGCGGTGCACGGCGCTGTGGCCGAACCCGCCGAACGTGAAGTCCTTGGCCTGCTTGTTGTTCCAGGACACGTAGTAGTCCTGGTTGATCGAGTTCGGGTGTCCGGCGAACGGCATGTAGGCGGCCGTGTTCTCGTCGCCGTTCCAGTCCACCCACTCGTACTCGGCGCGGCCCCACGTCGGCAGGTTCGGGTCCACAGTGGACCGGCGCACCGGGTTCAGGCCCGAGTTGAAGTACGCGGAGTCGCGGGAGTCGACGTAGAGCCAGTTGAACGCGTAGCCGATCTTGTTGGCCGCGCGCTGGAAGTCGGCGGCCGAACGGATGGCGCCCGGATCGTTGAGCTCCTGGAACCCGATGATCGAGTCGACCTCGTGCATGTACGTGGAACGCAACGTTGTGTACGCCACGACCTTGCCGCCGACGGTCGCACGGCTCGTCACCAGGCCGTACTTGGTCCGGTACATCACCAACGTGTACGAACCGGCGGGTGTGCCGTCGGCGACCGTGGGCTTCCAGGCGTTCTTGCGCTCCAGGCGTTCCAACGGCAGGCACGAGCCGTGGAACAGGTACGACGTAGAGGCCTTGGTGGCAGGAGAACCGTCCGCGTTGCACAGCTCAACGGCGTAGGTGTCGACGATGTCCTGCGCGGACGAGGTGGCGCTCCACGAGTAGTCCACACCGCGGCCGAGCTGCACGTACATCGAGACGCCCGCGAACGAGACGCCACGCGAACGGATGCCGGGCCCGTTGAGCTCCTGCAACAGCAGCAACTGTGGCGCGAAGTAACCGGTCTGCGGTCCCCACACGGCGATCGGGTTCCCGCTGTCCGTGTAAGCACCGGAGACCGCGAGAGCGTTCGACATGCCGTGCTTCTTGTTCAGCAGGTCGGCAGGCAGCACGCCATCCTCAAAAATCCCACGCGCCTTCGCCACGTCAGCGGCAGCGGGCACGGCGACGGAAGCACCCGTGCCGCCCACCTCGTCGTAGACCATCCGCTCCGGCGTGATGCTGCCGGAGTCGGGAAGCGCCAGGCCCTGGGGCGAGGCGGGCGAGGCCGAGTACGGGAACGACTGTCCGTCGTGGAGGGTCAGGACGGCCTCGGGGTCGTTCTGCGCCCGGAACGCCTTCCACACCTGCTCGCCGACGGCCGCGCCGTACTTGTTCTGCGCGGCCAGCTTCACCAGCGCCGACTGCACCTCGCCGCCACCACCGGCACCGAACAGCCCGCCGACCACCGAGGCGATCGCGACCATGTCGGTCGACTTGAACGGCTGGATGTCGTTCCAGTTCGTGATCGCGTCGGCGTGCCCGGTCAGCACGTACTCGCCGGGGAAGTTGCGGGCACCGACGGACTGCGTGATGTACGCGTTGATGCCGGACGTGTAGTCGTTGACGTCGGCCAACGCCTGACGCCCGCGCTCACCGCCGTTCGCCGCCGCGGACTCGATCTGCTTCTGCAGGTCCGCCTCGGTGTACGCGATCTGGTTGAAGAAGCTCTGCTCCAGCACGCGGTTGCCGGGCGCGCCACCGGCGAAACCGGTCAGCTGGCCGCGGCCGAGGTGGCGGAAGATGTCCATCAGCCACAGGCGGTCCTGGGCGGCCGCGAAGCCGGCGCCGAACATCGTGCCGGACCGCGTGGTCCCGGTGATGTGCGGCATGCCGATCTTCTTGTCGCGGACGATCGTCACGTCCGCCCGCGGCTTCACGGTGCTCTCGACCTGGTCGGACGGCACGCCGAACGACGCGTCGTTGAAGAAGTCGGTCAGCTGGCTGTTCGTCAGGCCGCCGTAGCCGTTGACCAGGGCGTCGTACTTGCCGAGCTGGTCGGCCGAGTGCGCGGGCCTGGTGCCGAACGCCTTGTGGGTGAGGATCTCGGCCAGCGTCGCGTTGCCGTTGTTGCCCGGCGGCACGATGTCGTTGCACTGGCCGAGGCAGTAGTCGTCGGCGGCGAACGCGGCCGCGCGTGGCTCCTCGGCCTGTGCGGCGGACGGGACGATCAAAAGGGAGGCGGTGACGGTGGCGATCGCCAGCAGGGACGTCACCGGATTGGCTCTCCGCATCGCGCGAAGCTCCTCTCCGTGCAGGGCAGGGCTGTTGTGACGCACGTTACTTTCCGGTAAGGCTATTGCGAAAGACCTTCGCGTTTTCCGGAACCGCGCCAAGGGTCCTGTATCGATCCCGAAACCCATTCAGGAAACATATGGGCAGAAACGAGACCAAACGAGACATCTGAATCGGATTACCGAGGCCGTATCCGTGTTTCTGGTACGTCATTCCACCCAGTGGGATTTTCAAGTTTCGTCACTCAGTGTTCCGAAGGCTCCCCCTAAACCCTGGTGGCATGCCTACGCAGCGAAGTCGGAGCGCTATTCCGGTAACTGTGAACGTTGCCGGTGATCTCGAAAATCCGTTACCACATGATGAGATAACTGAGAATTAACGTGGTCTTCGGCATGCGTACGCGAAGATCACGAACATGAGGGAGCACGGAACGCCAATGCGGGAGGCGTCGTGATCAAGGTTCTGCTGGCCGACGACGAGGACCTCGTCCGCTCCGGCCTTCGCATGATCCTGAGCAGCGTCGGGGACATCGAAGTTGTTGCTGAGGCCGATGACGGACACCTGGTAGCCGACCTGGCACGCCAGCATCGTCCGCACGTTGTACTGCTCGACATCCGGATGCGCACCTCGGACGGACTCGTGGCCCTGCGGAGGCTGCGGACCCTGCCGGACCCACCGAGGGTCTGCATCCTGACCACGTTCGACGTCGATGAATACGTTTCGGAAGCACTGCGCCTCGGCGCGGCCGGCTTCCTGCTCAAGGACACCGAACCGGAACAGCTCGTCAAAGCCGTGCGCGATCTCGCGCGCGGGGGAGCCGTTCTCGACCCCGGTGTCGCCGCCAGAGTTCTCGCGGCCGTGGCCGACGGCGAACGAATGGCGGAGCCTGCGCGCAGGCTGTTGCAAAGCCTGTCCGAACGCGAGCGCGAGGTGCTCGTGCTGATCGGCCAGGGCATGTCCAACGCGGAGATCGGCGGCACCCTGCACCTGTCGGAGGCGACGGTGAAGGGCTACGTCTCGTCCGTGCTCGGCAAGATCGGCGCGGTCAACCGCGTGCAGGCCGCACTGGTGGCCTACCGCGGCGGCCTGATCGCCTGAGCCCCTGAGTCCGGGACGTCAGTTCCCGGACACGATCTCGGGCACCTCTTCCACCGAGGGCTCGACCTCGACCCTGTTGCGGCCGTGTCGCTTGGCGCGGTACAGCGCCATGTCGGCGGCCGCGAACAGCTGGTCCAGCTTGGCCGGTCCCGCCGCGACACCGATGCTGACGGTGGGGCGGCGGACCGCGCCGAGCACCATCGTCCAGTCGTGCCCGTCCACGGCCGCGCGGATCCGCTCGGCCACGTTCGGGCCGACGTCCATGTTCGGCCCGGTGTCCCCGAGCAGCACCACGAACTCGTCGCCCGCCCAGCGCGCCACCAGATCGTCCGACCGGCATTCCCGCCGCAGCAACGCCGCGATCTCGCGCAGCGCCGCGTCGCCCGTCGCGTGCCCGGCGTCGTCGTTGACGCTCTTGAACCAGTCGACGTCGACCAGCACGAGCCACGGCACCTTGCCGCGCGCCGCCGTCGACTCCAGCAACGCGGCAGCGGCACGTTCGAGCCCGAGCCGGTTCGCCAGGCCCGTCAACGGGTCGCGCGCCGCGGCCTCCTGAGCCGCCACCGCCAGCCGTTGTGCCTGAACGGCCACCCGGCGCTGCTCCAGCGCCTGGCCCAGACCTTCCTGCAACGTCTCCGTGGCCGTGCGAGAAGCCGCCATCGACCGCCGCAATGCCGCGGCCTCACCCTCCGCGTCACCCAGGGCGTGGCAGATGTCCGCCAGCTCCGTGGAGAACCGCAGCAGCAGTGACGTGTCGTTGATGCGTTCGGCGTTCGTCACCGCACGGGACGCGAGTGTGCGCGCCTCGTCGAAATCGTTCTGTTCGCGACGCACGACGGCGAGAACCCAGTTTCCGACCGAGATGCCCCACAGGTCGTCGGCGTCCAACGACAGCCGCAGGGTCTCCTCGCCCATCTCCTCGGCCTTGTCCAGCTGACCGACGCCGGCCAGGGACCGCCCGCACGCACCGAGCAGCGCGCGGTGGTGCAGTTCGTCCTTCACGATGCTGAGGCCCTCGTCGAGGTACGCCAGGGCTTCCTCGAAGATCGCCGGCGCGGCCGCGGGAGAACCCGAGCAGGCGCGGAAGTTCAGCGAACCGCCGAGGCGCTGCAGGCACTGGGCCAGCACGTCGGTGTTGCCGGCCCGCCTCGCCACCTGAACGGACAGCCGCAGCATGTCCAGCGCCGCGCGCCGGTTGCCGATGCCCTCCATCAGATAACCGAGGGAGCCCATCGTGTGGGCCACGGCCGGGCTGTCGGAACGGTCGATGTCGAGGTCGGTCCACCCCTCGGCGGCCAGTTCCAGGGCCAGCGGTATGCGGCCGAGCCGCCACGCCATGACCGCCCGGTTCACCAGCACCGCTGAGCGCACCCAGCGGTCGGCTCCGGGGGACACCTTCGTGACGACCTCGTCGAAGAGGCTGTTCGCTTCCGGAACGCGGCCAGCGTTGTACAACGCGCGGACCTCAAGGTCCAACCGCGGAATCTGGCCCGCTACCAGCGGATCGCGCTGCTCCACTCGTTCATCGACTCCGTTCCGACTCGCCGAGCGGCCCGCACAGGCTACCGGGTCGGTCGCGCCCCGTACCGATCGTGGTGCAGGACGTCATCGAGGGGTAGTCGGTTGCGCCAACCGTGACGTTCCAGATCAGGCGTATCGGGCAGTGATCGAACCGGACCAACGCACAACCATGCGACCGGACGGACCCTTGTGGGGATGTCCAGCAGACGGCGCAGCACATCTTCCCGGTAGAAGCTCACCCAGCCCACACCGAGTCCCTCTTCCGTCGCGGCGAGCCACAGGTTCTGGATCGCCAGGCACACTGAGTACAAACCCGCGTCCGAGATCGCGTGCCTGCCCAGCACCGCCGGCGAGCCCCGGTCGGGGTCGTAGGTGACCACGATGCCGAGGGTCGACTCCATGACTCCTTCGACCTTGATACGAGCGAACGTCTCCGCCCGTTCATGATCCAGCTGAGCCGCGAAGACACTGCGTTCGGCCTGAACGTGATCCCGGAACGCCCGCCGAATCGATTCATCCCGCACCAGCACGAAGTCCCACGGCTGGGAAAGGCCCACGCTCGGGGCGGCGTGCGCGGCGGTCAGCACCCGTCGCAGCACGTCGGACGGGATTTCCTCGCCGGAGAACTCGGCGCGCGTGTCCCTGCGTCGGTGAACTGCCTCGTACAGGTTCATTCGTGCGATCGTGCCTCACTCGAAAGCACCAACTTCACGCTGGAGAGGTGGCGCTGATCTCACCTGAGGCGATACACCGATCGGATGCGAAGAATGAAAGGTGGTTACGGCTCCGCGCTCGGATTCGGCGGCGGAGTCGGCGTGGCCACGTTCACCGGTGCCTGGCCGTTGCTCGCCCTGATCCTGCTCGCGGCGGTCGTGGTGATCGTCTCGCTGCGGACGACGATCGTCGGAGCCGGCTTGGCGGCACTGCAGTGCTGGGGCCTCTACGCGACCTTCTTGGTGGGTGTTCGTGGCGATCTGACGGTCGACGAACACACGACCTGGGCGCTCGCGTTGCTGGTGCAACTCGCCGCGCTGGCCTTCCTGGCCAGCGCGGCGGTCCGGGTCATCGCCCTTGTGACGGGTACGGCAACAAGGCCATCTCCCGTGCGTTCTTGACGGCCGTGGCGACCTGACGCTGCTGTTGCGGCGTCAGTCCCGTCACCCGGCGGGACCGGATCTTGCCCCGGTCCGAGATGAACTTGCGCAGCAGCGTGACGTCCTTCCAGTCGACGACCGTCACGCCTTCCTTCGCGAGCAGGTTCACCCTGCGCTTGAGCGGCTTCCTCTCGCGCATCACCAGCTCGCCTTCGAGACGCCGGGCAGCTCACCGCGGTGGGCCATCTCCCGCAGCCGGACGCGGGACAGGCCGAACTTCCGGTTGTAGGCGCGCGGCCGTCCGTCCACGACGTCGCGGTTGCGCAGCCTGGTCGGCGACGCGTCCCGCGGCAGCTTCTGCAGGCCCCGCAACGCTTCCGCGCGCGTCTCCGGGTGCCGCAGCATCTCCTTGAGCTCCTGGCGCCGTTCCGCGTACCTGGCCACGACCTCGCGGCGGCGCTGGTCCGCGGCGATCTTCGACTTCTTCGCCACCGTCAGCGCTCCTCTTTGAAGTCGACGTGCCTGCGCGCCACCGGGTCGTACTTGCGCAGCACCAGCCGGTCCGGGTCGTTGCGGCGGTTCTTGCGGGTCACGTACGTGTACCCGGTTCCGGCGGTCGACCTCATCTTGATGATGGGCCGGACGTCTGTGCTCTTGGCCATCAGACCTTCACCCCCTGCGCGCGGAGGCGGGCCACCGCGGCCTCGACGCCGAGCTTGTCGACGGTCTTGATGCCCTTGGCGGACAGCGTGAGCGTCACGAACCTGTTCAGCGACGGCACCCAGTACCGCTTCTGCTGGATGTTCGGGTTCCACCGGCGCCGCGTCTTGCGTTGCGAGTGCGAGACGCGGTTGCCGAAGCCCGGCTCACGGCCGGTCAGCTGGCAGCGCACGAGTACCTCCAGAAAGATGAACGCAGATTGAAACGACTTTCGTTTTCATCTACGGTACCTCACATGGAAACCGTTGTCGTTATGGTGGCGGGGCTGGTCGACCACGACGTCGCCGTGCGGGTGTGGCGCGACCGGCCCGGTTCGGTGCTCGTGCGGCACGTAGCTGCGGAAACGTGCGTACGGCGGTGGGTCGACGGCATCGCGACCGACGTCGAACTGCTGCACGGCTGCGTGTCCTGCACCGTGCGAGAGGACCTGCGCGAGTTGCTCGGGACCTTCGACGGCCACACGGTCGTGCTGCACCTGGACCCGCTGCTCGAACCGGACGCGGTGCGCCGCAACCTCGGTGTCGACGTCGAGTGCGTGATCACCGTCCTCGACGCGGCGACCTGGCTGGACGACGCACTGGGCGACGCCTCGATGGTCAGCGACCGACGCACGGTGGCGCAGGTCGTCGTCGCGCAGGCCGAGGCCGCGGATGTGCTGGTGCTGCAGGGAGACGCGGACGAACGCACGCTCGCCGTGCTCGACCGGCTGGCTCCCGGCGCGCACCGCTGCACGCCCGAGACGGTGGTCGTGCGCAAGAGCACGCGGCCGCGGTTGGTGCCTCTGACGCCCGAATGTGGTGTCTCGACAGCGGTTTTCACGGCCGACCGGCCGTTCCACCCGGCACGCCTGAACGAGGCGCTCGACTCGTTGCTCGACGGAACGGTCGTGCGCTCGCGCGGCCGGCTGTGGGTCGCGGACGAGCCGGACGTCGCACTGCACCTGGAATCCGCGGGCTGCGGGATGCACGTCGGCGAGGGCGGCCCACGCGGGAGCAGGACCACTCAGATCGTGGCGATCACCCTGGGCGAGCCGGAGGACATCACCGCGGCGTTCGAAAGCGCACTGCTCACCGACGACGAACTGTCCTTCGTGGACTCGATCCGAAAGTTGGATGTATGAAGCCAGGAATCCACCCCGACTACCACCCGGTCGTCTTCCAGGACGCGTCCACCGGCAAGACGTTCCTGACCCGGTCGACCGCCACGTCGAGCCGGAGCATCGAGTGGGAGGACGGCAACAGCTACCCGCTGCTCGTCGTCGACATCACCGCCGACTCGCACCCGTTCTGGACGGGCACGCAACGCCTCGTCGACACCGCAGGCCGGGTCGAGAAGTTCAACCGCCGCTACGGAAAGCGAGAGCGCTGATGGCCGTTCCCAAGCGCAAGACGTCACGGTCCAACACGCGCCACCGCCGGTCGCGGTGGAAGGCCACCGCGCCGGACCTGGTGCGCGTGCGGACGTTGGACGGCAAGGAACTCCTCGTTCCCCGTCGTCTCGTCGCCGCCTACAAGCGCGGGCTCATCTAGACGGGCCGCTGGACCGTTCCGTCCGGTGAGTCGCGCCACTGGTCGAAGGGACGGTCCAGCCTCCAGCCGGTGCCGTCGTGGTCGAGCACGCGGTTCTCGCAGGTGTCCGGATTGGACAGTGACTCGAACAGGTCGATGCTCCAGTCGAAGAACCTGCGGCACAGCAACCTGATCGTCAGGCCGTGCGACACGACCAGCACGGTCTTCGGGTGGTTCTCGTCCTTGTGCATCCGCACGGTCAGGCCGTCGAGGAACGCCGCCACCCGGTCGTCCACGTCGGCGCCGGACTCCCCGTTGGGCAACCGGAAGAAGAAGTGCCCGAACGCGTGCCGCTGGTGCTTGAGCACCTCCTGCTGGACCGGGTCCTGCAGGTTGCCCCAGTCCTGCTCGCGCACCCTCGGCTCGGTGACGAGCCGCTCGGCGTCGAGGCCCAGCAGCTCGAACGTCCGCTTCGTCCTCTTGTACGGCGAGACGTAGGCCGCGACCTGGTCGTCGCCGATCAGGTTCTTGATCGTCGGACCGGCGGCGCGTGCCTGGTCCTCGCCGGTCGCGGTGAGCGGGAGAGCGTGGTCGGGGATGCGGCAGTAGGCGAGCTCGTCGACGTTGCCGAGGCTCTGGCCGTGGCGCAGCAGGATGATCCGCACCTCACCATCGTGCCTCAGCTCCGCGGGTGCTCCGGGCGTTACAGTGCTCGGCGAGTCGAGGAGGATGGTGTCACATGATCAAGTACATCGCGCTGTACAAGAAGCCCGCCGACCCCGAGGGCTTCGACGAGAAGTACTTCGAGTCGCACCTGCCGATCGTGAACTCGGTTCCTGGCATCGTGCGCGCGGAGGTCGCCAAGGTGCAGCGGGTGGTCTTCGCGGGTTTCCTCGGTGAGACCGAGCTGCACCTGATCGCGGAGATGTACTTCGAGTCGGAGGAGTCGTTCAAGGCCGCCCTCCAGACGCCGGAGTGGGCCACGTCCGGCGCGAACCTCGCCGAGATCGGCGGGATGGAGCTGGTCGCGATGTTCAGCGCCGAGGTCGTGTCGTGAAGGCCGTCGTCATCGGCGGCGGCACGATGGGCGCCGGCATCGTGCACCTCCTGCTCGCGGGCGGGCACGAGGTCACGCTGTCGGAGGCCGACGCCGAACGCGCCGAGCAGGGCAGGCTCGCCGTCCGGCGCTCCCTGGACAAGGCGCAGGAGAAGGGCAAGCTCGCCGACGCGGAGGCGGTGTTCGCGAACCTGAGCACGGGTGAGCTGCCCGCGGACGCCGAGCTGGTCGTCGAGGCCGTGCCGGAGAACGTGCCGCTCAAGCAGAAGGTCCTGGGGCTCGCGGCCGAGAAGTGCCCGAACGCGGTCCTGGCCTCCAACACGTCCTCGCTGTCGATCTCCGAGATCGCCGCCGGTCTGCCCGGCGAACGCGTGCTGGGCATGCACTTCTTCAACCCCGTCCCGGTGCAGCAGCTCGTCGAACTGGTGCACCACGAGGGCGTCGACCCGGCGAACGTGGCCAAGGCGCGAACCTGGGCCGAACAAATGGGAAAAACCGTCATCGAAGTGCGCGACTCTCCCGGCTTCGCGACGTCTCGACTGGGCGTCGCCGTGGGCGTGGAAGCGATTCGCATGCTGGAGGAGGGCGTCGCCTCCGCGGCGGACATCGACACCGGCATGAAGCTCGGTTACCGCTGGCCGATGGGTCCGCTGGAGCTCACCGACCTGGTCGGGCTCGACGTCCGGCTGGCGATCGCCGAGCACCTCGCGGCCGAGCTGGGGCCGCGGTTCGAGCCGCCGAAGTTGTTACGAGACAAAGTCGCCGGTGGCCAGCTGGGAAAGAAGACGGGACAGGGCTTCTTTTCCTGGTAAATAGTTGTCCGTGCACATCCGTGAGTACACCGAAGACGACCGCGACGCCGTGTTCAGGCTCCGCCGGATCGCGTTCAACGGGACCGAGCCGACCGGACCGTTGCTGAAACCGGGTACGCACGGACTGGTCGCCGAGATCGACGGCCGGGTCGCGGGTGCGCTCGACATCGGCTCGTACGCGCAGTTCTACGGGGGCGCCCCGGTTCCCATGGGCGGGATCGGCGGCGTCGCCGTCGACGGGGCGTATCGCGGCCGGGGCGTGGCGAACGCGTTGCTCGACGCCTCTCTGGTCGCCATGCGCGAGCACGGCCAGCCGATCTCGGCGCTCTACCCGACCGTGCCGGCCCTGTACCGGGGCCGCGGCTGGGAACGCGCCGGGGTCTTCGAGTGGGTCGAGCTGCCGATGGACCGGCTGCTGTCGGTTCCCCGCCCCACCGAGCGGCTGGCGTCGCGCCCTGCTGATGGGAGCGATCTCACGGCGCTGCACGAGTGCTACCTGGAGGTGGCGCGGACGGTCGACGGCATGGCCGACCGGCGCCCGCCGAGGATCGAGCTCGCCAAGGTGCTCGAACTGGACCTGGTGACCGTGCTGCCCGGCCAGGACGGACTGCGCGGGTACCTGACCGCCAAACGCGAGCCCGGCGACGGCATGGGCCGGCTCAAGGTCTTCGACCTCATCGGCGTCGACGTCGAGGCCCAGCTGAACCTGCTCGCCTCGCTGGCGTCCTGGGCCGGCACGCTGGAGACGATCGAACTGCGGATCACCGACCCGGCGACGGTCAACTTCCTGGGTGCCACCCCGTTCCGCCACCCGGTGCTGACCTCGACGTGGATGCAACGCGTCGTCGACCTGCCCGCCGCCGTGGCCGCCCGCGGCTGGCTGCGGCTGGCCGATGTCGTGGTGGACGTGGAGATCATCGACGAGCACGCGCCGTGGCACGCCGGCCTGCACCGCATCGTCGTGGAGAACGGATCGGTGCGCGTCGAACCCGGCGGCACCGGCGCGGTGCGGTTGCACGCGCGGGCACTCGGTCCGTGGTTCTCCGGCGCGCAGAACACGCATGCGTTGCGGCGCGGGGGTTTGCTGGAGGGCGACCCGGCCGGCGCGGCCGTGCTGGACCAGCTCACCGGTTCGTCCGGCACACCCCGGCTCGCGGACTTCTTCTGATGGCGGACGTCTACCACGAGGTCATGCGCGCCATCTGGGACCACAACCTCCACTTCGGTCTCTGGACGTCCGAAGAGGACGACTCGCCCAACCGCATCGCCGCCGAGCGGATGACTGCGCTGCACATCGACCGGCTCGGTGCCCGGCACGGCTGGCGCGTGCTGGACCTGGGGCGCCGCGTCGGCACGTCCGCGTTCCGGCTGGCCGAGGCCTCGCACGCCGACATCGTCTCGGTCTCACCGTGCGCCGAGCACGTCGCGCGGGCCAACACGCGGGCCGAGGCCCTGTTCGTGGACGAGCAGGTCCGGTTCGTGCACGCGGATCCGCACGCGATGCCGTTCCCCGACGACACGTTCGACGCGGCGTGGGCCGTGGAGACGTTGCCGCACCTGGGGGACAGGGTCGGCGTGCTGCGGGAGCTCACCCGCGTCGTCCGGCGGTCAGGCGTCGTGGTGGTGTCCGACTTCGTGCAGCGCAGGCCGGTCGCACCGGGGGTGCTGGACGATCTCCAGCCGATCCTGAGCCAGTACGACATCGACGAGCTGCCCACCTTCGCCGGCTACCCGAAGTTGTTGGCGGCGGCCGGTTTGCAGGTCGTGGAGCTGCTGGATCTGAGCACCGAGACGCGCAAGACCGTGCCGCGGATGCAGGTCGGCGCGCGGAAGCACTACGACGCCCTCGTCGCGGCGCACGGGGAAGAGGCCCGGCAGTACCTCGACCAGATCCTGTCGCCGCTGGCCATCCAGCCGGCACTGGGCTATTTGCTCGCGGTTGCACACGTGTGAATTCGTCCGGGCGGCCTCGTCGAGTAAGAATGAACGCGTGGCGGGGGACCAGGACGAGGTCAGGCATGCCTACGGCGACAACATGGGTTGGCGCCTGAAGGGCTATGAGAAGCGGCGCAGCGGGGCACCGGTCAGCGTGCGCGAGCTCTCCCGCGCCCAGTTCCTGGCGATCAGGCCGTTCTTCGACGCCGAGGACAACCCGTGGCTCGTGGACATGCACGAGGTGGTCCCGGAGATCCGGCCGCGCGTCGAGCAGGTGCTCGGCCCGCTGAGCCCCGACGAGGACTACTACGTCACCGGGCATCCGCTGGACTGGGACAAGGACCCGGTGCAGGTCGCGCGGGACTTCCTCGACGTCCGGTTTCCACTGGCCACGGCCGCTTTCCTGGGCGGCAGCGTGGCGGCGGGGAACTACACCGCCAACTCCGACCTGGACATGGTCGTGATCGTCGACGACCTGCCGGGCGCGTTCCGGGAGACGGTGCGGCACCGCGGCTGGCCGGTCGAGCTGTTCTGCCACACGATCGAGTCGTTCCAGGACTTCGTGGCCCGTGACACCGAGGGCCGGCGGCCTCCGTTGCTGCACATGTGCGCCGAGGGTTTCCTGATGATCGACGCCGACGGCACCGGTCAGCGCATGCGGGCCGAGGCGCGCGTGCTGCTGGACGCCGGCCCGCCACTCGCGACCGTCACCGAGCTGGAAGACCGCCGCTACGGCACCACGGACCTGCTCGAAGACCTCCTAGGCGCACGGGACGAGGACGAACTGCTGTTCGTCGCGGCACGGCTGCTGACCTGCGCGGGCGAGCTGGCGCTGGTCGTGCAGAACCGGTGGCTCGGGCACGGGAAGTGGCTGATGCGCAGGCTCCGCGAGGCCAAGGAGGACGAGCTCGTGGACTCCTACCGGGCGCTGGTGCGAGGCCAGGGCGCCGAGCGGTTCATCGCGGTCGTGGAGGCCGTGCTGGAGTCCGCGGGAGGCCGGCTGGACGCCGGTTACCGCCGGGCAGCGCCGCCTCGATGACCCACTATTCTCTCCGTTCGTGCTGCTCATCGTCCTGGAGCTGATCGGTATCGCGGTCTTCGCCGCCTCCGGTGCGGTGGCTGCGGTCCGCGCACGCCTCGACGTGTTCGGCGTGATCATCCTGGCGCTCACGACGGCGTTGGGCGGCGGCATCATCCGCGACGTGCTGCTCGGCGTGCACCCGCCGACGAGCCTGCGGAACTGGCCGTACCTGCTGGTCGCGGGCGGCACGGGCCTGATCGTCTTCTGGTTCCACCCGCAGGTCGCGAAGCTCCGTCGCAGCGTGTTGCTGCTGGACGCCGTGGGCCTCGGCCTGTTCGTCACGTCCGGCACGTCGACCGCGTTGTCACTCGGTGCGACGCCGTACGCCGCGTGCCTCATCGGTATGACGGCCGGCATCGGCGGTGGCGCGCTCCGCGATCTGCTCCTCCGTGAGATTCCTCTGGTCCTGAGGAGAGAGATCTACGCCGTGGCCGCGCTGTCCGGTGCGGTCGTCGTCGCGGTGGGCGAATGGGCCGGTTTGCCGAAAGGCCTGGTCGCGCTGACTGGTGCGTCAATAATCATCACCATCAGGCTGATTGCGCTCTGGCGGAAGTGGAACGCACCTGTCGCGAGGGGCCTCGAAGGCTAACGCCGAACTCACACCTGCAGTTAGGGCCCTTCTCAGGCGGCTCTCAGATCCCTCGGCAAGACTGCCCCCATGCGCATCCTCGTTGTCGATGACGACCGGGCGGTCAGGGAGTCACTCCGCCGCTCGCTCCAGTTCAACGGCTACCAGGTCGAGACTGCCGGCGACGGCATGCAGGCCCTGGAGTCGGTGACCGCCGCCAGGCCGGACGCGATGGTGCTCGACGTGATGATGCCGCGCCTCGACGGCCTCGAGGTGTGCCGCAGGCTGCGCAGCACCGGCGACGACCTGCCGATCCTCGTGCTGACAGCGCGTGACGCCGTGAGCGACCGGGTGTCCGGGCTGGACGCCGGCGCCGACGACTACCTGCCCAAGCCGTTCGCGCTGGAGGAGTTGCTGGCCCGGTTGCGCGCGCTGCTGCGCCGCGCCGCCCACGACGACGACGCGGCCCAGAAGTCCGCCGCCGCCCTGAAGTTCTCCGACCTGGAACTGGACCCGTCGACCCGCGACGTCCGTCGCGGCGAGCGTCCGATCAGCCTCACCCGCACCGAGTTCGCGCTGCTCGAGCTCCTGCTGGCGCACCCGCGCCAGGTGCTCACCCGCAGCCGCATCCTGGAGGACGTGTGGGGATACGACTTCCCGACCTCGGGCAACGCTCTCGAGGTCTACGTGGGGTATCTGCGCCGCAAGACGGAGCTGGAGGGCGAGCCGAGGCTGATCCACACGGTGCGTGGGGTGGGCTACGTCCTGCGGGAGACCCCTCCGTGATCCTGGAGCCACAGGGACGGCTGCAGAAGGCCTCGCTGCGGGCCCGGGTCACCTGGCTCGCGGCGTTCTGCGTCGCCGGGGCCGTCGCGCTGGTGTCGTTCGGCGCGTACATGATCGTCCGCAAGAGCACCTACGACGCTCTGGACGAGAGTCTGCGCACGCGAGCGGTGGCCGTGGCGGCCGGCGAGAAGATCAACGGCTCGGACTTCGTCGGCAAGTACCCGGCGGCGTTCCTCGCGGCCGGCGACGTGAAGATGGCCGTGCTGCTGGCCGACAGCGGGCAGCTGCTCTTCCCGCAGGACTCCGACCGGCCGCCGACGGTCGCGGAGGCCTGGGACGTGGCGCAGGGCGAGCGGGACGAGTTCATCTGGACCGACCACAAGACCGAGTCGCGGGTCATCGCCGTCAAGTACCAGCCTGGCCAGGCGATCATCATCGCCCAGTCGATGTCGCCCCAGCGCACCACGCTGGCCAAGCTCAGCGTCGTGCTGCTGCTGATCGGCGGTGCCGGCGTGCTGCTCGCGGCCATCGCGGGCACGGCCGTCGCACGCACTGGTCTGCGGCCGGTGCAACGGCTGACAGAGGCCACGGAACGTGTCGCGAACACGGGTGACCTGACGCCGATCCCGGTGGCGGGCGACGACGAACTGGCGCGGTTGACGCACAGCTTCAACGCGATGCTCGGCGCCGTCGCCGAGTCGCAGGAGCGACAACGCCGCCTGGTCGCCGACGCGGGCCACGAACTGCGCACGCCGCTGACGTCCATGCGCACCAACCTGGAGCTGTTGCTCGCATCAGAACGCCCGAATTCGCCCAACTTGTCCGAAGTGGACAAGCAGGAGATCCACTCGGACGTGCGCGCCCAGCTCGACGAGCTGACCACGCTGATCGGTGACCTGGTCGAACTCGCCCGCGAGGACGCCCCGCAGGTCATCCACGAGCCCGTCGACCTGGTCGAAGTGGTGGAACGGTCGATGGACCGCGCCCGCCGCCGCGCCTCGAACGTCACGTTCGACGTGCAGCTGCAACCGTGGACACTTCTGGGTGATTCCAGTGCTCTGGAGCGCGCGGTGCTGAACCTCCTCGACAACGCGGTGAAGTTCAGTCCCTCGGGTTCGGCGGTGCGGCTGAACCTCCGCCAGGTGGGCGACGGCAGCGCCGTGGTCGAGGTGGCGGACGCGGGCCCCGGCATCGCGGACGCCGATCTACCTCACGTTTTCGAGCGGTTCTACCGTTCGTCCGAGGCGCGGACCCTGCCGGGTTCCGGCCTGGGACTCGCCATCGTCAAGCAGGTGGCACAACGGCACGGCGGCACGGCCACGGCGGGCAGAGCCCCCGAGGGTGGAGCCCTGTTCACGTTGCGCCTACCCGGACGTCCGTAAGGTGGGGCGTGTGAGTCATCGCGTGAACGACGATTCTTCGTCGACCTGGGAGACGACCCCTCCCACTGGAGACGGCCCCGCTGAACCCACGTCGCGCTTCTCGACGTCCGGTTCGACCCCTAAGTCGTATGAGGACCGCTCGTCGCGTTCCTCCGCTTACGAGGACGACCCAGCGCCCAGGTTCTCCAAGAAGAAGACGAAGAAGAAGCAGCCGTTCTGGAAAGAGCTGCTGGTCATCTTCAGCGTGGCGCTGCTGCTGACCGTCGTCATCCAGACGTTCGTCGCGCGCGTGTTCGTCATCCCGTCGGCCTCGATGGAGACGACGCTGCACGGCTGCACGGGCTGCGTGAACGACAAGGTGCTGGTCGAGAAGATCACGTACCTGTTCCGCGACCCCCAGCCGGGCGACGTCATCGTCTTCCGCGGCCCGCCGAACTGGACCGGCGGCAAGGAGCCCCCGAACTTCGTGGTCGGCACCCTGCAGGACCTCGGCTCGATGGTGAACCTGTCCGAGCCCAGCGGCACGGACTTCATCAAGCGCGTCATCGCCGTCGGCGGCCAGACCGTCGAGTGCTGCGACGACCAGGGCCGCGTGATGGTCGACGGCAAGCCGCTCGACGAGCCGTACCTGAACTTCGGCGGCGGCCCGCGCCAGCAGGACTCGTTCGAGAAGGTCACCGTCCCCGCCGGCAAGCTGTGGGTGATGGGCGACAACCGCAACAACTCGTCGGACTCGCGCAAGCACGGCGACCCGACGCCGGCCGACGGCGCGATTCCGATCGACAACGTGGTGGGCAAGGCGCGTGTGATCGTGATTCCCGTCGGGCGGTGGGGGTCGATCTCGGACTTCAACCCGCAGACCGGCGGCAAGTAGTTCTTCAGTTCGCTTGGCGCGTTCGGGCCGTTGGCTCGGACGCGCTTTTGCGTGACTGGGCGGTAGGTGATCGTGCCGGCGGCGAACACGCGGAAGGGGCGGCGACCACGTGGTCGCCGCCCCTTCCGCACGTCCGCGAACTCAGCCCTTCGTGGAGCCCAGCGTCAGCCCGCCCACGAACTGCCGCTGCAACACGAAGAACACCACCAACGTGGGCAGCGCGACCAGGAGAGAGCCCGCTGCGATCAGGTTGTTGTCGGTGAAGAACGTGCCCTTGAGGTTCTGCAACGCCGACGTGACCGGCATCTTGTCGCCGTCCTGGATCAGCACCAACGCCCACAGGAAGTCGTTGTAGATCCAGGTGAACTCGAGCGTCGCCAACGCCGCCAGCACCGGCCGGCACAGCGGCAGGGTCAGCTGCCAGTACTGCCGGAACACGGATGCACCGTCGACGCGGGCGGCCTCGGTCAGCTCGTACGGGATGGTCTTCATGTAGTTCGACAGCACGAACGTGCAGAAGCCCATCTGGAACGCGATGTGGATCAGGATGACGCCGAGCGGTGAGTCGATCAGCGACTCGCTCTCCGACATCCACGCCGGCAGTTCGATCAGCCGGTACAGGCGCCACAGCGGCGTCACGATCACCTGCTGCGGCAACAGGTTGCCCGCGGTGAACAGCATCAGCAGCGCGATGTTGAACTTGAAGCTGAACCGCGACACCGCGAACGCCACCATCGAGCTCAGCAGCAACGTGATGAGCAGGGCCGGCACGGTGATCAGGAACGTGTTCCAGTAGAAGTGCGGCAGGTCGCCGATCTCCCACGCCTTCGCGAAGTTCTCGAACGTCAGCGACTTCGCGACGGAGAAGTAGCCGTTGACCGACGTGTCGTCGTAGGTCCGCAGCGACGCGTAGACCGCCCACAGCAGTGGCGCCAGCGTCATCAGGCACGTGAGGATCAGGAACACGTGCAGCGCGATGCGGGCCGGCGTGACCGGGTGCTTCTTCGGTGAGACCGGCGCCGAGGGCCGTTCCAGCGTGGCCGTCACGACCGGTTCTCCTTGCTGAACGTCTGGTACAGGTACGGAATGATGACGCCGAGCGAGATCGTCAGCAGGATCACCGCCACGGCGGATCCGCGGCCGATGCGCGACGCCTCACCGATGATGTTGTCGGTCACCAGCACCGACAACAGCTCCAGGCCGTTGCGCCCCTTGTTGATGACGTACACGATGTCGAACGCGCGCAGCGCCTCGATCACCGTCACCACGGCCACCACGATGTTCACCGGCTTCATCACCGGGAAGGTGACGCGGAAGAACGTCTGCGCGGCCGAGGCGCCGTCCAGTGACGCGGCCTCCTTCAGCGCCGGGTCCACCGACTTCAGGCCCGCCAAGTACAGCAGCATGATGTAACCGGTGTGCCGCCACGCCGCCGCGACCATCACCGCGTACAGGTTGATGTCCGAGTCACCGATCCAGTCGACCGGTTTGTCGAGGCCCAGCACCGAGTTCAGCAGACCGCCGTCCGGCGTGTAGATCAGCTGCCAGATGAACCCGACCAGCGCGAGCGACAGCACCATCGGCATGTACAGCGCGCTCTGGTAGATCCGGCTGAACTTCAGTTCGCGGTCGAGCAGCACGGCGAGCAGCAGGCCGGCCGCCGTCGGCACGATCAGCAGGAAGCCCAGCCAGATCAGGTTGTGCTGCACCGCCGGCCAGAACCGCGGGTACTCGGTGAAGATCTCGACGTAGTTCCCGACACCGATCCACTCGATGTCCTCGAAGCCGCCGATGCCGTTCCACCTGCTGAACGACAACGCGACCGAGCCCAGCGTCGGGATCCACACGAACAGCAGGTGCACGACCGTGGGAATGCCGAGCATGAGCGCCAGCACGAGCTTGTCCGTGCCGGCGAGGGCCGTGGCACGCTTTCCACGCCGACGAGGCGGCGGCCCGCTGGGGGCCACCGCCTTCGGCTTCTCCTGCAACGCGGTCACTTGAAGATGTTCTTCGCCTGATCAGCCATGCCCTTGAGCACGGAGTCGACGTCGTCGGGGTTCTTGATGAACGCGATGAGCCCGTTCGTCGCCGCCTCGCTCGCGAAGCCCGGGTCGGTGTCGCGGTCGAGGAACTGGGTGATGTGCTTGGCGTTCTTGATGGTGTCCGCCACCTTCTTCTGCAGCGGGCTGTACCCGGCCTGGTCCGCCTTCTGGTTGGTCGCGACCGCGGTCGGGTCGGCCTTCAGGTAGGCGAGCTGCGGCTCGGCGGAGGACAGGTACTCCATCAGCTTCAGCGCACCGTCCGAGTTGGACGGCTTCTTCGCGAGCATGTAGCCGTCGATCGGCGCCTCTACCGTGTCGGTGCCGTGCGTCGGGTTGATCTCCGGGAACGGGAAGAAGTCGAGGTCTTCCTTGTCCGCGTCCGGGAACTGCTGGCCCACGAACGCGCCCAGCAGGTACATGCCGGACTTCTTCTGCTGCAACGTCTGCGCGGCTTCCTGCCACTCGCGGCCGAGCGCGTTCTCCTGGTGGAACGGCAGCAGCCGCTTCCAGGTGTCGAACACGTCCTTGACCCGCTTGTCCTGCCAGTCTTCCTTGCCCGCCAGCAGGTCCACGTGGAACTGGTAGCCGTTGGTGCGGAAGTTGAGCTGGTCGAACGTGCCCATGCCCGGCCAGCCCTGCTTCTGGGCGAAGGCGATCGGGATCAGGCCGTCGGCCTTCATCTTCGTGGCGAGCGCGACCAGTTCGTCGAGCGTCTTCGGGACCGCGTAGCCCTTCTCCTGCCACACGCTCTTCCGGTAGAACATGCCCCACGCGTACTGGGTGAACGGCACGAAGTACTGCTTGCCGTCCGTGCCCGTGGAGGCCTGCTTGAGCGCGTCGGAGTAGTTGCCGCCGATCTTGCCCCACAGGTCGGAGAGATCGCCGGTGAGACCCTGGTCGGCGAAGAACCGCATGCGGTAGCCGGCGAACCACGCGAGCACGTCGTCCGGCTTGCCCTGCAGGTAGTTGTTGATCTGCTCCTGGTACTGCTCGTGCTGCTTGGTGTTGATCGTGACGGACAGGCCGCCCGACTGGGCCTCGAAGGCCTTCACCGCGGCGGTGATCGCGTCCTTCGGCACCTGGTCGGACAGGTTGTTGCCGAACGTGACGACCTTCGAGTCGCCGCCCGTGCTCGAACCACCGCCGCACGCCGACAGAAGTCCACCGGTCGCGGCGACGCCCGCACCGGCCAGCATGACTCGCAGCATCGTTCGCCGACCGAAGTGCGGTAACGGAGTGGAACCAGGCGTGTGCAGAACCATCATCGCTCCTACAGGTGACACTCGCACGTGCGAACCGAACAGGACTCCAACAAAGTTGCGCATAATGTGGTCCCAGTCATACAGCATGTCAAGTCCCGTTACGGAGCTGTTAAACCCCTGGACAGCCCCGTTCCGGGCGGTTGCCCGGCGTTTCCCGGTACTTGTCCCGGTCAACCGCCGAACAGACCCCAACGGGCAGTTGTGTTTGCTTGTGTTGACGTTGGGGGCGTTGTCGGCCACGCTTGCGCCGTGACGACGTGGCCAACTGACCTGCAAGGCCTCGGCTGGGGGGCTGACTACAACCCCGAGCAGTGGCCGGAACACGTGTGGGCCGAGGACGTCGAGCTCATGCGGCGCGCCGGTGTCACCATGGTCAGCCTGGGCATCTTCAGCTGGGCGAAGATCGAGGTCAGCAAGGGCGAGTACCGGTTCGACTGGCTCGACCGCGTGATGGACCTGCTGCACGCCGGCGGCATCCGCGTCGACCTCGCGACCGCGACCGCCGCGCCGCCGCCGTGGCTCACCACCGAGTACCCCGAGATGCTGCCCGTCCGCGCGGACGGCGTGCGGCTCTCGCACGGCTCACGGCAGGCGTACTGCCCGTCGTCGCCGATCTACCGCGACCGGGCGACCGCGCTGGCCGCCGAAATGGCTTCGCACTACCGCGACCACCCCGCTCTCGCCGCGTGGCACGTCGGCAACGAGTACGCGTGCCACGTGAAGCGCTGCTACTGCGACACGTGCGCGGCCTCGTTCCGTGAGTGGCTGTCGAGCCGCTACACGCTCGACCAGCTCAACGACGCGTGGTCCACGGCGTTCTGGAGCCAGGGCTACACCGACTTCGCGCAGGTCCTGCCACCGCGCGTCACGCCGACGTTCCAGAACCCGGCGCACGTGCTGGACTACGACAGGTTCTCCGACGACGCGATCCTGGAGCTCTACAAGGCCGAGCGGGACGTGCTGCGCATGATCACGCCGGACGTGCCGATCACGACGAACTTCATGGTCAACTGGACGTTCGGCGACCTCGACTACTGGAAGTGGGCCCGCGAGGTCGACTTCGTGTCGAACGACCACTACACCGAGGCCCAGTCGCCGGATCGGCACATCGAGCTCGCGATGTCCGCGGACCTCGTGCGCGGACTGGCGGGCGGCAAGCCGTGGCTGCTCATGGAGGCCTCGACCTCGGCGGTGAACTGGCAGCGGCGCAACATCGCCAAGACGGCGGGCGAGATGCGGCGGCACTCGTTCCAGAACATCGCCCGCGGTGCCGACGGCACGCTGTTCTTCCAGTGGCGCCAGTCGCGCGGCGGCAGCGAGCGCTACCACTCGGCGATGGTCCCGCACGCCGGCACGGACACGAAGGTGTACCGGGAGGTCTGCGAGGTCGGCGCCGAGTACGGCCGGTTGAGCGAGGTCATCGGCTCCACTGTGGACGCTTCCGTCGCGATCCTGTTCGACTTCCAGTCCGGCTGGGCGCTGCGCCAGGACGCGCACCCGACCAACGACTTCGACTACTACAAGCACGTTCTCGGGTACTACAAGGCGCTCTGGCAGGCCGGTGTCACGGTCGACTTCGTGGCGCCGGGCACGAACCTCTCCGCGTACTCGCTGGTGGTCGTCCCGGCCTTCTACGCGGTGTCCGACGCGCACGCCGCCGTCATCGCGGACTACGTGGCAGGCGGCGGTCATGTCGTGGTCACGTACCTGTCCGGTGTCGCCGACCAGCACACGCGCGTGCGGCTCGGCGGGTACCCCGGAGCGTTCCGGGACGTGCTCGGTGTGTGGTCAGAGGAATTCCACCCGCTGCGGGAGAACGAAACGGTCTCGCTGACCGACGGGTCGACGGCCTCGCTGTGGACGGAGCACCTGCACACGCGCACGGCTGACACCGTTGTCTCCTATGCCGACGGCCCGTTGCCTGGCGTGGCGGCGGTGACACGCAACGCGTTCGGCAACGGTGTCGCCTGGTACGTGGCGTGCGATCTTGACGAGAACGGCCTCGGCCGAACGATGGAAAACGCGCTTTCCCGTGCGGGCGTTGTGGTGTCGCCTGCCGGGATTGAGCTTGTACGCCGGAAAGGCGCCGTATCGTTCCTCTTCGCCGTCAACCACACCGGCACCGACGCGGAGATCAAGGCGTCCGGTGTCGACGTGTTGTCCGGCACGCAGGTCTCCGGGCGCCTCACCGTGCGAGCCGGGGACGTAGTCGTCCTCAGGGAAGAGGTGTGAGGTGCTGGCACGTCAGCGGCAAGCGGTAATCATCGAAGAGGTCCGTCGTACGGGAGCGGTGCGCGTCAGCGACCTCGTCGTCCGGCTCGGCGTCTCGGACATGACCGTGCGCCGTGATCTCGACGTGCTCGCCGCACGCGGACTGGTGGAGAAGGTCTACGGCGGCGCCACGTCCGTCGTCGGGCGCTCGACCGACGAGCCCGGTTTCGAGGCCAAGTCGGTGCGGCAGCTGCCCGAGAAGGAGGCGATCGCGGCGCTGGCCGCGGGCCTCGTGCGTCCCGGCACGGCCATCGGGCTGTCCGCGGGCACGACGACGTGGACGTTAGCTCGGTTCCTCGACGACATCCCCGACCTCACCGTCGTCACGAACTCCATCCGCGTCGCGGACGTGCTGCAGCAGAGCGGGCGCACCGACCGCACGGTCGTGCTGACCGGTGGCGTGCGCACGCCCTCCGACGCGCTGGTGGGCCCGGTGGCCGTGCAGGCGTTGCGATCGCTGCATCTGGACGTGGTCTTCCTGGGCGTGCACGGCATGGCCGAGCGCTCCGGATTCACGACCCCGAACCTCAACGAGAGCGAGACGGACCGCGCGCTCGTCGACGCCGCCGGCCGCGTCGTCGTGGTCGCGGACCACACGAAGTGGGGCACCGTCGGGATTTCCACGATCGCCGACCTCGACGAGGCGCACGTCCTGGTGACGGACGAGGGTTTGCCGGACGACGCACGGGCGATCCTCTCCGAGCAGGTCGGCGAGTTGGTGTTGGCTCATGTACCGGGAAGTGGCGAGGAGTTGGCGTGAGGCGTACCGCGGGCAAACTGGCGGACGGCCGGGAGATCATCTACTTCGACGACAGCGCTGAGGCACCACCGCGGGTCGCGGTGGACACCCGGGATCTTCCGGAGACCCAGCCGATGTCCGAAGTCCGGCTGGACCCGTTGACCCGCGAGTGGGTCGCGATGGCGGCTCACCGCCAGACACGTACCTACAAGCCGCCGGCGGACCTCTGTCCGTTGTGCCCGTCGACGCCGGGCAGGCCCACGGAGATCCCCGAGGCCGAGTACGACGTCGTGGTGTTCGAGAACAGGTTTCCCTCGCTGGCGCAGAACGTGCCCGACGTGCCGTCCACTGTGGATGGTGAAGCGCTTTTCGTTCGCGCGCCGGGGCGTGGGCGGTGCGAGGTCGTGTGCTTCACCTCGGACCACAGCAAGTCGTTCGGCGAGCTCTCCGAGTCGCGCGTGCGCACCGTCGTGGACGCCTGGGCGGACCGCGTCGCCTTCTTGTCAACGTTGCCAGGGGTCGAACAGGTCTTCCCGTTCGAGAACCGCGGCGAAGAGATCGGCGTGACGCTTTCCCATCCGCACGGCCAGATCTACGCGTATCCGTTCATCACGCCTCGCACCGAACGGATGCTCGAGGCGGCGCTGGAGTACTACGCGGCGCACGGACGTCCGCTGTTCGGCGACGTGCTGGAAGCCGAGCTTCGCGCGGGCGCGCGCGTGATCGAGGAGTCCGCGCACTGGGTGGCCTTCGTGCCCGCCGCCGCCCGCTGGCCCGTCGAGGTCGTGCTGGCGCCCCGTCGTCAGGTGCCCGACATCGCCGCACTGTCCTCAGTGGAGCGTGACGACTTCGCGTCGCTCTACCTGAAGGTGCTGCACCGCCTGGACGCGCTGTACGACCGCCCGCTTCCCTACATCGCGGCCTGGCACCAGGCACCGGTCAACGTCGGCCGCGACGAGATGTGGCTGCACCTGCAGGTCTTCTCGGTGCTCAGGACGAAGGACAAGCTCAAGTACCTCGCCGGCTCGGAGTCCGGTGAGGCCGTGTGGATCAACGACGTGACCCCGGAACAGATCGCGGAACGCCTCCGGGGAACACACAACTAGCTCCCAGGCTGGTCTAAGGGTTCTCTCAGGACGAGCCGAGAGACTATGCCCATGACCGAGAGCAACCAGCCAGCGCCGAAGCCGGAAGAGCCCACCTCCGTGCCGCCGAGCGCCGGTCAGACAGACTCCGGCGCGCGGGTGCAGGGCCCGTCGCTGCCGGAACCCGGCCAGCCGGATCCTTTGCAGGGGGGATCCGGCCAGGCTGGGGCAAATCACGTTCCTGCCGGTTTGGGCGATGTGCCCGCCTCATTCTCTTCGGCCCAGCCGCAGGTGTCCGCACCTGACGCGGGTCAGACGCAGCTCGGCGGGCCCGGACCCGGCCAGCAGCTTCCTCCATCAGGGTCCGGCCAACCTCACCCGCTCGGCCTCGGCGCCACGACCGCGCAGTTCGGCGCGGAACAGCCCGCGGGACCCCCCTCCGGCCCCTTCGCGGGGCCGCAGGGGCCGCCGACGGGTCAGTACTACCTCCCGCCCGGCTTCCAGCCACCGCCCGCCGCACCGCGCTCCAAGGGCCGCGGAAAGGTCGTGGCCGGTGTCGCCGCCCTCGTGCTGATCGTCGGCGGCCTCTCCGGCGGTCTCGGCGGCTACCTGGGCTACACCTTCGCGAACGACTCGTCGTCCGTGAGCTCCCTCGACTCGCCCCGCCCTGCCTCGCAGGCCTCGAACGCCCCCGCGGGCTCGGTCGAGGACGTGGCGAACAAGCTGCTGCCGTCCGTGGTGCAGATCCAGGTGACGACGCGCTCCGGCGCCGGCGAGGGCTCGGGCTTCATCATCTCCGGCAACGGCCAGATCGTGACGAACAACCACGTCATCGAGGGCGCTGCCGCCGGCGGCGACATCAAGGTCGTCTTCCACGACGGCAAGACCGCCACCGCCAAGATCCTCGGCCGCGACCCGAGCTCCGACATCGCCGTCATCCAGGCGGACGGCGTCTCGAACCTGCCGGTCGTGCAGCTCGGCAACTCCGGCGACATGAAGACCGGCCAGGCCGTCGTCGCGATCGGCTCGCCGTTCGAACTGTCCGGCACCGTCACCTCCGGCATCGTCAGCTCGGTGAACCGCCCGGTCTCGGCCGGCGGCGACCGCAACTCGCAGGCGACCGTCCTGAACGCCATCCAGACCGACGCCGCGATCAACCCCGGCAACTCCGGCGGCCCGCTGGTGAACATGCAGGGCCAGGTCGTCGGCATCAACTCCGCGATCTACAGCCCCAGCCAGGGGCAGGGCCAGGCCGGTTCCGTGGGCATCGGCTTCGCGATCCCGATGGACCAGGCGCGCCGCACGATCGACGAGATCGTGAAGAGCGGCAAGCCCAAGCAGACCGTGCTCGGCGTGAAGGTCGAGTCGACCGAGCAGGGCGCCAAGATCTCCGAGATCACCGGCGGCGGCGCGGCCGAGAAGGCCGGGCTCAAGGCCGGTGACGTGATCACCAAGTTCGGTGACCGCCGCATCGACGAGTCGGACACGCTGGTCGCCGCCGTGCGGTCCAAGGCTCCCGGCGACAAGGTCACGATCACGCTGTCCGACAACAGGACGGTCGAAGCCACCCTCGACGGCGTCGAGGTGGGATAGGTCGGGGGACGTCCGGCTTCTGGCATCCGCCGCCCGCCAGAAGCCGGACGTGACGACCCCGGAGAGGTCGTGGCCGTGCGCACCTGCCCCGTGCGCGGCTGCGGCCTCTTTGTTTCGCCTTCTTACGGCCTTGTGACGCTTGCGGGCCTGCCGGGCTTTCGTGGCTTAGCGTGGTGACGTGGTGGAACGGGTGCTGGTCGTCGACGACGACACGACGGTGCGCGATGTCGTGCGCCGCTACCTCGAACACGCCGGGTACGAGGTCGAACTCGCCGGTGATGGTGAGCAGGCGCTGCGGCTGATGGCCACGCACGAGCCGGACATCGTGGTCCTGGACCTGATGTTGCCCGGCATCGACGGGCTCGAGGTGTGCCGGCGGATCCGGGATCGCGGCAGCACGCCGGTGGTCATGCTGACGGCGCTGGGCGAGGAAGAAGATCGCATCGCCGGGCTGCAGATCGGCGCGGACGACTACGTCACGAAGCCCTTCAGCCCTCGTGAGCTGGCGTTGCGCGTCTCGTCGGTGTTGCGGCGGGCAGGCAAGGCCTACGAGCCGCGGGTGGTGCGGGACGGGAACCTCGTGCTGGACGTCGCCGCGCACACCGCGACGGTGGACGGGCGGCCGTTGCAGCTGACGACCCGCGAGTTCGACCTGCTGGCGTTCTTCATCGGCAACGCGGGCAAGGCGTTCGGGCGGGCCGAGCTGCTGGAGCGGGTGTGGGGCTGGCAGTTCGGCGACCAGTCGACCGTGACCGTCCACGTGCGACGGTTGCGGGAGAAGATCGAGGAGGACCCGGCGAAGCCCAAGCGGCTGAGCACCGTGTGGGGCGTCGGCTACAGGTATGACCCGTGTTCGACCGACTGAGCCGCGTGTCGCTGACCACCGCGATGACCGTCATGGTCATCGTGCCGGTGGTGGCGACCATCGCCGGGGTGCTCGTGGTCAGCGGGTTCATGTTCACGCCGATGCTCAGCGCCGCTCTCATGGCGTGTGCGGTGGTCGCCGTGGTCACCGTGCCGTTCTCGATCATGCTGGGCCGGGCGATCGCGCGCCGGACCATGTGGGAGCGCGAGGCGGAGGCGGCGCGGCGGCAGCTGGTGGCGTGGATCAGTCACGACCTGCGGACGCCGTTGGCCGGGATCCGGGCGATGACGGAGGCGCTGGAGGACGGCGTCGTCTCCGAGCCGGGTGAGGTCGCCGTCTACGCCAAGCAGATCGCGCTGGAGGCCGACCACCTGACGAAGCTGGTGGACGACCTGTTCCAGCTCTCGCGCATCACCGCCGGCGCGTTGAACCTGACGATGCACGACGTCCGGCTGGCCGACGTGGTCAGCGACGTGGTGGCCGCGTCCCGGCCCGTGGCGGCGCGCAAGGGCGTGGAGTTGCGTGCGGACGCTCGCGAGTGGCCGGTCGTGCGGGGCTCAGATCCGGAACTGATGCGTGTCGTGCGCAACCTTGTGTCCAACGCCATTCGGCACACGCCGGAAGGTGGCGTGGTGTCCGTTCAGGTCGATGTGGACGGACCCGAAGCCGTGGTGCGGGTGGACGACGCGTGCGGCGGCATACCCGATGACGTGCTGCCACAGGTGTTCGACGTGGGATTCCGGGGAAGCGCCGCGCGCAACCCGACCGGCGCCGGACTGGGGCTTTCCATCGCGCGTGGGCTCGTCGACGCGCACCACGGGAGAATTGGCGCCCAGAACCACGGTCCTGGCTGCCGCTTCGAAGTCCGACTCCCGCTACGGTGATCGGTATGGAACGCAGCGCGCAGCGCCTTGGCCGCGCTTTGGTC
The DNA here is from genome assembly GCF_044754905.1 of Lentzea sp. NPDC092896. Taxonomy (NCBI): domain Bacteria; kingdom Bacillati; phylum Actinomycetota; class Actinomycetes; order Pseudonocardiales; family Pseudonocardiaceae; genus Lentzea; species Lentzea sp. NPDC092896. The sequence continues at coordinate 94,887 of NZ_JBIVPX010000006.1, forward strand.
GTGATCGTGGACGACCGGGTGGCGCACGGTGAGCAGGACGACAACTCCGGACCTCTTGTCACCGAACTGCTCGAAGAAGCGGGCTTCATCGTCGACGGCACCGTCGCGGTCGAGGGTGAGGTGGTCGACATCCGGGCCGCCCTCAACACGGCCGTCATCGGTGGCGTCGACCTCGTGGTCACCGTGGGCGGCACAGGCGTGTCCCCGCGCGACGTCACCCCCGACGCCACGCAGGGCGTGCTCGACCGCCCGATCCACGGCATCGCCGAGGCACTCCGCGCCTCCGGCCTCGCCGCGGGCGCGGTCGACGCGGGCATCTCGCGTGGCCTCGTCGGCGTCTCCGGCAGCACGCTCGTCGTGAACCTCGCGGGCTCGCGCTCCGCGGTCCGCGACGGCATGGCGACGCTGTCGGCACTGGTGCCCTACGTGATCGAGCAGCTGAGCGGTCTTGACGAAGAGTGAGAAGCCGACGCCGGCCGACGACGACGCCGTAGCGCGCCGTCGTCGGTTGGCCGAGGTGTTCGGCGACGTGCTCCCGGAGACGACGTCGGACGAGCGCGGTGGCGGGACCTCCGGGGATGACCGCGAGTCCTGGTACCGCGAGAACAGGCCGCCGCACCACGGCGGCTGACGCCTGGGCCCTGAAGGGCCGGTGAGGCCGGGCAGCGTGCGGCTGAGGTGGCTGACCGCGATGGCGCGGGTCCGCGTTCTTGAGCGGGTGTGGCAGGCCGTAGCCGATGACCGTGGTGACTTCGCGCTGAAGGCTGACGGCTCGGCGAAGCCGGCACGACGTGCCAGGCGTGAGAGTTCCCAGGTGATGTGCACGGCCCGGCTGGCGGGTGACGATCCCGCGTGCTCAAGCGGCGTGCGGTCGAGACACGCGTAGCGGCTGCCGCCCAACGGATGCGGGCAGATCAGCTACCTCAGCCGGTCAGTCTCGCGGAACGCGTGCGAACGGCCAGGACAAAGCGCGGCCGCGGGGAGCGGTGCGCTTCGTCTCGGCGGGGGACGGGTGGGGGATCAGATCGCGGGACCGCGGCGGTCCGGCGCCGGGGTCTGGGGCTGGGTGTTCTGCTGGGCCGCGAGCAGGTCGCGGATCTCGATGAGCAGCTCGACGTTCGTCGGCTCGGACGGGCCGGCCTCCTCGCCCCTCTTGCGGCGCTCCTGGATCTTCTGGATCGGCAGCACCAGGACGAAGTAGACGACAGCGGCCACGATCACGAAGTTGATCGCGGCGTTGATGACGGTGCTGAAGTCGACGTAGGTGTCGGGCTTGCCGTCGCGGAGTTGGATGCCGAGGCCTGCGGTCTCGGCGCTGCCGAGCGAGGCGATGAGCGGCTTGATGAGGCTCGTGGTGAACGCGGTGACGATCGCGGTGAAGGCCGTGCCGATGACCACGGCCACGGCCAGGTCGACGACGTTTCCGCGCATCAAAAAGTCTTTGAAACCCTTCAGCATCAGCGGAGAGTAACGGCTAATGCATGATCCAGTGACATCGCGGCCACACGAGTTGCATTAAGTCTCGGCAACGTCAGGACGACGACTTCGCCGCGCGTCTCCCGCACCGCCGCGTTCTCCGCGAGCACCTCGCCCGAAGCCGACACCACGTCGACCCGGCCACCCGGCCGCACCACGGCGGCGAGGCCCTGGTCAGCCACCCGGACGGCCACCGAGGCTTGATCATCGGCGGCGTCGGCGAGATCGAAGTCGGTCAGCGGGACGCCTGCCCGCGCCGGTGACGACAACGCGCGGCCCACCACGGCGTCGGAAGCCGGGAACGAGCCCGGCAGCGGCGTGGCGAGGGACATGACCCGGACGTCGGCGGCGGTGAGCGGCTCTCCCGCCGGCAGGTCGCGGGAGGCGACCACGGCGGGATGGCCCACGTCCGGCCAGAAGAACGTCGACACGGCCAGCAGCGCCAGCCCGAGGGCCAGGAAGCGGCGCCACGCGGCGGACGGGCGGCGGCGCGCCAGCGAGCGGAGCCGGTCCGAAACGGTCGTGGAAAGGGTCATGCCTCCGACCGTAGGACGGTCGGAGGCAGTCGAAGTGGGGTCAGTCGCAAGTTGTGGACAACTCGCGATCTTCAGGACGCGGCGGCCGCCGGAGCGCTCGTCGAGGACTTCGAGTCCGAAGAGGACTTCGTCTCCGCGGGCTTCGAGGACTTCGTCTCCGTCGAGGAGGAGGACGTCGACGACGTGCTCTTCGACGAGCCCGAACGGCTGTCCGTGCGGTAGAAACCGCTGCCCTTGAAGACGACGCCGACGGCGCCGAAGAGCTTGCGCAGCTTGCCCGAGCACTCGGGGCACTCGGTGAGGGAGGAGTCGCTGAACGACTGCACAGCCTCGAACCGGTGCTCACACGCGGTGCAGGCGTACTGGTACGTAGGCACTGGGTCTGCTCCTAGCTCTGGCACTCGACCTTTGTGAGTGCCAACACGATTTTCGCTCAGGACCTTCCCGGAGCGCAAACACCCCAGGTCAAAGTCACAGCCATCGCAGACCCACCGAGGGGGTCAACACGCCGTTCATCCGCACGTCGTGAGGCTCTCCAGGCACGTCGGAAAGCACCTCCGAGTCGCGCACGACGCCGATCAGCGGGGCCTTGACCAGCGGCAACGAGCGATCGTAGTGCCCCTGCCCCTTCCCGATCCGCACCCCGTCCACCGACACGGCGAGAGCGGGCACGAGCACCAGCGAGGCTCCAGCGATCGCCGAGGCACCGAGCCGGGGACCGGTGGGCTCCAGCAGCTTGAACCCGGCGGGGGCGAGTCCGGACGGACCGGTGTGCACGGCCCAGTCGAGCGGCGAGTCGCCCGTCACGATCGGTAGCAGCACCCGGCAGCGCAGCCCGTCCAGCCACGAGGCGTCGCCGGGCTCCGATCCGACCGGCAGAAAAGCGCACACCGTCTGATCAGGCGCAACGTCCAACGCGGCGACGTGTGCGGCCAACGCGGCAGCTTCAAGAGTGCGAACTTCAGCGGACAGCGAACGCCGTGCAGCCAGCAACCGTGAACGCAGAGTGGCCTTCCGGTCACGAAGATCGGACGTCATGGTGGGTATCCCCCGGTATGTCGTTAGCATCGCTGCCCATGAGCAGCGCCTTCCACACCGCTATCGTGCCCGCGGCCGGTCTGGGCACCCGTTTCCTCCCCACGACCAAAGCCGTGCCGAAGGAACTGCTGCCCCTGGTCGACACCCCCGCCATCGAGTACGTGGCGCGCGAGGCGGCGGAGGCCGGCGCGACGAAGCTGGTCATCGTGACGTCGCCGACCAAGGCGTCGGTCGCGAACTACTTCGACGCGAACCCCGAACTCGAGCAGTCGCTGACCGACAAGGGCAAGACCGACCTCGTCGAGAAGATCCAGCGCGCCCCGAAGCTGATCAAGGCCGAGACGGCGATCCAGGAGCAGGCGCTCGGGCTGGGCCACGCCGTCGGTTGTGCCGAGGGCAACCTGACCGGCGAGGACGAGGCCGTCGCGGTGCTGCTGCCCGACGACATCATCCTGCCCACCGACGCCCTCAAGCGGATGGCGAAGGTCCGCGAGGAGAAGGGCGGCAGCGTCCTGCTGGCGTTCGACATCCCGCGCGAGCAGATCTCCGCGTACGGCGTGTTCGACGTCCGCGACACCGGCGACGACGACGTCAAGCAGGTCGTCGGCATGGTCGAGAAGCCGAAGCCGGAGGACGCGCCGTCGACGTTCGCCGCGGCCGGCCGGTACCTCCTCGACCGGGCGATCTTCGACGCGCTCAAGCGCATCACGCCCGGCGCGGGCGGCGAGCTGCAGCTCACGGATGCCATCGCGCTGCTGATCAACGAGGGTCACCCGGTGCACGTCGTGGTCCACCGCGGCGGGCGACACGATCTCGGCAATCCCGCCGGATTCCTGCGGGCTGCGGTTGACTTCGCACTCAAGACCCCTGAGTACGGACCCGATCTGCGTGAGTGGTTGCGGGAACGCCTCGACAACTCCTGAGCGCGAGGACCAATCACATGAGGTCAGTTGACGAGCAGCTCGCTCGGGTGATCGCGGCCGCGGTGCGGCCCGCACCCGTGCGCGTGGCGATCTCCGAGTCGCAGGGCCTGCTCTGCGCCGAGGAGGTCATCGCGGAGCGCGCGTTGCCCGGCTTCGACCAGGCCGCCGTGGACGGCTACGCGGTGCGCAGCGTCGACGTGTCCGGTGCGAACGCGAGTCCGGTGCAGCTGCCGGTCGTGGGCGAGATCCCGGCCGGCTCCCGGCAGCCGCGGCGGCTGCAGCCCGGCCAGGCGGTGCGGATCGCGACGGGCGCGCCGCTGCCGACGCTGGCCGACGCGGTCGTGCCGCTCGGCTACACCGACGGCCACCAGGCCAAGGTGACGGTCAACCGCAGCGTGCCGTCCGCCGGGTTCGTCCGCCGCACCGGCGAGGACGTGCAGACCGGTGACGTCGCCGTGCGCCGCGGCGCGTCCATCGGTGCTGCTCAGGTGGGTCTTCTGGCCGCTGTCGGACGCAACAAGGTGCTCGTGCACCCCCGTCCGCGCGTGTCCGTCATCTCGCTCGGCGAGGAGCTCGTCGACGTCGACCGCACGCCCGGTCAGGGCCAGGTCTACGACGTGAACTCGTACGCGCTGGCCGCCGCCGCGCGCGACGCGGGCGCCGAGGTCAGCCGGGTCGGCATCATGTCCGCCGACCCGCGCCGGCTGCGCGAGGTGATCGAGGGCCGGCTGCTGCTCTCCGAGATCGTCGTCATCGCCGGTGGCGTGGGCGGCACGATCGGCGACGAGGTCAGGGCCGCGATCACCGACCTCGGCGACATGGACGTGACCCGCGTCGGCATGCACCCCGGCTCCGCGCAGGGCTTCGGCCGGCTCGGCCCGGACGCCGTGCCGACGTTCCTGCTGCCCGCGAACCCGATGAGCGCGCTCGTGGTGTTCGAGGTGCTGGTCAGGCCCCTGATCAGGGCCGCACTGGGCAAGAAGAACCCGTACCGCCGCGCCGTCAGCGCACGCCTGCTGTCGCCGCTGCAGTCGACGAAGGGCCGCCGGGGCTTCCTGCGTGGCCAGCTGCTGCGCGACGCGGACAACGGCGAGTACCTGGTGCAGCCGCTCGGCACGTCCGGGTCGCACCTGCTCGCGTCACTGGCGGAGGCCAACTGCCTGATCATGGTCGACGAGGACGTCACCGAGGTCTCCGTCGGTGAAGAGGTGCTGGTCAGCTTCCTTGCGCAGCGTGGATGAGCGTTTTCGCCGATCTGGGCAGACACCCCGGCTGGCCCGTCCGGCTGGGGCCTCTTCAGGTGCGCGCCGGAACCGTTGAGCTGCGCGGGCCCCGGCTCTTCGACGGCAGCACGTGGTCGAAGCTGCGCATCCGCGACCGCGCCTACCTCGAGCAGTGGGAACCCACGGCGCAGGAGGGCTGGGACGAGCGCAACGCGACGCTGTCCTGGCCGGCGCAGTGGTCGTCGTTGCGCGGCATGGCCAGGCGCGGCTCCACGCTGCCGTTCATGATCCTCGTGGACGGCGAGGTCGCCGGTCAGATCACCATCGGCAACATCGTGCGCGGCTCGCTGCTGTCGGCGTGGATCGGCTATTGGGTAGCCGCTGATCGGGCGGGCGGCGGCGTCGCAACGGCGGCGGTGGCGTTGCTCACGGACCACGCTTTCCGCGACGCTGGTCTGCACCGGCTCGAAGCCACCGTCCGTCCCGAGAACGGCGCCTCGATCCGCGTGCTCACGAAGTCCGGATATCGCGAGGAAGGCCTCTTCAAGCGTTATCTGGACGTTGCCGGACAGTGGCGCGACCACCTCTGCTTCGCCCTCACGTCCGAAGAGGTCTCTGATGGCCTAGTGCGCCGTTTGGTCGCACGCGGAGGGGCCCGTCTTCCCTGACGTTTGCTTCCGTTTGCCCTAATCACTTCACCCAAAAGTGGGTGATACACCACACTTTGGTACGCACCGAGGTCGGCGTGCCTCCGACACAGGTGTGACTGTTGTGACTAACGTGGTTGGCAGCACCACGCGTGGGCCGGGGGAGGTGAACGGGGAATGCCGAGTTCGCTGATCATCATTGCGCTGGTCGTCGCCTGGCTCGTGGTCCTCGTCCCCATGATGGCCCGCAAGCGCCAGGAGAGTGCGCGCAGCGTGGGGGAGGAGTACGACGCCATGCCAGACGCCGAGTACGACGACATCCACGACATCGACGACGACTACTTCGACGAGGAGGAGTACGTCGAACGCCCCTTCCGGCGCGGCCGTGGTGGCTACGACCCGGAAGCCGCCGTCCTGGTGGCGCAGGCCAAGTACGCGTTCCGCCGCAGAGTGATCGCGTTCCTGCTGATCGCCGCCGTGGCGACGGGAATCGTCGCCGGAGTGTTCTACGCGAAGCTCTGGTACGGCCACGCCGCGCTCGACCTGGTGATCGTGGGCTACCTGACCTACCTGCGCCGGCAGGTGCGGATCGAAGAGGAGATCCGCGCACGCCGTCTCGCCCGCCTGCAGCAGGTGCGTCGCCGCCGTGCGACGGGCCCGCAGCAGCAGGAGACCCCTGCCGTCGCCGAGATCCCGCAGCAGGCCGCCGCCGACGAATCCGAGACCACCAAGGTCGAGGTCGTCGACGACAGGCCGGCGCTGCCGCCGTTGCCGCGCTTCGAACACCACGTGCGTCCGGGCACCATCCCGGTCGACTCCGATGACGAGGACCCGGTCTTCGTCGAGTTAGAGGGACTGGAGTCGCTGCGGTACCGAGGTGCTGTCGGGGCATAGGAGGGGGTGGTGAAACACCCCTTCTGGGACTGCTATAGTTCTCTCGTAACACCGCAAGGGGCTGTAGCACAGTTGGTAGCGCGTCTCGTTCGCATCGAGAAGGTCAGGGGTTCGATTCCCCTCAGCTCCACTCGTTCCGAGGGCCGAGAAGTATCTGCAAAAAGCGCAGATCTTCTCGGCCCTCGGTGTTTTCTGGGGGCCGAGCCCCCAGGCCCCACGCCGGGGGCAAGCCCCCGGACCCCCGTAGGTTGACCAATAGGTCGGGGTTCTCGTGTGGTGGCCTCCAAGTCCACAATGCACTGACTGCGTTCGGCCGCGTTGAGAGCGGCGAATCCATGTGGCCCGACCCGTTCACGCTGGCGCTGACGTGGCATGCGGCGCGCGGCGGAGGGCATCGTCCCAGTGTTCCGATCCTCCATTCCTCCAACGAGTTCGGTGGATGACAGGTGCCCGAGACTTCCTGAAACGTGTTCGGACAATGTCGTGACGCCCGATATCTTGTGCCGCGTGAACATCCATGGGGGATTGAAAGCCGCGTTCGTCGCGGCACTGGCACTCACCGCTGTCAGTTGCACGCCGGAGCCGGGCTCGGGGTCGGGGGACCAGCAGCCGGCGTCGCAGGAGAAGCACTTCGACGTCACGGGCTTCGGCAAGCTGAAGCCCGAGATGTCCAAAAAGGACGCACTCGCCACCGGTGAGCTCGCCGCCACCGGCGCGGGCAAGACCGGCACCTGCGAGGACTACCGGTACCAGAACGGGCCTGCGCCGGACGCGAAGAAGCTCGCGGACGACGCGGAGTTCGAGCTGAAGTACGAGGCCGCGCAGAAGGCCGCGGACGCCGCGGAGGCGGCGGTCGGACCCGCACCGGGAGCGAACGCGGGTGCCGCGGACTACGCCGCCCACGCGGAGAAGCTCGCGGCGTCGGCGGAGGCCTCGGCCAAGGCGACCGAGCTCATCGCGGAGTCCACGAAGCGCATCGCCGAACGGGCCGAGGCGCGTGAGGCCAACGGTGGCGTCATGTTCGCCGGCGACAAGATCCGGATGATCGTGCCGCCGCCGGGCGCCACGACGGCCAAGAAGATCGGCAAGGGTGCCACGGTCGAGCAGTTCAAGGCCGCGTACCCGAACGCGGTGGACAAGGAAGCCGGCAAGACCTTCGAGGTGCCGGTGCCCGATCAGCAGGGCGTCGCGCTGAACTTCTACTTCACCGACGGGAAGCTGGAGACGTTCCTGCTCTTCAACGGTGCCGCGAAGTGCAGCTGAGCTGAGCGGAAAGGGCCGTTCACCGTAATGTGGGCGGTCCTTTCGTCTATATAAGGGCCGTAAGCTCGTTCGGCTCCCGAAAGGCTGTTCCCCATGAGCGACGCGCCGCAGGACAAAGTGACGGTCCTGTCCGCTGAGGCCCTTGCCCAGTTGAAGTCGTTCCCGCTGCACGGCGACGAACGGTTGCAGAACAAGCTGCTGTGGAAGTCGCCCAACGGCGACACGATCGTCGGTCTCATCCAGATGGCACCCGGCGCGCGCGACGTCGGCCACAACCACCCGTCGGCGACGCAGCACACGTGGGTCATCGACGGCACGGTGAGCATCGGTGGCGTGGAGGCGACGGCGGGTTCGTACGCGTTCGTGCCGCCGGGCGTCGACCACGAGACGATCGCGGGCGACGAGCCGGTGACGATGTTCTACCTCTACCAGCCGTTCGCTCCCGAGCACGACCAGCACGACCACTGACAGGTCCCTGCCAGGAACCGGACGGGACCTGGAGCCCGGCAAAGGCGGTAAGTCCAGGGGAATTCCCAGTTGCGTGGCCTGGATCTGTCACGCGGTGAAGAACTGGACACGCTCGGTCACGGCGCCCGTCGCCATCATCAGCCCATGCAGGTCTTGCGCAAGGCAGCGGCGTTGGTGGCGATCGGGGCGTTCCTCGGGGGCGGCATCGCGCACGCGGAGTCCCCGTTCTTCGAGGTGCAGAGTCTCGACGGGCGCGGCAACAACCGCGCCCATCCCGAGTGGGGGACCGTCGGCGAGGGGTACGCCCGGTTCGCTCCCACCAGGTACGCGGACGGCGCGGGGCAGCCGGCGGACGGGCCGAACGCGCGGTACGTCAGCAACCGGATCTTCGCCGAGGGCGGGCAGCGGTACCTCACCGAGCGGCACGTCAGCCAGTGGGCGCAGGTGTGGGCCCAGTTCGTCGACCACACCTTCGGGCTGCGCGAGGACACCGCCGTCGACGCCTCGATCCCGTGGGACAACGAGGCGCCGCTGGAGACCGTGCGCAACGACCTGCTGTCCACGCCCATGCGGCGCAGCGGGGAGGTGCCGGGGTCGAGCCCGCGCGAGCAGAAGAACATCGTCAGTTCCTACCTCGACGGCTGGGCGGTCTACGGCGGCAGCCAGGAGCGGCTCGACTGGCTGCGCGACGGCGCGAAGCTGCTGCTGCCCAACAACCTCCTGCCGCGCCGGGACGCACGGGGCAACGCCGAGACCGCACCGCCGATGACCGGTCCGTTCGGTGCGATCACCAGTGGCCCCGGCGTGGTCACCGGGGACATGCGCGGCATGGAGAACGGCACCATCACCGCCGTGCAGACGCTGTTCGCCCGTGAGCACAACAGGATCGTGGACCGGCTTCCCGCGCATCTCTCCGACGAGGAGAAGTTCCAGATCGCGCGCAAGGTCGTGAGCGCCGAACAGCAGTGGATCACCTATCAGGAGTTCCTGCCGGCGATGGGCGTGCGGCTCACTCCCTACCGCGGCTACAACCCGGCCGTGCGGACGAGTCTGGCGAACGAGTTCGCGACCGTCGGCTACCGGTCGCACAGCATGGTGCGCGGCGACCTCTCGGTCGTCACCGAGGCGGGCCGCTACTCGGAGGCGCAGCTGAAGACGTTGCGCGACAAGGGTTTCACCGTGACGATCACCGGCCCCAAGGCTGAGGTGAAGGTGCCGCCGCAGCTGCTGCCGTTCAACCCCGACCTCGTCGACGACGTGCAGCTCGGTCCGTTGCTGCAGAGCTTCGGGCGGCAGGACGAGGGCCTCAACGACGAACTGATCGACGAGAACACGTTGCGCAGCATCATCTTCGTCATCCCCGGCTGCCAGCCGCGCTGCCTCACCGCGGTGATCGACGTCGCCGCGCTGGACGTGCAACGCGGCCGTGACCACGGCATCGCCTCGTACAACGACGTGCGCCGCGCGTACGGCCTCGCGCCCAAGCCGTCGTTCCAGGCGATCTCCGGCGAGGCCACCGAGTCGTTCCCCGCAGACCCCGAGCTCACGCCCGGCGCCGAGATCGACGACCCGGACAGCCTCGACTGGATCGCCCCAGGTCAGCGCCGCACCACGGTCGCCGCGCGGATGAAGGCCATCTACGGAGACCTGAACGGCCTGGACGCGATCGTCGGCATGATGGCCGAGCCGAGGCTGCCCGGCAGCGAGTTCGGCGAGCTCCAGCAGGCCATCTGGAAGAAGCAGTTCGAGGCGTTGCGCGACGGCGACCGCTTCTTCCACGCCAACGACCCGGCCCTGCGCTCGATCAAAGCGCGGTACGGCATCGACTACCGCCGCACCCTCGGTGATCTGATCTCCGCCAACACCGACATCCGCCGCGACGGCCTGGCGTACAACGTGTTTCGCACTCACCCATCTATGGGGTGAAGTTCGGTGAAGAACGCGGCGTCCACAAATAGTTTTCTCTCATGAGATCTGTGGTCGCCGCGTTATTACTCGTGGCCGGCACCTCCAGTGGTGCAGCGGCGTCGACCGAAGCCCCTGCCGCCAGGTGTACGGCCGCCCGACCTGTCGTCTCCAGCACGGAGACAGCTGTAGAAGCACGCGTTCTCACCGGCTGCACGGCCGGTGAGCTCGTCGTCTTCCGGGCCGCCCTGATCGTCCGTGCCCACGGCACGTCCTGCACCGCGATCTCCGAGGAGCTCGAAGCGGACCCGGCCACCGAGCCGCAGTGGATCCGCACCCGTCTGGAACTGGAATGCGCGCCCGGCGAGAAGGGCCAGGTCGGCTCGCAGATCACCGCCGAGATGTACGACCAGCAGAACACCCGCGTCGCCACCTACGGCTTCGGTGACTCCTTCACGGAGCGCGACCCGGCCGCGCGGCACCGGTGGACCGTCGAGTTCGTCGCGGGCCTCGGTGACCTGCCTGTGGCGCCCGATCCGGCCGTGCGGAATTCCAGCGCTTCAGCGGGCAAGGGCAGTTCCCGCACCCACTCCGATCACCGGGTTCACAACGGCTGATGCCGTTTCTTCCACCCGTTTGCCAGGTGTCCATCAGTGCTGCGTTCGATAACGAATCGTGCACTTAGAGCGACATCGGTCAACGGAGCCGTCCATCGCAACGTGTAAGAGCCAAGAGGCCCAACGCGTGCTGGGCGGAGGTACAACGCGGTGATCAAGGAAAGGGTTGCTGTGGCATCAACCGCAGACCAATCACGCACCGTACGCTGACAGGTCGCCTAGGCTGGGGGTGATCTCGGAAGGGGTGGTGTGAGTCGTGGGGCTCGCTGAGTCCTTGCTCACGTGGCTGCACGGCTTCGTGGGTGCGAGTGTCTGCCCCGGTGACTGGGTGTGGACCACCACGGCGCTCGGTGCGGTGCTCGGGTTGTTCCCGACTGTTGGTGCGCTGCTGTCCATCGCCGTGCGCCGGGTCGTGGGCAACTCCTACGGCCCCGTGACCGGTGCCATCTTCACCGTGCTCGGCGTCGCCAGCTGTCTGGTGCTGCCGTGGCTCATCATGCGCGGGACCGTGCAGGGGCTGGCCAAGCGTTCCATCGACGGGTCCGCGTCGCTCGACGAGAACACCTGCTTCGGCACGTTCTCGCAGGGCAGCTACCTGGTCGACGGGGCGCCGTCGATCGTCGGCGTGGCCCAGCGGCCGATGGCGGAGCCCGTGTTCCTGGTCGCCGCCGTCATCACCGTCGTGCTCGCGCTGCTGTGCCTGCTGTTCGTGATGCTTCAGTCGGGCTCGGCGTTTCGTCTCGGGCCGAACTGGCCGCGCCGGGTGTTCTGGCCCATGTTCCTGGTACTGCTGGTGACGACGTCGGCATTCCCCGTGACACTTGTGGGCCATGTGCTCCTCGGGTTTCTGCCAATTGCGGTAATCGGCTCAATCGTCGTGCGGATTTTCGGGTTGACTACCGCCATGCTGAACCGCCCCGGCCGCGACCGGTCCGCTGACCGGAACTCGCAGAACTCGCCGCCACCGCAGCCGGTGGCGCGCACGCCGCAGCCCCAGAACAACCAGCTTCCTGCTGGTCAGCCCGCTCAGAAGAAGGCGCCGACCAAGCCGATGGACGCCTCGGCGCACCGGCCGCCGCCGCACGGTTCGCCCCAGAACCCGCCGCCGTACCAGCCGGCGCAGGTGCCGAAGTACCAGCCGGCCCCGATGAACCGGCCGATGCGCCCGGTCACGCAGCCGCAGCAGCCGCCCCAGAACCAGCCGCCGCGCCAGTACCCGCCGACCCGCGTCGCCGAGGTGTTGCCCCAGCCGGGGCCCCCGCAGCCGTCCACCCCGGCCGTGCTCGCGGACACGCCGGGCCCGCTGCCGTTCGGTCCGGGCGCGGCCAACGCCGAGTCGCCCGCGCCCGTGCAGAAGTCGGGCAAGGTCTGGAACCCCGGCAACGGCCGGTTCCGCCGCGTCCGCCAGCTCGGTTCCGGCGGCTTCGGCACGGTCTGGCTGGCCGTCGACGAACAGCTCGACCGCACGGTCGCGGTGAAGCTCGCGCACGCCCCGGACAACGAGACCGAGGCGCGCATGCTCCGCGAGGCCCGCGCGCTCGCCGCGGTCCGGCACCCGAACTGCGTGCGGGTGTTCGACATCGTGCAGGACCCGGACGGCCTGGCCCTGGTGATGGAGTACATCGAGGGCGCCTCGCTGTCCGAGACGGTGCTGAAGAACGGCCTGATCGACGACAAGCTCGCCGCCCGCCTCTGGCTGAACATGGCCGACGCGCTGGCAGCGGCCCACGACCGCGGCGTTTTACACCGCGACGTGAAGCCGTCGAACGTGATCGTGGACAACCAGGGCACCGCGCACCTGATCGACTTCGGCATCGCCCGCTCCAAGGGCGACAGCACGCTGACCGCCACCGGAATGATGGTCGGCACCCCGGACTTCCTCGCCCCGGAAACGGCCCGCGGCGAGACGGCCTCGCCGGCGTCCGACTCCTGGCAGCTCGCGGCCACGGTCTCCTACGCCCTGACCGGCCACCCGCCGCGCGGCTCCCGCGAGAACCCGATCTCCTCGCTGATGGCCGCCGCCCAGGGCGAACCGATCACCAAGCTGCCGCAGAAGAGCGCGCACGCCCGTCTGCTGCTCGCGGCGATGGACCCGGAACCGGGCCGCCGTCCGTCGCTGGCCCAGGTGCGGGGGCAGCTCTCGCAGTTCCTCGACCAGCAGGGCATGAGCAAGGAAGGCCCGGTCACGAAGATGATCAGCAAGCCGACCCCGCCGCCCACGAGGCACATGCCGATGTAGGCATCCGGGTGAACGTGTGGTTGGGCCGTAACGGTGGTTCACCGTTCACCGACCTAAGCCGTGGTTCACCCGAAAGCCTCGGCATCTCACGGGATGCCCTTCTGAGGGTGGTGAGGCGGTTTCCGCCGATCGCCTCACCACTCACCTTCGGGCAAATGGCCGCAACCGCTTGCGCAGCAGCAAGAACAGCCCGGCCGCCCCGACGACCACCGCGCCGATGATCCACAACGGCAAGGGCTTTCCCGGCGCCTCGTCCGGCACCGTCACAGCGGCCGGAGCGGGTGACGCGGACACCGCGGGCTTGGCCAGCGGCGGCGCGATCTCCTGCCACGGCGACGGGCCATCCACCGTTCCCTGGACCATCTGCGGGTCGACCGGTTTCACCAGCAACGTGCCTGGCACCGTCAGCGTGCCCAGCGGGTGGTCCTGGAACATCCCCTGCACGCCGAACACCTCGTAGGTGCCGTTGGGCAAGGAGAACGTCACGGCGTAGTGCGCGGGTTCTCCGAGCGGCACGCCGACGAACTGCCGCGAGTCCGCCCCGGACTGGAACCGCAGGCCGGTCTTGCCGAGGTCGCCGGAGAACGGGTGCGTGCCGTGTTGCAGCACCCAGTAGCCGACGGTGTGGGTGGTCGAGGCCTGGATCGACGGCACCGGGTCGACGTACGTGACCGCCCAGCCGCCCGCGAGTGCGTTGGGTGCGCCGATCAGCAGAAAAGCGCATGTCAAGGCGAGAATTCTCATGACGCGACTACACCGGGAACCGAAGTGAGGTTCCCGGTGTAGGAAGGGCATCACGGACGAAGCGGTGGCACGGGCGATCGCAGGCGACCAGGCGGCCTACGGCGAGCTGGTCGCCCGGTACACCGCGCTCGCGCACCGGACGGCCTACCTGCTCGGGGCGGGTGCGGACGCCGGTGACGTGGTGCAGGAGGCGTTCGTGAAGGCGTACCGGAAGCTCGGCACGTTCAAGCCGGAAGCCGACTTCAAGCCGTGGCTGCTCAAGATCGTCGCCAACGAGACCAAGAACCTGCACCGCGGCCGGCGGCGGCGCAACCTGATGGAGCTCAGGCTCGCCACCGTCACGGAGACGGTCGACCACGACGACCCCGGCACGCTCGTGGACGACTCCCGCGCCCAGCTCCTGAAGGCCGTGCAGAGCCTGCCCGAGCACGATCGCCAGGTCGTCACGTGCCGGTACCTGCTGGAGCTGAGCGAGGCCGAGACCGCGCAGACCCTCGGCCTGGCCAAGGGAACCGTGAAGTCGCGGCTGTCCAGGGCACTCGCCAAGCTGCGCCCGATGCTGGAGGAGGTGGCCCATGACCGATGAACCGACCGAGGCCGCCCTCCTCGACCTGGGCCGGCGGATCCACGTGCCGCAACCGCCGGACATCACCGCCCAGGTGCTGACCCGGATCAACGCGCCCAAACGCGGAAACCGTTGGCTCACCGCACTGGTGGCGGCGGTGACGGCCTTCGCGATCGCCTTCGCCGTGTCCCCGGCGGTGCGGGCGGGCGTGCAGAACCTCCTGGAGTTCGCCGGCGTCGAGTTCCGCACCGAGGCACCGCGGAGCGTCGCGCCTCCGTTGCCCAGCCAGGAGGTCTCGCTCGACCAAGCGCGTGAACAAATGCCGTTCGAGATCCACCTGCCTGTCGAACTCGGCGAGCCGGACAAGATCACCGTCCACGAAGGACGGTTCGTCACCCTGCACTACGGAACCCTGCGGCTCGACCAGTTCGACGGCACGATCAGCTCCACCATCGGCAAGCTGATCCACCAGGACGGCGTCGAGCAGATCAACGACCGGATCTGGATCCCGTACCCGCACGTGTTCTTCTACATCGACCGCGACGGCCAGTGGCACACCGAGGAGCCACAGGCCGCCGCGCAAACCCTGCTCTGGCAACGAGGTCAGGTCACCAACAGACTCGAAGGCGACCTGACCAGGGAGCGAGCGCTGAAGATCAGCGAGAGCTAGCCAGCGCCTTTTCGATCATCGGCACCAGGCTGCGGGTGTACTGGCTGTTGAGGTGGTCGGAGTCGTAGTACACCGCCACGTTCCCGACCACGGCGTGGCACTGCCTGTCGTCGCAGAAGTACTCGGACAGGTCGACCAAGGACACCCCGGTGTTGCCCGTGCTGCGGGCGACCTCGGTCAACGGGTCGGCCGGATGCGCCACCGCGCGCGGAATCGCGCAGGCCTCCGGGTTCGACGCGTTCAGGGTCACGCAGTCGGGCGAGCGGACCTTGCCGTTGTACGGCGGATCGGCCAGCACGACCACGCGGGCGCCCGCGTCCGTCCACTTGCGCCACCGCGGTTCCAGGCCGGCGCGGTACTGCTCGGTCTGGCTGCGGCCGCTCTTGTCGTCCGCCGGTTCCTCGCGGGAGTAGAACGACGTCAGCACCATCGACGGCTTGTCGTCGGCGATCACGTCGGTCATCCGCTTCGTCCAGTCCGCGCAGCGCTTGATTTCCTGCTCGGGGTGCTTGTCACCGCGGAACGACGAGTTCCGCACGTCCGCGAACGGGCACGCGCCGAGGAAGCTGACTTTGAGCTGCCACTTGCGTTCGCGGGCGATCTCGAAGATCGGCGGCTGCCACTGCTGGGCGTGCGAGTCGCCCACGAGCCAGACCTTCTCGGCCGCGGCGGCACCACCGGAGAAGTCGCAGACGGACGTGGTGTCCTTGTCCTCCGCCTTGTAGTCCTGGACGCGCCGGCACTCCGGCGCGATCGGCCAGTACTCGTTGGCCGGACCCATCGCCGGCACGCGGGCAGGACCGAACGGGGTGGGGCAGCCGTTGATGCCGATCATCGCGTTGGCGCCGTGGCACGGACCGTCGAGGCCCGCGGCCACGTCCCGGTCCGCCTGGGCGACGTGCCGGTGGTAGGTCCACTGAAGTCCGCCGGCCATGATCGTCACGACGGCGATGCCGATCATCATGCTCGAGAACGTCAGGCCGCGGCTGCGGGTGAGCGGGCCCCACGACATGCCGTGGTCCTCGACGACCACCTTCGACACCCACGCGACGACCATCGACAACGCGAGCAGGCCCAGCAGCCACGGCGTGCCGAGCTTGCCCTTGTCCAGCAGGCCGCTCAGCGCGAACGGCGCGAGCAGCAGGAACGGCCAGTGCCACAGGTACAGCGAGTAGCTGATGCCGCCGATGAACTGCACGGGCCGTGACGCGGTCACCGTTGTGTGCCACTGCTTGCCGGGACGCAGGCCGGACATGATCACCAGGCCGGTGCCGGCCGCCGGGATCATCGCGAGGTAGCCGGGAAACGCCGTGTGGTGGTCGTAGAGGAACGCCGTCGCGATGATCATGGCGAGGCCGGCGAACGCCGCGAGTTCCGCCGCCACGCGGGGCAGCACCAGCTTCATGGACGCCAGCGCCACACCGGCGCCGATCGCGAACTCCCAGACCCGCACCGGGGTGATGAAGTACGCCTGGCTGGGCGAGGCGATCGTGTAGTAGACGCTCATCGCGAACGACACCACGAAGAGGATCGCGACGCCGAGCACCACCCAGCGGCGCCTGCCGATCTTGAAGAAGCCGATCAGCAGCAGCGGCCAGAACAGGTAGAACTGCTCCTCGACCGACAGCGACCAGTAGTGCTGGACGAGGCTCGCGGCCTCGTTCTGCGCGGAGTAGTTCACCGACTTGCCCGCGAGCAGCCAGTTCTCCCAGTAGGAGGCGGCGGCGAAGGACTCCCAGGCGTTGGCCGTCCAGCGCGGGTAGGGCAGCAGGAAGTAGGCGGCGATGATGCTGAAACCGAGCACCAGGAACGCCGCGGGCAGCAGCCGCCGGACCCGTCGCGCGTAGAACGTGCCGAGCCGCACCCGGCTCGTGCGGACGATCTCCTTGTCGAGGTGCGACGTGATCAGGAAGCCGGAGATGACGAAGAAGACGTCGACACCGACGTAACCACCGGTCAGTCCATCAGGCCAGAAGTGGTTGACCACCACGGCCAGCACAGCGATCGCGCGCAGTGCCTGGATGTCGGTGCGGAAACCGGTACCCGCCGGCTTGCCGCTGGCGGGTCTCTCGATGTCCGGCTTCTCGCTCAGTTCCGCAGTCGTGCTCATGGCTGAATCCCCCAGGATTGATCAGCACGACGACTCTCAGTGACTTAATCCCTGGTCAGGGGTCACTCGATCGTGCTGAAGACGGGGGATACTAACCCGACGTGAAGAAATTTCACCGCCAGCTGGGCAGCCACAGTTGCTGTTGCCACATTTCCGGCGTGATCGGGTTGCCGTTCAAGATCGGCCACAGCCACACGAAGTTCGCCACCACGATGCCCACGTACAGCGCGACGACGAGCAGACCGGTGCCACGCCGTTCGGAGCCCGCGGTCTTCCTGCCGAGGATCTCGCCCAGCGCCAGCACGATCAGCAGCACCAGGAACGGCGCCATCGGCGTGACGTAGAAGAAGTACATCTGCCGGTCGAGGTTGAGGAACCACGGCAGCAGGCCCGCCGCGTAGCCGACCAGGACGCCGGCGTAGCGCCAGTCCATCCGGCCGATGGTGCGGAAGATCGCCCAGCCGATCACCGGGAACGCGAGCCACCACATCGCGGGCGTGCCGATGAGCATGATCGCGCCGAGGCACGACGCCGCGCCGCAGCCCGTCACGGAGTTGTCGTAGTAGTAGAGCATCGGACGCAGGCCCATCGGCCACGTCCACGGCTTCGACTCCCACGGGTGCCGGTTGGTCTCCGAGGTGACCAGCTCGACGTGGAACTTGTAGACGTTCTTCGCGTTGTACCAAAGCGACTGCAGGACGTCCGGGATGTACGAGATGTCCTTGACCTTGCCGCCGACCACGTGGCGGTCGATGCCGGTCTCGCTGGCCATCCACGGGAACCACGTCGCGATGTAGACCAGCACCGGGATGGCTACCAGGCCGCCCAGCGACGGCAGCACGTCCTTGGCCAGCGCGCCCAGCCACGGTTCCTCGACGCCCGCGGCCCGTCGCGCCAGCGCGCTCCAGACGACGGTCAGCAGGCCGAACGCGGCGATGTACCAGATGCCCGACCACTTGATGCCGCACGCGGCACCGAGCATCACGCCCGCGCCGAAGCGCCACCAGCGGAAGCCGATCCACGGGCCGAAGGCCGAGTTGTTGATGAAGCCCTCGCGCACGGCCACGGCCAGACGTTCGCGCATCTGTTCGCGGTCGACGACCAGACAGCCGAACGCGGCGACCACGAACAACGCCAGGAAGATGTCGAGCATGCCCATCCGCGACTGGACGTGCGAGACGCCGTCCGCGATGAGCAGGATGCCGGCGAGCGCGCCCAGCAGGTCCGAACGGGTCAGGCGGCGGGCGATCCGGACGATCAGCAGGATCGTGATCGCACCCGCGAGCGCCGACGCGAACCGCCAGCCGATGCCGTCGTAGCCGAAGAGCTCCTGGCCGATCGCCATCAGCTGCTTCGCGAGCGGCGGGTGGACGATCAGTTCGTAGCCCGGGTTGTCCTCGTAGCCGCCGTTGCGCAGCACCTGCGCCGTCTGCGGCACGTAGTGCTTCTCGTCGAAGATCGGCGTGCCCTTGTCCGTCGGATAACCGACGTTCCAGAAGCGCACGACGGCACCGATCAGCGTCACGACGATCGTCATGAGCCACCCGCGCATCCGGTCTCCGGACGGAGGCGGGGCGAGCGTCGCCGCACGATCCGTGCGCGGCTCCTCGACGACGACGGGCGCCTCTCCTGGCTGCACGAGGACTGTCACGCCGCCGATCGTAGGGTGAAGCTTGTGAGTCCTGTATCCGGTTCAGGCCGTCTCGTCCTGGCAGCCACCCCTCTCGGGGACATCCGCGACGCTTCCGCGCGCCTGATCGAGGCTCTGGAGACCGCCGACGTGATCGCCGCCGAGGACACCCGGCGCCTGCACAGCCTCGCGGCCGCGTTGCAGGTCAAGCCGTCCGGCAAGGTGATCAGCTTCTACGACCAGAACGAGATCGGGCGCCTTCCGGGGCTGCTCGAATCGCTGCACAACGGCTCGACCGTGCTGCTCGTGACGGACGCCGGAATGCCGTCCGTGTCCGATCCCGGCTACCGGCTCGTCGCCGCGTGCGTCGAGCAGGACCTGAAGGTCACCTGCCTGCCGGGGCCGTCCGCGGTGACGACGGCGCTCGCCCTGTCCGGCCTGCCGAGCGACAGGTTCGCGTTCGACGGCTTCCCGCCGCGCAAGTCCGGGGAGCGCAAGCGCTGGTTCGCACCTTTGGCGACCGAGCAACGCACCGTCGTCTTCTTCGAGGCACCCCACCGGCTGGCGGACACGCTCGCGGACGCCGTCGAGGTGCTCGGACCGGACCGCCGCGCCGCCGTGTGCCGCGAGCTGACCAAGAAGTACGAAGAGGTCGTGCGCGGAACTCTCGCCGAACTCGCCGAGTGGGCCGTGGAAGGCGCACGCGGCGAGATCACCGTGGTGCTCGGTCCCGCTCCCATCGCGGACACGCCCGACCTCGACACGCTCGTCGCCGAGGTCAAGCAGCGCGTCGCCGACGGGGAACGGATGAAGTCGGCCGCCGCCGAGGTCGCGGAGGCGGCCGGGATCAGCAAGAAGACGCTCTACGACGCGGCGATCAAATCAAGCTGACTCCTTGTTGAACGTCCGCACGCCGTAGAACACCCCGACCAGCACGAGCGCCGCGACCGAGACCAGCCCGTAGAACGTCGAGCCGGGGTTGAAGATCGACCGCTCGGCGTCGACGACGTGCGCCAGCGGGTTGACCCGCGACAGCCAGTAGAGCCACTGCGGGCCGTTCGACATCGGCAGCAGCACGCCGCTCAAAAGCATCAACGGCACGATCGACGCCGACAGCACGGACGCGAAGACGTACTCCAGCTTCACCTTCAGCGCGATCGCGTACGACACCGAGCCGATCGCGATGCCCAGCAACGCCACCAGGCCGAGGCCGAGCAGCATCTGCCCGGCCGACGCCCGGAACCCGAACAGCATCGCGGCCAGCATGATCAGCAGGCTCTGCACGACCAGCAGCACCACGTCCTTGCCGACCCTGCCGACGAGCAGCGCGACCCGGCTGACCGGGGTGACCCGCAGGCGCTCCATCACGCCCGTGCGCACCTCGGGCAGCAGTGAGAAGCCGGCGTAGGCCGTGCCGAACAACGCCATCTGCACCAGCAGACCCGGCACGAACCACTGCCAGCCGCCCTCGCCCAGCAGCGGTCCGAACAGGCCGAGGTAGAGCAACGGCTGGGCGATGCCGAACACGACGGCGACCGGGTTGCGCAGGACCGGAAGCATCACGCGGGAGAACACGAGCCAGGTGTCACGCAGCATTGGCTTCCTCCCGCAGGGAACGGCCGGTCATGGTCAGGAACACGTCGTCGAGCGTCGGCCGATGCACCTGCACCGAGTGCAACTCCACGCCGATGTTGTCGAGGTCGCGCAGCAGTCCCGGCAACGCGCGGTCGCCGTTCGGGATGCGGAAGCTGACCTTCTCGCCGTCGATCACGGCGTTCTCGAACTTCGAGGCGACGATCGAGGCCTGCGGCGTGCCGAGCACGACCAGATCGCCGGAGACGCGGTGCTTCAACTCGTCCGGTGAGCCCTCACCGACGATCGAGCCGTGGTCGATCACCAGCAGCCGGTCGCTCAGGTAGTCGGCCTCGTCCAGGTAGTGCGTGGTCAGGAAGACCGTGACGCCGTCGGCCTTGAGCTGCTTGATGTGGTCCCACAGGTTGCGGCGGCTCTGCGGGTCGAGTGCCGTGGACGGCTCGTCCAGGAACAGCAGCCGCGGGTCGTGCAGCATGCCCATCGCGATGTCGAGCCGGCGTTGCTGGCCGCCCGACAACGTGATGACGCCGCGCTTCTCCAGGCCTTGCAGGTCGAACCGGTCGAGCAGGTCGGCGACCTTCGTGCGGGCGTCGTGCTTGGACAGGCCGTAGAAGCGGGCCTGGAACTCCAGTTCGTCGGCGACCCGCTGGTCCTGCCCGGAACCGTTCTTCTGGCCCACGTAACCGATGTTGCGGCGCACTCCGGCCGGGTCGGTCAGCAGGTCGTGCCCGGCGATGGTCGCCTCGCCCGCCGTGGGCTGCAGCAGCGTCGTGAGCATGCGCAACGTCGTGGACTTGCCTGCGCCGTTCGGGCCGAGGAACCCCACCAGTTCGCCCTCGGCGACGTCGATGTCCACCCCTGCGACCGCGTCCACCGGACCGGTCTTCGTGGTGAATCGGCGCGCGAGGCCGCGTGCCTTGATCATGACTGAATCCCCTCTAGTCAACTTTGACTAGAGGCTAGCGAGGACTAATCAAGTTTGACTAGTCCTTAAGTTCGTACGCACCGGCCTCTAGGCGCTCGATCAGCTCCTGAGTCCAGCGCACCTGGCCTTCGAGATGGACGAGCCACAGTCGAAACAGCTCGCTGACGTGCGCGGGCTTGCCCATCTCCGGCATCGAGGAGATGCCGTGCCGGGTGGGAGTGAGTTGCCCTTCCAGGCCCGCCAGCCGGTTCTTCAGCAGCACGACCGCCTGCCTGCGGGGGACGAGGTTGAGCATCGCGACGCCGGCGGAGAGCTCGTCGTTGCCGGCGGCCGGATCGGCCAGCGCGTGGTTGAGCAGGTCCTGAAGCTCGTGCTCACCGGCCGCGGTGATCTTGTAGGTCGTGCGGGCGGGGCCCTCCTCGGACTCCGCGGTGCCGACCGGCTCCAGCAGGCCGTCCTTGGCCAGCGACTTCAGCGCGTGGTAGATCGAGCCCGGCTGCACGTTCGCCCAACTCTCCGCCGACCACGACTTCAGCTCGCGGCGCACCACGTAACCGTGCGCTTCGCCGACGAGCTTGACCACGCCGAGCACCAGCATCCTGGTCGCGGACAAACAGACCTCCCACTCGGTGAAAACCCCCTGGCACCGCCTCCGTAGGCTATTGCCATGAGTGCCTCCGTACTGACCGCGGTGGCCTGGCCTTACGCCAACGGCCCCAGGCACATCGGTCACGTCTCCGGTTTCGGTGTCCCGTCCGACGTCTTCTCCCGCTACATGCGAATGTCCGGACACCGGGTGCTCATGGTCAGCGGCACGGACGAGCACGGCACACCCATCCAGGTGCAGGCCGAGAAGGAAGGGCTCACCGCCCGCGAGCTCGCCGACAAGTACAACCGCGTCATCGCCTCTGACCTGCAGGGCCTCGGCCTGTCCTACGACCTCTTCACCCGCACCACCACCGGCAACCACTACCAGGTGGTGCAGGACCTCTTCTCCGCGCTGTGGAAGAACGGCTACGTCGTCCCCAAGACCGAGATGGGCGCCATCAGCCCGTCGACCGGCCGCACGCTGCCCGACCGCTACATCGAGGGCACCTGCCCGATCTGCGGGTACGAGGGCGCGCGCGGCGACCAGTGCGACAACTGCGGCAACCAGCTCGACCCGTCGGAACTGATCAACCCGCGCTCGAAGATCAACGGCGAGACGCCGAAGTTCGTCGAGACCGAGCACCTGTTCCTCGACCTGTCCGCGTTCATCGACTCGCTGAGCAGCTGGATGGGCACGCGGTCCGACTGGCGCCCGAACGTGCTCAAGTTCTCGCAGAACCTGATCAAGGACCTGCGGCCGCGCGCCATCACCCGCGACCTCGACTGGGGTGTGCCGATCCCGCTCGACGGGTGGAGCGACCAGCCGATGAAGCGGTTCTACGTGTGGTTCGACGCGGTCATCGGGTACCTGAGCGCCTCCGTCGAGTGGGCGCGCCGCTCCGGCAACCCCGACGCCTGGAAGGAGTTCTGGAGCGGCGACGCCCAGAGCTACTACTTCATGGGCAAGGACAACATCGTCTTCCACTCGCTCATCTGGCCGTCGCTGCTGCTCGGGCAGAACGGCGCGGGCGACAAGGGCGGCGAGCCCGGCCGGTTCGGCACGCTGAACCTGCCGACCGAGGTCGTGTCGTCGGAGTACCTGACGATGAGCGGCTCGAAGTTCTCCACGTCGCGCGGCACCGTGATCTACGTCGGCGACTTCCTCAAGGAGTTCGGGCCGGACGCGCTGCGGTACTTCATCTCCGTCGCGGGTCCCGAGAACCAGGACACCGACTTCACCTGGGAGGAGTTCGTCCGCCGGACGAACTTCGAGCTGGCGAACGAGTGGGGCAACCTGGTCAACCGCTCGATCTCGATGGCGCACAAGAACGTCGGCGCGATCCCGAAGGCCACCGCGCTGACGGCCGCCGACCACGAGCTGCTCGCGCAGTCCAAGGCGGCGTTCGACACGGTCGGCGCGCACCTGCGCCGGTCGCGGTTCAAGCAGGCCACCGGTGAGGCCATGCGCGTGATCTCGCTGGCGAACAAGTACCTGTCCGACCAGGAGCCGTGGAAGCTCAAGGACGACCTGGACCGCCGCGACTCGGTGCTGCACACCGCGTTGCAGGTCGTGCAGGACGCGAACACGCTCATGACGCCGTTCCTGCCGCACTCGGCGCAGAAGGTGCACGAGGCGTTGGGTGGCACGGGCGTGTGGGCCGCACAGCCGGAGATGACCGAGGTCGACGACCTGGACATCCCCGACCGTTCGTACCCGGTGCTGACCGGTGACTACGCCGGTGAGCAGGCCAAGTGGGAGTCGACGCCGCTCGAGGTCGGCCGCCCGCTGCAGAAGCCGTCGCCGTTGTTCGCGAGGCTGGAGAAGGAACTGGGCGACGAGGGGCCCGAGTGGGCTCCGATCGTCAAGTGACCGCCCTGTGACGGACAAGCGTGAACGACCGCCGGTGCCGGAAGCTCTTCCGGCACCGGTGATCGACGCCCACACCCATCTCGACGCGTGCGGAGCCGTGGACGCGGCCGACGTGGCGGTCCTGCTCGATCGGGCCGAGGCCGCCGGCGTCTCGCACGTGATCACCGTGGCGGACGACCTGAAGGCCGCGCAGTGGGCCGCCGAGGCGTCCACTTGGGACCCTCGGGTCTACGCGGCGGTCGCCGTGCACCCGACGCGCACCTCTTCGTTCGGGGACGCGGAGAAGGCCGAACTGGAGCGGTTGGCCGTGCTGCCCCGCGTGGTCGCGATCGGCGAGACCGGTTTGGACTACTACTGGGACTACTCGCCGCCGGCCGCCCAGCACGAGGCCTTCCGTTGGCACATCGACCTTTCCAAGCGCGTCGGCAAGCCGTTGATGATCCACGACCGGGACGCGCACGAGGACATCCTCAAGATCCTCGACGCCGAGGGCGCACCGTCCACAGTGGTGTTCCACTGCTTCTCCGGTGACGCGGACTTCGCCCGGCGGTGCGTCGACGCGGGGTACGTGCTGTCGTTCGCGGGACCGGTGTCGTTCAAGAACGCCCGTGCGCTGCGGGAGGCGGCCGCTCTCGTACCCCAGGACCAGCTCCTGGTCGAGACCGATGCTCCGTTCCTGACGCCCCATCCGTTCCGGGGCCGTCCAAACGAACCCTATTGTGTGAATTACACAATTCGGGATCTCGCGACGCTGCGTAACGAAGATCTTTCTGAACTCTGCTCCGCCGTCACCCGTACTGCTCAACGAGTGTTCGGGCTTGACCACTGAAATGCGACTTAGAGCGAACGGAGCAAAGGGTTCCTACCCCCATGGGGTGACTGACGTCACAACATTGGTGGGGGTGTTTGCGCAACGTGCCTCACCCCGTTACTGTCCCGTGACCGTGCCACCTGAGCCGACCCAGTCGGTTCGGAGCACGCCCGCAGTCGGGGCGGGACCGAAGCCAGAAGCGCGAAGAAGCGAGACCACGTAGGAGGAGTTGCCGGGAACCTTCGAGCTCCAACTCGAATGATCTTGTCAACGCCAACTGTGCGGTGGCCTCACAGCTTCCGCAATGGAGGTATCGACCCTTGTCTGGTAGCGACAGAGCTGCTGCTCCGTACGACTTCAACGACGACACCGACTGGTTCACGCCCGTCGGCGGCACGGCGGTTGATGTCGCTGATCCCCACCCGAGCTTCCCCGCCGGTGCGCTGACCATCACGCCCGCGGACGTGCTCGACGTGCTCGGCCCGGACGCCGACGACCTGCTCGCCTCGGCGAACGTGGACGTCGACGAGCTGATCCGTCTCATCAACGCCGAGACGACGATCATGCCGCCCCTCGTCCTCCCGTCGGAGGAAGAGGAGCTGCGCGACCCGCAGGTCCTCGTCAAGGCCGCCTCGACGTGGAAGCGCCGCTTCCTCAAGGGCACGGTCGCCGCGGTCCTGGTGTCGATCTCCGGTGGCGGCGTGACCGCGATGGCGATGGACAAGTCGCTGACCGTCGAGGTCGACGGCGCGCTGCAGACCGTCCACTCGTACGAGGGCACGGTCGGCGAGGTCCTGGCGGAGGAAGGCATCGTCGTCGGTGAGCACGACGCCCTGTCGCCCTCGCTGAACGCCCCGATCTCCGACGGCGGCAAGATCAGCCTCGACCGCGGCCGCCTGGTCAAGATGAGCATCGACGGCCAGGCCCGCGAGGACTGGGTCCGCTCGGTCACCGTCGAGGAGGCCGCCAAGCAGTTCGGCGTGCCGCTCGAAGGCGCCTGGATGTCCGCGCCCGGCTCGCACGACGTGCCGCTCGAGGGCATGAGCGTCGAGGTCAAGACCCGCAAGAACATCAAGCTCTTCGACGGCGCGAACCCGGTCCGCGAGGTCCAGACGACCGCACTGACCGTCGACGAGCTGCTGAAGGCCGAGAACCTCAGCCTCGGCCCCGAGGACGCCGTCGCGTCCGGCATGGACGTGAAGCTCGCGACCGGCGCCGAGGTCTACATCTCGCGCACCGGCGTCACGGTCATCAACGTGAACGAGCCCGTCGCGCCGCCGGTCGAGAAGACCAACGACCCGAACATGAACGCGGGCGAGCAGAAGGTCACCGACCCCGGCGAGGCCGGCGAGCAGGTCGTCACCTACCGCGTCACGGTCAAGAACGGCAAAGAGGTCGGCCGCGAGAAGCTCAGCGGCAAGGTCACCAAGGAGCCGAAGCCGAAGAAGGTCACGGTCGGCACCAAGCCTCTGCCCGACGGCGAGGTCTGGGACCGACTCGCCAAGTGCGAGGCCGGCGGCAACTGGGCCATCAACACCGGCAACGGCTACTACGGCGGCCTGCAGTTCAACGCGGGCACGTGGGCGGCCAACGGCGGCACCGCGTACGCGCAGCTTCCGCACCAGGCGACCCGCGAGCAGCAGATCGCCATCGCGACCAAGCTCCGCGACCGCGCCGGCGGCACGTACGGCGCGTGGCCGGGCTGCCGCGCGAAGCTCGGCCTGCCGTAAACACGCACAACCCTCTCCGTCCCCCTGACAAGGCCGCCCTGGTTCGCCACGGGCGGCCTTCGTCGTTGCGGGGCTGCTCACGCGCGGAGCGGCCCGGCCGAGGCAACGGCGGAGCCGAGCATCCCTGCCGCCAACGGCAATGGCGAAGCCGAGGCGGGTGAACCAAGGCCTGCCGGTCAAGCGGCGATGACCGGCACCGGCCCGGTACTGCCCGCCCGGCCACCCTCGCAAGGTGACCGCCAGCCCGGCAGGTGACCACCCCGCTGGAACGCGACGAGTCAACGCAAGCCGACCCGCGCGGTACCAGCCCGTCCCTCCACGGGCGAGCCTGCGAGAATGCACCGGTGAGCCTGCTGGGACCTGCCGAAGTTCGTCGTCTGGCTGAAGAGCTGGGCATCCGCCCGACCAAGAAGCTCGGCCAGAACTTCGTGCACGACCCGAACACGGTCCGCAAGATCGTCGCCGCCGCCGGGTTGACGGAGGACGACGTGGTCCTGGAGGTCGGCCCCGGCCTCGGCTCCCTGACGCTCGCGCTGCTGCCCGCCGCCAGGCAGGTCGTCGCGGTCGAGATCGACCCGCCGCTGGCGCAGCGACTGCCGCAGACGGTCGGCGAGATGGACCCGGACAACGCGGGCAAGCTCCACGTCGTCCTCAAGGACGCCATGAAAGTCACCCAAGAAGACCTGCCGGTGCAACCCACGGCGATCGTCGCGAACCTCCCGTACAACGTCGCGGTCCCGGTGGTGCTCCACCTCCTGGCCGAGCTCCCGAGCCTCCAGAAGGGCCTGGTCATGGTCCAGGCGGAGGTGGCCGACCGGATGGCGGCGAAGCCCGGCAACAAGATCTACGGCGTCCCCAGTGTGAAGCTCGCCTGGTACGCGGAGTCCAAGAAGGCCGGCTCCATCGGCAAGAACGTCTTCTGGCCCGCGCCCAACGTCGACTCGGGACTGGTGTGGTTCCAGCGCCACGAAAAGCCGCTGTCCACAGTGGATCGGAAGAAGCTCTTCTCGATCGTCGACGCCGCTTTCGCGCAGCGCCGCAAGACGCTGCGGGCGGCGTTGAAGGGCTGGGCCGGCAACCCGGGAAACATTGACGAACTGCTCGCCAAAGCTGGTGTGGATCCCCAGGTTCGAGGCGAGCAGCTGAGCGTGATCGACTTCATCCGGATCGCTGAGGTCTAGGCCGGGGATCCTTCGGCCAACAGTGTGATCTGTCGAACGAATCGGATTCTGGCTTGCGCAACCGAACGTCCGTCCGGTTGACTGCTACTTGCCATCCGGAGCGACTGAGAGACCTGGCTCTACGACGTCGCAGCAACCACCCGCTGGATGCGGGCAGGTGCTAACGCCAGGACCGATGGAGGAGCACCATGGGTACCGTGCGAATGCTGACGCGCCGTCGAGTCATCGACCAGTGCCGTCGCTCGTCTTCTGCATGTCGTCGCCACCTCGTCTAAGGCGCCTTCTAAAAGTCCTTTGACGCGCACTCAGTCACGAGTGGCGCACACACCTGAGCAGAAATTCTGACCGCGCACGTCCGTCTCGAACGGACAGTGTGCCGTCGCGCGCAGCCGTGGAGCAGACATGATCACCGTCGAAAACCTCACCAAGTCCTTCCAGGGCGTCAGTGCCCTCAACGGCGTGACCCTCGACGTCGAAGCCGGAACCGTGCTCGGTGTCGTCGGCCCGAGTGGCGCCGGCAAGTCGACGCTCGCCCGCTGCGTCGCGCTGCTGGAGCGCCCCGATTCGGGTGCGATCCGCGTCGACGGCACCGACATCACCAGCCTCGACGGGTCGGCCCTGCGTGCCGCCCGCCGCCAGATCGGCGTTGTGCCGCAAGGGGATTCGCTTCTCCGTCAGCGCACGGCCGCCGGCAACATCGCACTGCCGCTGGAGTCCGCCGGCGTTCCCGGACCGCAGCGCCGCACCCGTGTGGGCGAACTGCTGGACCTCGTCGGGCTGACCGACAAGGCCGGCTCTTACCCCGACCAGCTGTCCGGCGGGCAGCGTCAGCGCATCGCCGTGGCACGCGCCCTCGCCGCCAACCCGTCCGTGCTGCTCGCCGACGAGCCCACCAGTGCGCTGGACCCGGAGACCACCGGTTCCGTGCTGACCGTGCTCGACCGTGCGCGCGCCGAGCTGGGTGTGACCGTTCTCGTTGTCACGCACGACATGGGCGTGGTCCGCAAGATCTGCGATGACGTCGCTGTGCTGGAGCAGGGCCGCGTCGTCGAGCACGGCAAGGTGCTGGACCTGGTCAACGACGTCGCGAGCCGCACGAGCAGTGCGCTGCTGCCCGCCGTCGACCTGAACCCGATCAACGAGAGCAGCTACGACCGCGTCGCGGACGTCGTGCTCGTCGGGTTCGCCGCGGTCGGCGCCCTGCTTCCCGAGGTCTCCCACCGGTTCGGCGTCGAGCTGAACATCGTCGGTGGCGGCCTCACGCGACTGGGCGAGACCCCGGTCGCGCGGTTCCGGCTCGGCCTGAACGGCGAGCGCTCGGACTCCGCTCTGGAGTGGATCGGCGAGGCCGGCGGCTCGGTGCAGAGGTCCTTGAAGGGCCCCCAGGGAGTAGCTGCGTGAGGTCTGCAACACCCTGGTCCGACGTTTTCTCGTTCCTCCTCGAAGCAACCGGCGAGACGCTGTACATGGTCGGCGTCTCGACCGTCATCGCCACCGTTCTCGGAGTTCCCGTAGGTGTCTGGTTGCAGCTCACCGCCAAGGGTGGGCTGCGGCCGAACGCCGCGGTGCACCGGGTCCTGAGCTTCGTCACCGACCTGGGCCGCGCGATGCCGTTCATCGTGCTGCTCGTCGCGCTGACGTCGGTCACCCGCCTCATCGTCGGCGGCTCCATCGGCAGCACGGCGGTCATCGTGCCGCTGGCCGTGGGAGCGATCCCGTTCGTGGGGCGGCTCGTGCAGAACATCCTGTCCGAGGTGCACGTGACCGTGGTCGAGGCCGCGATCACGACCGGCGCCTCGACGTTGAGGATCGTGCGCAGCGTGCTGATCCGCGAGTCGCTGCCCGCGCTGATCAACGCCATCGGCGTCACCGTGATCGCCCTGATCGGGTACTCGGCGATGGCCGGCGTGATCGGTGGCGGTGGCCTCGGCGACCTGGCGATCCGCGAGGGCTACCAGCGCTTCAACGACCGGATCCTGTGGAGCACCGTGGCGTGGCTCGCCGTGCTCACCACCGTGATCCAGCTCGGTTTCACCCGTGCCGCCCGTGCGTCCGACCGGCGCCGGCACGCCTCCGTCTGACCCGTAGCAATTTCTCAAAAGGAACGTAATGCGTATTCGTGCTGCCCTGATCGCAGTCGCTTTGACCGGTTTGACTGCTCTGTCCGCCTGCTCGTCCGGGGGCGCGTCCGCCTCGGACACGCTGAAGGTCGGCGTCTCGCCGGTCCCGCACGCCCAGATCCTCAAGTACGTGGCCGACAACCTCGCCGCGTCGAAGGGCCTGAAGATCGAGGTCGTCGAGTTCACCGACTACGTGCAGCCGAACACGGCGCTGGTCGACGGGTCGCTCGACGCCAACTACTTCCAGACCGTCCCGTACCTGGAGACGTTCACCAAGGAGAGTGGCGCCAAGGTGGAATGGGTCCAGCCCGTCCACGTCGAGCCGCTCGGCCTGTACTCGAAGAAGGTCAAGAAGCTCGACGAGCTGCCTTCCGGCGCCAAGATCGCCGTGGCGAACGACGCCACCAACGAGGCGCGCGGCCTGAAGCTGCTGGAGGCCAACGGCCTGATCAAGCTCAAGCCCGTGGACCAGCCGACCGTGCGCGACCTCGCGGAGAACCCCAAGAACCTGCAGTTCGTGCCTCTGGAGGCCGCTCAGCTGCCGCGTTCGCTGGAGGACACCGACGCGTCCGTGATCAACGGCAACTACGCCATCGACGCCGGCCTCAAGCCCGCCACCGACTCGCTCGCGCTGGAGAAGGCCGAGGGCAACCCGAACGCGAACGGCCTGGTCACGCGCACCGAGCTCAAGGACGACAAGCGCGTCAGGGACCTGGCGGAGCTCCTCGGATCGCAGCAGGTCAAGGACTACATCAAGCAGACCTTCAACGGTTCGGTCATCCCGGTCTGACGGTGACAGTGACCGGGGGAGGAGTCCGGGACACCAGAACGCCCGTACGCTGACATGGTGCTCGCAGTCGTTCCACCCCCGGTCACAGTTCGCGTCCCGGCCAAGGTCAACCTGCACCTGGCCGTAGGTGACGTGCGCCCGGACGGCTACCACGACCTGGTGACGATCTTCCAGGCGCTTTCCCTGGTCGACGAGGTCACGGTCGCGGTCGCCGACGAGCCAGGAGTCGAGGTGCACGGCGAGGGCGCCGACCAGGTGCCCACCGGAGCCTCGAACCTCGCCTGGCGCGCGGTCCAGCTGCTGGCCACCCACGTCGGCAGGGATCCGGACGACCCCAAGGTCCGCGTCGTCATCCGCAAGGCCATCCCGGTCGCGGGCGGCATGGCGGGCGGCAGCGCGGACGCGGCGGCGGCGCTGGTCGGCCTGTCGTCGTTGTGGCGCCTCGACATCAGCCGCGACGAGCTGGCCGAACTGGCCGGGAAGCTCGGCGCGGACGTTCCCTTCGCCCTGTACGGCTCGACCGCGCTGGGCACCGGCCGCGGCGAGCGGATCGTGCCCGTGCTGGGCCGCCACCAGTTCCACTGGGTGCTGGCGTTCGACCGCCGCGGACTGTCCACTCCGGACGTGTTCGACGAGCTGGACCGCCTGCGCGCCGAGGGAGACCCGCCGCGCGTCGGCGCCGTCGAAGCCGTGCTGGAGGGCCTGTCCTCCGGCGACCCCCGTCAGCTCGCTCTGCTGCTGGGCAACGATCTCCAGGCCGCCGCCGTCTCCCTGCGCCCGAACCTGCGCCGCACCCTGCGCGCGGGCGTCGACGCGGGCGCGCTGGCCGGCATCGTGTCCGGTTCCGGGCCCACGACGGCGTTCCTGTGCGAGGACGGCGACGCGGCGGTGAAGGTGGCTGCCGAGCTCGCCGGTGCCGGAGTGTGCCGGACGGTTCGCGTGGCACACGGGCCGGTCCCCGGAGCGCGTGTGATCGCGACTGAAGAGCCCAAGCCCACGCCCCCCGAGGTGCACGCGTAACCGAGGGCTTTGGTCCTGCTGGGTAGCCTGCATCGGGCAGTTTCTTACTAGTCGTGAGGTTTTGATGGCCAACCTGGTCAACCTGGAGTCCGTGTCGAAGTCGTTCGGCGTCCGGCCGCTGCTCGACGGCGTGTCGCTCGGCGTCAACGAGGGCGACCGCATCGGTGTCGTCGGCCTGAACGGCGGTGGCAAGACGACGCTGCTCGAGGTGCTGGCCGGGGAGGAGCCCGCGAACGAGGGCCGGGTGTCGCGGTCGCGGGATCTGCGGATGGCCGTCGTCACGCAGCGCACCGAACTGCCGCACGGATCGACGGTGCGCAACGCGGTGATCGACCCGCTCGGGTTCGACGCCGAGCACGAGTGGGCTGCCGACGCCCGCGTTCGGTCCATTTTGGACGGACTCGGCATCATGGCGCTGGGCCTGGACTCCGTGGTCTCCACGATGTCCGGTGGCGAGCGGCGCCGGGTCGTGCTCGCGGCCGCGCTGATCCAGGACCTCGAACTCATCGTGCTCGACGAGCCGACGAACCACCTCGACGTCGAGGGTGTGCGGTGGCTCGCGGAGCACCTGCTGGCCCGCAAGTGCGCGCTCGTCGTCGTCACCCACGACCGGTGGTTCCTCGACACGGTCTGCAACCGCACGTGGGAAGTGGTGAACGGCAAGGTCGAGCAGTACGAGGGCGGCTACGCCGACTGGATCTACGCCCGTGCCGAGCGGACCCGTCTCGCGGACGTGCTGGAGGAGAAGCGGCAGAACCTGGCGCGCAAGGAACTCGCCTGGCTGCGCCGCGGCGCGCCCGCGCGCACCTCGAAGCCGCGCTACCGGATCGAGGCCGCCGAGGCCCTGATCGCGGACGTGCCGCCGTTGCGCGACAACGTCGAGCTGCTCGCGTTCGCCAAGAAGCGCCTGGGCCGCACGGTGATCGAGCTCGAGGACGTGACACTGTCCATTCCGGACCGCTACCTGGTGCGCGACCTGACGTGGCGCATCGGTCCCGGTGAGCGGATCGGTCTGGTCGGCGTCAACGGGTCCGGCAAGACGACGTTGCTGAGGCTGCTGGCCGGGGAACGCGAAACCGAGACGGGCAAGCGGATCCAGGGCTCGACGGTCAAGATCGCGCACCTCTCGCAGGAGCTGCTCGACCTCGACGGGTCGATGCGCGTGCTGGAGGCGATCGAGGAGGTCGCGCGGCGCGTCGTGCTCGGCAAGTACGAGATGTCGGCCTCGCAGCTGGGCGAGCGGTTCGGGTTCTCGTCGCAGAAGCAGTGGACGCCGGTGGCGGACCTGTCCGGTGGCGAGCGGCGGCGGCTGCAGCTGTGCCGGCTGCTGATGGCCGAGCCGAACGTGCTGCTGCTCGACGAACCGACGAACGACCTGGACATCGACACGTTGCAGCAGCTGGAAGACCTGCTCGACTCGTGGGCGGGCACGCTCGTCGTGATCTCGCACGACCGGTACCTGGTCGAGCGCGTGTGCGAGAAGGTCGTGGCGCTGTTCGGCGACGGCGGGCTGACCGAGCTGCCCGGCGGCATCGAGGAGTACCTCAAGCGCCGCGACTCGATGCGCGACAGGGAGTCCGCGGCTCCGGCCGCCGGCAAGGCGCCGTCCAACGCCGCAGACCAGCGCGCCGCCCGCAAGGAGCTGGCCCGGCTGGAACGGCGTCTGGAGACGCTGCACAAGAAGGAAGCGGAGCTGCACGCCGCGCTCGCCGACGCCGCGACCGACTCCGGCCGGTTGCTGAAGCTCGACGCCGAACTCCGCGCCGTGCTGGCGGAGGAGTCCGACGTGGAGGCTCAGTGGATGGCGGCGGCCGAAGTGGTCGAAGGCTGAACTACTTGCCCTTGCGGCGCAGTTCGGCGGCGAGCTGGGGCAGCAGCTCGTCGATGAACGACGTGTCGTAGCCCTGGCCGGAGAGCAACGCGTAGCTGAAGCGCGCCTTCATGACCTCTTCGGAGCTCGCGCCGAGCATGCCGTCGAGCGCGACGCCGATCTCCTCCAGCATCCGGTCGACCTGCGCGGTGCGGTAGCCGCGCTGGCCGGCCGCCGCCTGCGGGATCCGCAGCTGCCGGAGGTCCTTCCACGACTTGACCTGCGGCATGCTGCGCACCGGTCCGGAGAGCTGCTGCTCGATCTGGCCGAGGAACCCGTCCACCTCGGTCTCGTCGTAGCCCCGCCGGCCGATCAGCGGGCGGGAGAACCGCACGTCGCGGACGTCCTTGCCGGTCAGGTTGTCCTGGCCGAGCAGCGTCGCCTCGATGCGGTCGAGGAACGCGTCCACCTGGGACTCCTGGTAGCCGCGGCGGCCACGGGGAGGACGGTGGAACGCGATGTTGCGGATGTCCGCCGCGGTGAGCTTCGGCGCGTCGATGGACTTCGGCATCGCGGCCTGCTGAACGGGCTGCAGCGGGGCCGGCGGCTGCGGGCGACGCTGCTGTGGCTGCGGACGCGGTTCGGGCCGCAGGCGTGGATCTGGCTGCGGACTGCGCTGCTGCGGCCGCTGCTGTTGCTGCGGGAGCTGCGTCGTCGGCGGGCCCGCTGTGCGCGGCGGCGGTGCGGTCTCGAACATCAGCACCACGAGGTCGAGGAACGTGTCGACGTCTTCCTCGTCGTAGCCGAACGTGCCTGGTGCCGTCTCGCCGAACACGGCGTCCTGCACCTGCTGACTGGTCAGGTTGTCCCTGCCACGCAGAGTGCCCTCGATGCGGTCCAGGAACGCGTCGATCTGGCCCTCGTGGTAGCCGCGGGTCCCCGGTCTGGGCTTGTGGAAGCGCACGGCGGCGACGTCGTCAGGGGACAGTCGTACCGCGGGTCTCATCGCCTGCGACGTGGCGTGCGCGCCCTGGGCCGGCGCGGAGGCCTGCTGGCGTTGCGGAGTGGACCGCAGCGTGTCCGCGACGAGTTCCATGAAGACGTTGACCTCGTTCACGTCGTAGCCCGGATCACGGGTCGCGGTGCTGAACTTGACGTTCAGCACGTCTTCACGCGTGAGGATGTCCTTGCTCTTCATGGTGCTCTCGACCCGGTCGAGAAACGCGTCCACCTCAGCCGCGTCGTACCCGCGCTGACCACGCGGGGGACGGTGGAACGCGACCAGGGCCACGTCCTGCGCGGAGAGCAGAGGTGCCGGATGCGCGGGTAGACGATGCTGCGCTCCGGGGCCGCCCCGATCCACCAATGACCTCCTCCTGCGTACCTGTACTGGGGAGTATCGCGTTTCGCGTGGCATAACGTTTCGCCCTGATGGACCAAACGGCGCCACTACGATCGCGAACATGAGTCAGTTCGTGGATGTGATGCTGGCGACGGCCTCCAGCGGCGGGGACAGGGGCATGACGACGGGTGAACCC
Source organism: Lentzea sp. NPDC092896 (assembly GCF_044754905.1). NCBI lineage: Bacteria > Bacillati > Actinomycetota > Actinomycetes > Pseudonocardiales > Pseudonocardiaceae > Lentzea > Lentzea sp. NPDC092896. Next base: position 129,811 of record NZ_JBIVPX010000006.1, read on the forward strand.
GCCGCGCCAGTCCGCCAGACCTGGGCCGAGGTGCACGAACGCGCCCGGCGGATGGCCGGTGCGCTCGACGTGGCGCCGGGCACCGCGATCGCCGTGCTCGCCGCCGAACCAGCCGTGATCGCCCCAGCCGTGCAAGCCGCATGGCTGTGTGGTGGCAGCGTCACGATGTTGCATCAACCCACACCACGCACCGACCTGGCCGAGTGGGCCGAGGACACGCTGCGGGTGCTCGCCATGATCGATTCGCGTCTGGTCCTGCTCGGCAGCCCCTTCGACGCTCTGGCTGCCGTTCTGGACCAGCACGGAGTGCCCTACAAGCTGCTCTCCGAACTCGACGCGGAACCGATCTCTGCTCCTGTTCCCACCGACGAGGATGCCACGGCACTGCTGCAGTTGACGAGTGGATCGACGGCTGACCCCAAGGCGGTGCGAATCACGCACCGCAATCTGATGGCCAACGCCGAGGGAATGCGCATCGCGGCGGCGCTCGATCCCGCCTCTGACGTCATGGTTTCGTGGCTGCCGCTGTTCCACGACATGGGGATGGTCGGCTTCCTGACCGTGCCGATGCTGTTCGGACTGGAATTGGTGAAGGTCACACCCGTCGACTTCCTGTCACGCCCGACGTTGTGGGCCGACCTCATCACCCGGTACCGCGGCACCATCACCGCCGCGCCGAACTTCGCCTACGCGATCGTGGCGCGCCGCCTGGCGTCCTCCTCCGACTCCTTCGACCTGTCGACGATGCGCCTGGCGCTGAACGGCGCCGAGCCGATCGATCCTTCCGCCGTGGAGGCGTTCGTCGCCGCGGGCGAACGGTTCGGGCTGCGCCCGGAGTCGATCCTGGCGGCCTACGGCATGGCGGAGACCACTCTGGGTGTGGCTTTCGCGCCGTTGTTCACCGGCCTGTCGGTCGACGTCGTGGACGCGGACGCCGTGGAAGCGGACAAGAAGGCGGTGCCCGCTTCGGACGGTCGCGCGTTCCCGTTGCTCGGCCCGCCGTTGCCCGGCCTGGAACTGCGGGTGGTCTCGGACTCCGGTGACGTGCTGGGCGTGCGGGACGTGGGCGAGATCCAGATCCGCGGCGAGGCCGTCACCCCCGGCTACCTGACGGTGAACGGTCCACTCGCCACACAGGACGCCGAAGGCTGGCTGTCCACCGGGGACCTCGGGTACGTGGTCGAAGACGGCCAGGTGGTCGTCTGCGGGCGCCGCAAGGACGTCATCATCATGGGCGGCCGGAACATCTACCCGACCGATGTGGAGCGTGCCGCCTGCTCCGTCGAGGGAGTGCGGGCCGGGAACGCCGTCGCCGTGCGGCTGGACGCGGGGACCAAGCGGGAGCGGTTCGCCGTCGTGCTGGAGTCGAAGCTGGCTGGGGACGAGGCCGCCGAGAAGGATCTGGTCAAGCAGGTCACGGCTCGGGTCGTGGACGCGGTCGGGCTCCGGCCGTTCGCCGTGGTGGTGCAGCCGCCTGGGACGTTGCCGAAGACGCCGTCCGGGAAGCTCCGGCGGTCCGCCGCGGCCGAGTTGGTCTAGTAGAGGGCATCCAGTTCGGCGAGTCGCCTGCGCAGTTCTTTCGCGCTCTTGCGGGGGAGTGCGCGGGCGACGAAGCCGAGGAGTTCGCGGGCCTCGTACGGGTCGGTGCAACACCACGAGATTCCGCAGCCCTTGGACTCGAAGTCCCAGAGCCTGCGGTACGGGTTGTGCACGAACTCGGTCCACGCTCGGAGTGCGATCTCCACGGCGAACAGCCCGAGGTAGTTGCGGCTCAGTTCCAGCCGCAGGACGTCTGACATGATGCGCCGGGAGAACTCGGCCACCAGCATGGGCGTGTGCCTACGCGGCATGGACCTTTCGGTTCGTCATGCCGTCCATTGTGCACGTCAGTGGAAGCTGTTTTGCGCGGCTTCCAGGCCCTTGGTGACCAGGGCCTCGGCCGCGTCCGCGGCCCGGTCGATCTCCAGGGCGAGCTGCTTGCGTTCCACCGTCGAGAAGTCCTTCAGGACGTAGTCGGCGGGGTCCTGGCGGCCGGAGGGGCGATCCACGCCGAAGCGCAGGCGGTGGTAGTCCGGGCCGCCCAGGGACTTCGTGATGGAGCGGAGTCCGTTGTGGCCGTTGTCGCCGCCGCCGAGCTTCATGCGCAGCGCGGCGAACGGGAGGTCCAGCTCGTCGTGGATCACGACGATGGTGGTGGGCTTGAAGAACTTCACGGCGCTCGCGACCGGGCCGCCGGAGAGGTTCATGAAGCTGCGCGGCTTGGCGAGAACGACTCGGTGGCCGGAGAGGCGGCCCTCGACGATCTCGGCACCGGACTTGTGGGCCTTGAACTTGCCGCCGACGCGGGCGGCCAGTTCGTCGAGGACCAGGAAGCCGATGTTGTGACGGTTGCCTTCGTACTTCGGGCCCGGGTTGCCCAGGCCGACGATGAGGGCGAGGTCAGCGTCCACGGAACCGCAACTCCTGCTCGAGATCGTCCAGCAACGTGTCGACGGCCTGCACCTGGTACCCCTTGCCCAGCAGGCCGGACGTGGTGCTGAACCGGGTGTTGCGGACCTCGGTGGAGGTCATGGCGCCCCGGCCGTCCAGGTTGGCCGCGGCACGGAGGACGAAGGCGTCGACTTCGGCGCGATCGTATCCGGTGCTCGCCTTGGGGAGCTTGCGCGCGTGGAGGTCCTCGCCGGTGTTCAGGCCCGTCGGCGGCACGATGCCGTTGCGGATCTGGAACTCCAGCAGGTGCAGGACGCCGTCGACGCTGAGCGGGTCGTAGCCGTTCGGGACCGTGGCGAACCTGACGGTGCGCACGTGGTCCGGGTTCAGGCGGAGACGGCCGGCCAGCGCGTCGGCGACGATCTGCAGGAACTCGTGGACCTGGTCCGGGTTGTAGCCCTGCCGCTTGCGGCGGAAGGTCTTGGACCGGACGTCGGCGGGCCGCAGGTACTGCAACGGCGCGCCGCCCCCCTTGTGAGGAGGTGACGCGCCGTCGTTTCTGCCCGACGTGATGGGGCTCAGCTTTCCTCGGTGGCCTCGGCCGGAGCGGCCTCGTCACCCTCGAGCTGCGCGGCGGACGGCGCCTCGTTCACGGCGACGACGAGAGCGTCGGCGTCGGTGATCAGGACGGCACCTTCCGGCAGGGTCAGGTCGCTGGCGTGGATCTGGGTGCCGGCGGTGATGCCCGCGATCGACAGCTCGATCTGGTCCGGGATGTTCAGGGCGTCAGCCTCGATCTGGATCGTGCTGAGGTCCTGCGTGAGCAGCGTGCCCGAGGCGGGCTCGCCGGAGATGGACAGCGGCACCTCGACGGTGACCTTCTCGCCGCGCTTCACGAGCAGCAGGTCGACGTGCTCGATGTAGTTCTTGATCGGGTGCGTGGTGACGGTCTTGGTGAGCGCCAGCTCGCTCTCGCCACCGAGGGCGAGGGTGAGGACGGCGTTCTGGCCGTGCTCACGGACAACACGGGCGAACTCGAGCGCCGGCAGGGCCAGGTGCTGCGGGTCGGAACCGTGGCCGTAGAGCACCGCGGGGATCTTGCCGGCGCGACGGGTACGGCGGGCGGCGCCCTTGCCGAATTCAGTGCGCTGCTCTGCGGCGAGACGGACCTCGGACACGGTGGGGTACTCCTTACAAGTCTGGCCTTGTACGTCGGGGCGGTGCACAAGTATCAGCGGTTCAGCTTTGGGGGTGGCCTGCGGTGGCGAGCAGCATGCGGATGACTTCAACACGCGCGGCATCGAGCCACCGCGTCGATCACGTTGAGCTGGATAGCTCGCCCTCGCCGAGGCAACCCGACCAGTGTAGGTGAGTGTTGGGGTGGGGGCCTAATCGGGGGTCGGGTTGCGGGGATCTGCGGGTGGCGACGTTGCGGGTGGGTCACCTTGCGGGCGGCCAGGTTGAGTTGGGTGCTTCCCCTGGGGGCTCTGCCCCCAGACCCCCGGCAATCTGATCGGGGGATAGCGCCACACGCGGGTTGATGGCACGCCTGTTGCGTTGGGCGGCTGCCTGTTGGTTAGAGGGTTGCGTTGGCGGTGGGGTCCCGTCACGAGCCGCACCAGGAGCGGGCCACATGTGAGAGGGAGGGTCAAGTCGACGAAAAGCGTGTCGACTTGACCCTCCCTCTCACATGCAGCAAGAGCTGTGGTGCGACTCGTGACGGGACCCCACCGCCCAGCCCGTTCGGTAAGGACGGCTCGCCTTCGGCTTCGCGGAAAGCAGAGGGCCTCCCGCGTCCTTTGGACTGTGGGAGGCCCTCTTCAGAGCAAGAGCAGAAGGTCAGGCGTTGCCGTCGAACAGCGACGTCACTGAGCCGTCTTCGAACACTTCCTGGATCACGCGTGCGAGCAGTGGTGCGATCGAGAGCACGGTCATGTTCGGGAAGCGCTTCTCCGCCGGGATGGGCAGCGTGTCGGTGAACACGACCTCGCGGGCGCCCGAGTCCTGCAGGCGTTGGGTTGCGGGGCCCGAGAGGATGCCGTGCGTGGCTGCGATGACCACGTCGGAGGCGCCCTCGTTGAGGAGTTGCTTCACCGCGCCTGCGATGGTGCCGCCGGTGTCGACCATGTCGTCGATCACGATGCAGAGGCGGCCTTCGACCTTGCCGACCACGCGGTTCGAGACGACCTCGTTCGGGCGGAGCGGGTCGCGGGTCTTGTGGATGAACGCGATCGGGGTGCCGCCCAGGGTGTCCGCCCACTTCTCGGCCAGCTTGGTGCGGCCCGAGTCGGGGGAGACGACGGTGATCTCGTGGCCCGCGTACTTGCCGCGGATGTGGTCTGCCAGGAGGGGCATGGCCCACAGGTGGTCCACCGGGCCGTCGAAGAAGCCCTGGATCTGGGCCGTGTGGAGGTCGACGGAGACGAGGCGGTCGGCGCCCGCGGTCTTGAACAGGTCTGCCACCAGGCGGGCGGAGATCGGTTCGCGGCCGCGGTGCTTCTTGTCCTGACGGCTGTACGGGTAGAACGGCATGATCACGGTGATGCGCTTGGCGCTGGCGCGCTTCAGGGCGTCGACCATGATCAGCTGTTCCATCAGCCACTGGTTGATGGGCGCGGTGTGCGACTGGATGACGAAGGCGTCGCAGCCGCGCACTGACTCCTCGAAGCGGACGAAGATCTCGCCGTTCGCGAAGTCGTAGGCGGACTGGGGGGTCACCGTGACGTTGAGGTGCTTCGAGACCTCTTCCGTCAACTCCGGGTAGGCACGCCCGCCGAAGAGCATCAGGTTCTTCTTCGGTGTGCCGGGCATCTGCGGGTTCACGGTCAGCGACCCTCCTCTGTGTTCTCGTCGGCATTCTGCTTCGCCAGGGCCTCTGCCGCTGCCTGGGCGGCGGCGGTGCCCTCACGACGGCTGAGGACCCAGCCTTCGAGGTTGCGCTGCGGGCCTCCGGACACGGCGAGCGCGCCCGGCGGGACGTTGCGGCGCAGGACGGTGCCCGCGCCGGTGTACGCGCCGTCGCCCACGGTCACCGGCGCTACGAACATGTTGTCCGAACCGGTGCGGCAGTGGGATCCGACGATCGTGCGGTGCTTGTTCACGCCGTCGTAGTTGACGGTGACCGAAGCCGCGCCGATGTTGCTGTGGTCGCCGATCGTGGCGTCGCCGATGTAGGACAGGTGGGGGACCTTCGAACCGGCGCCGATCTGCGAGTTCTTGGTCTCGACGAACGTGCCGATCTTGCCCTTCACGCCCAGCGACGTGCCGGGGCGCAGGTAGGCGAACGGGCCGACGGACGCGTTGTCGCCGATCACCGAGTCGCTGCCGTGGGTCCGGATCACCGAGGCACCGGCACCGACGGTCACGCCGGAGAGCGTGGTGTCCGGGCCGACCACGGCACGCGAGCCGATCACCGTGCCCGCGCGGAGCTGCACGTTCGGCTCGATCAGGGCGTCCTGGCCGACCTGCACGTCCGCGTCCACCCACACCGAGGCGGGGTCGACGACGGTCACGCCGGAGCGCATGAGGCCCTCGACGATGCGGCGGTTCATCTCGGCGCCGACGGCCGAGAGCTGCACGCGGTCGTTGATGCCCTCGACCAGCCACGGGTCGGACGCGATCAGCGCGCCGACGCGGAGGCCGTCGCCGCGGGCGATGCCCAGGACGTCGGTCAGGTAGAGCTCGCCCTGCGCGTTGTCGGTGGACAACCGCGAGAGGCCGTCGCGCAGCACCGCCGCGTCGAACGCGTAGACGCCGGAGTTGATCTCGGTGATCAGCTGCTCGGCCTCGGAGGCGTCCTTCTGCTCCACGATCCGCTGCACGGTGCCGTCGGCGTCGCGCACGATCCGGCCGTACCCGGTGGGGGTCTCCAGCACGGCGGTGAGCACGGTGACCGCGTTGCCCGCCGAGGAGTGCTCGGCCAGCAGCGCGGTGAACGTCTGGGTGTCGAGCAGCGGCACGTCGCCGTAGCTGACGATCACCGTGCCGCCCAGGTCGTCCGGCAGCTCGGCCAGGCCGCACGAGACGGCGTGCCCGGTGCCCTTCTGCTCGGCCTGCACCGCGACGGTGACCTTGCGCCCCAGCGCACCGGCGAGGGTGTCCAGATGCTCGGTGACGGCTTCACGGCCATGACCGACGACAACGGCCAGGTGGTCGGGATCTGTGCCGGCCGCCGCGCGCACCGCGTGTTCGACGAGTGAGCGTCCGGCGATCCGATGCAGCACCTTGGGCGTGGACGACCGCATGCGGGTGCCTTCCCCGGCGGCGAGCACGACCGTGCTGACAGGGCCCTCGAGCATCAATGCTCTCCCTAACAGGCTGGGTGTTTCGAAGTCCGCGGACCAGCCTAAGCCTCCGCGGACGGCTCCCCGGCCACGGCCGCAACCTGGCAGCCACCTTGACGCTTCGCCACGTACATCGCCGAGTCCGCCCTTGACAGGGCCTGGTTGGCGGATTCGCGGGGGCGCAGCGAGATGACGCCGACCGACAGCGTCACGCCCCGGGAGAGGTCGATTGGCAAGCCTGCCACGGCATCCACGGCCCGGCCGAGTGCCGCTTCCGCGGCGTGCAGAGGGGCCCCCGGCAGCAGCACGACGAACTCGTCGCCGCCGTAGCGGGCCACCATGTCGTCACCCCGCAGGGCCTGCCGGAGTGTGCTGGCAATCACCCGAAGAACATCATCACCCTCGGCATGTGAATGCCGGTCGTTCACGCCCTTGAAGCCGTCGAGGTCGACCAGCGCGATCGAGAACGGATCGACCTGACCGGCGATGAGCTCGCCCATCTTGTCGTCGAGCGCGCGGCGGTTCGGCAGTCCGGTCAGCGGGTCCTGCAACGCCTGCTGCGCTATCTGACCGTGCGCGCGCGTCAGCCGTTCGTGCTCACGGCGCGTCTGCAACGTGGCCACGCGGGACTCCCGCATCTGCCACAGCTCCAGCTCCAGGGCCGCGTTGTAGGCCTGCAACGCCGACGTCGTGTGCGGTCCGCACATGTGCGCGTACTCGCGCTCCAGCGACAGCACCAGCGACGGTTCGGACGTGTCGTGCTCCATCTGCGTGCGCGTGTCGTCGAGCACCTTGAGGGCGTCGTCGAGCCGGTTCGCCTCGACCAGGCACCGGGCCAGCGCGATCGCGACGATGATCAGTTCCCGCGCGTACATCGACAGGCCGCGCAACGACCACAGCCGGTCGAGGTGGCCTTCCTTGGGGTTCGTCAGCGCGTGGGCGGCACCGAGGATCGGCACCTGCTCGGCGGCGTCCATGTCGCGCCTGCCGGGGTGCAGCGACTGCCGGAACGGCACCTCGGCGGCCTCGGCGAGCCCGGAGGCGACCTTGAACTGCTCGTGCGCGGCGTCGTGCAGGTTCACCCGTTCGAGCCGCAGGCCCCAGCCGATCCGCAGCCGGGCGCGGTTCACCAGGTGCACGTAGATCTGGTGCGGCTGGCCGCTCTCGCGCAACGCGTTGTTCGCGCCCGCCAGCACGTCGTCCGCCATCTCGTAGACGCCGAGCTGGGTCAGCACGAGTGCGATGTCCTGCAGCGTCGTGGCGAGCAGCTGGTCCCAGATCCGCTTGTCGAAGACCGGGTCGACCTCGGGTTCCTCGTCGAGCATCATTGCGAGCGCCGACGCGATCTCGGTCAGCGCCTTGTCCTCGGCGTTGCCCAGCAGGAACCGGCGTCCGCGCAACGCCCGCGCGTCCGCCTCCAGCACGATCAGGCCGTGGCGGCGGCAGTGGGCGAGCATCTCGTCGAGCTGCGGGTCGGACATGTCGACGAGGCCCGGCGTGACCAGCCTGACCACGGCGGCGGCTCTGAGCAGCTGCGCGACGATGCGGGGCTCACCACGACCCTGCGCCTCGGCGAGGATGTGGTCGATCTCGGAGGCCGCGTCGAGCTGTGCGGCGAGGTGGCTGCTCTGGGCCACGGCGACGAGTTCGGACGCGCGACCAACCAGCCACGCGTCGGACATCTCGTGATGGCGGTGGCCCACGTTGCCCTGCTCGTCGACCGTTTCCTCGGGCAGCTTCGCACCTCCCAAAGACCACACTGACTCGTGCCCAGCTCCGCCACCAGGATTCGAACCTGGACCATCTGAACCAAAATCAGAGGTGCTGCCTTTACACCATGGCGGAATGAGCGAACTCGCGTCCGCTCAGGGCACATGTTGTCACGAGTGGTCCTCTTCTTGTCCAACCACCACTCGCTCGGCTCAGTTCAAGATCACGGCTTGGCGCCGACTGACCTGGTCAGAAAGTCGCCGAGCGCGCCCCGGTACGTGTCCGTCGCCACATTCCACCCCGACGTGTGGTCGGCGCCCGGGATCTCGACGTACTGCAGCGGCCAGCCGAGCCCGCTCGCCGCGGTCGCCAGGTCGCGGGAGGACTGGGCCGGCACCGTCTCGTCCGCGGAGCCGTGGAACAGCAGCGTCGGCGGCTTGAGCGCGGGCGGGTTGCGGACCAGGTCGAACCGGTCGAAGTCGATGTCGGCGCGCCAGCCGGACACCAGTTCGGCCACGGGCGTGAGCCACGTCGGCACGCCCCGGTTCTGGGCCTGGAGGTTCAGCGTCTGCGTCCAGTTCGTGACGGGGGAGTCGAGCACCACGCCGCTGACGGCCGCCGCGAGACCGGACCGGGCCAGCGTCTGGCCGACGATCGCGCCGCCCATCGACCAGCCGTACAGGACGACCTTCTTCGCGCCCTGCCCCTGCGCGTACCGGATGGCGGCCTCGACGTCGTGCCACTCGGTGTCGCCCAGGTGGTAGAGGCCGTCGGGGGACGCGGGAGAGCCCTCGTCGTTGCGGTAGGTGATCATCAGGACGGGCAGGCCGGCGGCGTGCAACTGGGGGACCACGCGCAGGCCCTCCTCGCGCTTCGCGCCCCGTCCGTGGACGTTGATGACCCAGGTGTCGTTGTTCGCGGCGGGCACCAGCCACGCCGGCATGTCGCCGAGTTCGGTGGGCACCGCGACGTCGCTGTAGACCAGTCCCAGCGCGGTCTTCGGGTTGCCCTCGTAGAGGGCGGTCTCGATGCGCACCTTCGTGCCGTCCGGGGGCGCGCTGCCGTCCAGCAACGGCCGTTCGACGCGCCCGTTCTTCTGGCTCGTGATCTCGCCGATCTTGGCCTGGCCGCCTGGCCAGATCAGGCCGAGGGTGCCCGGCTGCACGCTCGACACCGACTCGGCCAGCACGACGGACCTGTCGTCCTCGCCCAGCGCCGTGTCCGGGTACCGCCCCGCCCACCTGTCGGGTACGAGCAGCTCACCGCTGTAGTACCAGCCGACGACGCCCAGAGCCGCTGTGACCAGCACGAGCACGACGAGCAACGAGGTCACGGTGATCCGGATGATCTTGCGTCTGGCCATCTTCCGATGATGCCGGGTCGAGGTCTCGATTCCAGGCGACACAGCGTGCTGATCCTGAGAACTGTCCGAGACTTTTCCAAGCGGGGTATGGCGAAAGCAGGGGGCCCTAACCTACGCTTCCGTAAGTTACGGTCGCGTAGGTACGTCCGCCCTCTCACCCCCAGAGGTTCGCGCATGACGACGACGATCAACCAGTCCACGGACCAGGGCCCCAAGCCGCTGTTCGGAAAGCGACGAAGCAACGCCGAGCAGTTCGGCGTGTACGTGTTCGTCATCGTTCCCCTCATCGCCCTGCTGGCCGCCGTCCCGTTCGCGTGGGGCTGGGGCCTCGGCTGGGTCGACGTGGTCCTCTTCGTCGGCTTCTACTACCTCTCCGGCCTCGGCGTGACGATCGGCTACCACCGGTACTTCACGCACGGCTCGTTCAAGGCCAAGCGCCCGCTGAAGATCGCGCTCGCGATCGCCGGCTCGATGGCGTTGCAGGGCCCGGTGATCGACTGGGTCGCCGACCACCGCCGCCACCACGCCTTCTCCGACCGCGAGGGCGACCCGCACTCGCCGTGGCTGTTCGGCAGCGGCCCCGTGGCGCTGGCCAAGGGCTTCTGGCACGCGCACATGGGCTGGTTGTTCGAACGCGACAAGACCAACCACGCGCGCTTCGCCCCGGACCTGCTGGCCGACGAGGACATCGTGTGGGTCGACAGGTACTTCGTGCTGTGGACGACGATCTCGCTGGCCACGCCGGGGGTGCTGGGCGGCCTGCTCACGTGGTCGGTCTGGGGTGGCGTGACCGCGCTCTTCTGGGGTGGCTTCGTCCGCGTCGCGTTCCTGCACCACCTGACGTGGTCGATCAACTCGATCTGCCACATGGTCGGCGACCGCCCGTTCGCCGCCCGCGACCGCTCCGCCAACGTCTGGGCGCTCGCGATCCTGAGCTTCGGCGAGTCGTGGCACAACCTGCACCACGCCGACCCGACCTCCGCGCGGCACGGCGTGAAGCGCGGCCAGATCGACATCTCGGCCCGCCTGATCTGGGTGTTCGAGAAACTCGGCTGGGCGACGAACGTGCGCTGGCCGAGTGAACAGCGGCTGGCCAGGATCACCGCGAAGAAGTGAGCCTCGTAGGCTGATTCGCATGGTCAGGGTCAGGATGACGGGCAAGGAACGCCGAGAGCAGCTCCTGGACGTCTCCCGCGCCCTGTTCGCCGAGAAGGGCTTCGACGCGACGTCGATCGAGGAGATCGCCCTCCGCGCCAGCGTGTCGAAGCCCGTCGTCTACGAGCACTTCGGCGGCAAGGAAGGCATCTACGCTGTCGTCGTCGACCGCGAGATGCAGCGCCTGATGGACCAGATCATCACGGCCCTCGACGGCGGCTCGCACCCGCGTGAGCTGCTCGAACAGGCCGCCTGCGCGTTGCTCGACTACATCGAGGGCTCGACGGACGGGTTCCGCATCCTGGTGCGCGACTCGCCCGTCGCGTCGTCCTCCGGCACGTTCTCGTCGCTGCTCAACGACATCGCGTCGCAGGTCGAGCACGTCCTCGGGCTGCACTTCGCCAAGCAGGGCTACGACCGCAAGCTCGCCGCGCTGTACGCGCAGGCGCTGGTCGGGATGGTCGCGCTGACCGGCCAGTGGTGGCTGGAGGCGCGCAAGCCCAAGAAGGACGAGGTGGCGGCGCACCTGGTCAACCTCGCGTGGAACGGGCTGTCCGCGATGGAGCACAAGCCCAAGCTGCGCAGCCGTTCCTGAGCTGCTGCTCTTAGTGCATCTGCACGTATGAGTGGCCCCGCGTTAGTGCATGGCGCCTAATAAGGGGCGAAACGTGAAACGGTCCGGGTACGGCTGAGCGATGGTTCCCAGTGGAGCCCGCGTCCGAGCCGTTCGTCGAGGGGTCGAACGGCTCGGGCGAGTTGTTCCCTATGCGGTCCCGGTGAGCCTGAGCAGCTTGTCGTCCGTGCCGTTCGACGACGTGAGGTAGAGCGACCCGTCCGGCGCGGTGCGGGCGGCGCGCAGGCGGCCGTACTTGTCGTTCAGCTCGTCGGGGATGCTCACGTTCTGCACCTTGCCGGCGGCGTCGAGCGTGAAGAGCAGCAGCTTCGAGCCCTTGAGCGCGGTGATCGCGAGCTTGCCGTTCCAGAACGCCGCCTGGCAGATCGCCTCGGTCGGCGACCCCGACGACCACACCGCGGGCACCGCGTCCGGGAACCGTTGCAGGTCGGTCATCGGCACGCTCTCGTCGTACCTGTTCTGCGTGCCGCCCTTGGACGGGTCCCAGCCGAAGTTGGCGCCCTTCTGCAGCAGGTTGACCTCGTCGTCGACGTCCGGCCCGTGCTCGCTGGAGAAGATCTGGTCGCCGCCCGGCCGGAACACCACGCCCTGCACGTTGCGGTGCCCGTAGGTGTAGACGCGGCGCTCGTTGGCGTTCGCCGAGGTGATGAACGGGTTGCCGGCCGCGCCCTCGCCCGTCTCCGGGTCGATCCGCAGCACCTTGCCGCCGAGACTGGTCTTGTCCTGCGGGTTGCGGGCCTGCGCGATGTCGCCGGTCGCGACGAACATCGAGCCGTCCGGCGCCAGCGTCGGCCGGCAGCCGGAGTGGCGTCCGCTGGAGTTCGACGGCATGCCGGTGACCAGGTCCTTGACCTTCGTGGCCTTGGCGTCGTCGAGGCGGAACGTCACCAGCCGCACGTCCTTGGACGTGTTGTAGCAAACCGTGAAGCGCTGGTCGTCGGGGTGGATCACCAGGCCCATCAGCCCGCCCTCGCCGCGCACCTGGATGTCGTCGAGGTCGATGTCGACGGGCGTGACCTGGCCGTTCCTGACGAGCTTCATGGTGCCCGGCCGTTCGGTGACGAGCACGGAGCCGCCGGGCAGGAACCCGACGTCCCAGGCGTGCTGGAGGCCGCCAGCGACCTCCTCGACCTTGAGCCCGGCCGGTGCGAGAGCCTTCGACGGCGCGTTGCCGCCAGGTTCCGGCGACGAGCAAGCCGCGACGACCAGCACCAACCCAGTAGCCACGAGTGCGCGCATGTCCTAACTATGCGATTTGTGCCGTGGAGGTTCCGTAAGGCCGTTCAACGGGCAGCAACGCGCGCGCTCCGTCCAGGTCTCGCGCACGCACCTTGTCGTGGATCTCGCGCGCAAGGGCCGTCACGTCGGTGATGCCCAACGTCCATTCGTTGACGTACATGGCCGAGGCCTCGCGCGTCAGTCCGATCTGGATGGAGCGGTGCTCCAGCGCTTCGTGGTTCAGCCCGCGCTCCGGGTCCCACTGCACGCGCACCGACGGCTTGCCGCTGATCCTGCTGCTGACCGCGTTGGCGACCGCCCAATCGAACCCCGCACGGGTGATCCGCACGGCCAGGACGCGCTCCTGGCCTTCCTTCCGGGCGTACCCGCAGCGGTACATCATCCAGAGGAACGACGGCTTGATCCACGTCATCCGCTCCGCCTTGAACGGCGGCACGAACCGCTGCGCGGCCACGGCCGGGTCGGCGATGGCCGGTGAATAAGCCTGGTAGACCACGATGGACTGATCGTCGTAGTCAGCCCTGATCTCTTTCGTAGACACGGTCCCAGGATCGGGGCGCGGTCAACCGAATAGAGCCGGAGGCGTGCCGGCTGGTCGGCACGGACGACCTCGTCACGCGGCTCGGATCCCCAGGTCGGCTCGTCGAGGTCGACCTCACCGCCGCGCTCCCGGAGCCGCGCTCGAGCCACCCGATAAGGGGTCGCGGAACGAGCTAAGGTGGGTGGTGAGACCCCTCGTCCCAGGCAGGGGTCTGTCCGGCGTTCGGTGTTCGTGCGCCCATTCCGCACTCGACCGGGGTTTCTCACATGCCGCTGCTCGGCCTGCTCGATGGTGTCCTGCCCGACAAAGCCCTCCGCACGTTGATCGACTCCGCCGGTGTCCCCGAGCTGGAGCTGGACGGTCCGCTGGCCGCCCGCCCGCTCGTCACCGCCGCGCTGTCCACGGTCCGGCCGGTGCTGGCCGTGACCGCCACGGGCAGGGAGGCCGAAGAGCTGACGAACGTCCTCAAGGACCTGATCGGCGCGGACAAGGTCGCGTTCTTCCCGAGCTGGGAGACGCTGCCGCACGAGCGCCTGAGCCCGCGCGCGGACACGGTCGGCGCGCGCCTGCAGATCCTCCGCCGCCTCAAGCATCCCGAGGGCAACCCGCTGCGGGTCCTCGTCACGACGGTTCGCAGCCTCATCCAGCCGATGGCGCCGGGCCTGGGCGACCTCAAGCCCGTGCACCTGAAGGTCGGCGAGGAGCAGGACTTCGCCGAGCTGATCACGCGCCTGGCCGAGAACGCCTACACCCGCGTCGACATGGTCGAGAAGCGCGGCGAGTACGCGACGCGCGGCGGCATCCTCGACCTCTTCCCGCCGACCGCCGAGCACCCGTTCCGCGTCGAGTTCTGGGGCGACGAGGTCAGCGAGATCCGGCCGTTCTCGGTGCAGGACCAGCGTTCGCTGCCGGTCGAGGTCACCGACTTCGTCGCGCCGCCGTGCCGTGAGCTGCTGCTGACCGACGACGTGCGGCACCGCGCGGCCGAACTGGCCGAGGAGCACCGGTCCGACGCGCACCTCGCGGAGATGCTGGAGAAGATCTCGGGCGGCATCGCGGTCGAGGGCATGGAGGCGCTCATCCCGGCGCTGTGCCCCGGCGAGCTGCAGCTGCTCACGGACGTGGTCGAGAAGGGCACCCACGTCCTGCTCAACGACCCGGAGAAGATCCGGGCCCGCGCGGCCGACCTGGTCCGCACCGGGCAGGAGTTCCTCGAGGCGTCCTGGATGGCGGCGGCCGCCGGTGGCAAGGCGCCGATCGACCTCGGCCGCAGCGGGTACCAGGGCATCGGCGAGATCTCCGAGCACGCCAAGGCGAACGACCGTCCGTGGTGGACGCTCAGCCAGCTGACCACCGACGCGAGCGACGTCGTGCACCTCGACGTCAAGCCGGTCGAGGCCTACCAGGGCGACGTCGAGCGCGCGTTCGCGGACCTCAAGGCGCACACGGCGACGGGTGGTGCGGCCGTGCTGGTCGTGCCCGGGGCCGGTACCGCGCAGCGCGCCGTCGAACGGTTGAAGGAAGCCGAAGTCTCGGCCGTCTGCGTCGAATCCCTCGACGCGGCACCGAAAGCGGGCACCGTCACGGTCGTGCGCGGCGCGCTCGAGGACGGGTTCGTGCTGCCGGACCTCGCGCTGGTGGTGCTCACCGAGACCGACCTGACCGGCGGCCGCGGCGGTACGTCCACGAAGGACATGCGCCGGATGCCGTCCAAGCGGCGCAACGCGGTCGACCCGCTGGCGCTCAAGTCCGGCGACTTCGTGGTGCACGAGCAGCACGGCATCGGCAAGTACGTGGAGATGGTCCAGCGGACGGTCGCCGGCGCCACCCGCGAGTACCTGGTCCTCGAGTACGCCAGCAGCAAGCGCGGCCAGCCCGGCGACCGGCTGTTCGTGCCGACCGACCAGCTCGACGAGGTCAGCCGGTACGTCGGTGGCGAGCTGCCGACGCTGAACAAGCTCGGCGGCAGCGACTGGAAGAACACGAAGTCCAAGGCGCGCAAGGCGGTCAAGCAGATCGCGGCCGAGCTCGTGCAGCTCTACGCGGCCCGGCAGAGCGCCCCCGGTCACGCCTTCGCCAGTGACACGCCCTGGCAGCGCGAGCTGGAGGACGCGTTCGCGTTCACCGAGACGCAGGACCAGATGGCCGCGATCGACGAGGTCAAGGCCGACATGGAACGGTCCGTGCCGATGGACCGCGTCATCTGCGGCGACGTCGGCTACGGCAAGACGGAGATCGCGGTCCGCGCGGCGTTCAAGGCGGTGCAGGACGGCAAGCAGGTCGTCGTGCTGGTGCCGACGACGCTGCTCGCCCAGCAGCACCTCAACACGTTCGCCGAACGCATGCGCCAGTTCCCGGTGGTCGTCAAGGGACTGAGCCGCTTCACCGACCCGCAGGAGTCCGCGCAGACCATCGCCGGTCTCGCGGACGGCGAGGTCGACATCGTGATCGGCACGCACCGGTTGCTGCAGAAGACCGTGCGGTACAAGGACCTGGGCCTCGTGATCGTCGACGAGGAGCAGCGCTTCGGCGTGGAGCACAAGGAACACATCAAGGCGCTGCGCACGCACGTCGACGTGCTGACGATGTCCGCGACGCCGATCCCGCGCACGCTGGAGATGTCGCTCGCCGGCATCCGCGAGATGTCCACGATCCTGACCCCGCCCGAGGAACGGCACCCGATCCTCACCTACGTCGGCGCGTACGACGACAAGCAGGTCGGCGCGGCCATCCGGCGCGAGCTGATGCGCGACGGCCAGGTCTTCTACGTGCACAACCGGGTCTCGACGATCGAGAAGGCCGCGAAGCGCATCCGCGAGCTGGTGCCCGAGGCCAGGGTCGTGACCGGGCACGGCCAGATGAACGAGGACAAGCTCGAACACCTCATCCAGGGTTTCTGGGAACGCGAGTACGACGTGCTCGTCTGCACGACGATCGTCGAGACCGGCCTGGACATCTCCAACGCCAACACCCTGATCGTCGAGCGCGGCGACCTGCTCGGCCTGGCCCAGCTGCACCAGCTGCGCGGCCGGGTCGGCCGTGGCCGCGAGCGCGGGTACTCGTACTTCCTGTACCCGGCCGAGACCCCGCTGACCGAGCACGCGCACGACCGGCTCGCGACGATCGCGCAGAACACCGAGCTGGGCGCCGGCATGGCCGTCGCGATGAAGGACCTGGAGATCCGCGGCGCCGGCAACATCCTCGGCGCCGAGCAGTCCGGTCACATCGCGGGCGTCGGCTTCGACCTCTACATCCGGCTGGTCGGCGAGGCCGTCGAGGCGTTCCGCAAGCACGCGGGAGCGGACGGCGGTGAGGTCGAGGAGGACCTGGCAGAGGTCCGCGTCGACCTCCCGGTCGACGCGCACATCCCGCACGAGTACGTGCCGGGCGAGCGGCTGCGGCTGGAGGCGTACCGCAAGATCGCGGGCGCGTCCGACGAGGCGGCGCTGACGTCCGTCTGGGACGAGCTCAAGGACCGCTACGGCACGCCGCCGGAACCGGTCGAGCGCCTGCTCGGCGTGGCCCGCCTGCGCCACGCCTGCCGTCGTCACGGGGTCACCGAGGTGATCGCGATGGGCCAGAACCTGCGGTTCGCGAAGCTCGAACTGCTCGACTCGCAGCTGGTCAGGCTGCGGCGGTTGTTCCCGAAGGCCGTCTACAAGCAGGCCATGGGGACGGTCACCGTGCCTAGGCCGACGGAGGGAGCGGCGGGCGGCCGGATGGGTGCACCGCAGCTGCGCGACCAGGAGCTGTTGAACTGGTGCGGTGCGTTCCTCGACTCACTCGTGGGGACTCCCGTGACCCCGGTCACCAAGGCGTGAGAGGGTAGATCCTCGTGAGCACTGTTCTGAAGCGTTTCTCGCTGGTCGGTGTGGCTGTGGCGCTGTTCGCCACCGGATGCGCGACCGGGCCCGCGAAGGCCACCTCGGCCGCCATCGTCGGGGACCAGGCGATCGGTCTGCAGACCGTCCAGGACCGGACCGTGAAGGTGCTCAAGAAGGAGCCCGCGGCCCAGCAGATGCAGGACCAGGGCAAGCTCGACCAGGTCTCGAAGCTGGTGCTGGCCGACGAGATCAACCACAAGATCGCCGAGCGGGCCGGTCAGCTGGAGAACATCACGGTCGACGAGACCAAGGTGTTCGACGCGATCAAGGAGAAGGGCGGCCCCGAGGCCGCCGCCAAGCAGAGCGAGCAGGACGAGACCACGATCTACCGCCGTCAGCGCGACGTGCTGGTGATGGGTGAGCTCGCTCGCCGCAACCTCTCCACGCTCGAGGTCGTCATCGACTTCTTCCAGGTCCAGGACCCGAAGGAGGCCAAGGAGAAGGCCGCAGAGGTCACCGCCGACTCCTCGAAGATGTCGAAGTTCGTGCAGGAGGCGCCGCGCACCACCAGCGGCCAGCAGGCCTCGGCGACGAACCAGAAGGTCCGCGTCACCGAGAACCCGTCGCTGGTGCACACGATGCTGTGGGGCGTGAAGCCCGGCACCGTCGTCGCCTTCCCCGCCGACGAGCAGCAGTCCAGCTGGATGGTCGCGCTGGTCAAGGAGCGCAACAAGGTCTCGCCGACGCCCGGTGAGGACGACCTGATCGAGCGCATCGACCCGCAGCTGCTCGCCGCCTTCGGACTGCGGATCGCGCAGTTCCTCACCGCGGACCTGAACATCGAGGTCAACCCCCGCTACGGCGTGTGGGACCCGACCAACGCGCAGATCGTCGGCAACCCCGGCGAACGCGCCGGCTTCGTCGGTGTGAGCTCGACCAAGAACAAGTCTTGATCACCGTCGTCGTCCTGAGCGAGCGGCTCGACGCGGTACTGCCCGCCGCCGCCCTGCCCGCGTTGCGCACGGCCAAGGCCGTCTACGCGGGCGAGGGCGTGCCGCTGGAGTTCTGGTCCTCGCTCGGGGTCGACGGTCCCGCGCCCGCCGTCGTGGAGGACGGCGCGGTGGTGATCACGACCAACGCCTCCCGGTACCCGGACGCGACCGTGATCACGACGCCGGAACCGTTGGGTGCCGCGCTGCTCGACGCGGCCGCGGTGATGCACCGGTTGCGGTCGCCGGGCGGATGTCCGTGGGACGCCGAACAGGACCACGACTCGTTGCGCCAGTACCTCGTCGAGGAGACCTTCGAACTGCTGGAGGCGATCGAGGACGGCGACCGCGCGTCGATGCGCGAGGAGCTCGGTGACGTGCTCCTGCAGGTGCTGTTCCACGCCCGCGTCGCCGCCGAGGACCCCGAGGACCCGTTCGACATCGACGCCGTCGCGTCCGAACTGGTCGCGAAGCTCGTCGGACGGCATCCGCACGTCTTCGAGGGCAACGACCCGGCCGTGCACGACGCGACCTCGCAGCAGCACCGCTGGGAGGAGCTCAAGCAGGCCGAGAAGCAGCGCGAGTCCAGTGTGGACGGTGTCGCGCTGGGTCAGCCGGCCGTCGCGCTGGCCGCGAAGCTGGTGCAGCGCACCAAACGCGCCGGCTTCCCCGTCGACCTGCTGCCCGAGGGCGACGACACGGGCACGACCTTGTTCGCCGTGACCGCTTTGTCCAAGCTTGCCGGTGAGGACCCGGAGACGGAACTTCGTCAGGTCTGCCGCCGTTTCGCCGCGAACGTTCGCGAGGCGGAGGCCAAGGCGCGGGCCGAAGGTCTAGTTTCTCTTGCGGCTGAGGACTGGCGGCGTTTTTTGCCCTCCTGAAACGGTGAGCGTGGGCTAACGTCGATCTCGTGACTTACCTTCGGTATCCGCATCTGCGCGGTGACTTGGTGACGTTCGTGGCCGAGGACGACGTGTGGCTCGCGCCCGTCGACGGAGGAAGGGCCTGGCGCGCGTCCGCTGACCAGGTACCGGCGCGCACGCCGCGGTTTTCGCCTGACGGCACGCAGTTGGCCTGGGCCAGCTGGATCGACGGCGCCCCGGAAGTGCGCGTGGCTCCTGTGGACGGTGGACCCGCACGCCGGTTGACGCACTGGGGCGTGGCCCGTACGGCCGTGTCCGGGTGGACGCCGGACGGGCGAGTGCTCGCCGTGTCGGCCACGGGTCAGATGTCGCGGCACCGCAAGCAGGCGCACGCCGTTCCGCTGGACGGCGGACCTGCCGAGGTGCTGCCGTACGGGTGGGTCAACGACGTGTCGTTCGGCCCGGACGGCCAGGTCGTCACGTCGTCCAGCTACATGCAGGAACCGGCGTGGTGGAAGCGGTACCGCGGTGGCACCGCGGGCAAGCTCTGGGTGGACACCGAAGGGTCCGGCGACTTCGTCCGGGTGCTGTCCGGTCTGCAGTCGTCGCTGGCGAACCCGATGTGGGTCGACGGGCGGATCGCGTTCCTCTCCGACCACGACGGCGTCGGCAGCGTGTTCTCGGTGCTGCCGGACGGCACCGACCTGCAGCGCCACACCTCCGGGGAGTTCTACGCCCGCAACGCTTCCACCGACGGCTCGCGGGTGATCTTCCACCAGGCGGGCGAGCTGTGGCTGCTCGACGGGTTGTCCGAACTGCGCAAGCTCGACATCAAGCTCGGCGGCCCGCGCACCGGCCTGCAACCCCGGCACGTCAAGGCTTCCGGCAACATCGAGTCCTTCAGCGTCGACCACACCGGCCGCGCCTCGGCCGTCGAGGTCCGCGGCTCCGTGCACTGGGTGACGCATCGCGACGGACCGGTGCGCGTGCTGGCCGACCGTTCCGACGTCCGCGCGCGGCTGCCGAAGGTGCTCGGCGAGACCGATCACGTGGTGTGGGTGACCGACGTCGAGGGCGAGGAGGCCCTGGAGGTCGCGCCGGTCGGCGGGGTCGAGCCGGGCAACACCGCGCGCCGCATCGCTTCCGGCGCGCTCGGGCGGGTCATGTCCCTGGCCGCCGCGCCGGACGGTTCGCGCGTCGCCGTTGCCACGCACGACGGCCGTTTGTTGTTGGTGGACATCGCTTCCGGTGAGGTGCGCGAGGTCGTCAGCGGTGCGAACGCGCACATCACGCATCTCGCTTTCTCGCCGGACTCCGCGTGGCTCGCGTGGTCGCATCCCGGGCCGACTCCGTTGCGGCACATCAAGATGGTGAACGCGGCGGATCTGTCCGTTGTGGACGTGACGCCGCTGCGGTTCGCCGACTTCGCGCCGACCTTCACCGAGGACGGCAAGTACCTGGCGTTCCTGTCGATCAGGACGTTCGACCCGGTCTACGACGCGCACGTGTTCGACCTGTCGTTCCCGACCGGCTGCCGCCCGCACCTCGTGCCGCTGGCCGCCACGACGCCGTCGCCGTTCGCCCCGATGCACGGCGGCCGCCCGGTCGGCGACGAGGACAAGGACTCCGAGGACGACGACGAGAAGGCCTCGGTCACGAAGGTCGACCTCGAAGGCCTCGCCGACCGAGTGGTGCCGGTGCCCGTCGCCGCTGCCGACTACCTGTCGTTGAAGGCGGCTCGCGGCGGTCTGCTGTGGCTGCGCCGGCCGTTGCTCGGTGTGCTGGGGGACAACTTGGCGTCGCCGGACGCGCGCCCGCCGCGCACCGTGCTGGAGCGCTACGACTTCACCAAGCAGAAGACCGAGTGCCTGGCGGACAGCGTGGACGCGTTCGCGGTGTCCGGCGACGGCAAGCGGATGGTCGTCGAGGACCGCGGTGACCTGCGGGTCGTGCCGTCCGACAGCAAGGCCGACGAGGACTCGGCCGACTACGTGGAGATCGACCTCGCCCGCGTGCGCGTCGTCGTCGATCCCGCGCTGGAGTGGGCGCAGATGTACGCCGAGAACGGGCGGCTCATGCGCGACCACTTCTGGCGCACCGACATGGGCGGCGTCGACTGGCAGGGCGAGCTGGACCGCTACCGGCCGCTGGTGGCCGAGGTGGGCAGCCACGACGACCTGGTCGACCTGCTGTGGGAGGTGCAGGGCGAACTCGGCACCTCGCACGCCTACGTCTGGGGTTCGTCGCCGCACGTCCCCGCCTCGCGCCGTCAGGGCCTGCTGGGCGCGGATCTGCGGCGTTCTGGTTCTGACTGGGTCGTCGAGCGCGTGATCCCCGGCGAGACGTCCGACCCGCACGCTCGCTCGCCTTTGTGCGCGCCTGGAGTGGCCGTGCGCGCTGGGGATGCTCTCGTGGCCGTGGACGGGCGTCCGGTCGGGTTGGCAGGGCCTGGGGCGTTGCTGGTCGGTACGGCTGGGAAGCCCGTGGAGCTGACCGTGCGTCCCGGTGGTGGTGGAGAGCTACGTCGAGTCGTGGTGGTGCCTCTGGCTGATGAGGAGCCTCTGCGGTATCACGACTGGGTCGCCAACCGCCGCGCGTTCACGCACGCGCAGTCCGGTGGCCGTGTGGGCTACCTGCACGTGCCGGACATGATGGGCGCCGGCTGGGCTCAGCTGCACCGTGATCTGCGGGTAGAGCTGGCTCGTGAGGCGCTTGTTCTGGACGTTCGTGAGAACGGCGGCGGGCACACCTCGCAGTTGGTGATCGAGAAGCTCGGCCGCAAGGTCATCGGCTGGTCTGTCGCCCGCGGCTACACGGCGTCCGAGTCCTATCCGCAGGACGCGCCTCGTGGTCCTGTGGTGGCGGTGGCCGACGAGTACGCCGGATCGGACGGCGACATCGTCAACGTGGCCATCAAGGAACTCGGCATCGGGCCCGTGGTTGGCGTCAGGACTTGGGGCGGTGTCATCGGTATCGACATGCTGTACACGCTGGTCGACGGCACGATGGTCACCCAGCCGAGGTACGCGTCCTACTTCAAGGGCCACGGGTGGGCAGTGGAGAACTACGGTGTCGACCCGGACATCGAGGTGGTCATGACGCCGTCCGACCGCGTTTCTGGCCGCGACCCGCAGCTGGAAAAGGCCGTTTCGTTGGCTCTGGAAACCCTTTCATCTTCCCCTGCTGCTCACGCTCCGGAGTTGCCGCCGCTGGGCTGAACACCCCATCGTGTGACTAAAGAACTGTGACGGACTGTTCCATGTGGACGATCAACCAGATGGAACAGTTCTCACCGTTCGGGGGTGTGCTGGAGATGAGTCACCGTGAAGAGCCGCGCAGTGGCCGTGGGTGCTTCGGGGCCGTGGTCGTCGTGCCGTTCCTGGCACTGGGCGGCATGTTCGCGTTGATCGCCTTGACGGGGTCGCCGGAGGACGCGCCGTTGGCTGCGCCTCCACCTGCTCGGCCTTCTGCTTCTCAGTGGTGGACTGAGCCCTTCGAGACCGGGGATTCGCTGGCCACCGTTACGGAGACCGTGGTGGTGGAGGGGGCGGCTCGGGAGGTTCGGGCGGCTCGGCTCGCCACTCAGACTCGGGTTGTCGGGGCTACGGTTACTGAGACTGTTCGGGTTTCTGGTGCTAAGCCTGCTGCTACCGGGCGGAATGAGCCTGACTCGCCTGACTTGCCTGAGTCGCCTGAGGAAGAAGAGCCGGCTCCGCCGTCGTCTTCTGGGTCGGCTTCGCCGCCTGTGGTCACCACCTCGGTTCCGTCCACTGTGTCCAGTGTTCAGCCTCCGCCTGTGGTGGAGACTCCTGTGGTCGTGCCGCCTGGTTCCACGGCTCCGCCTGCCGAGGTTCCGCCGTCCACGCCTCGGGCTGAGGATCCTGTTCCGCCGGTTGTCACCACGCCTGTCACTTCGCCTGTTGAGCCTCCTTGTGATCGGTCTGAGCCTCCTGCTTCGGAGGAAACGGTTTCCCCTGCTGAGGAACTGGCCACGTCCTCCGCGCCCTTGGCAGGGGTTTGAGGGTGGGGCTGAGGCCGTTTTTCCGCCCGGCCTCAGCCTCTCCTGTTTCGTGTTCGTAGGTGGGTTGCGTTGCGGGCGTTTGCTTGCGTTGATTCCTGGGGCTCCGCCCCAGACCCCGCCAATCTGATCAAAAGCCGGGGTCTACGCCATGCGTGGGTAGATGGCACGCCTGTTGCGTTGGGCGGAGGCGCGTTGCGTAGGTGGTTGCGTTGGTGGGGTGGCTTCGTCACGAGTCGAGCCAAGAGCGGGCTACATCGCTGAAGGGGTGTCAACTCGACGAAAAGCGTGTCGAGTTGACACCCCTTCAGCGATGCAGCAAGAGCTGTGGCACGACTCGTGACGAAGCCACCCCACCCGGACCGCACGGTAAGGACGGCTCGCCTTCGGCATCGCGTATGAGTGGGTGGGTGCTTGCCGTGACCGGCGGGAGTGTCAGACCTGCTCGCTAGGTTGGGTCGCGGGGGATCCAACTTCGAAGGGGACCCCTGCGCGAGCCTGCCCGGTGGGCTACTGCGGGACGCTTGCCCGTGCGTAGGCGTCAGCCCCGCTGAACACGTTCTGGCCGTACTCCACGGAGTTGTTGTACGCCAGCACGGCTGCCCACCAGCCCTGGCCCGTGCCCAGGTCGCGGGCGCCGCCTCCGCACAGGTAGCGGGCTGCGGTCAGGGCCGCGTCGTCGATGTTCTGCGGGTCGGCCGGTAGGCCGTCGCCTGCTGCTCGTTTTGCCCAGCGGTTCCAGGTGCCCGGGATGAACTGCATGGGGCCCACGGCTCGGTCCCACGTGGTGTCGCCGTCCAGGCGGCCGCCGTCGGTGTCCTTGATCGCCTTCACGCCTGGGCCGCCGTCCAAGGGGATGCCGATGATCGGGCGGGACGGTAGGCCGTTCTCCTGCAGGCGGGCGCCGTTGATGTTGCCGTGGTGCGACTCGATTCGGCCGATGCCCGCGAGGGTCGCCCAGCTGATTCGGCAGGCCGGGAACTCCTGTTGCATCGTCAGGTCTGCTTGCGCGTAGGCGTGTACGGCTCGGACCGGGATGTCGGTTTTCGACGCTACTCGGGTTGCCCATTCGGCCAGTGGGTTGGCTGTCTGGGTGGTTCCTGGGGAGGCTGCGTTGCCTGGGGCCGCTGCGCCTGGTTCCACCTGCTGGATGGGGACCAGGAACGGGGGTGGGCCCAGCGGGGCCGCGCCTTTGCGGTTCAGCGCGCCCAGGCCCCAGGCGCCCGCGGCTACTACGACCATCAGCAGCAGCACCAGGACGATGCGGCCGAAGATGTTGCCGGAGCGGTTGCGGCGGGCGGGTTCCTGGACGGGCGGCGGCGGGACCATTGCACCCAGGTTACGTGCTTCCTGGAGCAGGTGACGGGGTGAAGCGTGATGCAACCGGCACTGATGGCGTCTGGACAATCAGGTGAGGCTTACCTTAAATAAGGCCGACCTAATTTGTGGAGGCGTCGGGATGCTGTTTGCCAATGGGCTGATCGGGCTGCGTGAGGGCCTTGAGGCCGCGCTCGTGGTGAGCATCTTGATCGCATTCCTCGTGAAGACGGACAGAAGGCACGCGCTCAAGTGGGTTTGGGTCGGTGTTGCGACTGCGGTGGCACTGTCCGTAGCGGCCGGGGCGGTCATCACGTTCAGTGCTGCCGGCATGACGTTCGAGCAGCAGGAAGCGTTCGGCGGGACGATGTCGATCATTGCGGTCGCGTTCGTCACGGGAATGATCTTCTGGATGCGGCGCGCGGCCAAGACGATTGCGGCCGAGTTGCGCGGCAAAATGGACGAAGCGCTCAAAATCGGACCCTTCGCCATCGTTCTTGTGTCCCTTTTGTCCGTTGGGCGGGAAGGGCTCGAGACGGCGGTCTTCTTCTATTCCAGCGTGCAGGCCGCTGGCGGGGGGACGACGGAGCCGCTCCTCGGGTTCCTGGCCGGGATCTTGGTGGCAGTCGTGATCGCCGCGCTGCTGTACCAGGGGGCGATCCGGTTCGACCTCGGCAAGTTCTTCACCGTCACGGGCGTGCTGCTCGTGTTCGTGGCGGCGGGCGTGCTCAGTTACGGGATCCACGACCTGCAGGAAGCCGCGATCCTGCCCGGGCTGAACACGCTGGCGTTCGACATCAGCGACACCCTGCCGGAGGACTCCTGGTACGGGGCGCTGCTCAAGGGCTTCTTCAACTACTCGCAACGGACGTCCGTGCTGCAGGCCATCGCGTGGGTCGGCTACGTGGCGGTGGTGCTGTCCCTGTTCCTCATCCGGCCGCGCCGTCGCGCCGCCGTGGCCAACTGATCATCTACTGGAGCAAACCGTGCGCAAGACAGCAGTCATCCTGGGCTCACTCGCGATGCTGGCGGCGTGCAGCAGCAACGGCGGCACGACCGGCGCGAGTGGCAGCATCGCGGTCGAGGCGAGTGACGACGCGTGCAAGGTCGCCAAGACCGAGGCGGGCACCGGCAACGTCACGTTCGAGGTGGCCAACAAGGGCACCAAGGTGACCGAGTTCTACCTCTACGCGGAGGGCGACCGGATCCTCGGCGAGGTCGAGAACATCGGGCCGGGGCTCACCCGCAAGCTGATCGTCGAGGTCACGGAGTCCGGCAAGTTCCAGACCGCGTGCAAGCCCGGCATGAAGGGCGACGGCATCCGCGGCGACTTCACTGTTACCGGTGACGCCAAGAAGTCGACCGACGGCAACGCGTTGCTGGCCGAGGCGACCAAGAGCTACGCGCGGTACGTCAGCTCGCAGGCCGACCAGCTGCTGGTGAAGACCGAGGAGTTCGTCAACGCCGTCAAGGCCAAGAAGGTCGACGACGCCAAGGCGCTCTTCCCCGTGTCGCGCCTGTACTGGGAGCGCATCGAGCCCGTCGCGGAGAGCTTCGGCGACCTCGACCCCAAGATCGACGGCCGCGAGGACGTCATCGAGGAGGGCATGGCGTTCACCGGCTACCACCGCCTCGAGAAGGACCTGTGGGAGTCCGGGCTGCAGGCCGACTCGGACAAGATCGCGGACCAGCTGCTGGTCGACGTCAAGGAGATCGTGTCCAAGGCGAAGACCGTCGAACTGACGCCAGTGCAGCTCGCCAACGGTGCCAAGGAACTGCTCGACGAGGTCGCCACCGGCAAGATCACCGGTGAGGAGGACCGCTACTCGCACACCGACCTGTGGGACTTCCGCGCGAACGTCGACGGGTCGCAGGCCGCGATCGCCGCGCTGCGTCCCGTGGTGGAGCAGAAGGACAAGGCGCTCGTGTCCACTTTGGACGAGAAGTTCAAGGCGCTCGACGAGGCGCTCGAGAAGCAGCGCAAGGGTGACGGCTTCAAGCTCTACACCGAGCTGACGCAGGACGAGATCAAGGCGCTGGCCGAGGCCGTCGACGCCCTCGGCGAGCCGGTCAGCAAGGTCGCGGAAGTGGTGTCGGCCAAGTGACCGGGGTTCCCCGCCGCAGGTTGCTCGGGTTCGCGGGCGCCGGGGTGGCGCTCGCGGGCGCGGGCGCCGCCGCCGGTGTGCTGGCGACCAAGGTGTCGCCGGAGGTGGAGAACCTCTCCGCGGCCAAGGTGCCGTTCCGCGGCGAGATCCAGGCCGGCATCACCACGCCCGCGCAGGACCACATGCACTTCGTCGCGCTGGACGTGAAGACGAAGAGCCGCGACGAGCTGGTCAGCCTGCTCAAGGAGTGGACGCTCGCCGCGGAACGGATGACGGCCGGTCAGGAGGCCGCGGAGAACGGTGCGGTCGGCGGCAACGCGGAGGCGCCGCCGAAGGACACCGGTGAGGCGCTGGACCTGCCCGCGTCCGCGTTGACGATCACCATCGGCTTCGGGCCGTCGCTGTTCGACGACAGGTTCGGGCTCAAGGACAAGCGGCCGGAGCGGCTGATCGACCTGCCGCGGTTCCCGCAGGACGACCTGGATCCCGCGCGCAGCAACGGGGACATCTGCATCCAGGCCTGTGCGAACGACCCGCAGGTCGCCGTGCACGCCATCCGCAACCTGGTGCGCATCGGGTTCGGGCGGGTCGCGGTCCGCTGGTCGCAGCTCGGGTTCGGCCGCACGTCCTCGACGACGCGGGACCAGGCGACGCCGCGCAACATGTTCGGGTTCAAGGACGGCACCCGCAACATCAAGGCCGAGGACACCGAGCATCTCAAGAACCACGTGTGGGTGTCGAAGGAGGACGGGCCGGACTGGCTCGTCGGCGGCACGTACCTGGTGTCGCGCCGGATCCGCATGCACATCGAGATCTGGGACCGCACCTCGCTGGTCGAGCAGGAGCAGATCGTCGGCCGGACCAAGGGCGAGGGCGCGCCGCTGGGCCAGGCCAAGGAGTTCGACGAACCCGACCTGCACGTCAAGGGCGCCGGCGGCATCCCGTTGATCGGCGAGATCGCGCACATCCGGCTCGCGTCGCCGGAGTCGTTGAACGGGGCCAGGATCCTGCGCCGCGGCTACAACTTCACCGACGGCTCCGACGGGCTCGGGCACCTCGACGCCGGGCTGTTCTTCGTGGCGTTCAACCGGGACTCGCGCACGCAGTTCGTGCCGATGCAGCAGGCGCTGTCCACAAAGGACGACATGATGGAGTACGTGGAGCACACCGGTTCCGGGCACTTCGCGGTGCCGCCGGGCGTGCAGGAGGGCGGGTTCTGGGGCGAGGGCCTGTTCCGGTGATCAGTTCCCCAGGGCCAGCCGGGCTTTGACCTCGCCGAGCGCTTCCTGGTACTCGGGTGACGGGTGCATCGCGACCGCCATCCGCAACTGGGCCAGCGCCTCGGTGAGGCGGCCCTGCCGTTGCAGGGTCTTGCCGAGGGCGAACCGCGCGTAGTGGTCGCTCGGATCGAGGTCGAGCACCTTGCGGAACGCCTCTTCAGCCCTGTTGAGCTGCGCGGACCCGAGATAGGCCCGGCCGGCCAGCAGCTGCACCGACGGCGCCTCCCCGGCTTCGGCCAGCACCTGTTTCAGCTCGCGCAACGCGTCGAGCGGCCTGCGTTGTGCCATCAACGCCTCGGCCTTCCGAAACGCTTCGAAGGTGCCGTCCGTCATTCGATCAACGTTACCTATCGCCTGCCGGTTCTTCGACTGCCGTCCGGGCGACAGAACCTGAATGAGTGGCGGTGCCGAGCCAGCACGCTCCGAAACCGAGCACCAGTCCGGCCACGACTCCGGCCGTCGGCACCTGCCCGAGCAACGGCCACGCGATCAACGCCGTGACGGACGGGACCACAGAGGACAGCGTGGTCATCGCCGCCGCGCCGCCCCTGCGCACCCCGACCAGGAACAGCGACGCGCCGCCCATCGAATTGACCAGCACCAGGAACACGAGGGTCAGCCAGAGCTGCCGCCAGTCCGTGACCGGGGAGCTCTCGGTCAGCGCCAGCAACCCGACGACCGGTACGGACACCGCGTGCTGCACGGCGTTGCCGCTGCGGAAGTCCGTGTCCCGGCAGAACCTCTGCTGGTACACGCCACCCGCGACGAACCCGAGCATGCCGAGCAGGGTGAACACCGCGCCGGTCCCGAACGACCCCAGCCGGTCCCACAACGCCGCCAGCACCGCCGCGACCCCGAGCACCAGCCCGGCGACCTGGCTCAGTCCTATTCGGACACGGAACACCCAGGCGGCCACCACGGCCGTGAGCACCGGCGTGCACGAGATGACCAACGCGGTCACCGAGGCCGGCACGCCCATCCGCAGTCCGAGGTACACACCGGAGAACTGGCACGCCTGCACCAGCAACCCGGCCACGCAGGTGTGCACGAGCTGCCGTCCGCGCGGCCAGCTCGCGCTCGTCACCAGTGCCACGACCGCCATCAGCGCGGCGGCGATGGCGAACCGGATCGTGGTCATCAGGAACGGCGGCGCCACGGCCACCGCGAGGGCGCCGACCGGGTAGCCGGACGCCCAGACCAGCACCGTGGCGGCCGCGAAGCCGGGTTTGATCCGCACGGACTCCAGCACTACCAGCCACGCTGCTACGGAGCGAGGGTTTCGTTCCACGCCTTGGACATCCGCAGGACCGCCTCGGTGATGATCTCCGGAGAGGTCGCGAGGTTCATCCGCACGAAGCCCGCGCCGCCGGTGCCGAACGAGTGCCCCGGGTTCAGCGCCACCTTGCCGCGCTTGAGGAACGTCCTGGCGGGGTTGTCACCGAGCGCGCGACAGTCCAGCCAGGCGAGATAGGTGCCCTGCGCCGGCGTGTACCGGACGGCCGGGAGGTGCTCGGCGAGCAGTTCGGCGAGCAGGCGCCGGTTGTCGTCGAGCCCGGCCAGCAGCGCGTCCAGCCAGTCGCCACCCTCCCGCAGCGCCGCGGTGTGGGCGATGACCCCGAGGTGGCTGGGCCCGTCGGCCACCTCCTCCGGCAGTCGCGCCAGGTCGTCGGCCGACTCGGGCCCCGCCACGGCCAGCGCGGCCTTGAGCCCCGGCAGGTTCCAGGCCTTCGTCGCCGACATCAACGACAGCCCGTCGCCCGCGACGCTCAGGTACGGCACGAACCGCGCGCCCGCGGACATGATCGGCGCGTGGATCTCGTCGGCCACCACGCGGATGCCGTGCTCGCGCGCCAGTTCGGCGACCTCGCTCAGTTCGGCGGCGGTGTGGACCGTGCCGGTCGGGTTCTGCGGGTTGCACAGCAGGTACACCGCTCCCCGCCCGGCCTCCTCGAACGCCCTGCGCAGCGCGCCGAAGTCGATCCGCCAGTCCGCGTCCAGCGGCGCCTCGACGACCGACCGGCCCAGAGACCCGATGAACATGTAGAAGGGCGGGTAGACGGGGGAGTTGACGACGACGGGCGCGTCCCGGTGGGAGACCAGCCGGAACATCTCGACGACGCCCATCATCACGTCGGGCACGATCCTCGTCCGCTCGATCTCCGGCGCCCAGCCCCAGCGCTGCTTCGCGAACTCCGCGAGCGCCTCCGCGTAGCCGGTGCCGACGGGATAGCCGGTGTCGCCGCGCTGGACCGCCTCGGTGATCGCCCGCGCCACCGGTTCGGCGAGCATGACATCCATCTCGGCCACCCACAGCGGCAGCACGTCCTCGTCGTAGTAACGCCACTTCATGCTGGTGCGGGTGCGCAGTTGGTCGAGGGTCAGCTGACGCAACGGGTTGGTCATGCAGCAAAAGCTAGGGGAACTCGCGGGCAAGGTGTTTGCGTTCTTTGCTCATGGACGCCGTGGACCGCAAAATTCTTGCTGAACTGCAGCGCGACGGGCGGATCACCGTCACCGACCTCGCCCAGCGCGTGCAGCTGAGCATCTCGCGCTGCCAGCGCCGCCTGCGCGAGCTGGAACGCGACGGCGTCATCCACGGCTACCGGGCCGTCGTGGACGCGGCCGCCCTCGGGTTCGGCTTCGAGGCCCTGGTCTTCGCCAAACTGCGCCTGGACACCATGGACGACTTCGACCGCGCACTCGTCGGCGTGCCGAACGTTGTGGAGGCGCAACGCCTCTTCGGCAGCCCCGACTACCTGCTGCGCGTCGTCACCGCGGACCTCGCGTCGTACCAGCGGTTGTACGAGGAGACGCTGGCGAAGCTGCCGGGGGTGCGCGGGCTGACGTCGACGATCGTGATGAAGCAGGTGATCGAACCGCGCCCGTTGCCCGCCAACCCGTGAGCTACCAGCCGAGCGCCTTCCCGTACGCGTCGCGGACCACTCGCAGACACCAGTCCGGTGAAGGGAGTTCGCTGGTCTGGTGGGCCAGCTGCGATTGCCAGTCCAGTCCCGAAGGCAGTGAGGCGAACTCGTACTTCTGCACCGAGGCACCCGTCGCGTCGCGGACCAGGTCGGCTGCTTCCCGGGTCAGCGCACCCAGTGCGGCGAGGCGGGCGAGGTCGTAGAGGTCTCTGGCAGCGTGCCGGTCCGCCCAGGCAAGGGTCTTCATCGCCGCGAACGCTTGCAGCGTGGGAACTTTGAGCACGACGTCCGATGTGATGTCGCTGTACCTGGTCTCGATTCGGACGGCCTCGCTCGGCCAGCGTGCCCAGTCCTCGTGATCGATCAGCTGGACCCGGACGCGGAGATCGCTCGTCGTGACGAGAACACCCGGCTCGACCGCGGACCTCGTGGATCGCAGCCGCGGATCCCAGCCGGTCCTGGGGAACTCGCGGCGCAGCCATCGCGGCAACTGTTCGTCGAGCGCGGTCGCGACCGCGGCACGATCGGGTGTCCACAGGTCGATGTCCTCCGACAGGCGCCCGCCCGCAGCTGGATCCGAGAGGTGTGTTCGCGCCAGTGCGGTTCCGCCGACGAAGAGCACGTCGGGTGCGATCCGCGGCAGGCCTGCCAGCACGTGGCTGATCAGGTGATCTCGCCGGACCTGCTCTTCCGCGACGCCGAACAGGTCGGCCACCGCGACGAGCTCCTCGTGCTCAAGCACCTGCGGCCTCCTTCATCCGTGCCAGCGCTCCCGGCCGGTGCTGAGCACGCGCGAGCTCCTCGGCGACGGTCCAGTCGATCTTGCGGATCAGCGCCCGCAGGATCGACCTGGCATCGGCTTCCTCGATGCCGCCGAGTTGTGGCCGGGCGGCGATGTCCAGGGCGGTTTGCTCCGGAGTGGTCATCCATCCCGCCGTGAGCTCGGTTTCCACCCGCTCCAGGTCGAGCCGGCTCACGTCACGCTTCACGAAGACCACGTCACCCACGCTGGTGTGCAGAACGGGCCGCTGTTTCGGCACGGCGACGACTGCCGTGCCGATGGCTCGGGGCAGGGCGCCGTGCCGGCGGGCCGCGGTGATGCTCATGAGTGCGACGGCGTCCTTGCCGTAGTCGGCCTGGGCCACGCCGAGCGCGACGGCCGCGAGGTCCGGGCGCCATCGTGGATCGCCCAGCCGTTCCATCGGGGCCAGCGCGTAGTAGCCGGTGCTGATGTGGCTGAGGACCGCCTGTTCGAGCAGCCGCTCGAACTCGCTGCGGGGGTGGGCGTACACGTCTCCCGCGTCTCTCGGGCGCAGGACCTTGTTCTCTCTTCTGGCCAGCTTGGTCGGGATGGTGACGCGGTCATTCATACGACCTCCGTAGGCTTGGAGCCTACGTTCATAGTACTCGTTTCCTCCGGGCATGCTGGGAATGCCCGCGGGCGTTGTCACGTTGCATGAGCCTGCGCTTCTCACTGATGGGTCCGGTACGAGCCTGGCGAGATGATGAGGAGATCGACCTGGGGCCGCGCCAGCAGCGCGCGGTGCTGGCGGCGTTGCTGCTGAACAACGGCATGCGACTGAGCAACGACCAGCTGATCGGCATGGTCTGGGACGACCCGACGCCGAGCGCGGTCATGGCGTTGCGGACGTACACGTACAAGATCCGCAAGGCCATCCCCGAGCTGGACCTGAAGTCCAAGGACGGTGGCTACACGCTGCGGGCCGAGCTCTTCGACGACTGCCGTGACGAGCCGCTCGAAGGCCTGAGCAGCACCTACTTCGAGGCCCAGCGGGCCAGGATCGCCAACGAACGGCTGCACTGCCGCGAAGCCCTGCTCGAACGCGAGATGAACGTCCTCGAACTGCAGAAGCACGTCGCCGCTTTCCCGCTCAGGGAACGGACGCGCGCCCTGCTGATGCAGGCCCTCTACCGCGATGGCAGGCAGGCCGACGCGTTGGAGCAGTTCCATCAGGCACGCGCCCTGCTCAACGACGAACTCGGCCTCGAACCCGGTCCTGAACTGCGCGAGGTGCACGCGCAGATCCTCCGCGGCGAGCTGAACCTGTCGCGCCGGCCAGAGCAGTTGCCGCCCGGCCTGCCCGACTTCACCGGTCGCGCGGAGGAGGTCGCGCAGGCACTCCGGGCCCTTCCGCGGACCGTCGGCATCACCGGCATGCACGGCAGTGGCAAGACGGCGCTGGCCACCCACGTCGCGCACCTCGCCAAGCACGGCTACCCCGACGGGCAGATCTTCGTGCGGGGCAAGGACGTCGCGAACGAGCTGCTGCGCGCGGTCGGCGTCGAGAACCCCCACGGCGACAAAGCCGCGCTGTGGCGGGAAAAGGCGCGCGGCAAGCGGTTCCTGATCGTCGTCGACGACGTCCACGACCCCGCCCAGATCGCGGACCTGCACACCCCCGGCTCGGCCATGATCCTCACGAGCGTGCGCCGGTGGAACGAGCTGCCCAGCGTGACGTGGGTGAAGCTCGCCGGGCTGACCGAGGCCGAGGCGAACCAGTTCTTCCGCAGGGTCCTCGACCCCGCCAGGGCCGATGCCGAGGCGGGCGTCACGGACGAGGTGCTGGCGCGCGTCTCGTACCTGCCGAACCCCATCCGCGTGCTCGGTGGCAAGCTCACCGGCCGCTCCAACTGGACCGTCGCGATGCTGCTGGCCCAGATGAAGCGCGAGACGCGACTCGGCGACGCCATCCCGTCCGACTGCATGTCCGTGGTGGCGCCGATGATGAAGGCTGATCAGCAGCTCACCGAGCAGGAACGTCATGTGCTGCAGTGCTTCGCGCGCCGCGACGCGGACGTGATCGACGTGTGCGAGGCGGCGGAGATGTCCGGCGCCGACCCCGGTGCGATGGAGTACGTGCTGGAGTCGCTCGCCGACGTGCACCTGATCGAACCGCTGGTGCTCGGCCGGTATCGGCTGCCGCAGTTCGTGCGGATGTACTTCGGGTGGCGCGCACCCGTGCTGACCAGCTGATTCATTCGGAATTTATGGCCTGACGATGTGGCGTCGGCAAGTTCGTAGACATGTCAACGAAGGAACTCGCAGGCAAGAAGGCACTCGTCACCGGCGCCACCTCCGGAATCGGCCGCTCCATCGCGGTCAAGCTCGCGGAGGCGGGCGCCACCGTCTACGTCTCCGGCCGCCGCGCCGAGCTCGGCAAGGAGACCGTCGCGCTGATCGAGCAGGCCGGCGGCACCGGACACTTCATCGTCTCGGACGTCGCCAGCGTCGACGACGTCCGCAAGCTCGCCGAGGAGGTCGGCGAGGTCGACGTGCTCGTCAACAACGCGGGCATCTTCCCGTTCTCGCCGACGCCGGAGCAGTCCGTCGACGTCTACCAGAACGTGTTCGACGTCAACGTCCGCGGCACCTACTTCCTCACCGCCGCCCTCGCCCCGGCGATGGTCGCCAAGGGCAAGGGCTCGATCGTCAACGTCTCGTCGATCGCGGCCGTGGTCGGCACCCCGGTCGGGTCCGTCTACAACGCCTCCAAGGCCGCGATGGACGCGCTGACCCGCTCGTGGGCCATCGAGTTCGGCCCCGCCGGCGTCCGCGTGAACTCCGTGGCGCCCGGCCCGGTCGCCACCGACAAGGCCCTGGCGGAAGCCGGTGAGGTGTTCGACTCGATCGCGAAGGACCTTCCGCTCCAGCGCGTCGGCCAGCCGGAGGAGATCGCGGAGGCCGTGCTGTTCCTGGCCTCCGACAAGGCCAGCTTCATCACCGGCTCGGTGATCACGGCCGACGGCGGCTACGTGGCGAGCTGAGCCAGCACGGTGCGCAGGGACGAGGGCGACTCGACGTGCACGTTGTGGCCCGCGCCGGGGAACACCACCGGCTCGGGCACCAGCTCCCGCAGGTGCTCCTGAGGGCTCATCGGGTCGTTCTCACCCGCCGCCAGCACGACGTGGGCCTGCGCCGCCATGATCAGCCCGGCCATGTCCGGCCGGCCCACGCCGAAGGCCCTCATGTCCAGCGAAGGCGCCCATCCACCGTCCACTTCGGACACGCCGTGCGTCAGCCTCACCCCGGCCATCCTGGACGCCCGTTCGACGGCTTCTTCCTCGGTGGCGAAGACCTTCCCGGGTTTGGCTGCCAGCGCGGAGGCTTTGGTGAGCTCCTCGTCGGTCCACTGGACCTTGATCCCGACGCCGACGCACGTGGTGACCTCGACCCCGAACCAGCCGCTCGCGAGCGTCAGCCCGACGACGCCGCCCAGCGAGTGCCCGACGATCGTGACGGGCTCGCGCGGGATCTCGTCCGCGACGGCCGCGGCGAACGAACCGAACGAGTACCGGTCGATGGAGCTCGAGCGTCCGTGACCGGGCAGATCGGGCACGAGCCAGCTGCCTGACCAGTCCTTCACGACGTCCTGCCACACCTCGCCGGTAGCGCCCAGCCCGTGCAGCAGCACCAGCATCGGCCCGCTTCCACCACGTTCGACATGAAGCACGTCAGAATCCGTTCTATGCCCAGGACCGATGCCGACCTCATCGTCGACCCGGACACGTATACCTCGGGAGTCCCGCACGACGCACTAACCCGGCTGCGCGAAAAGAACGTGGTGCGCATCGACGACTTCTGGGCAGTCTTCCGCCACGAGGACGTCCGCACGGTGTTGAGGACGCCCACGGTCTTCTCCTCGCACCGCGGCGCCACCCAGATCCGCGACCCGTTGCCCGCCGACCTGGCGTACGTCCAACGCATGATGCTCAACCAGGACCCTCCCGGGCATTCGCGGTTGCGCCGCCTGCTGACCAGGGCTTTCACGCCCCGCGCCGTCTCCAGGCTGGAAGACCGGATCCGCGCGAACGCCCGCGAGATCGTGGCCGGCCTGTCCGGCGACTTCGCTCACGCCGTCGCCGACCTGCCGCTGCTGACCCTGGCCGACGTCTTCGGCGTTCCGCGCGAGGACAGAGCGCTGCTCTACGACTGGAGCAACCGCGTGATCGGCTTCCAGGACCCCGACTACGCGCTGTCGTCCAGTTCCACGGCCGGCATGACCGACATGGCACTGGAAGCGTTGTCGTTGCGCCCCGAAGACGGCCGCGACCCACGCGCCCGCGACGGCATGCCAGACCTCTACGCCTACGCGCACGCGTTGGGTGCCTACAAGCGCGCACATCCTGGCGAAGACGTCCTGAGCAACCTCATGCTGGAGGACATCTCGCTGGAGGAGTTCGAGAACCTCTTCTGGCTCTTCTCCGTGGCGGGCAACGAAACCCTGCGCAACGGCATCCCGGGCGGCATGATCGCGCTCCTCTCGCACCCTCGCGAGTACGCCCGCCTGCGCGCCGACCGTTCACTGCTCCCCGTTGCGGTCGAAGAGATGCTGCGCTGGTGGACACCGGTCATGCACTTCCGCCGCACGGCCGTCCAGGACACTTCGCTGTCCGGGCAGGAGATCCGGGCCGGGGACAAGGTCGTGGTCTGGTTCTCCTCCGCCAACCGGGACGAGCGTGTGTTCACGTCGCCGGACCGGTTCGACGTGGGGCGGCGGGAGGCCGACCACCTGAGCTTCGGGTACGGGCCGCACTTCTGCCTGGGCGCGCAGCTGGCGCGGACGCAGATGCGGGCCGTGTTCGACGCGGTGCTGGACCTGCCGGGGATGCTGGAGCTGGACGGGGAGATCAGCCGGTTGCGGTCGAACTTCCAGAACGGCGTGAAGCACCTGCCGCTTAGGGTCGCCACGTGAACACCTGGGTTCTGCCGGACAACGCGCGCCTGCGCGAACTGCTCGCGTTCTTCGAGTTCGACGTCTCCCGCGCCAAAGCCGGGGAGGACGCCTCGATCGACTCGGGGCTTCCGCTCGAACCGGTGGCCGGTGACTTCACCGGTGGGCAGTTCTACCTGTGCGGCGAAGCGAGCTCGGAACGACCGGTCCTCTACGCCAGTTCGGAAGGGCAGGCAGGCCTCGTCGCGAACAACCTGCGCGAAGCCGTCGAGTTGGTCGTCGGATTGCCGCACTGGCGGGACTGCCTGACCTTCGCCGACTTCGAGCGGAAGTCCGCGCCGACCTCCCGGCAGAGTGAGGCCGCGCGGCTTCTCGCGCTGGAGCTTCCCGCGCAGGAGGTGCTGCTGGCACGCCTGCACGCTGCCGTTCTGCGGTCCGCGCCCGACTACGTCTTCCGTGACGAGACGGGCGAGTACGAAGGGCTGTAGAACGGCGTCAAGCACCTGCCGCTGACGTCTCTGCCGTAGCCACCAGGACCGCGCGGCCGAGGACGTGTCCGCCCATGACGAAACCGAGCAGCGCGGGCGTGGCGTCGGCGGGCACCTCGACGGTCTCGACGTCGAGGGCGTGCACCACCACGAAGTAGCGGTGCGATCCGTGCCCGGCGGGCGGCGCGGCGCCGATGTAGCGCGCCAGGCGAGCGTCGTTCGGCAGCTGGAAGGCCCCGGCGGGCAGCCCGGCGCCGGTGTCGTCACCCGCGCCTTCCGGCAGTTCGGTGCAGGTGGCGGGGATGCCGGCGACCGCCCAGTGCCAGAACCCCGACCCGGTGGGGGCGTCGGGGTCGTAGACGGTCACGGCGTAGCTTTTGGTACCCGCTGGAGCGCCGCTCCAGGACAGCTGCGGGGAGACGTCCTTCCCGGCGAGCTGCTCGGGTGCCCATGCGGCGCCATCGGCGACCAACGTGCTGGTCACGGTGAAGGAGGCCACCTCGGGGAGGCGGGCGAAGGGGTTGTTCATGACTTACCTTCCATTCTGATCGATGATGCAGACAATAATCGATTATCTGACGGTTCGTCTATGCTTCGACGTGTGACGAGTGCCGCGCCCGCCAAGGGCAAGCCGATGCTCTCCGAGCAGGTACACGCGCGCCTGCGGGACGCGATCCTGCATGGGGTGCACGCTCCCGGCGATGCCCTGAAGCCGCAGGACCTGGCCAAGGAACAGGGTGTGAGCCTGGCTGTGGTGCGTGAGGCGTTGGTGCGCCTGGTGGGTGAGGGTTTCGCCGACCGGCTGCCGAACCGCGGCTTCGCCGTCCCCGCCTTCACGGACCGTCGCTGGCAGGAGATCACCGAAGCCCGCCTGGCTGTAGAGCCGGTGGTGCTGCGTCTGTCTGTCGAGCGGGGGGACCTCGACTGGGAGACCCGCGTCCGCGCCGCGCACCACCGCCTGGTTCGCACGCCGCCGTTCGATCCGGCGCAGGGTGAGCACTACAGCGACGAGTGGGCGGAAGCGCACCGGATCTTCCACCGCACGTTGCTCGAGGGGTGCGCCAACGCGACCCTGCTGGAGACGTTCGACCGCATGTGGACGGCGAGCGAGCTGGCCCGCCGCTTCTCGGCCCGCCGCAACGCGGGCCGCGACCACGTCGCCGAGCACCGCGCACTGGAGGAGGCCGCGCTGGCGAGGGACGCCGACGCGGCGGTCGCGGCGCTGGTCGCACACCTCTCGCGAACCGCGACAGTGCTGACCGACCACGCTTGAGCGCGATTCGTTGAAACCTCGCCGAAAACCACCGGATACGTGGCCTAGGAACCCGCGCTGCCCTTCTGGCACGATTCAGTAGACCGGCTCCGATGGCCCACTGTGATCTGACGGTGGCGAGCCCCAGCCGGTCACCTGGCCCAAGTAGGCTCGTCGCGAGACGAGACGCAGGAGAAACAGGGAGCGCAAGTGGCGGTCATCGAGCAGGTCGGAGCACGCGAGATCCTGGATTCTCGCGGCAACCCCACCGTCGAGGTCGAGGTGGCGCTGGACGACGGCACGCTGGAGCGTGCGGCTGTTCCGTCCGGTGCTTCGACCGGTGAGCACGAGGCGGTGGAGCTGCGGGACGGCGACGCCAAGCGGTACGGCGGCAAGGGCGTCGAGCGCGCGGTCACCGCGGTGCTCGACGAGATCGGGCCCGAGCTGGTCGGCATCGAGGCCGTCGAGCAGCGCATCGTGGACCAGAAGCTCGTGGACCTGGACGGCACGCCGGACAAGGGTCGTCTCGGCGCCAACGCGATCCTCGGCGTGAGCCTCGCGGTCGCGAAGGCGGCGGCGACGAGCAGTGGCCTGGAGCTGTTCCGCTACATCGGCGGACCGAACGCCCACGTGCTGCCGGTGCCGATGCTGAACATCCTCAACGGTGGCTCGCACGCCGACACCGACGTGGACATCCAGGAGTTCATGATCGCGCCGATCGGCGCGGAGACGTTCCGCGAGGGCCTGCGCTGGGGCACCGAGGTCTACCACTCGCTGAAGTCCGTGCTGAAGAGCAAGGGCCTCGCGACCGGTCTGGGTGACGAGGGCGGCTTCGCGCCGAACCTCGGCAGCAACCGCGACGCGCTCGACCTCATCCTCGAGGCCATCGAGAAGGCCGGCTACCGCGCTGGTCGCGACATCGCGCTCGCGCTCGACGTGGCCGCCACCGAGTTCTTCTCGGACGGCGCCTACTCCTTCGAGAACAACAAGCGGTCGGCCGAGCAGATGATCGGCTACTACTCCGAGCTCGTGCGCGACTACCCGATGGTCTCCATCGAGGACCCGCTGTCCGAGGACGACTGGGACGGCTGGGTCCAGATGACCGCCGAGCTGGGCGAGAAGGTCCAGATCGTCGGCGACGACCTGTTCGTCACGAACCCGGAGCGCCTGGAGGAGGGCATCTCCCGCCGCGCCGCCAACGCGCTGCTGGTGAAGGTCAACCAGATCGGCACGCTCTCCGAGACGCTCGACGCGGTCTCGCTGGCCACGTCCTACGGCTACAAGTCGATGATGTCGCACCGCTCGGGCGAGACCGAGGACACGACCATCGCCGACCTCGCCGTCGCGACCGGTGCCGGCCAGATCAAGACCGGTGCTCCGGCACGTGGCGAGCGCACCGCGAAGTACAACCAGCTCCTGCGCATCGAGGAGAGCCTCGGCGACGCGGCGCGCTACGCGGGCGAGCTCGCGTTCCCGCGCTACACCCCGGAGAGCTGAGAGGCTTAAGGCATGGCCGAGCGCGCGCGTCGTCCCCGTCGCCCCCGCGAAGAGCGGGAGGCGAGGCCCGCACGCGCGCGCAAGCCACCCCGTCCGAAGGCGCCGTCGAGGCGCAGTGAGGGCACCGGTGGCGCGTTCGGCATGACCGGCACGCGACGGGCCGCGATGTTCGCGATGGTGCTGTGCGCACTGGCGCTGAGCATCGCGGTCCCGTTGCGGACCTACCTCTCGCAACGCGACGAGCTGCGCGACGTGGGCGCCGAACAGCAGAAGCTCAGGGAGACGGTCGCCGCACTGGAACAGCGCAAAGCGCAACTGCAAGACCCGGCGTACGTGGAGATCGAGGCGCGCAAGCGGCTGCACTGGGTGCGGCCCGGCGAGACGCCCTACATCGTGCAACTGCCGGGTGACGAGAGTCGCAACACTGAAACGGAGAGGCCGTCGGGCAAGCAGGCGGCACAAGGGTCTTGGTACGAGGAATTGTGGGAATCGGTGACGCACAAGTAAGTGCTGCTGACCTGGAAACGGTCGCTCAGCAGCTCGGCCGCACGCCGCGCGGGACACGTGCGATCGCCTCGCGGTGCCCCAGCGGGCACCCGAACGTCGTTCAGACGAACCCGCGGCTGCCCGACGGGACGCCGTTCCCGACGCTGTACTACCTGACCTGCCCGAAGCTGAACTCGCTGGTCAGCACGCTGGAAGGCGGCGGGCTGATGAAGGAGCAGCAGGAGCGTCTGGCGGTGGACGCCGATCTGGCCGCCGCCTACCAGCGCGCGCACGAGGCGTACCTCGCCGAGCGCGACGCCATCGAGTCGCTGGGCACCCAGGTCACCGCGGGCGGCATGCCGGTCCGGGTCAAGTGCCTGCACGTGCACGTCGCGCACGCCCTCGCGAAGGGCCCCGGCGTCAACCCCATGGGGGACGAGGCGCTGGCGCTTCTGGGCGAGCAGGGACTCTGGCCCGCGGGTGAATGCGCTACGAGTTAACGGTCAACGGAACCGAACGCACGCTTCACTCCGTCTTGGGTACACCTAGGCTTCGTAGTGGGGCAGGGTGGAACAGGTCACCGACGGGGGCGTTCGCCGTAACTGCAGGACGGCGAGCCGCGATGACACACGAGAGGTGAGAA
The DNA here is from genome assembly GCF_044754905.1 of Lentzea sp. NPDC092896. NCBI lineage: Bacteria > Bacillati > Actinomycetota > Actinomycetes > Pseudonocardiales > Pseudonocardiaceae > Lentzea > Lentzea sp. NPDC092896. The sequence continues at coordinate 170,545 of NZ_JBIVPX010000006.1, forward strand.
TTCGTGGCAATGGCCAAACTGCGCGGACCGTCGGCGTTGACGCCTAGGCAAAAGGGCTTCGCCGTCGCTGCGCTGGCTGCGATGCTCGCCCCGGCGATGATCGTCGGCACCAAGCTCGTCGACTGGGTCAACCTCGCGAAGCACAACGACATCAACGTCTCGCTCGGCCCCGCCGACGTCTTCGGCGCGCTGCACCGCGACCCGGCGGAGCTCGGCGCGTCCGGCCGCCTGCCGCTGTCCGAGGAGCTGAGCGCCGCGCTGCTCGCCGACCTCGAGGACGGCGACCTCGACCTCGACGAGGGCAGCCTGATCGACGACGTCGCGGGCGTGCACGACATCCCCGGCGTCATGGTCGAGGCCTACCTCCGCGCCGAGGACAAGATGGCCGAGCTCGTGCCCGGCTGCAACCTCGACTGGGCACTGCTCGCGGGCATCGGCAAGGTCGAGTCGAACCACGCCAACAGCGGCCGCGTGAACGCCGTCGGCGACGCCACCCCCAAGATCCTCGGCCCGGTCCTCAACGGCGCCCCCGGCATGGCCGCCATCAGCGACACCGACGCCGGCCGTTACGACGGCGACAGCACCTGGGACCGCGCGGTCGGCCCGATGCAGTTCATCCCCGCGACGTGGGCGAGCTTCGGCGGCGACCTGAACGACGACGGCAACGTCAACCCGAACAACATCTACGACGCCGCCCTGGGCGCCGGCCGCTACCTCTGCGCCAACGGCGGCGACATGACGAAGCAGGCCGACCGAGCGGCCGCCGTCTTCCGCTACAACCACTCCACGACGTACGTCGAGACCGTCCTCAAGTGGGCCAAGCAGTACAGCGAGAACGTCGACATCCTGCCGAACCTCCCGAGCACCGGGGACAACGCGCAGAACCCGACGCCGGGCAACCCGGATCCGGGCACGCCGACGACTCCGCCGACCACGACGCCGCCGACGACCACGACCACGACGACCACCACGACGACGCCGCCGAACTGCCCGACCACGACGACGAGCACCACCAGCTCGACGACGACTTCGACGACCACGTCGACCACGCCGCCGCCGTCCACGTGCACGACGACGACCACTACGACGCCGACGACCACCACCACGACGACCACGACGACCACCACTACGACGACGACGACCACGACGCCGCCGCAGCAGAACTCGTCCACCGTTGCCACGACGTCGTCCACGACCCCCGCCGGCAGCACCAGCGCCAACAGCTCGTCGGCGCCCGTCTCGCAGAGCCTGGTCACGAGTACGCCCAGCTAGCCCGGCGTGTCGGGTTGGAACGATTCCAACCCGTACTTCGTTCGGGGCGATTCGGGCAGAAACGTTGGGACGAAGGGGATCTCGTCTCCTAGCTTCGTCTGCATGCCGAAGCGCAACTCGAGCGTGGTGGGCCGGGAGTTCGGTCAAGGCGTCCGCGACGCCATCGAACAGAGCGGCATGACCCAACGCGGACTCGCCGAACTGGTGGACTGGCAGGAAGCCAAGATCTCCGACGCGGTGAACGGCAAGGGCGGCATCAGCGAGGTCGACCTGATCCGGCTGCTCTCCTACTGCCGCACTCCTTACGCCGAGGTCGAGCGGATGGTCGCGCTTTACCGTGAGACACGGGAGAAGGGCTGGCTCCAGTTCCCCGAGGACGGCGTGCCGGAGCAGTTGCACAGCCTCATCAACCAGGAACGTCTCGCCAGCACGATCACGGTGTGGTCGATGAACCTCGTGCCCGGCCTTCTCCAGATCGCCGCCTACATCCGAGCCGTTGCGGAGAAGGTGCCGCGGAAATCCCCTGCGGACATCGATGGATTCATCAGGGCGAAGCTTGAGCGGCAGGGGATTATCAGGCCTGGCCGGAAGTTCGTCTTCTACGTGCACGAGCAGGCTCTTCAGCTGCCTGTCGGCGGTCCTGCCGTGATGCAGGCACAGCTGAACCACATCAACGTCATGTTGGTGCGGCAGTACATCACCTTCCGGATCGTTCCGATCGCGATCGGGGCACACGCTGGACTGTCCAGCTCGTTCGTGCACCTGGACTTCGACAAGTTCGAGCCGGTGGTCTACCTGGAGAACTACAACACCGGCTTGTTCCTGGAAGACAAGGGATCGCTGGACACGTTCGCCGACGTGGTGAAAGACCTGGATCGAGACGCCTTGGACGAGGGAGAATCGAGGTGGCTGATCAACAGCATGTTGTCCTGAGGAGGCCTTCCGGATGTTGACCTGGCGCAAGAGCAGCTACAGCGGACAAGGGAGTGACTGCGTGGAGGTCGGGCACGGTGTCGGCATCCGCGACAGCAAGGCTCCCGCCGCCCACCTCCCGGTCTCGGACCAGGCGTGGACGGCGTTCCTCGGCCTCGTGAAGGCACCTACTTCCGCGCGATGACCGAGGGTGACGTGCCTGGCCGGAGCTCACGCGGACTTCCGGATCCATCCGCAGGCACGGCGAAGAGCACAGGTCGTCCGTCGACCGGCCGGGAGTAACCGACGGTGGTGTCGTCGAGCCACGCCGGCTGGTCGTCGACGTGTTCGGTCTCGGTCAGTGCGACGTCGGTGCCCGTGCTCAGGTCGAGGACGTGCAGACGCCATCGGTCCCCGGTGCGGAACTTGTAGGCGATGCGGCGGCCGTCGGGGGACAGGGACGGGCACTCGACGTTCTCGCGGATCGACTCCATCCGCTGTTCCTGAAGGTCTCCGCGCATGAGCCAGGTCCTCCCGCCCGAGGCCATGGTGGCGTAGAAGGTCCGGTCGTCCGCGGCGATGGTGATGCCCCAGAAGTTCCGGTCCTCCAGTTCGAACCGCTTGCCGTCCACAATGGACGTGAAGTCCTCCAGGGAACCGTGGTGGGCGCCGGTTTGCAGGTCGTAGGCGCCTGCCGTGGTGGAGAAGCCGCCGTCGGCGAGGTAGGAGTCGCCCGAGCGGAACACCGTCCAGGCCACCCACCTGCCCGAGGAGGAGACCCTGGTGCGGCTGGGCGTTCCCCACACCTGGATGACCTGCTGCTCGCGCAACTCCGCGTCGAACACGGCCACCTCGAACCCGCCGGGAATCGCGGCGGGCCGCAGGCAGGACAGCTTGCCGCCCGCCGCGTGGGCCCGCTGACAGGACGGGCCGACGCCCACCTGCTGGTCTCCATCGGCCTGGCGGACCACGTCGTTCTCGACGTAGACGAGCGAGCCCGCGCGGGCCAGGTCGAGGCTCGCGCCCGCTTCGGGGTGGGCCGCTTCCCAGCCGAGGTAGCCGCCGCCCGTCGCGACCGTCACCACGATCAGGGCGGCGCCGACCAGCTTCGAACGGGCCGTCATCGGACCGCTCCGAGCTTCAGACCAGCGACGATTCCCACACCGAGCAGCACGGCCAGGAGTCCGAACGACACCTGCGGGCTGCCGAACTGCAGGGCCGCACCCACCGCGATCGCCCCGCCCGCGCGGGCCAGCGCCTGCACGGTCTGGACGGCGGCCAGACCGGTCGAGCGCAGTTCCGCCGGGATCAACGGGCCCACGTGGGCCATCAGCACGCCGTCCGTCGCCGCGTAGAAGAGTCCGTGCAACAACAACGCCGCCACCGCGATCGCCCAGCCGCCGGTGCTCAGGCCGACCAGCAGGTAGACCACGGCCAGCAGCACGTGTCCGGCGAGGAACATCCGCCATCGCCCGAACCGGTCGGCGAGCCTGCCGAACGGGGTCGCGGCGAGCAGGAACGTCGCCGCCGTGCCCAGCGGCAGCAACGGCAGCACTCCGGCGGGCAGGCCGCCCTGTCGTTGCAGGGCAACGTAAAGCACCATGTCGCCGGCGGTGACCAGGCCGAGCAGTCCCGCCGCGAGGCACACCCGGCGCGGGCCCGCCGACGACACCGCCGCCAGGGCCCGGCGGACCGAGACCCGTTCCCTGGCCGGTGGTGCGGTCGCGGGGGCGTTCACGAAGAACACCAGCACGAGCAGCCCGATCAGCCCGAGGCAGAAGCTGCTCACGAACACCGGCCCGTACCCGGTGAAGGCGGCGAGCAACGCGACGGCCACCAGTGGTCCGAGCATCGCGCCCGCGGTGTCCATCGTGCGGTGCACGCCGAATGCGCGTCCAAGCTGGTCGGCAGGGGTGGCCAGCGTGATCATCGCGTCCCGCGGACCGGTGCGGATGCCCTTGCCGGCACGGTCGACCGCGAGCGCCGCCGCGATCCCGGCGAACGAACCGCCCGCAGCCGGCAGGCCGAGCTTGGCCACGGCGGAGAGCCCGTACCCGACCGCCGCGACCGTCTTCTGCCGGCCGAGGCGGTCGGCCCAGTAGCCGCCGAGCAGGCGCGACAACGCCGTCGATCCGGCGTAGAAGCCTTCCACCGCACCGAGATGGAGGAATCCGACGCCCACGCCGTACACGAGGTACAGCGGCAGGACCGCCGTCACCATCTCGGCGGAGACGTCCGTGATCAGACTGACGACGCCCAGCCCGAACACCGTCGCGGGCACCGCGCCGCGACGGGATTCAGCGGCCGGGGGCCTGCTCGTGGCCACGTACATCGCGAGGTCAGCCGCTCACGACGACATCGTCGACCTGCGCCTCGAACAGCGTCGGCGCACCGCCGTCCCTGGCCTCGACCAGCAGCCGCACCGAACGACCGGCGAAAGCGCTCAGGTCGGCGTTCGCCGTCTTCCAAGCGCCAAGCACATCGGTCGCCGTGCCCTGCTTCTCGAACACCGTCGTCACCGTTGTGCCATCCACCACCTGCACACGGAGGTAGTCGTCCGCGGCGGAGTTCTGGTCGTGCGCCACGTTGTAGGAGAAGGACAACTTCGGCGCTCCAGCCGGCACGGTGAATGCGGGCGAGCGGATCGCCGTAGAACCGTTGTCCAGGTCGTTCGCGCCGTACCCCGTGCTCGCGAGCCTGCCGGTGCTCAACGCCGACGCCCCGCTGACCGTGGTCCCGAGCTGCTTCACGCCCGCCGCGTTCGCGGTCTGCTCGGGATCACCGCGCTCCCACTTGCCCGTGGTCGCCGTGTCGGTGCCGGCCGGGTTGACCGTCCAGCCCTTGTCGGTCTCGAAGTTGTCGGTGAACCCTCCGGCGGGCGGATCTCCCACGGTGACCGCGAGATCCGCCGAACCGCTCACACTCCCTGACGTACCAGTGACTTTGACCGTCCCGTTGCCGGAAGCGGTGCTCGACGCGGACAACGTGAGCGTCGAGGTGGCCGACCCGTTCGCGGCCGGCGTCACCGTCGCGGGGCTGAACGAGCCGGTCACGCCCGACGGCAGCCCAGCGGCCGTCAACGTCGTCGTGCCGCTGAAACCGTTGCGGCTGCTGACAGTCACGGTGCTCGTGGCCGTACCGCCCTTGGCCACCGACACCGCAGCGGGGTTCACGGCAACGCCGATTCCGGGCTGCTGGTTGGCCTTCTTGCAGTTGCCCGACGCCGTGTCGGTGAACGTCCGCCCGGCGACGGGAACGAAGTCGGCCTTGTACCCGGTGGGGCTCAGCGCGAGCTTCAGCACGCCGTGGGTGTTCGAGTTCTGCTTCTCCGACGGCCCGGACGACCCGCTTCCCATGCTGCGCAAGCTGATACCGCCGGTACCGACGACGAACGACCGCACGCCGTTGACGTCATCCCTCGCACCGTTGGGCCGCGCAGGACCGAACCGCTCGTAGTTGTGGTCATGACCAGTGATCACCAGGTCGGCCTTGAAGTCGTACAGGGCCTGGAAGAGCGGTGCCACCGACGTGTTGTCGCCGTGGTCGCCGTTCGTGAACCGCGGCTTGTGCCAGGTGGCGATCGTGCAGGGCTTGGTGTTCGCCGCAAGATCGGCCCGCAGCCACTTCTCCTGCTCGGAACCAGCGCTCGTCGACACCTCGGAGTTCAACGCGACGACGTGCCAGGCCCCGACGTCGTGACTGTGCCAGCCCTTGCCCCGCACACCGGCCATGCCGTCGTTGACACCAACGCCGTTGAAGTAGTCGAAGTACCCCTTGGCACCGGACGTCCCGTACTCGTGGTTACCGGGAATCACGATGGTCTTGCTCTTGAACTTGCCGTACTGCGGGTCGTAGTTGTTCTTGAACTCCGACGCCGACCCGGTGCTGTAGGCGAGATCGCCCGCCAGCAGCAGCGCCGTCGGGTTCATCGCGGTCACCAGCGCGGCGGTCTGGTTGCAGGCCGACCCGCACATGTCGCCGACGGCGGCGATGGTCACCGTCTCGTCGGCAGCGGCGCTGAACCGCACGGCTGTAGGAGGCGGAGCGGAACCGGCGGTGGTGGCGGTGATCGAGATCGCGAGCGCGGTGACACCCAGCGCCGCCGCTGCCTTCCCGATCCGAGTGGAACGTGGTCGCGTCCAGTTCATCGCAGCACCTCGTCTACGTATGTGAACAGCATCCGCATATGTGTTCGCCGTGACGTTAAGGAGGTGTGAGGTGATGGGACAGCGGGAGTACGGGTGCGGTGGTGGACGAACTGGCATTGGTGCAGGTGGAGCAGTGAGGGGCGGGGTCCAACGGTGCCTGTTCGAACAGCCGGTGCTCGCGATGCGAACCTGGAAGGGTGAGTGCCGTGACCCCGAGGTTCTCCGAAGAGTGCGAGCGCACGCTCAGGCGCGTCGGCTGGTACCCCGGTCGCGCCGTCGACGTCGAGCCGTGGCGGGTTCCGCTGGAGGAGTCGGGGTTCGTCTTCCCCGAAGCGGTCGTGCGATTCCTCACGGAGTTCAACGGCTTGTCCTTCCCGGACAACGGGCGAGGCATCTCGCGCGCGCGGGAGGCGTTCGAGTTCGATCCCCTTCTCCTCGTGGGCGAGGAGGAGAGGTTCAGCGCGGTGGGCGCCAAGCACGGGCTGGTCCTCGCGCCGCTCGGCGAACTCGACCACGGCCGGTTCTACCTCGGCATGGACGAACACGGAGCGGTCTACGACGTGACCGACACGGTGGCGTTCTACGGCGTCGGCGACGCCGGGCTGGAGAGCCTGGTCCTGGGGGTCATGCCCGCGATGCCGGAAGAGCGCTTCTTCTGATCCGGTAAATCGGGTGGCACGGAGCTTGTTCCTTGGCAAAGGTGCCGGGTGTGCGTCTCGACTACCCGCTGAAGACCGCCCGCCTCCACCTCCGCCCCTTCGAGGAGACCGACCTCGACGACTTCTACGCCTACCGCTCCCGCCCGGACGTCTTCCGCTACCTCTACGACGAGCCGGCCAGCCGCGAGGAGTGCGCGGACCTGCTGGCCAAGCTGGTGAGCGACAACGAGTTCACCGCGGAGGGCCAACGGCTCGCGCTGGCCGTGCACCTGCCGGAGGCGGACAGGGTCATCGGCAGCGCCGTCCTCAAGTGGCGCAGCGAGAAGGACCGGCAGGGCGAGATCGGCTACAGCCTCAACCCCGACTTCCAGGGCCACGGCTACGCCTCCGAGGCCGCCGCGACCATGCTCGAACTCGGGTTCAAGCAGCTCGGCCTGCATCGGATCGTCGCCGAGTGCGACCCGCGCAACGAGCCGTCGTGGCGCCTCATGGAACGCCTGGGCATGCGCCGCGAGGCACACTTCCGGCAGAACGAGATCTTCAAGGGCGAGTGGGGTGACCTCTTCGTCTACGCGCTCCTGGAAGAGGAGTACGACCGTGCTCAGGCCTGACTTCCCGATCAGGACCGACCGGCTCGTCCTCAGGCCCTTCCGCGCGAGCGATCTCGACGACGTCCTCGCCTACCGGAGCCTTCCCGAGGTCACCCGCTACCTGCACGACGAGCCGTACACGCGCGCGCAGGCCGCGGAGAACCTGGCCAAGTGGATCGGCCAGGGCGAGATCATCGAGGAGGGCCAGTGGCTGGCCACCGCGGTCACGCTCGACGGCCGCGTCATCGGCGAGGTCGACATCACCTGGCGCAGCGAGGAGCACCGGCAGGGCGAGGTCGGCTACATCTTCAACCCCGCGTTCCAGGGCAAGGGGTACGCGCGGGAGGCGGCCGAGGTGATGCTCGAGATCGGGTTCGAGGGGCTCGGGCTGCATCGGATCATCGCCGAATGCGAGGTGCGCAACGAGCCGTCGTGGCGGCTGATGGAACGCCTGGGCATGCGCAGGGAGGCGCACTTCCGGCACCACGAGTTCTTCAAGGGCGAGTGGGCCGACTGCTTCGTGTACGCGATGCTTGCCGAAGAACATCGGAACCACCGAGGAGTGCCCATGTCGCGGGTCGCGGCCATCGACTGCGGAACCAACTCGATCCGTCTCCTGATCGCGGACGTGACCAAGCGCGAGGACGGCACGGCGTGGCTGCGGGACGTCCATCGCGAGATGAAGATCGTCCGGCTCGGGCAGGGCGTGGACGCGACCGGGCGGTTGCACCCCGACGCCATCGAACGCACCCGCCAGGCCCTGCTCGACTACGCGCGCACGATGCAGCGCAAGGGCGTGGAAGTCGCACGGATGGTCGCGACGAGTGCCACGCGGGACGCGAGCAACCGCGACGAGTTCTTCGGCATGACCCAGGAGATCCTCGGCGCGCCCGCGGAGGTGATCACCGGGGACGAGGAGGCAAGGCTGTCCTACCTCGGCGCGGTGGCTGACCTTGACCCGGACGAGGGACCCTTCCTCGTCACCGATCTGGGTGGTGGCAGCACCGAGTTCGTCCTGGGCACGGGCGCCGAGGTGGAGGCCGCGAGGTCGATGGACATCGGCTGCGTGCGGCTGACGGAGCGGTTCATCCGCTCCGATCCGCCGAAGAAGGACGAAATCGAACAAGCGGAAGCGTTTGCGCGCGCGGCGATCAAAGAGGCTTTCGAAGTCGTCCCCGTCGAGAAGGCGAAGACGTGGATCGGGGTCGCCGGCACGGTTACGACATTGTCAGCCCTGGTCCAGGGGCTGGAGGTGTACAACAGCGACGATATTCACCTCTCCCGCATCACACTTGACAATGTTCGTGAAATCACCGACCGTATCCTCTCCATGACGCATGATGAGCGTGCCTCGCTGGGACCCATGCACCCCGGTCGAGTGGATGTGATCTGCGGTGGAGCGGTGGTACTGCGTGCGATTGCCGAGGAGCTGGAGAATCGCGCGGGAATTCGCACGCTCGTGTGCAGCGAGCACGACATCCTCGACGGCATCGCGTTTTCGCTGGTCTAGCGCCGAATTAAGGTGCGCTTGAGGTGATCGTGACAATTTTGTGACCGATTTCGGTGCGCGTACTGCTCGACGCCCCGGTTAACGTCCTCTCACGTTTTGGGAGGTGGACGAGACCTCCCGGGGAGGCGCGCGCACGCAATATCTGCGGAGCGGCGCCGGGGAAAGGCGGGAGAGACTGATGTCGCGATCACGGGTTGCGTGGGTGGCTTTGCCGGCCGCGCTCGCCATGACGCTTACTGCGTGCGGCGGCGGCGGGGGTGGAACGACCTCGTCGGGTAACGAGAACCCGGACGGCACGGTGTCCATCTACGGCACCGAGCCGGAGAACCAGCTGTTGCCGGCCGCTACGACCGAGGCGGGCGGCAGCAAGATCGTCGACGCGCTCTACTCGCGTCTGGTCGGCTACAAGGCTGAAGACGGCTCGACCTACAACCTGATGGCGGACTCGATCACTACGACCGACGCCAAGGTCTACGACATCAAGATCAAGTCGGGCTGGACGTTCCACGACGGCACCCCGGTGAAGGCGAAGAACTTCGTCGACGCCTGGAACTACGGCGCCTACGCGAAGAACGCCCAGCAGGCCGGCACGTTCTTCGCGCCCATCGCGGGCTACAGCGACGTGCACCCCGACGACGAGAAGGCCGAGCCGACCAAGGACAAGATGTCCGGTCTCGAGGTCGTCTCCGACACCGAGTTCAAGGTCACGCTGAGCGCGCCCAACTCGGTCTTCAAGACGATGATCGGCTACACGCCGTTCTCGCCGCTGCCGGACTCGTTCTTCGCGGACCCGAAGGCCTTCGAGGCCAAGCCGATCGGCAACGGCCCGATGAAGTTCGTCTCCCGCACGCCGAACGCGCTCATCAAGCTCGACCGCTTCGACGACTACAAGGGCGAGGACAAGGTCCACTTCAAGACCTTGGACGTGAAGATCTACTCCAGCCAGGAGACCGCCTACCAGGACCTGGTCGCCGGCAAGCTGGACTTCATGGAGGCCCTGCCGCCGTCGGCCAAGGTCGGCGAGAAGTACAAGGCCGACCTGGGTGACCAGGTGCTGAACGCGAACCTGCTCGGCCAGAGCGCGATCGCGTTCCCGCTGTACGTGCCTGCGTTCCAGAACGTCAAGCTCCGTCAGGCCGTCTCGATGGCCCTCAACCGGGAGCAGATCACCAAGACCGTGCTCGCGGGCTCCTACGTGCCGGCGGACGGCTTCGTGCCGCCGGGCATCGAGGGCTACGAGAAGGGTGTCTGCGGCGAGTACTGCACGTACAACCCGGAGAAGGCCAAGCAGCTGCTCCAGGAGTCCGGCTTCACGGGCAAGCTGACCATCCAGTCCAACCAGGACGGTGGCCGCAAGGAGCCGCTCGAGGCCGCGTGCAACAGCATCAAGCAGGCGCTGGGCATCGACTGCGAGTTCGTCGGCGCCACCAACTTCGGTGCGTACCGGCAGATCGTCAACGGCAAGCAGCTGACCGGCATGGGCCGTTCGGACTGGTCGGCCGACTACCCGTCGATCGAGAACTTCCTCAACCCGCTGTACCGCACGGGTGGCTCGTCCAACGACTCGAACTACTCGAGCCCCGAGGTCGACAAGATCCTCAAGGAAGCCGACGCCACCGCGGACTCGGCAGCGGCGATCAAGAAGTACCAGGAAGCGCACAAGCTGATCGCCAAGGACCTGCCGTCCATCCCGACCTGGAACGAGAAGGGCATTGGCGCGCGTTCGAAGAACCTGCTCGCGGCCAAGCTGACCTTCACCCGTGACGCCGAGCTCGCGGCGTTCCGCGTCAAGGGCTGACAGCCGAACACATCTGAGCAGTAACCCTCCGGCCTCGCGTCCGCCAAGCGTCACGGGCACGGGGCCGGAGGGGTGTTCAGGCTCAGACGCCTCCCACCACGCAAGGAGCCGACCTCATGGGTCGCTATGTGCTGCGCCGTCTGCTGCAGCTGATACCGGTCTTCCTGGGGACCACTTTCCTGATCTACGCCCTGGTCTGGGCGATTCCGCAGGACCCCTTCGCGGGCAAGTGCGGCCAGCGGGCGTGCGACCCGACCTACATCGCGCAGATGAGCGAGAAGCTCAACCTCAACGACCCGCTGGTCATCCAGTACTTCAAGTACCTCGGCAATCTCCTCACCGGCGACTTCGGCACCACGTTCAACGGTGTCTCCGTCGGCGAGCAGATCGCGACCTCGTGGCCCATCACGCTCAAGATGGGCATCATCGCGCTGATCATCGAGGCCGTCATCGGCATCGTCGCCGGTGTCCTCACCGGCTTGCGCAAGCAGGGCTTCCTGGACAACCTGGTCCTGGTCTCGACCCTGTTCCTGATCTCGCTGCCGGTCTTCGTCACCGGTTTCGTGCTGCGGCTCTACCTCGGTCCGCAGGGCTTCGACATCATGGACACCTCGGTCAGCTCCGATCCGACGTTCGGCGAGCTGATCCTGCCCGGCTTCGTGCTCGGCAGCCTCTCCATGGCCTACGTCGCCAGGCTGACCCGCTCGAGCATCGTCGAGAACCGGCGCGCCGACTACGTCCGAACGGCGATCGCGAAGGGCCAGCCGCAGTCCCGGGTGGTCGGCATCCACCTGCTGCGCAACTCGCTGATCCCGGTGATCACGTTCCTCGGCACCGACCTCGGCAGCCTCATGGGCGGCGCGATCGTCACCGAGGGCGTCTTCAACATCAACGGCATCGGCGGCCTGATCTTCCGCGGCATCTCGCAGAAGGAAGGCGTCATGGTCACGGGCATCGTGACCCTGCTGGTGCTCGTCTACCTGCTGATGAGCCTGCTCGTCGACCTCCTGTACGCCGTTCTCGACCCGAGGATTCGCTATGAGTGACCCAGGATCCGTGTCCGGCGGAACCGGACTCGAAGCGTCCGCGGCGGCAGGTGTCGACCAGCTCAGCCACGTCGACGACTCCTCGCAGAAGCAGAAGAAGCCGCGCTCGCTCTGGAGCGACGCGTGGGGCGAGCTCCGCACGAAGCCCACGTTCGTCATCTCGCTGGTGATCATCGCGGTCATCGTGCTGATGGCGATCTGGCCGACGCTGTTCACGTCGGTCGACCCGCGCCACGCGGATCTCGACAAGTCGCTGCAGCCGCCTTCCGGCGACGCGTGGTTCGGCTACGACCTGCAGGGCTACGACGTCTACGCCCGTGCGATGCACGGTGCTCGCGCGTCGCTGCTCGTCGGGATCTTCGCGACGGTGCTGACGGTGCTGATCGGTTCGACCGTCGGCATCATCGCGGGTTACGCGAAGACGTGGCTCGACTCGGTGCTCTCGCGGTTCAGCGACATCTTCGCCGGCATCCCGTTCGTGCTCGGTGCGATCGTCATCCTGACGACGCTCAACGCGCCGACGGAGAACCCCGGCGTCTTCCGGATCATCACGCAGGTGGTGCTCTCGATCGCCGTGCTGTCGTGGCCGGTGGCCATGCGCATCATGCGTTCCGCGACGCTCGTGGCGAAGCAGCAGGACTACGTCAAGGCCGCCCGCGGTCTCGGCGCGTCGCCGCTGCGGATCGTGTTCCGGCACCTGCTGCCGAACACCGTGGCGCCCGTGCTGGTGTACGCGACCATCGCCCTGGGTGCCTTCATCGGCGCCGAGGCGACGCTGGCGTTCCTCGGCATCGGCCTGCGTCCGCCGGTCGTGTCGTGGGGCGTGATGATCTCCGAGTCGCGCGACTACTTCCAGTCGGCTCCGCACATGCTGCTGTTCCCCGCCGGCTTCGTGACCATCACGGTGCTCGCGTTCGTCATGCTGGGCGACGCCGTGCGCGACGCCCTCGACCCCAAGTCCCGTTAGGGGAATCCTGTGACTCAGCCATTGCTGGAGGTCGAGGATCTCCACGTGGAATTCCGCACCCGCGACGGTGTCGCGAAGGTGCTCAACGGCGTTTCGTACCACGTCTCCGCGGGCGAAACCCTTGCTGTGCTGGGTGAATCCGGTTCCGGCAAGTCCGTGACCGCCCAGACGATCATGGGCATCCTGGACACGCCGCCGGGGTTCATCACCAACGGTTCGATCAAGTTCCGCGGTGAGGACCTGCTGACCCAGTCGGCGGAGGAGCGGCGTCAGGTGCGTGGCGAGGGCATCGCCATGATCTTCCAGGACGCTCTTTCGGCGCTGAACCCCGTGTTCACCATCGGGTTCCAGATCGAGGAGCAGCTCAAGGTCCGCCGCGGGATGTCCAAGGCGGACGCCCGCAAGCGCGCCGTCGAGCTGCTCGACCAGGTGAAGATCCCGAACGCCAAGGGTCGCGTCTCGGACTACCCGCACCAGTTCTCCGGCGGTATGCGGCAGCGCGCGATGATCGCGATGTCGCTGGCGCTCGACCCGGAGCTGCTGATCGCGGACGAGCCCACGACCGCGCTGGACGTCACCGTGCAGGCCCAGATCATGGACCTGCTGGCGGAGATCCAGCGGGAGCGCGAGATGGGCATGATCCTGATCACCCACGACCTCGGCGTCGTCGCCGACGTCGCGGACCGGATCTCGGTCATGTACGCGGGCCGCATCGTCGAGCACGCCGACGTGTACGAACTGTTCCGCGCGCCGGGACACCCGTACACCGAGTCGCTGCTCGAGTCCCTGCCGCGCGTCGACCTGCGCGGCCAGGAGCTCAAGACCATCAAGGGTCTGCCGCCGTCGCTGACCAACATCCCACCCGGCTGCCCGTTCAACCCGCGCTGCCCGCGCGTGTTCGACAGGTGCTCCACCGAGGTGCCGGTCGTGCACAACCTCGGCATGGGCCGCACCAGCCGGTGCCACATCGCGGAGGAGGTTGTCGCTCGTGGCTGAGCCAATCCTCGAGGTCGAGAACCTCGTCAAGCACTTCCCGGTCCGCGTCGGCGTGCTGTTCAAGCGCACCGTGGGCCACGTCAAGGCCGTCGACGGCGTCTCGTTCACGCTCAACAAGGGCGAAACCCTTGGTGTCGTGGGCGAATCCGGTTGTGGCAAGTCCACGCTGGCCCAGGTGCTGATGCGCCTGGAGCCGCCGACGTCGGGCTCTGCCCGCTTCGAGGGTCGCGACATGTTCGCGATGAAGGGCTCGGAGCTGCGCAAGCTGCGTCGCGACATCCAGATCGTGCTGCAGGACCCGTACACGTCGCTGAACCCGCGCATGACGGTCGGCGACATCGTCGGTGAGCCGTACGAGATCCACACCGAGGTCGCGCCCAAGGGCGACCGGCAGCGCAAGGTCCAGGAGCTGCTGGAGACCGTGGGGCTCAACCCGGAGCACATCAACCGGTACCCGCACCAGTTCTCCGGCGGTCAGCGCCAGCGCATCGGCATCGCCCGCGCGCTCGCGTTGAAGCCCAAGGTGATCGTGTGCGACGAGCCGGTGTCGGCTCTGGACGTCTCGATCCAGGCGCAGGTCATGAACCTGCTGGGCGACCTGCAGTCGGAGATGGGCCTGTCGTACGTGTTCATCGCGCACGACCTGTCGGTGGTCCGCCACCTGTCGGACCGCGTCGGCGTGATGTACCTCGGCAAGATGGTCGAGATCGGCACCGAGGAAGAGATCTACGAGCGGCCGATGCACCCGTACACGCAGGCGCTGCTGTCCGCCGTGCCGGTGCCGGACCCGACCCAGCGCGGCCGGCGCGACGTCATCCGCCTGACGGGTGACGTGCCGTCGCCGATCGACCCGCCCTCGGGTTGCCGGTTCCGCACGCGGTGCTGGAAGGCGCAGGACATCTGCGCCACCGAGGTTCCCGAGCTCGTGGTGCGCAACGACGGTCACCCCGCCGCTTGCCACTTCGCGGAGGAGCGCGCGGTCGTCTGATCGTGTTCGTGCTGGAAGGGCCGTGCCTGCGGGCGCGGCCCTTTCTCGTTCCCGGACGTCGGTGCGCGCGGCGGTGCTAGCTTGGTTCCGGCGTTGACGATCTACCCGCGGAGCCGGCATGACCGAGCCTGACAACGTTCCTGAGCCTCCTGCCGACTACGACGAGCTCGTCGAGGCGAACGTGCCCGCCGAGGAATACGACTACGACGGGCCCTCGTATCCCTGGAAGCCACCGCACGAGTTCCACGACGCGGAAGACCGGCTGCCGCCTCCCGTCTCCGGGAGCATCGACTAGTGGTTCCGCAGACGATCGGGGCGCTGGCCTCGTTCCTCGCCCTGGTCGCGCCCGGCATCGTGTTCGAGCTCCTGCGGGAACAACGGCGGGCAGGCCCCAAGGAGACCGTCTTCCGCGAGGCGTCGCGGGTCGCGTTGAGCAGTCTCGCCTTCACCGTGGCCTCGACCGCGATCCTGCTCGGCGTCCACGCTCTCGCCGCGAAGTGGTTCGGCTGGAAGCTCTTCGCCGACCTGAACGCGTTGGTGGCCAAGCCCGACTACGTGAAGCAGAACGTGGCGCTGATCGGCTACAGCGCGGTCGCCGAGCTGGTGCTCGCCTGTGTGCTGGCGCTGGCGTTCGACGCCGTGCTGGCCCGGCGGCGACGGCAGCCGCGGTCGCTCGGCAAGCAGTCGGCGTGGGTCAAGGTGTTCCGGGAGGACCGTCCGCCGAACGCGCTGTGCTGGGTGCACGTGATGCTGGAGGACGGGAGCTCGTTCTTCGGGTTCCTGCGGTCCTACGACGCCGCCGGCGATCCGGACACCCGCGAGATCGTCCTCGAGGGCACGAAGCTGACCTACGTCGGCGAACCCGTGACCGGTGGCGACGAGAAGAAGACGACGGTCATCGGCCGTGACTGGGAGCGCGTGGTCATTCCCGGTGCGCGCATCAGGTTCATGCGCGTGCAGTACCTCGACGCCGAGACGGGCGTGCGCGTCGACTCGGCCCGGCGGCCCGTCAGCGAAGACGCAGCGCCTCGAACGCCCGCGGTGGCCGCGCCAGAGACTCCTTGATGGCCTCGGCGCACTCCCGCGGACTGCTGAGGCCGGTGTCGACCTCGAAGTCGTAAAGCCCGTGCTGATGGACGCTCTGCAGCTGTTTCGCCGCCACACCGGGCACCCGGTCACCTCGCGCCCGTTCGCGCCGCTCCAGCTCTTCTGGAGGGCAGTGCACGCCCACGAACACGACGTCCAGGCCGTCCAGGACGGTGAGGCAGTCCTGAAGGCGCCACGGCTCGCTCAGCACGTGGTCGACCACGACGTCGTTGCCGGCGTGCGCCATGCCCGCGACGGCGCGGTGGAAGCCGGCCCTCGTGCGGCGCAGGACCTCGGTCAGCCCGGGTCCGTCGAGCTCCAGCGTTCGTTCGACCGACCGCATGGCACCGAAGGCGTCGACCGCCATGAGGAAGTACGGGGTGTCCAGCACCTTCAGCAGTTCCGCCGCGATGCTCGACTTGCCGGAGCTGGACGTCCCGTTGAGGAAGATGATCACCGGCTCAGGTCCGTGAGCGTCACCCCTGGAGCGACCTCGCGCGTGCCGGTCTCGACGAACCCGCGCTTGCGGTACAGGGCGAGCGCGGGCTCGTTCTTCGTGCCGGTGCTGACCGTCTGCGGTCCCGGCGGCAACGCGTCGAGCAACTTCGACGCGATGCCGCGGCGATGCGCCCGCGGGTGCACGACCAGCCGGCAGATGTCCACAGTGGACCCGTCGAGCCGGTAGGACACCGCGCCGGCGAGACCTTCCTCGTCGTGCAGCCCGAGGAAGGTCTCGTCGCAGGCGCGGAGTTCGTCTTCTGACTCGTGCAGCGGCGGGATGCCGTCGAAGCCGATGAGCTCGGCCTCGACGGCGTACGCCAGCCGTTGCACCGTCCACAGTTCGTGCAGGACGGTGTCGTCGGACAGGTCGAGGATCACGTGTTGGACGAGTTCCGCACGAACGCCGCGAGGTCCTCGGACTGCTGGATCCGGCTGGGCTCGTGGACGTACATCATGTGGCCGGCCGGGTAGTAGGCCGACTCGATGTTCGCCGTGAGCTCCTTCGGGATCTGCAGGTGCGCGATCAGGTGCTCGGCCGCGAAGTACGGCGTGGCGCCGTCGAACCAGCCGAACGCGACGTGCACCTTGAGGTGCGGGTTCGCCCGCATCGCCGCCGAGAGCTTGCCCGCCGTCGTGACGTGGCGGCCCTCGAACTCCTTGTACGACCAGTTCTCGATGACCCGCGCGAGAACCTCGTACGGCAGGTCGCTCGAGTAGCCGAGCTCGGCGTGCAGGTAGTGGTTGAGCACCGCGGAGTACGGGCCGAGGATCGCGTCGATCGACGGGTCCGCGGAGATGCCCTCGCGGCCGTAGTCGGTGTCCCAGCCGGTGAAGCGGGCGTCGATGCGGCCGACGGTCTTGCGGTCGCGGCGCAGCAGTTCGGTGAAGAACCGGATGTGCTCGACGCGCAGGTCGACCGCGTCCACGTACTCCTCGGACAGACCGGTCAGCCGCGCGAGCTTCTCGATCGCCGCGGCGCGCTCCACGTCGGTCAGCCGGTTGCCGCGCGCGAGGGCGTAGGGGTAGTCGCGGACCGCGAACTCCTCGGCCTCGGCGAGCACCTCCTTGAGCGGACGGTCGCCGTGCAGGCCGTGGTAGTGCGCGATGGCCGCGTACGTCGGCAGGAAGAGCGTGTAGCCGAGGTCGTGGCCCTCGTTGAACTCCAGCGTCGCGAAGTCGAGCACGCTCGAGATCAGCATGAGCCCGTTGAGGTACATGCCGTGCTTCTTCTGCAGGTGCTCGGCCAGCCCGGCCGCGCGGAGCGTGCCGTACGACTCGCCGCAGAGGAACTTGGGCGACATCCAGCGGCCGTTGCGCGCCGTCCAGAGCCGGATGATCTCGGCGATGGACTCGATGTCGGGCTGGTAGCCGTGGTAGCTGCCGGGCTTCTCACCCTGCGCGGCCCGGGAGAACCCGGTCGACACCGGGTCGATGAACACGAGGTCGCTCTCGGCGAGCAGGCTCTCCTCGTTGTCCGCGATCCCGTACGGCGGCGCGGTGAGGTTGCCGACGTCGCCACTGAGGACCCGGCGCGGCCCGAGGAGCCCCATGTGCAGCCACACGCTGGCGGAACCCGGTCCACCGTTGAACGCGAACGTCACCGGCCGCTTCAGCGGGTCGGCGCCGTCGAGTGTGTACGTGGTGACGAAGACCTCGGCCTTGGGCTTGTGACCCTCGAACACGCCGTCCTTCATCACCTCTTCCTTGAGCACGATCCGCCCGGTGGTGGCGGTGTAGTTCAGCTCGCGGCCCTTGACGGTGATGCTGTGCTGGGTGGTGACCAGATCATCAGCGGGAGACTCGGGCTTCTCTTCGGTCTTCTCCTCGGACATGGGAGCAACACTACGGAACTCGACGATCGAATAACGGCCTGCCGAGCGTGCCCACGCCTGGTCGAGTGGCGCGAGACCGTGGCGCGGGAGAAGCGCGCGGCGTTCATGGATTGGGACTACTGGGGCCGGCCGGTGCCGAGCTTCGGGCCTCTGGACGCCTCGCTGCTCATCGTGGGCCTGGCCCCCGCCGCGCACGGGGCGAACCGGACGGGCCGGATGTTCACCGGTGACCGGTCCGGCGACTTCCTGTACCGGGCCTTGTACGAGGTCGGCCTGGCCTCGCAGCCCACGTCGGTGTCCTTGGACGACGGCCTGGAGCTCTACGGCGTGCGGATCGCATCCCCGGTGCGATGTGCGCCGCCCGCGAACAAGCCGACGCCCGCCGAACGTGACCGGTGCTCGCCGTTCCTGCGCGAGGAGCTCGGGCTGATGACGTCACTGCGGTCCGTGGTGGTGCTCGGGGCGTTCGGGTGGCAGGCGTTCCTGCCGTTGCTGGGGTCCGCTCGGCCCAAGTTCGGGCACGGGGTGGAGGTGGAGCTGGGTGGGCTGCGGGTGTTCGGCTGCTACCACGTTTCGCAGCAGAACACGTTTACCGGGAAGTTGACGCAGGAGATGCTTCAGGACGTGCTGAAGCGGGCGATGAGCTGATGGGCGGCTATCCGTACAGGTGAGAGTTGACCGTCGGGTCGTTGGCCAGCACGAAGTCCACGACCTCCCAGAACTCCGGCAGCCGCGGATGGGCCAGGCCGTCCTCCCGGGACAGCACCGTGCCGTGCACCGGTCCCGTCGAACCGTCCATGCACGCCTGCACCAGCGTCGCCGCGGGCGCGGGACTGTCCACGACGGGTCCGACGCGGCAGCCGAACGTCACGTGGTCGTCGATCACATCCGCGCCCCACGTGCCCAGGATGACGTCGATCCACGTCTCGTGCGGCTGATCCTGGTGGTGATAGGAGTTGGCGAAGTACACCGCGTGAGCCTTGCCGTCACGGTGGACGAAGTTCCACACGCGTTCGATGGGTGCGTTGCAACAGCCGCACTCGTACTGGCGCGCTTGTCTCTCGCCGAGGTCCATGGTCAACTCCATTCGCGAACCCTAGCCGTCGGCGGTGCCTCAGAATGTGCGCCGTGGAGTTCTGGAGCGACAGCCCTTACGGCGTGCAGCCGCCTCTCACCGACGAGGCCGTCCGCGACGCCGAGAAGCTCCTCGGCGTACGACTCCCGGAAGCGCTGCTGGAGCTGCTGCGCGTGCAGAACGGCGGCGTGGTCGTGGACGAACGGTCGGCGTTCCCGAGCGAGCCGAACTCGTGGGCGCAGGACCACGCTCCGTTCGACAGCCTGATGGGCATCGGGGCCGCGGAGCGCACGACGTCGTTGCTCGACACGCCCTACCTGGTCGAGGAGTGGGGGCTGCCGTCGCCCGTCGTGCTGCTGACCGGGGACGGCCACTGGTGGATCGCCCTGGACTACCGCACGTGCGGTCCGGCCGGTGAGCCGTCGGTCGTCTGGCTCGACGCCGACGGCGAGTCGGAGCTGGCGCTGGCGCCCGACTTCCGGTCGTTCCTCGGCGGTCTGGTGCCCGCGGAGTCGTTCGACTAGCAAGTTGGCCAAAGGATCATCCCAACTCCGCTGGTGCGTGTAAGGCTGTCCGGCATGAAGTGGTGGCGGGCCGGGGTGGCGGTGGCGGCGTTGCTGATCGTCGTCGTCGCGGCCAGTGGCACGTCGCCCGTCACCTTCGTCAACCGTCTGGACGACCGCCCGCCGCCGCAGGACCGCGCGCCGCAGATGGACATTCCGATGCCCAGCGAGTTGCCGGACGCGCTCGCCGTGCCGGTGACGGTGTACCTGGTGTTGCTCGCCGGGCTGGTCCTGTTCGGACTGGTCGGGATCATCCTCGCGTTCGAGCTGCCCCGGTGGCGGCGTCCGCGAGGGGTGCGGGGCGTGGACGTCGAGAGCGGCGAGGTCGGGGAGTCGGCGGTCGTGCGGCGCGTCGAGAAGGCGTTGCAGGAGTTCACCGAGCACCCGAACCGGCCGCCGCGCGACGCCGTGATCGCCGCCTGGCTCGCGCTCGAAGCCGCGGAACCCCGGCAGCCGCACCAGACGCCCACCGAGTTCACCGAGGAGCTCGGCGTCGATGCCGTGGTGCTCAAGGATCTCTACCAACGCGCGCGGTTCGGGCATGAGGACGTGACGGCCGCGCAAGCTCAACAGGCGCAACAGGAGTTGGGCCGCATCGTCCGGGAGCTCGCATGAAGACCGCGCTGGCGCTGGTGGTCGGGGTGATCATCGGCGTGGTGATCTGGTGGCTCGGCGCCTCACCGGCGTGGGCCGCGGCGCTGGCGGTGCCGCCGACCGCGTTCGGCGTGCTGGTCACCAGGTTGCCGCGGGCCACCGACATCGTCTGGAGTTCGGCGCCGCCGCCGCCCGGCTCGATCAGTTCCGCGCACGCCAGCACGCTCGCGAGCAGGCTGGAGGAGGCGGCGGCAGAGCCGAGGCGCTACCAGGAACGGTTCCGCGCCCGGTTCGCACGACTGGGGATCGAGGCGTCCGAGATGCCCGATCCGAAGCAACTCGCGGAAAGGCTCAGGAGGGTCGAGTGACCATCGCACACGAGGCCGAGGCGGTCCTCGACGAGATCGGCAAGGTCGTCGTCGGACGCACCCGCACGCTGCGGCTAGCGCTCGCGGCCGTGCTGGCCGGCGGGCACGTGCTGCTGGAGGACGTGCCGGGCCTCGGCAAGACGCTGATCGCGCGGTCGCTCGCGCAGGCGCTCAGCCTCGACTTCCGCCGCCTGCAGTGCACGCCGGACCTGCTGCCCGCGGACGTCACCGGGTCGTTCCTCTACGACCCCGGAAGCCGCGAGTTCGAGTTCCACCAGGGGCCCGTGTTCGCCGGTCTGCTGCTGGCCGACGAGATCAACCGCACGCCGCCCAAGACGCAGTCCGCGCTGCTGGAAGCCATGCAGGAGCGGCAGGTCACGGTCGAGGGGCGCACGTTCCCGCTGCCCAGACCGTTCCACGTGCTCGCGACCTCGAACCCCGTCGAGTACGAGGGCACCTACCCGTTGCCCGAGGCGCAGCTCGACCGGTTCCTGGTGCGGCTCGACATCGGCTATCCGCCGCCCGAGGAGGAGGTCGAGGTCCTGCGGCGGCGGATCGCGCGGCAGCAGGAAGACGCCGTGGTGCCGCCGGTGCTGGCTGAAGGCCGACTTGCCGAGCTGCAGGCCGAGCTGGAGAAGACCACAGTGGACGACGATCTCCTGCGGTACTGCGTCGATCTGGCCGTGTCCACCCGCAGGCACCAGTCCGTCGAGGTCGGCGCGTCGCCACGAGGTGCGCAGGCGCTGGTACTCGTCGCCCGCGCACTGGCCACTTTGGACGATCGCGCGTACGTGACGCCCGAGGACGTCAAGGAGTGCGCGGTCGCCGTGCTGGCGCATCGGCTGGTGATGAAGCCCGAGACGTGGACGTCCGGCGTGAACGGCGTGCAGGTCGTCACCGAACTGCTCGGCAAGGTTCCGGGCCCGCCCAGCTCATGAGCAGAGCGGACAAGATCAGGGAGGCGTTCGCCCAGTCGCACGGCGCGCACTGGCATCCGACGGACGCCTACTCGCGCGCCGTCTGGCTGGGCGTGGGGCTCGTCGTCGGCGGGATGTTCCTGCACCAGGTCGAACTGGTGCTGTTCGGCGTGCCGCTGGTCCTGTCCGTCCTGCTCACGGCCAAACCCAAAGGCACGCCCGCGGTCAGCGTCCGTCCGGTGCCGCGCGGGGCGGGCGCCGGTGTCGTGCACACCGTCGCGCACCTCGACGGCGCGGACGCCGAGATCGCCGTGGTCAAGCTGCCCGGCGTCGTCAAGGCGGTCCCGGCGCACTCACCCGACCTGCCGGTGGAGATCAGGCGCGACGCCTGGGGACCCGGTGTCGACCTGCGGCTCGACCACCTGTTCGCCGGGGCGGACGGCCTGCACGTCTACGGGCCGATCGTCGGCACCGAGCACGTCCGCACCATCCTGCCCCCGGTCGAGCACCACCCCGCCGGCCCGCTGCCGCCCCGGCCCGCCGGTCTGGTCGGCATCCACCGCTCGCCGCGCGCCGGCGACTCGACCGAGCTGCGCGACATCAGGGCGTTCCAGCCGGGGGACAGGCTCAAGCGCATCGACTGGCGCGTCACGACCCGCACCGGCACCGTGCACGTCCGCGAACGGCACGCCGAGGCCGACGCGGAGATCGTGCTGGCCCTCGACACCCGTGCCGACGTCGGTTCGGACGTGGCGGACTGGGCCTCGCCGCACTACGGGGCCACGACGCGTCCCGGCGGGAGTCTCGACCGCGCGGTGCGGCGGGCGGCGTCGATGGCCGCCGGTTACCTGCGGCAGGGCGACCGGGTGGGGTTGATGGACCTGTCGCGCCCGCAGCTCAACGTGCGTTCCGGCGTCGGGCGGCGGCACCTGATGCGTATCCGCACACAGCTCGTCGTGTGTGTGCAGGCCGCCGGGTGGTCGTCACGCGTGGCGTTGCGCAAGCTTCCGCACGGATGTGTGGTCGTGCTGTTGTCGCCGTTCCTCGACGACGACATCGCGGAGCTGGCCGTGCAGACGCGCAAGCACGGCCACGTCGTGCTGGCGATCAACACGTTGCCGTTGGAGCTGAAGCCCGACCGGGAGACCGCGTGGGGTGAGGTCGCGGCCGAGATGATCTCCGCCGAGCACCGGCTGCGGCTGCGGCGCATGGCCGAGCACGGGGTGGCGGTGACGCGCGAGTGCTGATGCGTCTGGCGATCGTGCTCGCCGCGTTGCCGGTGGCGCTGATCCTGCACCTGGAGTCGTCGTCGATCGCGCCGTTGCTGATCGTCACGGTGCTGACCGTGCTCACCGCGCTCATGCCGGGAAGCGCGTGCGCGGCCCTGCTGATCGGCTACGCGGCGCTGGCGATGGCGTTCGCCGACGGGCACCCGTTGCGGCTCGGCGTGTTGATCATGATTCCGGCGCTGCACCTCATTCACGTGACGTCCGCGCTCGCGGCGGTCGTTCCGGTGAAAACGAAAATCGAGCCCGCTGCGCTGAAAGCACCAGCGCGCCGGTTCGCCATTGTCCAAGTGATCACATTTGTCGTCACGGCCTTCGCGGCGTTCGCCCCATCGGGTGCCGGGATCGGGCTCGTGGAGGTGCTCGGACTGGGGGCTCTGACGGTCCTCATCGGGGTCGTCGCGCTGAGGATCTGAATCGTCCCTCTCAGGGAGAACGCCTCAACTTTGACTCAAGTCGCAGGTCAGCCCCGATCGTGTCCGGCGTCACCGCGCGACGGTAGTCACAACAGCCCCTTCAGACGCGCGAAAAAGGGGGTCCTGGTGCGACCATATGTGTATGGCTGCTGTGAAGTCGCAACCCACACGAATCGTCATTGTCGGCGGTGGGTACGTCGGGATGTACACGGCTCTCGGACTGCAGAAGAAACTGCGCTCCGGTGAGGCGTCCGTGACGGTAATCGACCCGCAGCCGCACATGACCTACCAGCCCTTCCTGCCTGAGGCGGCGGCCGGCTCGATCGAGCCGCGCCACGTCGTCGCTCCACTGCGCAAGGTGCTCAAGCGCTGCCACGTCGTCACCGGCCGCGTCACCAAGATCGAGCACGCGCGCAAGATCGTGACCGCCGAGCTGTCGGACGGCCACGTCGAGGAGATCGAGTACGACGTGCTCGTCTCCGCGCTGGGTGCGATCTCACGCACGCTTCCGATCCCCGGCCTGGCCGAGGTCGGCATCGGCATGAAGACGATCGGCGAGGCGATCTACGTCCGCAACCACGTGCTGTCGCGCCTGGACCAGGCAGCGAGCACGAACAACGCGGAACTGCGCAAGAAGCTGCTCAGCTTCGTCGTCATCGGTGGTGGCTTCGCGGGCATCGAGACGCTCGCCGAGCTTGAGGACATGACGCGGTATGCGCTTCGGTACTACGAGGGCTTGAAGCCCGAAGAGATGAACTGGGTCCTCGTCGAGGCGATGGGCCGCATCATGCCGGAGGTGTCCGCCAAGCTCGGCGCCTGGACGGTGGAGGCGCTGGAGAAGCGCGGCATCAAGATCTACCTCGACACCCGCGTGAAGTCGCTCGAGGGTGGCCACGTCATCCTCGACGACGGCACCGAGTTCGACTCCGACACGATCATCTGGACCGCCGGCATGAAGGCGAACCCGGTGCTGCGCAACACGGACCTCCCGCTCGACGAGCGCGGCCGCGTCCGGTGCACCGCCGCCATGCAGGTCCAGGGCCTCGACGGCGTGTGGGCCGCCGGTGACTGCTCCGCGGTGCCGGACCTCTCGCGCACCGAGGAGGACCCGACGGCGACGTGCGTGCCGAACGCGCAGCACGCCATCCGTCAGTCGAAGCTGCTGTCGAAGAACATCGTCGCGTCGCTGCGCGGCCAGAAGCCGAAGGACTACTTCCACAAGTACCTCGGCTCGGTCGCGGGCCTCGGCCTCTACAAGGGCGTCGCGGACGTGTTCGGCCTGCGCTTCAAGGGCGTGCCGGCGTGGTTCATGCACCGCAGCTACCACGTCGCGTTCATGCCGACCGTGAACCGCAAGCTCCGCGTGCTGATGGACTGGACGCAGGCGCTGTTCTACGGCCGCGAGGTCGTGGCGCTGGGTCAGATCAACGACCCGAAGTCCGACTTCGATCGCGCAGTGCAAAGCTGACCTTCACTCTCTGTGAGTGACGTCGTGCCCCGGACGACCCCTCGTTCGGGGCACTTCGCTGGACTGCAGGCGGAACTTAAGCGCCCAATCGGAGTAAAGCTTCGAGGGTCGCCTTGACATTGCGTTACGTGTTTCGGAGACTACGGCTGGTGCATCACCTGAATGCGTGATTCGCCATGTGGGGAGAGAGGTGATCCCGATGTCTCTCGAGGAGCTGGCCGCACAGCTTCGTCGTGGCGAGATCGAGGACCCCGCGCTGGCGCAGTACGCCGCAGAGTACGCGCAGGCGGGGCAGGTTTTCCGCAGCAAGAAGGACGATTGAGCAGGTCGGCTGACGGGCGGGTGCCAGGTGCCCCGTCCGAGGCTGCCAGACCACTTCTGCTCCAGGGTCAGGAATATCTCTTCCGCTCCCCGCCCAAGTGTCTGGACTTCCAGGAACAGGTCCACCGCCTCGGCATGGTCGACGAGGGCGACGGCAACCCGCAACCCTGCGTGCTCGTCCTGGCCCGCGCCGCCGACATGGAGATGAACGAACTCTCCATCGCACTGGCAGAGCGCGGCATCCGGATGGCCCGAATCGACGCCGACCGCTGCGTCGACCTCCCGCTCTCGGTCTACACCGACCAGCCACTGGTCGAACTCGACCGCTGGCTGCTGCGCCCCCTGCTGGTCTGGCGCCGCCACTTCGAACTCTCCGCCATCCCGATCGAACCGGGAACCCTGGCCGGCGCCTACGCCGTCGACCAATGGGCCTCAGTGGCCAACTGGCTGTCCTCGCGCTCCGACTGGGCTCACGTGAACCCGTCACGCTTCTCGACGCACCTGGACCGTCTCACGCAGCTTTCCGACGCCTCTGCTTTCGGGTTGCGTGTGCCCCGCACGGCCGTCACGACCCGTCCAGGACGCACCCGCCCAGGCGGCGGAGCCTGCATCGTCAAAACGGCGGGCCGACACCTCCTGGAACCACGCCCAGGCGTGCAACACGGCCTGTTCCCGCGCCCGCTCGAGACCTCCAGGGCCTCGGACGCCCCCGAACCCGCACCGGTGATCGTCCAGGAGTACGTCCCCTCGGACACCGAACTGCGCGTGTTCGTCGTGGGCGACCGCTGCATCGCCTACCAGGTCGACAAACTCGACCCGGCCCAACTCTGGGTGGACCCGGACGCGGTCCGCGTCACGCCGACCTCGGTCCCGGCGTCCCTCTCGGACAGGCTCTTCGCCCTGGCCCGCCACTGGCGAGTCCAGGTGGCGGCGTTCGACCTGCTCGTGACCGGCAGCGGCGACCACGTGTTCCTGGAGATCAACGTCAACTGCGACTGGCGCTGGTTCGAACACAGGGCGGGCGACAACAGCGTCTCGGCGGCCGTGCACGACTGGGTGGCGCTGCGCTTCAAGGAGCTGCTCGGAGCGGGGAGGGCACGCTGATGTTCGGGACCGTTCGACGCTTAGCCGGATGCTCGCTCTAGTCCAATTCGCTGGGCCGCTCGGGCGAGAAAAGACCATCGGCTCACACAAGCCGACGATCAAGGCCTAGGCTCACCGCGCCCCCGTAGCCCAATCGGTAGAGGCAGGTCCCTTAAAAGGATCACAGTACGGGTTCGAATCCCGTCGGGGGCACCATCTGAATCCACCCCAGAATCTGGTGCTTGATCAGGCATTTCACTCGTTCTCGGCGGTGGTTTCGCCGACGTCTGAACGAGATCCGCTCGCCTCCGAACGGTGTCCGGGGAAGAGCGGAGAGTAATCGCTAGTTGATCTTGGTACGCGTTCAGGAGGACGCCGAGCCGAGTGAGCGGCGAGCCTGAGGTGTGGTCTTGGTCACGAAAAAGGCCCGCCCCCGGCACGTGCTGAGGGCGGGCCCAAGTCCGGCAGGTCAGTTCTTCTTCACCTGGTTCAGGCGCGTGATCACGGCCCCGCCGTCCTGCATCCCGAACGAGTTGCAGGCGGTGTCCCACGGGAACCGGCTGCACGCGTTGGTCTGCACGACGACGTCCTGCTCGTTGTTCCACCCGCTGCCGATGATCTTGGCGTTCTTCCACGCGTTGGTCACCGGGTTGTAGCTGTACCAGAGCAGGTTTCCGTTGTTCTGGTTCACGGCGTAGAACGTCTCGCCGCCGGCCGAGCTGAAGTTCTTCAGGTTCTGCCACCCCGTCGTGACGGGGGAGGCCGGGGTCACCCACGTGGCGGTCGGGCCGGACCAGAAGTTGATGTAGTAGCGGTACATCGCGCCGGCCGCGTTGCGCGCGTAGACCACGCCACGGCTCGTTGCGACGATCGCGTTGTACTGGGTCAGGCCCGTGGCCAGCAGTGCGCCCTGCACCGCCCACTGCTGGGTGGTGAAGTTGAAGTAGTGCGCCTTGAGGTTGCCCGCGGCGTCGAGGGTGTAGATGACGCCGTCCTCGTCGACCGAGATGCGGTAGCGGGTGTTCGCCGCGGTGTAGGACCAGCCTTGGGCGAGCACGAGGTACTCGTTGCCGTTGAAGCTGTCCCACGTGGTTCCGTTGTAGTGCAACAGTCTCAGCTCACCGCCGGTGGTGATGCTGAACGTCCATCCGCTCGGGCCGGCGAGCACGCGGCCCTGCCAGCCGGCGCCGATCTGGTAGCTCTCGCCCCAGACGAAGGTGCCGGTGGCCGGCGTCGAGTGTTCGAACAGGTACAGGTCGCCTGCGGTGTCGCACGGATAGACCGGAGCGAGGCCGTAGCGGGCCGACAACGTGGTGCTGGGTCCTGGCATGTCTCACTCCACCCCTCAGAGGTTCAGCATGGCGGTGCAGGCGTCGAGAACCAGACGCTCGGTGGTCCCCGGTCCGGCGGCGCCGCTCGGGGAGAACTTCAGCGGTGCGGGCCAGGCGTAGAACGTCGTCCACGAGCCGGGGCCCGACAGCTGGTCCTCGTCGGTCCAGCCGGCCTCGTAGCCGAAGTGCTTCGCCTCGCCTGCCTGCAGGACGCCGTTGGCCGCGACGTAACCCTCGGTCTCGTTGGCGTAGGCCATGATCCACAGCCAGCCCGGGGTCTGGCTCTGCAGCGTCACCTCGTACTGCGAGAGGACCTCGTGCGACATCGCGAGGATGTTCAGACCGCCCAGGTTCCAGCGCTGGATGGGCATCGGGAACACCTTGGGCAGGCCGTCGCCGTGGATCTGCTCGATCATCACCTCGGCGTGGCGGTAGGCGAAGTCGTCCGGCGGGAACGTGTCGAGCCGGTCGTTGTAGGAGTTGCGGGCGCGGATCACCGCGGCCGGGTCGCCGAAGTCGACGGACAGCGGGATCTGGATCTCGTTGTAGAACGTGCTGACCGGGCCGTTGACCGCGTTCCAGCCGCCCGAGTTCACCATCGACACGACCGCGTTGCCCAGCGTGGTGCCGAGGCTCGTGGCCATGCTGGGGGAGTGCGGGTCGTTGGGTTCCTGGTCGCCCGCGGCGCCCTGGAAGAACAACGCCTGGACGCCCAGCGCGTTGCTGATCACGTCGGTGGCGGCACCGGGCCAGTCGCTGCAGAAGATCCTGTCGTTGCCGCGCGACACGGCGTGGCAGGCGTATCCGAAAAGGACGGTGTGCAGGCCGTTGTCGCTGGTGCGACGGGCGATCAGCGCGCTGATCGTGGTGAGGACGTTGGGCTCCTCAGCACGGTTGTAGCCGATCGTCGCGTTGCCTTCCTTGTACCACAAGGTGACCGGCGTGCGAGCCATCGCGACGGTCTGCTGCACGAGGGCGATCATCTGGTTGATGAACACCGTGGTCGTGCCCTCGATCGCGCTGATGTCCGCGGCCGTGAGGTCCATCATCACGTACGGGCTGGGGCGCGTCGTGCCGATCATCGGGCCGGAGTGCGTGTGGCTGCAGATGATCAGGAAGCGGCCGTTGTCGTTGCCCACCAACGACAGCACGGCGGTGCGGATCGCCTGGTGGACGTAGCGCGGGATGCTCACGACGTCGACGCGGAGCATCACCTTGGGGCCGGCGCCGTCGTCGATCACGACGCACTGCGCGCGCAGCCTGCGGTCGGTCACGCCCTGGTTGCCGCGGGGAGCGCCGCAGTAGCCGCCCATCCAGAGGCTGGGGTAGGTCGGCCACGAAGGGGTGTAGTCCAAGGTCTTCACGGACATGGAGAAAGGCATCTCGGGTTCCCTCCGGCGCTCAGGCGGTCTCGACGAACGCGACGCAGGTCGGCGTGTTCGAGTTGGGGGTCGTCAATGAGCTGTCCGGCTTGCCGGTGGAGGTGTCCGCGGACGTGGTCTTGCGACCCTTCTTGTCCAGAACGAACGCGCGGCCACCGTCCTTGCTCATCGCCAGAGGACCGTTCGCCTTGCCGTTGCCCTCCTTGGTCCTGACCTTGTTGGAGTTGATGTTCACCGTCACCAGCTGGGAGTCGGTGGCGCGGCCCGTGTAGAGGCTCACCACCGCGAACGTCCCGTTCGGGTGCACGGCCAGCCCGCAGGGCACGCCTTCGAGCTCGGTCGAACCGGCCTTCCCGCCACGCAGGTCGAACGTGATCAGCTCACGCGACGACGCCACGTACAGGTTCTTGCCCTTGGGGTCGATGGCGAGCTGCAGCGGCGACTTCTCGGTCTTGAACGAGCCCGACACGGCGTTCTTCGCGGTGTCGATGATCGTGATGCCCTTGGCGCGTTCGTCCCCCACGAACAGCTGCTTGCCGTCCGGCGTCAGCGCCAGCGTGTGCGGCAGCAGACCTGCCTTGATCAGCGCGCGCACCTCGCCGGTCGCGACGTCCACCACGGCCACGTGCCCGCGGGAACCACCGCCACCGCTGGACCCGGTCGCGACGTACACGAACTTGCCGTCGGGCGACACGACGACGTCGTTGGCGAACCCGCCCACGGCGACCTCGTTCGTGACTCGGGCACCGTCGACGTCCACCACGCTCAGTCCCGGCCCGAAGACCGTCCCCACGTAAGCGCTCAGGCCGTCGGGCGAACCCGCGATCCCGTTCGGCTGGCCGTTGAGGGCCACGGTCGTCTGCTCACCCGTCAGGCTCGGGTCGGCGAGCTGAAGCAGCCCGTTGCCGAGGTGGTCGACGCTGCCGATCAGCAGTTTCTTGCGGCCTGCCTTGGGTGCCGCATGGGCGGCTCCCGCGAACAGGCTGTTGCCGACGACGCCCACCGCGACACCACCGAGTGCGGCGGCGAACAGCGTGCGGCGGGAAATCGGTCGGAACTCAGGCGTTTCAGATGTCATGTCGTCCGTCCCCCTCTGGTCCAGTGCGACTGGTTGAGGTTTCGACGAAAGGGACGCGCCTGTTATCACTCGGGGTAG
Source organism: Lentzea sp. NPDC092896 (assembly GCF_044754905.1). Taxonomy (NCBI): domain Bacteria; kingdom Bacillati; phylum Actinomycetota; class Actinomycetes; order Pseudonocardiales; family Pseudonocardiaceae; genus Lentzea; species Lentzea sp. NPDC092896. The sequence continues at coordinate 200,810 of NZ_JBIVPX010000006.1, forward strand.
TCAAAATTTGACATGTGACCGAGTTGAGACATTCCATAGCCTATTGATACGCACTGTGTTCGACGGATTACCTACTGCTGTTGACCTGGGGATATCGTCACCCATTAGTGGAACTGCAGTAGTGGGACTTTGTGCCCTGTCGATCCTGTACGAACTGGGGTACGCGCCCGCGTAGCTACGTAGGGTCACGTCAGGTTGCTGTGCTGTGACGGGAATCACCAGGTTGGATGGGCCGTCACTCCGCCGTCCACCACGAGGTCGTGGCCGGTGATCCACGTCGCGAGGTCGCTGGCCAGGAACACGCACGCGTTGCCGATGTCCTCCGGCGTGCCGAGGCGGGTGAGTGGCGCGGCGGCCCGCCAGCGCGCGACGCCCTCCGGCCAGCTCTGTTCGACGTCCGGCCGTGCGATCAGGCCGGGTGAGACCGTGTTGACGCGGATCCCGCGCGCTCCGTACTCCAGCGCGGCCGCTCGGGCGTGCATGATCAGCCCGGCCTTCGAGACGGCGTAGTGGGCGTGGCCCGGTGCCGGATGCGTGCCCTCGATCGACGCGATGTGCGTGACCGAGCCGCCCGCGGGGAGGTGCGCGACGGCGGCCTGGGTGACGGCGAACGGGGCCGTCAGGTTGGCGTCCACGACGGACTGCCATTGCGCGGAAGTCATGTCGGGCAACGGTTCCACGGGTTGGATGCCCGCGTTGTTGACCACCGCGTCCAGCCTGCCGTGCCGCGCGAAGGCGTCGTCGACCACGCGCCGGGCCGACGTGCGCAGGTCGCCGTCCTCGAGGCCCCGGTGGCGGACGACGCGGGCGCCCGCGTCGGCGAACCGGAGAGCGATGCCGTTGCCGATGGCGCCGGCGGTGCCGGTGACGAGCACGACCTTGCCGCTGAGATCGATCACGAGACGATGCCTTCCATTCGTTCGGCCAGCCAGCCGACGATCTCACCCCGGCCGGCGACGAACCCGTTGGCGCCGATCTCGCGGAACTCCCCGCCCGCCTCGCGGACCAGCACCGCGCCCGCCGCGACGTCCCACGGGTGGATGCCGATGTTCGCCGCCGCGTCCGCCCTGCCCGTCGCGACCCACGCGAGTGACAGGGCCGTCGAGTAGACGCGGCGCACGTCCGCGATGCCCAGAAGGTCGTTCAGGAGCTCCATCTCGCCCTGGTACGGGCTGCCGGGCAACGGGATGTCGGTCAGCACCAGCGGCCGCGGGCTCGTGCCGGGCGGGATCGTGAGGCCCGTGGAGGTGACGCGGAACGGAACGCCGACGGCCGCCGTGAACAGTTCGTCGCGGAACGGGTCGAGCACGCAGCCCGCGACCAGCACGCCGTCCACCGCCGCGGCTACGGAGATGCACGAGAGAGGGATGCCACGCACGAAGTTCCGCGTGCCGTCGATCGGGTCGACGTACCAGGTGAGCGGGGCGGACGAGCTGCCCAGCTCCTCGCCGACCACGGCCGAGCCGGGAGCACCGGCGACCAGGGCCGCCCGCAGGAACGCCTCCACCTCCAGATCGGCCGTGCTGACCTGGTCGAACGTGCCCTTGGCAGACACGTCGACGCGCACGTCGCGCAGCAACTTGGCGGCGTCCACGCAGGACTGCGCGGCCAACGAGAGGAGTTCCCCGGGAGTCACGGGGCCCATTGTGATCGGTCACAAACACGACCGGATGACTCTGGGCAACGTCCCACCCGCGCAAGTGACCTGAGCCACCACGATGAGCAGACCTGACAACGGCGTTGGAGGATCGGGATGCGAATCGTGGCCGGGTTGGCTGTCGTGGCGATGTTGGTCGCCGGAACAAGTACCGCCCAGGCGGACACCCTCGACTACGTGGCCCTGGGCGACTCGGCGGCGGCCGGTCCGCTGATCCCGAACCAGGACCCGGCGCTGTGGTGCCTGCGCAGCGACCGGGACTACCCGCAGGTCGCTGCCAAGATCCTCGGCGCGAGGCTCACCGACGTCACGTGCTCCGGTGCGAAGACCGACGACTTCGCCGGCCGCCAGTTCGGGTTCGTCGCGCCGCAGTACGACGCGCTGAAGTCCACCACCGACCTAGTGTCGCTGACGATCGGCGCCAACGACATCGGCTTGTTCCAGACCGCGCTGAGCTGCATCAACCTCCTGCCGGAACCAGTCGGCGTCTCCTGTCACGACCGCTACAACGCCGGCGGCACCGACCAGCTCGCCCAGGCCGTCGAGGCGTGGGCGCCGGAGTTCGGTGCCGCGCTGGACGAGATCAAGCGCCGCTCGCCGAACGCGAAGCTGCTGGTCACCGGCTACGGCACCTACATCAGGCCCGGTGGCTGCTACCCGCGCCAGCCGGTCTGGGGCCGCGACGGCGACTACCTGCAGAGCGTGATGAACAAGATCAGCGCGACCGCGAAGGCCGAGGCCGCCAAGCGCGGCGCGACGTTCGTGGACTTCGCGGCGGTGACGGTTGGACACGACATCTGCGCGGCGGCCGCGGACCGCTACCTGGAAGGCCTGATCCCGACGACGATCGCGGCGCCGCTGCACCCGAACGCGGCCGGCATGAAGGCCTTCGGCACCGCGGTGGCGAAGGCAACCGATCTTGTCGGACCCGCTGCGTGAGTTGTGACGCAGGGGTTCCCAGCCAGGGGGTACCCCTGCGTCAGCGCGCCCTCCGCGCCGCCAGAGCCGCCGCGAGCAGCGTGACGTGCTCGATCCGCGTCGGATCCAGCCCGGTCAGCTCCGCGACTCGACGCAACCTGTAGTCCACCGTGTTCGGATGTACGTGCAGCTCCGAGGCAGCCGGCCGCCGCGACCCGCGCCGCAGGTAGACCTCCAGCGTCTGCACGAGTTCCTCGGTCAGCGGCCCGACGATCGACGCGAGTGGTCCGAGGGCCGCGCTCGGCCGGGACAGCTGGTACTCCAGCAACACGTCGGCGAGCCGGTAGAGGCCCGGGCCCGACCGCACCGCGACGGCCAGCACCTCGCGCGCCAGGACCGCGGCGGCCGCGACCTCGGAGGGTGAGGCCGCGACCGCCGCCACCGTCACCGGTGTCCCCGCCGAACGGGTCACGTCCGCGAAGATCCGTTCCAGCGGCGGGTCCTCACCCGGCAGCAACGCGAGACCGCCGTCGGGCGTGAGCGACGACAGCACCGGCTCGCGGCTGTGCCGTTCCAGCTCGGTCCGCAGGCGGCGCAGCTTCCGCCGCCCGGCGACCGCCGCGTCCACGCCCTCCAGCAGCTCGTCCGGATGCGGCGGTATGTGCAGCGCCAGCACGACGTACGGCCCTGACGCCTCCGCGGTTCCGGAGAGCAGACCGGTCAGCAACGTGGCACGCGCCGAGCGTTCGTCGTCGAACATCGTCTGCCGCTCGTCGAGGTACCCGGCGCTCACCACCGGCGTCACGAGCTGCAAGTACCGCAGCGCCAACGCGTTCAGCGCGAGCACGTCCGAGATCTCCTCGGGCCGCGCCTCGGGCACCAGCGTCTCCCACACGACCTGGATGCCCACGTGGTACGCCGTGAGCACCACGTCGATCGGCACGCCCTCCTCGGCCCGCCGCGCCGCCGACTCGCGCAGGAACCGCAGTTCGTCTGCCGATGGCAACGAGCCCGAAGCCAGCACGGCCGCGAACGCGCGCAGGGCGTGCTCGGTGACGCGGTAGATGTCGCCGTCGAGCTCCTCCGCGGGCAGCTGGGCGTACGCGGGCACGCGCTCCACCAGCGACGCGATCACCTGCCGCACGAACGACGGCATCTCCGCGTCGAGTCGCGCTGCCAGCGGCCGGCCACCGATCACGTAGGACATCCGGTGATTGTGGCCGATCTACAGCTCGATCACCGTGCCGTCCAACGGAACCTCGACGCCGGCCTCCCGGACCTTCGAGAACTCCGGGGACGACGGGTCGAGCACCGGGTTGGTGTTGTTGAGGTGCGTGTAGAGACGGCGCACGGACGGGAATCGTCGCAGCTCAGGCAGGCTCGCGGAGATCGGCAGGTGCCCCATCGCGGCCTGGCCGGACGAGCTGCCGGTCGCCGACCCCATCTCCGAGGCCGCGTAGAAAGTGCCGTCCAGCAGCACGCAGTCCGCCTCGGCCACCACCTCGTCGAAACCGGAGGGCCACGACGCCAGACAGGGCGCGTACACCAGCACGCCACCGGAGACGAGATCCTCGAACCGGTACGCGACCACCCAATGTCCATCCACAGTGGACGAACGGGCGTACTTCGGCCGCTTGCCGCTGATCGGAATCGCCGACACGCGCAGCCCGCCGAGCGAGAACGACTGGTCTGCCTCGACCTGACGCCACGCCACCGGCGCATAGCCGTCGATCACCGTGCGCAGGTCGAACTGGTCCTGCAACGCGTGCAGGACCGGGCCAGGAGCCCACACCGTCAGGCCGACGCCCCCGCGCAGCGTCAGCAGCCCGAGGGTGTGGTCGAGCTCCGCGTCGGTGAACAGGGCGCCGCGCAACGGGGTGTCACGCGCGCCGGGTCCGGGGTTCAGGAACGAACACGCGGCGATCTGCGTCCGGATGTCCGGGGAGGCGTTGACCAGCCACCAGTCGGTGCCGTTGCCGCTGATCGCCAGGCAGTCCTGGGACCGTGAGGGCAACGAGCCGGAACGAGCGCGCACGCACAGGGCGCACGCGCAGTTCCACTGCGGGAAACCGCCGCCCGCCGTCGTGCCGAGCAGAACCGCCTTCACCGCATCTTCCTCATCGCCATCGCGGGCACCTCGGCCGGTGCCATCTCGGTCTCCAGGATCAGGTCCACAGTGGACCGCGCGGGCGACAGGGAGCACACGGGATCGGTCGCGGCGGCGTCACCGGTCAGCTGGAACGCCTGACAGCGGCACCCGCCGAAGTCGATCTCCTTGCGCGGGCACGAGCGACACGGGTCAGCCATCCACTCGAACCCGCGGAAGGCGTTGAACGACGGCGAGTCGTGCCAGATCTCGTGCAACGAGGAGTCGCGCACGTTCTCGATCGTCAGCGACGAGATCACCGTGGCGGCGGGACAGGGGAGCACGTCGCCATTCGGTGCCACCGTCAGCTGCCGCGCGCCCCACCCGTACATGCAGGGCTTCGGGTGGGCCTCGTGGTAGTCCGCGATGACGTAGACGATCTCCATCCGTCCCCGCAGACGTTCCTGCGCCGCGGCCACGATCGGGTCGGCGATGGCGAGCTGGGCGCGCGTGGGCAGCAGCACCGCGCGGTTGCGCAGCGCCCAGCCGTAGTACTGGGTGTTGGCGAGCTCCAGTCGCTCGGCACCCATCTGCTCCGCCATCGCGATGATGCCGGCGATGTTGTCGAGGTTCTGCCGGTGCAGCACGGTGTTGACCGTCAGCGGCAGGCCCTCGTCGAGAACGTGGGCCGCGGCCTCGATCTTCCGGTCGAACGCCTTGATGCCCGCGATCCGGTCGTTGCCCTCCTTCGTCGCGTCCTGCAGCGAGAGCTGCACGTGATCGACGCCGAGGGAAGCCAGTTCCCGCAACCGATCGCGCGAGAGGCCGACTCCCGACGTGACCAGGTTGACGTAGCAGCCGAGGCTGTTCGCGTGCGCCACCAGCTCGGGCAGGTCCGGCCGCAGCAGCGGTTCGCCGCCGGACAGATGGATCTGCAGGCAGCCCAGCGACCGGGCCTGGTCGAACACCCGCCGCCAGTCCTCGGTCGACAGCTCGGCGTCGCGCCGCACCAGCTCCAGCGGGTTCGAGCAGTAGCCGCACTGCAACGGGCACCGGTGTGTCAGCTCGGCGAGCAGGCCGAAAGGCGCCTCAGCCATCGACGTCCACCACCCTTCGTTCGACCATCCTGGCGACCAGCGAAGCGATGTCCTCCGGTTCGACACCCTCGTACTCGTCCGCCAGCACGACGGCGATGTCTCCCACGGATCGGACGCCGTCACAAAGCGCCACAACGGAAGCCGCGGTCTCGTTCAGCACCAGCACGCCCTCGGGGAACAGCACGACGTGCGCCTCCCGGATCTGGTCGTAGGTGCACTTCACGCCGCGCCGGATCCGCGGCACGGCGTCCAGCGCGACGGCGGTCGTCACGGCTTGCCCTTGCCCGAGTAGTAGTCGACGGCGTCCAGCACGGCCCGCAGCACGTCGCACTTGAACGACAGCGCGTCGACGGCGGCCAGTTGTTGTTCGCGGGTCCGCGAATGAGTGACCACGATGTCCACAGTGGCCTGTCCTTCACCCGCGACCGCCTGGATGCGGTTGGTGAAGTAGGCGAAACCCTCCTCGGCGATCCACGGGTACTGCTCCCGCAACGCCGCCAGGCGCTTGCGCATCAACGCGCCCGAGAACATCTCGGTGAGCCCGGAGGCGATGGCCTCGACCCACGGCTTGGTGCGCGCGAAGTTCACGTAGGCGTCGACGGCGAAACGCGTGCCGGGCAGCACGTGCCGTTCGTCGAGCACCTCTTCCCGCGTCAGCCCCACGGCTTCCGCGAGACGGATCCAGTTCTCCGCGCCGCCCTCGCCCGGCTGCGTGCCGTCGTGCCAGACGATCCGCTCACGCCACTGGCGGCGGATCTCCGGCGACGGGCAGTTCGAGAGGATCGCGGCGTCCTTCTGCGCGATGCAGCGCTGGTAGTACCAGCGGTTCGCGGCCCACGCCTGCAGCTCGTGCTTGCTCAGCTGGCCGGCGTGCATGCGCAGGTGGAACGGGTGGCTGTCCCAGTACCGGGGTGCGAGGGCGCGCAGCTCGGCGACGAACTCCGCGGGAGAGACGGCAGTCATGGACGCAAACTCCTAGGTCTACCAGGAACGACGCGCGGGAGCCGGGGTCCCCGGCGTCAGCCAGGAACCCCGGCGCGAAGCCTGACGTCAGCTGCGAGCCGCGTAGGCGGTGACCTCCATCGGGGTCTCGAAGTCGCGGAAGTCGGGCTTGACCCACTCGCGCTTGACCTCGGGGAGCTTGGTCTCGGTGGTGGTGACGGCAACGTTCATGGCGCAACTCCTCGGGTGTCCTGCTCATCTGCCCGACTGGGCAGGCAAGCGCTTTCCGTTGGGGCGCGGCGGCGACTCACACGGTATGTCTTCCGGCCGGTCAAGGTCTAGACCGTCCACGAAGTTACCTGAAGTCATCGGAGGGAAATCGTCTTGTTTCGCCCACCCGGCGGCCGGGAATCCCGGAACCTCCGACCACTGTTGCGGGTCACTTCGATCTGTGATTGCGTAAACACGCCCTGCAACTCCGCCGCCGCAGACAATCCGAGCGGACCAGAAGGAGAGCACATGCGTGCTCGTCGTATCGCAGCGGCGGCAGCCTGCACTGCCCTTGCCGCATCCCTGAGCGCATTGCCCGCGTCGGCACAGGACGATCCCTCGGTCCTCGCCGAACGGACGCTCGCCACGAAGCTGGACATCCCGTGGGACATCGAGTTCCTGCCGGACGGCAGCGGCATCTTCACCGAGCGGGACACCAGGAAGATCAAGAAGATCAAGGGCACGACCGTGACCGAACTGGACACGGTGGAACAGGCCCAGACGACCGGCGGTGAGGGCGGACTGCTCGGCCTCGCCGTGTCGAAGAGCTTCGCGACCGACAACTCGGTCTTCATCTACTACTCGACGGCCAGCGACAACCGCGTCGCCAAGCTGCAGCTCGGCGGTACGCCGCAGCCGATCGTGACCGGGATCCCCAAGAACCGCTACCACAACGGCGGCGGCCTCGAATGGGGTCCGGACGGCTTCCTGTGGGCCACCACGGGCGACGGCCAGAACACCGCCAACGCGCAGAACTGGAACTCGTTGGGCGGCAAGGTCCTGCGCTTCGACGCCGCGGGCCAGCCCGCTGCCGGCAACCCTCGCGCCGGCAGCGTGGTCTACTCGATCGGCCACCGCAACGTCCAGGGCATCACCTGGATCGGGAACACCGCGTACGCCACGGAGTTCGGCAACAACACGACCGACGAGATCAACCGGATCGAGTCCGGCAAGAACTACGGCTGGCCGACGTGTGAAGGCAACTGCAACACCGCGGGCATGACGAACCCCGTCAAGACGTGGTCCACCAGCCAGGCCGGTCCGACCGGCATCGCCTACTACAAGAACGCCCTGTACGTCGGCGCGGTCACCGGCAAGCGCGTGTGGAAGATCCCGGTGAACGGCACCACGCTCGGCACCCCGCAGGCGGTGTTCACGGGCTACGGCCGCGTGCGCGCGGTGACCACGGCGCCGGACGGCACGCTGTGGCTCGGAACGTCCAATCAGGACGCCAACGGCTCACCGGGCGCGAACGACGACCGGATCATCTCCACCGACGGCTAGCAGCTCAGTTGCGCGCAGCGGGCATCCGGCGGAGCTGGTCCAGCACCGCCGGATCCTGCAGCTGCATCCACTGGATCACCTCGGTGTAGGTGGCGCACACCGTCTCCGGCTTGTCGCACACGAACTCCATGAACTGCTCCATCGCCGTCGAGAACGCGTTGCCGTTCCACTCGTTGAAGTGGTTGCCGACGACGATCGGCGCGCGGTTGCCGTTCAACGCGGCCTGGTGCACCGACTTGTACGTGTCGAGGACGATCTGGGCGAAGTCGGCCGCGCGCTCCGGCTGTTCCTTGGCCTGGTTGAGCGAGTACCAGAGGTTGAAGTCCATCATCACGACCTGCTTGCCCAGCCCGGGAACGCGCACCTCGGGCATCGGGAACTCGTACAGTCCGTTCTGGACGGTCGGCCACTGCACGCCGAGCGCGACCTTGCTGGTGTCGTAGACGAGCCCGTGCGAGGCCATCGCGGGGAAAGCCTGGTCCCAGTTGCCTTCCAGGCACGGCGTCCGTCCACCCCGGACGGCGTCGGCGGGCAGGTTGAGGCCGGCGGCGCGTGACTTGTCCACGATCTGCTTGAACTGGTCGAGCTCCGCGTTCCAGGCGGCCGTGTCCCACTTGTCGACAGACGGCTGGGAGCCGTTCGAGCAGAAGTGGCCGTTGTAGTGCGTGCCGATCTCGTGGCCGTCGGCGATCACCTGGTTCAGGTAGCCGATCCGGGAGGTGATGTCCTGCCTGGTGCCGCCGAACGAGATGTCGGACAGGCCGCGCTTGAGTCCGGCGGGCGGCTGGTACTGGTTGCCGTCCTGGTCCGCCAGCATGTAGACGCCGGACAGCAGGCCGGTGACGTGCGCGTTCTTGGCCTTCGCGATCGGCAGGATCTTGTCCCAGTGCTGCTTGGACACCGCGCCGTCGAAGGAGAAGAGCACGAACTGCGGGGGCTTCTCACCCGGTGCGAGCTTGTGCATCCACGACAGCTTCTGCATCTGTTCCTGGGTGGCCGCGGGCACGGTCGGCGTCGGCCCCGCGTCCTTGGGAGCGGGCAGTCTGGGCGCCATCGGCAACGGGCCGGAGTCCGCCTGAGGTGTCTGCTCCTTGTGCGACCCCAGGGTCATCACCATCGCCAGAACCAGCCCCAGAGCCAGGCCCGTGGTCAACCATCCCCACCGCTTCACACCTTAGGAGACGACTGATTACCCGAACGGGTTGCGCGAGGTGCGCGATTGGTCACTCAACGGGTTCGGCGATGACTACTCGGTTCGCCTCGTACCCCTGCTGACCGCCCACCCAGGTGCCACCGCAGGTGACCAGGACCAGCCGGTGCGGGCCACGCGGGCCGAAGAACTCGACGGCGCGTGCGGGCAACTCTTCCTTGCGGACGGTCTCGATCTGCTTGATGCGGAACTTGAACTCCTTGCCCGCGCTGTCGGCGATCACGACCTCACGGCCGTTCTGCGCCTGCCACAGCTCCGCGAACGGGCCCTTCGCGCCCTTCCAGTCGACGTGCCCGGCCAGCACCGTCGCGCCCTCGGCACCCGCGAGCTCGGTGCCCCACCAGGTCGCCTCGCCGATGCCGTCGGGCACCGGCAGCACGCCGTCCTTGACCTCCTTGCGCACCAGCGTGGCCGAACCGCCCGAGGGCAGCCGCACGGAACCCGGACCGGCCTTGGGCGGCGCGGGCTGCTGCTGCGCGGTGGGTTCGACGGGCCTGGCGTTGGCCGTGTTCGCCCCGCCGAGCAACCCGGTGAGGTCAGGACCGCGGCCGGTGCTCAGGCTGTCCGCCACCGGTCCCGGTCCGACGACCGGGATCTCGTCCGCGACCGCGTGTCCTTTGAGGACATCGGTCTCGGACGTGCTGACCAGCACGCTGGCGGCGGCGATGCCCGCCACCAGCGTGCCGGTCAGAAAAGCCCTGGAACTCACTGCCTGCGCCACACCAGGAAGCCTGCCAGCGCCGCGCCGAGCAGCACCAGGCCACCCACCGTCAGCATCAGGCCCGGACGCAGCTGCGTGTCGAACGACGCGGTCGCGACCGGCGTCTGACCGTCCGCGCCGGCGGGAATCGTGCTGGGCACGACCGGCTTGTTCGGCTTGTTCACCAGTTCGAGCGCGAGCGTCTGACCCGCCGCGACCGTGCCGCACGAGGCAGGCGGCGCCTTCGGGTCGAAGAACTCCTCGTATCCCTTGGGAGCGGCCACCTCGACGAGGCAGATCTCCTGCGGGGTGCGCAGGTCCGGCACCTCGACCGTGCCGTCGGGGCCGGTCTGCAGCACCAGCGGCTTGCCGTCCGTGCCGACCAGGTCCGTGTCGTCCTGCTTCTTCGCCGCGGCCGTCTGGTCCTTGGCCGTGACGCGCAACGCGACACCGGCGATGGCCTTCTTGGTCTCGGAGTCGATCTTCGTGATCTTCACGACGCCGGGCGCGGTCTTGGCCTGGCCGTTCGCGGCGGCGTTCAGCTTCTTCTCGCCACCGGTCGTGACCATGCGCTGCATGTTCTCGGTCTGGATCGGGAAGTGCACGACGGGCTTGTCGGCGGGGGAGTCCGCGACGGCCGCGATGGACGGCTTCGGGCCGGTCGGGATGACCTTGACGGTGGCCGGCTGGCCGTCGGCACCCGTGGTGGCCGTGCCGCTGGTCTTGCCGTCGGCAAGCTTGGCGTCGGTCAGGGTGAAGTCGATCGGGGCGTTCGTGACGCCCTTCTCGTTGGCCTTGATCAGCGACAGCGTCCAGGTGGACTCCGTGTCGATGATCAGCGGTTCCTTCGGCGCGGTCGCGGTGAGCGTCCACGGGCCGCGGTTGGCCTCGGCGTCGGTCTTGATGCGCGCGACGGTGTCCATGACGGACTTCGGAAGTCGCTCGGCGTAGAAGGGCGCGTTGTAGGCGAGGTACTTCGGGTCGGTCGTGTCGAACCGCACGTCACCGTCGGGCGCCGAAGTCCAGCTGTGCAACAGGTGCGCGAGCGCGGCGGCCTCGTCCGGCGACTTGGTCGTGGAGTAGCGCAGCAGCAGGTAGGAGATGTTCGCCGCGACGTCCGGGGCGAGGTCCTTGCCCGCCTTGGTGCGCAGCGCGTCGCCTTCCTTGTAACCGACGTTGCTGTCCGGCGCGGGCAGTGCGTACTGCACGCACCACACCTGCTTGTCCTGCCAGATGTATGACCCGTGCCACTCGCTACCCGGTGTGGCGTTGGGCTGGAGCCCTGACGCGTTGTGGCCGATGCCCTTGACGCCGACCGCTGACGCCGTCGCGGGAACGGTCAGGAGCGCGAGCCCCGAAACCATCGCCACGGCGGCCAGACGTTTCCAGCCCATGATGAATCGTGATCCCCTCTGACCTGTGTAGATCCCGCGTGCGAGCCTGTCGGTCCCCCAGACCGGGGACAAGCCGCCACGAGGAGGAAGTCTCTCGCTACTCAGCGTGTGAACGTGATTGGAATGTGACGGGCCTTACGTCCTTCGGGTCAGACACGCCGCGACACGCCGTAAGCGCATAACGCTCTGGAGTTGGCGCAGTATTTGCGCACGTGTGATCGTCGTCGGGGGTAAAGTCGCCTTTACCGATGGGGAACATGGCACCGAGCGTGCTCGTTGAACCCAGTGACGGCGTAAAGCAACGCCACAGGAGGACCAGGTGCGCTCGAGCAGCAACCCGGCTTTCCGTAACCTGCCGACCGGCGGCGGGTACGGAGGCTACGCAGGCTTCGGTCAGCCGGACCAGGCCGGCTACCAACAGGCCCCGCCGCCGCTGACCAGCGAGCGGCCGATGACGATCGACGACGTCGTCACCAAGACGGGCATCACGCTCGCCGTGGTGGCCGTCACGGCGGTCGTCACCTACCTCATGCAGGCGTGGGTCCTGCTCTTCCCGGCCGCGATCATCGGCCTGGTGCTGGGCCTGATCATCTCGTTCAAGCGCGTGCCGAGCCCGCCGCTCGTCATCGCGTACGCGGCCGTCGAGGGCGTCTTCCTCGGCGCGTTCAGCGGGATCATCGGCGGCATGATCGACCGGTGGACCCAGAACCCCGGCCAGGGCGTCGTGGTCATCGGTCAGGCCATCATCGGCACGATCGGCGTCTTCGCCGGCATGCTCGTGGTCTACAAGACGGGCGCGATCCGCGTCACGCCGAAGTTCACCAAGTGGATCACCGGCGCCATCATCGGCGTCGCGGTCCTCATGCTGTTCAACCTGATCATGAGCTTCTTCACCGCCGGCGGTCTCGGCCTGCGCAACGGTGGCACGCTCGCGATCATCTTCAGCCTCGTCTGCATCGGCCTCGCGGCGTTCAGCTTCCTGATCGACTTCGACGCCGCGGACCAGGCGATCCGGGCCGGCGTGCCGGCCAAGTACGCGTGGCAGATCGCGTTCGGTCTCACCGTCACCCTCGTGTGGCTGTACACCGAGATCCTGCGCCTGCTGTCGTACTTCAACTCGGACTGACGCTTCGGGTGGTCTGGAGGGGCGTTCCGCTGCGGCGGGGCGCCCCTTCGGCGTTTGTAGGCTGAGGCGGGTGGACCACGCTTATCGCTTGACGATGGAATCGCCTGCCGTGGACGTCTACCTGCGTCTGCGCAAAGAATCAGGCTTGAGTGCGCGCACTGTGGAAGAGGCCGAAAAAGGCATCGGCGGCGCATGGGCCAGCGCAATTGTCATTCACGTGGAATCGGGCGAGACCGTCGGCATGGGACGAGTGCTCAGCGACGGCGGCTGGTACTTCCACATCATCGACATGGCCGTGCTGCCCGCGCATCAACGCAAAGGCATCGGGGACGCGATCCTCGGCGCGCTGCTGGAGCGAATCACCGCGCACTCGCCGAACGCGTACGTCAACCTGCTGGCCGACCCGCCTGGCCGTCGTCTCTACGCACGACACGGGTTCGTGGAGAGCGCACCGGCGAGTGTTGGCATGAAACGGGTCTAGACCCGCCAGCGGACGTCGGGCAGTTCGGTGCCCACCTTGATCAGGCAGGTGGTGCAGAGCGCGCCCGCCTGCGCGCGCGACACCCGTTCGTCAGGCACCGAATGTTCGCAGACGGCCTCGTAAAAGCTGCGCGAACCATCGGCCTGGGCTCTGGGGAATGCATGACATTGCAGGTCATATTCGCTTTGCCACCACACGTAGGGCATGTCCGACCCCTCCTTGCTCATCGGTAGGGACGGACTTCCCCTCGCCTGATGACGTCATTGCGCGATGTTTCATCTCATCGGCAGAAAGGGGGCAGGCAAGTAGCTCCGTTCGGGTGAAGCGGAGCTACTTGCAAGCGTCAAATTGCAGATCTTGAGCAAAAGCTCAGCTCAGGCGCTCAATGACCATCGCCATGCCCTGGCCGCCGCCCACGCACATGGTCTCGAGACCGAACTGCTTGTCGTGGAACTGCAGCGAATTGATCAAGGTCGTGGTGATGCGCGCACCGGTCATGCCGAACGGGTGGCCGACCGCGATGGCGCCGCCGTTCACGTTCAGCCGGTCCAGGTCGATTCCGAGGTCCTGGTAGGACGGGATCACCTGGGCGGCGAACGCCTCGTTGATCTCCACCAGGTCGATGTCGGAGACCGACAGGCCGGCCAGCGCCAGCGCGCGCTTCGAGGCCTCGACCGGGCCGAGGCCCATGATCTCCGGCGACAGGCCGGAGACGCCGGTCGACACGATCCGGGCGAGCGGCGTGATGCCGAGTTCGCGGGCCTTCGTGTCGGACATGACCACGAGGGCCGCGGCGCCGTCGTTGAGCGGGCAGCAGTTGCCGGCGTTGATGCGGCCGTCGGGGCGGAAGACCGGCTTCAGCTGGGACACGGCCTCGTAGGTGACGCCGGCACGCGGGCCGTCGTCGGACGAGACCACGGTGCCGTCGGGCAGCGTGACCGGCGTGATCTCGCGGGCCCAGAAGCCGTCCGCGATGGCCTTCTCGGCGAGGTTCTGCGAGCGGACGCCGAACTCGTCCATCTCCTGGCGCGAGATCCCCTTGAGCAGAGCCAGGTTCTCGGCGGTCTGGCCCATCGGGACGTAGACGTCCGGCACGACGTCCAGCGAACGCGGGTCGACCCACTCCGAAGCGCCCGTCTGGGCAACGGAGGCCGTGCGCGCCTCGGCCTCGCCGAACAGCGGGTTGTGGGTGTCCGGCCACGAGTCGGAGCTGCCCTTGGCGAACCGCGACACGGTCTCGACGCCGGCGCTGATGAACACGTCGCCCTCGCCCGCCTTGATCGCGTGCAGCGCCATGCGCGTCGTCTGCAGGGACGAGGCGCAGTACCGGGTCACGGTCGTGCCGGGCAGGTTGTCGTAGCCCAGCAGCACGGACACGACGCGCGCCATGTTGAAGCCCTGCTCGCCGCCGGGCAGGCCGCAGCCGAGCATCAGGTCGTCGATCTGCGCGGGGTCGAGCTGCGGCACCTTGTCCAGTGCCGCGCGAATCATCCGCGCCACCAGGTCGTCGGGCCGCACGTCCTTCAGCGAGCCCTTGCCCGCACGGCCGATGGGGGAGCGGGCGGCGGAGACGATCACGGCCTCAGGCATCACGAAACTCCTCGTTGAGAGTCAAGGTTGCCTTCGAGCCTAGTTAACGCCCGCTCACCCCGGCCAGCGCACGTGACGAGAATTCCGGAACTCATGCGTGCCGTCTTTGCAGCCATCCGGGAACGCGGGATGGCCGGACCGCCAAAGCGGCCGCCGACCGCAACGGCAGAGCAGGTGCGCCCCAGCCCGGCCACAGCCCCGCCACCTGGCACAACGGCGCCAGCAACACGCCCGCCGCCGCCTCGTACCCGACGGAACTGGGGTGAAAGCGGTCCGAGCTGAACATGTCGACGTGCCGCGCCATGAACTCCGGCGCCAGCAGGTTCGCCAGCGACACCGGCACGCCACCCACCCGGCGCACGGCAGCGGTCTGCGCCGCCGCGAGACGCAGGCTGTACTGGTGCCCGACCATCCGCAACGGCTGGGGAATCGGCCGCACGATCCCCAGGTCGGGGCACGTGCCGACGACGACGCCGCAGCCGATCGCGCGCAGCTTGCGCACCTGCTCGGCCAGCAGCCGTCCAGACTCGGCGGGGCTCATCCGCGACGTCACGTCGTTCGCGCCGATGATGATCAACGCGACCTGGGGGGCGTCCTGCACGGCCGCGTCGACCTGCGGCACCAGGTCACGGGTGGTCGAGCCGCTGATGGCGTAGGTGGACAGGCGCACCGGCCGTTCGGCCTCCTCCGCCAGCGCCTGGGCCAGCAGCACGCCCGGCATCTGCGAGGGATGGGTCACACCGACACCCACCGCCATCGAGTCGCCGAGCACCGCCAGCCGCAGCGGATCGCGGCCGTCGTCGAGGTACACGCCGTCCGGCGCGGGCCACAGGTGCTCCAGCACGCCGATGGCCGTCCGAGCACGTCTGCCCTGCTCCGTGAGCAATCCGACCAGTGCGCCCGACAGGCCTCCGAGCGTCGCGGCGGTCATCGCCACAGCACGCAGCGTCCTGAGTCCGATCATCCGCAACACCCCCTTTCCAGTGGAATCGTCGGTTCCGCTGTTCGAATTAACCTCCGCAGCCACTCGAGCTAGGCTTCGTCCCGCTATCTCGGAGAGTGGGAGCAGGGAGTAGATACCGGTGGAGTACGTCGAGCACGTCGTCGATCTGGTCGGCAACACGCCGCTGGTCAAGCTCAACTCCCTGACCACGGGGATCAAGGCCACGGTGCTGGCCAAGGTCGAGTACCTGAACCCCGGCGGCAGCGTGAAGGACCGCATCGCGCTGCGGATGGTCGAGGCCGCGGAGAAATCGGGTGAACTTCAGCCCGGCGGCACGATCGTCGAGCCGACCTCGGGCAACACCGGCGTCGGGCTCGCCCTGGTCGCCCAGCGCAAGGGCTACAAGTGCGTGTTCGTCTGCCCGGACAAGGTCAGCGAGGACAAGCGCAACGTCCTCAAGGCCTACGGCGCCGAGGTCGTGGTGTGCCCGACCGCCGTCGCGCCCGAGCACCCGGACTCGTACTACAACGTCTCCGACCGGCTGGTCCGCGAGATCCCTGGCGCGTGGAAGCCCGACCAGTACTCCAACCCGGAGAACCCGGCGAGCCACTACCACCAGACCGGCCCCGAGATCTGGCGCCAGACCGCCGGCAAGATCACGCACTTCGTCGCGGGCGTCGGCACCGGCGGCACGATCTCCGGCACCGGCCGCTACCTCAAGGAGATCTCCGACGGCGCCGTGCAGGTCATCGGCGCTGACCCGGAAGGCTCCGTCTACTCCGGCGGCACCGGCCGCCCGTACCTGGTCGAGGGCGTCGGCGAGGACTTCTGGCCCGAGGCGTACGACAAGACCATCTGCGACCAGATCGTCGAGGTCTCGGACGCGGACTCGTTCGACACCACCCGCCGCCTCGCCCGCGAGGAAGGCCTGCTCGTCGGCGGTTCCTGCGGCATGGCGGCCGCCGCCGCGCTGCGCATCGCTCGTGACCTGCCAGAAGACGCCGTCGTCGTCGTGATCCTCCCGGACGGCGGCCGCGGCTACCTGTCCAAGGTCTTCAACGACCGCTGGATGGCGTCCTACGGCTTCCTGCCGCCCGACTCGACCGGCGCGACCGTCGGCGACGTGCTGCGCCGCAAGGGCGGCATGCTCCCCGACCTCGTGCACGCGCACCCCAACGAGACCGTGGGTGACGCCGTCGCGATCCTGCGCGAGTTCGGTGTCTCGCAGATGCCCGTCGTCAACGCCGAACCGCCCATCATGGCGGCCGAGGTCGCGGGCGCCGTCAACGAGCGCGACCTGCTCGACGCCCTGTTCACCGGCAAGGCCCAGCTGTCGGACCGCCTCGACAAGCACATGTCGCCGCCGCTGCCCACGCTCGGCGCCGGTGAGCCGGTCGGCATCGCCATGAACGCGCTCTCGCACGCCGACGCCGCCCTCGTCCTGGAGGACGGCAAGCCCGCCGGAGTGGTAACTCGGCAGGACATTCTGGGGTTCTTGGCTGGTCGCTGAGCGTAGAGGCCGGTGCGTCCGATAGCGTGACGCCCCAGATCATCATCAGTCTTACTCGTACCCACGGCCCAGCCAAGGGGGTTGGAAACCGGATGAACGCTCCGCAGCCGCCAGGAAACCAGTTCGGCGGTCAGCCGCAGCAGGAGCCCAACGCGGACGCCACGCAGATCGTCCCAGGGGGTGGGCAGCCGACTTCGGCGTACCCGAACCCGGACGCGACGCAGGTCGTCTCGCCTGGTCAGGCTCCCGCCGCACCGCAGCAGAACGCGGACGCCACCCAGGTCGTCAGCCCCGGGCAGGTGCCTCCCGCTTCGGGTGGCTTCCCGGCGCAGGGACCCGGCTCTGGCGGATTCCCCGCCCAGCAGCCGCCCCAGTACGGCGCTCCGCAGCAGCCCTACGGTCAGCCGCAGCAGCCTTACGGCGCGCCGCAGTCCAACCCGTACGGCCAGCCGCAGCAGCAACAGCCCTACGGTCAGCCGCAGCAGCCCTACGGCGCTCCGCAGTCGAGCCCGTACGGCCAGCCGCAGCAGCAGCCGTACGGCCAGCCCGGCGGCTACGGCCAGCCCGGCTACGGCGCCCCGATGCCTCCGACCGGCTACGCCGAGTGGGGTTCGCGCGCCGTCGCGGGCCTCATCGACTACGGCGCTCCCGGCCTGGTCGCCGCTGTGATCATCGGTGTCTTCAGCGGGATCGGCGCGAGCACGGGTGACGCGTCCTCCGCCGGCCTCTTCGTGCTGATCGCCTACGTGGTCGGCTACGGCGGTCTCTTCGGCTTCTACATCTGGAACACGGTCCTCAAGGGCGGTTCCACGGGCCAGTCGATCGGCAAGAAGGTCGCGAAGATCAAGGTCATCAAGGAGGACACGCAGCAGCCGCCCGGCGGCGGTGTGGCCTTCCTGCGCCTTCTGCTGAACAACGCGTTCGGTCTGCTCTGCGGCATCGGCTCGCTGATCAACTACCTCGCGCCGTTGTGGAACCAGCCGAAGAAGGAGACCTACTCCGACAAGATCTGCGGCACGGTCGTCATCAACTGGCCGGACACCGCGTCCTACGGCGGCGGCGGATACCCGCAGCAGCCCGGCACCGGTGGCTACCCGCAGCAGCCGAGCACGGGCGGCTACCCGCAGCAGCAGCCTCCGCAGCAGGGTGGCTACGGCCAGCCCCCGCAGCAGGGCTACGGCGGCCAGCAGCAGGGCTGGTAAGTCCCTCCGCAGCACTTCGACCAGCCCCCGGCCATCACGGCCGGGGGCTGGTCTGTTTTCACTGCTTGGACACTTGCGGTCGGCGGCCAGATGGGTGAGTACCCTTCGGACATGAGCACCCCATACGGCTTCGCCACCAGGGCGATCCACGCCGGTCAGGACCCGGACCCGACCACGGGTGCGGTGAACGTGCCCATCTACGCGACCTCGACGTACGCCCAGGACGGCGTCGGAGGCCTGCGTGAGGGCTTCGAGTACTCGCGCACCGGCAACCCGACCCGCCGCGCACTGGAGACGTGCCTCGCGTCGCTCGAACGCGGCCGCTACGGCCGTGCGTTCTCCTCCGGCATGGGTGCGACCGACGCCGCGCTGCGCACGTTCCTCAAGCCCGGCGACCACATCGTCATCCCGAACGACGCGTACGGCGGCACGTTCCGGCTGATCGACAAGGTCTTCTCCCAGTGGGGCGTCACCCACTCGCCGGCACCCGTGTCCGACGTGGACGCGATCCGCGCCGCCATCCGTCCCGAGACGAAGCTCGTGTGGATCGAGACGCCCACGAACCCGTTGCTGAACATCGGCGACATCGCGGCCATCGCCTCGGTCGCGCACGAGTCCGGCGCGAAGCTGGTCGTGGACAACACCTTCGCTTCGCCTGCCCTGCAGACTCCTCTGGAGCTGGGTGCGGACGTGGTGCTGCACTCGACCACCAAGTACGTCGGCGGCCACTCCGACGTCGTGGGTGGTGCGCTGATCACCTCTGACGAGGAGGTCGACGCGGCGTTCGGCTTCCTGCAGAACGGGGCCGGTGCTGTGCCCGGGCCGTTCGACGCCTACCTGACGTTGCGCGGCATCAAGACGCTGCAGCTGCGGATGGAGAAGCACTCCGACAACGCCGAGCTGGTCGCCGAGGCCCTGACGCGGCACCCGAAGGTGAAGAAGGTCATCTACCCCGGCCTGGAGTCGCACCCCGGCCACGCCGTCGCGGCCAAGCAGATGAGCCGGTTCGGCGGGATGGTGTCGTTCATCGTCGACGGTGGCGAGGAGGCGGCTCTCGAGGTCTGCGCGCGGACCAAGCTGTTCCTGCTGGCCGAGTCGCTGGGCGGGGTCGAGTCCCTGATCGAGCACCCCGGGAAGATGACGCACGCGTCCACTTCCGGGTCGCTGCTGGAGGTGCCGGCCGACCTGGTCCGCGTGTCGGTGGGCATCGAGTCCGGCGACGACCTGGTGGCTGACCTGCTCGAAGCCCTGGGCTGAGTTCTCCCGGCAACGCAGAAGGCCCCTCCTGGCTGGGAGGGGCCTTTCGCGTCTTCTAAGGCTTCTTCGAGCCGCCGAACCTGTCCACGTTCTCGGCCTCGGCTGTCGGAGCCGACGGTAGGTCGGCGCCGTTCACACAGCCGCCGACGAACTGGATCGCGTCGCCGGTGCGGACGAAGCGGCCGGCCTCGTCACAGCCTGCGTGCGCCACGGTCAGGAACGCCGCGCCGGTCAGTGCCACAGCCGTGGTCACGGCTCCGACCAGCGGAATCACCGCGGCCACGCGTCGCGCGAATGCCATGCCACCTCCACCCGATGTGAGTCCCCCGTAAGGCAGCCTACCGGGGGATCGGCGTCAGAGGTTGCCGCGTCGCTCCTGTTCGCGCTCGATCGCCTCGAAAAGGGCCTTGAAGTTGCCCTTGCCGAAGCCCAGCGAGCCGTGCCGCTCGATCATTTCGTAGAAGACGGTCGGGCGGTCGCCGATCGGCTTCGTGAAGATCTGCAGCAGGTAGCCGTCCTCGTCGCGGTCGACCAGGATGCGGTGTTCCTTCAGGGTCTCGATCGGAACCCGGACCTCGCCGATGCGCGCGCGGAGCTCGGGGTCGTCGTAGTAGGAGTCGGGCGTTTCGAGGAACTCGACGCCCGCGTCGCGCATGGCCGTGACGGTCTTGATGATGTCGTTGGTCGCCAGCGCGATGTGCTGGACGCCCGCGCCCTCGTAGAACTCCAGGTACTCGTCGATCTGCGACTTCTTCTTCGCGATCGCCGGCTCGTTGAGCGGGAACTTGACCCGGTGGTTGCCGTTCGAGACGACCTTGGACATCAGTGCCGAGTAGTCCGTGGCGATGTCGTCGCCGATGAACTCCGCCATGTTCACGAAGCCCATGACGCGGTTGTACCACTCGACCCAGTAGTCCATCTTGCCGAGCTCGACGTTGCCGACGCAGTGGTCGACGGCCTGGAACAGGCGCTTCGGCGCGCCTTCCGGACGCTTCACGGACGAGCTGCGCGCCACGTAACCGGGCAGGTAGATGCCCTCGTACTTCGAGCGGTCGACGAGCGTGTGGCGGGTCTCGCCGTACGTCGCGATCGCGGCGAGGCGCACGGTGCCGTGTTCGTCGGACACGTCGTGCGGCTCTTCCAGGACGGTCGCGCCCTGCTCGCGGGCGTGCTTGATGCACTGGTCGACGTCGCCGACCTCCAGCGCCAGGTCGATGACGCCGTCGCCGTGACGGCGGTGGTGGTCGAGGAGTTCGGAGCCGGGCGTGACGCCGCCGTGGATCACGAAGCGGGCCGAGCCCGACTTCAGCACGAACGACTTGTGGGTGCGCTGGCCGGTCTCGGGGCCCGCGTAGGCCACGAGCTCCATGCCGAACGCCACCTGGTAGAGCCACGCGGTCTGCGTGGCGTTGCCCGCGACGAACACCACGGCGTCCATGGCGCGCACGGGGAAGGGGTCCTTGGTCGCGTCGTAGTCGACCAACCCCACGAGCTGCCGGAGCTGGTCGTAGCTCACGTCGTCAAGCTGCTGCGTCATGTCCATCAGCATGATTCGACCTAGCAGGGTGAGCAACAGTCAGCGAATTCACAGGACAGTTTGTATAGTGATCTATGCCCTTGGATCAGCAGAGTGAGCACTCTGACCAGCCCGTGGACGAACTGGACGCGAAGCTGCTCCTGCTCTTGACGGACGAGCCCCGTCTGGGCGTCCTCGAATGCTCACGCAGGCTCGGGGTCGCCCGCGGCACCGTGCAGGCCCGGCTGGACAGACTGGTCGAGCGGGGCGTGCTCACCGGGTTCCCGCCGGCGCTCGACCTCGGCGCGATGGGCTACGGGCTGACGGCGTTCGCGACGGTCGAGATCGCGCAGGGACGCCGGGCCGAGGTGTGCGAAGGACTGGCCGCGATCAGCGAGGTGTGCGAGGTGCACGCGACAACGGGCCAAGGCGATCTGTTCGTGCGAATGGTCGCGAGGTCGAACGCGGACCTGCAACGCGTGGTCGATCACATTGTTGACGTGCCTCACGTTCGTCGTTTGTCGACCTCCATTGCTTTGTCAACGCCCGTGCCCCCACGTGTGCGGCCGCTATTGGAACGCGTGAAGGGGCGGCCACCGAGGTGACCGCCCCTTCGCACGTTTATGTGGCGTGACTACGACTGGTAAGGAACCGCGGAGATCAGCGTGACCTTCTGCTGCTTGCCGTTCGGCAGCTCGTAGGACACGGTCTCGCCGTCCTTCGCACCGTTCAGCGCCTTGCCGAGCGGCGACAGGGGAGAGTAGACCTCCATCTCCCCGTGCGCGCCTTCTTCGCGGGTCGCGAGCAGGAAGGTCTCCGCCTCGTCGTCGCCTTCGTAGCGGATCGTCAGCACTGTGCCCGGTGCTGCAACACCCTTGGTGGTGGGAGCCTCGCCGACCTTGGCGGCCTGGAGCAGCTCGTGCAGCTGGCGGATGCGCGCCTCCTGCTTGCCCTGCTCCTCGCGAGCCGCGTGGTAGCCGCCGTTCTCACGCAGGTCGCCCTCTTCGCGACGGGCGTTGATCTCGGCAGCCATGACCGGGCGGTACGCGATAAGTTCGTCCAGCTCAGCCTTGAGCCGGTCGTAGGCCTCCTGGGTCAGCCAGGTCACCTGGGTGTCGCTCACGGTCACCAACTCCTCGTCTTGCTCTGGTGCACACGTGTCACCAGATAGTTCCCGGGCCGCTGGCCCGGAACGGAAAAACACGGCCCGCGCCGGGGCCGTGCTTGAGCGGCAATAGTAACACGCAGACAACGTTCAGCGACGGCGATTTGTTCCCCATCTCGCCGTTTAAACCGCAGATCACCCGCTTGGCCGCTAGCTCGTGGACAAGTAGGAGGGAACCTGGTAGGAGCACCCGAACACCTCGCCGGTGACCGGCGGCTTCGAGGTGCGGAGAACTGTTGTCTCTACGACGACGTCATTTCCCGGCGGCACCAGAACTTCGCGTCTACCCGCTTCGTCCCCGTCCTTGGACCGGGCCCGAATGATGCAGACGGCAGCGCGCTCCGGTTGATCGCGGGAAACCTCGAAACTGACCTTCACCTGGTCGTCGCTGAGGAGGATGAACGCGGTCTGCTTGGCTTCGATCGGTTTAGTGCCGAGATTTCGGTAACCGACGAAGGCGATCAGGGCACCCACCGCAACAGCTACAGCGAGTAACGCCCACCGCGTCCACTTGGCCAGCGGCTTGCGGCTCTGTTTGCTGTAGCGCCCCTCGGGGAGCACGCGCTGTGCCACTTGTCCGCGTCCTCCTCGGCCTCTGGGGAACAATGGTGCCCGGCGTTCAGTTGATGAGTGTCGCAGGACCGTTCACACAGGAGGACCACGGGGGTCATGGCCGAAAAGCTGCGCCTTATGGCAGTGCACGCACATCCCGACGACGAGTCGAGCAAGGGCGCGGCCTCGATGGCTCGCTACATCGCGGAAGGGCACGACGTGATGGTCGTGACCTGTACCGACGGTGGTGCGGGCAGCATCCTCAACCCGGCGATGGACAGGCCGGACGTGCTCGAGAACATCATCGAGGTCCGCCGCGAGGAGATGGCCCGCGCGGCCAAGATCCTCGGCATCCAGCACCGCTGGCTGGGCTTCAAGGACTCGGGCCTGCCCGAGGGCGACCCGCTGCCGCCGCTGCCCGAGGGGTGCTTCGCCCTCGTGCCGCTGGAGGAGTCGGTGCCGTCCCTGGTCGAGGCCATCCGCGACTTCCGCCCGCACGTCGTGGTGACCTACGACGAGAACGGCGGCTACCCGCACCCGGACCACATCCGCACGCACGAGATCTCGATGGCGGCCCTGGACGCCGCCGCCGACGCCTCGTACCAGCCGGAACTGGGCGAGGCGTGGGAACCGCGGAAGGTCTACTACGGCCACGGCTTCTCGCGCGCCAAGATCGTCGCGTTCCACGAGGCGATGGAAGCGCGCGGCATCGAGTCGCCGTACACCGAGTGGCTCGCGAACTGGAGCACCGACCGCCCGGACGTGATGGACCGCGTGACCACGCAGGTCGAGTGCGCGGACTACTTCGACGTCCGCGACGAGGCCCTGAAGGCCCACGCCACCCAGATCGACCCGACCAGCCGCTGGTTCGCCATCCCGATGGACCTGCAGCGCGAGATCTGGCCGACCGAGGAGTACGAGCTCGTGCGGTCACAGGTGGACTCGACGCTGCCGGAGAACGACCTGTTCGCCGGAGTTAAGGTCTAGGGGTGCTTTCCCCAGACTTCTCCCTCGGCAGCACGGTGGCGCTCGTCGCCGTGCAGCCGTCGAACACGAACGACGGCAATGACAAGGGCGGCCAGGGCGAGGACTTCGGCAAGTCCTCCCCGGTCGGCCTCGTCCTGCTGATCGTCTTCTTCATCGCGATCTTCTTCCTCGTGAAGTCGATGAACAAGCACATCAAGGGCTTGCCGGCGTCGTTCGACGAGCCGGCCGAGGGGGCTGCGGCCTCTTCGGAGGCCTCGGCCGAGCCCGCGGAGCCCACTTCTTCGAAGGCGTCGAAGGCCGCGAAGAAGAAGGACTGACCTCGCGCGCCACGGCACAACGACTCGCTGGAATTGTCATGATCGCGAGTTGTCCACAGGTTGTGGCTTTCTGACCTGCGGAGATGCCGGAGCGCGGTAGCTTGTGGATACGCGGGAACGCGAATCGCGTTTCCTTCGTTCCGCAAGAGGAGGAAGCGCGGGGGGCGAGGGTCAGGACAGGTCAGGTGAGCCCGGCCGCCCCAGGACTGCTGTGTCAGATCTGCTGGGTCACGGCCGACGAGTGGTGGACCACGGTCGGTTCAGCCGGGGGCCGGGGCTGTGGCGGACGGGCGGGGCAACAAAGCCAGTCGGCCAGGGCGGACCGGATCGGTCGCCACTTGACTAGCCCTCCCGGTCAGCGCACCACCCAGCCCAGCGAGCCGGGCCAGTCAGCCGCGCCGGGCGCGTCAGCCGCCTGAGCACACCCAGCCGCGCCAGCACACCAGCCGCGCCAGCTAGGCACCCCAGCCCAGCCTCGCCAGCCCACGCAGCACGCAGCCGAGCCCACTCAGCCGACCGAGCCGCCCCAGCCCAGCCACCCCAGCCCAGCAGCCCAGCCCACGGGGCCGGCCGGGCCGGGCCAGCCGGACCAGCCGGACCAGCCGGACCAGCCGCGCCAGCACACCAGCCCAGCCCAGCCCAGCCAGCCCAGCCCACGCGGCCGGCCGGGCCAGGCCAGCCGGGCCGGGCCAGCTGTGCCGGACCAGCCGAGCCGTGCCGGACCAGCCGAGCCGTGCCGGACCAGCCGAGCCGCGCCGGACCAGCCGAGCCGCGCCGGACCAGCCGAGCCGCGCCGGGCGCGTCAGCCGACCGAGCCGCGCCAGCACATCAGCCGGGCCAGCCCACGCAGCCGCGCCGGGCCAGCCCAGCCAGACCAGGCGGGGCCGCCCCGAACTCAGGCCAGCCGAGTCGACACCACGAAGTCGTGCACCTCGTCGAACGCCGGCGGCTCCAACGGCAGGTCGCTGGTCTCCCGCGCCTGCCGCAGCTCCTCCTGCCAGTGCGCGAGGTCTGCCTCCAGCCGCTCGGGAGCGGGCCGCCCCGGCACCCCGGCCAGCGCCCGGTGCTCGCCGAGGATCTTGGCCTCGATGAGGCCCGGCAGGTAGTCCGGGCCGTCGAGCTTCTCGAGCAGCGTCGGCAGGTGCGCGTTCACCTCGCCGGTGCGCAGCAGGTGCACGCCGGTCAGCAGCGCGCGGAAGGTGTAGAGCAGCGGCTTGATCTCGGCGGTCTTCTCGAACAGCCGCCATTGCGTCGCGGCGAACCCGCGGTAGTGGTGCCCGTGCCGTGAGGTCAGGCATCCCGCGGCCAGGTCGGCGAGCTTGCGGTGTGCGTCCGTGGTGTGCACGACCAGCGGTGAGAGCAGTTGCTCCAGCACGTAGCCGTTGGGGCGGGTGAGCAGCTTGCAGAACTTCTGCACGTCGTGCGTGACCAGGTCGATCTCGACGCCGTCGCGCACCCACATCCGTTCCTTGGTCTCCGGGCCGCGCCGCAGGCCGAGGATCTCCGGGAGCGGCAGCACGTGCACGCCGCGCAGGTCCACGTCCGAGTCCCGCGACGGGAAGCCGTACAGGTGTGCGCCGGACACGGTCGCGAACAGCAGGCCGTGCGACTGCTCGGCGACCACGTCACGAAGGTCAGGTACCTCGTAGCTCACAACATCCTCCTGCGCACCGACACCAACCAGTCCTCGACCCGCGCCCGATCCGGGTCCTCGGGCAGCGGGCCCTCGGCCTCAGCGATCTCGTCGCCGAGGCGGTGCGCCCACGCCACCGCGTCGTCCCAGGCCATCGAGCCGTCGCGGATCTGGAGCAACGAACGGTCCGCGGCGATGTCGTAGACGCCGGTGCGCAACAGATGAAGGCCCACCAGGCGCAGCCGCACGACGTGCATGAGCTGCTTCGGCTTGAGGTTGCGGCCCGCGCGCGACAGCTGCATCTCCGTCGCGCGCGTGAACGCTCGCACGGCGTAGCGGGAGAGGAACGCGGGCAACAGGTCCCGCAGTTCCTCTCCCATCGGCGTGCTGATCTCCACCAGCGGGCTCACCAGCGTTTCGAGCACCGTCGGGTTCGACTTCAGGCCCAGCTTGCAGAAGTGCTCGACCTCCCAGCTGAGCTGCTCCGGAGCAGGGCCCTCGACTGACGTCGGCGGCTTCTCCAGGAGCCAGAACGACTCAGTGGGCGCGACGAACACGCCCCGTCTGTCCACATCGGACTCGGGTGTCGCCAGCCCGTAGGCGTGCGACCCGATCACGGCTTCGAGGATCACAGTCGTGGGTCCACCGGTTCTGATTCCAACGCCAACACTCCGAACACGCACTCGTGCACGCGCCACAAAGGCTCGCCGCGCACGAGACGTTCCAACGCCTCGATGCCCAGGGCGTACTCACGCAGGGCGAGTCCGCGCTTGCGACCGAGAGCACGCTTGCGCAGCCGCGACAGGTTCGAAGGCGTCGTGTAGTCCGGGCCGTAGATGATCCGCAGGTACTCGCGCCCGCGCACCTTCACGGCCGGCTGCACGCGTCCGCCGAGGTTCGCCAGCGGTTTCACGACCATGCCCTCTCCGCCGTCCGCGGTCAGCTCCTCCCACCACCGCACACCGGCGGCCACCTGCGCGGGGTCGCCGACGTCGACCACCAGGTGCCGGGTCTGCTGGAACAACGGACCTTCCAACCGGGCCAACACCGACAGGTGCCACAGGTGCGAACGGTCGTGGAACGTCTGCCCCTCCGCCGCGAGCAGCTGGAACGGCGCGATGCGCACGCCCTCCAGCCCCTCAACAGGCCAGCAGTACCGCTCGTAGGCAGCGCTGTAGGCCGCGGCGTTCGACGCACGCTGCGACGTGCGCGCCAACAGGTCCGCCACGTCCACGCCACGAGCGGCAGCCGCGGACAAAGCGTCCACCGCCACCGGCAACGCACCGCCAGCAGCCGCCCCGACCGCCGCGTACTGCTCGCGGATCAGTCCGGACGCCTTGGCGTTCCACGGCATCAGCTCGGCGTCGAGGAGCAGCCAGTCCGTGGCGAACTCCTCGAACAGCCCGGCGCACGCCGAACGCACGCCGTCGAGCAGTTCAATGCCCAGCGCGCCGTCGAAGAACGCACGGCCGGTGCGCGTGTAGATCGCACCGCCTTCCTTGCGCACCAACAACACCGCACGCGAGCCCATGTGCTTCTCCTCGCAGATCACCTGCGTGACACCGGCCGCGAGGTAGTCGGCGAACGCGTCCGACGGGTGCTCCAGCACGTCGTCGCGCTGCGAGGTCGCGACAGGCGCCATCGTCGGCGGCAGGTACAGCAGGTCGTGCGGGTCGATCGCGAACCGGCTCATGACTTCCAGCGCCGAAGCCGACTGCTCCGCGCGGACCGTCACGGCGCCGAGCAGCGCCGTGTCGATCCGGCGCAGACCGGTGACGTCGGTGAGCGCCAGCACGTCCGGCGCGCGCTCGACGGCCTTCGGCGGGAACGGCGCGTCGCTCTCGTACCAGACCTGATGCGCCTTCACGGAAACGGTTTCGCGCTCCGGGTAGCGCAACGCGGTCAGCTTCCCGCCGAACACCACACCCGTTTCGAGGCACATGGTGTTGTTGATCCACTCGGCCTCGGGCACCAGGACATGGCCGTACAGCACCATCGCCGCACCGCGGTAGTCGTTCGCCCACGGCAGGCGCACCGGCATCCCGTGCGCGTCGGTCTCGCCGGTCGTGTCGCCGTACAAGGCGAAACTGCGCACCTTCCCGGACGCCCGGCCGTGGTAGCGCTCGGGCAGGCCGGCGTGCGCGACGACGAGGTTTCCGCCGTCCAGCACGTAATGCGCGACCAGCCCGTCGCAGAACCGGGTCGCGGCCAGGCGGAACTCCTCCGACTCGTGCGCGAGCTGCTCCAGCGACTTCTCCAGCCCGTGCCGGACCGTCACCTTGTGCCCGCGCATCGCCCGCACGAGCTTCTCCTCGTGGTTTCCGCGCACGCTCAAGGCGTGCCCGGCCGCGACCATGCCCATGACCAGGCGCAGCACGCCAGGGGTGTCCGGCCCGCGGTCCACCAGGTCGCCGACGAACACGGCCTTGCGGTCATCAGGCGGGACCGCGTCGACAGCGCGGCCTTCGTCGTCGCGAACCAGCGAGTACCCGAGCTCGACGAGCAGTTCCTCCAACTCGGCGCGGCAACCGTGCACGTCACCGAACACGTCGAACGGGCCGGTCTCGTGCTTGAGGTCGTTGAGCAGGCGCTCGTACACGATCGTCGAGTTGTCCACATCGGACTCGGAGCGCAGCACGTGGACGCGCTTGAAGCCCTCCTTGCCGAGGAACTTCAACGAGCGCCGCAACGCCGACCGGTGCCGCTTCACGACGTGCGCGCCGAAGTCGCGGTCGGGACGCTGTGCGTTGCGCGCCAGGCACACCTCGGTCGGGGTGTCGAGGACGATCGCGACCGGCAGCACGTTCGCCTTCTTCGCGACCTCGATCAGCTTGGCGCGGTCCGGCGCCTGCACGTTGGTCGCGTCGATGACCGTGACGCGCCCTGCTTCCAGTCGCTTGGAGGCGACGTAGTGCAGCACGTCGAACGCGGCCGCGGACGCCGACTGGTCGTTCTCGTCGTCGGACACGAGCCCGCGGAAGTAGTCGCTCGACAGCACCTGCGTGGGCAGGAAGTGCTTGCGCGCGAACGTGGACTTGCCGGAACCGGAGGCGCCGACCAGCACGACCAGACACAGGTCAGGGATCTTCAGTTCCATCAGTTCTCGTCTCCCAGGCTGAACACGGCCATCTGGGTCGGCGCGCCGCGTTCGGCGTCCTCCGGCCCGATCGGCACGTACCGCACGCGGTAGCCACGGCGTTCCGCGACGCCGTCCGCCCACGCCGCGAACTCTGCTCGCGTCCACTCGAAACGGTGGTCCGAGTGGCGCATCTGCCCTTCCGGCAACGTCTCGAACAGCACGTTGTACTCGACGTTCGGCGTCGTCACCAGCACGGTCGCCGGCCGCGCCACGGTGAACACCGAGTGCTCCAGCGCGGGCAGGCGCGACGGGTCGACGTGCTCGACGACCTCCATCAGCACCGCCGCGTCGTAGCCGGCCAGTTCGGTGTCGGCGTACGTCAAAGCCGACTGCCGCAACGTGATCCGCTCGCGCTGACGGTCGCCCATGCGGTCCAGGTGCAGCTTGCGCGCGGCCTCCTGCAACGCCTTCGCGGACACGTCGACACCCTGGATCTCGGTGAACTCGGGCTCGTTGACGAGCGCGCGCAGCAACGCCCCGCCGCCGCAACCGAGGTCGAGCACGCGCTTGGCCCGCGCGTCCTTCAACGCCTTGATCACGGCTTCCTTGCGTTGCACGGCAAGGGAGATCTTCGGTTCGGCCAGCGCGTTGTCCAGCTCCTCCGGCTCGACCTCGTCGACGTCCGCGAGCCGTTCCAGGGCCGAGGTGATCAACGGTCGCTTGCGCGCCAGGTAGCGGGTGGTGATCAGCTCCTTGTCCGGGTGCGCGGCCAGCCAGCCGTCACCGGCCTTGAGCAGCTTGTCGACCTCGTCGGCCGCGACCCAGTAGTGCTTGCCGCCGTCGAGCACGGGCAGCAGCACGTAGAGGTGCTTCAGCGCGTCACTGAGCCTCACCGTGCCGGTCAGCGTCACGTCGCCGAAGCGCGAGTCGCCGTGCTCGGAGACCGTTACGTCCCAGCCGAGTGGCGTGAACAGTCGCTCCGCGAGCCGGTGAGGCAGCGCGGGAACGCGGATGACCAGCGGAATCGGCGTCGCGGCGAGCTCGGGGTAGCTCTCGCTGCGGCCGTTCATGGCCGTGCGGAACACGCTGCCGAGCGCGACCGTGAGCAACGACCCGGCCGCGTACGGCCTGTCGTTGACGTATTGCGTGAGAGTGCTGCCGGGACCTCGGACGAGCGCGACGGGGTCGACCTCCAGCAGGAGGGCGACCGTGCATTCCTCGTTCGTCGCCTTCGGGTAGAAGACGTGCGCGATGCCCGAGCTCGTCGTGAAGGACTGAGCCCGGTCGGGATGCTTGTGCAGCAGGTGGCCGAGATCGGTCGCCGGCTGGTGCGTCGTGGTCAAGGTGAGCAACACGAGGTCGAGTCTGATCGACAGTCGGCCTTCGCGCTGCTGATTTAGTGTGGTTCGCATGACTAACCGGCTTGCGCACGCGACCAGCCCTTACCTGCTGCAGCACGCGGACAACCCGGTCGACTGGTGGCCGTGGTCCGCGGAGGCGTTCGAGGAGGCACGACGGCGCAACGTGCCGGTGCTGCTGTCCATCGGTTACGCGGCCTGCCACTGGTGTCACGTGATGGCGCACGAGTCCTTCGAGGACGCGGAGGTCGCTGCCTTCCTGAACGCGAACTTCGTGTCGGTGAAGGTGGATCGCGAGGAACGCCCGGACGTCGACGCCGTGTACATGGAGGTCACGCAGGCCATGACCGGCCAGGGCGGATGGCCGATGACGGTGTTCCTCACGCCCGACGCGCGGCCGTTCCACGCGGGCACCTACTACCCGCCGTCGCCGCGGCCGGGCATGCCGTCCTTCACGCAGCTCATCGAGGCCGTGACGGCGACGTGGGCCGAGCGGCCGGGCGAGATCCTGGAGTCGGCTTCCGCTGTGGTGGAAGAGATCTCGCGCCACGCCGCGCCGCTGCCTCCGTCCGCTGTGGACTCGGACGCGCTGGCGGGCGCGGTGGTGTCGTTGCTGGGCGAGTTCGACCGGCGCCACGGCGGATTCGGTGGCGCGCCGAAGTTCCCGCCGTCGATGGCGCTGGAGTTCCTGCTGCGGCACCACGAACGCACCGGCTCGGTCGAGGCCGTCTCGATGGCGACCGCGACGGCCGACGCGATGGCCAACGGCGGCCTGTACGACCAGCTCGGTGGCGGGTTCGCGCGGTACAGCGTCGATACGTCCTGGGTGGTGCCGCACTTCGAGAAGATGTTGTACGACAACGCTTTGCTGCTTCGCTTCTACACGCATCTGACGCGGGTGACGCGGTCTGATCGCTACGAGCGGGTCGCGCGGGACACGGCGTCGTTCCTGCTGAGGGATCTGCGCACGGCGGAGGGTGGGTTCGCGGCCTCGCTGGACGCGGACACCGAGGGCGTCGAGGGCCTGACCTACGTGTGGTCGTTCGAGGAACTGGGCGACGCGGCGGCCGCGTTCGGCGTGACCTCCGAACCGAACTTCGAGGACGGCAGGTCGACGCTGCGGTTCGTGTCGGAGCCGGGGGAGGAGGTGCGGGCCGCGCTGCTGGCGGTGCGCGCCGGAAGGCCGCAGCCCGGCCGGGACGACAAGGTGATCGCCTCCTGGAACGGCATGGCGATCGCCGCGCTGGCCGAGGCGGGCGCGTTCTTCGGTGAGCCGTCGTGGATCGCGGCGGCCTCGGAGGCCGCGGAGTTGCTGGCCTCGGTGCACGTGGTCGAGGGCAGGCTGCTGCGGACCTCGCGGGACGGCGTGGCGGGACCGTCGTTCGGCGTGCTGGAGGACTACGGCTGCCTCGCCGACGGCCTGCTGGCGTTGCACCAGGTCACCGGCTCGATCCGGTGGCTCGACCTGGCGTGCGGCCTGCTGGACACCGCTCTCGCGCGGTTCGCCGCCCCGGACTCGCCCGGCGCCTACTACGACACCGCCGACGACGCCGAGACCCTGGTCCGGCGCCCAGCCGACTCGACCGACAACGCGTCGCCCTCCGGTGCGTCCTCGCTGGCCTCGGCCCTGGCGACGGCGTCCCTGCTGTCGGGCGCCGATCGTTCTTCGCTGTACTTCACCGCCGCGTCGGAGGCCGTCACGCGGGCAGGTCTGCTGGCCGCGCGGGCGCCCCGGTTCGCCGGCCACTGGCTGACCGTCGCCGAGGCGCTGGAAGCCGGTCCGTTGCAGGTGGCCGTGGTGGGTGCCGACGACTCGCGCCGTGCGTCGCTGTGGGCGGCGGCGGTTGCTCATGTCCCCGGAGGCGGCGTCGTCGTGGCCGGTGAGCCCTCGTCCGTGCCGTTGCTGGAAGACCGGCCGTTGGTCGACGAAGGCCCTGCGGCCTACGTGTGTCGTGGCTACGTGTGCGACAGGCCTGTCGTGTCGGTAGATGCCCTGGTCACTTCACTGACGGCGAACACCACCAGCTGATTGCAGGCGTAACGTCGGTTACAACGTAATCATGTAATCAGGGGTGGTTGTAATGGGACGTGGATGGCGAGGACGAGGCGGGTGGCAGCAGGCGGACCTGCCCTCGGCAGACGACGCGGCGGCGTGGTTCGCGGGAAGGCTCCCGGACGCCTGGTTCGCCGGCGCGCCCGAGGTGATCATCGACCGCGAGGAGATCACGGTCGTCGGCACGCTGCCCGCGCTGGAGGGCGAGTTCGACGACGCCTCGCGTGCCGCGGCCGAGTCGGGCCGCATCTCGCGCTGGCGCGAGGACACCCGCGAGGAACGCATCGAGATCGCCCGCCAGGCCGAGCACCGCTACGGCCGCAAGGTCGCCTGGGGTGCCGTGCAGGGCAGCACGCGCGAACTCTTCACGCACCTGGCCGTGCCGGTCATGACGCGCCTGCGCCAGCCGGAACGCCAGGTGCTCGACACGCTGGTAGCCGCCGGTGTGGCCCGCTCACGGGCAGACGCTCTGGCATGGGCCGTGCGCCTGGTCGGCGAGCACGCGGACACGTGGCTCGACGAACTCCGTGACGCCATGTCGAAGGTCGACGATCTCCGTTCGCAGGGGCCTGATCTGGCCTAGCCTGCTGCTCGTGGATCTGACGTCGGTCGCGGAAGCGGTCGTCCGGGACGAGCCGGGCGCGTTCGAAAAGTTCATCGATGAGGCCCAGGGCCGCTCGCCCGACGAGATGTCGGCGGCGGCCCTGGTCCTGTCCTCGTCGCCGGACGTCCAGGTCAACGAGTTGCTCGGCAACCTGCTGTTCTACATCGGCGCGTGCGATGCGTTGGAGCCGTTGGTCCTGCGCGTGGTGGAAGCCTTCGAACGAGGCGACGGCGAGACCTGGGAGCGCGCGCTTCTGCTGCCTTTGCAGGACGAGGACGTCCGCGCCGGCTTGCCACATCGCTCGCGCCTTATGGCCGCGGTGCCAACCGATTCCTGGCTCTACGGCCTGCTGATGGTCGTGGACCTCGAACCGCTGCTGGTGCTGCATCGCCCCAGTGGCACCGGTTTCGAGGTGACGATCGGCGGCCTCGGCGACAACTTCCAGCTCCACACGCTGCTCGCGTACCGCCTGGTCCCCGAGCACGTGCCCGGCGAACCGCCGCTGGACGCGTGGGTGGAGGCGGCGTCGGTGGGCGAGGACCTCCAGCCAGAGGGCGGAATCCGCGGCCAGTTCGAGCTGTCCGACGGCTTCGGCGACACGATCTGGAACGAGGGCCGCCCGTCCGACATCCCGCTGTTCGAGGGCCGCCGGGTCGTCGTCCTCGGCCCGCCGCCGTACCAGCGGTCGTGGAACACGGGTCGGCTCTACCCGATGATGACGCCTCTCGTCGACATCGCCCGCGTGCTGCCCGCTGACGAGGCCGCGTCGTGGCTCGCGAAGGTCAGCTCGTGAGTTTTTCCGGCTCTGCGAGGAAGGTTCTCGACACCTCGCTGCCGCTGGGGCACCGCGTCAGCGCTCTGCGTCTGTGCCTGTGGGGCTACCGCCCCCTTGGTTTTCACGCGTCGTTCAGCTTTCTGCAGTCCGTGGCCGGCGACTTCACCCGCGACCCGGCCCTGCTGCCCGCGGCGCTGGAACTGCTGACCGCGAGTCATGCCGCTTGGCAGGCTGACCTGCGCGCCTACGGCGTTTTCCGGCAGCAGGCCAAGCGCCTGGGCTACCGCGTGCCGCACCCGTCCGCGCCCAACCCGAACAAGCCTTCGCACTGGTACGGAGCACCGCGCGAGGCCGCCCTTCACGCCGTGTGGTTCTGGTACTCGAAGGGCACGTCCGCGGACGTCGATGTGCAAGGCCTTGCCGTTGCCCTGCTGGAGCGAGGGCGGTTCACGGCGGCGCAGCGGGAGATCTTCGACCGGGTCTGTGCCGAGCCTGGCGACTCCCGGGCGATCGTGCGGCAGATGGCCGTCGTGGTGGCGGGTGACGGCTGACCGTTCGACCGCGACTTCCGACTGCTCGCGCGACTCTTCGAGCTGACGCACGCACTCATGGATTCGCGTGCTCACAGCGCCTGCGTTCGTTCGACCTGTGAATCGTCCAGCCCGCTGGGGCTCAACCTGTCCGGTCCGGTCGGTGGAGCGTGGGTCGTCGCCTCGGTCGCCCGGTTCGCGCCGACCGCGTCGTTCCGTGTCGGCAAACCCCGACATCCTTACGGTGCAACGACTTCCGCAGGAGTGTCAGACCCGTTCGCTAGTGTTGAATTTGGGGGTACCCGGCCCGCGTCGTGTGTGTGGTGGGCTTCCGTTGGTTCGTGTGTGCCAGTTGGCTCGTGCGTTCCCCTGCGGAGCCCGATGACGCACCCGAGTGCGACGGTGGTGACGCCGGCGACGGACACGAGCGTGAGTTCCTGTGCGCCGAGCAGCACGGACGTTGCCAGGCCCGAGACCGGCATCAGGCCGATGAGCACGCCCGCGCGGTCAGAGCCCAGGCGGTTCACGGCGAAGTACCAGAGTCCGAAGGCCAGCGCGGTCACCACCACGGCCAGCAGCGCGAGAGAGAAGCCCTGCTTGGCGTTCGGCATCTGCCAGCCGCCGACGAACGTGCCGAGCACCGCGCCGATCACCGTCGCCAGGATGCACGTCCAGGTGGCCACGCCGAGCACGCCGAGGCGTCGTACGACTCCCACGGCGAACAAGGTGAAGCAGACCTCGCCGGCCATCGTGATCAAAGCGAGCGCAAGGCCCGGGCCGTGCCACGAGCCGCCGCCGGACAACAGCACGATGCCTGCCGCCACCACCACGGCGCCCACTACGGCCGATGCGGTTCGTTGGCGGGAGAGCAGCGCCAGTGCGATGGGGGCGCCGCCCATCACGGCGGCGACGAAGCCCGGTTCCGCGTACTGCTGGGCGGCGATGAGCACGGCGTTGAAGCCGAGCATGCCCGTGATGACCACGCCGAGCAGTGGCGGGACGTCACGCCACGACGGCATCGGCAGACGGCGTGCCACCAGCAGCAACACGGCCGCGCCGAGGGCGTAGCGCATGGCCTGACCGGTCAGGACCGGGTAGCCCTCCAGCATTCCCGTGATCGGAACGGACGCTCCGACGATCGTTGCCGCTGTCGCTCCCGCGGCCACCCCGAGTTTCATGTCCACCAGCCTTGCGCTCGACTGGTCCAGGTTTAAGCTCCACTTCGATGGCTACGAACTGGACCACTTTTCGCGAGCTGCTGTTGCCGGGGCATCAGCGGCGCCGCGGGGTGGAGGTCGAACTGCGCCGGGCGATCCGGGACGGGCGGCTCCTGCCGGGTACGCGGTTGCCGTCGAGCCGGGACCTGGCCGCGCAGCTGGACGTGGCGCGCGGGACGGTGACGTCGGCGTACACGCAGCTCGTCGCGGAGGGGTATCTCACCAGCCGGCGCGGGTCGGGGACCACGGTCGCGAGCCTCGGACCGGCCGGTGTGTGCGGTGTGCCCGAGCCGCCGCCGCGGTGGCGGTACAACCTGCGGCCCGGCCTGCCGGCGTTGGGCGCGTTTCCCCGCGCCGAGTGGGTGGCGGCCCACCGGTCGGCGCTCGCCGAGCTCCCCGACGAGGACCTCGCCTATCCGGACCCTGCCGGTTTCGTGGGGCTGCGCAAGGAGATCGTCGACTACCTCTCGCGGGTGCGGGCGGTCGTCGCGAAGGACGCGGTGATCACCAACGGCGCGGCGGACGGGTTGCAGCTCACCGCCCGGATCCTGAACGGCAGCATCGCGATCGAGGAACCCAGCCACTTCGGCGGCGAGAACATGCTGCGGTCGCACGGGCTGAACACCGTGCCGATTCCGGTGGACGACAAGGGAATCCGGGTCGATCTTCTGTCCAAAACGGACTGCAAGGCGGTGCTGGTCACCGCGGCACACCAGTTCCCGCTCGGTGTGGTGCTGCATCCGGAACGGCGGCGGGCGCTCGTCGACTGGGCGCGCGAGCGGGACGCGTTGATCATCGAGGACGACTACGACGCCGAGCACCGGTACGACCGGCCGGCCTTGAGCGCGTTGCAGGCTCTCGCGCCCGAGCACGTGGTGTACCAGGGCACGACGAGCAAGGTGCTGGCGCCGGCGTTGCGCCTCGGTTGGCTCGTGGTGCCGGAACGGCTGCGCGAAGGCATCGTGCAACGCAAGCAGTACAACGACATGGGCACCGGCACGATCCCGCAGGCCGCGTTCGCGCACCTGTTGCGGACGGGCGGCTATGACCGGCATCTGCGTCGTACGCGCGCGCTCTACCGGAAGAGGCGGGACGCGCTGCTGGAGGCCGTTGCGGAGCATCTGCCCGCATGGCAGCCCATCGGCGTCGCGGCTGGTCTGCACGTCGTGCTGCGCATGCCTGACGGGACGGACGACCTCGCGTTGAAGAGCAGGCTTGCGGAGCGTGGCGTGCACGTCTGGGCGTTGGCGCAGTACACGCGCACGCCCATGTGGCCCGGTTTGGTGCTCGGTTACGCGGCGCTCACCCCTGACCGTCTGCGCGAGGCGGTCAGGGAGATCGCCGATGTCGCGGTGGCCTAGAGGATGTGCTCGCGGGCGGTGCTCATGATGTGCTCGCGGTCACTCATGATGTGTTCGCGGTCGGTGCCGTCGCCGGTGGCGCTGAGCGTCGTCACCGCCGCGGCGGCGAACAGCAGTGCGGCCGCGACGATCTTGAAAGCGTTCATGGTTCGGTAAACCCCCAGGTAGAACGGTTGGCGGGGCAGCCTAGCCCGCGCCTCCAGAAATTGTCAGTGCCGGGGTGCACCATTGAACACGTGCTTCTCTCCGAAGTGGTCGACACGTCAGCCGCCGTCGCGGCGACCCGGTCGCGCCTGGCCAAGGTCAAGGCGCTGTCCGCGTTGCTGCGCGCGGCGACGGCGGACGTAGTGGTCGCGGTGGTGTCGTTCCTCATCGGCACCCCGCGGCAGGGTCGTATCGGTGCGGGCTGGCGCACCGTCGTCGATCTGGCCGTGCCTGCGGCCGATCGTGCCGGACTGACGATCGCCGAGGTCGACGCCGCGCTCGCCGAGGTGGCCGCGACGTCCGGCAAGGGCTCGGCGCAGCGCCGGGTCGACCTGCTGACGGCGTTGTTCGGGCGGTCGACAGAGGCCGAGCAGGACTTCTTACGTCGGTTGCTCACCGGCGAGCTCCGGCAGGGCGCGCTGGAGGGTGTGATGCTCGACGCGATCGCCTCCGCCGCGGACGTGCCGGGCGAGACGGTGCGGCGCGCGTTCATGCTGTCCGGCCGCTTACCGGAGACGGCCGTGGCCGCCCTGGACGGCGGCGCGCCGGTCCTGGAGGCGTTCCGGCTGGAGGTCGGGCGCCCCCTGCGACCGATGCTGGCCTCGCCCGCGGAGTCGCTGGACGAGGCGCTGACCGAGCTCGGCAGCGTCGTGGTGGAGCACAAACTCGACGGCGCGCGCATCCAGGTGCACCGCTCCGGCGACGAGGTCCACGTCTACACGCGCACGTTGCGCGAGATCACCAAGACTGTGCCTGAGCTGGTCGAACTCGTGCGAGGCCTGCCGTGCACGTCGGTGGTGCTCGACGGCGAGACGCTGGCGCTGACCGACGAGGGGAGACCGCGCCCGTTCCAGGAGACGATGAGCAGGTTCGGCGCGCAGGACGAACGCGAGCTGCTGCTGCACCCGTACTTCTTCGACTGCCTGCACCTCGACGGCAAGGACCTGCTCGACGAGCCGCTGCGCGACCGCCTCGCCGCACTGCGGCAGGTGGCGGGCGAGCACGTCATCCCCGGCGTGCTGGACCCGTCGCCGGAGGAGGCGGCAGCCGTCGTCACGGCGGCGCTGTCGGCGGGCCACGAGGGCGTGATGGTGAAGTCGCTGGCCTCGCCCTACGCGGCAGGCCGGCGCGGCAAGGCCTGGCAGAAGGTGAAGCCGGTGCACACGCTCGACCTGGTCGTGCTCGGCGTCGAGTGGGGCAGCGGCCGCCGCCGCGGCTGGCTCTCGAACCTGCACCTGGGCGCCCGCGACCCGGACGGTGGCCCGCCCGTGATGGTCGGAAAGACCTTCAAGGGCCTCACCGACGAGCTGCTGAAGTGGCAGACCAAGGCCCTGCAGGAGATCGCCGCCGAGCAGAACGACTGGGTGGTCATGGTCCGCCCGGAGCTGGTGATCGAGATCGAACTGGACGGCGTGCAGGTCTCGCCGCGCTACCCCGGTGGCGTCGCGCTGCGGTTCGCCCGAGTCGTGCGCTACCGCCCGGACAAGGACCCGTCTGAAGCAACGACCATCGAGGAGGTGAGGGCACTTCTGCCTGCCGCACAACCGAATCCCGAGAACTGACCGTCGCTGGTTTGGTGGCATGGGGGAGAACCAGGAGCTCAGCCGCGTCTACGCCGAGCCGGACGACTTCGCGCAGTGGACGGAGTTGGACCGCGGCGCGACCGTGAGCTGGTACGACGGCCGGGTCCTCGCCGTGCAGGACTTCGGCATGACGATCCGTGTGGTCCTGCCGATCAGCCTCGACACCGGGGAAACGGTGCGGATCGAGGTCTGGGCCGTCCTCGACTTCGGCGACGGCGCCGAGCTCGCCTCCGAGCTGGAGAACGGCTGGCGCGGTGTGCCCGCCCGAGGCCTCCTGCTCAACGTGGTCGAGCCCTGGCCGGAGGTCTACGGCGCCCCGGTGACGTTCGCCGGGGAACCAGGCGAGTGGCTGCCCCGCGTCACCGGATCCGAGCACCCGGTCCTGCACCGCGTGATCACCGAGAAGTGGCCGGTCAGCGTGCTCGCGCTCGGGCGGTTCTGGTTCGAAAATCGGGTGCGGGCACCAGGGCCCGGCGATAGCGTCGAACCAGTGACCGACGTTTCCGCGCTGCTCAGCGCCTTCGACACCCAGGCTCGACCCTCCGAATGGGAGGCGTATGCCGACGCCGTGCGGGACTCGGAGGTGTTCCGGGTCGCTTGGGAACACCGCCGCGGTTTCGTCGCGGGGCCGCCCAACCTCAGCCTCGAGGGCGCCGAACTGGACGCGGTGATCGCACGTCAGCGCGACTTCTTCGCCGCGCGCGGGCAGTCCGTCGAGTGGAAGACCTGGGGCCACGACAAGCCCGCTGACCTGCCGCAACGGCTGGAGGCGGCCGGGTTCGTCTCCGATGGCCGCGAGACCGTGCTCATCGGGCGCGCCGAGGAGATGGCGGGTCCGGTCCACCTCGAGGGCGGCATCGTCCTGCGCGAGACCAGGGACCAGGCCGACTTCCAGCGGCTGGCCGCCACGGCCACCGAGGTGTTCGAGCGGGACAGCAGCTGGCTCGTCGACTACCTGCTGGACAAGCAGGACGACCCCAACACGGTCGTCGTGGTCGCGGAAGCCGGCGGTCAGGTCGTGTCGTCCGCGCGGCTGGAGATCGTGCCGGGCACCGAGTTCGGCGGGCTTTGGGGCGGCGGCACGCTCGCGCCATGGCGAGGTAAGGGCATCTACCGCGCTCTCGTGGCGCACCGTGCGCGCGTCGCGATCGAACGGGGCGTGAAGTACCTGCAGGTCGACGCGACGGAGGACAGCAGGCCGATCCTGGAACGCCTCGGGTTCGTCGTGGTGACCACGGCCACCGGCTACATCTGGCAGCCGTGACGCGTCCGCCCGCGTGAGACCGGCTGCCCAAGTGAGACGTGGCGCGTATCGTGGAAGCACGTGCGGTTCATCGAAGGGCATCGACCCTCTTACGACCTGACCTACGACGACGTCTTCCTCGTTCCCGGCCGCAGTGCCGTGGAGTCCCGGTTCGGCGTCGACCTCTCCACTTCGGACGGCACCGGGGCCACGATCCCCATCGTCGTCGCGAACATGACGGCCGTAGCTGGGCGGCGGATGGCGGAGACCATCGCGCGGCGGGGCGGGCTCGTCGTCATCCCGCAGGACGTGCCCACCGAGGCCGTCGCGGAGATCATCGCGTGGGTCAAGGAGCGGCATCCCGTCTGGGACACCCCGTTGACGCTCACGACGCGTGACGCCGTGGCGGACGCCTGGAACCTGTTGCACAAGCGGGCGCACGGGGCTGTTGTCATCGTGGACGACGGTGGGCGGCCTCTCGGCGTTGTCGACGAGGCCGCGCTCACGGGCGTGGACCGGTTCGCGCGCCTTGGCGATGTCATGAACACCGATGTGCTGAAGCTGTCGCTCGACTCACGGCCTCAGGACGTGTTCGACGAGCTTCACCACAGCGCGCACAAGATCGCGCTGGGCGTGGACGACTCGCTGCGGCTGAGGGGAGTGCTGACCGAGCTGACGGCGCTGCGGGCCGAGGTCTACCAGCCGGCCAAGGACGACGACGGGAAGCTGCGCGTCGCGGCCGCGGTCGGGGTCAACGGGGACGTGCGGGCCAAGGCCGAAGCGTTGATCAAGGCCGGCGTGGACGTGCTGGTCGTGGACACCGCGCACGGGCATCAGGAGAAGATGATCGCGGCGCTCAAGGCCGTGAAGGAAGCGAACCCGAGCGTGCCGGTCGCGGCGGGCAACGTCGTCACCGCGGAGGGCGTGCGGGACCTGGTCGAGGCCGGCGCGGACATCATCAAGGTCGGTGTCGGGCCCGGCGCCATGTGCACCACGCGGATGATGACCGGCGTGGGCCGGCCGCAGTTCAGCGCCGTCGCGGAGTGCTCGGCGGAGGCGCGCAGGCTCGGCAAGCACGTGTGGGCCGATGGCGGCGTGCGGCACCCACGCGACGTGGCGCTGGCGTTGGCTGCCGGGGCCAGCAGCGTGATGGTCGGCAGCTGGTTCGCGGGCACCTACGAGTCGCCTGGGGATCTGCAGCGGGATGAGCGCGGGAACCTCTACAAAGAATCCTTCGGAATGGCGTCGAAGCGCGCTGTGACAGCGCGGACGCGCAGCGACAACGCGTTCGACCGGGCCAAGAAGGGGTTGTTCGAAGAGGGCATCTCCACGTCGAAAATGCGGTTGGACCCGGTGCGCCCGAGCGTGGAGGACCTGCTCGATGCGATAACGTCCGGCGTTCGCTCGGCCTGCACGTATGCCGGTGCGAACTCGCTGGAGGAATTCCACGACAAGGCTGTGCTCGGCATCCAGTCCGCCGCTGGATTCGCGGAAGGAAGGCCGTTGCCAGGGGGATGGTGAAAAAGTGGACGAAGCGGTCTCGGTAAGAGATCTCCGCAAAGTCTATAAAACGGGACAAAAACCCGCGGTGGACGGATTGAGTTTCGAGGTCCGCCGGGGTGAGGTCTTCGGATTGCTCGGGCCCAACGGCGCGGGCAAGACGACCACGGTCGGTGTCCTCACCACGCGCGTCCGCCCCACCTCGGGGCAGGCGTTCGTGGAGGGCGTCGACGTCGTGGCCGACTCCAAGCGCGCACGGCAGTTGCTGGCCGTCGTGCCGCAGCGCAACAACCTCGACCGGTCGCTCAACGCGCGGCAGAACCTGTTGTTCCACGCGGCTTATCACGGCATCGGCCCGAAGGAACGGCAGGCGCTCGCCGACGACATCCTCGAGCGGATGGGCCTCAAGGACCATCAGAACGCGCTCGTCGACACGTTGTCCGGCGGTCAGGCGCAACGGCTGATGATCGCCCGTGCGCTGATGCACCGTCCCAAGGTCCTGTTCCTCGACGAACCGAGCACCGGACTCGACCCGCAGGCCAGGCTCTTCGTCCACGAACGCGTCGCCGCACTGCACGCGGACGGCGTCACCGTCGTGCTCACCACGCACGACATGGACGAGGCCACAAAGCTGTGCGACCGCGTCGGCATCGTCGACCACGGCAAGCTGCTCACCCTGGACACACCGGAAGAGCTCACGAAGAGCCTGCCCGGCAGCAACACCGTGAGCGTCACGGTGAGCCCGAACGGCAGCGAGCCCGCCAAGATCACCCAGGGACTGTCCGAAGTGGAGGGTGTGCAGCGGGTCGAGGACCTGAACAACGTGTTCCGCGTCTACACCGACAGCGACACCTCGATCACGCTGCCCGCCGTGCTGAACGTCCTGCGGGACCTCGACGTCACGGTCAGCGACGTCGCGATCGGCAAGCCCAGCCTGGAAGACGTCTTCATCCACCTGACCGGCAGGGAGCTTCGGTGAGCCAACTCAGGACGTTCCAGGCGATCCTGTGGCGCGACGTCTTCGTCACGGGCCGCGAGCTGCCGAGCTTCCTCGCGCAGGTGATCATCCAGCCGTTCTTCATCCTCTTCATCTTCGCGAAGGTGCTGGGGGACATCGGGTACGTGCAGAACGACTTCGCGCAGGTGCTGCTGCCCGGCATCATCGCGATGAACGGGTTCTTGGGTGCGTTGCAGAACACGACGCTCCCGCTGGTGCTCGACTTCTCGTGGACGCGCGAGATCGAGGACCGGCTGCTCGCGCCGATCTCGATTCCTCTCGTCGCGGTGGAGAAGATCGTGTTCGGCGCGATCCGCGGGTTCTTCGCGGCCGTGCTGATGGTGCCCGTCGGCTTCGTGATGCTCGACGTGTCGTGGGCGTGGTCGGGAATCCCCGGCGCGTTGCTGGTGATCATCCTCGGC
Organism: Lentzea sp. NPDC092896; assembly: GCF_044754905.1. Classification (NCBI taxonomy): domain Bacteria; kingdom Bacillati; phylum Actinomycetota; class Actinomycetes; order Pseudonocardiales; family Pseudonocardiaceae; genus Lentzea; species Lentzea sp. NPDC092896. The sequence continues at coordinate 243,573 of NZ_JBIVPX010000006.1, forward strand.
TGTCTCGCCGGTGGCAGTGTCGGCCTCGTCATCGGCACGTCGGTGCCCGCGCGCCGGGTCAACGTGATGTTCGCGGTGATCCTCACCCCGATCCTGTTCACGGGCTCCGCTCAGTTCCCGTGGCGGTCGCTGAGCGACGACCTGCTGTGGTTCAAGGTGATCTGCGCGCTCAACCCGCTGACGTACGTGAGCGAGGGCATGCGCGCGGAACTGGTGCCGGACGTGCCGCACATCCCGTTGCCGATCGTCCTGGGCGTGCTCGTCCTCGCGATCGCGGGCTTCGGCGGGCTCGGCCTGCGCGGTTTCATGAAACGGGCCCTGGACTGAGCCCCCCACGCGAAGAACGGCCCCGCGCAACGGATGCGCGGGGCCGTTCTCGTTCACGGAACTACGAGGCGTAGTCCTCCAGCATCTCGGTGACGAGGGCCGCGATCGGCGAACGCTCCGAACGCGTCAGCGTGACGTGAGCGAAGAGCGGGTGGCCCTTCAGCTTCTCGATCACCGCCGCCACGCCGTCGTGCCGGCCGACCCGCAGGTTGTCGCGCTGCGCCACGTCGTGCGTCAGCACCACCCGCGAGTTGCTGCCCAGACGCGACAGCACGGTCAGCAACACGTTGCGCTCCAACGACTGCGCCTCGTCCACGATCACGAAGGAGTCGTGCAGCGAGCGGCCGCGGATGTGGGTGAGGGGCAGGACCTCGAGCATTCCGCGGTCCATCACCTCTTCCACGACCGCCTGGCTCACCAGCGCGCCGAGGGTGTCGAACACCGCCTGCGCCCACGGCCCCATCTTCTCGTTCTCGCTACCCGGCAGGTAGCCGAGCTCCTGGCCACCGACCGCGTACAACGGCCGGAACACCACGACCTTGCGGTGCTGCCTTCGCTCCATCACGGCCTCGAGACCGGCGCACAGCGCCAGTGCCGACTTGCCGGTGCCCGCACGCCCGCCCAGCGAGACGATGCCGACTTCGGAGTCCAGCAGCAGATCCAGTGCGATCCGCTGTTCGGCGGACCTCCCGTGCAGTCCGAACGCCTCCCGATCTCCGCGCACCAGCTTGATCTGCTTGTCCGCGGTCACCCGGCCCAGCGCACTCGAGGTGCCCGCCAGCAACCGGATTCCGGTGTGGCAGGGCAGTTCCGCGATCTGCTCCAGGTCCTCGTACTGGGTGGGGTCGACGACGTTCTCCTTGAACAGGGTGTCCACGAGGGACTGCGGGACGTCCATGTCGGACATTCCCGTCCAGCCTGACAGGGTGACGTCGTGCGCCCGGTACTCCTCCGCCTGCAGGCCGACCGATCCGGCCTTGACCCGCAGCGGCATGTCCTTCGTCACCAGGGTGACGTTGCGCCCCTCAGCAGCGAGGTTGAGGGAGCACGCGAGGATTCGGGCGTCGTTGGAGTCCGTTCGGAAACCTGATGGCAACACCTCCGGGTCGGAGTGGTTGAGCTCGACGTGCAAGGTGCCTCCCAGATCCCCGATGGGGATCGGCGAATCGAGGCGACCATGCCGCAAGCGCAGGTCGTCGAGCAGTCGCAGGGCTTCCCTCGCGAACCAGCCCAGTTCGGGGTGGTGGCGCTTGCCCTCCAGCTCGCTGATCACCACGAGCGGGAGCACGACCTCGTGCTCCGCGAAACGGGTGGCGGCGAGAGGATCGGACAGCAGTACCGACGTGTCCAGCACATATGTCGTGATGGCTGGGGCGGCGGACTTGCGCCGGGAGGAAGAACTGCGCGATGAGCCTGAGGAACGGCTCGCGGGACGTCGTGCGTTCACGGCAACTCCCTCACGAACGCGGCACCCGCGTCCGCTCCTCGCTGGGCCAGGCACCACCCTGATTGATCGTCTTGCCCTCCGCCGGTGTGGCGTCAGGCAGGTCGACCACGAGGGCCGGGTGCCGGCCCCCTCGCGACGTTGTCTGCCACGATCAGAGCCTCCCTGCGCGGTCCGCAGTGGTCGCGTCCCGCCGCTTTCGAAGTTACCTGCGGAAGTGCCCCATCTGCACGAAGCCACACAGGTGAATCCCGATTTGTCATCTGCCCGAAAACAACCCGAAACGTGACCGCAGCCGTGTTTTTGCTGGTCAGATGCTGTTCTCGTGGGTGTTGTGCGCCAGCCACGAGACACCGTCCCTGACCTGGGATTCGAGTGATTTCGGCACGAGCGGCTCGTCGAGAAGCCTCAGATAGCGGTCGTCGAGCGATTCACCGGGCGCGCGGACGTCGAGCCAGGCCCGCACGAGACGTACCCCTTCGACGTATGTCGTGGTGTACGCGCGCCACAGCGGATCGGCCAGAAAACGGACCATTTGCCGTGCGCGACGATCGGGGACTAGCAGCCACCTGCGCAGATGCGCAACCACGTCATCCTGATCCGCACCCCGATCGTGTAGCAGCAGAGCGGCGTCCTGCCGCACCGTGAGCAGGCCCGATGCCGCCGACTCGACCTTTTCGGACAGTTCGCCGTCCATTCGCAACCCGAGGTCGCCGAGGATCCGCTCCGTCCACACGCCCCAGCCAGGCCCGACCGCGGCGTGCAGGCCGAGGTCCGCCATGCCCTCGGCCATCAGGCACTGCGGCGTGTTGATCAGGAAGATCGACTGCTCCGCGTGGCCGCGCTTGGCGACCAGGCCCGCCTCCTTGCGGCAGTGCTCGGTGTGGTGGCCCGGATAGGACTCGTGCGCGACCAGGTGCGGCAGGTTCGACATGCGGTGGCCCATGTCGGCGTTGATCGCGACCCTGCTGCGGTAGCCGCCGAGGTAGTAGTTGAAGCCGCTCCACGGCTTGTTCGTGACGATCTGGTACTCCACGATCTCCTGCTCGGGCAGCGCGTACTTCTGGCGCACCCGGTCCCGCAGAGCGCTCGACAGGGCCTGTACGACGCCCTGGAGCCTGCGTGCGGGCACCTCGTCGGTGTCGCGGAAGTCGGCGAGGCGGTCCGCGAGCGAGCCCGGTCCCTCGAGCACGGCGCCGAGGTTGCGGTGGGCCTGCGCGTACGCGTCCTCGTCGCCGGGGCGGATGCGGACCTGGAAGTACCGCTGGACCTCGTCGACGAACGAGATGTGCTCCCCGTCGAGCTTGCGCGCGGTGCACTCCAGTGCCGCCAGATGCGCGTCGAGGAACTGTTTGCGCTGCTCAGTGAGGTCGCTGCCGGGAATCTCCCTGCGCAGCAGGCGCGCGTGGTCTCCCAGCGCCCTGGGGTGCAGGCGCGGCTCGTTGTCGACGGCGCGGCTCAGAGCCGGGTCGCCGGTGTACGAGTCGACGAACCCGGACACCAGGCGCCCGAGCCGCAGCCCCAGCACCAGGTAGCCGCGCACCAGCTCGTTGGCGTCCATGAGCCGGAGAGCTTAGAGCGTCTACCACAGCGCCTTACTCGCGACCGAATCGTGAATCGACGACCACCTGATCGGGGAATGTTGTTGATCTTGGCGTCACACAATGGGGTCACGCGGGCCGCCATTCGAGATCAATGCCTATAGCGTTTCCGCCCGGAGACCCCACCGCTCCGGAGATCCCCGAAGACTCCGGAAATGACGGGGATAACCCGACATGAAGGAGAATCACATGAAGAAGGCCTGTGCCGTGGTTGCCGCTGCAGCCGCGCTGTCGCTCGCGTTCGCCCCGGCCGCCATGGCCGGCGAGGGCCACGGTGGACACCACTGGAAGAACGGCCCCCTGCTGGTTCTGCTGAACGGCAACAACCTCAACGGCACGGTCGGTGCCTGCGGCAACAACGTCGGTGTCCTGGGCGGCGCCGTGCCGATCAACTCGCCGTCGATCACCGAGACCTGCGCCGCCGGCGGCATCGTCGACGAGGGCTGATCTCCCTTTTAGCTGTACGTCTGGGGGCGTCATTTCTGGCGCCCCCAGACGCGTTTTTCCCCGTTTAAACCTTCATGAGGAGAAATATCGTGCTGAAGAAGGCTGGCGCCGCTCTCGGTGTGGCTGCCGCGTTCCTTGCTGTTGGTTCGCCGGCGATGGCCGTTCAGGGCCACCACTGGGAGAACGCGCCGCTGCTCATCGCGGGTAACGCCAACAACCTGAACGGTGTTCTGGGTGCGTGTGGCAACAACGTCGCGGTGCTCGGTGGAGCGGTTCCGGTGAACTCGCCCTCCATCACGGAGACCTGCGCGGCCGGCGGCATCGAGGACGGCGCCGAGTGGGGCTGGGACGACTGATCTCGTCCCCAACGCTCGAAGGGGCGCTCACCTCGCGGTGGGCGCCCCTTCGTCGTGTCGTGTCAGCCGCCGTACCTGCGGTGGCGCTTGGCGTACTCGCGCATGGCCCGCAGGAAGTCGGTGCGCCGGAAACCGGGCCAGTAGGCCTCGCAGAACCAGAACTCCGAGTGCGCCGACTGCCAGAGCATGAAGCCGGAGAGCCGCTGCTCACCGGACGTGCGGATGATCAGGTCGGGGTCGGGCTGCCCGGACGTGTAGAGGTGCTCCGCGATGTGGTCGACGTCGAGGACCTCTGCCAGTTCCTCGATGGTGCCGCCGCGCTCGGCGTGCGCGGTGAGGAGCTTCCGGACGGCGTCCGCGATCTCCTGCCGCCCGCCGTACGCGACGGCGACGTTGACCTGGATGCCCGTGCGGTTCTTGGTCCTGTTCGAGGCGTTCGTGAGCCGCTCGGCGTGCTCCCGGGGCAGCATGTCGAGCGCGCCGACGTGCCGGACCCGCCACGGCTTGCCGTCCTCGGCCAGCTCGTCGGTGATGTCCGCGATGATGTCGAGCAACGGCCCGAGCTCGTCGGTGTCGCGGTTGAGGTTGTCGGTGCTCAGCATCCAGAGGGTGACGACCTCCACTTTGGCGTCACCACACCAGTCGAGCAGCTCGAGGATCTTGCGAGCGCCGGCCCTGTGCCCGTGCGCGACATCGGTGAACCCGGCTTCCCTGGCCCACCTGCGGTTGCCGTCGAGAACCACGCCGACGTGCTTGGGCACCTGCGTGTTCGCGCTGAGCTCGCGGCGGAGAATCCACTCGTAGAAGTGGATAGCGACGTCTTTCACACGGGTGCGGAGTGCCACGTCCGAACAGCGTACGCCGTGCAACGTTCATCACTGAGTCGCGGTAGGAAACCTACGGTCGCGTAACCTAGGACCCTGTGACCACTGCGACCGTTCCTCCTCAGCCCGGACTGCGGCCGCGCCTGCGTGGATGGCTGCACCTCTGGTCGTTCATCGCCTCGGTGGCGACAGGCGCGACGCTCATCGCTCTAGCGGCGTCCACAGTGTCCGCGCGCGCTGCCCTGGCCACGTCCGTCTACGGCCTGACAGTCCTCGGCCTCTTCGGCGTCTCGGCGCTGTACCACCGCGTGACGTGGCAGTCCGAGCGCGTGCGCACGTGGATGAAGCGGCTCGACCACTCGATGATCTTCGTGTTCATCGCGGGCACCTACACACCGTTCGCGCTGCTGGCGATGGATCCGGGGACCGGTTCGACCGTGCTCTGGGTCGTGTGGATCGGCGCGCTGCTGGGCGTGACCTTGAAGCTGGCCTGGCCGCACGCGCCGCGGTGGCTCGGGGTGCCGATCTACATCGCCCTGGGCTGGGTGGCCGTGTTCGTGCTGCCTGAGTTGCTGCACCACGCCGGGGTCGCTGCTTTGGTGCTGCTGCTGGTGGGCGGGGCGCTTTACACCGTCGGTGCGGTGTTCTACGCGACCCGGTGGCCGAATCCCTGGCCGCAGGTGTTCGGGTATCACGAGTTCTTCCACGCCGCGACTGTCGTTGCGGCGATCTGTCACTACATCGCCATCTGGCTCGCGATGTACTCCTGATTTTCGCTCAAGCCAGCCGAGTCCGGTGCCGAGTTCCGGCACCGGACTCAGGTTTTTCAGCGGCCGCCGCGCGCCATGTGCAGCACGTCCAGCGCCGCGTCCAGCTGTTCCTCGGTGAGCTTGCCCGGCACGTGGCCGCGCTCCAGCACCACCTCGCGGATGGTCTTGCGCTCCTTCAACGACTGCTTGGCGATCGACGCCGCCTCCTCGTAGCCGATGTAGCGGTTCAGCGGCGTGACGATGGACGGGGACGATTCGGCGTACTCGCGCATCTGCTCGGCCTGGGCCTCGGTGCCGGTGAGGACCTTGTCGGCCAGCAGGCGGGCGACGGCGGCGAGCAGGCGGGACGACTCCAGGACGTTGCGGGCGATGACCGGCAGCATCACGTTGAGCTGGAAGTTGCCCTGCGAGCCGGCGAACGCGACGGTGGCGTCGTTGCCGATGACCTGGGCCACGACCATCATCGTGGCTTCGGAGATCACCGGGTTGACCTTGCCCGGCATGATCGAGCTGCCCGGCTGGAGGTCGGGGAGTGCGAGTTCGCCGAGGCCGGTGCGGGGGCCGGAGCCGAGCCAGCGGAGGTCGTTGGCGATCTTGAACAGGGCTACGGCGGTGGCGCGGAGCTGGCCCGAGATCTCGACCACGCCGTCCTGGGTGGCCTGGGCCTCGAAGTGGTCGCGGGCCTCCACCAGTGGCAGTTCGGTGGCCTTGGCCAGTTCGGTGGCGACCAGAGCGCCGAACTCCGCGGGGGCGTTCAGGCCGCTGCCCACCGCGGTGCCGCCGATCGGCAGTTCCGCCAGGCGCGGGATCGAGGCCCGCAGGCGTTCCACGGAGTAGCGGACCTGGGCCGCCCAGGCGCCCGCCTCCTGGCCCAGCGTGATCGGGACCGCGTCCATGAGGTGCGTGCGGCCGGACTTGACCAGGTCGGACCACTCGGACGCGCGTGACTCCAGGACGCCCAGCAGGTGTTCCAGGGACGGGATCACGTCGGTCACCACGGCCTCGGTGGCGGCCACGCGCAGGGTCGTCGGGAACGTGTCGTTGGACGACTGCGAGGCGTTGACGTGGTCGTTCGGGTGGACGTCGCTGCCGAGCGCACGGGTGGCCAGGGTGGCGATGACCTCGTTGGCGTTCATGTTCGAGGACGTGCCGGACCCTGTCTGGAAGACGTCGACCGGGAAGTGGGCGTCCCACTGGCCGGCGGCCACCTCGTCGGCCGCCGTGGCGATGGCCGAGGCCAGGTCCGCGTCGAGCACACCGAGCTCGGCGTTCACTCGGGCCGCCGCCGCCTTGAGCAGGCCCAGCGCCCTGATCTGGGCTCGCTCCAGGCCTCGACCGGAAATCGGGAAGTTCTCGACCGCGCGTTGTGTTTGGGCGCGCCACAATGCGTCGACCGGCACGCGGACCTCACCCATCGTGTCGTGCTCGACGCGGTACTCCTGTTCAGACATACCTCCGAGTCTCTATCGTCGATCACAGCACTGCCACCCACCACTGGCAGAAGGGCACCACTCATGGAGCGTGACGTCGACCTCCTCATCGTGGGAGCTGGTCCCACGGGGTTGTTCGCCGCTTACTACGCGGGCTTCCGGGAAATGAACGTCGCAGTGGTCGACGCGCTGCCGGAGCCCGGCGGCCAGGTCACCGCGATGTATCCGGAGAAGATGATTTTCGACGTGGCCGGGTTCCCCGCTGTCCGGGGACGGGACCTCGTCAACGGACTGGTGGAGCAGGCGGGGCAGTTCAAGCCGAACTACCTGCTCGGCCGTCAGGCGCGCACCTGCGAGTCCACTGAGGACGGTCTGCGGGTCGGACTCGCGGACGGTTCCTCCATCACCACGAAGGCCGTGCTGATCACGGCGGGCATGGGCGAGTTCAACCCGCGTCCGCTGCCAGCGGGCGACGGCTGGCTGGGGCGCGGCATGGTCCACTTCGTGCCGGTGCTGGCCGAGCACGCCGGGCAGCACGTGGTGATCGTGGGCGGTGGCGACTCGGCGTTCGACTGGGCGCTGGCGCTGCACCCGATCGCCGCGAGCGTCAAGATCGTGCACCGCAGGGCCAACTTCCGCGCCCACGCCGCCACCGTGCGGCAGGTGCGGGAGCTCGGGGTCGAGATCATCACCGACGCCGAGGTGCTGGCACTGCGCGGCGAACCACTGTCCGAAGTGGACATCAAGGTCAAGGGCGGCGACGCGCGGACGTTGCCCGCGCAGACCGTGGTCGCGGCGCTCGGCTTCACCGCCGACCTCGGGCCGATCGAGTCGTGGGGCCTCGAGCTCGACCACCGCGCCGTGCTCGTCGACTCCACGATGAAGACCAAGCTGGACAGGGTCTACGCGGCGGGCGACGTCGCGCAGTACCCCGGCAAGGTCAAGCTCATCGCGACGGGCTTCGGGGAGGCGGCGACCGCGGTCAACAACATCGCGGTGGTGCTCAACCCGTCGGCGCACCTGTTCCCCGGCCACTCGAGCGACGGCAGCTGACCGGCGCGGAGGCCTGACCGGCTGCGGTCAGGCCTCCGGCAGCGGTGCCGGGTCGTGCTTCGCGAGGTGCTGGAAGATGATCGACGTGCGGAAGCCGACGATCTCCTTGCGCTGACTCAGCCTGTCGACCAGGAACGCGTGCAGGTGCTCGTTGTCCTGTGCGCCCACGTGGATCACGAAGTCGTCGCTGCCCGCCATCACGAACACCGCGGTCACCTCGGGCAGCCCGACGGTGAACGCCTTGAAGGCGTCGATCACGGCCCGGCTCAACGGGCGGACCTGCACCGACACCAGCGCCTGCACGCCCCGGTTCAGCGCGGACGGGGCGATGTCGGCGTGGTAGCCGCGGATCACGCCCCGTTCGCGCAGCAGCCGGGTGCGTTCCAGGCACGTCGACGGTGCCACGCCCACCTTGCGGGCGATGTCGCGGTTCGACTGCCGGGCATCGCGCTGCAGTTCCCGCACGATCGCCGAATCAAGTTCATCCATCTCGTTCTCCACGTCACCGTGCCGAATATCGTTCGGCGAAGCACATCGAGCACTGGTGTTCACCCTAACTTCGAGGCCAGAGGCTGACCGAAGTTCGGGGAGGAACGCAGATGTGGGAGCACGAACAGCTCGTCGTCCGCACGGGGAGGCGGTCGGGGATGACCACCATGGTCGCCCTGCACTCGACCGAGGCCGGGCCGGCGGTCGGCGGGTGCCGGATGAAGCCGTACGCGCGGATCACCGACGCCATCACGGACGTGCTGCGGTTGTCCAAGGCCATGACGCTGAAGTGCGCGGCGGCCGGGATTCCGCACGGTGGAGCCAAGAGCGTGATCGTGGTCGACCAGGAGGTCACCCCGGAACTGCGGCGCGCGGTGCTGCTCGACCACGCCGACCTGATCAACGAGTTCGGCGGCGCCTACCAGGCCGGTCCGGACGTCGGGACGGGACCGGACGACATGCTGGTCCTCCGGGAACTGACTCCGCACGCCTACTGCCTGCCGGAGGAGCACGGCGGCACGGGCTCGTCCAGCGGGCCCACGGCGCGAGGAGTGCTGGCGGCGCTGAAAGCGGCCTCGCGGCACGTCTTCGGGACACCGGACCTCACCGGCAAGAAGGTGGTGATCAGCGGGTTCGGCTCAGTGGGCGAGTTGATCGCCCGAAACCTGAAGAACGCCGACGTCGTGGTGTCCGATGTGGACGAGAGCAGGCGGACGGGCGAGTTCGGCTGGGTGCACCCCGACGAGGCGTACAAGGTCAAGGCCGACGTGCTGATCCCCGCTGCGGTGGGTGGCGTGCTCAGCCCGGAAACCGTGCGACACCTCGACGTCAGGCTGATCGTCGGGCCTGCCAACAATCAGCTCACCGAAGACGACGTGGCCGGACTGCTGGACGAGCGCGGCATCGTCTGGGTGCCTGATCACGTCGCCAGCGCCGGCGGCGTGATCTACACGCTGGCCAGGGAGGACGACGGGGCGGACCACGAGACCGCGCTGAAGAGGGTCGACCGCATCGAGACGACGGTCGAAAGGCTGCTCGAAGGCCTGGCCGGTGCCGGCCAGGCCTTCAAACCGGTCGGTTAGGGCAGGACCTGCACCTGTTCGCCGACCATGAGGTTGTCGTAGAACACGAGCGACGCGTCCCAGGACATCCGGATGCAGCCGTGCGACTGGACAGCGGTGTCACCCTGGTGGAACGCGATGCCGGTCGTGGTGAAGTACACCGCGTTCGGCATCGGGCCGTTGTACGGGACGCTCCAGTCGTTCTTCACCTTGCGCAGCACGGAGAACGTGCCGACCGGGGTCTCGTACCCCGGCTTGCCGTGGCTGATCGGCACCGGGCCGTAGCTCGTGTTGCCGTTGAAGACGAGCCATGCCTGGTTGGAATGCTTCTCCAGGCACGCTCCGTTGTAGACGGTGCATCCCGCCTGAGCCTGTGCGGGAACAGCGAAGCCGAGGATCAGGAGCACCGTCGCGATCAGAACTCGCATCTCTCATCACCCCTCGGTAGTGGAGTAACCACGATGGGGTGATCTCAATCATCTTTCTATGGAAGTACCTGGACGCGTTCGCCGGGGAAGAGGTTGTTGTAGAACACCTCGGAGTCGCCCCAGGTGAGGCGGACGCACCCGTGGGACTGGGAGTTCAGGTCGCCCTGGTGGAACGCGATGCCGTCGGTGGTGAAGTAGACGGCGTTGGGCATCGGGCCGTTGTAGGGGACGCTCCAGTCGTTCTTCACCTTGCGCAGCACGGGGAAGTTGCCGACGGGCGTGCCGAAGCCCGGCTTGCCGTGGCTGATCCGGACCGGGCCGTAGCTCGTCGCGCCGTTCGTGACGAGCCAGGCCAGGTTCGTGTGCTTCTGGACGCACGCTCCGTTGTAGACGGTGCAGCCGGAAGCCTGCGCGGGTACCGCGAAACTAAGCAGGAACAGGGCCGTGACGGCCAGAACTCTCATGGTTGGTGATCATGAGACCACCTGGACGGTGTCGCCAATCGAAAGGTTGGTGAAGTAGTACTGGGCCGACGGCGGGTCCAGGTGGATGCAGCCGTGGGACGGCACGGTCAGCGAGCCCTCGTGGAACGCGATGCCGCTCTCGGTGAAGTACGTCGACCACGGCATCGGCGCGTTGTAAGGCCGGCTCCACTCGTCCTTCACCTTGCGCAGCACCGGGAAGTTGCCCAGTGGCGTCTCGAAGCCCTTGCGGCCGTGCGTGATCGGCGTCGGGCCGTAGACGATCTTGTCGCCCCGGACGACCCACGTCTGGTTCGTGGAGAGCTGGATGCACGCGCCGTCGCTGATGGTGCACGGCGTCGGCTTCACGACGGGCGGCGGTGGCGGCGGCGGGGGAGGAGCCTCCGACGACGTCGGCGCGGGCGTGGAAGGCGGCGCTTCCGAAGACGGCGCTCCTGAAGACGGCGCTGTAGACGACGAAGATGGTGGCGCCGCTGGAGTCTCGGCGTGCACGGCCCCCTGCGCGCACCCCGCCACCGACATCAACGCGACCGCCACGAGCAGCATCCTCATCGCGCACCCCCTGGTTGGTCCATCCCTTGCCGAAGTAGACGACGGGAGGAGGGCTCAGGTTGCAACGGCGAGGGCCCGCCTCCCATAACGAATTGGGAGACGGGCCCTCGGAATGCGTTTACCGGGTTACCGGACCAGCGGGTTACAGGCCGCCGACGTTCGTGTTGACCCAGGAGCGGTAGTACGCGACGTCCACGTAGATGGACGGAGCCTGGGCGCAGTTCGCGCCGCCACCGGAGCGGCTGGTCGCGCCGATGAGCTCCCAGCGGCCGCCGACCGACTTCACCTGCGGGCCACCCGAGTCGCCGTAGCAGGCGCCCTTGTTGCCGTCGGTGTTGTTGGTGCAGATCTCCGAAGCGGCGCTGATGCCGGAGCAACGGCTGTCCGCGACGATCGAGGTGTTGAGCTCCTGCAGGGTGACCGGAGCACCACAGGCACCGCGGACGGGGCACGTCTGGCCCCAGCCGATGATGCGGGTCGCGGTGCCGACGGCGCCCGACGAGGTCGGGATGGTGATCGGGGCCTGGCTCACCGAGGTGTTGAGCTGCACCAGCGCCAGGTCGGCCGACGGGTGCGTGATGATCCGCGAGGCGCCGGTCGTGGTGCCGCCGCTGGTGCGGTTCGTGGTGCCGATCCGGGTGCGGATCGACGACGCCGACGAGCCCTGGACGCAGTGCTTCGCCGTCACGACCCAGTTGGCCTTGACCAGCGACGCGCCACAGAAGTGGCTACCCGAGGTGCTCTGCAGGGAGACCATGAACGGGTAGACCTGTGAGGCGTTGCCGCCACCGACGATCATCGGCGAGACGTCGCCGTCAGCGGTGGGAGCGGGAGCCGCGGTAGCCGCAGCGGCCGAGGCGAGCAGAGCGCCCGCGGCCACGACGAATGCGGAGAACAACGAACGTGCCCTCATCGTTGAGTTCCTTTCCTGAACCCGGCGCAGGGTTGCCGGGGTCAGGACGGAAACTAAGGACGAAAGCGACTTGGTCACTAGGGTCACTCGGAGGGTGACCCTCCGTTAACGGTTCACAGATTCACAGTACGACTACGGCAGCGGCTGCTGCGCGGCCTCGGGCAGGTCGAAGTCCACCGAGGCGTATTCGCGCAGCTTGTGCAGGCTGTGGAAGCCGTCGATCATGCGCACGGTGCCGGACTTGGAACGCATGACGATCGACTGCGTCGTGCAGCCACCCGCCCGGTAGTGCACACCGCGCAGGAGGTCGCCGTCGGTCACGCCCGTGGCGCAGAAGAACACGTTGTCGCCCGAGACGAGATCGTTCGTGGTGAGCACGCGGGACAGGTCGTGGCCCGCGCCGATCGCCTTCTCGCGCTCCTCGTCGTCCTTGGGCCACAACCGGCCCTGAATGGCTCCACCGACGCACTTGAGGGCCGCCGCGGCGATGATGCCCTCGGGGGTGCCGCCGATGCCCACGAGCATGTCCACGCCCGACGTGGGGCGCGCGGCGGCGATCGCGCCGGCCACGTCGCCGTCGGAGATGAAGTGGATGCGCGCGCCGGCCTGACGGACCTCCTGCACGATCTGCTCGTGCCGGGGCCGGTCGAGGATGCACACGTTCACGTCGGACACGTCGCTGTGCTTGGCCTTCGCGACGCGGCGGATGTTCTCCGCGAGCGGCGCGGTGATGTCGATGACGTCGGCCGCCTCCGGGCCCACGGCGAGCTTCTCCATGTAGAACACGGCGGACGGGTCGAACATCGCCCCGCGCTCGGCCACCGCCAGTACGGCCAGCGCGTTCGGCATGCCCTTGGCCATCAGCGTGGTGCCGTCGATCGGGTCGACCGCGACGTCGCAGTCGGGGCCCTCGCCGTTGCCCACTTCCTCGCCGTTGAACAGCATGGGCGCCTCGTCCTTCTCGCCCTCGCCGATCACCACGACGCCTCGCATCGAGACGGTGTGGATGAGCTTGCGCATCGCGTCGACGGCCGCGCCGTCACCGCCGTTCTTGTCGCCGCGCCCCACCCACCGGCCCGCGGCCATCGCCGCCGCCTCGGTGACGCGCACGAGCTCCAATGCCAGGTTCCGGTCGGGGGCTTCGCGACGTCGTTCCGCGGGGGTGTTCACCATTGCGCGCCTCCATGCGACTACTCAGCGTGCCGGATTTTGTGATCGGCAACTGAATCCTTGCACGGGATCACGCCTGCGAAACGTCCTCCTCGACCACAGCGAGAGCTGCATCGATTCGCTCGCGCGCACCGGCGAGATGCTGCTCACACGTCTTGGCGAGCGCCTCACCGCGTTCCCACAACGCGAGCGAGTCCTCAAGGGACAGCCCGCCGGCCTCCAGCTTGCGGACCACCTCGACCAGTTCGTCGCGGGCGGCCTCGTAACCCGGTGAAGTTTCCTTCTGGGTGGCTTCCGAACTCACGCGGATTGACTCCTCAGACGGCTCAGCACGGTCGCGACGGCCAGGTCGTAGCCGACCAGCGCCTCCGCGAACTCCTCGCCGTCACCCTCTCGCACCGCCTCGTCGATGAGCGCCTCGGCCTCCGCGACGCGCCGGTACTGCACCGTGCCAGCGGTGGCCTCGCTCAGGTCGTGCAACGTGAGGATCAGCGTGCGGCGGCTCGGGGTGTCGCAGTCGCCCACCATCGCCGTCCAGCACTCGGCCGCGGCGCGGTTCGCCGCCTCCGCCTTGGTCCTCAGTCCCGTCGCGCACTCGCCGGCCGCCTCCATGGTCAGGGGCAGGAACACGGCATCACGCATCATCGGTACCTCCCCCTTCCGAGTCGACTTCCGAGCTGGAGACAACCGCTCGCACTGCCCCGTCAACGACGCGTACCCGCAGCTGTGTTCCGCTTGGCGCGTCCGTCACAGAACGCAGCACGCCGTCGGGCCCGTCAGGTGTGACGAGTTGCACAACGGCATATCCGCGCGCCAGCGTGGCGGCTGGTCCGAGGGTCGTCAAGCGGGCTTTGGTCCCCGAGAGGTGGACGTCTTCCCGATCGAGTCGTTGCGTCACGGCCCTGCGTCCCTGGTCGCGAAAACGCTTCACTTCCTCGGAGCGGCGCTCCAGTGGCCCGTAAGGGTCCGAAAGTACTGGTCGAGAGCGCAGAGCGTCGAGCAGTTTGCGTTCTCGATCAACCCAGCCGTGCAGTGCGCGCCGGCCGCGATCGCGCATCTGCCGGACGCGTTCACTCTCTTCGGCGACATCGGGAACCACCCGTTTGCCTGCGTCGGTCGGCGTCGAACAACGCATGTCAGCGACGTGGTCGAGCAGCGGGGTGTCCGGTTCGTGGCCGATCGCCGACAGCACCGGAGTGCGGCACGAGGAGACCGCGCGGCACAACGCCTCGTCGGAGAACGGCAGCAGGTCCTCCACGCTGCCGCCGCCGCGGGCGATGATGATCACGTCGCACTCGGGGTCCCGCTCCAAAGTGGACAGTGCGGTCATCACCTGGGTGACGGCGGTCGGGCCCTGCACGGCGACGTTGATGACGCGGAAGTGCGCTCCAGGCCAACGGTTCCGCGCGTTCGTGAGCACGTCCCGTTCCGCTGCCGACGCGCGACCGGTGATCAGGCCGATCTTGTTGGGCAGGAACGGCGGCTTGCGCTTGCGGCGCGGGTCGAACAGGCCCTCGGCGTGCAGCAGCTTGCGCAGTCTTTCCATGCGCGCCAGCAACTCGCCGATGCCGACCGCGCGGATGTCGTCCGCCCGCAACGACAGCGTGCCCCGGTTCGGGTAGAAGCTGATCTTCCCGTGCGCGATCACCCTGCTGCCCTCGGTGAGCTGCAGCTCGCGGATCATCGAGGCGTTGCAGGTGATCGACATCGACATGTCGACGCTCGGGTCGCGCAGCGTCAGGAACGCCGTCGAGCTGCGCGCGTTGAGCTGGGTGACCTGGCCCTCGACCCAGACGTCGCCGAGCCGGTTGATCCAGTCGAGCAGCTTGCGGGCGACCGTCCGCACCGGCCAGGGGTTCTCCGGCGTGGATTTTGCTTCGGTCACGACTGCGCTTTCACCGTCGCGATCCGGCGGTTGAGCATCCCCACGAACTCAGGCCGCGACTCGTGCGCCTTCTCGTAGCGCAACAGCTCTTCGAGCTGTTCGACGTCGAGGTTGCGCAGGCGGGCGCGCAGCTGGGCGATCGACAGCTCGTCGTACGTCGGGAGGAACTCGGGAACCTCGGCGATCGCCCGTTCCTCTTCCTCCCACGGGTCGTCGGCGGGAGTTTCCTGAGAAGTCGTGACGGGCGTCTCGTCCTCGTCGAACGTCGCCCACTCCGGTTCTTCCTCGGCCGGGCGCAGTCCAGAGAGGACGTCGTCGCCCTTGATGGCGAGTTCGGTCACATGCTGCTGCACGCGCATGGACAACTGCATTGCCTCGCTGACCACCGTCAACGGGAGTCCGGCGAGCTGCTGCGGCAGCCTGCGCGCCTGTTCGAGGGCGGTCACCGCGAGCCCGGCAGCGAGTCGGACCGGCAACGGCAGTGGCTTCATGGGTCCTAGCCTGCCGCAACTGTGCGGCGAATGCCTAGGAACGGGCCTGGGTACCCTGGAGCCATGCCCAAGCGAGTCCTGTTGGCGAAGCCGCGTGGTTACTGCGCGGGCGTTGATCGTGCCGTCGAGACGGTCGAGCTCGCCCTCGAGAAGTACGGCGCTCCCGTCTACGTGCGCAAGGAGATCGTCCACAACAAGTACGTCGTGGAGACGCTGTCCGACCGCGGCGCCATCTTCGTCAACGAGACGGACGAGGTTCCTGAGGGCGCACTCGTGGTGTTCTCAGCGCACGGCGTGTCGCCCGCCGTCCACGAGGAGGCGGCGAACCGGTCGTTGCGCACCATCGACGCCACCTGCCCGCTCGTGACGAAGGTCCACAAAGAAGCGGTGCGGTTCGCCAAGGAGGACTACGACATCCTCCTGATCGGCCACGAGGGTCACGAGGAGGTCGAGGGCACCGCCGGTGAGGCGCCGGACCACGTCCAGCTCGTCGACACCGCGGAGGACGCGGCCAAGGTCGAGGTCCGCGACCCGAACAAGGTGATCTGGCTGTCGCAGACCACGCTCTCGGTCGACGAGACCATGGTGCGCGTCCGGCAGCTCAAGGACCGCTTCCCCGATCTGCAGGACCCGCCCTCCGACGACATCTGCTACGCCACCTCGAACCGCCAGACCGCGGTGAAGACGATGGCGCCGTCGTGCGACCTGGTGCTCGTCGTGGGCTCGAAGAACTCGTCCAACTCGGTCAGGCTGGTCGAGGTCGCGCTGCAGCACGGCGCCAAGGCCTCCTACCTGATCGACTACGCCAAGGAGGTCGACCTGGCGTGGCTCGAGGGCGTGGAGACCGTCGGCGTCACGTCCGGCGCGTCGGTGCCGGACCTGCTGGTGATGGAGCTGCTGAAGTTCCTCGAGTCGCACGGCTACGGCGAGGTCGAGGAGATCACCACGGCGAACGAGCGCATCACGTTCTCGTTGCCGCGTGAGCTCCGCAAGGACCTCGTGCGTTAGTTCTCGACCACGCGCAGGGCGTGGGCCATGTCCAGGCCCCACACCTGGATCGCGTCCGCGCCCGCAGAGACCAGTTGCGAGCCGTCGGGGCGCCACGCCACGTGCGTGACGCCACGGCTGTGCCCGCGCAGGGTCGCCCACGCGGTTCGGTCGCGCACGTCCCACACGATCACCGAACGGTCGGTGCTCCCGCTCGCCAGCCGGCTGCCGTCCGGGCTGAACTCCAGCGCCTTGACGGCGTCGGCGTGTCCGCGCAGCTCGCCGATCTTCTGCCAGCTGGTGGTGTCCCACAACGCGATCAGGCCGTCGTCGCCCCCTGTCGCGAGGATCCTGCGGTCCGGCGACAGCGCGAGCGCCCGCACCGGCGCGGAGTGGGTGTGGGGCAGCGCCAGGTTCTGGTTCTGCATGCCGAAGTCGCGGACCAGCACCTCGCCGTCCTCACGGGCGAAGACGAGCTGCCCGTCGTTCCTGCCGAACGAGATGGCGGTGCGCGGGCCGCTGGAGTCACCACCGATGAAGTTCGGCCGGCTGTCCTTCTCCAACGGCCACAACGCGTCTGGTTCCGCGGAATTCACGACGGCTATCTGCTGCTCGCCGAACGCTATGCCCGTGATCGAGCTGCCGGCGTGCACCGCCGGCGCGCTGACCTTCTCCCCGGTCCTGGCGTCGAGCACCTGGAGGTCGCCGTTCAGGACGACCAGGTCGTGGTTCGGGCTGAAGCGGCCAGAACGGACCTGCGGCACACCGGTCTCGATGCGTTTGAGCGTGCGCAGCGTGCTGTCCCTGCGTTCGATCACGCCGGCCTCGTCGAGGGTGACGATCGAGCCGTCGTCGTCGACGGTGAGCCCGCGGACGGTGTAGCCGGCGGTCCGCGGGACGGCGCCCGGCGGCCAGAACCGCAGGGCCCGCGGCGTGAGCACGGCCAGTCCGCCGTCCGGTGAGAACTGCACGCTCCTGGCCGGTTCGTTGATCACGATCGTCGTGATGGCGTTGCCGTGCGCGACGTCCCAGACGTGGGCGCGGCCGTCCTCACCGCCGGAGATCAGCGTGCTGCCGTCGGCGCTGAGCGTCAGGCTGTTGACGATGCCGGTGTGCGCGGGAGGCGTGGCGACCACGGCGCCGGTCGCGAGGTCCCGCACCTGCACCTGCCCCTCGGTGGTGGCGAGCGCGGCCAGCTTGCCGCCGGGCAGCAACCGCACCCTGGTGATCTCGCCGGACTGCACCTGCAGGCCGCCGGTTCGTTGTTTCGTCTCCAGGTCCCACAGGGAGAGGGAGCCGGCGGTCACCAGCGCCAGCACCCGGTCGTCCGCGATGTCGAACGGGCCGTTGATCGGCCCGACCGGCAGCGAGAACCGCACCTCGCGGGTGGCGAGGTCCCAGACGTCACCACCGACGACGAGCGAGCGGCCGTCCGCGCTGAAGGCGACACCACCGCGCGTGCCCTGGCGCTGGAGCACGACCTGGTCGTCCTCCGGGCCCGTCCACAGCACGATCCGGCCGTCGTGCAGGCACACCGCGATCGTGCGCCCGTCCGGCGCGACGGCCCAGGAGTAGACGACGCCGGTCGTGCTCGGGCGCCAGCGGGCCTTCAGCGACAGGGTGGCCGTGTCGTGCACGACCAGACCTTCGTGGTTCATCAGGCCGACGAAGTCCTTGCCGAACGCGAAGCTCCACCCGTCGAGGTAGTCGAGCTTGCGGCCGCGTGCCGACGCCGCCGCGCTCAGGACGCGGCTGCGGGCCTCTGGCGTGGGATAGGCCCGGTAGGCCTCGCCGGCCTTGCGGGCGGACTGCTGCGGGTCGCTGACGGCGAGAGCCTCCGACGCGGACGCGAGCCGCTGGGACTGCGAGATCAGGCCGAGCCGTTCGACCTCACGGCGTTGCTGGACGGCCACGACGGCGCTCGCGGCGGTGGCCACCAGCATCACCGCCAGTCCGGCGGCGGTCCAGCGCAGGCGGCGGGTGCGGCGGCGTTCCCGTGCCTTCGAGGCGCCGATGAACTCGCGCTCGGTGCCGGTCAGCTCCGGCCTGGCGCGGGCGACCCACTCGGTCGTCTCGGCGAGCCTGGTGCTGCGGTAGAGCGAGTCGTCGTCCTGACCCAGTTCCTGCCACGTCCTGGCGGCGTCGGTGAGCCTGCGGTGCGTCCTGAGGCCCTCGTGGTCCTCGTCCAGCCACGCCCGGAGCCTCGGCCAGGCCTCGAACAGCGCCTCGTGGGTCACCTCGACGGTGTGCTCGTCCACGGTGATGAGACGGGTGCCGGCGAGCACGTCGAGCACTTCCTCGCCCACGACCTCATGCCGTGGCACGGGCCGTTTGGTGCCGTCGGCGCTGAGCCGGAGCAGCAGTTGCTTGGCCAGGTGCTGCTCGGACTCGTCCAACGTGCCGAACGCGGCCTCGGCGCTCTGCGCGAGCGCGCCCTGGATGCCGCCGGCGGACTGGTAGCCGCCGAGAGTGAGGGTGTTGCCGCGCTTGCGGTGCCACGTTTCGAGCAGCGCGTGCGACACGAGGGGGAGCACGCCGCTGCGTCCCGCCGCCTCGGCCACGAGGGTGGTCAGCAGGGCTGTCTCGACCGTGCAGCCGACGGTCGCGGCGGGCTGGGTGATCGCGCGGCGCAGCTCTTCCGGCGTCATGGTGCCGAGGAGCACCTGGGCGTCCGTGAGCGCCTCCGCCAGCCTCGGGTACTGGGCGCAGTGCGGGTAGAAGTCGGACCGGACGGCGATGACCCTTCGGCAGTCCGCGGCCAGCAGCGCGTCCAGGAACGCCTGGCGCTGCACCTCGTCCTCGCAGAGCGTGAAGAGCTCCTCGAACTGGTCGACGACCAGCAGGTCCGGGTGGAGCGCGAGCGCGTCGGCGATGGCCGCGTCCGGATCCGAGCCGGGCGTGCACACCACCGCGTGCGGGAACTTCGCCGCGATACCCGCCCTGAGCAGCGACGACTTCCCCTCGCCCGACGCGCCGAACACGGCGAGGAACGGCTGGCGTTCGAGCCGGTCGAGCAACCGGTGCGTGAGCGCCTCACGGCCGAAGAAGCGGTCGGCGTCTTCTCGTGTGAACGGGTTCAGGCCGACGTACGGCGACGGTCCGTCGTTCGTCCGGCTCTGCGCCATCGCGACGGCGAGGTCGTGCCAGCGCCGTTCCCACGCGGGCTCGTCGCCGTGGCACGCGCGGACGTACGCGAGGGCGACGTCGAGGCCCGGCAGCTTCCGGCCGCCCGCCGCGTCGGACAGCGTGCTCGCCGAGAAGTGCGCGCGCCGGGACAGCTCCCGATAGCTCGGTTTCCCCGCGTCCGCACGCAACTGGCGCAGGTCCGCGGCGAACAGCAGCAGCGGGCTGTCGCCCTCGTCCAGTGGACGTTCTCCCCTAGGCATCGAACTCATGCTCGCAGAGTGCGTGCTGGTCAGGGGGTTGTTGTCCGTGATCCGTTGTACGACGTTCTAAGGGGCGATCGCGAACAACGGATCAGCGGTCTTCGCGGGGCGGACGGGGCCTGCGCTGGCCTGCCGGGCGTTCGCCGCGGGCGGCGCCTTCCGGGCGCGGGCGGCGAGCCGGGGTGCCCTCGGGACGTGGACGACGGGCCGGGGTGCCCTCCGCGCGTTCCGGACGGGGACGGCGCGGACGCTCGTCCTCCTCCGGCTCCTCGCGGGGCCTGCGAACGGGCTTGGAGCGTTCCTTGATCTCCGCCTTGGCCTCGCGGATCTCGTCCTTCGACGGGCGGTTCGGGTCCTTCTGCAGCGTGATCCGCAGGATGCCCAGCGCGACCGTGACGGCGGTGGTGATGCCCATGACCGGGAAGCTGTCGATCAGCGGCTTGCCCAGGCCGAGCGCCATGGAGGACAGGCCGCCCTTCTGGACGCCGCCGGTGAACAGCACCAGCGTCGGCACCGTGACGGCGAGGATCAGCGGCGGTTGCACCATCGGCCCGAACAGGCTGCGGCGCTGCACCAGCAGGATCGCGGCCAGCGCGCCGAGGAAGAACACCGCGTTGAACGTCCAGCCGACGGTCTTGCTGGAGCTGATGTCGATGAACGCGCCGATCAACGCCGGGACCAGGGCAGCGAGGATCGCTGCCCACCACGGGATGCCCTTGAACTCGCCGAAGATCGCTCGGTAGTTCCACGGGACCGCGTCGTAGTCTTCGACATCGTCATCATCGAAAGCTGCTGAACGCTCGCGCAACGCACTCACGACGCACACGGTAGCCGTTCGGCCATTCGGTGTTCGTCAGTCCGCGGCTTTCTCACCCAGAAGCAACCTGAGGGCACACTGCGTGCGTTTTATGCGGACTGTTCGTCCGCCCTTCGGACCAGCGGGAGGGGCGTAGGAGTGGCGGAGGCGTCCGTCAGTGGCTCCACGCTCGCCCGGAAGCCCTCCAGGGCGTCGAGCTCCCTGCGCCTCGCCGAGAGGAAGCGCTGCAGGTGCGTGGTGGAGAGGTTGACGGCGTCGATGGCGCTGTCGGCCGCGCGGTTGGCCCGGCCCGCCTGCAGCCTGACCTGCTCGACGTCGTCGGCCAGCGCGCGTTCGGTGACCGCGAACATGGCGCTCGACGCGATCACGGCGAACCCGGTCGGGCCGCACAGGAAGACGCGGCGGTCGAGCAGCCAGCGCAGCAGTTCGGGATCGGTGTCCAGCGCCGCGACGACCGCGCCGTCGTTGGGGACGAACATGATCGTGCCGTAGATGGCGTCGGCCCAGCGCTGGTAGCCCTTGCCGGCCAGTTCGGCGGCACGCGAACGGATGTTGCGGACGTGCACCCGCAGCGCGTCCTGGCGTTCCTGCGGATCGTCCGTCTCGACGGCCTCGGCCCACGTCGCCATGGACATCTTCGAGTCGACCGGGACCGCGCGGCCGCCGCCGACGTTCAGCACCATGTCGGGCCGGACCGCGCCGCCGCCCGCCACGTCCGTTTGAAGCGTGTAGTGGAGGTTTTCCCTCAGGCCG
This sequence comes from Lentzea sp. NPDC092896, assembly GCF_044754905.1. Taxonomy (NCBI): domain Bacteria; kingdom Bacillati; phylum Actinomycetota; class Actinomycetes; order Pseudonocardiales; family Pseudonocardiaceae; genus Lentzea; species Lentzea sp. NPDC092896. The sequence goes on from NZ_JBIVPX010000006.1 coordinate 265,239, forward strand.
AGTGCGCGCGCTGTCTCGACGAGCACCTGTTCGCCCAGCTCGCCGCGTCCGCTGACGCTGGAGAACGCCACTTCGTAGCGTTGCAGGGCGACCTGTTGCGCGTCGTAGCGCGCGCGTTCGGTGCCGATGGCCTGGAGCGCTTCGTCGGTTCGCCGGACGCTGTCCTGGTAGAGGCGCCAGACGAACAGCAGCGCCCCGGCACAGACGAGTGCCAGGACGATCGAGGCGGTGATGATCACTGCGGTCACGGCACGATGATGCTCCCCCAAAGATGTTGAACTCGATCGGGTGACACGCCGGGAACCCTCCCGGAGATTTGTCAGACCCCGTCTCTACGGTTGGGGCCATGCGGATCCTGCACACCTCCGACTGGCACGTGGGGCGCACTTTCCACGGCCGCGACCTGCTCGTGGAGCAGGAGTCGGTGCTGAGCGGCCTCGCTGACCTGGTGTCTTCCGAGAAGGTCGACGTCGTGGTCATCTCGGGCGACCTGTACGACCGGGCGGTGCCGTCGGCCGACGCGGTGGCGTTGTGCGCGCGGGTGCTGATGCGGATCCGCGCGGCAGGGGCGCGGATCGTGATCACCCCCGGCAACCACGACTCGGCGGCGCGGATCGGGGTGTTCGGCGAGTTCGCGGCGGCGGGCGGGCTCTACCTGCGCACGCAGATCTCGTTGCTGGACAAGCCCGTCGAGCTGGAGGACGAGCACGGGCCCGTCGCGGTGTACGGGATCCCGTTCCTGGAACCGGAGCCCGCGCGGCACGTGCTCGGGGTGGCGGACAAGGGGCACGCGCCCGTTCTCGGCGAGGCGATGCGGCGGATTCGCGCCGACCTGGCATCACGCGAGGCGCGGTCGGTGGTGCTGGCGCACGCTTTCGTGACGGGCGGGGCACCGTCGGAGTCCGAGCGCACCATCGCGGTGGGCGGTGTGCAGGACGTGTCGATGCAGGTGTTCGCGGGCGTCGACTACGTGGCTCTCGGGCACCTGCACGGGCCGCAGACGCTCGCGGAGAACCTGCGGTACTCGGGATCGCCGTTGGCGTACTCGTTCTCCGAGGCGCGGCACCGCAAGTCGGTGTGGCTGGTCGAACTGGACGCGGGCGGGCTCGTCGGGGTGGAACGGCGGGATCTGCCGGTACCGCGGCAGCTGGCCGTCGTGAGCGGCACTTTGGCCGAGGTGCTGGAGGATCCGGCGCACCAGCCGCTGGAAGACCACTTCCTGTCGGTCGTGCTCACGGACCAGGTGCGGCCGATGGACGCGTTGCGGCAGTTGCAGAAGCGGTTCGAGCACGCGGTGCACGTGGAGTGGCGGCCGGAGCAGGGCCAGCAGCACAACATGACGTACGCGGACCGGGTGCGCGGCCGTTCCGACGAGGAAGTGGCCTGCTGCTTCGTGTCGGACGCACGCGGCTCCGAGCCCTCCACGGCGGAGATGGCGTTGTTGCGCGAGGCGTTCGCGTCGGTGGCGAGGGAGCAGGAGCAATGAGACTGCACCGCCTGGAGCTCACGGCGTTCGGGCCCTACCCGAAGCCCGAGGTCGTCGACTTCGACGGGCTGGGCGCGGACGGGCTGTTCCTGCTGCACGGCGACACGGGAGCCGGCAAGACGACGTTGCTCGACGCGGTGGCGTTCGCGCTGTTCGGCCGGGTGCCGGGCGCGCGCGGCGACGTGAAGAAGCTGCGCTGCGAGTACGCCGATCCCGAGGTGCCGACGGAGGTGACGCTGGAGCTCACCGTGCAGTCGCGGCGGTTCCGGATCGTGCGCTCACCGGAGTTCGACAGGCCGAAGAAGCGCGGCGGCGGCTTCACCACCCAGCCCGCGAAGTGCTCGCTGACCTGGCTCGAAGGCTGGGACGGCGAGGGCATCACCCGCATCGACGACGTGGCGCGCGCGGTCGAGGACATGCTGGGCATGTCGTACGAGCAGTTCTTCCAGGTCGTGCTGCTGCCGCAGGGAGAGTTCGCGCGGTTCCTGAGGTCGGACACGGCCGAGCGCGAGGTGTTGCTGGAGAAGCTCTTCGGCACCGAGCGGTTCCTCGACGTCGAGAAGTGGTTCCGCGACAGGCGGGTCGCGGCCGGCCGGGTGCTGGAGGACCGCCGGCAGGGTGCCAGCGAGCTGATGCACCGGGTGGCCGAAGCCGCCGGCGGGGAGCCGTCGTTCGAGCCGGGCTGGCTGGAATCCGTGCTGGAGCGCCTGTCCGCCGCGGTCTCCACGGCCGGCGCGCTGGCGGAGGAGACCGCGGGTCTGGCCGACGGGGCGGACGCGTTGCTGGCCCAGGCCCGCGTGCAGGCCGACCAGATCCGCCGCGTGCGCGAGGCCCGCGAGCTGCTGGCGCGCGTGGAGGCCGCCGACTCGGCGGCGTGGTTCGCCGAACGGGACGCGGCCCGCCGTGCCGTTCCGGTCGTGCCGGCGTTCGGTGAGATCGCGAAGCTCCAGCAGTCCTACGAGTTCGCCGTCCGCGACGAGGCCCGCGCACTCGAATCGTTGGAGCGCCTGGGTTACACGGGCTCGGAGTTGCGCGAGGACGCCGAGCGCTACCGCGAGGAGGCGGGCGGCCTGGGCGAACTGGCCGCCGAGGCTGAACGGCAGCAGGCCGACGTGCGCCGGTTGTCGGTGCTGAAGAACTCCTCGTACCAGGTCGAACGCCGGTTGCTGGCGCTGAACGCCGAGCTGGAGGTGCTGCCCGAACGCGTGGCCCAGTGCCGCCTCCAGCTGGACGCGGCGGCGGAAGCGTCGGCCCGCCTGGAGTCGCTGAAGTCCCGCGCCGACGCCGCCCTGGCGTTGCCGGACGCCGGGAAAGCGTTGGAGCGCACCAAGAAAGAGCTGCACGAGGCCATCGACGTCCACCAGAAGGCCAAGGACGTCCTCCAGCAGGTCCGCCACCAGCGCCTGGAGAACATGGCCATCGAACTGGCCGCGGCGCTCAAGCGCGGCAAGCCCTGCGCCGTCTGCGGTTCGCCGTCGCACCCCGCCCCCGCCCAGCCGATGCTCGGCGGCGTCGACGCGACCGACGAGGAGGACGCGGCCGCCGAAGAGCAGCTCGCGCTGGACCGCCGCAACGAGGCCGAGCGCGCCGCCCACGCCGCCGAACTGCGCATCCAGGCCTGCTGGGAGGCCCTGGGGTCGGACGAGCCCGCTGTCGCGATCGCCGAGTACCGCAAGGCCTTCGACCTGGCCCACACCCGTTCGCAACGGCAGAACGAGTTCGTCGGCCTGGAAGCCAAGACCCGCGAACTCGGCGCCGAGAAGGCCCAGGTGGAGCAGGACCTGGTGGGCCTGCACACCGAACACAAGTCGCTGGTGGGCGTGGTCGAGGAACGCGGCGCCCGGCTGGACAAGGCGCGGGGCGAGCACGACGACGTCCTGACCCGCCGCGACCACCTGCTCCGGTTGTCGAAGGCGTTGGTGGAACTGGCCGACCGCCGCGCGGCCCGTGACGCCGCCCTCGCCCGCGTGGAGGAACAACAGGCTCTGGTGGCGGCCATGGCCTCCGACGCGGGCTTCCCCGACGTCGACGCGGTCCTGGCCGCGGCCCGTCCGGCGATCAAACTCCAGGCCCTGGACGACCGGATCGCGGCCTGGGAACGCGCCCGCGCCTCGGCCTCGGCGACGGTCGAGGAACTGGCCGAGATCGACCCCGCGCACGAGGTGGACCTGGGCCAGGTGACGGCCGCGGCGTCGTCGGCCCGTGCCGCCGCGTCCTCCGCCGCCACCGGCCTGGCCCGTGCGCAGGCCGCGTTGGACCGGGTCGGCGAGCTGGCCGCGCGGTTGCGGGCCGAGTGGAAGTCGCTGGAGCCGCTGGAAACCACCTACGCCGAGCTGGACGCGCTGACCGACGTGATCAACGGCCGCGGGCAGAACTCCAAGAAGATGACCTTGCGGTCGTACGTGCTGGCCGCGCGTCTGGAGGAGGTCGCGGTCGCGGCCTCCGCGCGGCTGCACCGGATGAGCCAGGGCCGGTACAGCTTCGTGCACTCCGACTCGGCCGGCGCCCGCGGCACCCGAGGCGGGCTGAACCTCGACGTGCTGGACGACTACTCGGGCCGTGCCCGGCCGGCCAAGACGTTGTCCGGCGGGGAGTCGTTCCTGGCCTCGCTGTCGCTCGCGCTCGGCCTGGCCGACGTGGTCGCCAACGAGACCGGCGGGGCGTTGCTCGACACCCTCTTCGTCGACGAGGGGTTCGGGACGTTGGACTCGGACACGCTGGACATCGTCATGAACACGCTGGACGAGTTGCGGGCCGGTGGCAGGGTCGTGGGGCTGGTGTCGCACGTGGAGGAGCTGCGGCAGCGGATTCCCACGCGGCTGCGGGTGCGCAAGGCCAGGACCGGGTCGACGCTGGAGATGTCGCTGGCGTGATCAGCGTCTAACCTCGGCCCGTGCTGTCCCACGTGGAAATCACCGCGCGCGTCTCCGTCACCAAGGCCGCCCATTTCGGGTGGTCGAACAAGGTGGAGTACTCGCACGACTGCTTCGTGTGCCGCAGAGAGGGACGGACCGTCACCCTGCAGCACGGCGCGACCCACGGCGTGTGCCACTCCTCCCGGAGCCCGCTCGACTGGCAGGACGAGGCGGCCGAGTCGGGCAGTCACCCGGCGCCGATCCGCATCACCGGCTTCGACGCCGCCGGCGACGGGGCCACCCGCACGCTGCGGTGCAGGCTGTCGTTCTGGTGGTCGCCGTTCACCGATCTCCAGCGTCCGCAGGCGCGGGGCGGCGAACTGGGAGCCGGTCCGTGGGTCCGGCTGCACTACCGCGTCGGGTGCCACACCTGCCGTGACGCCGGCGAGGCCGACTGGTTCAACGGGGAGAACTCCCTGCAGACCAACGTGGTCCTGCCCGTCACCAGGCCGTGCACGCGGTGCGGCACGGACCTGGTGACCATGAGCGAGACGCCGGAGATCAACCTCGTCGGTTAGGTCTCGCGGGTCAGTTCTCGTGGGCCAGCAGCCAGCGCTTGACGTCCAGGCCCCAGCGGAAGCCGCCCAGGTCGCCGCCGATCCGGATCACCCGGTGGCAGGGGACGAACAGAGCCGCGGAGTTGCGGGCGCAGGCCGAGGCCGCCGCCCGGATCGCGGCCGGGCGTCCGGAGAGCTCGGCGTACTCGGAGTAGGTGACCGGCTCGCCTGCCTTGACCGTGCGCAGGACCTCCCACGCGTGCTGCAGGAACGGGCCGGACCTTTGGCGGACCTCGATGGTGTCGATCGAGGTCAGGTCGCCCTCGTGGTAGGCGATGACGGCCTTGGTGACGTCGCCCAGATCGGGTCGCGAGGTGATCTCGGACGGCATCAGCGTGGCGTGGATCTGGGGCGTCAGCAGGGCGAGGTCGTCGGTCCAGCCGCTGGCCAGCACTGCCCCGTCCGGCGCGACGATCGCGGTGAACGGCCCCGCCGGGGTGTCCACAGTGGACGTGTGCGCGACGCTCATGATGTTGCTGCCTTCCTCGTCAGGTGTGCTCCGGCGTAGGAGCGCCACGGCCGCCAGTTCGGGCCGTGGGAAGTCAGGTGTCGCAAGGCTTTCGGGAGCACCAGCACGTCCGGTGCGCCCAGCACTCGCATGGCCACCTCGTCGGCCACGGAGGCGCCGACCAGGGGGGTCAGTTCTTCGGTCAGGTCTTCGATCGAGCGGCCCACGTCGACGACGAGTCTGCCGTTCGCCAGGGCCTCGGTGACGGGGTGGTCTCCGGCCGCGTAGAGGTGGGTCAGGGCGCCGTCCGGGATCTGCAGCGGGACGCCGGTGAACGGGGCCACCAGGCGCAGCAGGGTCTCGGCGCCGTCGACGCTGCCCGCCACCCGGATGCCGGGCACCTCCCGGACCAGCGGGCCGACCATCGGGTCGGCACCCAGGAACGAGTCGACGGCCGTCGGGTCGGCGTCGAGGTCCAGGAGCCGGCGGACGCGGGCCACGGCCGCGCCCAGGTCCCGCACGTCGGCGAGACGCAGCGAGCACAGGACGTGGTCGGCGGGGAACGTCAGGCGGACCGTCGCCTCGCCGTGCGGCAGTGACAACGTCCGCGCGTACGAGTCGGCGGTCACCTCCTCGACGCCGGGCAACGCGTGGGCCCGGAAGTGGGCCAGCAGGCCCGTGGCGTCGAACGGCGGCCGGTACGGCAGCCGCAGGACGATGCGGCCCGGAGTGCCCACCGGGGCCTTGCCCCGGCCGCGCATGTCGGACGGGGTCGAGGCGAACACCATGCGGATCGTGTCGTTGAACTGGCGCACCGACGCGAAGCCCGCGGCGAACGCGATGTCGGCGAACGGGAGTTCGGTCGTCTCGATCAGCAACCGGGCCGCGTGGGCGCGGTGGGCACGGGCCAGGGCCAGCGGACCGGCGCCGAGTTCAGCGGTCAGCACGCGGGTGAGGTGGCGTTCCGAGTAGCCGAGCCGGGAGGCCAGGCCGGTCACGCCGTCGCGTTCCACGATGCCGTCGCTGATCAGGCGCATCGCCCGGCCCGCCAGGTCCGCGCGGAGGTTCCACTCGGGGGAGCCCGGCACGGCGTCCGGCAGGCAGCGGCGGCAGGCGCGGAAACCCGCGGACTGCGCGGCGGCGGCCGTCAGGAAGAACTGGCTGTTGCGGCGCTTCGGGGTCACCGCGGGGCACGACGGCCGGCAGTAGATGCCGGTCGTGCGGACCGCGTGGATGAAGCACCCGTCGAAGCGGGCGTCACGTGCGGAGCACACCCGGTACGCGTGTTCTTCGTCAATGACCATGCCATCGATCCTGCCAGCGGGAACGGCCGATGGCTCGCGGGAATCGGACACGACCGTCGGCTGCCGTAGACTCGCTCACCGTGAGTTTGACCCTCGGTATCGTCGGCCTGCCCAACGTTGGCAAGTCCACCCTGTTCAACGCGCTCACGCGCAACGACGTGCTCGCCGCGAACTACCCGTTCGCGACCATCGAGCCGAACGTGGGCGTGGTGCCGCTGCCGGACGCCCGTCTCACCAAGCTCGCCGAGATCTTCGGCTCCGAGCGCGAGGTGCCCGCCGTGGTGTCGTTCGTCGACATCGCGGGCATCGTCAAGGGCGCGTCGGAGGGCGAGGGCCTCGGCAACAAGTTCCTCGCGAACATCCGCGAAGCGAACGCGATCTGCCAGGTCATCCGCGTCTTCGACGACCCGGACGTCGTGCACGTCGACGGCCGCGTCGACCCGTCGAGCGACATCGAGACGATCAACACCGAGCTGATCCTCGCCGACCTGCAGACCCTCGAGAAGGCCATCCCGAGGATCGAGAAGGAGGCGCGGATGCAGAAGGACCGCCGCGCCGTCCTCGAGAACGCGAAGAAGGCCAAGGACATCCTCGACGCGGGCCGCACGCTGTTCGCAGCGCAGTCCGAAGTGGACGGTGAACTGCTGCGTGAGCTCTCCCTGCTCACCACCAAGCCGTTCCTCTACGTCTTCAACGCCGACGAGGGCGTGCTGACCGACGAGGCCCGCGTGAAGGAACTGCGCGAGCTCGTCGCCCCGGCCGACGCCGTGTTCCTCGACGCCAAGGTCGAGTCGGAGCTGATCGAACTCGACGACGAGTCGGCGCTCGAACTGCTGGAGTCGATCGGCCAGACCGAGCCGGGCCTGCACGCCCTGGCCCGCGCCGGCTTCCACACCCTCGGCCTGCAGACGTACCTCACGGCCGGCCCGAAGGAATCGCGCGCCTGGACGATCCCGAAGGGCGCCACCGCCCCGCAGGCGGCCGGCGTGATCCACACGGACTTCGAGCGCGGCTTCATCAAGGCCGAGGTCGTGTCGTTCGACGACCTGGTGACCTCTGGTTCGAAGGCCGACGCGAAGGCGGCGGGCAAGGTCCGCATGGAGGGCAAGGACTACGTCATGTCCGACGGCGACGTGGTGGAGTTCCGCTTCAACGTCTGACCAGTGCACGGCGACGGCCTCTTCCCACGCGGGAAGGGGCCGTCGCCATGTAGGGCGCGCGTCCCGGTGACACACCTAGACTCCCGAGGTGTGAGAGCTGAGTACCGGTTGCTGGGACCGCTGGAGGTAGTGCTCGACGGCGAACCCGTGGCGGTTCCCGCCGGCCGCGGCCGGGTGCTGCTCGCCACGCTGTTGTTGCGCGCCAATCGGTTCACCTCCGTGGACGAGCTGGTCGAACGGTTGTGGGAGGGTGCTCCTCCGGATCTGGACCGGGCGCACAAGACGTTGCAGACGGTCGTCATGCGGCTGCGGCAGGCGCTCGGCGAGGCGAACTGCGTGCGGCACGAGCCCGGCGGGTACCTGGCCGAGATCGAACCGGAGCAGCTCGACCTGCTGAGGTTCCGCGCGCTGGTCTCGCGGCAGCAGTTCGGGCCCGCGCTGGCGTTGTGGCGGGGGCCGGTGCTGGGCAACGTCGTGTCGGAGTCGCTGCACCGCGACGAGGTGCCGTCGCTGGTGGAGGAGCAGCTCGCCGCGCTGGAGCAGCGGATCGAGGCCGACCTCACGGCCGGGCGGTCCGCGGACCTGGTGCCGGAGCTGCAGGACCTCACCCGCAGGCATCCGTTGCGCGACCGCTTCTGGGGTCATCTCATGTTGGCCCTGTACCGGTCGGGGCAGCAGGCCGGCGCACTCGCGGCGTATCGGCAGGTCAGCGAGATGCTCGCGGACGAGCTGGGGATCGACCCGGCGCCCGCGCTGAGCGAGTTGCACGAGCAGATCCTGCGCGGAGAGGTCGCGCCGCCGAAGGAGAAGCGCGTCACGCCGAGGCAGTTGCCACCGGATCTCGCCACCTTCGCCGGGCGCGAGGGCGACGTGGCACGGCTGGCGGCCAGCGGGGCGAAGGTGCTGGCCATCGCGGGCACAGGTGGCGTCGGCAAGACCTCCCTGGCCGTGCACTGGGCCCATCGGATCAGCGAGCGGTTCACGGACGGCCAGATCTTCGTGCACCTGCGCGGTCAGGATCCGGTGCGGGCCATGCCGCCGCAGGAAGCCCTGACCCTCGTGCTCAAAGCGCTGGGCGCCGACTCCGCGCCGGCCGGTCTGGACGAACAGGTGGCGCTCTACCGGTCGCTCGTGGCGGACCGGAAGTTGTTGCTGGTGCTGGACAACGCCGCGAACGCCGAGCAGGTGCGCCCGCTGCTGCCCGCGTCCGCCGGCGCGCTGACGATCGTGACGAGCCGAGGCGACCTGCGTGGACTCGCCCTGCACGACGCCGATTTGCTGCGGCTCCCGGTGCTGAGCGACGACGACGGAACGCGCGTGCTGGAGCGGGTGCTCGGCGCGGACCGGGTGCGGGCCGAGGCAGAGGCCGCCGCCGCGTTGGTGCGGTTGTGCGGCGGGTTGCCGCTCGCGCTGCGCATCGCGGCCGCCGACCTGTCCTCCCCGGACGCGATGACCATCGCGGACAAGGTCGCGCAGCTCGACGACGACCGCCTCGGCGAGCTCGCGGTGCCCGGCGATCCCGCCGCCGCGGTCAGCGTCGTCCTGGACGAGAGCTACTCCTCGCTGCCGGAGGAGACGCGGATGGTGTTGCGCCGGCTGGGATTGCTGCCCGGCGCGGACTTCACCGCCAACGACGCCGCCGTGATCGCCGGCCTGCCCAACGCCCGCCGCCACCTCAACCACCTGGTCGGCGTGCACCTCGTCGAACAGCGCGGCACCCGCTTCGCCCTGCACGACCTGCTGCGGGTGTACGCGAGGGAACGGTGCACGAGCGAGGAGGCCGACGAGGCCATCGGGTGGCTGTACGACTTCTACCGCCGCATGACCTACGACGCCGCTGAACTGCTGTTCCCGGACCAGCGGAAGTACCCGCTCGCGGCAGTCACGACCCCGCTGCCCGACGTGGTGCTGAAGAGCACGGACGAGGCGTTCGCGTGGCTGAACGCCGAGCACTCGAACCTCCTCCAGACGGTGCTCGTCGCAAGCGAGCGGGGCGATCACCGGCTGGTGGCCGAGCTCGGAGCCGTGCTCAACGGCTTCTACTACGAAGTTCGTGAAGACGCGAACTGGTCGGTGCTGTGTGAGATCCGGGATCGCTCCAGCCGTGCGTCCGGCGATGACCTGCTGGTCGCCGGCTCGGACCTGGGCTGCTCCATCTACCGCTTCTGCCAGGGGGACTTCGCGGGGGCGATGCAGCTCGCGCGGGAAGCGCTCGGCATCGGCGTCAAGGAGGGTGACCTGGCGATCCAGGCGAGCGCGCACGGCAACGCCGGCGCGATGGCCCGGATCGCGGGCGACCTGGACGACTCAGCAGAACACCTGCGGCAGGCGCTTGCGATCCATGAGCGGACGGGTTCGACCGAGGGGCAGGCGTTGGTCCTGCAGACCCTCGCCAGCCTCTGGTGTGCGCTGTCCGACTACCCGGCCACCGAACAGGCGCTGCTCAGGGTGCTGGAGCTGGCCGACTCACCTGCCGTTCGCCTGATCACTCACGACAGTCTGGTCACAACCTGTCTGGATCTGGGCAGGTTCGCCGATGCCAGAGCGCACTACGAGTTGTACCTCGCGCTACTGGCCGAGCTGGGAAACCCCCTGCGCGTCTCCATCGGCGCCACCTCCGTCGTCAAGATCGACCTGGCACTCGGGAGGGTCGACGAGGCTTTCGACCTCTTGCTCGACATCCTCGAAGAAGCGCGGCACAGGGTCGGCATGGAGGAGGAGTTCCACGTCTGGCATGCGCTGGAAGACGTGATGGACCACTGCGGTGCGCACGGGGACGCGCTGGCCGCCGCCATGGTCCGCCTGAGGCTCACGGGTGAGGACTCCGCGGTTCCTGCATATCGGCTCACCGCGCATTGCTCGGCTGCGCGGGCGTACCGGAAACTCGGCGAGCTCGAGCGGGCAGCGAGCCATCTGAACGAGGCCCGCGCACTCCGGGCCGGTGTCGCTTACGCGCTCGAGGGAGAAGGAGTGCTGCTCAGCGAGCGCTCGTTGCTCCACCTTGCGATGGGCGAGCTTTCGGAAGCGTTGTCGTGCGCGGAAGAGGCAGTCGCCACACATCAGCGGCACCGCCAGCGGTATCTGGAAGGACAGTCGCACGAAGTGCTCGCGACCGTGCGCCGTGCGTTGGGGGACGAGGAAGGCGCGCAGGCCGCGGAAGCGTTGGCCGCCAATGCCTACCGGGACTGCGGCGTACCGGTAGGTTCGCCCGCGTGACTGCCGAGTACCGCGTTCTGGGGCCGTTGGAAGTGCTGCTCGACGGCGAGCCGGTGGCTGTTCCCGCCGGCCGCGGCCGGGTGCTGCTCGCCACGCTGTTGTTGCGCGCCAACGAGTTCGTGTCGGTGGACGAGCTGGTCGAACGGGTCTGGGACGGCGAGCCGCCCGCCGCCGGCCGCGCGCACAAGACGTTGCAGACCGTCGTGCTGCGGCTGCGGCAGTCGCTGGGCGCCGCCAACTGCGTCCGCACGTCGTCGAACGGCTACCTGGCCGAGGCCGCTCCCGGACAGCTCGATCTCGCCCGATTCCGCGAGCTCGCCGCGCGGGGCGAGCACCGTGCCGCGCTGGAGCTGTGGCGCGGTCCGGTGCTGGGCAACGTCACGTCCGAGTCGCTGCACCGCGACGACGTGCCGCGACTGGTCGAGGAGCAGGTCGTCGCGCTCGAACGCCGCATCGACGAGGACCTGGCCCGGCCGGCCGACCTGCTGGTGCCGGAGCTGTGGTCGCTGGTGCGGCAACACCCGTTGCGCGAGACGTTCTGGGCTCAGCTGATGCTCGCGCTGCACCGCGCGGGCCAGCAAGCCGAGGCGCTCTCGGCCTACCAGGAGATCCGCAAGCGGCTCGCCGACGAGCTGGGCGTCGACCCCGGCCAACGGCTGCGCGAGGCGCACGCGCAGGTCCTCAGCGGCGAGGTGCCCGTCTCGCCGATCGTGCCCCGGCAACTGCCGCCCGCCTATCCGCACTTCGCGGGCCGTGAGCACGAGCTGGAGCAGCTGACCGAGATGGTCAGGACGCGCCCAGACGAACCCGTGCTGATCTCCGCGATCAACGGCATCGGTGGTGTCGGCAAGACGGCGCTCGCGGTGCAGTGGGCACATCAGGTCGCCGAGCGCTTCCCGGACGGGCAACTCCACGTCAACCTGCGCGGCTTCGACGTCCGAGCCGAGCCTCTCGACCCGATCGCGGTGGCCCGCGACTTCCTCGCAGGACTCGGCGTGCCCGCGAAGGAGCTGCCGACGTCGGACGAGGCGGTGATCGCCGAGTACAGGTCGTTGCTGGCGCGGCGCCGGGTGCTGGTGGTGCTGGACAACGCCAAGGACGTCGACCAGGTGCGGCCGTTGCTGCCCGGCGGGGCCGGGAACCTGGTGCTGATCACCAGCCGCAACCGCCTGAGCGGACTCGTCGCGCGCGAGGGCGCCAAGCCCGTCGCGCTGGACGTCATGGACGAGCGGGCCGCCACCGACCTGCTGACCGAACGGATCGGCACAGCACGGATCGCGGCCGAGCCGGACGCCGTCGCGCGGCTGGTCGAACGGTGTGCGGGCCTGCCGCTGGCGCTGGGCATCGTGGCCGCCCGCGCGGCCTACGGCGACCCGCTCACCGCACTCGCGGAAGAGCTGGAGGAGGAACGGCTCGACGCGCTCGACATCGACGACCCCACCACCGGCGTCCGCCACGTCTTCTCCTGGTCGCTGAGGTCCGTCAGCGAGGCCGCTGCCCGGTTGTTCGTGATGCTCGGCGGCCATCCAGGCCCGGAGTTCACGGTCGAGGCCGCCGCGAGCCTCGCCGCGGTGCCACGAGCGGAATCAGTGAGTGCGCTGAACGAACTGGTGGCGGGCAGTCTCGTCACCCGCACGCACACCGGCCGGTTCTTGCTGCACGACCTGTTGCGGGACTACGCCGCCGAGCGTTTCAGCGAGTTGTCGCGGGAATCGCAGGCCGATGCGCAGCAGCGGATGTTCGACCACTACCTGCACACCTCGCTGGACGCGAACCTGCGGATCGAGGTCAAGATCAGCTGGACGCCACTGGCACCGCCGTCGCCGGCGGCCGTGATCGTCCCGATGCCGGACACCCAGGCGGCGAGGAAGTGGTTCCGGGTCGAGTACCCGGTGTTGCTGGGCGTCCTGAGAGAGATGGTGGCCGCAGGCGCGGACGACCTCGTGTGGCGGTTGGGCTACACGCTGCATCTGCCCCTGTTGCGCTCAGGAATGCTGGTTGACGCCGAGGAAACGGAGTTGCTCGCGCTGGACGCCGCACGACGACGGAACGACATGCTCGGGCAGCCGCGTCTCCACCGCTCGCTCGGAGGGGTCTACATCTCGAAAAAGATGTTCTTCGAGGCAGAGCTCCACCTGCAGTCGGCTCTGCGATTCGAGGAGGAGGGGGCCAACGTCAACGGGCAGGCTGACGTCTCCCGCGGGCTGGCACACGTGTACGAGAAACTGGGGCAGGCCGATCGCGGCCTGGAGATCCTGAGTCGCGTGCACCCGAGGATCGCCGAGCTGAGCGATTATCAGCGAGCCTGCTACCTCGAAGCGTATGGCAGGGCTCATCACCTGGCCGGTGACCAGGAGCGCGCGATCGAGCTCTGCCTGGAAGCGAAAGCGTTGTTCTTCGAGTCGAAACGCCAGGTCATGCCACACGCGAACAACTTCGAGACGCTGGGGGACGTTCATCTGGAACTGGGCCGGTACGCGGAGGCGGTGGAGAACTACCACGCATCCGTCGAGGTGCTGCGGGCGATGGAGCACCGCCAGGCTCTGGGGGACGGGATCGTTCGTCTGGCAAGGGCGCACATCGCGGCAGGGGAACCCGCCGCGGCCCGGGAGCAGCTCACCGAGGCGTTGGCGCTGTACGAGGAGTTCGGCCGGGCCGAAGCCGCTGAGGTGCGGGAGCTGATTGCATCGGTGACGAATGTATGAAGCGAGGTTTGTACCGACCCCCGTGGGGTAATCCAGAAAAGGATTCCCCACCTGGAGGTGTCATGATCGTCCTCGGTCTCATTCTGCTTGTCGTCGGGTGGCTGATGGGTATCAGCATCCTGACGACCCTGGGAGTCGTGCTCCTGGTGATCGGCGCGATCCTCGCCGTGTTGGGCGCGGTCGGCAAGCCGATCGGCGGACGGGCGCACTACTTCTAAACGCGCACCAAGTCACCGTTCCTCCCCTCGGAAACGGTGAAGGGGGAGCCTCCTTTGTGGAGGCTCCCCCTTCTGCTTGTCTCACAAGCTCTTACACGTTGTTCTTAGCGCGTGCGGCAGCGGCGAACACTCCGAACGCGACCCCCAGCATGGCCAGAGCGGCGACAGCGGCAACTACAAGATCAACAGACATGACCAGAAAACTCCCTCTTGCGATCTCTCCCGTCCTAATGACGCCGGGGTACCCCGTTTCGTTGCCTCGGGTAACGTTTTCGGGGTGAAACTCCGTGCTGTGGAAGCGCGTGTGCTCTCCGTAGCACCGTGGCTGCTCGCGTTGTCGGTCGCCGGGCACCTCTTCATGGTCGCGTTCCAGGCGAAGATGACCATGATCGACCTGCTGGTGTACCGCAACGGGTCGCCGCACCTGTTCTCCGGTGACCTCTACGAGTGGCGGCTCGACCAGTACGCGGACGTGTTCCCGCTGCCGTTCACCTATCCGCCGTTCGCGGCCGCGATCTTCACGCCGATGAGCTGGGTGCCGTGGGAGGCGTCGCGCTGGATCTGGCAGCTGCTCTGCCTGGGCTGCCTCTACTACATCGTGCGCACCAGCTTGAAGCTGCTGAAGCTGCAGGACCCGCGCCGCGCCATGATGTGGACCGCGCTGACGCTGTGGATCGAGCCGGTCCGCACCACGCTCAACTACGGCCAGATCAACCTCGTGCTGGTCGCGATCCTGATCGGCACGCTCGCCAGCGCGCGCAACTGGGTCGGCGGCGCCGGTGTCGGTTTCGCCGCGGGCATCAAGCTCACGCCCGCCATTTCCGGGCTGTACTTCCTGATTCAGCGCCGGTGGATGGCCGCTGTGTGGTCGTTCGTCGCTTTTGTCGTGGTGTACGGCATCGGGTGGGCCATCTCACCGTCCCAGTCGGACAAGTTCTGGTTCCAGCTGCTCGGTGACGCGAGTCGCGTCGGGCCGGTCGGCAGCGCGATCAACCAGTCGATGCGCGGCGCCCTGAGCCGCACGGTCGGGTACGACGTGAAGACCGGGCCGATCTACATCGTTGCCGTGCTCGTCGCGGCCGCGCTCACGTGGTTCGCGGTCAGCAAGACCAAGGACGTGCTGGCGTTGATCGTCAGCGTCCAGATGCTCGGCCTGCTGGTCTCGCCGATCTCGTGGAGCCACCACTGGGTGTGGATGGTGCCCGCCCTCCTGTGGCTGATCTACGAGGGCGGACACCTCCTGTGCAAGATCACCGCCGGCCTGTGGGTGCTGCTGACCGGCGGCTACCTGATCTCGTTCCTGCTGCTCGCCCAGCCGAACATCTGGGACTTCCCGCGGCCGTGGGTCTTCGTGGCGCTCGGCTGGGGCTATCCGGCCACGGGCCTGCTCACGCTCGTCGCGATCGGCCTAGCAACCCGGCGTCAGAGGGACGAGCTGCTGTCCCGCGATGAGGAAGCTCCCTACAGCGAACCCACCGGTGTCACCGGCTGAGGCGGGCTTCCAGGAGTTGCGGGCCGCGACCCAGCCCAGCGTTCCGTCGGCGTCCAGCGCGGTCAGGAGGGCCTGCCAGCCCTTCTGCACGTGCGGCAGGTAGGTCTCCCGGTCGAGCACACCCGCGTTGATGCCGGCGGCGATCGCGTAGGTGATCATCGCGGTGGCGGCGGAGTCCTTGCCGGTGCTGCCCCAGAAGCCGTCGTGGCGCTGCAGGAACCTGAGCGTCTGCACGCTCTTGCGCAGCGTCTTGGCGTACTCGGCGCGGTACGGGTGGTCGGCCGGTAGCGCGAGCATCGCCTTGGCCAGGCCCTGCACGGCCCAGCCGTTGGTCTGCACGTTCAGGCTCCACAGACCCGTGAACTCGTTGAACGTCCGGGCCTTGAGGCTGCGGTACGACTTGAACGAGTAGTCGAGCATGGCCTGGTCCTGGTCGGCCACGGCGATGCGCGTGAACGACGGCAGCGCCATGTTCAGCGCGTCCGGCGAGCGCCAGTAGCCGGTCTTCCCGTCCTGCACCTGGGCGCGCAGGTTGTCGCGCAACGGCTGCAGCACCTCGGGCTCCGGGTGGAAGAACGCCACGTCGAGGTACGGCTCACCGGTCGACTGGGCGTCCGGGGCGAAGGGGTTCGCCGGGTCCAGCGGCAGCAGGTACTTGTTCGCCTGCACCCACGGCCACGTCTTGTGGTTGCTGATCCCGGTGGTTCGCACCTGGGCGAGGTTGCCGACGTGGAAGCTCGCGTTGGACCAGGTGTTCGCCGCGAGGTCGGATCCCTTGATGACCCAGGTGGCACTGGCCTTGATCATCGTGTCCGTCACGGCACACGGCACGGCCTGAGCCGCGGTCGGAATCGCGGTAAGTGTCCCGGTCAGAACCAAGATGAAAAGTGATGTGCGCAACCGCATGAGGGTGTTCCCTCTCATATCCGCGGGCGGCGGCAGCGCACATCTTGACCGAATCAGCTCATCGCGTCCAGGACCCCGTCGATTTCCTCGGCGAGGGACACGTCGAGCGCGGTGATTCCTCCCTTGTAGTGGGTGCTCAGGTGGAATGTCAGCGTCTTGTAGCGGATGTCGATGTCCGGGTGGTGGTTGTCGTTCTCGGCGATCTCCGCGATCCGGTTCACGACCATGATCGCGTGGGAGAAGCTCGCCAGCTCCACGGTCCGGACCAGCGCCGCGTCCTGGGCACTCCAGTCGGGCAGCTTGGGCAGCACGTCGTTCAGCTGATCGTCGCTCAACAGCTCGGCCATGCCCTGATCGTCCCACCACGTCACGTAGGCTGCGCGTTGCCACGGGAGTCCGGTGAAGCGCCGGGCTGAGAGGAGGGCTCGCAAGCCCTCGACCGTCCACCTGATCCGGGTCATACCGGCGTAGGGAGAGATTTGACGTGAGAAGGATTTTTGCTGTTGTCGCTGCGCTGGCGTTGACCGGTTGTTCGGCCGGTACTTCGACCGCGCCGCAGACGCACGAGGTCACATTGGTGACGCACGACTCGTTCGTCGTGAAACCCGAGGTGCTGGAGGAGTTCCAGAAGTCCTCGGGAATCACCGTGAAGCAGATCGCGAGCGGTGACGCGGGCGAGCTGACGAACAAGCTGGTGCTCACCAAGGCGAACCCGATCGGCGACGTCGCGTTCGGCGTCGACTCGACGTTCGCCTCGCGGGCGTTGTCGGAGGGCGTGTTCGCCGAGTACGCCTCGCCGGAGGCCTCGAAGGGCGCCCAGCGGTACAAGGCCGACGACACGAACCGGTTGCAGGCCGTCGACGTCGGTGACGTGTGCCTGAACATCGACCCGGCCAAGCTCGGCGGCGTCGAGCCGAAGTCGTACGACGACCTGGCCGACCCGAAGTTCAAGGACAAGCTGGTCGTCGAGAACCCGGCCACGTCCTCGCCCGGTCTCGCGTTCCTGCTCGGCACGATCGCCAAGTACGGCGAGAACGGCTGGCAGGACTACTGGACCAAGCTCAAGGCCAACGGCGTCAAGGTCGTGAGCGGCTGGGAAGAGGCCTACAACCAGGAGTTCTCCGCCACCAAGGGCGACCGGCCGATCGTCGTGTCGTACGCGTCGTCGCCGTCGGCCGAGGGCGGCAAGACCAAGGCCGTGCTGGACACCTGCTACCGCCAGGTCGAGTACGCGGGTGTGCTGTCCGGCGCCAAGAACTCCGCCGACGCGCAGAAGGTCCTCGACTTCCTGCTGGGCGAGAAGTTCCAGGCCCAGGTGGCCGAGCAGATGTACGTCTACCCGTCGCGTGAGGGTGTCGCGCTGCCCGAGTCCTGGGCCAAGGACGCGCCGTTGCCGTCCTCACCGCAGTCGCTTCCCGCGGACAAGGTGAAGGACAACCGCGAAGCGTGGGTCGAGCAGTGGCGCAAGCTCGTGCAGGGCTGAGTTCCCGCACGGGGTGGTCGGCGGCGGCGCTGTTGCCGCTGGCCTTCCTGGGTTTGTTCTTCGCGTGGCCCGTGCTGGCGATCGTGTCGCTCGGGCTGCGCGAAGGTGGCGTGGCCTCCGCGCTCGCCGACAGCGACACCTGGGAACTCGTCGGGTTCACGCTGGGCCAGGCGCTGGCGTCGACGGTCGTGGCAGTTGTCGCCGGGATGCCGCTGGCGTTCGTGCTGGCACGGTGCCGGATCCGCGGGCTCGGCGTGATCCGGGCCGCGGTGATGGTGCCGTTCGTGCTGCCGACCGTGGTGGTGGGCCTGGCTTTCCGGACGTTCTGGCCGGACGGCGGGGTGTTGCCGATCGTGCTGGCGAACGCGTTCTTCAACGTGGCCGTGGTCGCGCGAACCGTGGGCGGGCTGTGGGCCCACACCGATCGACGGGCTGAGGACGCGGCGCGGGCTCTGGGAGCTTCGCGTCCGCGCGCGTTCGTGTCGGTGGTGCTGCCGGCGTTGGCACCGGCGATCGGCTCGGCCGCGGCGGTCGTGTTCCTCTTCTGCGCTACGAGTTTCGGCGTGGTGCTGGTGCTGGGCGGGTCGCGGTACCGGACCCTGGAGACCGAGATCTACCTGCGGACGGTCGAGTTGTTCGACCTGTCCGGGGCGGCGGCTCTGTCGTTGTTGCAGTTCCTCGCCGTGCTCGCGGTTCTGGTGCTGGGCGCTCTGGCCCGGCGCCGGCGCGAGACCGCGCTGGCGTTGCGGGGCAGGGAAGAGCTGGCGCGGCGGCCGTCCGGTGGCGAGTGGTACGTGGTGTTCGCCGCCTTCGCCGTGGTGGTGGCGTTGCTGACGCCGGTGGTCGGGCTGGTGACGCGGTCACTGTCCACTCGGGACGGATGGAGTTTCGCCGGGTACGTGGCGCTGAACTCCCGTGGCGACCGCGGCACGCTGGCGGTGACCGGGATCGACGCCGCGGTGAACTCGTTGCGGACGGCCTTCGACGCGACGCTCGTGGCATTGGTGGTCGGGGTGTTCTCGGCGGTGGTGCTGGTCGGGTTGCGGCGGTCCGGGAGCCGGGTGTCCGAGGTGCTCGACACCGCGCTGATGCTGCCGCTCGGGGTGTCCGCGGTGACGGTCGGCTTCGGCTACCTGATCACGATGGACGCGCTGCCCGGCGACTTCCGCACCTCGCCGTTGCTGGTACCGCTGGCGCAGGCGTTGGTGGTGACGCCGTTGATCGTGCGGATGGTGCTGCCGGTGCTGCGGGCCGTCGACGAACGGCTTCGGCAGGCGGCGGCGACGCTGGGCGCCTCACCGTTCCGGGTGTGGCGTGAAGTGGACCTGCCGCTGGTCGGGCGGTCTTTGGTGGCGGCGGCCGGGTTCGGGTACGTGGTGGCGCTGGGCGAGTTCGGGGCGACGAGCTTCCTGGCCCGTCCGGACGCGCCGACGCTGCCGGTGGTGATCGCGCGGCTGATGTCGCGGCCGGGGGAGTTGAACAGCCAGATGGCCTACGCGGCGTGCGCGCTGCTGATGGTCGTGACGGTCGGGTGCGTGCTGCTGATCGAACGGTTGCGCGTACCGAGCAGCGGGGAGTTCTGATGGCGCTGGAACTGGACTCGATCACCGTCCGCTATGGACAGACAGCCGCGGTGTCGGACGTGTCGCTGTCGGTGGCGGACGGCGAGGTCGTGGCGTTGCTCGGGCCGTCGGGGTGCGGGAAGTCGACGTTGCTGCGCACCGTGGCGGGGCTGGAGAAGCCGTCCGCCGGCGCGGTCCGCTGGGACTCCGCCGACCTGGCCGGCGTTCCGGTGCACCGGCGCGAGTTCGGGCTGGTCTTCCAGGACGGGCAGCTGTTCCCGCACCGGACGGTCGCCGGGAACGTGGCCTTCGGCCTGCGGATGAAGAAGGTCGAGCGCGAGGCGCGGGACAAGCGAGTGCTGTCGCTGCTCGAACTCGTCGGCCTCGAAGGCTATGCCGACCGGCGGGTGACGCAGCTGTCCGGCGGTGAGCAGCAACGAGTCGCGCTGGCACGGGCTTTGGCGCCGTCGCCTCGGTTGCTGCTGCTGGACGAACCGCTGTCGGCGCTGGACCGGGCGTTGCGCGAACAGCTCGCGGTCGACCTGGCCCGGTTGTTGCGGGAGGCCGCGACCACGGCTCTCGTGGTGACGCATGACCACGACGAGGCGTTCACGCTGGCCGATCGCGTGGCGATCATGTCGCGCGGCCGGATCGTCCAGGTCGGGCCGCCGGCCGAGGTGTGGTCGTCACCCGTGGACGTGGAGACGGCGAAGTTCCTGGGCTGCAACAAGTTCGTGCCCGGTTCGTTCGTCGGGCTGGACGTGGAACGGGTCGGGCTGCGGGCCACCGCGCTCCGGGTCGACTCCGACGGCCTGCTGGAGGGCACCGTGCTGGAGCGGGTGCACCGACGCGATCACGTGCGGCTGCTCGTGGAGATCGGCGGCGAGGAGTACGAGGCCGTCGGTCCGGTGTCCGTGGGGGACCGCGTGCGGCTCGCAATTGACTTGGACGGCGTCGCGCGCGTCGGGTAGTCATGGAGCCCTATGGGACTTCATGAGGGACGGGTCGCGCTCGTCACGGGCGTGAGCAGGCGGCAGGGCATCGGCTACGCGATCGCGTCCCGGCTTCGTGGCCTGGGCTTCGATCTGTTCGTGCAGCACCACGTCGCACACGACGCCGCACAGCCGTGGGGCGCGGACTCGGTGGACGAGGTGCTGGCGGACCTCGGCGCTCAAGGCCTGGGTGTGGATCTGGCCCGGCCGGACGCGCCGGACGAGCTGATGGCCGCGGCTGTCGAGGCTTGCGGACGTGTCGACGTCCTGGTGTGCAACCACGCGCGGTCTGGCGGCGACGGTCCGTTGGGCTCGTTGGACGCGGCGATGCTCGACGAGCACTACGCGGTGAACACCCGCTCGTCGATCCTGTTGGCGCAAGCGTTTGCCCGCCAGTGGACCAGCACCGGCGGCGGACGGGTCGTGTTCCTGACGTCCGGGCAGAACCTCGGCCCGATGCCCGGTGAGATCGCCTACGCGGCCTCGAAGGGGGCGCTGGCGGCGATCGTCGCGACGCTGTCGCACGAGCTGGCGGACCGGGGCGTCACCGTCAACGCGGTGAACCCCGGCCCGACCGACACCGGCTGGGCCGGGCCCGGGCTGACCGACTTCGTGAACGAGCGGATGCCGGCGAAGCGCTGGGGCCAGCCGGACGACGCCGCCCGGCTGATCTCCTGGCTGTGCACCGACGACGCCGCGTGGATCACCGGACAGGTGCTCAACAGCGAGGGCGGGTTCCGGCGGTGATCAGCCACGCCCCGGACGGGTACGAGTGCCCGTTCTGCTTCCTGCTCGCCGGCGGGGAGACCGAGATCGACAGCCAGAACGACGTCGTGCTGCGCACCGAACGAGCCACGGCGTTCGTCGCGTCCGGCTGGTGGGCCAACAACCGCGGCCACGTCATCGTGATCCCCAACGAGCACCACGAGAACATCTACGACCTGCCCGCCGAGTACGGCCACGCCGTGCACGACGTCGTCCGCGAGATCGCCATCGCGATGCGGGACGCGTACGGCTGCGAGGGGATCTCCACCCGTCAGCACAACGAGCCCGCCGGTGGCCAGGACGCGTGGCACTTCCACATCCACGTCATCCCGCGGTACCAGGGCGACGACCTCTACGGGTCGAAGCCGCTGCCGGGATTCGCCACCGGCGAGCAACGCCGGCCTTACGCGGACAAGCTGCTAGCTGTCCTTCGTGACCAGGCGGATCGCCGCCAGCCCGGTGCCGATCAGCAGGTAACACCCGGCGAGCAACGTGCTGTCGCCGATCTGCCCCCACGGGATCGGGTCGCGCATCACGTCGATCAGCCCGGGGAATCCGGTCGTGATCAGGAACGGGTGCAGCCAGTCCAGTGACGAGAACTGCCCCAGCACCTGGAACACGATGATCGTCACCATCGTCGCCGCCTGCACCACCAGCGGGTGCTCGGTGGCGGACGAGACGGCGAGGGCGACCGCGCCGATCGACACCATCTGGAACGTCACCAGCAGGATGAACAAACCGATGCGCACCAGGCCCTCTCCGGTCGAGAGGGTGGTGCCGGACAACGTCGCCATGCCGTCGGAGCCGAGGAACGCGGTGCCGGCGATGATGCCGACGACGGCCATCAGCGTGACGGCCAGCAGCGACATCGCGGTGAGCCCGAACAGCTTCACGAACAGCAGCCGCACGCGGGACACCGGCGCGACCAGCAGGCCGCGCAACGTGCCGTGCTGGGCCTCGCCCGCCAGGCCGTCCGCCGCCCAGATCGACGCCACCAGCGGCAGCAACAGGTTGAGCGACAGGAACAACGTGAAGATCGGCACGACCATGCCGTTGCCCTCGATGATCGCGGCGAGGCCAGGACCGCCGCCACCGTCCTCGCCGGCCGTCCAGATGCCGAAGCTGATGATGATCGGCACGAGGATCAGGCCGAACAACCCGATGAGGGTCCGCGGCCTGCGCAGCATCCAGCGCACCTCGGAGCCGAACTGACGCGTGATCATCGCCGTCCCCCGTCCAGAGTGTCCACAGCGGACATTCCGCGCTCGGCCTCCTCGGCCTCGGTGAGCCGCGCGAACAGCTCCTCCAGACCGGTCTTCCAGCGCGTCGCCTCGTAGACCTGGGCGCCTCCGTGCACGAGCGTCTCGATCACCTGCGGCGCGCTCGTCCCCGCGAGCTCGACCCGCAGGCCGTCACCGAGCGGCCGGGCGGAGATCTTGGCCTGCCGCAACGCGCTCAGCGCCTTCTCGACGTCCGGTGTGATCACCTGGAGCGCCGAACCGCCCGCCTGCAGCAGTTCGGTCAGCTCTCCTTGCGCCACAACGGTTCCCCGGTGCAGCACGGCGACGTGCGTGCAGGTGGCCTCGACCTCGCTGAGCAGGTGGCTCGACACCATCACCGTGCTGCCGGACGCGTGCAGGTCCGCGATGATCTTGCGGATCTCCCGCGTGCCGGCCGGGTCGAGGCCGTTGGTCGGCTCGTCGAGGACGACGAGCTTGCGCGGCACGAGCAGCGCCGCGGCCAGGCCGAGACGCTGCTTCATGCCGAGCGAGTACCCCCGGTACCTGCGGTGGGCCGCCTGCGCGAGCCCGACGCGTTCGATCGCGTCCTCCACCGCCTGCTTGATCTCCTTGCGCGGCAGCAGAGGCTCGAACGCGGCACACCTGACGAGGTTCTCCCGCCCGCTCAGGAACGGGTGGAACCCCGGACCCTCGACCAGCGCGCCGACGTGCGGCAGCACCTGCTCGGCTCCGTCGGGAAGACGTTGGCCGAGCAGTTCGATCTCCCCCTGCGTGGGGCGGACCAACCCGAGCAGCATCCGGATCGTGGTCGTCTTGCCGGACCCGTTGGGCCCGAGCATGCCGAGCACGGCACCTTCCGGCAGCTCCAGGTCGACGCGGTCCACGGCGACCGTGCTCCCGTACTCCTTGCGCAGACCCTTGGTCCGCGCGGCGACAGCGTGTTTCGACGGCGCTGTCACCGGCGCGCTGGTCGAGGTGGTCACTTCACCTGTCCGATCGTGTCGAACAGGACCTGCTCGGGCACGGCGCCCGCGACGACACGGCCGTCGTCGGCGATCAGGACCGTGGCGACCTTCGTGTTGAAGATCTTGCCGCTACCCCAGGCACCGCTCACCTTCTTGGTGAACCGGTCGACCATGCCCTGCGCCTCGGCGGGCACCTGGGTCATGGCCTCCGCCGGAATCCTCGCGCCGACGACGGTGTCCCAGCCGGTGCCGAAGATCTGCGGGTCCTTGCCCTGCAGTGCCTGCTCGATGCCCATCTCGGGCATGCGGTCGCGGCCCTTCTCCTCCTTGGCCTCCGGCGTGGTGACCTTGGCGTTGGCGGGCGGCGTGAACTCGAACAGCTTCGAGTCCTGCGGGCCGACGTTGATCTCGCTGAAGCCGACCAGGCCGACCGGCTCGCTCGTGCCGTTGGTCAGCACGGCGACGCGCAGCGGCATCTTGAGCTCGGAGTCGACCGCGATCCGCACCTCGCGGATCAGGGTCTTCTCGCTGGCCTTGGGGGTCAGCACGAGCTCGTAGGCGGCACGGTTCGCGACTCGCGCGGTGCCGTCGACGCTGATGTCGCTGAACTCCTTGGTCAGCCCGACGACCTGCTTGGCCGCCGCGGCCGGGTCCATCGTCTCGGCCTTGCCCGCGTCCGGCTTCGGCTGGTCGGCCTTGTGCTCGGACTTGGTGACCTCGTTGTCGGCGGAGTTCCACGACCACGTGGTCGTGCCGTCGTCGACGATGGTCTGCTCGGACTGGCCGTTCGGCAGGGCGGCGCGGAACTTGCCGTTGCCGTCCGTCCAGATCCGCGCGCTGTGCTTGCCGTCGGCGAGCTGCGGGATCTCCGCGATCGACGGGAGACCGAGCTTGTTGTCGACCTCCACGGTTCCGCCGAACGCACTCGGGTTGCTCGTCAGCACCTGCTCGACGAGCGTTTCCGCGGACACATCAGGCAGGGACGGCGGCTGGCCCGCACCCGCCGGCATGGCGAGCAGGCTCAGGCCTGTCGCTCCGGTGATCACTCCGGCCGCCGCAGCGGCCAGGGTCACCTTTCGCTTGTTCATCAGTGGTCCCCTCCTCCAAGGGCTTGTGCTCATAGCTTGGTGGTGGGTTGCTGAGATGGTGCTGAGACTACTCCCACCTGCGGTTTTGCGCTCCGCGCAGAGCGCTTTCTGAGAGTCGGCTGAGATCTTGCGCGCGGCTGAGAGTCACGCGCGGCATGCTGTGACCCGTGAAGCCTCGGGTGCTGGTCGTGGACGACGAAGTCGGCGTGCGTCGGGCGTTGGAACGCGGCCTGACGGCGGAGGGCATGGAGGTCGTCACCGCCTCCGACGGGCCCACGGCGTTGCGGGTCGCGTTGACCGGGGCCTTCGACGTGGTGCTGCTCGACATCATGCTGCCCGGGCTGTCCGGGTACCGGATCCTGCAGCGCATGCGCGCCGACGGGGTGCGCACGCCCGTGCTGATGGTGTCCGCGAAGGACGGCGAGGTCGACCAGGCCGACGGGCTGGACCTCGGCGCCGACGGGTACCTGGTCAAGCCGTTCAGCTTCGTGGTGCTGGTCGCGCAGGTCAGGGCGTTGCTGCGGCGCGGTGGCGGGGCGCGCCGGAGGCTGACGCTGGGGCACCTGGTGATCGACCGCGGGCTGCGCGAGGTCAGCTGGGCCGGGCAGGACGTGTCGCTGTCGCCGCGCGAGTACGCGGTGCTCGACGTGCTGGCGTCACGGGCGGGGTCCGTGGTGACCAAGGACGAGCTGCTGCGGACCGTCTGGGGAGACGAGCAGGCCGCCACTCGCAACGCGGTCGAGGTCTACGTGGGGTACCTCCGGCGCAAGCTGGACGCCGTGGGGGCGGGCGAGGTCGTGCGGACCATCCGTGGACACGGCTACATCGCGTCGACCCCTGACCTCGACAACGCGCTGGGGAACAAGTGAACCCTCGCCGCTGGTGGTTGCGGCGCACGTTGCGCTTCCGCATCACCGTGGTGGCCACGGGGGTGGCGTTGCTGTGCCTGCTGGCGTTCACCGGGCTGGCGCCGGCGTTGATCGGGCTGATCCAGATCACCGCCGTGGACCAGGAACTGGAGAAGTCGCCGCCGCGGGTGCTCGACGTGTCCGGGACGCCGGTGGACGGCCAGCCGCCGCTTCCGTTGACGGCGCAGGACATCCGGGCCCTGAGGTCCGGCGAGCCCGTGCTGCGGATGGAGGGGGAGTCCGCGCTCAGGTTCCGCGGGCAGGTGGTGTTCGCCGGGGACGGGTCGCCTCGCCTGGAGGTCTACGCGAGCACGTTGCTCGGCTACGGGAAGGCCAACACGCTCGGCACGCGCTGGCTGGCGTTCGCGGCGGTGCTGGTGGCGGGGCTGGTGGGGATCGCGACGTGGCTGTCGGTGCGGTCGTCGTTGCGGCCGGTCGAACGGATGCGGGTCGCGGCGGGGGAGCTGCCGCACGGGGAACGGTTGCCGGTGCCGTTGGCGCGGGACGAGTTGCAGGCGCTGGCGGAGGCGTTGAACGGGTTGCTTGCCCGGCGAGATGAGGCTTCTGACCGGTTGCGCAGGTTCACGGGCGACGCGGCGCACGAGTTGAGGTCGCCGGTGGCGTCGGTGCGGGCGCAGGCCGAGGTCGCGGTGGCGCATCCGGATCCGGACTTCTCGATCGAGGTGCTGGAGTCGGTGGTCGAGGAGTCGATCCGGCTCAGCGCGCTGGTGGAGTCGCTGCTGATCCTGGCGCGGGCGGACACCGGGGTGCCGGGGCGGGCGGAGGCGGTGGACCTCGTGCTGGAGGCCGAGGCGGCGATCTCCCGGCTGGACACGGAGTTGCTGGTCCGGCTGACCGCGCCGCCGTCGGCGTGCCTGGTGTCGGCCACCCGGTCCGAGGTCGAGCTGGTGCTGGACAACCTGCTGCGCAACGCCGCCCGGTACGCGTACTCGACGATCACGCTGACGCTGGTGCCGGTCGGGCGGGACGTGCGGTTGCTCGTGGACGACGACGGGCACGGGATCCCCGCCGAGCACCGGACGAAGGTGTTCGACCGGTTCTACCGGGTCGAGGAGGACCGCGGGCGCCGCTCCGGCGGGTTCGGTCTGGGGCTCGCGCTGGTGTCGCACCTCGTCGGGCGGCGCGGCGGGTCTGTCCGTGCCGCGGAGTCACCTGCCGGTGGTGCGCGTTTGGAGATCCGCTGGCCGTCCTGGTAGCAAGCTCTGGTGCCAGAGTTGCGAGCGTCGGCGCTGGTCGACGCGCCTGTTTCCGCTGTCGCGGGTGCCCTGTTGGACACGTCGCTGATCACGGGGTTCGGGGTTCGCGTCCCAGGACCCTTGCTGTGTCCGGGAGATGTGCTCGTCGGGCCGTTCGGAGTCCGGCTGACGGTCACCCGTGTTGATCTGTCCGGTGTGTCTGCTTCCGGCGATTTCCTGGAGCTGCACACGGATCTCGTCGTGACCGGGGCCGGGACGATGGTGATCGACCGGGTGGGCTGGACCTCCGTGCGCGGCGTCGTCGGGTGGTTCGCGGACATGACGGTCGGGCGCGGCATGGCGTTGCGGGTGCTGGAGAAGCGTTCGGCGTTGCTCGCGCGGCGGTGCGAGGAGCTGCGCACGGCCCGGGTCGTCGTGGGGGCCGCGATCGTCCGGGATGGACGGTTGCTGGCGCAGCAGCGGTCCTACCCGGAAAGCCATGCGGGCCAGTGGGAACTGCCCGGCGGCCGGGTCGAGCCCGGCGAGAAGCCCGCCGACGCGTTGGTGCGCGAGTGCGTGGAAGAGCTCGGGGCGACGGTCGTCGTCGGTGAGCAGATCGGGCCGGACGTGCCGTTGAAGAAGGACCTGGTGCTGCGGATCTTCGCGGCCGAGCTCGCCGGCGGTGAGCCGGAAGCGTTGGAGCACAACGCTGTCCGGTGGCTCACCGTCGGCGAGCTGGCCGGTCTGGACTGGCTGCCGGCGGACCGGGTGCTGGTGCCGGCCCTTCACTCGCTCCTCAGCTGAGTCCGGACAGGCGCAGGGCCGCGTTCAGCCGGTGCTGGGCGCGGTCGCGGGCCCGTTCCGCACCGGCCTCCCGGATCCTGTCCAGTTCGGCGGGGTCGGCGAGGAGCTCCAGCGTGCGGTCGCGCACGGGTTTGAGCTCCTCGATCACCGCTTCGGCCACGACGTCCTTCAGTTCGGAGAACCTGCTCGTGTAGTCCTCCGGCTCCTTCCCGGTGCAGGAGCTGAGGATCTCGGCCAGGTTCGCGATGCCGTCGGTGGACGAGACGGCCCTGCGGACCTTGCGCCGCACCAGGTCCGGCTCGTCCAGCACGAAGACGACGCCCGCGGAGTTCTGCGCCGACTTGTCCATCTTGCGCGCCGGGTCCGAGAGGTCCTTGATGCGCGCCCCCACCTTCGGCACCACCGCGGTCGGCACGATGAACGCGTCGCCGTACGCGTGGTTGAACCGGCGGGCGAGCGCACGGGCCAGTTCGACGTGCTGGAGCTGGTCCTCGCCGACCGGGACCTCCGCGGTGCCCTGCAACAGGATGTCCGCGGCCATCAGCACCGGATAGGTCAGCAGGCTCAGCCGCACCGACTCGCGGCCGAGCGACTTCTCCTTGAACTGGATCATCCGCGCGGCCTCGCCGTAGGTGCAGGTGCACTCGAGGACCCAGTTCAGCGCCCCCAGTTCGCGGATCAGATCGCTCTGCACGCACACGCTCGCCGGGTCGATGCCGGACGCGATGAGAACGGCGAGCTGTTCGCGCGTCAGGGATCGCAGACGTTGTGGATTGTGCGACGACGTCATCGCGTGCAGGTCGCTGATGAAGTACACGTCCTCGTGGGTGCCCTCACGAGCCCACGTGCGCAGCGCACCCAGGTAGTTGCCCAAGGTGGGCTGGCCCGACGGGGTGATGGCGGAGAGCCGGATCATGGTGGTGGTCCTTCCGTTAGGACCGCCCCGGGACGAACGCATCAAAAAAGCCGCCCGTCGGGGCGGCCTGGGTACGCGTCAGTGGTTTCTGCGCGCAGCTACTCCGGCCGCCTGAAGGCGGCCCACCAGAAGGCGTTCAGAGTGCGCACGTCGCCCAGTATAGGGCTACCGTCGAAGGATGTTCATCGTGCTGCTGAAGTACGCCGCGCCACTGGAACAGATCGACTACGCCCTCCCCGACCACCGAGCCTGGGTCGAGAAGCAGTACGAGCGAGGCCTGTTCCTCGCCTCGGGGCGCCAAGTGCCGAGGACTGGCGGCGTGATCATCACGCGCCCCATGCCCCGGGGCAAGCTCGAGGCGCTGCTCGCCACGGACCCGTGGGCCGAGCAGAAACTGGTGAAGTACGAGATCTGCGAGTTCGAGGCGACTCGGACGGCGCCAGAACTCGTGAAGCTCAACGAGGCCGTGCTCCAGCACTAGGGCCTTGCGGCGAGCCACGCGATCGCGGTGTCGAGCACGCGATCGTGGGTGCCGTCTGGGTTCTCCGCGTGGTTTTTTACGTGGTTCCCCACGGGCTCGTGCGGGGCGATCGGCTCGTTGCCGTACGTCCGGCCCGTGCGGTCGGCCATGTACGCGGTCGTGATCGCGAGCCGGGCACCGTCGGAGAGCCTGAACGTCTGGTTCGCCGTCGCGTAGCCGGCCGTCGGTTCGCCGAAGGTCCGGATGTTCCGCGCGCCCAGGAACGAGATCAGCACCGCCTCTCCCGAACTCGCGGTGTGGCGGTCGGTGAGCACCGCCACCGGTTCGGTCCGCGCCGGCGGGATCCTTCGCCACCGGAACGCCGTCCTCCCGCCGTTGTAGACGTGGCCGCGGCGGACTCCCCAGCCCGACGAGCCACCGTCCGGCCCGATGAACCTGCCCCTCTCGCCTTCGCCGAGCAGCGGCGCGACCACCGTGAGCATCGGGTGCATGTCGCCGCCCCGGTTGCCGCGCAGGTCCACCACCCACCCGGTCGGTCCACCCGCGATCAGGCCGCGCAGGAGGGTGAGACCGGCGGAGACGTACGCCCCACCGTTGCGGGAGTCGGTCTCGGGCAGAACCAACCACCCGGTTGCCCCAGTCGACCGACCGGTTGGTCCGAGTAACCGACTGGTTGGTCCAGTCGATGGGCCAGTCGGTCCAGGTAACTGGCTGGTTGGTCCGAGCGACCGGCGGGTTGGTCCAGGTAACTGACCGGTTGGCTCAGCTGACCGACTGGTTGGTTCGACTGACCGTCCGGTTGGTTCGGATAACTGACCGGTTGGTTCGAGTAACCGTCTGGTCAGCCTGGCCAACCGGTGAGTCAGCCCAGCCAACTGGTTAGTCGCTCCAGCCAACCGCTCAGTCGCCCCAGCCGGCTGGTTAGTCGCCCTGGCCGGCCGCTCAGTCGGCTCGACCAACCGCCCAGTCAGCCCGGCCAACTGGTCAGTCGGCTCAGGTAACTGACCGGTTGGTCCGACCAACTGGCCAGTCGGTCCGGCCAACCGCCCGGTCAGCCCGATCAACCGACCGGTCGGAACGGTCCGCCTCGCAGGCGAGGCCGCCCACGAGGCCGTGATCAGGTGGGTGTGCGGGTTGCCGAGGGTGGCGATCACGTGACGGATCGCTTCGTAGGTGTCCTCAGGCCCGTTCGCCGAGGCGGTGGCGACGTGAGCTTCGGCACGCAGGGCGGGCCAGTCGGCCTGAGCGCTCTCGATCGAGTGAAGCTGGAGAAGTTCTAGGGCCCTGTCCAGATATGCGCGGACCTCGGCGGTGCTCAAGCGGCCTTCTTCAGCGCCTTCTTGGCTGCCTTCGCGGCCTTCTTCGCAGCCTTCTTGCGGGCCTTGTCACGCTCCTTGAGCAGGAACGGGACCGGGCAGCGCTTGCACTGGGGCTTCGACCGGCAGCACTTCTTCTTGAGCTTTTTACCCACTGGTTGCACTCCACTCCGACACGTTTCGCTAGAGTAGGTGAGGCTCAGTTCACTGGCAGTCTTGTGTGGTAATGGCGACGCAGCCGGTAGTATTGGTAACGGCCCTGCGCATCGACGTGTCCGGCGCGAGCCCCTCCAACGCCTTCGAAGCTCTAGGAGTTCCGCGTGCCCACGGCCACCGCGTCTGCCCTTCAGACGCGAACTGACCTGCGAAATGTCGCGATCGTCGCGCACGTCGACCACGGTAAGACCACCCTGGTCGATGCGATGCTGCGCCAGTCCGGCGCCTTCTCCGCGCGTGCCGAGCTCGTCGACCGGGTCATGGACTCCGGCGAGCTCGAGCGCGAGAAGGGCATCACGATCCTCGCCAAGAACACGGCTGTGCGCAGGCACACGCCGGACGGCGACGTGATCATCAACGTGGTCGACACCCCCGGCCACGCCGACTTCGGCGGTGAGGTCGAGCGCGCGCTGTCGATGGTCGACGGCGTCGTCCTGCTGGTCGACGCGTCCGAGGGCCCTCTGCCTCAGACGCGCTTCGTGCTGCGCAAGACGCTCGCGGCCGGCCTGCCGGTGATCCTGCTGGTCAACAAGGTCGACCGTCCCGACGCCCGGATCTCCGAGGTCGTCGAGGAAGCCCACGACCTGCTGCTCGACCTCGCGACCGAGGTGGGCGCCGACGAGTCCGTGCTGGACCTGCCGGTCGTCTACGCCTCCGCGCGCGCCGGTCGTGCGTCGCTGAACCAGCCCGAGGACGGCGGCCAGCCGGACGAGGAGAACCTGGACGTCCTGTTCCAGGTGCTGCTCGACCACATCCCCGCTCCCCACGTCGACGTCGACGGCCCGCTTCAGGCGCTCGTCACGAACCTCGACGCCTCGACCTTCCTCGGTCGTATCGCGCTGTGCCGCATCCACCAGGGCACGATGCGCAAGGGCGAGACCGTGGCGTGGTGCCGTGAGGACGGCGAGCCGGTCAAGGTCCGCATCACCGAGCTGCTCATCACCGAGGCGCTGGACCGCGTCCCGGCCGAGTTCGCTCGTGCGGGTGACCTGGTCGCCATCGCCGGCATCTCCGACATCACCATCGGTGACACGCTGGCCGACGCCGAGAACCCGGTGCCGCTGGACCGGATCACGGTCGACCAGCCGGCCATCTCGATGACCGTCGGTGTGAACACCTCGCCGCTCGCCGGCCGCAACGGCGGCACGAAGCTCACCGCCCGCGTGCTCAAGGCCCGTCTCGACGCGGAACTCGTCGGCAACGTGTCCGTCAAGGTGCTCCCGACCGAGCGTCCGGACACCTGGGAGGTGCAGGGCCGCGGCGAGCTGGCGCTGGCCATCCTGGTCGAGCAGATGCGCCGCGAGGGCTTCGAGCTCACCGTGGGCAAGCCGCAGGTGGTCACGCACACGGTCGACGGCAAGATCCACGAGCCGTTCGAGCGCCTGTCCGTCGACTGTCCCGAGGAGCACCTCGGCGCCGTCACGCAGCTGCTGGCCAACCGCAAGGGCCGCATGGAGAACATGTCGGGCCACGGCACGGGTCGCATCAAGCTCGACTACGTGGTTCCGTCGCGTGGCCTCATCGGCTTCCGCACCGAGTTCCTCACCGAGACCCGCGGCACCGGCATCGCGAACGCCGTCTCCGAGGGCTACGCCCCGTGGGCCGGCGAGATCCGCACCCGCCACAACGGTTCCCTGGTTGCCGACCGCACCGGCTCCATCACCGCCTACGCGATGATCCAGCTGGCCGACCGCGGCACCTTCTTCGTGGAGCCGGGCGCCGACGCCTACGAGGGCATGGTCGTGGGCGAGAACCCGCGCGCCGAGGACCTCGACGTCAACATCACCCGCGAGAAGAAGCTCACGAACATGCGCTCCTCCACGGCTGACGTGATGGAGACCCTGGCCCGCCCCCGCAAGCTCTCGCTGGAGGAGGCGCTGGAGTTCTGCGCGTCCGACGAGTGCGTGGAGGTGGCCCCGGAGGTCATCCGCGTCCGCAAGGTCACGCTGGACGCGAACCTGCGCGGCCGCGAGCGCTCGCGTCTCAAGGCGCGCGGCTGAGCACGACGCTGACGTAACGTCCGACAGGGGCGGCTGGGCCGATGGCCTGGCCGCCCTTCGTCGTGCGTGGGGGCGTGTGGGTGCCCGCGTGGACGCCGGTGGAGCGAACGGACTCGGGCGCGCTCACGCAAGGGTCCCCTTGGAGTCAGGGTCCCCCGCGACCCAACGTACCGAGCAGGTCTGACACTTCCGGACGCCTGAACAAGCCTCACCCCAGTGGAGCGCGGTCGGCCCGAACGAAGCCGCGGGCGTAGCCGTCCGCCAACGCCGCGTCACACCGGCGCGCGGAGGGTTTCGCCGCCACAACCGCACGGTGTCCAGGTCGAACCACCCGACCAGGTGAGCCGTAGTACCCACCGGGCGAGCAACCCCGCGACCGCGCGGCACGTCCTTCAGTGGCACGGGTGACAAATCCTGGGTTGCCCGAACGCCACCACCAACCTTCTGGCAATGTGAGGACCATGAGGCGACTCGGGGGAGTGCTTGCTGCTGCCGTTCTGTGCGGCACAGCCGCGGCGTGCACGAACGCGCCGCCTCCGCCCCTGGTCGCGAAGTCCGAGGCTCCCGTCATCACGACCACGGGGCCCAAGGTCACCGAGATCGTGGTGGGCGTGGACGACGTGGCGGGTGGTTACAACCCGCACGCTCTCGCGGCGCAGAGTCCGATCACGACGGCGCTCAGTTCGCTGGTGCTGCCCAGTCCGTTCCGGCCCGGCAACGACGGCGCTCCGCAGCTCGACCGGAACCTCATGGTGAGCGCGAAGGTCACCAAGGCAGAGCCGTTCACGGTCACCTACACGATTCGCAAGGACGCCAGCTGGTCGGACAGCGCTCCGATCGCCGCCGAGGACTTCTACTACCTCTGGCAGCGTATGCGGACCGAGCCCGGTGTGGTGGATCCGGCAGGTTACCGGCTCATCAACAACATCAGCGCGCGTGAGGGCGGCAAGGTCGTCGAGGTCGCGTTCGGCAAGCCGTTCCCTGGGTGGCGCAGCCTCTTCTCGAACCTGTTGCCCGCGCACCTGCTCAAGGACGCGCCCGGTACGTGGTCGAACGTGCTGTCCACCGGCTTTCCCGCCACCGCAGGGCCTTTCCAGGTGCGCAGCCTCGACGAGCCGCGCGGTGAGGTCGTGCTCGAGCGCAGCGATCGGTACTGGGAGGTGCCGACGACGCTCGACCGGGTCGTGATCCGCAGGGCCACGCACAGCGCGATGGCCGAGTCACTGTCCAAAGGCGACAACCAGGCGGCGCTGCTGCGGGCTGACGCCGCGGACGTGAACCTGTTCCAGGCGATTCAGAACGTCACGACGAAACCCGTGCCGCGCAACGAGGTCGTGCAGGTGCTGCTGCGGCCCGCGAGCGAGCAGCTCAAGGACGTCAAGACGCGCAAGGCGATCGTGGCCTCATTGGACCGCGAGGCGCTCATCGCGTCCGGGACGCAGAGCGGGCCGAGCACGCCGTTCCGGGCCGACTCGTACGTGGTGCCGCCCAGCCGCGCCGGGTACGTGAAGACGATCACCGCGAACACGCTCGACGCGGCGGCGAGCGACCAGCTGCTGACCGAGGCCGGGTACGTGAAGACCGGCACCGAGTGGCAGAAGTCCGGCAAGGCGCTGAAGCTCAGGATCGCGGCGCCGGAGAAGGTCGAGCCGTACGTCGGCATCGCGAACAGGATCAAGGCCCAGCTGAAGGACCGGGGCATCGACTCCGAGGTCGTCACGCCCCCGGCCGAGGACCTCTTCAGCAAGCAGCTGACCGAGAAGGACATCGACATCGCCGTCGTGCCCCGAGTGGACGCCGGCGACTCGGCGGCGGCGCTCGCGAGCGAGTACGGGTGTGCCGGTGACGCTCCGGACGGGGC
The DNA here is from genome assembly GCF_044754905.1 of Lentzea sp. NPDC092896. NCBI lineage: Bacteria > Bacillati > Actinomycetota > Actinomycetes > Pseudonocardiales > Pseudonocardiaceae > Lentzea > Lentzea sp. NPDC092896. The sequence goes on from NZ_JBIVPX010000006.1 coordinate 299,440, forward strand.
GACGCCCAGCCCGCAGAACATCGCGGGTTTCTGCGATCCGGCGATCCAGGCCGACATCGACGCCGCGCTGAACGGCAAGACGCTGGTGTCCGACGTGCTGGCTCGCGTCGAGCCGTTGATCGCGGCCCAGGCCGTTTCGGTACCCCTGTTCCAGATCGTCGATCTGCTCGGAGTTCTGCCGGCGACGGTTTCGGGCGTCGACACCGGGGCACCCCTGGCGGGCGTGCTCAGCGGTGCACCCGAATGGCGGCGTCTCGACAAGTAGCGGCGGGTGGGAAATCCGTTGCGCGAGTCCTTTTCGTGTTGCTACGTTCGGCCGTTCTCGTTGACAGAATTTCACTCGCCCGGTCAACGAACGCTGGCGCCCGGTAATCGGGCCATTGCGGCGTGCAACAACCTGTTTCCATTGGGTCACGATCCCCCTCTCAGGTAGTGACCGCCACCTCAACGGGTTCTTACCGTGCTGCCCACGATGTGCCGGTTCGGGGCGCGTATGGCACATCTCGGTTATGGGCGTGCATGCCGACCTGGCCACGGCCGCCCAGTGCTAGGAGGGCACGTGTCAATGAGGAGAACCAAAGCACTTCCGGCGATCGCGCTGGTTGCCAGCGCGTCTCTCGTGCTGGGTGCCTGTGGTGGCGGTGGCGGAACCAGCGACGCGGACGGTGGCGACGCCACTGTCGCGGAGATGGCGACTGCCCGCGGTGAGTCCGCGGACGGCTACACCGCGCCGGATACGAAGCAGAGCGACCAGGTCGTCGTGTCGACCGACAAGCCGTTCACCTCGTACAACAACGCGACGGAGGACGCCAACCAGTCCTACAACACGTTCGCGCTGACGCTCGTGCAGCCTGGTGCGCACCTGCTGAACGGCAACAACAAGGTCATCCTGAACAAGGACGTCATGGAGTCCGTCGAGGTCACCTCGAAGTCTCCGCAGGTCGTGACCTGGAAGCTGAAGAAGGGCGTCAGCTGGTCCGACGGCGAGGCCTGGGACTGCGACGACTTCTACATGGCGTGGTTCACGCAGAGCAACTCCTCGAAGAAGGCCGACGGCAGCAAGTACTTCAAGCCGGCCGGCACGACCGGGTACGACCTCATGACCGGTGAGTGCAAGGACGACCAGACGTTCGTCGGCACGTTCTCGGCTCCGTACCCGGACTACGAGGACATGTTCAACAACGACGTCCTCCCGGCGCACATCCTCGAGAAGAACGCCGGCGTCGCGGACATCACCAAGCTCAACAAGGACAGCGCCGCCGCGGACATCCAGAAGGCAGCCGACTTCTGGAACGAGAAGTGGAACGGCTTCACCAAGGACCTCATGCCCGGCGCGGGTTCCTACGTCCTGACCGGCTTCGAGCCGAACCAGTCGGTGACGCTGGAGCGCAACCCCAAGTGGGTGGGCAAGCCCGGTGGTCCCGCCAAGATCGTCCTCAAGGCGATCCCGGACCCCGTCGCGCAGGCGCAGGCACTGGAGAACGGTGAGCTCGCCGTCAACTCCTTCGCCCAGCCGGACGCGAACGCGGCCACGAAGCTCAAGGGCCTCAACGCCCAGGGCGTGACGTTCGGCGCGGGCCCCGGCCTGTCGTTCGAGCACCTCGACATCCAGATGAAGAACCCGGTGCTCGCCAAGGAGGAGATCCGCAAGGCCTTCTTCATGTGCGTCAAGCGCCAGGACATCATCGACAAGCTCATCAGCGAGGTCCAGGCCGACGCGAAGCCGATGGGCAGCCTCATCTTCTTCCCGAAGGACGAGGGCTACAAGGACGTCTACGCGGACAAGGCCAAGGGTGACGCGGCCGAGTCCAAGAAGATCCTGACCGCCGCCGGTTGGGCGCAGGGTGCCGACGGCGTGTTCGCGAAGGACGGCGTCCGCGCCTCCTTCCGGATCAGCCACACCGACATCCCGCGTCGCAAGCAGACCGTCGAGCTGATCCAGGGCCAGTGCAAGGAAGCCGGCATCGAGGTCAAGGACGACACCGACCCGAACTTCCTCGACGAGCGCGTCTCCGCGGGTGACTACGACGTCGCTCTGTTCGCGTGGTCCGGCTCGCCGTTCAAGGGCGGCAAGAAGTCGATCTACGAGACCGGTGGTGGCCAGAACTGGCAGAACCTGACCGTGCCGAAGGCCGACGAGGCCATGAAGCAGGCCGTCTCGCAGACCGCGATCGCCGAGTCCCTGAAGTACTGGTCCGAGGCGGACTCCGAGCTGGCCAACGCCTACGGTTCGCTCCCGCTGTTCCAGATGCCGAACATGTGGGCCTTCAAGGGTCTCGACCGCGTGTACTTCCAGAGCTACTACGGCGCGCTGTGGAACGCCAACGAGTGGCAGACCAAGTAAATCGCCTTAGCTCATCAGCTGAAGTGCGCAACGCCTGACCGGGCGGGGCCGGACCACGAGTCCGGCCCCGCCCGAGCCGGGTTGCCCCCTAGGAGCCCGCCCGTGATCCGCTACATCATCCGGCGCCTGCTGATCTCCATACCCATCCTGCTGATCGGCAGCTTCGCCTGTTACGTCCTCGTCGCGACCGCCGGAAACCCGTTGGCGGAAATGCGATTCCGGCCCGGTGTCACCGAAGCCGACATCAAGGCCGCGGAGATCTCCCTGGGCCTCGACAAGCCCGTGATCATCCGCTACTGGAACTGGCTCACCGACTTCCTGTCGGGAGACTGGGGCCAGAGCATCGCCCTCGGTCAGGCCAAGACCGCTGTCTTCCCGGCCGTCACCGACGCGCTGTGGACCACCGGACGCCTCGTCATCGGCGCCGAACTCCTCGCTCTGACACTGGGTGTCTCGGTCGGCGTGCTCGCCGCCGTGCGCCAGTACTCGATCTTCGACTACCTCGCCACCAGCACCGCGTTCCTCATGTTCTCGATGCCGATCTTCTGCGTCGCGGTCATCGTGAAGAACTACGGCATCCAGTTCAACAACGTCCTGGAGTCGATGGGACTGGACCGCTGGCTCACCACCGCAGGCCCCCGGCCGGGTGGCTTCAGCGGCAGCTTCGGTGAAGTGATCTTCAAGTACACCGGCACGTTCCTGCTCCCGACGGTCGCGCTGATGCTGATCAGCTTCGCCGCGTACAGCCGGTTCGAACGCGCCTCGATGCTCGAGATCCTGCACTCGGACTTCGTGCGCACCGCGCGGGCGAAGGGCATCTCGCAGAGCCGCGTGATCTTCCGGCACGCGTTCCGCAACGCGCTGATCCCCGTGGCCACGCTGTTCTCGCTGAACTTCGGTGGCGTGCTCTCCGGCGCGATCATCACCGAGACCGTGTTCGGCTGGGCCGGGATGGGCACGCTGCTGGTGAACTCCGTGCGGCAGTTCGACCCGCCGATGCTGATGGGCTGGCTCGCCATCACGGCCACCCTGATCGTGCTGTTCAACCTGATCGCCGACGTCGTGTACGGCATCCTCGACCCTAGGATTCGCCTTGGCTAACATCAACCTGGCGTCCGAGGGCGGAGTGGTGAACAGCGCTCCCCAGTCAGATTCCCACGAGTTCGACGCGTCCAAGACCCGCACCCAGGGCCAGCTCGTCCTGCGGCGCTTCCTGCGCCACCGGCTCGCGATGGTGAGCCTCGGCGTCTTCGTCTTCCTGGTCCTCTTCGCGTTCGTCGGCCCGTTCATCTGGACCTACGACTTCGAGGACGTGACCAGCAAGTCCTACCAGCCGATGAGCGGCACCCACCCGCTCGGCACCACCCAGGTCGGCAAGGACATGCTCGCGCTGCTCATGCGCGGCACCGGCTACTCGCTGCAGATCGCGTTGATCGTGGCCGCGCTGGCGACGGCGATCGGCGTGACGTTCGGCGCCCTTGCGGGATATCTGCGCGGTTTCGTCGACACGGCGCTGATGCGCCTGGTCGACCTGCTGCTGATCATCCCGCAGATCGCGGTCGCCGCGATCGTCGTGAAGGGCTTCTCCGGCAGCTGGTACGTCGTCGCGCTGGTGCTCGCCGCGTTCGCCTGGATGCAGATCGCCCGCATCACGCGCGGTGAGACGCTTTCCCTGGCGCAGCGGGAGTTCATCGAGGCGGCGCGGGCCTGTGGCGCCTCGACCTCGCGGATCATCTTCAAGCACCTCGTGCCGAACATGATCGGCAGCATCACCGTCAACGCCACGCTGGCGATCGCGTCCGCGGTGCTCACCGAGGCCGCGCTGTCGTTCCTGGGACTGGGCGTCCAGCCCCCGGACACCTCGCTCGGCGTGATCGTGCTGGAGAACTACGGGCAGTTCCTGAACCGGCCGTGGCTGTTCTGGGGTCCGTTCATCGTGCTCGTGTCGCTCTCCCTGGCCGTCAACTTCATCGGTGACGGCCTGCGCGACGCGTTCGACCCGAGGCAGACGAAGGTGCGTGCCTGATGACCTCTGTTTCCGAACTGTCGGAGGACTTCCTGCCCTCCAACACCACCGCACCGCTGCTGTCGGTCAAGGACCTGTCGGTCACCTTCCCGACCGACGACGGCGACGTCCGCGCCGTGCGCAACGTCTCGTTCGACCTCAACGCCGGCGACGTGCTCGGCATCGTCGGCGAGTCGGGCTCCGGCAAGTCCGTGTCCTCCATGGCGATCATGGGGCTGCTGCCCAAGAACGCGGTCATCGACGGCTCGATCCGCTACCGCGGCGAGGAGCTGAACGGCCGCAGCTACAAGCAGATGCAGCCGTTCCGCAGCAAGCACATCTCGATGATCTTCCAGGACCCGATGACGTCGCTGAACCCCGTCTACACCGTGGGGTGGCAGCTCGCCGAGACCTATCGCGCGCACCACAACGTCTCCAAGAAGGCGGCGTGGGCCAAGGCGATCGAGTCGCTGGAACTGGTCGGCATCCCGCAGCCGGACAAGCGGGCGAGCCAGTACCCGCACGAGTTCTCCGGCGGCATGCGGCAGCGTGTGGTGATCGCGATGGCGATCATCAACGACCCCAGCGTGATCATCGCCGACGAGCCGACCACCGCGCTCGACGTGACGGTGCAGGCGCAGATCCTCGACACCATGCTGCGCATCCAGACCGAGACCGACGCGGCGATCGTCATGATCACGCACGACCTCGGCGTGGTCGCGGGCATGGTCAACCGCGTGCAGGTGATGTACGGCGGCACCGTGGTCGAGTCCGGCCCGGTCGACGACGTCTTCGAACGGCCGCGGATGCCTTACACGGTGGGACTTCTGGGTTCGGTCCCGAACCCGGCCACCCTGGGCAAGCGGCTCACCCCGATCAAGGGCGCGCCGCCGTCCCTGGTGAACCTGCCGACCGGCTGCTCGTTCTCGCCGCGGTGCCCCCTCGTCTCCGAGGTGTGCCACGAGTGGGAGCCGCTGCTGGAGGAGGCCGGCGCCGCGAACCACAAGACGCGGTGCCACCGCTGGGAGCACCTGGCGACCATCGAGCAGCCGCAGAAGCTGTTCCTGCACGACGAGATCGGCACGGTGGAGAACCCGGCCGCGTTCGCCATCGCCAACCCCGACGAGTCGCTCGAAGTGACCGCCGTGCACGGTTCTCTGCTCACGGAACTGAAAGACGAGGAGGCGAAGTGACCGGGCCACTGCTGGAGGTCACCGACCTCGTCAAGGAGTTCCCCGTGCGGGGCAAGGGCATCATCCCGCGCAACACCGGTTCGGTGCAGGCCGTGTCCGGGGTGTCGTTCACGCTGCACCCCGGCGAGACGCTCGGCCTCGTCGGCGAGTCCGGTTGTGGCAAGTCCACGACCGGGCGCGCGATCCTGCAGCTGCACAAGCCGACCTCCGGCTCGGTGAAGTTCGAGGGCCGCGAGCTGACGTCCATGAGCGCCAAGCAGTTGCGGCCGCTGCGCAGGGACATCCAGATCGTGTTCCAGGACCCGTACGCGTCGCTGAACCCCAAGTGGCAGGTCAACGACATCATCGCGGAACCGCTGGTGATCCACGGTGTCGAAGGTGGCGTGCAGCGGCGGGTCAACGAGCTGATGGAGCTCGTCGGGCTCAACCCCGAGCACCGCAGCCGGTACGCGCACGAGTTCTCCGGCGGTCAGCGGCAGCGCATCGGCATCGCCCGCGCGCTGGCGCTCAACCCGAAGTTCCTGGTGCTGGACGAGCCGGTGTCCGCTTTGGACGTCTCGGTGCAGGCCGGTGTCGTGAACCTGCTGGAGGAGCTGCAGGAACGGCTCGGGCTCGCGTACCTGTTCGTCGCGCACGACCTCTCGGTGGTGCGGCACATCTCCGACCGGGTCGCGGTCATGTACCTCGGCAAGATCATCGAGATGGGCGAGCGGGAGGCCATCTACGGCAAGCCGATGCACCCGTACACGCAGGCGTTGCTGTCGGCGGTGCCGATGCCGGACCCGAAGAAGGAACGTCAGCGGCAGCGGATCGTTCTGACGGGTGACGTGCCGTCGCCGGTCAACCCGCCGTCGGGGTGTCGCTTCCGCACCCGGTGCTGGAAGGCCCAGGACATCTGCGCCACCGAAGAACCGAAGCTGGAAAGGCGTGGTGGACCGGAGGGAACACTGTCCGCCTGCCATTTCGCCGAGGAACGTTCGGTCGTTTAGAAGCCTCGCCGACCAAGTGAGATGTTTAGCAAAGGCCGCCTTTATCAACTGATGAGGGCGGCCTTTACTCTGATTCGGTGACGCTGACTGCCCCACCACGGTTGCTCTTCGTGCACGCCCACCCGGACGACGAGAGTCTCTGGACCGGCGGCACCATCGCGCGCTACGCCTCGGCCGGCGCGCACGTCACGGTCATCACCTGCACGCTGGGGGAAGAGGGCGAGATCATCCCGCCCGCGCTGGCGCACCTCGCCGCCGACGCAGCCGACCAGCTGGGCGGATACCGCGTGGGCGAGCTGAGATCGGCCTGCGCCGCGCTCGGCGTGACGGACCACAGGTTCCTCGGTGGCATCGGCCGCTGGCGCGACTCCGGCATGGTCGACGTGCCGTCCAACGCGAAGCCGCGCGCGTTCGTCCAGGGATCGCTCGAAGACCAGACCGCCCAACTGGTCGAGATCCTGCGCGAGGTCAAGCCGCAGGTCGTCGTGAGCTACGACGCGTTCGGCGGCTACGGCCACCCCGACCACATCCGCGCGCACGAGATCACGGTCGCCGCGTGCGCGCAGGTCTCCGAGGTCGAGCGCGTCTTCTACGCGGTGACGTCCCGCGACGCCACGAACGCCGGTGTGGCCGCCCTGGAGAACGTCCCCGAGGCGTTCCGGCTGCCCGAGCCCGGCGAACTCCCGGTGACGCCGGATGAAGAGATCACAACGGTTGTCGACGTGTCGGAGCACCTGACGGCCAAGCGCCGCGCTTTGCGTGCACACTCGACGCAGGTCAGTGTGTGGGACGGCGGGTACGCGTTGTCGAACGACATCGCGCAGCCGCTGGTCGGTGCCGAGTACTACGTGCTCGCCAAGGGCTCCGCGACCGGCGCGGAGGTAGATCTTTTCGGAGGACTGGGTGACCGGTAGCTGGCGAGTTTTCTTCCTGCTGCTCCTGTGCGTCGAGGCAGCAGCACTCGCCGTGCTGGAAACGATGTTCCTGCCCCTGCGCTTCGACGGCACGCTGCTGCCGAGGCTCGGGGACTGGCCGTTCCCGATCACCATCGTGGTGGCCGCCGTCACGACGCCGTTGCTGGTGTCGTGGGCGGCCTCGCTGTCCGAACGGGTCTTCTCCGCCGCGCTGCCGCTGCTCGTGTGGTTCCTGACGCTGATGGTCTTCGGCTACTTCGAGCCCGGTTACGCCTCGGGCAGCCCCGTCCTGCTGCTGCAGGACTGGCGCGGGCTGCTGTTGCTCGCCGGTGGCGCGCTGACCGGTGCGGTGGCCGTGGGTGCCGTGATGGCGCGCAACGCGGCCAACCGGCCGGGCCTCTACGAGACCGCCGGGATCCAGTAGCGGTAGCGGTGGTGCTCGGTGCAGCCGAGTTCCTCGTACAGCCGGATCGCCGGTTCGTTGTGCTCGGCGACCTGCAGCACGCACGTCGTGGCGCCCTGTTCCAGTCCCCAGCCCGCCAGCTCACCCATGAGCCGCCGTGCGAGGCCCTGACGGCGATGTGACGGCCGCACGGCGAGCCGGGCGACGTGCAGGACGTCCTCGACCACGGCGCCCCGCACCGCCGCGATCACGACCCCGTCCTCGGTGATCGACGCGAAGCAGACGTCGCCGCCGCTGCCGAGGACGTGCCGCTGGGCGGCGGAGACCTCGGATCCGGCCGTGAGCTCCCACCATCCGGGAAGATCACGACTCTCGGCTACGCCGTCGGCGAACTTCTCCAGCGGACCGGTCATCACCAGCGACTCGGCCCCGCCGGGGTGGTCCAGGTCGACGGTCCAGCCCGCGGCGGCCATCTCGGGTTCGGGCGGTGAGCCCTTGATCACGTGCGCGGTGGGTTTGATGCCGTGCTCGCGGGCGAACTCTTGAGCGGCCCTCAACGCGTCCGGAATCGGGACGCCGGGGTCGCCGCAGGTCAGCGTGCTGTTGGCGCGGCCGGTGAAGCCGTCGGCGGCCCGCATCAACCAGTCTCCAAGCGGAACTTCTGCCAGGACGGGCCATGCTCGCGCGCAGAGTGATTCCAGGTGATCCACGGTGTGCACACGTCCATCCTGACTATGTTGGCGAGGGAGTTTCCGGTCAGGAGTTGTGACGTGGCACACCGCACAGCTAAGGCAAGCCTGACCGGGTGATACTCGAACGTGCCGCGTACTCTCCGGCTTGCGCGGTGTGACCGATGAAGTTGGAGAGCGCAGTGACTTATGTGATCGCCCAGCCGTGCGTGGACCTGCTCGACAAGGCCTGCATCGAAGAGTGCCCTGTCGACTGCATCTACGAAGGCGACCGGATGCTCTACATCCACCCCGACGAGTGTGTGGACTGTGGCGCTTGCGAACCCGTGTGCCCGGTGGAAGCCATCTACTACGAGGACGACGTCCCCGACGAGTGGAAGGACTACACCAAGGCGAACGTCGACTTCTTCAACGAACTCGGCTCGCCCGGTGGCGCGTCGAAGGTCGGCAAGGTCAGCGCCGACCCGGAGTTCGTGAAGGTGCTCGCGCCGCAGGCTGAGGGGCATTGATCATTCAACGCAGAGGCCCGGCGCTGCCGGACTTCCCGTGGGACCTGTTGGCAGGCCACGCCGCTAAGGCGCGCAAGCACCCCGGTGGCGTGGTCGACCTGTCGGTCGGCACCCCTGTCGACCCGGTTCCCGCGGTGATCCAGTCCGCGTTGTCGTCGGTCGCCGACATCCCCGGCTACCCGACCACCCACGGCATTCCCGAGCTGCGCGCGGCCTTCGTCGCCGCGGTGGAACGCCGGTACGGGATCGTCGGGGTCGAGGAGGCGGCGGTGCTGCCCACGATCGGCTCCAAGGAGCTCGTGGCGTGGCTGCCCACCCTGCTCGGCGTCGGGCCGGGTGACGTCGTCGCGGTGCCCGCCGTCGCGTACCCCACCTACGAGGTGGGCGCGCTGATGGCGGGGGCCGAGGTCGTGCGCCTGGCCGACGGGGAACTGCCGCCCGCCGGCACGAAGCTGGTGTGGCTGAACTCCCCGTCGAACCCGACCGGCCGAGTGCTGTCCGCCGAGCAGCTGCGGGACGCCGTCGCCGCCGCACGCGCTGTTGGCGCGGTCGTGGCGTCCGACGAGTGCTACCTCGCGCTGCCGTGGGACTCCTCACCGGTGTCGGTGCTGCATCCGTCCGTTGTGGACTCCTTCGACGGTGTGCTCGCCGTGCACTCGCTGTCGAAGTCGTCGTCGCTCGCGGGCTACCGGGCCGGGTTCGTCACCGGCGACCCGGAGCTGATCGCGGGCCTGCTCGAACTGCGCAAGCACGCCGGCATGATCGTGCCGCGGCCCGTGCAGGAGGCCATGCGCGCCGCCCTCGAGGACGACGAGCACGTGGCCGAGCAGCGGTCCCGGTACCTGGCCCGGCGTGAGGTGCTCAAGCCAGCGCTGGAGGCGGCCGGGTTCACCGTGTCGCACTCCGAGGCGGGGCTCTACCTGTGGTCGTCGCGTGGTGAGGACGCCTGGGAGACGATCTCCTGGCTGGCCGACCGCGGCATCCTCGCGGCCCCTGGCACGTTCTACGGACCGGCCGGCGAGAAGCACGTGCGGATCGCGCTCACGGCCACCGACGAGCGAGTCGCGGCAGCTGTCGAGCGCCTCAAGGCTTGAGGGCCGACCAGACCCTGCGGGTGAACTGGTTGGGCGGCACCGCGTCCGTCGTCAGACGCACGCTGGTGCTGATCTCCTCGCCGCTCAGGCCGAGGCCGAGCACGAGGTGCCAGTGCAGGTCCCAGAGGTCGGAGAACGCGTCCAGTTCCACGTCGGCGTCCGCGCTGACGTGGAGCACGGCCGGTTCCGCGACGCGCACGACGCGTTCGACCGCCCGCACGTCCCGCGTGTTGGTGCGGAAGCTGAACGCCAGGTCGACCGTCTCGCTGTCGAGCCCGTACGTCGCGTACGAGTGGCATCTGTGGTGCGGCAACGACAACGGCTGGTTCGTCTCCAGGTAGAGGTCGCCCTCGAACCGCAGCGTCGGCGAGTGCTGGCTCAGCGTCGCGCGGGCGCTGACGAACTCCCAGCCGGGCATGTCCAGCTTGGGCACCAGCAGTTCCAGCACCTCGCTGCGGCGCGCGGAGCGGGTCCGCTCACCTGAGCGCCACGGGATTTCCCTGCTGTAGGGCTCTTTCTTCGTGACGAACACGTACGGCGCGTTGTCGGTCTGCAGGCTCAGCACCACGACCGTGCGGCCGCGCGCCCAGTCGAACGCGACGGTGGTCAGACCCGGTGCCACGCCGTCGAAGTGGCTCTCGACCCGGGGCCACCAGCTCGACAGCTCCTCGGCCAGCGCGCCTTTGACGTAGCGGCCCTTCTCGTCGACGCCGACGATCCACATGGCCTCCGACCCGCGCGCGGCGTTGCACAGCGCGGCGATCTGGCGGGCGGCCTTGCCGTGGTCTATCGGCCACTGCGTCTTGAACTCCACGAAGGAGTCCTCGGACTGCGCCCCCTCCAGGGCACGCTCGATCGCGGCGCGAGCGTTCAACTCAAGTCGCTGTTTCAGCACGTGCACCTCCTAGAGCCGGCCCCTGCAAGCGACTGAGACCCAGTCTGCCTTCGCAGACCGGGCCCCAGACACCGCATTTCTTCTCCTAGAAGAGGCTGGGCCTCTTTCAGTCGTTGGCGTGCAGAGCCGCGTTGAGCTCGACGCCGGTGCCCTTGCGGGGTTTCACCAGGACCGTGCCGGTCACGGAGTCCCGGATGAACAGCAGGTTCGATTGTCCGCTCAAAGTGACCGCCTTGACGACCTCGCCGTCCGGCGCCGTCACCTTCGTGCCGGCGGTGATGTAGAGGCCCGCCTCGATCACGCAGTCGTCGCCGAGCGAGATGCCCAGGCCGGCGTTGGCGCCGAGCAGGCAGCGCTCGCCGATGCTGATGACCTGCTTGCCACCGCCGGACAGGGTGCCCATGATCGACGCGCCGCCGCCGACGTCCGAGCCGTCGCCGACCACGACGCCACCGGAGATGCGGCCCTCGACCATCGAGCTGCCGAGCGTGCCGGCGTTGAAGTTCACGAAGCCCTCGTGCATGACCGTGGTGCCGGCCGCGAGGTGGGCGCCGAGCCGGACGCGGTCCGCGTCGCCGATGCGGACACCGGACGGGAGGACGTAGTCGACCATGCGCGGGAACTTGTCGACGCTGAAGACCGTCACCGGGCCGCGCAGACGCAGACGGGTGCGGGTCTGTTCGAAGCCGTCGACGGCGCACGGGCCGTGGTTCGTCCACACGACGTTCGTCAGCAGGCCGAACATGCCGTCGAGGTTCGCGCCGTGCGGCTTGATCAGGCGGTGGCTGAGCAGGTGCAGGCGCAGCCAGATGTCGTAGGTGTTCTCCGGGGCGGCTTCCAGGTCGATGACGACCTTGACGCCGACGACCTCGACACCGCGCTCCAGGTCCTCGCCGAGCAGCTTCGCGGCGGCTTCTCCGAGCGCTTCCGCGATCTCGGCGGACGACACGCGGACGGTGCCCAGGTCCGTCGCGTCGCCGAGGGCGGGGGAGGGGTACCAGGTGTCGAGGACGGTGCCGTCCGGGGTCACAGTGGCCAAGCCGATGCCGTATGCGGTGCTCACGGGTACCGAGCTTAGTCCGATGGTTCAGTCGGGCACTTCCGCCGAGAAGTACAGCGAGCCCAGGTCGCCGCGAGTCGCGATGAGGGCCTCGTTGCACTTCGACTGCCGCGCATCGGTGCTGGAGATGTTGTCGACGCGCACCTCATCGCACTGGTGCGCTTCGAAGTCGCCCACGGCGGTCATCAGGCGGGGCAGCACCTCGCTGACGTCCTGCTGGACGTGCTTGCCCCGCAGGGACGTGTCGAGCCGCCGGGTCATGGTGCCGACCTCGTCGACCCACCCGGCGCAGTCGGCGGGCGTGAAGTTGTGCTGCGAGCCGCACGGGGCGGTGAACAGCGCCCGGATCTCGGCGCACTGCCGGTCACAGGCGGCAGGAGCCTCGCCGCAACCGGTCGCCAGGAGCAGCAGGGAGATGACCAGGAGTGTGCGCTTGATCACGCAGCGCACGGTATCGGCTGAACGGCCTAGCGCCCAAGCCGCCTGAGTAGGGTGAACGCGTGTCCGACACCCTTGATCTGTTCGCCGACCCGATCGATCTGACGACCTCGCTGGTGGATGTGCGCAGCGTGTCCGGGGAGGAGGCGGAGATCGCGGACCTCGTGGAGCGGTCGCTGCGACTCCACGCGCCCCACCTGGAGATCACCCGATCAGGGAACGCCGTCCTGGCCCGCACGAACACGGGCAAGGAACGTCGCGTGGTGCTCGCCGGGCACCTGGACACCGTGCCGATCAACCAGAACTTCCCGAGCCGCCGCGAGGGCGGAATCCTGCACGGTTGCGGCACCGTCGACATGAAGGGCGGCGACGCGGTCATGCTCGCGATCGCGGCCCTGAGCGAGAACGCCCGCCACGACCTCACGTTCGTCTTCTACGACTGCGAGGAGATCGAGGCCGAGCGCAACGGGCTCACCCGGATCGAGCGCGAGCTCCAGGAGTGGCTGCTGGGCGATCTCGCGATCGTGTGCGAGCCGTCCAACGGCACGGTCGAGGCCGGCTGCCAAGGCACCATGCGCATCGAGATCAGGACGACGGGCAAGCGCGCCCACACCGCCAGGGCGTGGATGGGCCGCAACGCCATCCACGGCCTGGGCGAGGCGCTGCGCAGGCTGGAGGCCTACGTGCCGCGGCAGCCCGAGATCGACGGCTGCCACTTCCACGAGGGCCTGCAGGCCGTGAAGATCAGCGGCGGCGTCGCGGGCAACGTCGTGCCGGACGAGGCCGTGCTCACGGTCAACCACCGGTTCGCGCCGGACCGCACGGTGGAGCAGGCCGAAAAGCACCTGCGCGAGGTCTTCGAGGGCTTCGACGTCACCGTCACGGACTTCGCGGCCGGCGCGCTGCCAGGTCTGAACGCCCCTGCGGCACTGGAGCTCATCGAGGCCGCCGGAGGCACGCCGGTCGCCAAGCTGGGGTGGACGGACGTCGCGCGGTTCGCGGCGCTGGGCATGCCCGCGGTCAACTTCGGGCCGGGCGATCCGACGCTCGCGCACACCCAGGAGGAGAACGTGCCGGTCCAGCAGGTCACCGGGTGTTTCGACGTGCTTAAGCGATTTCTGTTGAACTGATCCCTAAGATCTCAGTGATGACGGAAGAAAAGAAGAACGGCGCCGTCGACGAGCGCCCGTCGGAGAAGCGTCGCGGTCCGGTCGTGGAGCGGCGTGATCGCAAGGACGACCGCACGACCACCACTGACCAGCGGCTGTTGGACTCCCGCGGCCCGTCGGACTGGGTGCACACCGACCCGTGGCGGGTGCTGCGGATCCAGGCCGAGTTCGTCGAGGGTTTCGGCGCGCTGGCCGAGGTGCCGAGCGCGGTGACCGTGTTCGGATCGGCCCGCACCGGCCGTGACCACCCGGAGTACCAGATCGGCCGGGACCTGGGCAAAGCACTGGCAGAAGCCGGGTTCGCGGCGATCACCGGTGGTGGCCCCGGTGCCATGGAGGCGGTCAACCGCGGTTGTTCGGAGGCCGGTGGCTTCTCGATCGGGCTCGGCATCGAGCTCCCGTTCGAGCAGGGCCTCAACCCGTGGGTCGACCTCGGCGTGAACTTCCGCTACTTCTTCGTGCGCAAGACGATGTTCATCAAGTACTCGCAGGCGTTCATCTGCCTGCCGGGTGGTTTCGGCACGCTCGACGAACTGTTCGAGGCGCTGACCCTGGTGCAGACGAAGAAGGTCACGAAGTTCCCGGTCGTCCTGTTCGGAACCGAGTACTGGCAGGGCCTTTACGACTGGATCCAGAACTCGGTGCTCCCCGGTGGCAAGGTCGGCGAGAAGGACCTGGCGCTGCTGCACCTCACCGACGACATCGACGACGCGGTGCGCGTGGTCAAGGACGCGCACAAGGCATGGGCGGACTCACACTGATGTATGTCGCTGTCTACTGCGGAAGTCTCGCCACTGTCCCGCAGAGCTACATCGACCTCGCCGCCGAGGTGGGGCGCCAGATCGCGGCACGCGGTTGGCACCTCGTCTGGGGCGGCGGGCAGACGTCGATGATGGGCGCGGTCGCGCGGGAAGCCCGTGCGGGCGGCTCGCACACCTACGGCGTGATCCCGAAGGGCCTGGCCACCAGGGAGATCGCCGACCGCGAGTCGACGGAGCTGCACGTCGTCGACACCATGCGCGAGCGCAAGAAGATGATGGACGACAAGGCGGACGCGTTCCTGACGCTGCCGGGTGGCATCGGCACCGCCGAGGAGTTCTTCGAGGTGTGGACGGCGGGCGTGCTGGGCATGCACGGCAAGCCCGTCGTGCTGCTCGACGTCGACAACCACTACAAGGGACTCGTGGAGTGGCTGACGGAGTTGCGGGACAAGGGTTTCGTCTCGCACGCCGCGATGCAGTCGCTGATCGTCACGGACGACGTGTCAGTCGCTCTTGACGCTTGCGTCGTCTAGCCCTTTGGCCTGAGCCAGGATCTGGGTCTCCGGCAGGAGATCCGGCAGCGGGCGGTACGACGTCGCCGTCACCTCGAACCGCTTGCCGGACACCACCCTGCCCTGCCAGGAGCCCGCGATCTCGCCGTCCACCAGCACGGCGCCGCGCCGGCCCAGGATGCGGAAGATGTCCTTCTGCGCGGCCTTGTCCGGCAGCAGCAGGTCGCGGTCACGGGCCTGCAGGTACGGGTCGGTCGGCGGCAGGAGCCTGACCTCGGGCGGTTCGGCGTCGGCGATCTCCAGGTCCTCCGGCAGCCACGCCTTCTGGCCCTCGACGGTCACCTCGGCCAGGCCGTCCTTCGGCCACCGCTTCTTGACCTCACGTGTCGACGTGCCGAAGTAACTGGCCACTTCGGACGGTCCGGCGGGACCGTGCAGCGTCAGGTACCGGTGCACCAGCTCGTCGAAGCCCGCGGTCTTGCGCGGGACGCCCGGCCAGCCGTGGATGCGTTCGAACGTCACGGTCTTCTCCTCCGGGATGATCCGGAGACCCGCGGGCAGCGCGCCGAGGCGGAAGATCGGGTCGCTGACGTGCTCGGTCTGGCAGCCCCGGCACGGTTCGATGGTCTGCTGGGGAGCCAACGGGGTCAGGGCCTTGCTGACCTCGCCCTTGGTCATCGGCTTCGTGACGATCGACCTCATCGCGGTGGCGATGTGCCGCAACGCCGCCACCATGTCGTCCACCTTCGGACGCGAGGCACGGGCACGGGCGTCGGCGTCGCTCCACGGCCACAGCGCGCGGGAGAAGGCTTTCAGCTCACCGTCCCGGTGCAGATGAGGAGCACCGCGGACGGACCAGATCAGGGTGAAGTCGTCGGCCGAGGGTGTGTGCAGGCGCGCGGCGAGACTCAGCAGGGCCGAGCCGGAGGTGTTGTCCTGGATGCCCAGTGACAGCACCGCCAGCTCGGTCGCGTCGGAGATCCGCCGGTCCAGTTCGTGCTGATGGATCCGGTGGAGGAGCACCTGCTGCCGGGTGAGGTCCACCCGGACATTCTTACGCCTTCGGAACCGTGAGGCTCGACGGTCCGAAGGTGACGGTTGAGCCGCGAGTTGATTCCGTCAGATAACGCGGGTCCACCGTGTCGATCACGAGCGCCAGCCGGTTGCCGGCGTCGACGTTCCACACCGTCGGCTCCAGCTCCACGTCGAGCGTCTGCGTGCGGCCCGCGCCGGTCACCTTGACCGGCTTGTGCGTGATCAGCGCGCCCAGGCCCAGCGGTCCCACCTCGTACAGGTACGCGAACAACGTCGTCGTCTCCGCACTCGGGGTGACCTGGAGCTTGAGCTTCGGCGTACCGGCCACCGTCGCTCCTCGGGGATACGAGGGCCCGCTCCACACGCCCGCGACGTTGCGGTCGACGAACGGCAGCGACACCCCGGTCGGGATGTTCAGGAACCCTTGCAGCGCACCGGAGAGCAGGATCGTGCCGCTGTCGGCCACCGTGCCCCAGCCCGCGGCGATCCGCTTGCCGTCGAGCTGCACGGTGTCCACGTTGCCGTCCGGCCAGGCGCCGAACGTCTTCCACGAGCCGCCGTTGTTGGGCTTGAGCCGCACCGGCTGTTCGGCGTCGATGCCGTTGGCCGTGCCCTTGACGTAGCGGTCGAACCAGCGGCCGACCGACTCCCAGATCTCGTTGGGCAGCCCCGCCGCGCCGAACAGTTCGGCGGTGGCGTGGTCACCCGGCGAGAGCATGAGCCGCTTCGGGCCGGTCAGCTTGCCGTAGAAGTCCGTGATCTGACCCGGCGCGAAGATGCCGTCGTTCCAGGCGTTGCCGAGCAGCACCGCCGTGCCGTTGGCGTTGATCTGCGCGATCTTCGAGGCGGCCGAGCGTTCCGCGGAGATCGGTACGACCTCCCAGAACCGGCCGTCGCGGTAGGCGTCCTCGGCTTCGACGAGGACCGGCCCGGGACGCCCGGTGGCCTTGCCCGCCGCGAGCAGGACCTCGACGGCCTGCTTGTTCACGGTGTTGTTGGGGTAGAGCGAGCGGGCCAGGTCGGTCCACGTGCTCAGCGCCGCCGCGGCCTTGATGCGCTTGTCGTTCGCCGCGGCCAGCAGGGACTGCCCGGCGCCGTAGGAGATCCCGGCCGCGCCGACCTTGGTGCCGTCGGCGTGCGCGTTGGCGATGGCCCAGTCGATGACCTTGCTGACGTCACCGACGGTGTCAGGGCCGGCGACGTCGATCGTGCCGGCGGAGTCCCAGAAGCCGCGGCTGGTGTAGCTCACCACGACGTACCCGGACTCCTTGGCGAGCTTGGCCGCCGCGCCGACGTACTCGATGTTGGGGACCGCCCAGCTGGACGGCATGACGAGCAGCGGGAACGGGCCGCTGCCCAGTCCGGTCGGCTCGACGACGAGGGCCTTCAGGACGGTGCCGCCGACGCCGGGGATCGACCGGTACGAGATCTGGTGTCCGGGGGCCGCCGTGGCGGCGACCGGAGCACCGAGCAGGGTTGAGAGGAGTACCAGCACTAAAACAAGTGATCGTCGCACTCTGGTCCTCCTTGACCATGACGTAGATCACACAGGGTTTGTTACTGCGGAGTAAACCAGGTGGCTACTCGTGAGTAGCAAGGAGCTGTGAGCCAGCTCACTGTCTACGCTGGGTGGTGTGAACCGATTCCGCGTCACTGAGCTGCCGAAAGACCGCGTGCTGGTCGTTGCGCATCTGACCAGCGCGGACGAGTTGAGACAGGCCGTGGCCGCCGGCGCCGACGTCGTCGAGTTCGACGGCGATCTGGAACTGCCGTCACTGCCCGAAACGTTGGATGTGGTGACGATCCCAGCGGGGGACGAGGACTTCACGCTCGCGGCTGCCACAGTGGCTGCGATGTCCGGAGCACGCGCGGTTCGTGCTTCCGACGTACGCCAGGCGAGGAAGGTCGTGGAGATGGTCGCGAGCGTGACGGGCACCCGTCCGCCGGTCCGGGCGATGCGGGCGCTCGCCTGATGCTGCCCTCCGTCGAAGCCTGGTTCGCCTCGCACACCTGGCAGCAGCCGACCTGGACGCCGGACGAGCTGGTCGCGATGAAGCGCGGCCGGACGGTGTCGGTGGTGCTGCCCGCGCTGAACGAGGAGGAGACCGTCGGGGACGTGGTCTCCGTGGTCCGGCCGTTGCTCGGCACCCTCGTGGACGAGCTGGTGGTGATGGACTCCGGCTCGACCGACCGGACCGTGGAGGTCGCGTCCGCCGCCGGGGCACGGGTCGTGCTGCGCGAGGACGTCGTGCCGTGGCTGCCGCCGTTGCCCGGCAAGGGCGAGGTGCTGTGGCGGTCGCTGGCCGCGACCACCGGCGACCTGATCGTCTTCCTCGACTCCGACCTGGTGGAGCCGGAGACCGCGTTCGTCACGGCGTTGCTCGGGCCGTTGCTGCTGGACGCCGGCGTGCACCTGGTGAAGGGGTTCTACCGGCGGCCGTTGCGGCTGGAGAGCAGCGGCGGCGGGCGGGTCACCGAACTGGTGGCGCGGCCGTTGCTGAACACGTTGCGGCCGGAGCTCTCCGGTGTGGTGCAACCGCTCGGCGGCGAGTACGCCGCCACGCGGTCCTTTTTGGAGTCGGTGCCCTTCGCGGCCGGGTACGGCGTGGAGATCGGGCTGCTGCTCGACGTGCACCGGGTGCACGGGCTTTCCGCGCTGGCCCAGGTGAACCTGGGCGTGCGCAAGCACCGGAACCGGTCGTTGCTGCAACTCGGCGCCATGTCTTCGCAGATCATGGGGACGGCGCTGGCCCGGTGCAGCGTGGTCGCGGAGTCCGGGCCGTTGACGCAGTTCGTGCAGGTCGGCGGCGAGTGGCTACCCGACTCGACCGACGTGCTCGTGGCTGATCGGCCCCCGATGGTGAACGTGATCGAAAAGGGCTAGCTGCTCGGTCCGGTGGGTGACGACCAGGGCGGTGCCCTGGGAGTTCTCCAGGACCTTGCCGAGCACGCGGTCGGCCTGTTCCGGGTCGAGGCCTTCCGTGGGTTCGTCCAGGAGCAGGACTTCGGGATTCGCCAGCACCGACCTGGTGAGGATCAGGCGTTGCCGCTGGCCGCCGGAGATCTCCTCGCCGCGTTCGCCGACGACCTGGTCCCAGTCGAGATCGAGTTCGGTGATCTTCGCGGCCCGGTCCAGTTCCTCCTGGGTGGCATCGGGTTTGGCCAGCAGGACGTTCGTGCGGACGGTGGTGTGGAAGACGTGCGCGTCGGCCAGTGCGCCTTTGCTGGGTTCGAGGCGGTGGGCGATTGCGTTGAGCAACGTGGTCTTGCCCGCGCCGCTCGGGCCGACGATCGCGGTTCTTCCTCGCAGGTCAGGGGTTTCTGGCTGGTGGGCCGGTTCGGGCTCGTCGGTGGGTTCCGGGCTGTGCCTGGTCAGGGCCGCGAGCGGAACGGTGATCTCGAACGCGGCGATGGCGGCCATGATCAGCCAGGCCGGTTCGTGCTGGGCGAGCATGAGCAGGGCCGCGCCGAACTGGACGGCGATCGCCAACGGGGTGAGGTCGCGCGTGCGTTCCTTGCGGGACAGTTCTTTCGCGGTTCTGGTGGCACTGCGGAGTTTCTCGTCGAACAGGCCGTAGGCGATCAGTTCTTCTTCGCTGTGGACCAGTTCGGTGGTTTGTCCGGTCAGCCTGGCGCGCAACGGGGTCAGGTCCCTCGGGTCGCGGATCGCGAGCCAGGGGAGCAGGGCGAGGTTGATCAGCAGGCCGGCGATCAGCGGCAGCGAGAAGCCCGAAGCTGTTGCGACGACTGCGCTGACCAGGGCCGCGGTGATCCACGGCAGGGTCGCGCGGAGCCTGGTGTCGAGCCGCTGGTCGACGTTCGTGACGATGCGGGTCAGTGCCGTGCCGGACGGGATGTGCCTGCGGTGCGCGAGGTCGTCGTAGACCTGGCCGCGCAGCTCGACGGCTTCGCTGAGCACGGCCTTGTGGCTGGTCAGGCGTTCGAGGTAGCGCAGGGCGCCCTTGGCCAGCGCGAGCGTGCGGACCGCGACGATCGCCACGGTCAGCGCCTGCATCGGCGGGTGCTCGGCGGCGCGCATGATCAGCCAGGTCGCCGTGGCGGTGAGGCCGACGCCGGCCAGTTCGGCGAGCGTTCCGACGAGGATCGCGAGCTTCACACCGTCACCACCCTGTCGACCTCGGTGAGCAGTGCCGGGCGGTGCGCCACGATCACCGCCGTCCTGCCTCGCGTGAAGTCGCGCGTTGCCTTGAGCACCAGCGTTTCCGTCTCCGCGTCGAGGTGCGCGGTCGGTTCGTCCAGCAGGAAGAGTCCTGCCTGACGCCGGTCCAGGGCGTTGGCCAGCGCGACCCGCTGCTGCTCGCCGGACGAGAGGTTCGCCGGGACGAGCGTGGGTCGCTGTGGCACCCACGACAGCGCTTCCAGCCACTTCTCTTGGTCGATTTCGGTGAGATCGACGCCGCCGACAAGCACGCGTCCGTCGTCGGGTCGCACGAAACCCAGCAGCAGTCCCAGAACCGTGCTCTTGCCCGCGCCGCTCGGGCCGACCAGCGCGACTCGTTCGCCGGGCTGGATGCGCAGCGAGAAGTTCTTGAGGCTGCGCACCGAGACGTTGTCGAGCACGATCTCGGTCTGGGCGAGGTCCGGTGGCGCCTGGCCCGTTGTTTCTCGTGGTGAGGGCACTTTGGCGAGCACTTCCCGGCCTTGAGCACTGGCGTGGTACTGGGCACCGGCCGCTCGGAGCGGCAGAAACGCCTCCGGGGCAAGGAAGAGCACGAGGAGCGCGGTGTGCAGCGGCACTCCGCCGTCCAGCAGCCTCAGTCCGACCGGCACGGCGACCATCGCCACCGACATCGTGGCGACCAGTTCCAGCACGAACGCCGAGAGGAACGCGACCCGGAGCGCCGACATCGTCTCGGTCATGTGCTGTGCGGCCAGCCTGCGGACCGTCGTGGACTGCGCCTCGGCCCGCCCGAACGCCCGCAGCGTGCCGATTCCCTTGACCACGTCGAGGAAGTGCCCGCCGAGAGTGGCCAGCGCGTCCCACTGGCGAGCCGTGCGTTCACGGGTGTGGGCGCCGACCAGCGCACCGAAGATCGGGATCAACGGCAGTGTCACGAGGATCGTCAGTGCGGCGGTGAGGTCGGCGAACGCCAGCCTGATCACCACCGCGAGAGGCACGGCCACGGCCAGAACCTGTTGTGGCAGATACCCGACGACGTACGGCGTCACGTCGTGCACGCCCCTCGTGACCAGCGTGGCGACCTCGCCGGCCTTGGTGCCGGGCGAGCGCAGGAATGCCTCCCGCAGCCGTGCGCGAGTCCGTTCGGCGGCCCGATGTGCCCACTCGCGGTGCACCCACCACACCAGCACCCGCAGCCCGATGACCAGGCACAGCAGCGCAAGCCCGGTCCCGCCGCCGAGCACCGACGCCAGGAGTTCGGCCTGGGCCAGCACCAGGAACGGGATCGGGATCAGCGCGAGGAGATGGCGACGATCGACCATTGCACCAACACCACCAGCGGGATGATCGGGATCGCGACCCACGCGAGCAGGCCGAGCGTGTCGTTGTGCGCCATGAGCCCGGTGACGTCGATCGAGCTGAACGCGAGCGGAATCGGCAGCGCGCACAGCAACGCGGTGACCGGGAACAGCTTCCAGCGCCGTGCCTGGAACACCCAGCCGTGCACCGCGAACAGCACCGGCATCACGAGCGCGACCGGCCACGGCGCGTGCAGCAGATGCGCCAGGAACAGCCCCCAGCCCACCGACACCATCAGCGCGCCGGTGAACACCAGCCACCACCACAGCCGGAGCTGCACCGCGGCCATGAACAGCACCAAACCGGCCAGTACCAGCGTGAACGTGCTGTGCGCACCCGACAGCAGTTCACCCTCCAGTCGCGGGAACGCCGCGAACAGCACCCCGATCGCGGCGACCAGCCACACCTCGTTGCCGAGGAAGAACGGGTTCATCTGCTGCAAGGCGACTTCGCGCCTGCGGAACGGCAGCAGAAGTCCTGTGCCGTAGTCGAATCCGGCCAGCGCGAAGTAGCCGACGGTCAGCGTGCCGAGCACGACGAGCCAGAGCGTTTCCATCAAAGGGTCACCACCAACGGCGAGACGGGAGCGGGCGCCACGTCCGGACCACGGCGGACCGCACGTGCGATCAACGCCCAGTCGACACAGGCCAGCACGACGAACAGGGACGTGAAGACGATGAGCGACAACAGGATCTGCGAAGCGTCCACGTGCGACACCGCGTCCTCGGTCCGCAGCAGGCCGTAGATCAGCCACGGCTGCCGCCCGATCTCGCGGAACAACCACCCGAAGATGGCCGCCATGAACGGCAGCGGAATGCCGATCACCATGAGGTACAACGGAAAGCGCATCCGGATCACGGCGTCCCTGATCAGCAACGGCAGCGTGAGCCAGCTGACCGTCGTCAGCGTCATCCCGATGATGATCATGAATCCGAGTGGTGCCCCGATCCACGGCGCCGCCTCGGTCTTGTGCGGCTGGTACTGCGCGATCACCGGGAACTGCGCGAACCCGGCCCCGATCAGCGACGGCGTGGCCAGCGCGGTCGTGACCACGCCCAGTCGCAGCGACCGCCGGAAGAAGTCGACCTCGGGCGTCCGCCGGATGAAGTGGTAGGCCGAGACGCCGGTCATGAACACGCCGCCGACCGTGATGGACGCGAAGATCACGTGTGTCAGCGCGGCGGTGAAGGTCGGGTTCGACAGCAGCGCGCCGAAGTCGTCCAGCCGCAACACGTTCCCGTCGACCCGGTAGCCGACGGGGTGCTGCAGGAACCCGTTCGCCGCCATGATCCAGAACGCCGACGCGAACGCGGTCAGCGCCGTCAGGTACAGCAACGACAGGTGCACCCAGCGGTTCAGCCTGCCCCAGCCGAAGATCCACAGCCCGAGGAACGTCGACTCCAGGAAGAACGCGATCAGCGTCTCCATCGCGAGCGGCGCGCCGAACACGTCGCCGGCGTAGGTCGCGAGGCCCGACCAGTTCAGTCCGAACTGGAACTCCATCACGATGCCGGTGACGATCCCCAGCGCGTAGTTGATCACGTAGATGCGGCCCCAGAACCGCGTCATCCGCTCGTGCACGGGCGCGCCGGTGATCGTGAACCTCGTCTGCATGATCACCAGCAGGGTGACCAGACCCAGCGTGAGCAGCACGAACAGGAAGTGGAACGAGGTCGTCAACGCGAACTGGAGCCGGGCGAGGTCTACTGCGCTCATGGGTAGGGACGCTATGTGTAGGTCCGCTACTTATGAAGGCGCGAACGAGCATTTCAGGGGGATCTCAGGGCTGACCCTGAGCAAAGATTTCAGGGACCGCGGACAAGGCTGGATCCGTAGACTCGCTACCCATGAAGCCCGACGCGCTCCGCGGCCATCTCGACGCGTTGCTGCTGGCGACGCTCGACGACAGGCAGCTGCACGGCTACGCGATCATCGAGGCGTTGCAGCAGGGCAGCGGAGGGGCGCTGGACCTCCCGACGGGCACGGTCTACCCGGCGCTGCGCAGGCTGGAGCGGGCGGGCCACGTCGTCAGCGACTGGAGCACGGTCGGCGGCCGCAAGCGAAGGACCTACAAGCTCACGCAGGCGGGGAAGCGCGCCCTGAACGCCGAACGCACCGCGTGGCGCGAGTTCACGACCGTCATCGACGGGGTGCTGGGAGGTGACGGCAAATGGGCACAGACGTGATCGAGCGCTACGTGACCGATCTCGGGTCACGGCTGCAGGGCTCGAAGAAGCAGGTCCGCGACCTGCTCACGGAGACCCGCGACAGCCTCGCCGATGCCACCGAGGCACACGTGGACCGCGGACTGACCGAGCGGGAGGCGCAGAAGCGCGCCGTCGAGGAGTTCGGCCCGGTCCGCGAGATCGCGAACGAGTACCAGGCCGAGCTGGCCGTCGCGTACGGCACGCGCACGCTCGTCTGGCTCGCGATCGTGCTGCCGTTGATGCACATGGCGTGGGAGTACGGGCGGATGCTGCTCATCGGGCCGTGGCAGGACTTCGGCACGATGCCGCCGGCCTGGTACCTGTGGGTCGCCAAGGCCAACGACCTGACCAGCGGCATCGCGTCCGGCGTAGCGCTCGTGGCGTTGATCCTCGGCCGTGTCCTCGCCCGCAGGTACGACACGAAGCTGCTGGCCAGAGTCGGTGCGACCATCGCGCTCGCCGCCGTCGGCGCCGTGCTGCTGGGCAACGTCTCGATCATCCTGGCGACCGCGCACTTCGACGCGTCCCGGCTCCTGCAGTCGTTGCCGATGAGCATCGCGAGCCTGATCACCTGGATCGTGATCATTCGTCTCGGTCTGCTCGCTCGCCGCTGCCTGAGCTGTGCCACGATCGTCGCGTGACCAACGCCCTGATCTACCTGATCGTGATGATCGCCGTCGCGGCAGTGGTGTTCCTGCTCGCGGCGTTGGTGTTCGGGCGCGGCGAGGAGCTCGCGCCGCTGCCGCCCGGTGCGTCGCCCACGCGGCTGCCCTCCGGCGACATCACCGCGGAGGACGTCCGCGAGCTGAAGTTCCAGCAGGTCTTCCGCGGCTACAAGATGTCCGAGGTCGACTGGGCGTTGCAGCGGCTCTCGACGGAGGTCGAGACGCTGCGGGCGCGCGTCGCGGAGCTCGAGGACGCCGAGAACCTGGAGAGCAGTGAGCACTGATCTTGAGCTGACCGTCGAGGTGGCGGCGCCGCCGGACACGATCTTCCGGGCCATGTCCGACTGGGAGCGCCAGTCGGAGTGGATCTTCGGCACCACCGTGAAGGTGGTCGCCGGTGACGGGAAGTCCGTCGGCAGCGAGATCGACGCCGTGACGTTCGGCGTCAGCGACCGCATGCGGATCACGCGCTGGGACCCGCCGCACGCCGTCGAGGTCCTCCATCTCGGCCGCGTCGTGCGCGGAACCGGCGTGTTCGCCGTGCGCGGCAGCCGTTTCGTGTGGTCGGAAAGCCTCGACGTGCCGTTCTTCTACCCGTTGGTGAAGCCGCTCTTCGTGCTGATGCTGCGTCGTTCGTTGCGGCGGTTCGCCCGGTTCGCGGAGGAGTACCGGTGATCACCCGTTGCCCCTGGGGCGACTCGACCCCGGACTACGTCGAGTACCACGACACCGAGTGGGGCGTGGAGCTGCACGGCACCAACGAGCTCTACGAGCGGATGTCGTTGGAGGCGTTCCAATCCGGACTGTCGTGGATCACGATCCTGCGCAAGAGGCCGGCGTTCCGCGCGGCCTTCGGTGACTTCGACCCCCAGCTGGTCGCGAAGTTCGGGCCCGCCGACGTGGAACGGCTGATGGCCGACGCGGGCATCGTCCGGAACCGGCTGAAGATCGACGCCGCGATCCACAACGCGCGGGTGATCGTCTCGGAGGACGTCGACCTCGACGCACTGCTGTGGTCGTTCGCGCCCGCTCGCCACAAGCGGCCGAAGACGATCTCCGACGTCCCGGCGATCACGGACGAGTCCAAGGCGATGGCCAAGGAACTGAAGAAGCGCGGCTTCAAGTTCCTCGGCCCCACCACGTGCTACGCGCTGATGCAGGCGACCGGCATGGTCGACGACCACATCTCGACGTGCTTCCGGGCCAAGAAGGCGACTACTTCCCGATGAACTTCGGGGCGCGCTTGTTCACGAAGGCGTCGACCGCCTCGCGGTGATCCTCGGTCGCGCCGCAGTCGGCCTGGGTGCGGCGCTCGGCCTCGAGCGCGTCCTCCAGGGTCCCGTCCGCCGCCGCGGCCAGCGCTTCCTTGATCTTCGCGTACGCCGTCGTCGGGCCCTTGGCGAGCTTCGCGGCCAGCAGGTGCGCGGTGGAAAGCAGTTCCTCGTCCGGCACGACCTGGTTGACCATGCCGACCCGCAACGCCTCCTCGGCGCCGACGGGCTGCGCGAGAAGCATCATCTCCATCGCGCGGCCGTGGCCGATCAGCCGCGGCAGCGTGTAGGACGCGCCGGAGTCCGCGGTCAGGCCGACGTTCGCGAAGGCCATCAGGAACTTCGCGGACTTGCCCGCGATGCGCAGATCGGCGGCGTAGGCGAAGGACGCGCCCGCGCCCGCCGCGCTGCCGTTGACCGCGGCGATCACCGGCTTCGGCATGCCGATCAGCTCGCGCACGATCGGGTTGTAGTGCTTCTCGACGGTGTTCAGCGGCGCCGGATCACCGGCCTGCAGCAGGCCGATGTGCTCCTTGAGGTCCTGACCCGCGCAGAACGCCCTGCCCGCACCCGTGATCACCACCGCGCGCACCGACTCGTCCGCCGACGCTTCCTTCAACGCGGCGAGGAACGCCTCCTTCAGCGCGACGGTGAAGGCGTTGAACGACTCAGGGCGGTTGAACGTGAACGTGCGCACACCATCGGCGTCGTCGACGAGGAGCTCGGACACTGGACCTCCATCAAGCTGTGGAAACGTTGCGGACCGGTCGCAGGCACTCGTCGACGAACCGACTCGTGCCCGGTGCCAGCCGCAGTGTCTGTTCGTCGAAGAACGACGCTGCCGCGTGGCCCGGCCAGTCCGGTGGCAACAGTTCAGCAGGAAGACCGGGATCGCGGAACAGGAACTTCCGCCACGCGTGCAGCAGCTGCTGTGACGCCGCGAACGCCGCCGCGTCGTCCGTTTCGTCCACAACGGACACCTTCTCGTGCCAGTGCGCGACGAACCCGGCGTAGTCGCGGCCCAGCTCGGCCAGGTCCCAGGCCTTCGCGGCGAGCTCGGCGTCCCCACCGTCGTGTGAACCGTGAAAAGTTCGTGCGGGAACTTCTCCGGCGGCCAGCACGTCGGCCAGTTCCGGGGACGGCCGGGGAGCGATCCACGTCACAGGACCGAGCGCGCCGTAGCCGAGCAGTTGCAGTTCCGAGGCCAGGTGATCGCGCGAGTCGCGGCCGGGGATCTCCTCCAGCACCACCACGTGCCAGCGACCGTCCCACGTGGACGGCCCGGTGCGGTAGATGCGGGCGGCGGCCTCGTCAAGTCGCCGTTCCCCGCGAGGTGTCATCGCATATCCAGGCCCGTCCGGCAGCCTGGACGGCTGCAACCAGCCCTGCCGGACCGTGCGGGACACGGCCGTGCGGACGGCCGGCGCGGCGAAACCCAGGGGCTCGAGCAGCCGGACGAGCGCGGCGATGGTGGCGGCGCCACCGCGTTCGCGAAGGTGGCCGCCGTAGACGTCGAAGAGCGCGGAACGGGCTCGCACCCGGCCCATCCTGTCACGACACGACCTGGTGTGCCGAAAGTGTTGTCTTGTCGTGAAAACAGGTGTTGATCAGGCACAAGTCAAGATCGACAAATATCACCCGGACTCGCCAAAAGATCGGTTCGGTTTCGCCCCTGAGTCGCCATAGGGGAGAATGGAGCAGATCCGGCCCTGGCCGGACGGGGAAGATGTTGACGGAGGGAGCACGCGATGGCGGCCATGAAGCCCCGGACCGGCGACGGTCCCCTCGAGGTCACCAAGGAGGGACGCGGCATCGTCATGCGCGTGCCGCTCGAGGGTGGTGGGCGCCTCGTCGTCGAGATGTCGGCGGACGAGGCCAGCGCCTTGGGCGACGCGCTGAAGGCCGCCGCCGGCTGAGGCCTCCCGGTGAGAAGCACGTGAAGCCCCGGTTTCCACAGTGGAGACCGGGGCATCGCTTCGTTCTCGCCCTGGGGGAGAATGAGCGGTCGTCAATGCAACAGGGGAGGTCCAGTCGTGGCGTCGACGGTGCCGTCAGTGCCAACCAAGCTCGTGGACGTCGAGGTGGCCACCTCGACGCGCCGCAACGTTCCGGCGGTCGTGCTCGCGGCCACCGGTCCGGCGCTGGGACCGGGCGGCGACGGCATCGACGTCTCCGACCTGACCGGCAAGGCCGGCGAGGCGGTGCGGCACGACGAGGCCTGGACCCTCGGTGTCGGCACCGGGACGCTCGCCGACTACCGCACGGCCGGGGCCAGCCTCGTGCGTGCGCTGAGCGGTGAGGACGCGCCCAAGACGGCCGACGTCCTGCTGACCCCGGACTTCGACGCCGAGAAGGTGCGCGCGTTCGTGCTGGGCGCCGCGCTCGGCGGCTACCGCTTCAAGGTCACCGGCGAGGACGGCCCGAAGCGCGTCGGCTCGTTGCGGCTGATCACGCCCGACGACGGGTTCGAGGAGGTGCTCACGTCGGCCGCGCTGAAGGCCCACGCGCTCGCCACCGCGACCTCGCTGGCACGTGATCTCGCCAACACCCCGTCCAACGTCAAGGACCCGCGCTGGCTCGCCACGACCGCCGCCAAGCTGGCGGACAAGGTCGACGGGCTGAGCGCCACCGTCCGAGACGAGAAGTGGCTGGCACAGCAGGGCTTCGGCGGTGTGCTCGCGGTCGGTGGTGGATCTGCCCGCCCGCCGCGGTTCCTGGAGCTGACGTACGGCACCACCGGTCCGCACCTGGTGTTCATCGGCAAGGGCATCACGTTCGACACGGGCGGCATCTCGGTGAAGCCCGCGGACGGCATGCACCTCATGCGCACCGACATGGCGGGCGGCGGAGCGGTGATCTCCGCGCTGCTGACCGTGGCGCGCCGGCGGCTGCCGATCAGGGTCACCGGCCTCGTGCCGTGCGCGGAGAACCACGTGGGCGGGTCGGCGTACCGGCCCGGCGACGTCGTGCGCCACTACGGCGGCGCGACCACCGAGGTGCAGAACACCGACGCCGAGGGCCGCATGGTCCTGGCCGACGCGATGGCGTACGCGGTGAAGAACCTCAAGCCCGACCTCGTCGTGGACGTGGCGACGCTGACCGGCGCGATGAAGGTCTCGCTCGGCCTGCGCACGGGCGCGGTGTTCACCGCGTCCGACGAGATCGCGGCCGAGGTCGTCGCGGCGGGTGCGAACGTCGGCGAGAAGTGGTGGCGCATGCCGTTGCTGGAGGAGCACGTCGGTGCCGTCGCCAGCGAGATCGCGGACTACAAGCAGTGCCCGCCCGGACCGGGTGGCATCACGGCGGCGTTGTTCCTGCAGAAGTTCGCGGGCGACGTGCCGTGGGCGCACCTGGACATCGCGGGTCCCGCGCGGTCGGAGAAGGTCTACGACGAGGTCGTCGCGGGCGCCACGGGCTTCGGCGCGCGGACGCTGGTCGAGCTGGCTGAAAAATATTCACGTTAGTCCCTACGATCAGCCCATTCGAGACGGCGGCGTTCCACGGCATGATGTGAGCTCCTTCACAACGTCGTAGAGGAGCGCCCGTGTTACTCCGCCTGGCTCTCGCCGTCTCGCTGGTCCTAGCGGCCGTGACCCCTGCCACCGCGGCCACGCCCTGGTGGGAACCGGTGGCGCGGCCCGCGGTGGACTCGCAGATCAACGTGACCGGCGAGCCCTTCAAGGGCACGGACGGCCAGGGCAGGGTGCGCGGGCTCGTCGACGCGCACAACCACCTCATGACCAACGAGGGCTTCGGCGGCCGGCTGATCTGCGGCAAGTCGTTCTCGGAGCAGGGCATCGCCGACGCGCTGAAGGACTGCCCCGAGCACCACCCGGCGGGCCTCGGTGCGATCTTCGAGGCGATCGTGACGGGCGACTTCGACGGCCACGACCCGGTGGGCTGGCCGACGTTCAAGGACTGGCCTTCCTCCACGACGGTCTCGCACCAGCAGAACTACTACGCCTGGCTGGAACGGGCGTGGCGCGGCGGCCAGCGCGTGCTGGTCCAGGACCTGACGAGCAACGCCACGCTGTGCGTCATCCACCCGTTCAAGGACAAGCCGTGCGACGAGATGCAGTCGGTCCGGCTGCAGGCCCAGCGCACCTACGAGCTGCAGGCGTTCGTCGACAAGCAGTTCGGCGGCGCGGGCAAGGGCTGGTTCCGCATCGTCACGTCGGCCGAGCAGGCCCGTGACGTGGTCGCG
Organism: Lentzea sp. NPDC092896; assembly: GCF_044754905.1. Lineage (NCBI taxonomy): Bacteria > Bacillati > Actinomycetota > Actinomycetes > Pseudonocardiales > Pseudonocardiaceae > Lentzea > Lentzea sp. NPDC092896. The sequence continues at coordinate 329,297 of NZ_JBIVPX010000006.1, forward strand.
CAGGGCAAGCTCGCCGTGGTGCTCGGCATCGAGACCTCTGAACTCTTCGGCTGCCGGACGTTCCTCGACATCCCGTTGTGCAACAAGGGCGACATCGACCGCGGCCTCGACGAGATGTACGCGCTCGGCGTGCGCAGCGCGTTCCTGTGCCACAAGTTCGACAACGCGCTGTGCGGCGTCCGGTTCGACTCGGGCACGCAGGGCGGCGTGATCAACGCGGGCCAGTTCCTGCGCACCGGCCAGTGGTGGCAGACCGAGGTGTGCAAGGGCCCGCAGCAGGACAACCCGATCGGCACCGTCGGCCCGAACGCGCTGATCCCGGCTTCGGTGGTCGCACCCGCGTACGACCCGGCGAAGCGGTGCAACGTGCGCGGCCTGACGTCGTTGGGCGAGTACGCGGTGCAGGCCATGATGAAGCGGCACATGATGATCGAGGTCGACCACATGAGCGTGAAGGCCGCCGGCCGCACGCTGGAGCTCGCGGCGCAGGCGAAGTTCCCCGGCATCGTCTCCAGCCACAGCTGGATGGACGCGCAGTGGACCGAGAAGGTCTACCAGCTCGGCGGGTTCGTGGCGGGCTACGAGAACAGCCCCGAGGGCTACGTCTCCCAGGCGGCCGCGGCGGAACCGTTGCGGCGCAAGTACGACGTGGGCATCGGATTCGGCTCCGACTACAACGGCGTGGGCTCGCACCCGGCACCGCAGACCGGCGTGACCTACCCGTTCCGCAGCTACCCGGACGGCCCGCTGGTCGACCGGCAGCGCACCGGCGAGCGGGTCTGGGACATCAACGTCGACGGCGGCGCGCACATCGGTCTGCTGCCGGACTGGGTCGAGAAGGTCCGTCAGCTCGGCGGCGACCAGCTGGTCCAGGACATGCTCGGTGGCGCCGAGTCGTACCTGCGGACGTGGTCGGGCACTCAGCGCTGGACGCCGTGAGTCCTGAGCGCGTGTTCGCGGAAGGCGCGGACGGCGGGCGGCAGCGGGTGGTCCTTCAGCCAGGCCAGCCCGAACACGCGCGCCGACCGCGGCGTCAGCGGTAGCTCGCGAAGGCCTGGCGGCGGTGTGGACTCGGCGTGCGTGAGGATCGCGACGCCGAGCCCGGCCGCCACCAGGCCGCGCACGGTCTCGATCTCCTGGCTCTCGAACGCGACGCGAGGGGTGAGGCCGGCTTTCGCGAACATGTCGTCGGTGATCTGCCTCAGGCCGTAGCCGTGCTCCAGCAGGATGAGGTCCTCGTCCACGAGGTCGGAGAGCCGCACGACCTCGCGTGCGGCCAGCCGGTGCGAGACCGGGGCGACGACGATCAGCTCCTGCTCGAAGATCACCACCGACTCCACCTCCGGCTCGTCCGGTGGCGGGGCGACCAGTGCGAGGTCGATCTCGCCCTGGAGCAGCTTGTCGACCACGGTGTAGCGGGCGTTCTGGATCAGGCCGAACCGCACGTGCGGGTGCTCGTCGCGGAACCCGCGGACCAGTTCCGGCACCACGGACCGGCCGAGCATGTGCAGGAAGCCCAGCACGACGCGGCCCTTCTCCGGATCGAGTTCCTCCTCCACCTCGCGCAGGCCCGGCTCCAGCGCGGCCAGCGACCGGGTCGCGGCCTCGGCCAGCAGCCGGCCCGCCCGCGTGAGGCGGACCCGCCGGCCGGTCTTCGTGATGATCGGCGCGCCGAGCTGCTCACCCAGCTCGGCGAGCCAGCGGCTGACGGTGGGCTGGGGGAGCCCGACGCGTTCTGCGACACGAGTCACGTGCTCGTCGGCGGCAAGCGCTTTCAGCACCGCCAGCTTCGGTGCCAGCTCCAATTCATCCACGGATTGATTCTGGCGCATTTCCGTATTGGACGTATGGCTTAGCGTCAATCGTGTGAACAGGTTGACCGCGGCCATCGCCGCATCGGGGTTCGCGTGCTTCGCGCTGCTGTACACCCCGCAGCCGGTCATGCCGCAGATCGCCGCCGAGTACGGGCTGGGGCCGGGCAGCGCGTCGCTCGCGCTGTCGGCGGCCACGATCGCGCTGGCCGTGGTGGTCGTGCCGATCGCGATGCTGTCCGAACGCCTCGGGCGGCGTCCGGTGATCGTGGTCAGCGTGCTCGCGGCGGCGTTGCTCGGGCTCGTGCTGCCGTTCGCACCGAACTACGAGTTGTTCCTGGGGCTGCGCGTGCTGCAGGGCATCGCGGCGGCCGGGGTGCCCGCGGCGTCCATGGCCTACCTGGCGGACGCCCTGGACAAGAAGAAGCTCGGCGCCGCGATGGGCGCGATGATCGCCGGGAACAGCCTGGGCGGCATGTCGGGAAGGCTCGTCACCGGCATGACCGTCGACTGGCTCGGGTGGCGCGGCTCTGTGCTGCTCGCCGGGGTGTTCGGGCTGGTCGCGGCCCTGGTCGTGGTGTTCTTCCTGCCCAAGGCGCAGGCGATGCCGAAGCGCGCGCCGAAGGGCATGAAGGCGGCGCTGAAGGACCCCGTGCTGCTGTCGATGTACGTCGTCGCCGTGCTGCTCGTGGGGACGTTCATCTCGTTCTACAACGTCGCCGGCTTCCAGTTGCAGGGCCCGGCGTGGCTGGAGACGCTGGTCTTCCTCTTCTACGGGCTCGGCAGCACCTCGGCGGCGTTCGCGGGCAGGCTGGCCGACCGGTACGGCCGCGGCAAGGTGCTGCTGCTGTGCATCGGCGTGGTGGCTCTAGGCGCCCTGGCGAGCCTGCTGTGGGTGCCGCTCGGCCTGGCGATCGTGACGGCCGGGTTCTTCGCGTCGCACACCACGGCGAGCGGCTGGGTCGCCGCGCGGGCACCCGAACACGCCCGCGGCCACGCGTCCGGGCTGTACCTGGCCGGGTTCTACGTGGGCAGCAGCGTGGGAGGGACGTCCGGCGCCACCGCGTACGAGGAGTGGGGCTGGGGAGGGCTGGTCCTGGTGATCCTCGGCTGGCTCGCGCTGGCCGCTATGCTGGCTCAGAACTCCAGGGCGAGGGTGACGCGCGAGTCGACCGGTGCGATGGTGGTCTTGCCGAGGCGCGACAGGTCCACCGTTCCGTCGACCATGCCGACCGAGACCGAACGGGTGTCCGCCGGGACCTCGACCACGATCGCGAACGGCAGCGGGCCGCCGTCGTAGCGGGCGCCGACCTGCCGGGCGGTCGACCCGTCCGGCAGCGTCACGGTGATCAGGTCCTTGGTCAGCAGGCCGCCCGCGGTGTCGGGCAGGTTGCCGGTCGCCTCGACCCGCACCTCCAGCAACGCCTTGTCGGCCGCGGAGATCGTGGCCACGTCGTACTGGCTCTCGCCGAGCTTGACCGGGCGTTGCCGGCCGAGCCGGACGCCGGTGACCTTCATGCCGAGCTCGCGGTCGCCGAAGCGGATCTTCTGCGTCTGGTCGGTGAACTGAGCGGGGGCGGCGGCGCGTTGCAGCACGTGCGGCGGGTTGTCGGTGCGTTTGCCGGACGGGACCTCGACGCGCTGCTCCAGCGACTTGGCGCCGAGCGTGCCGAGCACGAGCGACTCGGCGCCCTGCTGCGGGTCGGGCACGGTGTAGACGACGAAGACCGAGCCGTTGGCCGGCAGCCGGTCGGCGGGGAGGACCTGGCGCTTGCCCGGCACCTCCAGCGCGAGCTCCGACGGCTGCGGGGCGAACCCCTGCCAGTTGGTGCGGTGGAAACCGCTGTCGGTCTCGTTCAGCTTCTCGACCTTCATCCTGACCACGCGCAGCCGTGACCCGGCCTCCGCGCGCACCGTGCCCTCGGCGGTGAACCAGATGTCCGGGTTCGCCCAGCCGGTGACCGCGGTGCTGAGCAGGTCGTCGCGCAGCTTGATGTCGGCGTTGCCGAGGCCGAGGTCGACGTTGTTGCGCTTGCCGTCGTCGGGCAGCACGGCCAGGAAGTCGCGCCCGGCGGTCATGTCCTGCTGCTTGGACGGGTCGATCTCCTTGCCGTCGGTGCGCACGAGCTTCCCGGACGGCGTGCTCCGGTTGCCCTTCTCCGGCACCTGCGGCGACTGCACCTCGTAACGGACCTCGTCATCCGTCTTGGTGACTTCCTTGAGCGGCACGGGCACCCAGTCGGTGCCGGCACCGGTGCCGGGGACCTGGACCGGCCCGCACCACAGCCGCTTGTCGACCTCGGACTCGAGGCCCGTCTTCGCGAACCAGCAGCTGACCGCGGCAGCGCCCGCCCGTGCCACGTAGCCGTACTCCAGCGTGTAGGCGAGCTGCGCCTCGGCGTTCGCCTGCAGGTCAGAGGCCTCGGCGAGCTTCTTGCCGTCCACCGTGAGCTGCACCGCGGCCGGCTGGGCGGCGGGAGCTGTGGCACATCCGGTCACTGCCAGGAGGACCGTCAGACCCAGCACCGCACAACGCACAGTTCTCGCGCCCCTCACCAGTTGAAACCACAACGTCACTACTGGTTAAAGGCGGCGCTCACTCTTCGGGGTTGCCCCGGTAGAGTGTGACTCAAATCACACTGCGGTAGACCTCGACCGTCTGCTCGGCCATCGAGGACCAGGAGAACTCCTGCTCAGCCCGCGTGCGCCCGGCGACTCCGAAACGCTTCGCGCGGGCGGGGTCTGTGACGAGTTCGTTGATCGATTCGGCGAGCTGCTGTCGATATGTCGACAAATCATTCTCGTCGTAGTGGACGAGAAGGCCCGTTTCGCCGTGCACGACGACCTCGGGAATGCCACCGACGTCGCTCGCGACGACCGCCGTGCCGCACGCCATCGCCTCCAGGTTCACGATGCCCAGCGGTTCGTAGACCGACGGGCACGCGAACACCGTCGCGTGGCTCAGGATCTGCCGCACCTCGGCGGGCTGCAGCATCTTCTGGATCCAGAAGACCCCCGGCCGCGCCTGGGAGAGTTCGCTGACCGCCTGCCGGGTCTCCTCGGCGATCTCCGGCGTGTCCGGCGCCCCGGCGCACAGCACGATCTGCGCCTCCGGGTCGATGTGGTGCGCGGCCGCGACGAGATGGCCGACGCCCTTCTGCCGCGTGATCCTTCCCACGAACGCCACGATCGGCTTGGTGGGATCGATTCCACGGGACGTCAGGGCGTCCGTCTCCTCGACCGGGTGATAGGCGACGCTGTCGATCCCGTTGCGGACGACGTGCACCTTCGCCGGGTCGAGCGAGGGGTAGGCGTCGAGCACGTCGATCCGCATGCCCTCGCTCACGGCGATGACCGCGTCGGCGTGTTCGTACGCCGTGCGCTCGGCCCAGGAGGAGATCCGGTACCCGCCGCCGAGCTGCTCGGCCTTCCACGGCCGGCGTGGTTCCAGCGAGTGCGCCGTCACCACGTGCGGGATCCCGTGCAGGAGTTTGCCCAGGTGACCGGCCATGTTGGCGTACCAGGTGTGCGAGTGCAGGAGGTTCGCCGCGGACACCGCGGCGGCCATCTCGAGGTCGACCGCGAGGGTCGTCAGAGCCGCGTTCGCCTGCTCCAGGCTGTGCGGTGGGTTGTGGGCCGTGGCGTCCGATCGGGGTGCACCGAAGCAGTGCACGTCGACGTCCACGAGTTCGCGAAGATGGGGCACGAGGAAACCCACGTGCACACCAGCCCCACCGTAAACCTCCGGCGGATACTCCCGTGTCAACAGCGCAACTCGCACGCACTCACCGTAGATCACGGACGTCCCTGTTGGGACAAACCGGTTTGCGTCTGGTTCGAGAACGATCGCACGGATAGGGTCACATACCGTGAAGGGGCAGCCGCACGTTCTCGGAATTGTGCTTGCCGGTGGTGAAGGCAAGCGCCTGTGGCCACTGACGGCCGACCGCGCGAAACCGGCTGTGCCCTTCGGGGGCAACTACCGGCTGGTCGACTTCGTGCTGTCGAACCTGGTCAACGCGGGGCTCGCGAAGCTCTGCGTGCTGACGCAGTACAAGTCGCACTCACTGGACCGCCACATCTCGACGACGTGGCGCCTGTCCAATGTGCTCGGTCAGTACGTGACACCGGTACCGGCGCAGCAACGCCTGGGCCCGCGCTGGTACACGGGCTCGGCGGACGCGATCTTCCAGTCGCTGAACCTCGTCCACGACGAGAAGCCGGACCACGTCGTCATCTTCGGCGCGGACCACGTGTACCGGATGGACCCCGGCCAGATGATCTCGCAGCACGTCGAGTCGGGCGCGGCCGTGACCGTTGCCGGTATTCGGGTGCCGCGCAACGAGGCCAAGGCCTTCGGGTGCATCGACTCGGACGCGTCCGGGAAGATCACGCGCTTTCTGGAGAAGCCGTCCGAGCCGCCGCACGTGCCGGACGACCCGGATGTAACTTTCGCTTCAATGGGCAACTACGTCTTCACCACCGAGGCGCTGCTGGACGCGCTTCGCGGGGACGCGTTGAACCCCGACTCGGATCACGACATGGGTGGCGACATCATCCCCATGCTGGTGGATCGCGGGAAGGCGCACGTCTACGACTTCCAGGACAACGACGTGCCCGGTGCCACCGACCGGGATCGCGGGTACTGGCGGGACGTCGGGACGATCGACGCCTACTACGACGCGCACATGGATCTTGTTTCGGTCCATCCGATCTTCAACCTGTACAACCAGTTGTGGCCTATTCGGACGGCCACGCCGCCGTTGCCTCCGGCCAAGTTCATCGCCGGAGGGTCCGCTGAGGACTCGATGGTGGGGCCCGGGTCGATCATCTCCGGGAAGATCCACGGGTCGGTGATCTCTTCCGACGTGACCGTTGAGGTCGGGTCTGTGGTGCAGGGGTCGGTGCTGTTGCCCGGGGTTCGGATCGGCAAGGGTGCTGTGGTTCGGCGGGCTATTTTGGACAAGAACGTTGTTGTGCCTGATGGGGCTTTGATCGGTGTGGATGCTCCTATGGATCGGGAGCGGTACACGGTTTCTGCCTCTGGGGTCACTGTGTTGGGGAAGGGTGTTCGGGCTTACTGAGTCGCCGCTGTTCGTGGGTGGTTGGCTTGCGGGCGGCGACCTTGCGGGCGGCGATCTTGCGGGCGGCGATCTTGCGGGCGGCGATCTTGCGGGTGGTCACCGTGCGGGCGGCCTGGTTGCGTTGAGTGCTTCCCCTGGGGGCTCTGCCCCCAGACCCCCGGCAATCTGATCGGGGGATAGCGCCACACGCGGGTAGATGGCACGCCTGTTGCGTTGGGCGGCTGCGCGTTGCTTAGAGGGTTGCGTTGGCGGTGGGGTCCCGTCACGAGCCGCACCAGGAGCGGGCCACATGTGAGAGGGAGGGTCAAGTCGACGAAAAGCGTGTCGACTTGACCCTCCCTCTCACATGCAGCAAGAGCTGTGGCGCGACTCGTGACGGGACCCCACCGCCCTGGCCGTTCGGTAAGGACGGCTCGCCTTCGGCTTCGCGGGTGAGTTGCGTACCCATGAGCGTGCGCTGCGTTTAGCCGCGAGCGGGCTAGGGCCTGCGGGCCGCTACCAGTAGGCCGTCGCCCAGCGGGAGGATCACCGGCACCAGGCGGTCGTCCTCCTTCACCAGGCGGGCGATGTCCCGCATTGCCTGGGTCGAGTCGTCCCGTTTGCTGGGATCCACGACGGCGCCGTGCCACAGGACGTTGTCGAACGCGATCACGCCGCCTGGGCGCAGCATGCGTACGCCGTGTTGCAGGTACTGCGGGTATTCGGGCTTGAAGGCGTCCACGAACACGAGGTCGTACGCCGCGTCCGTCAGGCGCGGGAGGACGTCCAGGGCCTTGCCCATGATCAGGCGGGTGCGCGACGGGGAGATGCCTGCCGCCGCGTAGGCCTCGCGGGCCGCTCGCTGGTGTTCGGAGGCCACGTCTATCGAGGTCAGGATGCCGGACTTGGGCATGCCCGCCAGGAGGTAGAGGCCGCTGGTGCCTGCGCCGGTGCCGATCTCGACGACCGCGCGGGCCTGGAGTGCGGTCGCCAGGAACCGCAGGGCGGCGCCTCCGCCCGCGCCGATGGGCACGCAGCCCAGTTCCTGGCCGCGTGCTCGTGCTGCCAGGTGTACGTCGTCCTCGGGGAGGTACTGCTCGACGTACTCCCGCAGGGCCGATTCCGGGGTCACGGGGTAGCAGGTTAGTGCTTCGAGTGCTCAAAACGGGTGAACGTGGCCCGAACCGAGATTCTCAGGGTGCTCTCAGCCCACTCTCACGATCGTTTAAAGGGAGCAGGAGAAGGTACAGAGGCAAGAAGCCAGGCTCTAGTCGGGAACAAGCCGGACCCGTCGCCCGTTGAGCCGCATAAGGGTCGCCGGGCGGCCCACATGGAGGTGCCGAAACACCTGATGCGCACGCAGTCGAGTTCTCCGGAGGCCGTCGCGCCCATCGAGACGGCCGACTGGACGCCGCCCTCGTGGGACGCGATCGTCCGTGAGCACGCGGACAGGGTCTACCGGCTCGCGTACCGCTTGACCGGCAACCAGCACGACGCCGAGGACCTGACGCAGGAGACTTTCATCCGCGTCTTCCGGTCGCTGGCGTCGTACAAGCCGGGCACCTTCGAGGGGTGGCTGCACCGCATCACCACCAACCTCTTCCTCGACATGGCACGCCGGCGCAGCCGCGTGCGCATGGAGGCGCTGCCCGAGGACAACGACCGCCTCGAGGGTGACGACCTGTCCCCTGAGGAAATCTACGACGAGAACCACCTGGACCCCGACCTGCAGGCCGCGCTGGACGAGCTCCCGCCGGAGTTCCGCGCCGCGGTCGTGCTCTGTGACGTGGAGGGCCTTTCCTACGAGGAGATCGGCGCCACGCTCGGGGTGAAGATGGGTACGGTGAGGAGCAGGATCCACCGGGGCCGCCAGGCTCTGCGGGTCGCGCTCGAACGCCGTCGTCAGGAATCGTTGCTGGAGGACTCTGCATGACCGACCTCCGTGGTTGGGGCCTGCCTGAGCAGCATCTCTTGCCGGATGCCGTGGTCGCGTTCGTGGACGGAGAACTGTCCTCGACCGCCCACGAGCGAGCCTCCGCGCACATCCAGCGCTGCGGCTTCTGCGCGTTCGAGACCTACACGCAGCAGCAGGCGCGCTCCGCCGTGCGCACCGCTTCGGCGCCCACGGCGTCCGCCTCGCTGCTCGACAGGCTCGGCGCGATCCCACAAGAGGTCGATCTGCCGTCCGCTCCGGACGGGCTCGCGATCACCGAGGACGGTCAGTTCGTCGCCGTGCAGAGGACGGACAAGCCCGCGTTCGGCTCAGGGCCGGTGCTGGGTTCGTCGAGACCTCTGGGCAGCAACGGCTGGTTCAGCGGACGTCGTGCCCGACAGGGTGCCGGGGTCGTCGTGAGCGGCATGTTGCTGAGCGCGCTCGCGTTCACCACGCCGGAGAGCGAAGCACCCGCCACGACGCCAGTGCCGCAGAACGCCGGCGCGATCTTCGCGACCACCCCCTGACAGTCATTTCACTGTTCGTGAGGCACGCTGTAGTTCAGCACTCCTAGCGGAAAACTCGGGGAGAGATGAGCCAGCAGTCGCCCAACGGCCAGACGTCCACACCCGTTTCCGGAGTGGACGACGGAGCCCATCGCCGGCTCCGGCCACGGCCACTGGTGCAGCCGCCGGTCGACCCCGCGTCCGCCACCGCCTTCGGCCGCCCGGACGGTGTCGCCGGGGCGTTCGCCGCGCGCGACGTGCCCGTGTCCCAGCTCCAGTCCGCGCCGCCGCCTCCCGAGTCCCTCGTCACGGCGTTCGGCCGGCAGGGCTCCCAGGAACTGTTGCAGCGGCCGCCGCAGCCCGTGTCCGACCCGGATCCGGACATCGATCCGGTGTTCTGGGGCGACAAGCCCGCCGGTGACCCGTGGCGCGACCCGGCCTCCGGTGCCGTGATCGGCCCGCCCGCCGTCGGGGAGGACCCGCCGGGTGAACCCGAGCGCAAACAGGAGCCCGGCCCGCAGCTGAGCGTTCCCGAACTGCTGTTCGGCCGTCGCGTGAAGCCCACGGCTCTCGCGTTGCTGCTCACGGTCGCGCTCGTGCTCGGCGCCGTCGGAGGTCTCGTCGGCTGGCTGATCGGCCGGGCCGGCAACCCCCTGACCGACTCGACCGTCACGCTGGCCGAGGTCACCGAGGGCAAGGAACGTCCCGCCGGCTCGATCTCGGAGATCGCCAAGCGCGTGACGCCCAGCGTCGTCTCGATCGAGTTCAAGGGCGCGAACGTCGCGGGTGTCGGCTCCGGCGTCATCATCGAGGCCGGCGGCTACATCCTGACCAACGACCACGTCGTCGCCCCGGCCGCCCAGGACTCCTCGGCCAAGCTCAGCGCCGTCTTCACCGACGGCACCCGCGCCGCGGCCCGCGTCGTCGGCCGCGACCCGAAGACCGACCTCGCGGTCATCAAGGTCGAGGTCACCAACCCGACCGTCCTGCAGTTCGGCAACTCCGACGACCTCCAGGTCGGCGACAGCGTGATCGCCATCGGTTCGCCGCTGCAGCTGTCCAACACCGTCACCGAGGGCATCGTCTCCGCGCTGCACCGCCCGGTGACCGCCGCGGGCGAGAACGGCGGCCCCCAGGTCACCTACGACGCGATCCAGACCGACGCCGCCATCAACCCCGGCAACTCGGGCGGCGCGCTGGTCGACTCGCGCGGTGCCCTGATCGGCATCAACTCGTCGATCCGCACCGAGACCGGCGGTTCGGTCGGCCTCGGCTTCGCGATCTCCGGCAAGCAGGCCCGCAAGATCAGTCAGGAACTGATCCGCAACGGCCAGGTCAAGCACGCGGACATGAACCTCAACGTGAAGTCCGTGTCCGCGGAGACCTCTGAAGGCGCCCAGGTGCAGAACGTTCCCGCGGGTGGTGCCGCGGCCGCCGCCGGCATCCAGGAGGGCGACGTCATCACCAAGCTCGGCGACCGCATGGTCCGCAACGCCGCCGAACTGGTCGTCGCGGTCAGGGAGCACGAAATCGGCGAAACCGTGCAGGTAGTGCTGGCACGCCAAGGCCGTGAGCTCAAACTAGACGTCACATTGAAGAGCGACTGAGAAGTAGGCTGAGACCTGTGTTCGACAGCATCGGATGGGTAGAGATCCTCATCATCGTCGTCGCGGGTCTCTTCATCCTGGGGCCCGAACGCCTGCCATCGGCCGCGGCCTGGCTGGGCAAGACGGTGAGGCAGGTCCGCGAGTACGCGACCGGCGCGCGGGAGCAGCTCAAGCAGGAGATGGGGCCGGAGTTCGAGTCGCTCCGCAAGCCCCTCGAAGACCTGCGGGAGCTGCGCAACTTCGACCCGAAGCGCGCGGTGACCAAGCACCTCTTCGACGACCCCGAACCGACCAAGTCCAACGGCTACCCGACGCCGTCGACCCCGCCCGCGGCCGAACAGCGTCCGCTCGCACCGGGCGAGCGTCCGCCGTACGACCCGGACGCGACCTGACGTTCTGCTAGCGGGCGGCGGGGGAGACGTTCAGCAGGCGCCCCGCCAGTCCGCGCGAACGCACCGACAGCTTCGTGGCGATCCCCGTCAGCACCTGAGCCGCGGCCGAGTCCGGCACCGCCTGCACGATCGGCGTGCCGGAGTCGCCGTTCTCCCGCAGGCGCGGGTCGAGCGGCACCTGGCCGAGCAGCGGCACGTCGGACCCGATGGCCTTGGTCAGCGACTCCGCGACGGCCGCGCCGCCACCGGTGCCGAAGATCTCCATGCGCGAACCGTCGGGCATCTCCAGCCACGACATGTTCTCGATGACACCCGCGAGCCGCTGACGGGTCTGCAGCGCGATCGACCCGGCGCGCTCGGCCACCTCGGCTGCGGCCTGCTGCGGGGTGGTGACGACCAGGATCTCGGCGTTCGGCACGAGCTGGGCGACGGAGATCGCGATGTCGCCGGTACCGGGCGGCAGGTCGATCAGCAGCACGTCCAGGTCGCCCCAGAACACGTCCGCGAGGAACTGCTGCAGGGCCCGGTGCAGCATCGGCCCGCGCCACACGACCGGCGTGTTGCCCGGCGTGAACATGCCGATCGAGATGACCTTCACGCCGTGCGCCTGCGGCGGCATGATCATCTTCTCGACCTGCGTGGGCTTGCCGTCCGCACCGAGCATGCGGGGGATCGAGTGGCCGTAGATGTCCGCGTCGACGATGCCGACCGACAGTCCGCGAGCGGCCATCGACACGGCGAGGTTCACGGTCACGGACGACTTGCCGACGCCGCCCTTGCCGGACGCGACGCAGTACACGCGCGTCAGCGAGCCCGGCTGGGCGAACGGGATGACCGGCTCCTCGGTGCCGCCGCGCAGCGTCTTGCGCAGCTCGGTGCGCTGGGCGTCGCTCATCACGTCCAGGTCGACGCGCACGGACGAGACGCCGTCCAGGGCCGTGACGGCCGCGGTGACGTCCTTGGTGATCTTGTCCCGCATCGGGCAGCCCGCGACCGTGAGGAAGATGCCGACCACCACGACGCCGTCCGCGCCGACCTCGACGTCCTTGACCATGCCGATCTCGGTGATCGGGCGGCGGATCTCGGGGTCCTGCACACCGGAGAGCGCCTTGCGGACGTCCTCGACGGTGGGGAGTGGCTGTGTGGTGGTCACCTGCCCCATGCTACGTCCGGTTCGTGCCCCTCCTACCGGCCGGTCACATCTGGGCACAGGCCCAGGTCGTAGCCAGGAGCGCGCTGTCCGTAACATCGACGCCCGTGCCGGAATCGGGTAGTTCCCGATTGCCCACCCGTGTCGAGCTAGGGGTGTGGCGATCGTTCCTCCGCGCGCATGCACGGATCACGAGGGTCCTCGAGGCCGAACTGATTGCTGAGCAGCGCCTATCGCTCGCGGCGTACGACGTGCTGGTTCAACTGGCCGAGACGCCTTCCATGCGCATGCGCATGACCGAACTGGCCGATGCCGTCCTGCTGTCCCGTTCTGGCGTGACCCGCCTGGTGGACCGTTTGGAACGTGCCGGTCTTGTCGGGCGGGAACGCGCCGACGGTGACGGACGCGGCATCGTGGCCGTGCTCACACCGCTGGGCGCTGAACGCCTGCGCAGTGCTTCCACAACCCACCTCGCCGGCGTCGCCGAGCACTTCGGGGAGAGCTTCGGCCCCGGTGAGCTCGAGGCCTTCGGCCGCACGTGCGATCGCCTGGCCGCGGACGACGTCTTTCCGTGATCACGGTGGTGGGACTTGTGCACGTCGAGGCTGGCCGCCTCCTCGTTGTTCGCTCACGCAACAAGAAGGCCTTCTACCTTCCCGGCGGCAAGATCGAGCCAGGTGAGAGCCCTGTCGACGCGGTGCGCAGGGAGGTCCGCGAAGAGCTCGGCATCGAACTCGACCGCCCCGAGGTCCTCAAGCGCTACGTCGCCCCGGCCTACGGCGAGGGTGAGGGCGCGATCGTCGACATGACCTGCTTCACGGCTTCGTTGCTGGGCACGCCGCGGCCGACGAGCGAGATCGCCGAACTGACGTACGTGACGCGCGACGAGTACCGCGAGCACGCCGAGACAGCACCCGCGATCCACGAGGTCCTGGCGGACCTGGTCGCGAGTGGACAGATCAGGACGTGAGCCGGCGCGCTTCCGCCAGCACCAGTTCGTCCAGTTCGGCCAGCGCGTCCCCGAGCAGCAGCGGCATCTCCTCCCACGCGTGCTTCAACGAGGCACCGGCCAGCGCGCTGACCGCGGGGCCGTCGATGCCCGCGGTCACCAGCGAGCACGCGGCGAGAACGACGTCGGTGTCCTTGGCCTCGTCCAAGTGCCACAGCGCCACGACGTCGCGGAACTCCTCGACGGTCAGGGCCTGACCTTCTTCAGGTTGTTCTGCTCCTTCATCAGCTTCTCCAGCTCACCGCGGATGAAGTCGCGCGTCGCCACCTCGCCCAGCGCCAGCCGCACCGCCGCCAGTTCCCGTGCCAGGTACTCGGTGTCCGCCTTGGTCTGCGCCGCCCGCGACCGGTCCTCCTCCAGCGACACCCGGTCCCGGTCGTCCTGCCGGTTCTGCGCGAGCAGGATCAACGGCGCGGCGTAGGCGGCCTGCGTCGAGAACGCCAGGTTCAGCAGGATGAACGGGTACGGGTCCCACCGCAGCGACACCGCGACGAGGTTCACCACGATCCAGGCGAGCACGATCAGCGTCTGCCAGAACAGGAACTTCCCGGTGCCGAGGAACCGCGCGAGCCGTTCGGAGAGCTGACCGAAGGTGTCGGGGTCGATCGAGAAGCGGAATCCTCGCGGCTCCCGGGGGAGATCGAGTCTGCGCCGAGGCAGCAGTTCAGGCATGGCTCAGTCCCGTCTCGCGCCAGTTCGCCGGCAGCAGGTGGTCCAGCACGTCGTCCACGGTGACGGCGCCGAGCAGGTGCTCGGCCTCGTCGAGCACCGGGGCGCACACCAGGTTGTAGGTCGCGAAGTAGCGCGTCACGTCGCTCAGCGAGGCGTTCGGTGGCAGGCGGGCCAGGTCCGTGTCGAGCACGCCGGCGACGAGGTCGAACGGCGGTTCGCGCAGCAGCCGTTGGATGTGCACACAGCCGAGGTAGCGGCCGGTCGGCGTCGCGGAGGGGGAGCGGCAGACGAAGACCATCGACGCCAGCGCGGGCGTGAGGTCGGGATTTCGCACTCGTGCCAACGCTTCCGCGATCGTCGCGTCCGGCGTGAGGATGATCGGCTCCGGCGTCATGAGGCCACCGGCGGTGTCGAACGAGTACTCCAGCAGGCGCCGGACCGGAGCGGACTCCTCCGGTTCCATCAGTTCCAGCAGCCGGTCCTTCATGCCTTCGGCGAGCTCGCTGAGCAGGTCCGCCGCGTCGTCCGGGTTCATCGCCTCCAGGACGTCCGCCGCGCGTTCCTCGTCCAGGTGGGACAGAACGTCCTTCTGGTCCTCTTCGGACAGTTCCTCGATGACGTCCGCGAGCCGTTCGTCGTCCAGCGCGTCGGCCACCTCGTAGCGGCGTTTGGGCGGCAGCTCGTGCAGGGAGTTCGCGACGTCGGCCGCGCGCATGCCCTCGAAGACCGCCACCAGCTGGTGCGCGCTCTGCGGCTGACCCGCGATCTCGTTGACGCTCAGGCCGGAGACGTCCTCCCAGTGCCACACCTGCACCGGGCCCTTGAGGCTGAACCGGCCGGTCCGCTCCCGGCCGGCGACGCGGACCATGCGCCAGTCGCGGGTGCGGGTCACCTCCATCGCGGCGTCCACGACGACCGCCGTGCCGCCGTCCCCGACCTGGATCTTGGCGTCGAGCAGCTCGCCGATCACCAGCACCTCGTTGACGCGCTGGTGGAACGGCCGCAGGTTCACCGACCCGGTCGCGAGCGTCACGGCGTTCGGCTCGATCGAGGTGACCCGCAGCATCGGCACGAAGATCCGCCGGCGCGTCACGAGTTCGACGACCATGCCGAGGACGCGCGGTGGCATCCGGTCGATGCGGAGGCTGATCACGACGTCACGGGCCTTGCCGATGGGTTCGCCGTCGGGGCCGAACACGGGAAGTCCGGCCAGCTGGGCGATGTAGATCCGGTTCACAGCCACCACAACGCCAAGGCTAGATCAGGTGGAGGCCGCCCACCCGGCGATCTCGGCGCAGATCACGGCCTCTTCCTGGTCTTCTTCCAGGCACCAGATCCAGTTGGTCACCGCGCGGTGCAGCGTCCAGTCCCGTGCCGCCTCCTCGTCCAGTTGGCCCGCGTCGCACACCGCGTGGAACCGGTCGGCGAGTCCTCTTCGTCCGTCCATCTCGTCGAACCTGTTGCGCAGCAGCGGAAGCACGCCGAACTCGAGATCGCCGGACAGCGGTTTCGGGTCGATCATCAGCCACGGTTCGCGGTGGCCGCGCAGCACGTTCTCGTAGTGCAGGTCCTCGTTGACCAGCGTCGTGCCCATCGGCCGGGTGCCGGCCTCGCGGGCCGCGTCGAGCAGCCTGCGCGGCACCGCCGGGTGATCTTCGAGTTCGCTTTCGAACCGCCGGATCTCGCTCGGCGCCTGGAGTCCGCTGTGGCGGCGCATCAGGTCGCCGATGACGCCGATGGCCAGGTCGACCGGTTCGTCGTCGAGCGAGTGCTGGTCGAGGCGTTCCAGCAGCAACGCGCCCAGTTCGGCGTCGTGGTCCAGGAGCCGCACGGTGCCGTTGCCGTCGTAGAGCTGGAGAGCCAACGGCTCGTGCACGGTCTCCTCGTCGACCCAGCTCAGCTTGAGCACCGCGGGATGCCCGTCGGCCTGGCGCACCGGCAGCACGACCGCGCAGAACCCGTTCATCAGCGCGCCGTCCGGAGTCAGTTGCCAGCGCGCACATGCCTTGGTGGCGAGCTTCGGCAGCTTGGCCACCCACTCCCCGGCGCCGTCGCCCAGGCCCTCGCCGAAACCCTCGGGCACGGTGATCATGAGCTGAACTCCAGCCGGTACACCGCGTCCCACTCCGGTTTGGTGTTGAGCCGGGCGGTCTTCAACGCCAGCGCCGTCTCGTCGTCCGGCTCCGTGAGGTGCGCGACGGCGGGTGCGTCGATGAGGTGCGAGTGCGTGCTGGGGGAGCGGACGGTGACGGTGACCTCTGCTCCATCGGTCAGCCCGGGCACCCTGGGTTCGGTGCCGCCGGAGAGGACCCACAGCGCGTCGGCACGCCAGTGCGCGTGCACGAGACGGGGTTCGTGACCGGGTGAGGTGATCCAGACGGCCGCCGCCTTGCGCAGCGCCGCGTCGAGCACTCGAGTGATCTCCACCGGTTCAGCCTGCCAGGCTTTGTGAAACGGGACTCAGGGAATATGCGCCCGGAGATGATGCGTGCCACTGTGGCGCTCATAGTTACCGGCCGGTACAAGGAGGTACTCCAGTGGTCGACCAGCAGCGTCCCCGTCGCTCGTGTCTGGCGGTCCCCGGCTCGAGCCAGAAGATGATCGACAAGGCGCGCACGCTGCCGGCGGACCAGGTGTTCCTGGACCTGGAGGACGCCTGCGCCCCGCTGGCCAAGCCCGACGCCCGCAAGACCATCGTCGCGTCGCTGAACGAGGGCGGCTGGGGCGACAAGGCCCGCGTCGTGCGCGTCAACGACTGGACGACGGAGTGGACCTACCGCGACGTCACCGAGGTCGTCGAGGGCGCGGGAGCGAACCTCGACTGCATCATGCTGCCGAAGGTCCAGACGCCCGAGCAGGTCGTCGCGCTCGACTTCCTGATCACCCAGATCGAGAAGACGATGGGCTACGAGGTCGGCAAGATCGGCATCGAGGCGCAGATCGAGAACGCGCTGGGCCTGAACAACGTCAACGCGATCGCCACCGCGTCCCCGCGCGTCGAGACGATCATCTTCGGCCCGGCGGACTTCATGGCGTCGATCAACATGAAGTCGCTGGTCGTCGGCGAGCAGCCGCCCGGCTACGACGTCGGTGACGCCTACCACTACATCCTGATGCGGATCCTGATGGCCGCGCGGGCCCACGACAAGCAGGCCATCGACGGCCCCTACCTGCAGATTCGCGACGTCGACGGCTACAAGCGCGTCGCCGGCCGGTCCGCGGCGCTGGGCTTCGACGGCAAGTGGGTGCTGCACCCCGGCCAGATCGACGCGGCCAACGAGGTCTTCAGCCCGAAGCAGGACGACTACGACCACGCCGAGAACATCCTCGACGCGTACGAGTTCTACACGTCCGAGGCGGGCGGCCGGCGCGGCGCGGTCATGCTCGGCGACGAGATGATCGACGAGGCGTCGCGCAAGATGGCGCTGGTGATCTCCGGCAAGGGCCGTGCCGCGGGCATGGCGCGCGCGAACGTGTGGACGCCGCCGGAGGACTGATTCCGTTACGGATTGTGCTCCACTTCACCCTGAATGTCACTGGACGTGTTCGACCGTCACGGGTTGCATTCGAAACGGGTGAAGTGGAGCACAATCAGTCACCGAAGTTTGCGGTCCGCCCCTGGCATGGGGGCATGCTCTGGGGCATGTCACGTTCGAGTAACGGCAAGACGAGCAGACGGTTGCGGCTCTTCAAGCGTCGCGAGGACGACCTGCTCGAGCGCAGCTTCCGCAGCTGCCCCGGATGCGCTTCCGACGTCCACGTGTTCGCCGACGTCTGCCGCCACTGCGGTGGCGCCCTGGAGATCGCCCTCGCGGGCTGAGTTCTCCGCTAGTAGGTGTTGCCGTTCGCGGCCGCGATGATCGCGATGATGATGAACGCGAAGTAGAGCAACCATCCACCGATGACGAAGTAGCCGACGATCAGGCCGGCCATGGCCATGCCGTGCCCTTCCTCCTCGCCCCGCTTGATCTTCCCCATCGCGATGTGGCCGAAGATGACGCCGACGATCGCCGTGATTCCGCACGTCACGAAACCCACGCACGACAGCACCAGCGACAGGATCGCGTTCTGCTGCGGCTTCGGCATGGGCGGCGGGTAGCCGTAGCCGTAGGGCTGCTGCTGGCCGTAAGGGCCGGGCTGGCCGTAAGGCGGCTGCTGCTGGCCGTACGGATCCCCTGGCTGCTTCGGGTTGTACGGGTCGTAGGTCATCGAGGGTCCCCCTAGAAGTGTTGACGCGGGATCTTAAGGTCCTGCCTCTCAGTTCGTCGCGTGTGGGTGTGGGATTACACCTGTCAGGGATGCTGTTTCGGTACAGCAGGTGCTGCCGTTGTTGCGGAGAGCACACCGCGGTCGCAAACGGGCGTTAACCGGTCCATACTCGCCGGTAACCAAAGCCTTGGAAGGGAAGTGCGATGGCGCGCCTCGCCCAGACCGCGGGTCTCACGGACATCCAGGAAGAAATCCTCGCGACCGTTCGCACGTTCGTGGACAAGGAGATCATCCCGCACGCCCAGACGCTGGAACACGGCGACACGTACCCCGCCGACATCGTCGAGGGCATGAAGGAGATGGGTCTCTTCGGTCTGACGATCCCGGAGGAGTACGGCGGCCTGGGCGAGTCCCTGCTGACGTACGCGCTGGTGGTCGAGCAGATCGCGCGGGGCTGGATGAGCGTCTCCGGCGTCATCAACACCCACTTCATCGTGGCGCACATGCTCAAGCAGCACGGGACGCCCGAGCAGAAGCAGAAGTACCTGCCGCGCATGGCCGCCGG
This sequence comes from Lentzea sp. NPDC092896, assembly GCF_044754905.1. Taxonomy (NCBI): domain Bacteria; kingdom Bacillati; phylum Actinomycetota; class Actinomycetes; order Pseudonocardiales; family Pseudonocardiaceae; genus Lentzea; species Lentzea sp. NPDC092896. The sequence continues at coordinate 348,214 of NZ_JBIVPX010000006.1, forward strand.
CGAGGTGCGCGGCTCGTTCTCCATGTCCGAGCCCGAACTCGGCTCCGACGTCGCGGCGATCCGCACACGGGCCGTTCGCGGCGATTCCGGCTACACCATCAACGGCCAGAAGATGTGGCTGACCAACGGTGGCACGTCCAACCTCACCGCCGTGCTGGTGAAGACCGACGAGGGCGCCGAGAAGCCGCACCAGAACCTCACGACGTTCCTGGTCGAGAAGCCGGAGGGCTACGGAGAGGTCCTGCCGGGCCTCACGATCCCCGGCAAGATCGACAAGATGGGCTACAAGGGCGTCGACACCACCGAGATGGTGTTCGACGGCTTCGAGATCGCCGCGGACCAGGTGCTCGGCGGCGTCACCGGCCAGGGCTTCCGGCACATGATGGACGGCGTCGAGGTGGGCCGCGTGAACGTGGCCGCCCGCGCGTGCGGCATCTCGATCCGCGCCTTCGAACTCGCGATCGAGTACTCGCAGCAGCGCAAGACGTTCGGCAAGGCGATCGTCGAGCACCAGGCCATCGCCTTCAAGCTCGCCGAGATGGCGACCAAGGTCGAGGCCGCGCACCTGATGATGGTCAACGCCGCGCGTCTGAAGGACTCGGGCCAGCGCAACGACGTCGAGGCCGGCATGGCGAAGCTCATCGCCTCCGAATACTGCGCCGAGGTGACGCAGGAGTCGTTCCGCATCCACGGCGGCTACGGCTATTCCAAGGAATACGAGATCGAGCGCCTGATGCGCGAGGCCCCGTTCCTGCTGATCGGCGAGGGCACGTCGGAAATCCAGAAGACGATCATCTCGCGGGGACTGCTGCGCGACTACCAGTCACGCGGTTAGACGAACCTGCTGATTCCTCCGTTAGGGGCCAATCTTTCACGGGATTGGTCCCTAACGGTTTTTGCCCGCGGGCCATAAGGTTCGCTCACTTTGAGCACAGATCTGACACTTCCGAGACCTGTGTCGCCGCCACACGTGGTCCGTCTGGAGCTGGACACGTTCTCCGGCGTCGACCGTCCCGCGCTGGCCAAGTGGTTCGGCGACCTGTTCACCGGCCTGCTCGCACCGCTCTGCCCGGCCTCGGTCGAGGAGCTCGTGGCCGTGGCGCGCGACTACCGCCCTTCCGACACAACGCCCTGGGGGCCGCCGGGATATGCCCGCCTCCTGCTCTCTTCGGGTGACTTCACCCTTCCGTCGTGGTCGGCGGCCCTCGACGACCTGCCGTCGTTCCTGCGCGTGCAACTCGTCCAGCTCGACTCCCAGGGCCTGCCCCTGGTCGACGGCGGCTGGTCCGCGGAGATCCTGTTGAAGGACGACCCCGCCTTCCCGCACCAGATCACCGTCACGGCCGCGCGTTCGCTGTTCGGCGGCTGGATTTCCCATGTGGTGCAACAGGAATGGCTGTCGGCGTTCCGCTCGGGCGCCACGCTCGCGCAGGCCTGCGGCGGCTGGATCACGCTGGACCGCGTCGGCGTGCGGACCGCGCACGAGGTCGCCGTCGGCGTGGGCCTGGACGAATCCCTTTTCATGGCAGCGGAGTTGTCGCGCGGCCCGCACTGGGCGACGTTGCTGGGACCACGTCAGGTCGCCGCTTTGGGTGGTGTGCAAGAAGTCTGCACCACCGCGCCGGTCGTCTCCGCCGACCACCTGGGCGGCGGCCGCATCCTCCTGCAGCTGACGGACCACCTCGACGAGGTGCCGCCCGACGTCGTGCGCAAGCTGACCGAGTTCCTCAGCCCGGTGCTGCACTGACCCGGCGAGATGCGCTGTCGTTTGGGACCCTCTCCTCCGTGAGGCCATCACCGAAAACCGACGTGCTCATCGCCGTGGACACCGCACTGCGCCCCACGGGCTTCGTCCGCCGCGGCCACGTCTGGCTCCAGGACCGCGGCGACGGCGTCGCCGGCTGGCTGGGCTTCGGCGTCACGGGCTCGCTCGACCTGACCCCGCTGGCCGGCGTCTGCTTCCAGCGCTACGACGAGGTCTGCCGAGCCCTCGGCGTCGGAATCCCGGCCACCCCCTTCATCTCCGCGCCGCTGGGCCACCTGATGCCCGACAAGCCCGTCTGGAAGTGGACCTTCGACCCACGCGGCGACCACGCTCCCGTCGCCGCGTCGCTGGTGGCCGCGTTCCTCAAGCACGGCAAGCCGTACATCGACAAGCACGCGAAGTGGGACGCGCTGGCGAAGGAACTCGTCGCGAAGCCCGAGTCGTTGCTCGACTTCGAACGGGCGCGCAAGCTCGCGATCATCCACGCGCTCAACGGGAACGCCGGTGCGGCCGGTGAGGTGCTGAAGAAGGAGCGGGAACGGGTGGCGGACAGCAGGGACGCCTACGCGCGTTCGTACCGCGCCTTCGCTCACCGGTTCGAAATCGCATACCCCAGTTGATCGAACGCATGTTCGACTACCGGGCGGCCGTATTGAGGCAAACGTTGAAGGTGACGTCCTAAATGTCGGAACTCTCACTTCGGTCACACGTGGTGGTCATCACTCGTTCGGACTATAGGTAACCGGGCTTTCGTCAGTCAGGCTTCACGCCGACATAACTAGTTCGCGTGTCGTCGGGGGACATGCGCGAGCCTGGGGGCCCACTTTGTTGCACCGCCGCCGCGCGGCGAGTCAGTCATGCCTGCGCACGTCCAGAAACGTCTCCGCAGCCCTGCTGTCACTCGCCCTGGCCGCCACCGTCGTGGCCGTAGTCGCCGACACGCCGCGGACAGCGGCGCCGCCGCAGCCCGTCACCGAGGCACCTGACACCGCGACTGCTCTCAACGCCGCCCGCGCGCAGGGCATCGAGGTCGAAGCGGTCAACATGCGCACCGAGACGCGCGAGGTGTTCGCACAGCCCAGCGGGCACCTCAAGGCCGCGGTCTCCGCTCTGCCCCAACGCGTTCAGCGCGACGGCAAGTGGGTGTCGATCGACCCGGAGCTGACCCCGACCGACAAGGGACTCGAGACCAAGGCGACCAGCGTCGGCCTGACGTTCTCCCGTGGCGGCACCGAACCGCTGGTCCGGCTGGGCAAGGGCGGCAAGGAGTTCACCCTGACCTGGCCCGGCGTGCTGCCGGCCCCGGCGGTGGACGGCCCGGTCGCGACCTACCGCGAGGTCTTCGAGGGCGTCGACCTGAGGATGACCGCGAAGAACGGCGGCTACGAGCAGTTGCTCGTCGTCAAGGACAAGACCGCGGCCGAGCACGTCGCCGCTGTGAAGCTCGGGATGCAGACCACGGGGCTGACCGTCCGCCCTGGCGCGCAGGGTGCGTTCGACCTGGTCGACGCCGCCGGCGAGATCGTGTTCGGGGTGCCGCAGTCGCTGATGTGGGACTCGAAGCAGCGTGCGGAGACCGAGGCGCCGCGCACCGACCAGGTGCCGATCGGCGTCGAGTTCGCGGCGGACTCGCTCACGCTGGTGCCGGACCAGAAGCTGCTGACCGACCCCGCGACCGTGTACCCGGTTTACGTCGACCCGGCGCCCGCCGAGAAGTCCAACGTCGGGTGGACCACCGTGTACGACGACGGCTCCAACCCGATGAGGGAGAAGCCGCACTGGAACGGCGCTGACTCCCAGGCGGAGACGTACTCGTGGGTGCGGGTCGACCCCACCGCGAGGTCCGGCCGCGCCTACCTGACGTCACCGAAGCTGGTCACGCGGTCGTACTTCCAGTTCGACACGAGCTTCCTCAACGGCAAGAGCGTCTCCTCCGCCCGCATGGACGCGACCGTCGTGCACTCTCCGACCTGCAACGCCTGGCACCAGCACGATCTGCACGTGGCCAACGGGGACATCGGGCCGGGCACGAACTGGAACAACCAGCCGGGTGACATCGGCGTCCTCACCAGCGCGAGCGTGCCCTCCGTGAACGGCAACTGCTCGGAACACAAGGCCTTCTCCTTCAGCAAGGACACCTTCCACCACTGGCTCGACACGACCGGCAACTCCACGTACTGGATCGGGTCGTCGGACGACGAGAACGCCTGGCGCAAGTTCGATCCCAGCAAGTCGAAGCTGGTCGTCTACTACAACGGCCGCGCGGACACCCCGAGGGACCCCGCGACCGTGGAGAACCTCCAGGCGTGCGGCCACTGCGGCGGCATGCCGTGGTACGGCGGATCGACGATCACGTTGAAGGCCAACGTGTCCGATTCGGACGGTGACCAGGTGAAGGCCACCTGGGACGTCTACGACGAGAACCCGGACGTCGCCAACACCCAGAACAAGAGGGTCTTCTGGAGCAACACCTGGTTGCCCTCCTGGTCCAACACCTCGCAGGACGTGTCGCTGACCGGGGTCGCCGACGGCCGTCTGGTCACGTGGTTCGTGGCGGCCGATGACGGCGCGTGGAGATCGGACTACGTACTGGGGCCCAAGCAGTTCCGGATCGACCGCACGAATCCGGTCAACAAACCGGACGTCAGCAGCGTCACCTACCCGGAGGACAACCGCTGGCACGGCGGCACCACGGTGCCGGGCAAGTTCACCTTCACCGCCAAGGACGCCGACACCGACAGGTTCGCCTACGGCTGGGACGACGACACGACCCCGCTGTCGGCGCAGGCCGACGCGCTCGGCGGCAGTGCGACGGTCACGCTGTCCATGCCCGGTGACGGCCCGCGCGACCTCTTCGTGCGCTCGGTCGACCGCGCGGGCAACGCCGGCCCGGCACGCGTCTATCACATCTACGTCCGTGCGGGCAGCGGCGCGATCGCCCAGTACGCCATGGACGGCAACGTCAACGACACCGCGTACCTCGGCGACCGGCACGGCACGACGCACGGCGAGACGAGCTTCACCACCGGCGCGGTGGGTTCCGCGCTCGCCCTCGACGGCATGGGTGGCCACGCCACCGCCCCGAACGCCGTGCGCACCGACTCGAGCTTCAGCGTCTCGGCATGGGTGCGCCTCGACGGCGGACTCGACCAGTACTGGCGTGCGGTCGTGAGCCAGGACGGCAACTCGGTGTGCGCCTTCTGCCTGCAGTACCAGGCGGACAACAGGCGCTGGGTGTTCGTGATGCCCCAGCAGGACTCCGCGAACCCGACCACCTGGGGCGTCGTGAAGTCGTTGGAGGAACCCACGCCGGGTGCGTGGACTCACCTCACCGGTGTGTTCGACGCCGACACCAAAGACGTCAAGCTGTACGTCAACGGGGTGCTGCAGGGCACCGGCAAGGCCACCTCTCCGTGGCACGCGGCAGGTGAGCTGCGCATCGGTCAGGCCAAGGCGCAGGGCACCTTCCACCACAACATGTTCGGTGCCATCGACGAGGTGCGCGTGTACGACCGCGCACTGACCGACGCCGAGGTGACCGGCGAAGTGCGGCGCGACAACGTCCAGGTCGGACACTGGCGGTTCGAGGACGCTCCGGGCACCACCGCGCGCAACGCCGTCACCAACGGGGCGAACGCCGCGCTTTCCGGCGGGGTGTCGTTCTTCGAACAGCGTCCACAGCCGAAGAACAACGCGGTGCGCTTCGACGGCACCGGGCAGGCTCGCACCACGGGCGCCGTCGTGCGCACGGACAAGAGCTTCACGGTGTCGGCGTCCGTCACGCTCTCGGACACCACCGGCCCGATGACCGTGCTGTCGCAGGACGGTCCGAGCTCCAGCGGGTTCGTGCTGCAGCAGAAGGACGGTCGCTGGCTCTTCGGGATGACCGAGGGCAACGGCAGCACGGCGTGGAACGTGCTCGCGCAGAGCGCGCCGGGCAGCGCGGTGAAGAACGTGCCGACACATCTGGCCGCTGTCTTCGACACCGGCACGAAGAAGGCAACCCTGTACCTGGACGGTGGCGAGGCCGCGGTGAGCGCCGTCGCCACCAAGCCGTTCTGGGACGCGGGCGGCGCGTTCGTGATGGGCACCGACCAGCAGGGCGCCTTCCTGAAGGGCGATCTGGACGACGTCCGCGTGCACAGCAGGGCGCTGGCGGCCGACGAGATCCGCGACATCGTCAAGCTCGACGCCGACCCGGTCCGGCAGTGGCGCCTCGATGGCGACGCCGTCGACGCGTCCGGCAACAACGGCGCCCTGACGCTCGGCGACCCGGTCGACTGGGTGAGCGGGCAGAACGAGAACTCCGACCCGAAGGACCTCGCTGCCCGCCTGACCGGTGTCCCGGGGGCGTCACTGCGCGCCGGGCATGCGGTGAACACGTCGCGCAACTTCTCGGTCAGCGCGTGGGCACGGCTGGACCGTGTCGTCACCGACCGCTACCCGGCCGTGCTGTCCCAGGACGGCAACACGGTCAGCGCCTTCCAGTTGCAGGCGACGCCGGACGGGCACTGGTCGTTCGCGATGTTCGGCAAGGACGAGACGGACGGTGGCGGTCGTCAGACACGGGCGATCGGCATGGTGGCCCAGCAAGGCGTGTGGACCCACCTGGTGGGCACCTACGACGCGGCTCGCGACCGGATGACGTTGTACGTCAACGGCATCGAGGCCGCCTCCGCCACTCATCCGGACGCCTGGGACCGGCCGGACGGCCAGTTCCGCATCGGCCGTGCGCAGTGGAACGGCGCCGACGTCGACCTCTTCCCCGGTGCGATCGACGACGTGGAGGTCCACAACCGCGCGTTGTTCGCGGACGAGATCCGCGCGAAGTCGGGCCGTGACCTCAACCTCCTGCACAAGTGGCAGTTCGACGAGGGCACCGGCGCCACCGCCGGTGACGCGGTCGGCGGCAAGGCGGGCACGCTCACCAACGCCACCTACGCACCCGGTCGTCTCGGCAACGCGGTGAGCTTCAACGGCGCCGGCGAGGTGTCGACGGGCGCGGTACCCCGCACGGACCAGAGCTTCACGGTGTCGGCGTGGGTGTACCTGCCGGAGGAATGTTCCGCCGCCAAGTGCAAGAAGGTGGCGGTCAGCCAGGACGCGAACCAGAACAGCAAGTTCCGCCTCGGGTACCTCCAGGACAGGAACAACCCCGCCAACTGGATCTTCGAGATGCCCGAGGACGACCTCGGCAACACGGTGATCACGAAGGCCGCCGTGTCGGTCGAGCGTTCCGACTTCAAGAAGTGGGTGCACCTGGTCGGCGTGTACGACCGTGCGGCCAAGCAGTTGCTCCTCTACGTCAACGGCAACCGGATGGGTGAGGGCGCGCTCAACAACGCCTGGACCGCGTCTGGTGGGGTGCAGATCGGCCGGTCGAAGCTGGCGGGCGTTCCGGCCGAGGCCGAACGCTGGACCGGATCCGTCGACGACGTCCGGATCTACACCGGTGCGACCAACCTCGACGGCGTGTTCAAGCTGTACAAGTCGTATCCAGCGAAGGACCAGCCGGTCGCCACGCTGCCGGTCGCGGACGCCGGGCACTGGAAACTGGACGAGAAGACCGGCACGACCGCGGCGGACAGCAGCGGCCGTGGCAACGCGCTCACCCTGAGCTCCGGCTCCACCTGGGGCGGGGGTCGCAACGCCGGCAGCGCCTGGTTCAACGGGTCGAGCGGCGCGGGGGAGACCGCGGGTCCGGTCATCGACACCTCGAGCAGCTACACCGTCAGCGCGTGGGCCTACCCGGAGAACGGCATCACCGGCAACCGGTCGATCGTGGCGCAGGACGGCACGCAGGACAGCGCCTTCGTCCTGTCCTACAACGGTGACTCCGGCCGATGGGCGGTCGTGCAGCCGCACGCGGACGTGAACGGCGGCACCGCCACGGTGCTCGTCTCGTCCGAGCCCGCGAAGATCGGCCGGTGGACCCACCTCGCGGTGGCGTACGACGCCGACATGAAGCAGCTTCGCCTGTACGTCAACGGTGTGCAGTCCGCGGTCAAGGTCGGCGCGGTCGGCTGGAACGCCACGGGTCCGTTCACCGTCGGGCGCAGCAAGTGGGACGGCGTCAAGGGCAGCTGGTGGAACAAGGGCGTCGACGACGTCCGCGTCTTCGGCAAGGCGTTGACGCAGGGCGAGATCAACCTGGTGCACAACGACGTCATGCTGAACGACGCCGGTCTCTGGAAGTTCGACGCGAGCAACGGCGATGACACCACCTGGCGTGCCAACACGTTGACGACGACGGGCGGCGTCACGTTCGGCCGCGGGGTGTTCGGGACCTCGATGAGGTTCGACGGCACCGGTTCCGCGACGGCGAAGGCCTACGGCGTCAACCCGCGGGACAGCTTCACCGTCCAGGCGTGGGCGCGGCTGGAGCGGGACGACAGGACCTCCACCGTGCTCGGCCAGGACGGCACGGAGGTCAGCGGCTTCGTTCTGCAGTACCGGCAGGATTCCAAGCGGTGGGCGTTCTCCGCACCCGTGCAGGACTCGACCGAGGCGCCGCTGGCGAAGGCGCTGTCCGCGGAGCCTGCCGTGCTGGGGCGTTGGACGCACCTCGCCGGTGTGTACGACCACGGCGCCGGACTGCTGAAGCTCTACGTCGACGGCAAGCTCGTCGGCACCACGTCCGGCCGCATGTGGCTCGCCGACGGCCCGATGTCCGTCGGCAGGAGCAAGTCGGACGGCAAGGACGCCGAACAGTTCGTCGGACTGGTCGACGAGGTCCGCGTCGAGCTGGGCATGGCGCCCGACGCGACGTTGCTCCAGCGAGCGTCTCGTCCGCCGGCACCCGCCGGCCAGCTCGGCCGGTTCCTCAGCACCGCCGGTCCTGGCGAGCACTACACGGGCCTCACCGGCGATGCACCGCTGCCGAACTATCGCTATGAGGGCGTGATGGGCCAGCCGCCGTCGTTGACGGAGCCGAACACGCGACCGCTGTACTCGTGCAAGTCGGGCAACGACCACTTCAGTTCGACCGCCGCGGACTGCGAAGGCGCGACGCTGATCGGTGAGACCGGCGCGGTCTACTCCGTGAAGCCCGTCAACATCCCGGCCGTCGAGCTCAACCTGTGCGTCGTCAACGCCGACAGGTTCACGGCCACGGCGGACGACTGCGAAGGCCAGACCAAGGTGAAGAGCTTGGGCTGGCTGCGTGCCTACGCACCGCTGTCCCGGTACCTCAGCACGTCAACCCCATGGGACCACTGGAGCACCACTCACGGCGTGGCTCCCGGCTACCGCCATGAAGGCGTCCTCGGTGTCGTCGGGCTGGCAAGCGCACCCGGCACCGCTGTCCTCTGGCTGTGCCGCGAAGGCGCCGACACGTTCAGCTCGCGGGACTCGGCGTGCGGAGGCAAGGAACGCCTCGGAGGCATCGGCTACGTGTGGACCTCACCGCCGGAGGGCGTGGAGTCCAAGCCGCTGATGCGCTGCCGTGCCGGTGCGGCCGGCAACCGGTTCGACTCGGTCAGCAGCACCTGTGAGGGGCAGGTGGTCGAGGAGCAACTCGGCCACGTGCTCGTGACCACGCCCACCACCGTCGCCACGTTCTGACCTCTGGGGGAGACGAACACCATGAAGCTCAAGCGCGCCCTCATGAGAGCGATGGCGGTATGCCTCGCGATCACCACCGTGTCGGTGGCGGTCGACGAGGCCGCCATCGCCGCGGGAAGCCCGTCGGTGAACGCGCCGGACGTGCCGTCCGTTCCCGTGTCGAACGGGTCGCTCGGCACCCGCGGGCAGGACGAGGCGACAACGCGGGCGTTGAAGGGAAACCAGTCCGCGGGCGGTACTCAGCAGGGCGGCGGATCGTTCGCCGCCACCCCGTTCTCGGCCTCGTCGTCGTGGGAGGTGTCGCGGCAGAGCGGCGACTTCTCCTGGTCGTACCCACTGCGCGTGCCGCCGGCACCCGGCGGGTTCAGCCCGTCGCTCGCGCTGTCCTACCGATCGTCCGCCGTGGACGGTCTGACGTCGGTGACGAACAACCAGCCGTCGTGGGTCGGTGAGGGCTGGGACCTCTCCGCCGGGTACGTCGAACGCGCCTACGGAAACTGCATGGACGACACCGAAGGCGGCACCACGCCGCCCAAGGTCGGCGATCTGTGCTGGCGCAGCGACAACGCGACCGCCTCGTTCGGTGGCCGCGGCGGCATGCTGATCAGGGACGGCGACTCCGGCCCGTGGCGGCTCAAGGCCGATGACCGCTCGCTCGTCGAGCGCACCACGACGCAGGGCAACGGCGACAAGTTCAACGAGTCGTGGAAGATCACGACGGTCGACGGCACGCAGTACTTCTTCGGCACGAGGAACGGCGCGAAGTCCACTTGGACCGTCCCCGTGTTCGGCGACGACGTCAACGAGCCTTGCCACGAGAACACTTTCGCGGCTTCGTCGTGCGACCGCGCGTGGCGCTGGATGCTCGACAAGGTCGTGGACCCGCGCGGCAACGTGGTCCTCTACAACTACGAGACCGAGACCAACAAGTACGGCAAGAACCGCGAGAACGCCGCTGTCTCCTACATCCGCGCCGGCACGCTGGCGTCGGTCGAGTACGGCCTGCGCGACGACGTGAACGCCCCCGCCAGCGGGCGAGTGGAGTTCGGCCTGGAGAACCGGTGTGTCAAGGAGAGCAACTGCTCCCTCGACACCAAGGAGAACTGGCCGGACGCCTCCGTCGCGGACCGCTGCGACGGTGCCACCTGCCCCGACAAGCACCAGCCGACCTTCTGGTCGACGAAGCGCCTGTCGACGATCACGACCCAGGTCCGCAAGGGCAACGGCTACCAGAACGTCGACCGCTGGTCGTTGCAGCACGAGTTCCCCAAGACCAACGACGACTACAACGCGGCGTTGTGGCTCAAGGGAATCACGCACACCGGTCTCGTCGGCGGTGAACTTCCGCTGCCGCAGGTGACGTTCGAAGGCACCGCGATGCCGAACCGCGTCGACACCCCGACCGGCATCGGCCCGCTGAACCGCTACCGCGTCACGGCCGTGGTCTCCGAGGCAGGCGGCGTCACCGCCGTGAAGTACGCCGCACCCGACTGCGTTCCCGGCACCGCGATGCCCGCCAACCCGGAGACCAACAACAAGCGCTGCTACCCGGCCAAGTGGGCACCGCTGAACGGCGAGCAGCGAGACGACTACTTCCACAAGTACGTCGTGGAATCGGTCACCACCACCGACCGCTACGCGTCGAGCGCCGAACAGCTGGTGCGCTACCAGTACCTCGACGGCGCGGGCTGGCGGCGCGACCAGTCGGAGTTCACCAAGGACGACAAGCGGACCTACAACGAGTTCCGCGGCTTCGGCCGGGTCCGCGTGCTCACCGGCAAGGACGACGACATCGCCGGCCCGGTCACGATGACCGAGGAACGCTTCTACCGCGGCATGCACGGCGACAAACTGCCCGGCAACGCGACCCGCACGGCCGACGTGACCGACTCGGAGAACGGCAAACGCGAGGACTCCGACTGGCTCAGCGGTTTCCGCTTCGAGTCGCAGGTGCACGACGGCACCGGTGACACCGTCCTGTCCAAGACCATCTCTACCCCGACCTGGAGGGGCCCCACCGCCACCCGCGGTGACTACAAGGCCTACTGGACCGCGCAGGAGTCCTCGACCTCCTACACCGCTCTGCGGTCGGGCGGCTGGCGCAAGACCAAGACCGAGAGCAAGTACGACGACCACGGCCAGGTCACCGAGAGCAAGGACCACGGCGACCTCGACAGGACCGACGACGACCGCTGCACCACCACGTCCTACGTGCAGGACGAACCCCGCTGGCGCTGGTCCTACCCGCTCGAATCGGAGTCGGTGGCCGCGGCCTGCGGCGCCGCGGCGTCGTTCCCGGCCCAGTCGCTCGGCGGCGTCCGCAACACCTACGACAACGCCGGCAACATCACCAAGGTCGAGATCATCGACGAACGCCCGGCGTCCGGCGCCGTGTGGAAGTCCAAGCTCACCAGCACCTACGACGTTTATGGCCGCAGCCTCACGGTCACGGACTCGGCCGGCACCACGACGAAAGCCGAGTACGTTCCGAAGACAGGCGGCCCGGCCACGGGCACGATCCGCACCAACGCGCTCGGCCACACCGTGACGACGACGATCGAACCCGCGTGGGGCAAGGACACGAAGATCGTCGACGCCAACGAGAACGTCACCGAGTCCTCGTCGGACGCTCTCGGTCGCACCACCGCGGTCTGGATGCCCAACCGCACGCGTGAGGACTGGCCCACCCAGCCGTCGCAGTCGTTCGCCTACGACGTCAAGCGGGACGCGCCGAGCTCGGTCACGACGACCGCGATCAGCGCGAAGGGCAACTACCTCACCAGCACGTCGATCTTCGACGGCATCTACCGCGTCCGGCAGACCCAGACGCCGACCGACGGTGGCCGGTTGGTCTCGGACACCAGGTACGACTCGCAGGGCCGCCCGTCCCGCACGACGCAGCCGTTCTTCAACAACAAGGCGGTGGACACGAACCTTCTCGTGTTCTCCGAGAGCGACGTCCCAGGCGTGAGCCGCACGGAGTACGACGGCGCGGGCCGCGTCCAGCACTCGATCTACCAGGCCGGTGCGCAGGAGAAGTGGCGCAGCACCACCGCTTATGGCGGCGACCGGATCGATGTCACGCCTCCGCGCGGTGGCACGCCCACCACTGCCATCTCCGACGCGCGCGGTCAGCGCACCGAGCTGTGGCAGTACAAGGGTGCGACCGCGAGCGGCGACCACGACACCGTTCGCTACTCGTACACGCTCGCGGGTGAGCTCGCGTCCACCACGGACGCCGCGGGCAACAAGTGGAAGTGGGAGTACGACCTGCACGGCCGTCAGGTCCGCGCGGAGGACGTCGACAAGGGCGTCTCCACGATGACCTACGACGCGCTCGGCCAGCTCTCCACCGTCACCGACGCGTTGAACAACACCCTCACCTACGCCTACGACAAGCTGGGCCGCACGACGTCCGTCAAGTCGGGCGCGACGGTGCTGAAGGAGTTCACCTACGACACCGCGGACTACGGCCTCGGCCTGCCCGCGTCGTCGACCAGGTACGCCGACGGCAAGGCCTACACCAACAAGATCGTCGACTACGACCCGCTCGACCAGCCGCTGGGAACCGAGACGGTGATCCCGGACGCGGAGGGGCCGCTCAAGGGCACCTACGCGACGACGTTCAAGTACGCCCCGGACGGCAGCGTCGAGGGCAACACCTACAGCGCGATCACCGCGGCCGGAATGCCCAAGGAAACGGTGTTCCACCAGTACGACGACTTCGGCCGGCCGTCGCAGACCTCGGCCGGTCCTGGCGACGTCTCGAGCGAACTGCTGGTCAACAGCACGGCCTACACCAAGTACGGCGAGCTGTACCGCCTGGAACTCGGCGCCACCGGCAAGCGCACCTGGTTGTCGTACTACTACGACGACAACACCCGCCGGGCGAACCGCTACATCGTCGACGCCGAGGTCCCGTCGCCCAAGCAGGCGGACGTCAACTACAACTACGACGACGCGGGCAACATCCAGTCCGTTGTGGACAACACGCCGCTCAGCCCGGAACGCCAGTGCTTCCGCTACGACCACCTCCAGCGCCTGACCCAGGCATGGACCCCGTCCGGCGACTGCGCGGCGGACCCGGCCACGGCCCCGCTCGGTGGCCCGGCGCCCTACCGGCAGTCGTTCGAGTACGACGCGATCGGCAACCGCACCAAGGAGATCCAGCACGCCTCGGGCGGCAACACCACCCGCACCTACAACTACTCGCGGGCGCACTCCCTGGAGTCCGTGAAGACGGAGGGCACCGGAGGCAGCAACCTCGACCGCTTCACCTACGACGCCGCGGGCAACACCAAGACCCGCAACCTGACCGGCACGGCGCAAACGCTCGACTGGGACGTCGAGGGCCGCGTGGGCAAGATCGCGGCCAACGCGAAGGACACGTCTTTCGTCTACGACACCTCAGGTACCCGCCTGCTGCGCCGGGACCCGGAAGGCACCACGCTCTACCTGGGCAACCAGGAGATCCGCCTGGCCAAGGGCGCCACCAAGCCCACCGTGACGCGCTACTACTCGCACGGCGGCCAGATCGTGGCGATGCGCGAGGGCACCACCAAGCTGACCTGGCTGGCCAACGACCACCAGGGCACCGCCCAGATCGCGCTCAACCGCGACACGATGGCAGTCGAACGGCGTCGCCAGACCCCGTTCGGCGCTCCTCGCGGCGGCGCGGCCACGTTCCCCGGCGAACGAGGCTTCGTCGGGGGAACCATCGACGTCTCCACCGGCCTGGTGGAGCTGGGGGCGAGGCAGTACGACCCGGCGATCGGGCGGTTCATCTCGGTCGACCCGATCCTCGACCCGGACGACCCGCAGCAGTGGTCGGCCTACACGTACGCCAACAACTCGCCGATCACTTCCAGCGACCCGACCGGTCTGTTGCCGATGAGCTGTCTGGACGGTGCCGGTTCCGGTAGCTGCAGCTACAAGGACAACAAGGGTGGCGGTGGCAGTTCGGCGTCGATCCCCGGCACCGACAAGGGGTCGCAGGGCATCGACTACAGCGACGACGGCGGCATCGACGTCTACTACGACAACGACACGGGCAAGAGTTACATCGGTGACTGGGAGGTCATCGGTGCCGGGCCTGACGTGTTCGCGCTGGCCGATGAGATGCGCTCGATCAGGTCGCAGATCCTCGCCACCGACTGGTATCCGGCGCCGGAGGATCCGGACGGCCGGTACAGCACCGCACAGCTCCTCGACTTCGCGATGAAGGCCTGCACCTACTCGCAGTCCGCAGGGTGCAGTCACAGTTTCAAGCTCCAGTTGATCGCGTCTCACGCGACGGCGATCGGGCCGGACTTCAGTCGACCCGGTGGTCCGGCGCCGATGCGCGGTGGCGGCAAGGGCAAGGGCGGCGCTGTCATGGCGGGCGCGGCTTCCTTCTCGCCACGTCGCTTCTGCGACAACAGCTTCACCGGTGACACCTTGGTTCTGATGGCGGACGGCTCCACCAAGCGGATCAGCGAGATCGAAGTCGGCGATCAGGTTCTCGCCACCGACCCGGAAACGGGAGCAGCGGGAGCGCGTGACGTTGTAGCGACGATCTTCAGCGAAGGGGACAAGGAACTGGTGGAGGTCACGGTCGGCGGTGACTCCGTCGTCGTGACTGACAATCACCCGTTCTGGTCGCCGGAGCACAAGAGCTGGGTGGACGCGGAAGACCTCTCCTCCGGCCTTGATCTGCAGACCGCGGCGGGAACCGAGGTGCAGATCTCCGCAATCTCGCGGTGGGCCGCCGTCGAACGTGTCTACAACCTGACCGTCGAGGACTTGCACACCTTCTACGTGGTGGCAGGTGACGCGTCCGCGCTCGTGCACAACTGTCCCGCGGCCAAGAAGAAAGCCAAGCCGACCAAGCCGGAGAAGCTGTCTGACCCCCTGCCGAACGGAATGAGTCACGATGTCGCGCTTGCCTATGACGATGTGCGGGCGGGGCGGATTGTTTCACACGACGTCTATGAAGGTAGGGAGAATCCCTGGTGGAAGGATGCTCAAGAGTTCGCCATTCCTGGCAGGCCGAAATCCGACAGAATCCTGAAAAAGGAGGTCAAGCCCGGTGTCTACGCTTATGGCTGGACCAACACCCACTACAGGACGATCCATCGATTCGAGGCACCTCATTTCCCGGATCACGGCTGGCCCCAATAGGATGGGCTGAGTGGTGCGTTGGGTGATGTGCAAGGCTTGTCGGAAGCGCTGATGTGGGAGTGACGCGTGTCTGGTGGACTGGCCGGTTCGACTGAAGTCGATCTTCCTCTCTATTTCGTCGTGGACGGGGCAACGCGGGACGTGATCGTTTCCGCGGAGCACGTGTCCGGCTTCTTCGTCGACGAAGAAGATGAGACCGAAGTGGTCTTCCGGGGGGTCCACCAGATGGGTGTGACGCGCAAGTCCGAGGAAGGTCTGCTGGAGGTGCGCGACCACCGGCAGGAGAAGATCGGCGAGTACTACGCAGGTCGGGTCGTGCGCAATGACGCGGCAGCGGAACAGTCGGGCAATGTGGTGATCGGGGTTCCATTCCGGGTTTTCAGCAATCGCTGTGAAGTTCCGCAGGCGGATGAGATCTGGCGGAGATGGGCTTCGGGCGTGCCGCTGGAGCCAGGTGAGTGGTCACTGCGGTCGGTGAGTTATGTGGAGGCGTGGCTGCACGTCGTGCAGAACTCGTGGTTCTCGTCCTGGCGAGCCGCTGCTTGTCTTGGAGTAGATGGAACTGCGCGCCTGGACGGCGCGCAGTTCTCGACCCGCGCGGGCTTCTACTGCGCTCTCGGTGAAGCGGTGAACGGGCCAGGCGGGTACTTCGGCTCCAACCTCGACGCCTTGGTCGACTGCCTCAGATCGAGTGACGCGGAGCAGCGCTTGAAGAGACTCGAATGGCGTGACTTCGTTCAGTCGGAGAGAGCACTCGGGGACGGGTTCATGAAGACCGTGGCCGAGATCATGAGGGAGTACTCCGTCGACCTCGTCAAGCGGTGACTTCGTCGCGCGGTCGTGGCGAACCCGGCAAAACACCCGTAGGCGTCTCGGCACCCCGCAGCGGGCACTGGCAGGATGGGACGATCAGCGCGTCCGACAGAGGTGGTCCCCGTGACGAGTCCGTTCGCCAACCCGAACCGGCCCGGCGTCCCTCCCCGCCTGCCCACCCCGCCGACGGGGTGGCCGGTCGGTTCGTACGCCACGTATGAGGAAGCGCAACGTGCGGTCGACCATCTCGCCGTGGAGGACTTCCCGGTCCAGGACGTCATGATCGTCGGCGTGGACCTGATGCTGGTGGAACGCATCACCGGCAAGCTGACGTGGAGCCGGGTGCTCATGACCGGGGCGGCCAGTGGTGCTTGGTTCGGTCTGTTCGTGGGGTTGCTGCTCACCCTCTTCAGCCCTGAGTCCGGTGTGACCGTGGGACCGGTGCTCACGGGCCTGATCACCGGTGTGTTCTTCGGGCTGGTGTTCGCGGCGGTCGGGTACGGGTCGGCGCGCGGCAAGCGGGACTTCCAGTCGGCCAGTCAGCTGGTCGCGAACCGGTACGACGTGTTGTGCAACCCGAAGTCCGCCGAGAAGGGGCGTGACCTGCTCGCGAGGCTGGCGATGCGGCCCGTGAACCCCGGCAATTGAGACGCTGCAGACGCCCATTGGTTCTGAATCGTTGCCTCTCTTGGTTGCGGCTCGTGATCACCAGGCCTAGGTTCAGCTGACCGGTCCGCCCGGTGCGGCCGGTGGCACGACGAGGTGCCGGGCGCTGCGGTCTGGCTCCTCCGTGTAGTCGGGAAGGAGGCAGGGCCGATGGGTGCGACACGGCGCTATCGACTTGCCGCCGGAGTGGGAGCCGCGGTACTCGCGGCAGGAACGCTCACGGCGTGCGGGTCGGGCGACGGCGGCATCACCGTCAACGTCTACAAGTATCCCCAGGAGAACTTCCAGGCCATCGTCGACAGCTGCAACGCGAAGGCCGGCGGGCGATACAACATCGTTTACAACAAGTTGCCGCGTGAGGCGGACGGTCAGCGCGAACAGATGGTGCGCAGACTCGCTGCGGAAGACGACAGCATGGATGTGCTCGGGCTCGACGTCACGTGGACCGCCGAGCTGGCGAAGGCGGGCTGGATCAAGGAGTTCACCGGCTCCGTCAAGTCCCAGGTGGAGAGCGGCACGCTCAAGACGCCGCTCGACACGGCGACCTACGAGGGCAAGCTGTACGGAGCTCCGGACAACACGAACGTCCAGCTCCTGTGGTACCGCTCGGACCTCGTGCCCACGCCGCCGAAGACGTGGGACGAGATGATCTCCATGGCCGAGGCGCTGGTGGCGGAAGGGAAGCCCGGCCAGATCGTGGCGCAGGGGAAGCAGTACGAGGGGCTCGTCGTGCTGTACAACACCCTCGTCAACTCCAACGGCGGCACGATCCTCGACGAGAACGGCACCAAGGCCGTCGTCGACGAGAAGGCCGTGCAGGCGTTGGCGGCGTTGAAGAAGCTCGCCACGTCCAAGGCGATCGACCCGTCGTTCTCCAACGCGGCCGAGGACAACGCTCGCCTCGCGATGGAGAACGGCAGTGCGGCGTTCCAGCTGAACTGGCCGTACGTCTACGCGGCGGCGCAGAAGAAGCCGGACTTCGCGAAGAACTTCAAGTGGGCGCCGTACCCCACCGTGAGCGGTGACGCCGCCAAGGTCACCGTCGGCGGGATCAACTACGCCGTCAGCAACTACACCACGCACGCGGACGAGTCGTTCGACGCGGTGTTGTGCTTGCGCGGTGCGGAAAGTCAGAAGATCGCCGCGCTCAAGGACGGTGTGCCGCCGACCATCGAGGCCGTCTACGACGAGCCCGAGATGGCCGAGGCGTACCCGATGCGCGACGACATCAAGGAGACGCTGAAGAACGCGAGTGTGCGGCCGCGCACGCCCGCGTACCAGAACGTCTCGACGGTCATCTCCACGATCCTCTCGCCGCCCGCGAGCATCGACCCGCAGGCGACGGCGGACAGGCTGCGCAAGGAACTTCAGGACGCACTCGACTCCAAGGGGGTGCTGCCGTGAGCCAGACGACGACAGAGGACACGGCGACGACCGGAGCCTCACCGGCTCCCGTCGCGCCCAGGAAGAAGGCGCTGAGCGAGGGCAAGAAGGCCGAGCGCAGGCTCGGCTGGCTGCTCTGCGCGCCCGCCGCGATCACCATGATCGCGGTGACCGGCTGGCCGATCCTCTACTCGCTGCTGCTGTCGATGCAGAGGTTCGACCTGAAGTTCCCGGACCGCACCGAGTGGATTTGGTTCGACAACTACGTCACGGTGCTCAGCAGCCCGTACTGGTGGAACGCGGTCTGGGTGACGGTGTTGCTCACCGTCGTCACGGTCGCCGTCGAACTGGTGCTGGGCATGTCGCTCGCGCTGATCATGCACCGGGCGCTGGTCGGCCGGGGCATCGTCCGCACGACGACGCTGATCCCGTACGGCATCGTCACGGTCGTGGCCGCGTTCTCCTGGCGCTTCGCCTGGACGCCCGGCACCGGCTACCTCGCCGAGGCGCTCGGTGGCGATCCCGTGCTGACGGAGAAGATCCCGGCGCTGATGGTCGTGGGGCTCGCGGAGATCTGGAAGACCACGCCGTTCATGGCCCTGCTGCTGATGGCGGGCCTGGCGCTGGTGCCGGACGACCTGCTCAAGGCCGCCGCGATGGACGGCGCGAACGGGTGGCAGCGGTTCATCAAGATCACCGTGCCGATCATGAAGCCGGCGATCCTGGTCGCACTGCTGTTCCGCACGCTCGACGCGTTCCGCATCTTCGACAACCTCTTCGTGCTCACCGCGGGTTCGCAGGGCACGTCGTCGGTGTCGATGCTGACCTACAACAACCTGATCAAGGGCTTGAACCTCGGTATCGGATCCACGATGTCCGTGCTGATCTTCATCATGGTCGCGATCATCGCGTTCGTGTTCATCAAGCTCTTCGGCACCGCTGCCCCCGGCAGTGACGACGGAGGGAAGCGCTGATGGCGGGCATCGGAGGAGCGGAGACCCCGGCCAAGAAGTGGGGCTGGGGCGTTCTCAACACGGTTGTCGTGATCTACGCGCTGATCCCGGTGCTGTGGATCGTGTCGCTGTCGTTCAAGTCGTCGAAGACGTTGTCCGACGGCAACTTCATCCCTCGCGAGTGGAGTCTGGAGAACTACCAGAACATCTTCTCGACGTCGGAGTTCACGCGGGCGCTGATCAACTCCATCGGCATCGCGATCATCGCGACCGCGATCGCCGTGGTGTTCGGCACGATGGCCGCCTACGCCATCGCGCGGCTGGAGTTCCCCGGCAAGAACCTGCTGGTGGGCGTCTCGCTGCTGATCGCGATGTTCCCGCAGGTCTCGCTGGTGTCGCCGTTGTTCGAGATCGAGCGCTCGCTCGGCCT
This sequence comes from Lentzea sp. NPDC092896, assembly GCF_044754905.1. Lineage (NCBI taxonomy): Bacteria > Bacillati > Actinomycetota > Actinomycetes > Pseudonocardiales > Pseudonocardiaceae > Lentzea > Lentzea sp. NPDC092896. Next base: position 367,946 of record NZ_JBIVPX010000006.1, read on the forward strand.
GTTCGACACGTGGCCCGGCCTGATCCTGCCGTACATCACGTTCGCGCTGCCTCTCGCGATCTACACCCTGTCGGCGTTCTTCCGCGAGATCCCCTGGGAGCTCGAGAAGGCGGCGAAGATGGACGGTGCGACGCCGGGGCAGGCGTTCCGTCGCGTCATCGCGCCACTGGCCGCGCCGGGCGTGTTCACGACGGCGATCCTGGTGTTCATCTTCTGCTGGAACGACTTCCTGTTCGCGATCTCGCTCACCTCGACCGAGCAGTCGCGGACCGTGCCGGTGGCGCTGTCGTTCTTCACCGGCAGCTCGCAGTTCGAGGACCCGGCCGGGTCGATCGCGGCGGCCGCCGTGGTCATCACCATCCCGATCATCCTCTTCGTGTTGTTCTTCCAGCGCCGGATCGTCGCCGGCCTGACCTCCGGCGCCGTCAAGGGGTGAGTTGACCAATGGCAGAGATCGTTCTGGACAAGGTGACCAAGAGGTACCCCGACGGCGCGCTGGCCGTGCAGGAGGTCAACCTCGAGATCGCCGACGGCGAGTTCATCATCCTGGTCGGACCGTCCGGCTGCGGGAAGTCCACCACGCTCAACATGATCGCGGGCCTGGAGGACATCACCGACGGCGAGCTGCGCATCGGCGGGCAGCGCGTCAACGAGAAGGCGCCCAAGGACCGCGACATCGCGATGGTGTTCCAGTCCTACGCGCTGTACCCGCACATGACGGTGAAGGAGAACATGGCCTTCCCGTTGCGGCTGGCCAAGGTCGACAACGCGACGGTGGAGAAGAAGGTCAAGGAGGCCGCGGAGATCCTCGATCTCACGCAGCACCTCGACCGCAAACCGTCCAACCTGTCCGGTGGTCAGCGGCAGCGCGTGGCGATGGGCCGCGCGATCGTGCGCAACCCCAAGGCGTTCCTGATGGACGAACCGCTGTCCAACCTGGACGCCAAGCTGCGCGTGCAGATGCGCACCTCGGTGTCGCGCCTGCAGAAGCAGCTCGGCACGACGACGGTGTACGTGACGCACGACCAGACCGAGGCGATGACCCTCGGCGACCGGGTCGTGGTCATGCGCGGCGGTGTCGTGCAGCAGATCGGCGCGCCGCAGTTCCTCTACGACCAGCCGGCGAACCTGTTCGTCGCGGGCTTCATCGGCTCCCCGTCGATGAACTTCGTGCCGGCGACGCTGGAGAACGGCTCGTTGCGCTCGATCCTCGGCGACGTCACGCTGACGGACCGGGTGCGGCAGCTGGTGGAGGGTGCCGACGCGCCCCGCGAGGTGATCATGGGCATCCGCCCGGAGCACTTCGAGGACGCGGCACTGGTCGAGGCGGCGGCGTTGTCGTCGGGCGGCAAGTTCACGCACCAGGTGGACGTGCTGGAGTCGATGGGCTCGGACAAGTACGCCTACTTCAACCTCACGGGCGAACAGGCGGCCTCGGCCGAGCTCCAGGAGCTCGCGGCGGACGCGGGATCGGACGACGTGCCGGGTGACGGCATCTCGCTCGTGACGCGGCTGTCCTCGGCGTCCGAGGCAGTGGAAGGCGCTTCGTCGGAGATCTGGTTCGACGCGGACAAGGTGCAGCTCTTCGACCCGTCCAGCGGCAGGAACCTGACTTACACGGAACGGTGAATTCTCGTTTCTCGGGCCGCCTTCCCCACTCGGGAAGGCGGCCCGTTTTTGTCACCCGATCGAGTTAGGGTCAAAGGACCGTGTTCGAGAGGGCCGATTAGTGCGGGTCATCTGCCCGGCCGAACTCGGTTCGCCATTGGGCGCTCGGCAGCGTCATCTCATCGAAACATGTTCTGCTCGGCACGCGATCGTCCGCACGCTTGTCGAAGGCGGGTACCGGACCACAGGGGGGTTCCGGGAACCGCCGCCGAGTGAAAGAGAGCGTGCAATGGGGATCCTGGACGGTAAAGCGGTCGTCATCACGGGGGCGGGCCGAGGGCTGGGCGAGGCCTACGCCATGCACGCTGCCCTCGCGGGCGCGTCCGTGGTGGTCAACGACAACGATGGTGACCTGGCAGAACGGGTCGCGGAGCACATCCGCGAGTTCGGTGGCCGCGCCGTGGCCTCGAGCCACACGGTCGCCGATCCGAGCGAGGCGGCCAAGATCGTGGACCTGTGCGTCGACGAATTCGGGCGCGTCGACGGTTTGGTGAACAACGCCGGCCTGAACTACGAGACCGCGCCGTGGGAAGACGACCCCGAGACGATCAAGCAAGTGGTCGAGGTGAACGTCCTCGGTGTCATCTATGTCGGAATCGCGGCGATGCGAGCGATGCGCACCACCGGTGGCGGCTCCATCATCAACATTTCCTCCGGCGCCTCATTCGGCCAGCGCAAACTCGCCACCTATTCGGCGACCAAGGGCGCGGTGGCCTCACTGAGCTACTCGTGGGCTCTCGACCTGGAGTCCGAAGGCATCCGCGTGAACGCCGTGTGCCCTGTCGCACACACGCGGATGGTGTGGAAGTCGGAACGTTCTCTGCGCGCCATTCCGGCCGACCGGACGCCGGGCAAGGTGGCGCCGCTGGTGCTGTTCCTGCTCTCGGACCGCGCCGAGGGCATCACCGGGCAGGTAATCCGGTGCAACGGCAGGCAGCTGCACATCGTCGGGCAGCCGTACTTCAAACAGCCGATCCTGGAGAGCGACAACTGGGACACCGCTTCGGTGGAGCGGGCGTTCACGGGCGTGTTGCAGGCGCACCTCGAACCGTACGGGTTGGAGAAGAGGATGCCTCCCCGGCTCCGTGCGCTGGTGGAGCCTTCGCAGACCGCCTGAGCCCGCTGGGGAGGTGCCGCTTGGCGCCCTGGGCGGTGCCTCCCCGCTGTGGTCGACCGCTGCTGTTGCTGGGCAGTGCCCAGTCAGTCGCGGGATGGCAGTCGCGTGGTGCGGCGGGTGCGGACCGGACGACGGAGGGCGGGCAGTGGGACGGACTGCGAAAGTTCTCCCACAGAGCCCACGAGACGCTGCGCCGTGCAGCTGCTCTCGATCCCGACGATGTCGCGCCATAGCGCAGTTCGCACGGGCGCACTCGTACGTTGCCCGGTTTCACCGCCAGGACGGGTAGCTCGGCGCGACCTCGGCGTAGCGCTCGGACCAGTTCGGCGGGGTCTCGTCGCGCAGGAACGCTGCCGCGCGGTCGAAGAACGCGTGCGTGCCGGGTGCGAAGCCCTTGGCGTTGCGTTCGGACAGTCCGCGATGGGTGAACTGGAGCAGGGTCTCGTCGCCGTCCGCGGTGAGCTCGTAGCGCACGACGCTGTCCTCCACGATGCGCTGGTGCCACTCGTGTTCGAAGACCGCACGGCCGTTCTCCGGCGGCTGCCACGTCAGGATGCGGCCCGTGACGCGCTTGGCCTCCATCGGCGCGGGCGGGTCCTCTGGCTCGATGACGACCGTTTCGCCTTGCGGGTCAACGGTTCCCGCGCCGAACCACGCCTTGCGCTCGGCGTCGTCGGTGATGGCCGCCCAGACGCGGTCGATCGGGAAGCGGAACCTGCGGTGGAACGTGAGGGTGGCGTGCGCGCCTTCGACGGTGATGGTGCCGAGGTCGGTCATTCGTTCTCCAGGTGCTGTCGAAGTGCGTCGAGGTGGTCGCGCCAGAAGCGGCGGTACGGGGTGATCCAGTCGTCGATGCGTTGCAGGCCGTCTGGTCTGAGCGCGTAGATGCGGCGCTGGCCGTCCGGGCGCACCTCGACCAGGCCGACTTCTCTGAGCACGCGCAGGTGGCGGGACACGGCGGGCTGGGTCAGTGACGGCAGGCTGTCCACGAGTTCACCCGCTGTGCGTTCGCGTTCGGCCAGCAGGCTGATCAGGTGCCGCCTGTTCGGTTCGGCCACGGCCTCGAAGACATCCACAGGCAGTTTTATAATCTAGAACGTATATAAGCGCAAGTGTATATAGGCGTTCTGGTGACGTTTGTGCACGTCACACGGATGGCTGCGGAAATTGTCGGTGCCGCCTGTCACCATCGGGACATGGCCGAACGTAAACCCAGAGTCACCGACTGGCGGCTCGTCGTGCAGTCCCGGCTGGACCGGGTCCGCGCGGATCTGGCCGCGCTCGGCCCGTCCGATCCGGTCGATCCCGAGGGCGACGTGTGGCGTCGCACCGCCGAGGCGCAGGCCGCCGTGGTCGAGGCGATGCTCGGCAGCCGCGAGCCGTGGTGGCGCATGCTGCCGTCGTGGTGGTCGGGCTGGCACATCGAACGCGCCTGGCGCGCCCTGCACGAGGCCGAGGTGGCGACGATCTCGGCCGAGCGCGGGTTCCTGGGACGGCTGCCGGGTCTGCAGGCGCGGGTGGCGCAGTACCTGGACGACGACGATCCGCGCCGCCGAGCCCTGGAAGCGTTGCGGCCGGGGGAGTTCACGCCCGCGGTCGAGCGCGCGATCGTCGTGGACGCGCTGCGCGCCGCCTACGACAACTCGGACTTCGCGCACGCGGGTTCCCGTGCGCTGCGCAACAAGCTGATCGCCGCGTCCCTGGTGCTGTTCGTCATCAACACGGTCCTCGGCGTCGTCGGCATCGTGAAGCCGGGCATCATCCCGCTGTGCGTCGACCCGAAGGAGAACGCACTGCCCACCGTCTGTCCTGGCGGCACGGCGAAGGCGTCCGGTGTGGACGTGTGGCTCGTGCAGGTGCTCGGCTCGTTCGGCGCGGTGCTGGCCTCGGTGGTGCTGCTCTTACGCCGCCGGCCATCGCTCTCGCCGTACGTGATGATCGGCTACCAGGCACTGATCAAGATCATGCTCGGGGCGGCGCTGGCGGTGGTCGGCATCCTGGCACTGGGCGCGGGCGTCACGAGCGGGCTGATCGGCATCCCGTCGGCGGCGGCTTTGCTGCTGTGGGCGGTCATCTTCGGGTACGCGCAACAGATCGGCACCCGGCTGCTCGACAAGTACACCGACGAGGTGCTGGACCAGGCGCGGCCGCTGCCGGACGCGGAGGGGCCGCGGGTGGCACCCCGGTGACCGTGCCGGAGCGGATTGCCGCGCGGGTGCGCCGGGACTTTCGCGGCGACGAGGCCGCGAGGTTCGGGCCGGGCAGCTAGCCACGGCCGGTGCGGCCGTGCGTGCGGGTTTCCTCGCGCACGGCGTTGATGACCTCGGCGTCCCATCGGTGCGTGCGGATGAGTCGGTACCGCTCCGCCGCGACCCACATGTACGCCTCGGTCTCGGTCCGGTCGCCGATCATGTCGGCCTGCCGCAGCATCGCCACGACCGGCTTGTACTCGTCGGCGTACCAGCGGCGTGCGACCTCGCCGCGGTCCAGGAACTGGCACGTGTCCTGCATCAGCCGGAACCCCCACGCCTCGACGTGCTCGCCGAGCTGGGCGTAGTGCCACGGGTCGGACAGCACCACGGCGGCACGGGCCTCGCCGCCCAGCGGCACGCGGTCCAGGAACAGGCGCCGGTAGTCCTTCACGATCAGGTCGCCGCGGTACCGGATGCCGGAGGAGTTGATCCGCGTGATCACCTGCGTCACGTACGCGTCGATCGTGGTCAGGCCGAGGGCGTGCGCGACCGAGACGCGGTGGTGGCCGTCGATGATGAAGTGCAGCTCGCCGATCCGGTACACCTCGATCGGCGGCACGCTCTCGCCGCGGCGCGCGGCCAGGGCCAGTCGTTGCCACCGCTCGCGGACGCGGCCGGAGGTCGGCCGGAAGCGGCGGTCGAAGTCGCGGGTGCGGTCGACGCTGCCGACGATCGAGTCCAGCCGGATCGACTGCAGGCCCAGGCGCTTCTCCGACGCCATGCCCAGCGCCTCCACGACCTCGTGGAACGGCAGCATGATGTTCACGTCGTCTGGTTCGCGGCGCAGCCAGGTCGCGAGGCGCGACATCACCTGGCGCCGGCGGGCGCGCAGGAAGTCGCTCTCCGCGTCGGCCACGGGGAAACCGGTGTCACGTCTCATCGCGACCTCCCGAGATGTCCAGCACCTTCTGCGGAACCACGTTGATCACGCGGGTCGAGCCCAACGAGCGGTCCGGGCGTGGATGGCCGTGCGGATGAATGTGGCCGTGCAGCATGAACGACGGCTGCAACCGCGAGACAAGTCCGCGTAAACACTCGAAACCGCGGTGCGGCGCGTCAGGTTCGTCGCCGCAGTCCAACGGCGGTGAGTGGGTCAGCAGCACGTCCACGCCACGTCCGTCCCGCAGCCTGCGCCACCCGGCCAGCCGGGACACCCGGCGGGCGCGGCGGGCCTGCTGCCGTTCCGTCCACTGGTTCGGGCCCTTGTTGTAGCGGATCGAACCACCGAGACCGGCGATCCGCAGGCCGGCGACGTCGACCACGCGTTCGTCCGCGTTCACCGCACCGGCTGGACCTGGCCAGCGCACCGGAACGCCCGCCTTGGTCCACAGGCCGCGCACGTTCGAGTAGCCCGACAGGTCGACGTCGTGGTTGCCGGGGACGAACACCAGCGGCTTGTCCAGCGCGTTGGCCAGGTGTTCCAGGTAGTCGAACGGCAGGTCACCCGCCGCGACGATCAGGTCCACGTCGGCGTACTGGAACACCTTGCCGGTCCACAGCTGTTCGACCACCTCGTCCGCGACAGCCAGAATCCGTGCCATTCCAGCAGCGTAATCAGGTCTTTCACCACATGACGGCCGGCAGCGCTCCCATTACCGTGGACGTCGTGCTTGCCGAGCTGTTCGCCGCGGCCGCTCACGGATGCCGCGACCGCAGTCCGCTGACCCAGCGACTCCTGAACGACGCCGCCGCCGACCTCAGAGCCGGCGGCGTCACGACGAAGATCATGGCGGGTTCCGAACGCGACCGGGAGGGCACCGTGCCCGGTCTGCGGTTCGCGGGCGCCGTCCACCGGCTCGTGCTCGAAGGGCGTGCGCCGGCCCTCGCGAAGCACTACCCGTCCGTCGGCGGCCAGCCGAACCTGCCGACGCTGTGGGAGGACGCGCTGCCCGCCCTCACCGAGCACGCGGACGCCCTGCGGCACCGCGTCCTGGCCACGGTCGTGCAGACCAACGAACCCGGCCGCAGCGCGCCCCTGTACGGCGGCCTGATGGTCGCCGCACAGGAGGCTGCGAGAGCGGCGGGCAGACAGGTGCCGTTCTGCGTGCGGCTGCTGGAGGTCGGCGCGAGCGGCGGGCTCAACCTGCGCCCGCACCACGTCGGCTACCAGCTTCCGGACACGGTCCTCGGCGACCCGGACAGCCCGCTGGTCCTCGACCCGGAGTGGACCGGCAGGCCACCGGCGGACCCGAGCCACCGACTGCGCGTCGTCGGCAGGGCGGGCTGCGACCTCACCCCGGTCGACGTGTCCACAGAGGACGGACGGCTGCACCTGAGCTCGTTCGTCTGGGCCGATCAGCTCGGCAGGTGGAACCGCCTGCGGGACGCGCTCGAACTGGCCGCCACGGATCCCGTGAAGGTCGACCGGTCGGCAGGCCCGGAATGGCTCGCGCACCAGCTCGCCCGTGCCGAACGCGACGTGCTCACCGTCGTGTGGCATTCGGTGGTGTGGCAGTACGTCTCGCCAGCGGACAGGGCGATGGGCAGGGCCGTGCTGGCCGACGCGGCCGCGAAGGCGACACCCACGTCACCGTTGGCACTGCTGGTCTTCGAGCCGCGCCGCACGGACGACGACTACCGGTTCGAACTGCTGCTCAAGCTCTGGCCGGCCGGGATCTCGCTGAACCTCGGCCACGGCGCGGGCCACGGTACGCCGTTCACCTGGGTCGTCACCCCTTGGGAGTGACGACCGGGTTCACCACGTACCGGCCGTCCTGCATCTCCACGGGCAGCCGGAACTCCGCGCGGGTGCCGTCGTGCGTGTACTCGACGACGACGGCACCGTCGCGGTAGACACCGCGCTCCACCAGTGCGGTCTGGAACTGGTCCGCTGTCGACTTCGCGACGTCCTCGCCGCCGACCGCCAGCAACGGCTCCAGCTTGTGGAAGTCGTGTGCGCGCAACGCGTTCGTCACCTCGGAGGCGAGTTCGTCCGGTGACGCGGTGCCCGGAGACGGCCAGACCGCGATGCAGACGAACACCATCGCGAGCCAGCCGATCGGGAACACCAGCAGCCATAACCTGAGGTTCGTCAGCCGCTCGTACACGTCAGGGCGTTCCGCTGATGAGCACGAACACGGTGGTGATCCAGCAGAGCAGGAACGCGAGGATCCAGAAGCGGATGTTGGTGAGCATTCTGGTCATGACAAAGCCCTTCTACCACGAACAAAACGAGCGAAACCGGGACTAGAGCCAGCGATTTCGGCGCAGTATTCGGTAGAGCGTCAGGCAGGCGATCAGGACCAGACTCATGATCAGCGGATAGCCGAACTTCCACTTCAGCTCGGGCATGTAGTCGAAGTTCATGCCGTACACACCGACGACCATGGTGGGCACGGAGATGATCGCGACCCACGAGGTGATCTTGCGCATGTCGGTGTTCTGCTGCAACGTGATCTTCGCGAGCGTCGCGTCGACCAGCGTCGTCAGCAGTTCGTCGAACGCGGTGACGCGCTCGGAGACCTCGGTGAGGTGGTCGTCGACGTCGCGGAAGAACGCCCGCACCTGCTCGGGGATGAGCGGCGTGTAGCCCTCCGCCAAGCGGCGCAACGGGTTCGCGAGCGGCATGACCGCGCGGCGCAGTTCCACGACCTCGCGCTTGAACATGTAGATCTGCTCCGCGCTCACCTCGGTGCGCGGCGCGAAGACCCGTTCCTCCATGCGGTCGATGTCGTCCTCGATGTGGTCGGTGACCTCGAGGTAGTTGTCGACCACCTGGTCGGCGATCGCGTGCATCACCGCGGACGGGCCGATCTCCAGCCGCTCCGGGTCGGCCTCCAGCACGTGCCGCAACTTCGACAGGCCGGAGTGGTTGCCGTGCCGCACGGTGATGACGAAGTCCTTGCCCAGGAACACCATGATCTCGCCGGACTCGACGATCTCGTTGGCGGCGTCCGGGTGCTCGTTGGTCACGTAGCGGACGGTCTTGAAGACCATGAAGAGCGTGTTGTCGTAGCGCTCCAGCTTCGGGCGCTGGTGCGCGTGCACCGCGTCCTCGACCGCGAGCTCGTGCAGCCCGAACGTCTCCGCGATGCCCTCGATCTGCTCGGCGTCCGGTTCGTGCAGGCCGATCCAGACGAACCCGTCCTTGCGCTTGCGCACCTCTTTGACGGCGTCGGTGTGCGTCCAGCGGCCGGGCAAGCGCTTGCCGTCCACGTACACCGCGCAGTCGACCACGTAGTGCGACAACGGCACGGCGATGTGCGGCGCAGGGCGCTGCTGGGCGCCGCGTCCGCGGATCGAGGGCAGGCTGGGCATGGTGGGTTCCTCCAGGTACACACGCCGGCGTGAACGTGCTGATGCACGACGGGCGTCCTGACCGGTGGAACGGAACTTCTAGATGGATCTAGAAAGCCACCTCGGTGAGGACGCGCTTGGTACTGGCAGGGTGGGGGTCCTTGCTCATTTCGGGGTCCTCACCTCCTAAGGGCGAAAGGCACGGGTGGTGGAAATCCTCACACACCGGTTGCCGAGGGTACTCCCTCCGCGTAAAGACTGTCTCCCCACCTGAGTCAGATCTCGATCACACGTAGTTGGAGGCGCGGTGCAGTTCGGTCGGTACTACGAGGAGTTCGAGGTCGGAGCGGTCTACAAGCACTGGCCTGGCAAGACGGTGACGGAGTACGACGACCACCTGTTCTGCCTGCTCACCATGAATCACCACCCGCTCCACATGGACGTGAACTACGCGGAGAACACGACGGACTTCGGCAAGAACGTCGTCGTCGGCAACTACATCTACTCGTTGCTGCTGGGCATGTCCGTGCCCGACGTCTCCGGCAAGGCGATCGCCAACCTGGAGATCGAGTCGCTGCGGCACGTGAAGCCCACGTTCCACGGTGACACGATCTACGGTGAGACCGAGGTGCTCGACAAGACGCCGTCCAAGTCGAAGGACGACAGGGGCGTGGTCTACGTGGAGACTCGTGGCTACAAACAGGACGGCACGGTCGTGTGCGTCTTCAGGCGCAAGGTCATGGTGCCGAAGCAGTCCTACGGTGACGCTCGCGGTGGAGAGCAGCCGGGACGCCCTGAACCCAAGGAGTGAAGTGACTTCTCTGGATCTGGCACAGCAACGTCTGCGCGCGTTCGCCGAGGAGGCAGCGGCGACCTCGCCGCTCTACGAGCACCTCGCGTCGCGTGCGGCCGCCGATCCGGAGGTCGCCGACCTGCTGACCGCCGCCAGCGAGGACAACGCCACGGGCGAGCTCCTGCTGGCGGCGGCGCACCGGCTGGTGCAGGCCGAGCCGTTCCACCAGCTCTCGAACTACTACCCGTCGCTCGGCGGGACCTACGGCGCGGACGAGAGCACCTGGCCGCTGTTCCGGGACTTCGTGCTGGAGCGTGGCGACCGCGTGCGGGCACTGGTGAGCACCCAGGTGATCCAGACCAACGAGGTGAAGCGCGCCGCCCTGCTCTACCCGGCCGTCGTGGCCGCGGCGAAGCAGGCAGGCGGGCCGATCGGGCTCGTGGAGGTCGCGACGACCGCCGGTCTGCTGCTCGGCCTCGACCAGTACTCGTACCGCTACCAGACCGCCGAGGCCGGTCAGCTCGTCGCCGGGCCGGCCAAGGCCGCGCTGGGCCTGCACTGCGCGCTGGAGCTCGCGCCGGGCGCGGCGCTGCCGAAGCTGCCCAAGACGGTCAAGGTGGCCGCGAAGGCGGGCATCGGCGTGGCGCCCGCCGACCTGGCCGACGAGGACGCCTACGCGTGGCTGGAGGCCTGTGTGTGGGCGGACCAGCCGGAACGGCTGCGTCTGTTCGGGGTGGCCTGCGGGGTGCTGCGCAAGAACCCGCCGCGCCTGGTGACCGGCGACCCGCTCACGGACCTCGCCAAGGCGGTCGAGCCGATCGACGCGCCGCTCGTGGTGATCTCCAGCGGGTCCGGACTGGACCTCGTGCCCGCGTTGTCCGCTTTGGGCCGGCCTGTCTGGTGGGCCGCGCACGAGGCCGGTGAGCTGCGGCTCATCCATGTGCGTGACTCAGGCGTGGAGACGACCACTCTGGCGACCACCGAGGCCCACGGGCAACGTCTCGTTTGGCGCTGAGCGCGGGCCACTAACGCGTGAACCCTGATCAGGCCCTGGGCAGGCAGTTCCACTGGGAGAGCGCTTCCACAAGCCCATATGTGGTCGGAAGTGTGTCCAAGGTCGCACTGTCGACCCAAGCGACATCCGATGCGTCGTCGCCCGCTCGGAGCAAACCCGATGTGACCTGGCATTCGTAGTCGAAGATCGAATAAACCCCATTCGGGGCCGGTCGCTCCACGTGGCCGACGAGGCGGCCGACGGTGACGGAGAGTCCTGTCTCCTCGAGCAGCTCCCTGGTCACGGCAGTCTCATCCGTCTCATCTGGCTCCACGCGCCCACCCGGTATCGACCACATGCCCTCACCAGGCGGATTGGCGCGTCGCACGAGCAGTAGTCGCCCATTCGAGTCATGAACGATGGCTCCGACGCAACGGATGGTGCGCTTGCTGCTGGCCGTCACGATCACGAAGCGTAGTCACACCGGAACGGCGGTGCTCTTCGCTACCCCGGCTGCGGTACAAATCTCCCAAGGTGCTGAATCGTGCTGTACAACGGTCACGAACGGCGCCAAACGGGTGCGACGCGGACGGGGTGGACACCGTGAACTTGAAGAAGATTCTCACTTTCGCTGGAATCGCCTTGCTGCTCTTCTTCCTCATCGCGGAGCCCCAGCAGGCGGCCCAACTGGTGCAGAACATCCTCAACTCGCTGCGGACCGCGGCTGAGGCTCTGATCACCTTCGTGCGCTCCGTCTTCTAGGCTTCCTGGTAACCGGCTACCCATCTGGGCGGCCGGGGGAGCAGGATGGACAGGGCAGTGCCTGGTACCAGGAAGGGCTGGTAGCGCATGTTCGCACCACGTGATCCGGACGACTACCTGCTCCAGAGCGAGCGTCGGGTCATCCGTGTGCGCAGGCACTGGTCCTATCTGATCTGGGACGTCCTGGAGGCGGCGGCGCTGCTCGCCGGCTTCATGATGATCTCGTACCTGCTCCCGGCGGATGCGGGCGTGATCCAGAACGTGCTGTGGTACGGGGCTTTGCTCGTGTTGCTGCGCGTCGCGTACTTCATCATCGAGTGGTGGGTGGAGCGCATCGTCGTCACCGACAAGCGCTTCATGCTCACGTCGGGCGTCTTCGAGACCAAGGTCGCGATGATGCCCATCACCAAGGTCACCGACCTCACCTACGAACGCACCGTGGGCGGACGCATGTTCGGCTACGGCACGCTCATCGTGGAGTCGGCGGGTCAGATCCAGGCGCTGAACCGCCTGGAGTTCCTGCCGAACCCCGAAGAGGTCTACGACGCCATCTCGGAGCTGACCTTCGGCGACAAGAAGGCCCAGGCCGAGCGGTTCTCGATGATCAAGGCTCAGCGCGCGGCGCGCGGCAAGAAGATGGTCCCGTAACACCGGTCGTTCATCACGTCGTCCACACTGGACGACGTGGTCATCGATCTGCACACCCATTCGTCCGAGTCCGACGGCACCGACAGCCCCGCCGACCTGGTGAGGGCCGCGTCCCTCGCGGGACTCGACGCGGTGGCGATCACGGACCACGACACGGCGGCCGGGTGGGCAGAGGCCGTCGCGGCGTTGCCTCCCGGGCTCAGGCTCGTGCGCGGAGCAGAGCTGTCGTGCTCCTCGCCGGACGGCTACGGCCGCACCATCACCGTTCATCTGCTGGCGTACCTGTACGACCCGACGCACGCCATGTTGATGAAGGAGCAGTCCCGCCTGCGCGAGGAGCGCCGGCAGCGGCTGCAGAAGATGGCCGAGATGATGCAGGCCGACGGCTTCCCCATCGACCCGGTCGACCTGATGTCCCGCCTGCCGTTCGACGCGCCGGCCGGACGCCCGCACCTCGCCCAGGCGCTGATCCGCGCCGGGGTGGTGTCGTCGGTCGACGAGGCGTTCGCGACGTTCCTGACCGGCGGCCAGTACTACGTGGGCCGCACCGACACGCCCGTCGAGCGCGCGATCGAGATGATCACCGAGGCCGGCGGCGTCACCGTGCTCGCGCACCCCTTCGCCCGTTCCCGCGGCCCCGTCGTGGCGCCTGACGTGGTGCGATCGCTGACTTCGTGCGGGTTGGCCGGCGTCGAGGTGGACCACCCGGACCACGATCCCGAGACGCGCCGGTCGTTGCGGTCGCTGGCAGACTCGCTGGGGCTCATCGTCACCGGGTCGAGTGACTACCACGGCACGAACAAGACGGTCCGGCTCGGCGCGGAGACGACGGCGCCGGAGATGCTGGATGCTCTGGCCGAGAGGGCGACAGGCGGCAAGATCCTCGTCGGATAGGGCGGTGTTGCGGTGTTCAACCTGCGGCTCTTCATCGAGGCCTCGATCACCCTGCTGGTGATCATGGACCCGCCCGGGACCGTGCCGGTGTTCCTGGGCCTGGTGGGGCGCAAGTCCCGCGAGGCCCGCAAGCAGGCGGCGCGGCAGGGCGTGCTGGTGTCGTTCCTGGTGATCACGCTGTTCGCCGTGGCCGGCAACTCGATCCTGGCCTACATGCACATCGGCATCCCCGCGCTGCAGGGCGCGGGCGGGCTGCTGCTGTTGCTGATCGCGCTGGACCTGCTGACGGGCAAGGGCGCGACCAACCACCCCGAGGTCGAGGACGTGAACATCGCCCTCGTGCCGCTGGGAACGCCGCTGCTGGCCGGACCCGGCGCCATCGCCGCGACGATCGTGTTCGTGCGCCAGGCCGACGGGGCGTGGAGCTCTTACCTCGCTCTGGCCGCGGCGATCGTGGCCGTGCACCTCGTGCTGCTGGGGACGCTGCGGTCCGCCGGTCTGCTGATCAAGGTGTTCAAGGAGAGCGGGATCCTGCTGATGGCCAAGATCGCCGGTCTGCTGCTGGCCGCGATCGCCGTGCAGCTCGTCGCGTCGTCGGTCGCGGGCTTCATCGCTTCGGGTGTCTAGCGCTCGATGTGGGCTTTCGGGCCGTCGATGATGATCGGGCGTTCGATCAGGCTCGGGTTGGCGACCATGTGCGCGATCCACTTCGCGCGGTCGTGCTCCAGGTCCTTGGGGTAGGCCGCTTCCTTGGTGCGGGCGATCTCCCAGGGTTGTTTGTTCAGCAGTGTGAGGACGTGGTCCAGCTCTTCGGCGGTCGGGACGTCTTCGAGGTAGCGGCGTTCGGTGTAGTCGACGCCGCTGTCGTCGAGGCGTTGCTTGGCGGCGCGGCTCTTCGAGCAGCGCGGGTTGTGCCAGATCTCCATGCGGTTCATTTTCTGTCAGGGGTGCTGAGTAACTTGGTTGGGGTGGAACAACTCGGCTTCGACTTCGGCACCGCGGCACCACGCCGGCTCGTGCGCGTCACGCCCGCGAAGCTCTCGACGTGGACGAGCTGCCCGCGCCGCTTCCGCATGACGTACCTCGACCGTCCCTCGCCACCTCGGGGCGGCGCCTGGGCGCACAACACCCTCGGCGCCGTCGTGCACAACGCGCTGAAGGCACTCTTCGACCTGACGCCCGACCGCCGCACCCCCGACCAGGCCGTGGCACTGCTGAACAGGCAGTGGAAGTCCGAGGGCTTCCGCGACGTCGACCAGGCCGCCGAGTACCGCACCCGCGCCCAGGGCTGGGTCCACGACTACGTGAGCGCCCTCGACGTCGACTTCGAACCGCTCGGCGTCGAGCGCTGGGTGTCGTCGCCGACCGACCGCATCGTGGCCGAGGGCCGGGTCGACCGCATCGACTACCGCGACGGCGAACTCGTCATCGTCGACTACAAGACCGGCCGCCACGTCCTGACCTCCGACGACGCGCGCGGCTCGCAGGCACTGGCGCTCTACGCGCTGGCGGCCCGCCGAACGCTGCGCAAGCCGTGCCGCCGCGTCGAGCTGCACCACCTGCCGTCGGGGTCGGTGGCGGAGTGGGAGCACACGGAGGAGTCGCTGGCCCGGCACGTCCGGCGCGCCGAGGAGGCCGCGGACGAGATCGACCTGGCCACGGAGACGCTGAAGGCCGGCGGCGACAAGGAGGTCCTGTTCCCGCCGGTGACGGGGCGGCAGTGCCAGTGGTGCGACTTCCGGCGGAGCTGTGCGGAGGGGCAGGAGGCGGCGCCCCCGCTGGACCCGTGGGCGCTCTTGGCGCCGTAGCTCTCTGGGCATGATCGCGAGTTGTCCACAGGGCGCGGCTTTGTGACCTGGGGTTATTTGTGGTCGGCTAGCCTGTGGATAGCCGGGAACCGAAGACGCGTTTCACTCGTTGCGTGACAAGGAAGCGCGCGGGGGCAGCGGGTTCGGAGCCGGACGACTTGTGGCTCGTGTGGATCGCCGGGCTCGTTCGGATTGCGGGCTTGCGTTGTTCGGACTGCGGCTTGTGTTCGGACTGCGGGGCTTGCGTGTTCGGGCTGCGGCTTGTGTTCGGGCTGCGGGGCTTGCGTGTTCGGACGGCGGGCTTGCGTGGGACGGCGGTGCTGCCCGCAAAGGATGCGTGACGGCGATGCTGCCCCGTAAGGATGCGTGGAGTGCGGCTTTTGCCGTAGGCCGTCGCCACGGCGGCTGGGCCATGCCTGCCCGCGCGCGCCTTGACCCGTAGGGTGGCTGGAGTGGAAGTGGAAGCAGCCAAGCGGCCCTCGCGGACCTACGGAATCCTGCGCGCTGTGAGCGGTGTGCTCGCGGTGGGCATGGTGCTGCTCGCACTGGGGAACATCGGCGTCCAGTTCTACGCGAACTCCCGCGACCTGCCAGGGCCTGGCACGTTGTCCGTCGTCGCGCACGTGGTGGCGGCCTTGCTCGTGGTCGCCGGGCAGATAGTGGCCGACCGGTACGCGGACTGGAAGGCGCCGGTCGCCTCGCTCGCGGTGCTCGTCGTCAGCGGTGCGACGTTGTGGACCTTCTGGTGGGCCTAGCCCGCTAGGGCCGTGCCGGTCCGCTGGGATCGTGCCGGTCCGCTGGGATCGTGCCGGTCCGCTGGGATCGTGCCGGTCCGCTGGGATCGTGCCGGTCCGCTGGGATCGTGCCGGTCCGCTGGGGCCGTGTCAGTCCGCTGCGACCGTGCCAGCCCGCTAGGACCGTGCCAGCCGCTAGGGCCGTGCCAGCCCGCTGGGACCGTGCCAGGCGGCGAGGGCCGCGCCAGCCCGCCATGGCCGTGCCGGTTTTGTTGTATCGACCGGAAATTCGCACTTCCGCCCGAGTCGTCCGGACCCCTACAGTGTGCTTTCGATCCGCTTGGGGAGGCGGTTCGGAATCCTTGGGGGAAGTCGATGGCCGTGGGGGACGTCGTTGGCGCGCGCCGTGAATCGGTCGCGTTGCCGGTTCCGGTGTTGCTGGTGGTGGCGGGGTTCGCCGCTGCCGTCGTCGCGCAGGGCGGGTACTACCTGCCTGGTCGTGTGCTGTCGGGACTTCTGGTCGGGGTGGCCGTTGTTCTCGCCAGCCCTCGGCCTGATCTCCTTGCGGCGCTTGGGGGAGCGTTTGCGGCGTGGGCGCTGGTGCGCGGGCTGCTCGAGGGCGACGTGGTGTCGGGACTGCCGTCGGCGGGCGCGGCCGTTGTGTTCGTCGGCGCCACACTTGTTGCGGCGCAGGCTGATCGTGAGCAGCGCGAGTTGCTCGCTGCGGTCGTTGTCGGGGTCGGTGCGCTGGTCGGGTTCACCGGGTGGGTGGCCGTGGTGTTCCGGGTGCCGTCGTGGACGACTGTCGCGGAAGGGTTGCTGCGGGCCGCGTCGACGCTGACCTACCCGAACGCCGCCGCTGCGGTGATGGCGGCGGCGGCCGTGTTGTCGCTGGTTCTGCGGCCGACGGTGTTCACGGCGGTGATGAGTTTCCTGCTGTGCGCGGGGATCGGCGCGACTATGAGCCGGGCCGGCGTGATCGCGTTGCTCGCCGGGCTGGTGGTGCTGTGTGCGTTCTGGGGCCTCAAGAAGACGGTGACGGCTGCCGTGCCGCCGCTGCTCGGGGCCGTCCTGGCCGTTGCCGCCCTGCTGCCGTCGATGCGAGTGGCCGACGAGCCGCGGCCGTTGCTCGCGATCGCGGGGCTGGCAGGCGGTGCCCTGGTGGCGTTGGGTCTGCCCAGGCTGGGGCGGTTCGTGGTGCCGATCGCGCTGTTGTTGGCGGCCGGAGGCGGGGTGGCCGCGTTCGCGTTCGCCGACCGGCTGGCCACGCGGGTCTCGTTCAGCTCACCGGACCGTGCCGGGGCGACCGGGGCCGCGCTGGAACTCGTCTCGCGGTCACCGCTGCTCGGTGCCGGGCCGGGGAATGGATCTTTTTTCTTCAACGGGGGCAACCAAAGCACTCGCGTCATGCGTTATGTGCACAACGAGTACCTCCAGGTGCTCGTTGAGTTGGGGGCTGTCGGGCTGGTGCTCGCGCTGGGGGTTGTGGTCGCCGTGCTGTTCGCGATGTGGCGAGGGCGCGGGACGCCGTTGCAGGCGGGGGCGGTGGCGGCGGTTGCCGTCGTGCTGGTGCACAGCGGCTTCGACTTCCTGTGGCACCTGCCCGTCGTCCTCGTCGTCGCCGGCCTCTGCGCCGGTCTGGGGTTTCCGTCCACAAAGGACGGAATGAGTGAGGGGGCAACTGCATGAAGAAGTTTTCCGGGGGCAAGGCGCTGGCGGTCGTCGCCGTCGTGGGTGGCGCGGTTCTCGCGTCCATCGCGCCGGTCATGGCCGAGGTGAGCGCGCAGTCGCCTTCCCTGGGGGCCGTCAGAGTCGAGCCGACCGCGAAGGTGAAGGCGTTGGGCGCCGCGGTCGAGGTCGACGTGACCTACTCCTGCCCGGTCGGTCAGCCGCAGTCGTACGTGTACGTGAACGTCACCCAGTCCAAGTTCATCGGGGTGGCTTCCGGTAGCGGTTCCAAGGTCGTCACCTGCACCGGCGGGTTCGAGACGGTCAAGGTCACCGCGACCGCGCAGCCGGGTTGGCCGTTCGGCGTGGGCATCGCCTACGCCAAGGCCGACCTGAACTCGTACCCGAACTCGGCGAGCGACGAGAAGCAGATCTGGATCAACCCGTGATGATGTGACCGTGCCGAGCCTGGCTGTGACATTCCTGGAAGCTGGTTGAGTTCAGGAAGTCAGCCAGGCTCGCCACGTCGGCAGCAGCGTGGAGATGAGGTCCAGCGGAGCCTCGGTGTTCGGCGAGTGCATCACGCCCGGCAGCACGGCGAAGTCCGCGTCCAGCCGTTCCGCCATGTCGCGCTGGGCGGCGGGGGTCCACGCGTCGTCCGCGTCGCCGCACACCACCAGGCAGGGCGTGCCGGACGAACGCAGCGCGCGGGCCAGCTTCGCCACCTGGTCCGGTTCGTAGCGCAGGCCGTTGCTCATGCCGAGCAACGCCGCGGCCTGCGACTTGAGGAACCTGGTGCGGTAGAAGTCCTTCAGCTCCTGCGGCAGCGCGACCCAGGCCGGGTTCTGCGCCGACCGCAGCTCGTTCAGCCTGTGGGTGCCCTCGACGCCCTGCTCGGCCAGCACGTGCTCGCCGACCTCCAGCACCGTGCGGCGATCGCCCGCGGGCAGTTCGGACGGGCCCGTCGACATCAGCGTCAGACCGGTGATCGGGGCGCCCGCGAACACCGCGGCCCGTGTCACCAGACCGCCGTAGGAATGGCCGAGCAGCAGCACTTTCCGGCCGTCCGCCGCGATCTTGCCGATCAGCTCGGCCAGCACCGAACCCAGTGGGCCCGGCCGGTAGAGCGCCTCGTCGTCCGGGCCGGCGGAGTCCTGCTGGCCCGGCAGGTCGATCGCGACGACCTCGAAACCCGCGTCCGCGATCGGGTCGATCATCGGCGCGAAGTCCTCTTTGGAACCCGTGTAGCCCGGCACGAGCAGCACGGTCGTGCGCATCGCGTCGTCGCCCATCGCGGGCGCGCGCAGAGCCGCGATCGTGCCGTAGCGGCCCGGAAAGTCGACGCGTTGCGCCCGGTTCGGGCTGATCTGCGAGTACACGAGCTGAACTATCGCAGCGCGACCAGGGTTTCGCCACGCTGCTCGAGCACGACTGGACCGGCTGTGGCGAGTTGCACAGGGCCCGTGTGGCCTTCGCGGTTCAGCTTGATCGTGCCCACGACGGCGCCGGTGGCCTGCTCGTACACCCGCAGGCCCTCCTTCACCGGGATGAGCGCGCGGCCCGCGAGCGTCGTGCCGGCGCCCAGCGTGCCCTCGGCGGTCCACAGTGGAGTGAGCGTCTCCAGCGACAGCGCGACCGTGCGGGAACCGCTGAACCAGAAGGCGTTCGTCTTCGTCGTGAAGACGCGCGCCACGTGGTTCGGCGGGTCGGTGAAGTCGGCGTCGGGGATGTCGAGCGGCGCCTCGCCGACCTGGTTGCCGGTCTCCGTGTCGAAGATCTGCAACCGGCTGGGACCCGGCACCGCCACCGCGACGAGCTTCTCCGTGATGGCGACGATCTGCACGTTCCTGCCGCCGGTCATCGCGGTGGAGAACACCTTGGGCTCGTCGGACTTGTCCGGGTTCGGCTTGAGCACCGTGACCCGCTCCGACGCGTCGTCCGGGCAGCGCTCGATGATCGCGAACTTGCCGGACGTGACGGCCGTCGAGCCGTAGGTGCAGCCGACGCGCGGCTGCTTGCCGGGGTTCACGATCGCGCGCAGGCCGCCGTACTCGAGCGAGCGCACCAGGTCGTCACGCCGGTAGACCTCGAGGAACTTCGAGCCCGTCGTGATCAGGTGCGAACCCTCGTTGAGCAGTGCCGTGCCCGATTCCGCGTCGCCGTTGCGCTGCGCCCGGCGCTCGCCGGTGACACCGTCGAGCGAGGTGAGCTCCGAGCAGTTCGTGCCCTTGGAGTACAGGGCCATCGCCCTGCCCCACGCCGAGCTCACCACGCACAGCGGCAGATCGCGCTCGTACGTCCATCGCACGTCCCCGGTCAGCGGGTCGCGCCCGTTGACCTCGCCGCCGTCGCCGGTCACGACCGTTGACGGCTTCTCCTCGCCCGTGTCCTTCGACGCGGTCTGCACGACCACGGGCGACTGCGTGGCGCCGCTCTTCGCGCGCCACACCTCGCCGAGTGACGGAGGCAGCGCGGCGACCTCGGGCAGCTGCTCCCACGACGAGGGCCCGGTGACCGACGTCGTGGCACGAGCATCGCTGAACGCCCAGGTCAGCACGGACGCGGTCACCGACACCACGGCGATCAGCGCGACCGCGATGAAGTCGGCACGGGTGCGCCAGGAGCGGGCGGGCGGACGTTCCTCGACAGGCTTGGACTCGGGCACGCTCTCGTGCGCGGGCTCATCGAGGACGTCCTCGACGTCGGTGACGTCGGAACCGGGGGACGACATGGTGATCAGTCTGCCGAAGGTGCGGCCTGTTCGGCAGAGCTTCGGCGACGCCGACGCCTGCGCGGCTTGTCCGAGGCGGACTTCGCGGAGCTCTCGCCGCCCTCTGCCGACGGCGCCTGCTCGCCCTCCTGCGTCACGCCCGCACGGCTGCGCGTGCGGGAGCGGGAACGCTTCGGCCTGGTCTCCTCGGTGTTCGCCTCCGGAGCCTGCTCGGCGCCCGCGGGAGTGGAGCCGGGACGACGACTGCTGCGGCGCTTGCGCTTGCCGGTGTCGAGCTTCTCCTCCTCCTCGGCGTCGAGGCCCGCGCGGGTGCGGTGGCTCAGCGGCAACCGGCCCGTGGAACCGGACGGGATGCCCAGGTCGGCGAACAGGTGGTCGGACGTGGAGTACGTCTCCACCGGCAGCGGCTGGCCGAGGCCGAGCAGGTCGTTGACCGAGGCCCAGCGGTGCGTCTCGTCCCAGTCGACGAACGTGACCGCGACACCCGTGCGCCCGGCACGGCCCGTGCGGCCGATGCGGTGGACGTAGGTCTTCTCGTCCTCGGGGCACTGGTAGTTGATGACGTGCGTCACGTCGTCGATGTCGATGCCGCGCGCGGCGACGTCGGTGGCGACCAGCACGTCGACCTTGCCGGCGCGGAACGCCCGCAGCGCCTTCTCACGTGCGCCCTGGCCCAGGTCACCGTGCACGGCGGCCGCGGCGAACCCGCGCTCGGTCAGGTCGTCGGCGACCTTCTGCGCGGTCCGCTTGGTGCGCGCGAAGACCATCGTCAGGCCCCGGTCGCGGGCCTGCAGTGCGCGGGCCAGCATCTCCGGCTTGTCCATCGAGTGCGCGCGGTAGACGAACTGCGAGGTGTTCTCGTGCGTCTGACCGGCGTCGTTCTCCTCGGCACGGATGTGCGTCGGCTGGTTCAGGAACGTGCGGGCCAGCGTGATGATCGGGCCCGGCATGGTCGCCGAGAACAGCATGGTCTGCCGCTCGTCGGGGACCATGTTCAGGATGCGCTCGATGTCGGGCAGGAAGCCCAGGTCGAGCATCTCGTCGGCCTCGTCCAGCACCAGCATGCGGACCTTGCCGAGCACCAGGTGGCGCTGTTCGGCCAGGTCGAGCAGGCGGCCGGGCGTGCCGATGATGACATCGGCGCCCTTGCGGAGCTGCGCGATCTGACGCTCGTAGGGGATGCCGCCGTAGATGGCTGCGACCCTCACACCGAGGTGGCGCGACGCGTCGGTGAGGTCGTGCGAGACCTGGAGACACAGCTCACGGGTGGGAACGACCACAAGGGCCTGCGGGGTGCCGTCGCCGGGCAGGTCGACGCGGTGCAGCAGCGGCACGCCGAACCCGAGGGTCTTGCCCATGCCGGTGCGGGCCTGGCCGATGAGGTCGTCACCGGCGAGAGCGATCGGGAGCGTCAGCTCCTGGATGGCGAAGGTGCGCTCGATGCCGGCTTCGCCGAGCGCCTTGACGATCTCGTGACGCACGCCGAGCTCGGCGAACGTGGGGGATTCGGACTGCACCGGGGCGTCTGCCAGCAACGGGTGCGACGTGTCTTCTTCGGGAACTCCGGCCTCGCTGTGTTCGAGTGCCACCGGGTCCAGATGTGCTTCTACTTCAGCGGTCAGGGTGATCAGCCTCTCTCGTACCAAGCGCGTACGAGCCCTGGCCGGGCCTCTCGACCGCGCTCGATGAGCAGCTGCGGGAAAGGTGTACGCGCACCATTTCTGCGCCGCGCAGCGTGGTCGTCACACTCGTCACGCCGGGCGTCCAAGGCCATTCTACCTGCCCAGACCTATTTGACCACTAGGCTTGACCACCATGGGTGTTGCGGAGGGTGTTGTCGATCTTCTGGGAGCGCTTGCATATGGCGAGC
Organism: Lentzea sp. NPDC092896; assembly: GCF_044754905.1. Taxonomy (NCBI): domain Bacteria; kingdom Bacillati; phylum Actinomycetota; class Actinomycetes; order Pseudonocardiales; family Pseudonocardiaceae; genus Lentzea; species Lentzea sp. NPDC092896. The sequence goes on from NZ_JBIVPX010000006.1 coordinate 390,121, forward strand.
TCTCGGCTTTCGACCGGATGACGGAGGACTCGCGCACGGCGCCGACATTGGCGGGCCGCGCGGCGCTCGCGCAGATGGCCGCAGCCGAGATCGGGCATTTCACGCTGCTTCAGAAGCACCTGGCCACCGAGGGCATCACCGTCGAGGACGCGATGACGCCGTTCGTGAAGGGTTTCGACGCGTTCCACGAGTCGACGAGCCCCAAGTCGTGGCTGGAGTCGCTGGTGAAGGCGTATGTCGGGGACGGGCTGGCGGCGGACTTCTACCGCGAGATCGCGGAGTGGCTGGACGCGCCGACCAAGGAGCTCGTGCTCCACGTGCTCGCCGACACGGGTCATTCGGCGTTCGCTGAACGCGAAGTCCTGGCCGCCGTCGAGGCCGATCCGCGGGTGCGCGACCGGCTCGCGCTGTGGGGCCGGCGGCTGCTCGGCGAGGCGTTGACGCAGGCCCAGTACGTGGTGGCGGAGCGGGACGGCCTCTCCGAGCTGATCATCCGGGGCTCTGGGGACCTCGCCGGGATCGGTCAGCTGTTCCGCCGCCTTCAGCAGTCGCACGCGCGGCGCATGACGCAGCTGGGTCTCGGCTAGGTAGGCTCGGCCGTAGATTTTTCTCTTGAGCACGGAGGTCAGCGTGGAGGTCAGGATCGGCGTCGCGGACAGCGGGCGCGAACTCGTCGTGACCAGTGAACTCAACCCGTCCGAGGTCGAGGCTCTGGTGGCGGACGCGGTGTCCGGCAAGTCCAGCGTGCTGTCGCTGGTGGACGTCAAGGGTGCGCGGTTCGTCGTGCCCGCTGGCCGCGTCGCGTACGTGGAGATCGGCCCGCAGGACTCGCGCAAGGTCGGGTTCGGCGCCTGAGACGGCAGAACGTGAGAAAGGCCCCGGTCCCGGTGACCGGGGCCTTTCTCGTTCAGGAACGGCGCAGTATCGATCACCGCCGCCGAACTCGCAGTCCGGCGCCTCAGCGAGGTCGCCTGAAGCGGTGACTTCGCTGGTAGAGGCATGTGCGCGCACCTAGCGTGACGGAGTCGTCACGCTGCTGAGGAGTGCTATGCGCGCCGCCCTGCTGGCCCTGTTGCTCGTGGTCTCGGCAACGACCTTCTCCCTGCCCGCGCAGGCGTACCAAACGCACGCGGCCGGGTCTTGGTCCACGAGTTCCGCGTTGCCGGCGGTGAACGCGTCGGCGCGTTCGACGCTGACGTCCGGTGCGGTCGTCACGGCATCGGTGTCCGGGGTGAACCTGCGGCTGACCACGCTGAACTCGCCTCCCGGTGACCGAGGGGCGGTGCCCGGCAACTTCCGGCCGCAGATCCCCGCGAACACGGCGCTGATCGGCCTCACCGCGGCCGCCGCGGGGTGTGCCGCGTTCGTGGACTGCTTCAACCGGGGCACGCTGACGTTCTCGTTCAACCGGCCGGTGCGCAATCCCGTGCTGCACATCGCGGGCAGCGGCGCGACCATCGGCAACACCGGCAGCACGCACGTCGCACACACCCTGACCACGCCGGGAGTGACGCTCGAAGGTCCGCTCGCGGGCGCGACGAACATGACGATCGGGCAGAACGGCACCCGCATCGAGGCGCCGAACCGCAACCTCAACGTGCTGTGCGACTCCAACGGCGCGAGGCTGGCTCCCGCCTCGTGCGGCAGTGTCCGCATGAACGGCACGGTCAGCTCCGTGAGCTTCCAGGTCGACATGCTCACCAACAGCAGCAACGCGACCGACGACTTCTACGTCGCGGGCGTCTCGGTGGACGAGGACTTCGGCGACGCGCCCGCGAGCTACGACACCGGTGCCGCGGCGAGCCACGTCGTCGGTGATCTGGCGTTGGGCTCGGGCGTGTCGGTCGACAACCCCACGACGATCAACCTCGGTACGACCACGCCGAGCCCCAAGGCCGTGGCGGCGGGCGCGGACAACAACCTTCCCAACGGTGACGACCTCGACGACGGCGTGGCGGCGTTCCCGCGGCTGGCCAGGTCGAACGCCGGTGAGGACTACTCGGTGCCCGTGACGTTGTCCGGTGCCTCGCAGGCCGGCCGGGTGTGCGCGTGGATCGACTTCAACGGCAACGGCTCGTTCGACAACAACGAACGCGCGTGCGCGAACTTCGCGGCCGGCGCGGGATCCGCGACGATCACCTGGAAGATTCCGCAGAACGTCAAGTGCGGCAACACCTACGCGCGGTTCCGGGCGAGCTACAACACCGACCAGGCGGCCAACCCGACGGGCCTCGCGGACAGCGGTGAGGTCGAGGACTACCGGCTGCCCGTCGAGTGCCTGGACATCAAGAAGTCCACGCCCAAGACCACCGCCAACCCCGGCGACCAGGTGCCGTACACGGTCACCATCACCAACTCCGGCGCCACGGACGTCACCGGCCTGACCGTGTCCGACGACCTGACGCAGGTGCTGGACGACGCGACGTTCAACAACGACCAGGCCGCGAGCTCGGGCTCGATCTCTTACACCGCACCGAAACTGACGTGGACCGGTGACGTCGCCAAGGGCAAGACGGTGACGCTGACCTACTCCGTCACCGTCAAGAACCCGATCACCGGCGACCACCAGTTGCGCAACGCCGTGGTGAGCAGCGCGGGCAACTGTCCGCCCGGCTCGACCGATCCGGACTGCTCGACCACGGTGAACACGCCGGGCCTGAAGATCGAGAAGTCGGTCGACCGGCAGTCCGCCAACCCCGGCGACACGGTGAAGTACACGGTCAAGGTCACCAACACCGGCAAGACGTCGTTGAACGCGATGTTCGCCGACGACCTGACGAAGGTGCTCGACGACGCGACCTGGGGCTCCGCGACGGCGTCCTCCGGCACGGCCACGTTCGCGTCGCCGAAGCTGACCTGGACGGGTGCGCTGGCCGTCGGCGCGTCGGCGACCGTCACCTACACGGTCGTCGTCACCGGCAAGGGCGACAAGCAGCTGACGAACGTGGTCACCTCGACCACGCCCGGCAACAACTGCGTGCCGAGCTGCACGACCGACACCCCGGTGTCCGGCGTCCGGTTCGAGAAGCAGGCCGACAAGCAGTCGGTGAACCCCGGCGAGACCGTGACGTACACCGTCACCGTCACGAACACGGGCAAGACCCCGTTGCAGGGCGCCACTTTCACCGACGACCTGGCGAAGGTGCTCGACGACGCGGCCTGGGTCTCCGCGACGGCGTCCTCGGGCGTGGCGGAGTTCGTCTCGCCCAAGCTGACCTGGACCGGCAACCTGCCCATCGGCGGGTCCGCGACCGTCACGTACTCGCTGAAGGTCGCCAACCCGGTCAAGGGCGACTTCCAGCTGGACAACGCGATCACGTCCAGCACGCCGGGTGGCAACTGCCCGCCGGGGTCGACCGATCCGAAGTGCGGCACGACCACACCGGTCGCCGGGCTGAAGATCGAGAAGGCCGTCGGTCAGCAGTCCGCGAACCCCGGTGACACCGTCACCTACACGGTCAAGGTCACCAACACCGGCAAGACCTCGCTGAACGCCTCGTTCTCCGACGACCTGGCGAAGGTGCTGGACGACGCCGAGTGGGGCTCTGCCACCGCTTCCGCCGGCACGGCCACGTTCGCGGCTCCGAAGCTGAACTGGAGCGGCACTCTCGCGGTCGGTGGTTCGGCGACGATCACGTACACGGTGAAGGTGACCGGCAAGGGCGATCACCTGCTGGACAACGTGATCACCTCGACCACGCCCGGCAACAACTGCCCGCCGGACTCCACCGACCCGGACTGCCGCACGTCGACGCCGGTCTCCGGGGTGGAGATCAAGAAGGAGGTCGACCGGCAGTCGGCGAACCCCGGTGACACCGTGAAGTACACGGTCACCGTGCGGAACACCGGCAAGACCCCGCTGAACGCCTCGTTCGCCGACGACCTGACGCAGGTCCTCGACGACGCCGCGTGGGGCTCGGTCAGCGCTTCCTCGGGCACGGCGTCCTTCGCGGCCCCGAAGCTGACCTGGAACGGTCCGCTGGCGCCCGGAGAGTCGGCGACGGTCACCTACACCGTGGTCGCGAACGGCAAGGGCGACAAGCAGCTCACGAACGTCGTCACCTCGGAGACGCCGGGCAACAACTGCGTGCCGAACTGCACGACCACCACGCCGGTGTCCGGCGTCGAGCTTGAGAAGTCGGTGGACCGGCAGTCGGCCAAGCCCGGCGACACGGTGAAGTACACGGTGACCGTGCGGAACACCGGCAAGACTCCGTTGCAGGGCGCCACTTTCGTCGACGACCTGACCAAGGTGCTGGACGACGCCGAGTGGGTCTCCGCCGAGGCTTCCACGGGTTCGGCGTCCTTCGCGGCGCCGAAGCTGACCTGGACGGGAGACCTCGCGGTCGGCGGCACGGCCACCGTCACGTACACCGTGAAGGTCGGTGATCCGGCGGACTTCAAGCTGGACAACGTGATCACGTCGACCACACCGGGCGCCAACTGCCCCGGCGGGGACAAGTGCTCGACCAGCACGCCGATCGCCGGTCTGCGGATCGAGAAGTCCGACGACCGCGACCAGGTCGTGCCCGGTGACACCGTGACCTACACGATCAAGGTCACCAACACCGGTCAGACCGTCCAAACAGGAGCGGCGTTCACCGACGACCTGACGAAGGTGCTGGACGACGCGGTCTACAACGACGACGCGAAGGCCACGGTCGGCGCGGTCACGCTGGTGTGGCCGAAGCTGGAGTGGAAGGGCGATTTGCCGATCGGCGGCACCGCCACGATCACCTACACGGTGACGGTGAAGAACCCGAACCCCGGCGACAAGAAACTCAACAACAAGGTCACCTCGGACACGCCCGGCAACAACTGCCCGCCCGGCTCCACGGATCCGTCGTGCAGCACCGAGACGCCCGGCCGTGAGCTGACGATCGAGAAGAAGGCGGACAAGCAGTCCGCGAACCCCGGCGACTCGGTGACCTACACCTTGACGATCACCAACACCGGCCAGGTGCCCCTGGCCGGTGAGAAGGTGACGGACGACCTGTCCGGCGTGCTCGACGACGCGTCGTGGGTGTCCGTGCAGGCCTCCACGGGCAAGGCGGAGTTCGCCGCGCCGACGCTGACGTGGACCGGTGACCTCGCGATCGGCGCTACGGCGACGCTGACGTACGTCGTTCGCGTCAACGACCCGATCAAGGGCGACCACAAGCTGGCGAACGTGGTCAGCAGCGAGGTTCCTGGCAACTGCCCGCCGGGGTCGACGGACCCGAAGTGCTCGACCACGACCCCGTTGCCCGGCATGGAGATCGTGAAGGAGGTCGACCGGAAGTCCGCGAACCCCGGCGACACCGTCACCTACACCGTGACCGTGCGGAACACCGGCCAGACCGAGCTGAACGCGTCGTTCCGCGACGACCTCACCAAGGTCCTCGACGACGCGACCTGGGGCGGCACGAGTGCGGGGACGTTCACGTCACCCGTGCTGACGTGGACGGGTGTGCTGCCTGTGGGCGGATCCGCGACCATCAAGTACACGGTCGTCGTGACCGGCAAGGGTGATCACCAGCTGACGAACGTCGTCACGTCCGACACCCCCGGCAACAACTGCGTGCCGAACTGCACGACCGACACCCCGGTGTCCGGCGTGGAGATCAAGAAGACCGCCGAGCCCGCGTCGACCAAGCCGGGCGACACCGTGAAGTACACGGTGACCGTGCGGAACACCGGCAAGACCGTGCTCGACGCGTCGTTCCGCGACGACCTGACCGGTGTGCTGGACGACGCCACGTGGGTCGGCACGAGCGCCGGTGTGTTCGCCTCGCCCGTGCTGACCTGGTCCGGGCAGTTGGCCGTGGGGGAGACGGCGACCGTCACGTACACGGTCAAGGTGACCGGGGCGGGCGACAAGCGGCTCAAGAACGTCGTCACGTCCGACACCCCGGGCAACAACTGCGTGGACGGCTGCACGACGGACACGCCGGTCGCCGCGCTGAAGCTGGTGAAGAAGTCGGAGCCGGCCACGACGAAGCCCGGCGACGCCGTCAAGTACACGGTGACGATCACCAACACCGGCCAGACCGTCCACAGTGGAATCTCGGTCGCCGATGACCTGACCGGGGTGCTGGACGACGCGACCTGGAACGGTGATCAGGCTGCTTCGGCTGGTGCGGTCGCCTTTGCGGCGCCGAAGCTGACGTGGACCGGTGATCTGGCCGTCGGTGCCTCGGTGACGGTCACGTACTCGGTGAAGGTCACGGGTGCGGGGGACAAGCGGCTCAAGAACGTGGTGTCGTCGGAGACTCCCGGCACCGACTGCTCGGAGGGCTGCACGACCGACACCCCGGTCGCGGGCCTGGAGATCGTGAAGAAGGCCGCGCCGGAGAAGCCGGTGCCGGGCGACGTCGTGACGTACACGGTGACGGTCCGCAACACGGGCCAGACGCCGCAGAACGCCTCGTTCGGCGACGACCTGACGGGCGTGCTTGACGACGCGACCTGGAGCGGTGACGAGCAGGCTTCCGTGGGCGAGGTGGCCTACGCGGCGCCGAAGCTGAGTTGGAGCGGTGCTCTGCCGATCGGGTCGCAGGCCGTCATCACGTACTCGGTGAAGGTGACCGCCGCTGGCGACCACCGCCTGAACAACGTCGTCACCTCGGACAACCCCGGCGGCAACTGCCCGCCGGGATCGACGGACCCGAAGTGCTCGACGTCGACTCCGTTGCCGGGAATGGAGGTCAGCAAGTCGGTCGACGTGCAGTCGGCCAAGCCCGGCGACACCGTCACGTACACGGTCAAGGTCGTGAACACCGGCCAGACCGACCTCGCGGGCGCGTCGTTCGTCGACGACCTGAGCAAGGTGCTGGACGACGCGACCTGGGCCGGTACGAGTGCGGGCACGTTCACGTCGCCGAAGCTGACCTGGACCGGTGACCTGCCGGTCGGCGCGACGGTGACCGTGACCTACTCGGTCAAGGTGACCAACCCGGTGCGGGGCGACTTCAGCCTCGACAACGTCGTGACGACCGAGACGCCGGGTGGCAAGTGCGTCGAGTGCGCGACGACCACGCCGATCGCCGGGCTGAAGCTGGTGAAGACAGCGGAGCCGAAGTCGGCCAAGCCGGGCGACGAGGTCAGGTACACGGTGACGATCACCAACACCGGCAAGACGGTCCACAGTGGAATCACGGTCACCGACGATCTGAGCGGTGTGCTGGACGACGCGACCTGGATCGGCACGAGCGCGGGCACCTTCACGTCGCCGAAGCTGACGTGGACCGGTGATCTGGCGGTCGGTGACTCGGTGACCATCACGTACTCGGTGAAGGTGACCGGCGACGGCGACAAGCGGCTGAAGAACGCGGTGTCGTCGGACGTCCCGGACACGGACTGCTCGGAGGGCTGCACCACGGACACCCCGATCGCCGGCTTCCAGATCGTGAAGAAGGCGGACCGGGCCGAGGCCAAGCCGGGCGAGAAGGTCACCTACACGGTCGTCGTCACGAACACCGGCGCCACGATGCTGCGCGACGCCGCGTTCGTCGACGACATGACCGAGGTGCTCGACGACGCCACGTACAACGGCGACGCCGCGTCGACCTCGGGCCTCGCGACCTACGCGGCACCGAAGCTGACGTGGAAGGGCGATCTGGCGGTCGGTGCGTCCGAGACGGTCAGGTACTCGGTGACCGTCACGAGCAAGGGCGACCTGCGGCTCAAGAACGTCGTCACGTCCGACACCCCCGGCTCGAACTGCCGCGACGGCTGCGCGGTCGAGGTGCTGGTGCCGCGGCTGGAGATCCTGAAGAAGGCCGACCGGACCTCCGCTCAGCCCGGCGATCTGGTCGCCTACACCGTGACGGTCACGAACACCGGCCAGACCACCTTGCCGGCGGCGAGCTTCGTCGACGACCTGAGTGGAGTGCTCGACGACGCGTCCTTCGTGGACACGAACGCCGGTGCGTTCGCCAAGCCGAAGCTGACGTGGACCGGCGAGCTGGCGATCGGGGCCACGAAGACGGTGACGTACCGGGTGCGCGTGAACGACCCGCCGACCGGCGACTTCAACCTGCGCAACGTGGTCACGTCGGACACGCCGTCGAACTGCCCCGGCTCGAACTGCGGTACCGAGACCCCGGTGTCGGGCCTGGAGATCGTGAAGAAGGCGGACCGGGCGGACGCCAAGCCGGGCGACCGGATCACCTACACGGTGACCGTCCGGAACACCGGCCAGACGCCGGTCACCGGCTCCTTCACCGACTCGCTGGCCGACGTGCTGAAGGCCGCGACGTGGGGTGGCACCGACGCGGGCACGTTCGCGTCACCGGTGCTGACCTGGTCCGGCGGACTGGCGGTCGGGGCCTCGGCCACCGTGACGTACTGGGTGACCGCGAGCGGCCCCGGTGAGCTGCGGAACGTGGTGACCTCGGACGTGCCGGGCTCGAACTGCCGGCCCGGCGGCTCCGACCCGAGGTGTTCCGCGACCGTGAAGGTGCGGCAGGACCCGCCGATCGCGTGGACCGGTTTCCCGGCCCTGCCACTGGCGGCGTTCGGCCTGGTCCTGCTGCTCGCGGGTGTGCTGATCAGGCGAAGGGCCTAGGCCGGCTCTTCGATCTTGTAAGGCGGAGTGGAGACGCCACCGACCCGGTAACGGCCCCACGGGTCGGGGTCGGTGAGCGTCCCCTCCGCCTCACCGGTGGGGGTGCGCAGCAGTGCGGTCCGCGCGCCTCCTTCGACGCGGCTGGTGACGTCGTCGTGCTTCTTGATCCGCCCGTACCAGTGGTAGCGGCCGTCGATCGGCTGGAAGTAGCCCCGCAGATCGACCTCGACCGCGACTTCTTCTTCTCCGAAGACGAGGGTGGCGGTGCCGGTGTAGCCCTCTTCGTCGTGCTCGTGCTCGCTCATCAGTCCACCAATCTCAGCGGGGTGAGGGGCTTTGCCGGGTCTGCCTGGACGCCCGCCGACCGCAGCAGCCCGTCGATGGCGTGCCAGATCAGCGTCGTGAGGTACTCGCTGAGGTTCGTGCGGGACATGGTCTGGCGGTCGAGCCACCAGTCGCCCGCGTTCTGCACCATGCCGACGAGCGCGTGCGCCCACGGCTCGGCGCCGCCGGAGTCCATCTCGAAGGAACGCAGGTAGTCGCCGAGGATCCTGGCCAGCGTCGACGCGATGAGGTTCTTGTCCTCGGCGACGACGTCCTTCTCGACCGGGCGGTCCACGAAGGACCCCTTGACGACGAACCGGTAGAGGTTCGGGTTCTCCTCGATGACCGACAGGTAGGCGTCGACGATCCCGAGGATGCGGCCGCGGATCGGGCCGTCGGCGATCAGTGCGGGGCCCATCCGGTCCATCAGCAGTTCGGTGGCCTTCTGACCCACTGCCAGGTACAGGTCGGACTTGTCGGTGAAGTGCCGGTACAGCACGGGCTTGCTGACGCCCGCCTCCGCGGCCACGTCCTCCATGCCGACGTCGGGACCCTTCTTGGCCACGGCGGCGATCGTGGCCTCCACGAACTCCGCCCTGCGCTGCTCGCGATGACCCTTCCACCGCTCACGTCGCGCGTCCGGCCCCTTGACAGTGCGTGCCATGTGACGCACGCTACCAGAAGTAACCGTTACCTCAAGTAACACCTACCGGGGAGGGCAACCGATGAGGGTCGCCGATCGGGAGAAGACAGCGGAACGGCTGCTCAAGTCGTCCGCCGAGAAGTTCTACGACCCCGAGGTGGACATCGACTGGTCCGCACCTCTGGTCGACGGTCTCTTCTACATCCCTGAGCAGCGCATTTCGCTCTACGGAACCCCGCTGTACGACACGCTGAGCCAGGAGCAGCGCATCGAGCTGTCGAAGCACGAGCTGGCGTCGATCGCGTCCGTCGGCCTGTGGTTCGAGCTGCTGCTCATGCAGATGCTGGTCAAGATGGTCTACAACACCGACCCGACCACGCGGCACGCCCAGTACGCGCTGACCGAGGTCGCCGACGAATGCCGTCACTCGACGATGTTCGCGCGCCTGGTCGAGCGGATCGGCTGCCCGGCCTACGGGCCCACCAAGCACACGCACCGCATGGGCAAGCTGCTGCCGATCATCGGCTACGGCCCCGCGATGTACGGCTCGATCCTGGTCGCGGAGGAGATCCTCGACCGGTTGCAGCGCGAGGCGATGACCGACGACACCATCCAGCCGCTCGTGCGCATGGTGAACCGGATCCACGTGCTGGAAGAGGCGCGGCACGTGCGGTTTGCGCGCGAGGAGCTGCAGCGCGGCATGTCGGAGCTCAAGGGCTACGAGCTGCCGTACCAGAAGTGGCTGGTCGGGTACGTGTCGATGATGATCACGCGCGCGATCATCAACCCCGCCGCGTACGCCGCCGTCGGGCTGGACGTCCGCGAGGCCCACCGGGTCGCGCTGGGCAACGAGCGCTTCCAGGAGACCATCCGCTGGTCCGGCGAGCGGATCATGACGTTCCTCGACGAGGCCGGACTCGTGGGAAGGCCGGGGATGCGCTCATGGCGTCGCTCGTTCTTGATCGGCTGAACGTCGTCACGTCGGGGACTTCGCCCTCCGACGTGACCGCCGTGCTGCTGCACGGCTGGACCATGGACCTGACCACCTGGGACCGCGTCGCCGCCGCACTGCCAGGCCGGGTGGTGCGCTACGACGTGCGCGGGCACGGGAGGTCCGCCGGAACGGGCACCGGGACCATCTCGGAGCTCGCCGACGACCTGGCCGCCGTGCTGGAGAAGCACGTGCCGACCGGGCGGATCGTGCTCGCCGGCCACTCGCTGGGCGGCATGACGATCATGGCGCTGGCCGAGCAACGGCCAGAGCTGTTCGCGCGCGTGTCGGGGGTGGCGTTGATCGCCACGTCGTGCGGGGATCTTCCCGGGCAGAGCGGCATCGAACGACTTGCTGGGAAGTGGCTGGTCAAGCGGCCCAAGGTCGGGTTCGGGCGGGTGATCACGCCGGGGTTGCGGGTGACGTTCGGGCGGCGTCCGCGCTGGGCCGACGTCCGGGCCGCGGCGGCGATGGCGGGCAACACCACCGGCGAGGCGTTCGTCGGGATCCGGGGCGAGCTCACCCGGCACCAGCGGCGGGAAGCGCTTGCCGTGCTGGCGGACATCCCCGCGGTCGTGATGGCCGGGTCCTGGGACGTGCTCACGCCGATGCGGCACTCGCGGGTGCTGGCCGAGGCGTTGCCGAGCGCGCAGTTCGTGATCTATCCGAAGACCGGGCACATGTTGCCGTTGGAACGGTCGGAGGACGTGGCGAGACGGATAGCCGCGCTGATGTAGAAAAAGGGCCCGCACTCGCGGGCCCTTTTTCATGTCGTCAGTGCTGGAGCGGGAAACCGCCGCCGATGCCGCGCCACGCCAGGTTCGAGATCAGCGCGACCGCGTCTTCCTTCGGCACCCGGCGGTTGTCCGCGAGCCACGAGCGAGCGGTGACCTGGGACAGGCCCACCAGCCCGACGGCCAGCAGGCGGGCGCGTTCGGCGTCCAGGCCCGCGTCCGCGGTGATGGTGTCGGTGATGGCGTCCACCGAGTCGGTGGTGGCGCGCTCGACGGCCGACTGCACGGACGGCTCGGAGCGCAGGTCCGACTCGAACACCATCCGGAACGCCTGGCCCTCGCCGTCCACGAAGTCGTAGAAGGCGGCCACGGCGGCGCGCACGCGGAGCTTGTTGTCCGTGGTGGAGCCGATGGCGGTGCGGACACGGCCGACCAGCTCGTCCACATGGGACTCGAGGAGCGCCATGTAGAGCTCCAGCTTGCCGGGGAAGTGTTGGTACAGCACCGGCTTGGACACGCCCGCGCGCTCGGCGATCTCGTCCATCGCCGCGGCGTGGTAGCCGTTGGCGACGAACACGTCCTGCGCCGCTGCCAGCAGTTGCGCGCGGCGGGCGGTGCGCGGCAGTCGAACGCCCCTGCCTGCGGGTGCGCTCTGCGCCGTCTCCGTCATGGTGCCTCCAGCACGAGTGATCCGGCCGTCGGAGAGGGGTTGCCAGACCGAGGCTGAGCGCAACCTTACTCGCTGGTAGCCCACATCCGGGAACCATCTGAGCGTTCTTTCCCGCATCCTGGTCCGGTGAGCGCCATCATTCCCGCCCCGTTGTCCACGGTCGCGCTGCCGCCGCTGGACAAGACCCAGACGCCGTGGCCCGGCGAGTTTCACCAGGTAGACGACCACGAAGTGCACGTGCGAGTCACTCCTGGCGACGGGCCGCCGGCCGTGTACGTGCACGGACTTGGCGGGTCCGCGACGAACTGGACAGATCTCGCGGCGCAGCTGAAGGACCACGTGAGCGGCTACTCGATCGACCTGCCCGGGTTCGGGCGGTCGGAGCCGATTCCCGGGTACGACTTCAGCCTCGCGACGCACGCCCGCACGGTGATCAAGTACCTGGAAACGCTCTCACAGCCCGTGCACCTGCTCGGCAACTCCATGGGTGGCGCGATCTCGGTCATCACCGCCGCCAGCAGGCCGGATCTCGTGAAGACGCTCACCCTGGTCTCGCCGGCCGTGCCCGACCTCAGGCCGCGCCTCGACCGCATGTCCGATCCGCGGATGGCGCTCGCCGTCCTGCCGATCGTCGGGTCGAAGGTGCGCCGCGAACTCGCGAAGCTGACCGCGCACCAGCGCACGAAGCAGATGCTCGAACTGTGCTTCGCCGACCCGAGCGTGGTGCCCGACCACCGCATCGAGGAGTCGATCGCGGAGAACGAGGAGCGCGCCCGGCAGAAGTGGGCGGGGCAGGCGCTCAACCGCAGCACGTTCGGACTGATGCAGAGCTGGCTCACGCCCGGTCCGAGGTCGCTGTGGCGGCTGCTGCCGTTGGTCAAGGCGCCGACGCTGGTGCTCTGGGGCGAGAACGACCGGCTCGTCAGCGTGCGGAAGGGGCCGCGAACGGCGCGGTCGCTGCCCAAGGGGCGACTGCTGGTGCTTCCCAAGACCGGCCATGTCGCCCAGATGGAGCGGCCCGCCACCGTGGCGAGGGCTGTGCTGGGCATGTGGGAGGCGGTCGACCGACACTCATGGTGATGAACGACGGCCATACGGGGGATGTGGGACCCTGGAACACGTGAATCGCGCCCCCGAGCGAGGACGTACTGCTCCGCCCGCTGACCGCTACCGCCGTGGCGAGCGCCGGACCAGCGCGGAACCGCTCGCGGCCGCCTGGGAACCGGAGGGCACGCAGGCCCTGCGGAGGCCCCCCAGACGCCGCGGCGTGAAGAAGCTCGTCGCCAACTACGGGTGGCGGATCTACGCGATCCCGGTGCTTCTCGTGCTGACCGCGCTGGTGGTGCTCGACACGGTCCAGCCGAAGGCGCCGGGGGCCGCTGACGGCGGCAGCACGAACGCCGCCGAGACCCCGGCCAGCACGCCTGAGGTGCCCGCCACCGAGTTGCCGGCCAAGAAGCCCGACCTGAAGATCCCGACCGCCGAGTTGCCGGCCGGTCCTGACTTCTCGCAGGACGGCGTCGGCACGTTCAAGGTGATCGCCGGCAGCGGTCCGCGCGTCGGCGAGGCGAACGCGCCGAAGTTCCGCAAGTACGCGATCGCCGTCGAGGACGGCGTGAAGCCCGCCGACTTCAACGACGACCCGGCCGCGTTCGCCCGCACGATCGACGGAATCCTGTCCGATCCGCGCAGCTGGGTCGGCACCAAGCAGGTCGCGTTGCAGCGGGTCGAGGCGAACCAGAACCCGGACTTCTTCGTGGCGCTGACCACGACGAAGACGACGCACACGCTCTGCGGCAAGGAGATCCCGTTCGAGACCTCCTGCTGGAACCCGGGAACCAAGCGCGTGATCATCAACGTCGCCCGCTGGGTGCGCGGCGCCATGGTCTACGGCCCTGACCTGGCCGGATACCGCACCTACGTGATCAATCACGAGGTCGGTCACGCCCTGGGCAACGGCCACGCGGCCTGCGGGGAGAACGGCGCGCCCGCCCCCGTGATGATGCAGCAGACCTTCGGAGTCTCGAACGACTTCGTGTCACAGCTCAACGCGGGTCAGGACGTTGTTCCCGCTGATGGCAAGGTCTGCACGCCGAACGCGTTTCCCGCAGGCTGAGACAGCTTTCCAACGGGGAAGAGTCGAGGCAGGGTAGACGTTGTCTCGGACACGGAGACATTCGTCGAGGAGGACCAGCATGGCGCTTCCGCCGCTCGTTGAGCCAGCCGCGGAGCTGACCAAGGAAGAAGTCGCGCGCTACAGCCGGCACCTGATCATCCCGGACGTCGGGGTGGACGGGCAGAAGCGGCTGAAGAACGCGAAGGTGCTCGTCGTCGGCGCGGGCGGCCTGGGCAGCCCGGCACTGCTGTACCTGGCCGCGGCCGGGGTCGGCACGCTCGGCGTCGTCGACTTCGACGTCGTGGACGAGTCGAACCTGCAACGCCAGGTGATTCACGGCCAGTCCGATGTCGGCCGCCCCAAGGCGGAGTCGGCACGCGACTCGGTCGCCGAGATCAACCCGTTCGTCAAGGTGATCCTGCACCAGACGCACCTCAACTCCGAGAACGCGCTGGAGATCTTCCGCGACTACGACCTGATCCTCGACGGCACCGACAACTTCGCCACCAGGTACCTGGTGAACGACGCCGCGGTGCTGCTGGGCAAGCCGTACGTGTGGGGTTCGATCTTCCGGTTCGAGGGCCAGGTCAGCGTCTTCTGGGAGGACGCCCCGGACGGCCAGGGCCTCAACTACCGCGACCTCTACCCGGAGCCGCCGCCCCCCGGCATGGTCCCGTCGTGCGCCGAGGGCGGCGTGCTGGGCGTGCTGTGCGCGTCGATCGGCTCGATCATGGTGACCGAGGCGATCAAGCTGCTCACGGGCATCGGCGACCCGCTGCTGGGCCGCCTGATGGTCTACGACGCGCTGGAGATGAGCTACCGGACCATCAAGATCCGCAAGGACCCGGAGTCGCCGAAGATCACCGAGCTGATCGACTACGAGGCGTTCTGCGGTGTCGTGTCCACGGACGCGCAGCAGGCGGCCGCGGGCAACACGATCACGCCTCTGGAGCTCAAGCACAAGCAGGAGTCCGGCGAGGACTTCCTGCTGGTGGACGTGCGTGAGCCGCACGAGTTCGAGATCGTGCGGATCCCCGGTTCGGTGCTGATCCCGAAGGACAAGATCCTGTCCGGGGAGGCGTTCTCCGAGCTGCCGCAGGACAAGCCGCTGGTGCTGCACTGCAAGTCCGGTGCTCGTTCGGCGGAGGCGCTCGCGGCGCTGCACAAGGCGGGCTTCAAGGACGCCGTGCACGTCGGTGGCGGTGTGCTGGCCTGGGCTCGCGAGGTCGACCCCAGCCTGCCAACGTACTAACGGCTATGGGCTGTTCGGGTGGTGGCGCGACATCACGGCGTGTCGGGGTCCACCACCCGGACGGTCTATGCAGGTAGCGTGCCCGACCGTGACCCGGTCCCCCGAACCGCCCCCAGCGCACGTGCGTGCGGCGTTCGGGGCACGTGACGCCGAGCCAGAGCTCATCGACGGCGGCCCCGCCTGGCGCTGCGGCGACGCCACGATCAGGCCCGCGCCCAGGCCCGCCGAGGCCACCTGGATCGCCAAGACCCTCGACGGTCTGGACGTCCACCACCTGCGCATCGGCAGACCCCTGCGTTCCACGGACGGCAGGTACGTCGTCGGTGGCTGGTCCGCCACCAAGTTCCTGGCCGGCCGGGCAGAGGCGCGTCACGACGAGGTCATCGCCGTCGCCCAGCGCCTGCACCAGGCCACGGCCGAACTGCCCAAGCCCCGCTTCCTCGACGCGCGCACCGACGTGTTCGCCGTCGCCGACCGCAAGGCGTGGGGCGAGGAGGACGTGCCGCTCGACGCCGACCTCGGCGGCAGGCTGTTCGACCTGCTCAAGGACGCGCAGAAGCCCCTCAACCTCAAATCGCAGGTCGTGCACGGCGACCTGTTCGGCAACGTGCTGTTCGCGGGCAACGCGCCGCCGGCCGTCATCGACTTCACCGCCTACTGGCGTCCTGCCGAGTGGGCCGCCGCCGTGATCGCGGTGGACGCCGTCGCCTGGGGTGGCGCGGACTCCGGCCTGTTCCACCGGTGGAGTCACCAGGCCGAGTGGGAACAGGCGCTCGTGCGCGCGATGCTGTTCCGGCTGGCCGTGCACGCGCTGCACCCGTTGTCAACGCCACAGTCGTTTGCGGGCTTGGAACGAGCTGCTCACCAGGTGACGGCACTGCTCTGAGCGGGCCATTTTCCACCGACGAAACATTGGGGAGCATCGGGTTAACGCGGGCTTCTTAGCGTCAGCGGCGTGACCCATTGCCCCTACTGCGCGCTGCAGTGCTCCATGAGCGTCATCGACGGCCAGGTGGCACCTGGTCCCGGTGGGCTGTGCCAGAAGGGCTGGACGGCGGGGGAACTGCTGCGCCATCCCGGCCGGCTCACCACGCCTCTTCTGCACGGTCAGCCGGTGTCCTGGGACGAGGCGCTGGACTTCGTCGCGGCGCGGATCTCCGGCTACGAACCCGACGAGGTCGCCGTGTTCGGTGGCGGCGGGCTGACGAACGAGAAGGCGTACGCGCTCGGGAAGTTCGCGCGCGTCGCGTTGAAGACCTCGCAGATCGACTACAACGGCCGGTTCTGCATGTCGTCGGCCGCCGCCGCGGGCAACAGGGCGTTCGGGCTGGACCGAGGCCTGCCGTTCCCCATGACCGACCTGCGCGGCGCGGACACGGTGTTGCTGGCGGGCTCGAACCCGGCCGAGACCATGCCGCCGTTCCTGCGACACCTGGAGGGCGCGCGGCTGATCGTCATCGACCCGCGCCGCACACCGACCGCGGAGCGCGCGACGTTGCACCTGCAGCCCGCGCCGGGCACGGACTTGGCGCTGGCACTGGGATTGCTGCACACGGCGGTCATCGAGGGCGTGATTGACAAGGAGTACATCACCTCCAGGACCTCGGGTTTCGACGAAGCCTGGCGGGTGGCGGCGGGGTGGTGGCCCGAGCGCGTCGAACGCGTGACGGGTGTTTCGGCCGCTGACCAACGCGCCGCCGTGCACATGCTGGCAGGGCGGTCGTACGTGCTGACCGGGCGCGGCACCGAGCAGCACGCGTCCGGCACCGACACCGTCTCGGCGTGGATCAACCTGGCGCTGGCGCTGGGACTTCCCGGCCGCGCCGGCTCCGGGTACGGCTGCCTGACCGGGCAGGGCAACGGCCAGGGCGGGCGCGAGCACGGGCAGAAGGCCGACCAGCTGCCCGGCTACCGCAAGATCGACGATCCCGTTGCACGGCAGCACATCATGGACGTCTGGGACGTGTCGTGGCTGCCCGGTCCCGGGCGCAGCGCGTACGAACTGCTGGTGGCGGACGACATCAGGGCGATGCTGGTGTTCGGCAGCAACCCGGTGGTGTCGGCACCGCGCGCGTCCGGTGTCGTCGATCGCTTCAAGGCTCTGGACCTGTTGGTGGTGGCGGACTTCGTGATGTCGGAGACCGCCGCGATGGCGGACGTCGTGTTCCCGGTGACGCAGTGGGCAGAGGAAGACGGCACGATGACCAACCTCGAAGGCCGGATCATCAGGCGCCGCAAGGCACTCGACCCACCTCCCGGCGTCCGCAGCGACCTGGAGCTGTTGCACGGACTGGCTTCGCGGCTCGGCGTCGGGTCGAAGTTCCCCGTCGCGCCCGTCGAGGTCTTCGAAGAACTGCGACGGGCGTCCGCCGGCGGTCTGTCCGACTACTCCGGCATCACCTACGAGCGGCTGGAGTCCGAGCAGCTGCACTGGCCGGTGCCGTCGGCGGATCATCCTGGTACGCCAAGGCTCTTCCTCGACGAGTTCGCGCATCCCGACGGGCTGGCGCGGTTCATCCCCGTCGAC
Source organism: Lentzea sp. NPDC092896 (assembly GCF_044754905.1). NCBI lineage: Bacteria > Bacillati > Actinomycetota > Actinomycetes > Pseudonocardiales > Pseudonocardiaceae > Lentzea > Lentzea sp. NPDC092896. The sequence continues at coordinate 407,926 of NZ_JBIVPX010000006.1, forward strand.
CACCGCGGCCCCGCAGAGCCGCCGGACGCGGAGTTCCCGTTGCAGGCCACCACCGGACGGGTGTTGCAGCACTACCAGTCGGGAGCGCAGACGCGGCTGATCGGCGAGCTGCTCGCGGCCGTTCCCGAGATGTACGTGGAAGTGCATCCCGACACGGCGTCGCGGGCGGGGCTTGCCGCTGGCGAGTCCGCGCACGTCGTGTCCCGGCGGGGAACGGTGACGGCGGTCGTCCGGTGCGTGCCGAGCATGCGTGCCGACGCGGTGTTCCTGCCGTTCCACTTTCCCGGTGACGGCCGGGCGAACCTGCTCACCAACCCCGCGCTCGATCCCACGAGCCGGATGCCCGAGTTCAAGGTCTGCGCTGTGCGATTGGAGCCGGCATGAGGCGAGTGGTGATCGTCGGGTACGGCATGGCAGGGGCGCGGCTGGCGGACGAGTTGCGCCGGCGGGACTCCGAGATCTCCATCACGGTCGTGGGTGCGGAACCGCACGCCGCGTACAACCGGGTGCTGCTGTCGACCGTCGTGGCGGGCTCGATGACGCCGCAGTCGACGCGGCTGCACGACGACAGGTGGGCCGCGGAGCACGACATCGACCTGCGGCTGGGGACCCAGGTCCGCGAGATCGACCGCGTCGGCCGGACGGTCGACGGAATTCCTTACGACTCACTGGTCATCGCCACCGGCAGCGTGCCCTGGGTGCCGCCCGCCGAGGGTTTGGTGGAGGACGGCAAGCTCGCTCCCGGTGTCGTCGCCTTCCGCACCCTCGACGACTGCGCCGAGATCGAGGCCAAGGCCCACAAGGGCGCTCCCGTCGCGGTGCTCGGCGGCGGCCTGCTCGGCATCGAGGCCGCGCGTGGCCTGGCCGGACGTGGTTGCCTGGTCACCGTCGTGCATCCCGTCGGCCATCTGATGGAACGCCAGCTCGACCCCGGTGCCGGCAGCGTTCTCGCCCGCACGCTCGGCAAGCTCGGCATCGAGTTCCGGCTGAACGCGATGGCCGCCAAGTACCTTCCCGGCGACGGCCTGATCCTCGACGACGGCACCCACGTTCCCGCCGAACTCGTCGTGGTGTCGGCGGGAGTGCGCGCCGAGACGTCGTTGGCGGTGAAGGCGGGACTGACCGTCGATCGCGGCATCGTCGTGGACGACGCGTTGCGCACCAGTGACCCGCGGATCCACGCGATCGGGGACTGCGCCCAGCACCCCGGCACGGTGTCGGGGCTGGTGCAGCCCGCGTGGGACCAGGCTGCCGTGCTGGCGGACCGGCTGACCGGCGCGAACCCGGCCGCTCGTTACCGGGGGACTTCCGTTGTCACGCGGTTGAAAGCGCGCGACGTCGACCTGGCAGCATTGGGCGAAGTACACACCGACATCGATTGCCCGGACTCCGAAGTACTGTGCTTCCAGGAACCCTCGCGCGGCCGGTACGCGAAGCTCGTGCTGCGCGACGACCGGGTGGCGGGCGCGATCGTGCTCGGCGCACCGGACGCGGCCGCCACGATCACCCAGCTCTACGACCGCGGCATCCCCGCGCCGACCGACCGTCTGGCGTTGTTGCTGGGCAGGGCGCTGCCCGCCGAGGCCGCGTCACCCGCCGATCTGCCGTCCAGCGCGGTGATCTGCCGGTGCAACACCGTCTCCAAAGGACAGATCGTGTCGGCCTGGCGGGCAGGCGCGGAGTCGTTGCCGCAGCTCGCGGAGGCCACTCGCGCGACGACCGGCTGCGGTGGGTGCAAGGACGCGGTGTGCGGGTTGATCGACTGGCTCGGGGCCTCACAGCCCGCCCCGGCGTGATGTGCGGTGGAGTTGCCGCCGCCGTCATCGGCCAGAACCCCCTGGTAATGAGCGGTTCCTAGGTTTCCCGGCAACGCCGACCCCGCGGAGGACTTCAATGAGCTGGATCGACCACTGGGAGCCGGAGAAGCCCGAGTTCTGGGAGAGCAAGGGGAAGCGGATCGCCCGCAAGAACCTCGCGTTCTCCATTCTCGCGGAGAACCTCGGTTTCAGCGTCTGGGTGCTGATGAGCATCGTCGTCGTGAGCCTCGGCTCCGTCGGCTTCACCTTCAGCGTCGGCCAGCAGTTCTGGCTGCTGATCGTGCCGAACCTGGTCGGTGCCGCGCTGCGGGTGCCGTACACGTTCGCGGTGCCGCGCTTCGGCGGCCGGGTGTGGACGACCATCAGCGCCGGGTTGCTGCTGATCCCGTGCGCGATGCTCGCCTACGCGGTGTCGACGCCGGGCACGCCCTACTGGTTCTTCCTTCTCACCTCGGCCGCGATGGGGCTCGGTGGCGGCAACTTCTCGTCGTCGATGGCGAACATCTCGTTCTTCTACCCCGAAGGCAAGAAGGGCCTGGCGCTCGGCCTGAACGCGGCCGGCGGCAACCTCGGTGTCGCGATCACGCAGCTCATCGTGCCGATCGTGATCACCATCGGGACCGGGATCCACCTCGCCTACGCGGCGCTGATCTGGATGCCGTTCATCGTGCTGGCCACGGCGTGCGCGTGGTTCTTCATGGACAGCCTCACCCAGGCCAAGCCGGACGGGCAGTCGTACAAACTCGCCCTGTCGAACCCGCACACCTGGGTGATGTCGTTCCTCTACATCGGCACCTTCGGGTCCTTCATCGGGTTCTCGTTCGCGTTCCCGTCGCTGATCAAGATCAGTTTCGTGGACTACAAGGGCTGGGTGGCGCTCGCGTTCCTCGGCGCGTTGATCGGCTCGGTGGCCCGGCCGCTCGGCGGCTGGCTCGCGGACCGGATCGGCGGCGCGAAGGTGACGCTCGGGACGTTCGTCGGGCTCGGGGTGGGCACGGTCGGTGTGATCCTCAGCGTCGACCTGCGGAACTTCGCGCTGTTCTTCGGTTCGTTCATCGCGCTGTTCGTGCTGGCCGGGGTGGGCAACGGCTCGACCTACCGGATGATCCCGGCGATCTTCCGCACCCAGTCGGACTGCGACAAGTCGGCCAAGCGGCAGGCCGCCGCCGTCGTCGGCATCGCGGGGGCGATCGGCGCGGCCGGTGGGGTGCTGGTGAACCTCGTCTTCAAGTTCTCGCTCGAGGGGGCTTCGAAGAGCCTGACGCCCGCGCTGACCGCTTTCCTGGTCTTCTACGGGCTCTGCGTCGGCACCACGTGGTGGTTCTACCTGCGGCGCAACGTGTTCGCGGCACGTCCTTCGCTCGCCTACGCCGGCGTGTGACGCACAACGCTCTGAACTGCGAAGAGAGTTTCCTTTAACACCCGCGAAATGTCGCGGACCTTGGGATGACACGCCGCCCGGTGAGCATACCGGGCGAAGGAGGGATGCCCGATGACCCAGACCCTGGTCGTGATCGGCAACGGCATGGTCGGCCACCGGCTCGTTGAGATCCTCCGTGACTCGTCGTGGCGGATCGTGGTCTTCGGTGAGGAGACCCGCCCCGCCTACGACCGGGTCGCACTGTCGTCCTATGTGGACAGCTGGAACTTCGCCGATCTGGAGCTCACGCCGCTGAGCGGCTGCGAGATCCGGCTCGGCGAGAAGGTCGTGTCCGTCGACCGGGAACGTCGTGTCGTGGTCGGTGCGTCCGGTGTCGAGGTCACGTACGACGCGCTGGTGCTGGCCACCGGTTCGGTGCCGTTCGTGCCGCCCGTTCCGGGTCGCGACCTGCCCGGTTGCCACGTGTACCGGACGGTGGACGACCTGGACGACATCCGGGCGACGATCGAGGCCGCCGACCGGCCTGGACGGCACTCCGGCATGGTGCTCGGCGGTGGCCTGCTCGGGCTCGAAGCGGCCAACGCGTTGCGCGGCATGGGAGTCTCGCCGCACGTCGTGGAGATGGCGCCGCGACTGATGCCGATCCAGGTCGACGAGGGCGGTGCCGGGCTGCTGAAGCGGCTGGTCGAGAAGCTCGACCTGACCGTGCACACCGGCACTTCGGCTTCCTCGATCGAACGCGACGGTACGCGGTTGATCGCCAAGCTGGCCAACGGTGTCGAGCTGGACCTCGACGTCGTCGTGTTCAGCGCGGGTATCCGGCCGCGCACCGATCTGGAGCTGGGGCTGGAGCTGGGGCCGCGCGGCGGCTACCTGGTCGACGCCGCCTGCCGGACGGCCGATCCGCGGGTGTTCGCGATCGGCGAGTGCGCTTCGGTCGAGGGTATGACGTACGGGCTCGTGGCTCCCGGCTACGCGATGGCGGAGGCCGTCGCGGACCAGCTCGGCGGAGGCTCCAGGGTGTTCCCCGGTGCGGACATGTCGACGAAGCTGAAGCTGCTCGGGGTGGACGTGGCGTCGTTCGGTGACGCGCACGCTGCCACTGAAGGTGCGCTGGAAGTCGTGGTCAACAACGCGGTGGCCGGCACCTACAGCAAGCTCGTGGTGTCGGACGACGCCAAGACCCTGCTGGGTGGCGTGCTCGTCGGTGACGCGTCGTCCTACTTGTCGCTGCGGCCGTTGGTGGGCAAGGAAGTTCCGGCGGCACTGCTGCAGCCGGGCGGGGCTGTCGACGTCGAGATGCCCGCGGACGCGCAGGTTTGCTCGTGTCACGCGGTGACCAAACAGACGATCACCGACGCGATTCAGTCCGGTGTCGCCTGCGATGTCGCGGAGCTCAAGGCGTGCACCAAGGCGGGCACGGGTTGTGGCTCGTGCGTGCCGATGCTCAAGAAGCTGCTGACCGACTGCGGTGTCGAGCAGTCCAAAGCGCTGTGCGAGCACTTCACGTACTCGCGGGCGGAGCTGTTCGAGATCGTCCGTGCCACCCGGATCACCACCTTCAGCGACCTGGTCGCGAAGCACGGCAGCGGCCGTGGCTGCGACATCTGCAAGCCGGCGGTGGCGTCGATCCTGGCATCGCTGAACAACGGGCACATCCTCGGCGAGGCTCAGGTCTCGTTGCAGGACACCAATGACAGGTTCCTGGCGAACATGCAGCGCAACGGCACGTACTCAGTCGTGCCGCGCATCCCCGGCGGCGAGATCACACCGGAGAAGCTGATCGTCATCGGCGAGGTGGCGCGCGACTACGGGCTCTACACGAAGATCACCGGCGGCCAGCGCATCGACCTGTTCGGCGCGACTGTCGACCAGCTGCCGTTGATCTGGCGCCGGTTGGTGGACGCGGGCTTCGAGTCCGGGCACGCGTACGGCAAGGCGTTGCGCACGGTGAAGTCCTGCGTCGGCACGACCTGGTGCCGTTACGGCGTGCAGGACTCGGTCGGGCTCGCCATCGCGCTGGAGCTGCGCTACCGGGGCCTCCGGTCGCCGCACAAGCTCAAGTCGGCCGTCTCCGGCTGCGCCCGCGAGTGCGCCGAAGCCCGCAGCAAGGACTTCGGTGTGATCGCCACCGAGAACGGCTGGAACCTCTACGTCGGCGGCAACGGTGGCTTCACGCCCCGGCACGCGGACCTGCTGGTGTCCGATGTGGATACAGCGGAGCTGATTCGGATCATCGACCGGTTCCTGATGTTCTACATCCGCACGGCGGACCGGCTGCAGCGCACCTCGGTGTGGTTGGAGGGGCTCGACGGCGGGCTCGACCACCTGCGCGAGGTCGTCGTCGACGACGAGCTCGGCATCTGCGAGGAGCTGGAAGCGGCGATGGCGGAGCACGTCTCCGACTACGCCGACGAGTGGCGCGGGGTGCTCGAGGACCCGGAGAAGCTCGCTCGCTTCACGTCGTTCGTCAACGCGCCCGGCACTCCTGATCCCACGATCGAGTTCCGTTCCGAGCGTGGTCAGCGCGTCCCCGTTCAACTCGGCATCCCGGAGGTCGTCAGGTGATCGTCTGTGACTTTGGTGTGTTGCGTCCGGAACAGGGTGTCGCGGCGTTGCTGCCGGACGGCTCTCAAGTGGCGGTGTTCCTGACCGCTGATGGCTCCGTGCACGCGTTGGACAACATCGACCCGTTCAGCGGGGCCGCGGTGTTGTCACGGGGCATCGTGGGCGACCGCGGTGGCGTTCCCGTCGTGGTGTCACCGGTCTACAAGCAGGCGTTCGAGCTGGCGACCGGCAAGTGCCTGGACCAGCCTTCCGTTTCCGTCGCCGTGCATGAAGTGCGAGTGCGCGACGGCGTCGTGGAGCTGACATGACGGGGCCGTTGGCGGGCTTCACCATCGGCGTCACGGCGGCTCGTCGTGCCGACGAGCTCATCGCCATGCTGGAGCGCAAGGGTGCGTCGGTGTTGCACGGTGCGGCTTTGCGGATTGTTCCGTTGCCTGACGACGCCACTTTGCACGCCGCGACGTTGGAGCTGGTGGCTTCGCCTGTCGATGTTGTCGTGGCCACCACGGCCATCGGGTTCCGCGGATGGTTCGAGGCTGCTGAGGGGTGGGGGCTGGCTGGGCGGTTGCACCGTGCGTTGGAAGGCGCTGTGGTGTTGCCTCGTGGGCCCAAGGCCAAGGGGGCGGTTCGGGCTGCCGGGCTGGTTGAGGCCTGGTCGCCTTCGTCCGAGTCGAACGCCGAGTTGTTGCAGTACCTGTTGCGGATGGGGGTGTCCGGTAAGCGCGTCGCTGTTCAGTTGCACGGTGAGCCGTTGCCGGATTTTGTGAACACCCTTGCCGCTGCTGGGGCTGAGGTCGTCGAGATTCCTGTCTATCGGTGGGAGCCGCCGGCGGATTTGGGGCCGTTGCAGCGGTTGATCGAGGCTGTGGTCGCCGGGCAGGTGGATGCTTTGACGTTCACGTCGGCGCCTGCGGCTTCGTCTGTCCTGCGGACGGCTCCCGATTACGGGGCTTTGGTTTCTGCGTTGCGCCGGGATGTTCTGGTGGTCGGGGTTGGTGCGATCACCGCTGGGCCGTTGGTTGCCGCCGGGATTCCTGTTGTGCAGCCTGCTCGGTCTCGGATCGGGTCGATGGTTCGGGAGTTGGCGTTGGAGTTGCCTTCTCGTGCGTTGCGGTTGCGGATCGCTTCTCTGGACATGGAGATGCGGGCGCAGGCTGTGGTGATCGACGGTGAGTTGCGGCCTGTTGCTCCGGCGCCGATGGCTGTGTTGCGGACGTTGGTCGCTGCTCGCGGGCGGGTGGTTTCACGGCAGGATCTGTTGGCTGCCTTGCCTTCTGGTGGGGAGGAGCACGCTGTGGAGACTGCGATCGGGCGGTTGCGGACTGCTTTGGGGTCGCCGCAGATGGTGTGCACTGTGGTGAAGCGTGGTTATCGGCTTGCGATGGAGCCCGCGTGAGACTTGTGCTGGCGTTTCACGGGACGCGCGATCCGCGTGGGATTGCGGTGTGTGCGGAGATTGCGAGACAGGTCCGTTCCTGCGTGGACGTTCCTGTGGAGGTTGCGTTCGCGGACGTGGTGCAGCCCGATGTCCGGTCCGTTGTGGACGGGCCTTGCGTTGTGGTGCCGGTGTTCTTGGCTGCCGGCTATCACGTTCGTGTTGACATTCCCGCGCAGATCGGGCGTCGGCCCGGGGTGGTGCTGACGTCGCCGCTGGGGCTGGACGCGGTGCCGGCCGTGCGCGATCGGTTGCGGGAGGCAGGTGTCCGCCGCGGCGACGCAGTTGTGCTCGCCGCGGCGGGATCGTCTGATGCGCGGGCGTTGGCGACTGTGCGTGCCGCGGCTGCGTTGATCGGGGCTTCCGCCGTTGGGTACGTGGCGACCGCGACGCCCCGCGTGCCCGACGTCGTTGCCGGGCTGCGGGGGCGCCGCGTGGCCGTTGCCTCGTGGCTCTTGGCACCTGGGGCATTCCACGGGTCGCTCGCCGAGTGCGGTGCGGATGTGGTTTCCGAACCGGTCGGGGCGCATCCTCTTGTGGTCGATGCTTTGTTGCGCAAGTACTGCGAGGCTCGGGCGGTTGTGCTGCGAACAGCATGAGGGCGGATGGTCAACGACCTCAATGGAACTGTTCCATTGGGTGGTTTGACAGGGGTTGAGTTTCGCTGGCGGGGCCGGGCGGGTCTCGATGTGTGCGGGCCGTTGCGTTCCAGCGGGGTTGGTCGCGTTCCTGACGTTCCGTCGCCTTGCGAGGGTGGGCGCGCGGGTAGTGACGAAGTGCGGGGTTGCGATTGGGGCTTGACCTTGAGCCTCTAGCTGGGTGCGTAGTCGGCCTCAAAGACCGGGGTGAAGAGCGCCCCGGCCGAGCCCAGACAGGGTGGCACCCAGCCCCTCAAGGTCAAGCCCCAATCGCCATGAGCGGGGTGCACCGCTACCCGGCGCTCTAGGTTCAGACGGCTCGCTTCGCATCGCCACGCCCGGCTTCGTACGTGGTTGCCTTGCGTTGGTGGGCGACTGTTGGCACCGCGCGCCGGGCCTTCGTCGAGGTCGCCTTGCGTTGGCGAGTGCGGGTGACACCGCGCGAGGCGGGTTGCGTGGCGGGCCTCGGCCGTGCGGGTCGGCTTGCGTTGGCTTGTCACGTTCCAGCGGAGGGGGCGCGCTGCGTGCGAGTTGTCGCCTTGCGAGGGTGGTCGCTCAGGCAGTGGGCGTGCCTTGTCGCCTACCAGAGGCCCGGTACCTCGGGCTCTTCCTTGCGGGCGTCCTCCCAGCGGTACTCCCGCAGGTTCACCTTGCCGTCGAGGTTCGGGACGCCCTCCTCGTGCAGCATTTGGAGTTGCGTGTCGCGGAGGTGTTGGGCGCAGGTGCCGTCTGCCTTGAGCACGCGTTGCCACGGCAGGTCGTGGCCGTCCTCGTTGAGGATTCGGCCCACCAGCCGTGGCGACGGCGCCTTTGCGAGATCTGCGATGTCGCCGTAGGTGGCTACTCGTCCGCGTGGGATCGCCTTGATGAACTCGCGGACTCGCTCGTGGATCTCTTCGTCCATGCGGCGATTCTAGCTAGATGCCCCTGGACCAACTGGCTACGGCGGCGAGGTAGTCCGGGGCGTTCGGGGCGTAGTTGATGGAGTGGCCGTAGCCGTTGAGGATGTAGGTGTCGAGGCGGGGGACCGCTGGGAAGAACGGGGCCTCGTCTGCCTTCAGGGCGGCTGGGGAGGAGCAGTCGCTGCCCATCAGGGGGACGCCCGCGCTGCAGAAGTGGGTGTCGTTGCCGACGACGATCATGACTGGGACGTTGATCCTGCTTGAGATCGGGATGATGACCGTGTTGAGCAGGATCGTGTCCACGGCTTCTGTTACGGCGAAGACGTCCTTGGTGGCCTCGTCGAACGAGATCGCGCCTGCGATCAGCGGGCCCGGTTTGTGGAACGAGTTGTAGCGGGTGTCGGGCATCGTCGTGAGGTAGCCGAGGTCCAGGCCCGCCGGGATCATGTTGGCGAGCACCGGGACTACGGTTATGTAGTTCATCTTGTGCGTGAAGCCGGTGACGAGGACGCCGTCCACGTCGCGGTTCGTGCCTGCTTCGATCAGCGCCATCGCGGAGCCGATGGAGTGGCCGGCGACGATCACCTTGGTGAAGCGGGGTTTCAGGGTGTCGATGACCTGGTGGACGGCGCTGGCCTGGGTCGAGGCCGTCACGAAGGCGCTGAGGGGCTTGGAGCTCCTGCCGGTGCCGATTCGGTCCAGGGCGAGGGTGGCGAAGCCCGCGTTGTTCTGGGACTGCGTGAACGAGTGGGTCGACGGTTCGAAGCCGACGTCCCAGTAGGTGCGGTCGTAGGTGCCGCCTGGGATCAGGACCTGCACGGTGGTGGCGCCCGCCGGGACGCAGAGCCTGCCCGCCATGGTCTCCTGCGAGGTCACCAGTGGGGTGAGGCCGATTCGCACGGGGTAGGCGACGTCCTGGCAGGACGTGGCGGCGTGGGCTTGGAGCGGGGCTAACAAGGTTCCGGTGGCCAGCAGAGCCGCGGCGGTGAGCCTGCGGAAACGCATGGGAGAACTACCTTCCGGCTAGTTGCGGGGGACGGCCTTCATGAGCAGGCCGTTGGGGTACGGCGCGGAGGTGAACTTCACGCGCGCCGGACGGGTCGGGACCAGGCGCCAGCGTTGCGCGATGGTCGCGAGGGTGATGACGATCTCGGTCTGGGCGAAGGTGTTGCCGAGGCACTGGCGGTTGCCGCCGCCGAACGGGATGAACGCGCCGCGCGGTAAGGAGGCGGTGAACTCCGGGGTCCAGCGGTCGGGCCAGAAGCGTTCCGGGGAGGGGAAGTAGCGCTCGTCGTGGTGCAACGCGTGGGGGCTGACGATCACCTCTGCGCCCGCGGGTAACGACGCGTCGCCCAGCTGGACTTCGGTCAGCGTTCGGCGCATCACGAACCAGATCGGGTACTTGCGCAGCGTTTCCTGCACGATCTGGGCGGTGTGGTGCAGAGACTTGACGTCGGCGAACGTCACCGGGCGGTCGCCCACGACCTCGTCGACCTCGGCGTGCAGGCGGCGTTCGATCTCCTGGTCGTTGCCGACCTCGTACAAAGCCCAGGCCAGCGCGATCGCGGTGGTCTCGATGCCTGCCGTCAGCAGGGTCAGGACCTCGTCGTACGTTTGCTGGTCGGTCATGCGGGTGCCGTCTTCTTCCGCCAGCAGCAGCATGGAGAGGACGTCGCCGTTGTCGGTGCCGTCCGCGCGCCAGCTCTCGATCACCTGCAGCACAACGGCTTTCATGCGGGCGATGGCCGCGTCGAACTCCCTGTTGCCCGGAAGCGGGAGTTTCTCGACGAAAGTCGGGGAGAGCGCGCGGATCATCCCCTGCTGGATGACCGTGAAGATGGACCGGCGGACCTCCGCGACCGCTCGTTTGCCGATCTCCGTCGAGAAGAGCGTCTCGCCGACGATCGTGACCGCGAGCTCCTGCATGTCGTTCTCGATCGTGCGGATCTCGCCTGGTTGCCAGCGCGCAGCCAGCGAAGCAGCAGCACGAGCCATCGTCGAGGCATACGCTTCAATCCGTTCCCGGTGGAAGGCCGGCTGCATCATCCGGCGCTGGCGCAGGTGGTACTCGCCGTTCGACAGCAGCAGGCCCGTCCCGAGATACGGCTGGAACTTGTCGAACATGGCGCCCTTGCGGAACTTCGATCCTTGCGACACAAGCACTTCGTGAGTCAGCGAAGGACTCGTGACGAAGTGCGCGTGCAGTGGGCCGAGGTCGAGACGCACCACGTCGCCGTGTTCGTGCAACGCGTCGGTGAACTTGGCGCGGTGGGCGAGCATGGACGGGGTGTGCCCGAGCAACGGCCAGCGGCGGGGAGCCACCGGGACGGGCATTCGGACTCCTGAGGAGTTGGGCCGAATGGGGACGGACCACCCTAGGAGCCGTTTGGGGTAAGACGACAGTGCCTGAACGGGTGGTTCCCCATCACTCTGATGGTTCAGTGCGCACGCCGCTCGGGTGACTAAGCTCGTGCGTCATCCCGCACCGCCACGAACGACCGAAGAGGTGTTCACCGTGGCAGAAACCCAGAACTGGGTGCCACTCGGCATCGACACGAACGTCCCGAGCATGGCCCGCGTCTACGACTACATCCTCGGTGGCGCCCACAACTTCGCCGCGGACCGGCAGGTCGGTTCCCAGATCGAGACCCTGGTCCCAGGGCTGCGCCACGTCGCCAGGGTCAACCGAAGATTCCTCGGCCGTGCCGTGAACTTCATGGTGGACCAGGGGATTCGCCAGTTCCTCGACATCGGTTCCGGCATCCCGACCGTCGCCAACGTGCACGAGGTCGCGCAGGAACGCGACCCGGCCGCGCGCGTCGTCTACGTCGACAAGGACCCCATCGCCGTCGCGCACAGCGAATTGATGTTGGCTGACAACAGGAACGCCGCCGTGGTGCACGCCGACATGCGCGACCCGGAGGCCGTGCTGTCGAGTCCCGAGGTGAGGCGGTTGCTGCGCCGCGACGAACCGGTCGGGCTGTTGATGCTGCTCATGATGCACTGGGTGCCCGACGAAGACGGTCCGGAGAAGCTCGTCGCCCATTACCGCGACGCGCTGCCCGCGGGCAGCTTCCTGGCGCTGACGCACGTGGCGAGGGACCAGATCGACGACAACGTCGACCAGGCCGCCGCGGTGGTGAACAGCAGCAAGAGCGCCGACCAGATGCACATGCGCACGCACGCGCAGGTCAGCGCGTTGTTCGACGGCTTTTCCCTGGTGGAGCCCGGTCTGGTCGGGTGCGGGGAGTGGCGCCCGTTCGGACCTGGGGATTTCGCCGACGAGGCGTCGATGAACATGTTCTTGTACGCTGGGGTCGGTCGTAAGGACTGAAACCACGCTGTAGTGTCGGAGGATCACACGGTTGGCGCAATGGGCGCCGACTGCCGGTGGGTAAACTGCCGGACACTCTCCAACCCATACAGGGCAACGGGAATGACGAATCCAAGCCGAAGACCCGATGCCGCTCCACCCACGGACACCGCCGCCGTCCGAGCGCGAGAAGCCTTGTCGCGCAAGTGGAGCTACCTGCTCAGCAGTGTCGTCGTAGTCGCGCTGAGCAGGGATGAGCTGGACGCCGAACTGGGCGCCCAGCTCGACGCATTGTGCGCGGCGCTGCACAGCGAACCGTTCGACCCTGCTCCGTTCGAGGAGGTGGGCGAGCGGCTCGTGGCTCTCGGCTACGTGAACGAGCCCGGCCTCAAGCGCACCGTCGACGTCCTCGGCAAAGGCTTGCTGGCGCTGGAGGAGTTCAGCGCGAGCGACCAGCACACCGTCCGCGTGGTCGGCGGAATCGGCGCGCTGACGTGCGGCTTCACCGCGGCGCGGGCGCGCTCGATCCTGGACCAGCAGGAGAGCATGCAGCGGTCGCTGCTCAAGGCCGCCCATGACGCGCAACGGGATCAGCGCCAGAGCGAGGCGAAGTTCGAGGGCATCGCGTCCTCGTCCACCAACGGCGTCCTGATCGTCGGCCTCGACGGGCGCCTCGCGTGGGGCAACGACTCGATCGCTGTGATCATCGGACGTCCGCCGGAGCCGGGCACCCGTCTCGTCGAGCTCATCGCGCCGACGTCGATCGTCGTGTTCCGCGAGATGATGGAACGGGTTCTGTCCGAACGCGACGAGTTCGAGCGGGAACCGATGCACCTCGTGCGCGGTGACGGCGAGTTCGCCAAGGTGACGCTCACGGCGTCGCTGCTGCGGGACGACGAGGGCAAGCCCAGCCACGTCCTGGTGATGGCGGACGACGACACGGAACTGGCGCTGCTGCAGGGAGAACTGCGCCGCCAGTCGCTGCACGACGTGCTGACCGGGCTGCCGAACCGGCAGTTCTTCACCACCCACCTGGAAACCGTGCTGCGCAGGGCCGACCCCGAGTTCGGCGTGACCATCTTCCACCTGGACCTCGACGCGTTCGGCCTGGTGTGCAACAGCCTCGGCGCACGGGTGGGCGAACACCTCCTCCAGCACGTCGCGCGCAGGCTGCGGGCCGTGCTGTCGCACGAGAAGACCATGATCGCGCGGTTCGACGGCGACGAGTTCGGCGTCGTCGTGGAGAACACCGCGCTGACCCCGGACATCGCGACCACGATGGCGGCCGTCAACGCCGACCTGGGCGAACCGACCTATGTGGACGGTCACGGCCTGGCGGTGTCGGTGAGCGCGGGCGTGGTGCACCGGCCGTTGCCCGACGTCGACCCGGTGGAATTGCTGCGCACGGCCGATCTGGCGTTGCGGCAGGCCAAGCGCGACCGCCGCGGGCAGTGGGAGTTGTTCCACACCAGCGAGGACGCCGACGGACGGCGGGACGCCGCGCTGGCCGTGGTGATGCCCGGAGCGTGGGAACAGGGCGACATCGGCGTGGTCTACCGGCCCGTGCGCGAACTGGCGACCGGCGACCTGGCCGGCGTCGAAGCCTTGCTGCACTGGGATCTTTCGGACCGCTGCGCCGCACTCGCGGACGAGAGCGGCCTCATCCTGCCGATGGGCGAGTGGCTGATCAGGATCGCGGCCGGCCAGGCGCAGTGGTGGCGACAGCGCGGCGAGCTCGACCAGCAGTTCGGCGTGCGGCTCACGCACCACCAGTCGACCGACGCGGACCTGGTGTCACGGGTGGCGAAGGTGCTGGAGGAGACGGGGATGCCGCGCGGCAGGCTGACGCTGAGCATGCCGGTCGGCGTGCTGGGCGTGGCCAGCGCGGCGGACAGCCTGAGCACGCTGGCGGACATGGGCGTGCGGATCGCGCTCGACGACTTCGGCCTCGGCCCGCGCGACCTCGCGTGGCTCTCGGAACTGCCGGTGGTGTCCGTGCTCGTGCCACAGGATTTGGTGCGCAGGCAGGATCCCCGTTCCGCCGCACTGGTTCCCGCCGTGCGCGAACTCGGCGTCAACCTGTGCGTCGACGGCATCGAGACCGCCGAGCAGGCCAAGTGGTGGACGGAAATGGGCGCCGACCTCGCGATCGGCGCCCACCTCGGTTCCCCGCTCGACGCGGGAGAGTTCCTGCAGAAGCTGGTCTAGATGCCGCGCTGCCAGGCGGTGACGGTGTCGTGGTAGCGCAGGGCGGTCGCGGTGTCGAAGTTGAAGACGTGCCCGTACCCGTTGACGACGAAGCCGTCCACCCGAGGTGCCTTGGGGTAGAACGGTTTCTCGGACCTGACCAGCGCGTCGGACGACGAGCAGTCGGCGCCGAGCGGCGGGGTGCCGCAGAAGTAGTCGGCCGAGGTCTGGATGGTCAGTACCGGCACGTCGATGAGGGCGCTCACCGGCAGCACGAGGTTGGACATCAGGGCCGTGGTGACGAACTCACCGGCCGAGACGACGTCCTTCGTGGCCTCGTCGAGGTCCACCACCGCGGGCACGTTCGGGCCCGGCGCGTGGAACATGGTGTAGCGACTTCCCGGCACCGTCGTCAGGTAGCCGACGTCGAGACCGCGCAGGCTCAGCTTCGCGTCGAGCGGGGCGGGGATCAGGTTGGTCAGCGCGGGCACGGCCCTGACGTAGTCCCACTGGTGCGTCATGCCGGTGATCAGGACGCCGTCGACGTCGCGGTACCTGCCCGCCTCGGCCATCGCGATGGCCGAGCCGATCGAGTGCCCGCCCACGAGCACCTTGGTGAACCGCGGCCGCAGGTTCTGGATTACCTGGTGCACCGCTTCTGCCTGGTTCGGGACGTCCACGAGGATGCTGAGCGGCTTGGTGCTCTTACCGGAGCCGATCCGGTCCACGACCATGGTCGCGACGCCCGCGCCGTTCATCGCCCGCGTGACCGAACGGGTCTCGCCGTCGACCGGGATGTCCCAGTACCCGCCGGTGTACGTGCCGCCGGGGACGAGCACCTGAACCGTCTTCGCTCCCTGCGGAACGCAGAGCCTGCCGTACATCGTCTGCCGGATGAGCCCGAACTGAACGGGCGTGTACACGTCCTCGCAAGTGGTCTGCGCAGCGCTTGCCGGCGTGGGTACCGGTATGAACGCGGCGAGCAGCACGGCGGCACAGAGCCGACGGAAACGCATGGGGGAACAACCTCCAGCTAGCGGGGGACGACCTTCATCATCAGGTCGTTGGGGTAGGCCGCATTGGTGAACTTGGTGCGCACGGGCCGGTCGGGGACCAGCCGGTAGCGCGAGCAGACCGTCGCCACCACGATGGCGATCTCGGTCAGGGCGAAGTGGTTTCCGATGCACTGGTGGACGCCGCCGCCGAACGGGACGTACGCGCCCTTCGGCAGCAGCGCGGCGTGTTCGGGCGTCCAGCGGTCCGGGTCGAAGCGCTCGGGGTCCGGGAAGTGCGCCGGGTCGTGGTGCATCGTGTACGGGCTGAGGATCACCTCGGTGCCCGGAGGAAGAACAGCGCCGCCGAGTTCGACCTCCTCGGCCGTGCGGCGCATGACGAGCCAGAGCGGGTACTTGCGCAGGACCTCGTGCGCCACCTGGCCGAGGTAGGTCAGCTTCGGCACGTCGTCGATCGTCACCGGACGCCCGGCGAGCACGTCGTCGATCTCCGCCACGACCCGCTTCTCGACCTCGGGGTTGGCGGCGATCTCGTGGAAGATCCAGGACAGTGCCAGCGCGGTGGTCTCGATCCCCGCGGTCAGCAGCGTGACGACCTCGTCGAAGACCTGCTCGTCGGTCATCGGTTCGCCGGTCTCGGGATCCCTGGCGGCCAGCAACGTCGTCAGCAGGTCGCCGTGGTCGGTCTCGTCGTCGCGACGGCTCTCGATGACCTCGTGCACGATCGCGCGCATCCGGGCGATGGCCTCGTCGAACTCGCGGTTGGCCGGGATGGGCAGCTTCTCGACGAACCCCGGCGAGAGCGCGCGCAGGATGCCGTTCTTGATGATCACGAAGACCGACCGGCGGGCCTCGTCGATCGCCTTGCGGCCGATCTCGGCGGAGAACAGCGACTCGCCGACGATCGTGACGGCGAGACCCTGCATGTCGGCCTCCAGCTGCCGCACCTCGCCGGGCCGCCAGCCGTCCAGCAGGTCGAGTGCCGCGCGGGACATGATCTTCGCGTAACCCGCGATCCGGTCGCGGTGGAACGCGGGCTGCATCATCCGGCGCTGGCGCAGGTGGAACGCGCCGCTCGACACCGCCAGCCCGTTCCCGACGAACGCGCGGAACTTGTCGTACATCCGCCCTTTGTGGAACTTCGGCGCGTCGGTGACCAGCACCTGATGCGTCAACTTCGGGCTGGCGACGAAATAGGTCCGCATCGGGCCTAAGTGGACTTCGACGAGATCACCCTGACCTCGCAGATTCCCGGTGAATGCGAATCTTTTCCTGAGCATGGGCAACGAATGGCCGAGAAATGGCAGCCTGCCGGGTGCCACCGGGACGGACATCATCGCTCCTCGCGAGGTGGAAAGAGATCGAGCCACCCTATGAGTCGTTCGGGGCAGAGTGACAGTGCCCGATCGGGTGGCGTGCGTTCACACTTGCGGCGTAGTCGAGTGCGCTTTGTGCATGACTAAGCTAGTGCGTCCGCAACCTGAAGAGGTGGTCAGCGTGTCCAGCGAGCAGAACTGGATTCCACAGAGCGTGGATGTTTCCGTGCCCAGTGCGGCACGGGTCTACGACTACCTGCTCGGGGGCGCGCACAACTTCGCGGTCGACCGCGTCATGGGGGACAAGGCCGAGCAGATGATGCCGCACTCCCGCAGCGCGGCCAGGCTCAACCGGGCCTTCCTGCGCCGCGCGGTGCGCTTCATGACCGACCAGGGCGTGCGCCAGTTCCTGGACATCGGGTCCGGCATCCCGACCGTGGCCAACGTGCACGAGGTCGCGCAGGAGGAGGCGCCTGAGTGCCGCGTCCTGTACGTGGACCGCGATCCCGTCGCCGTGGCGCACGGCGAGCTGATCGTCGCGGGCAACGACCGGGTGGGCGTGCTGCAGGCCGACATGCGCGATCCGGAGAGCATCCTGAACAGCGGTGAGCTGAACCGGCTGCTCGACCTCGACCAGCCGGTCGGCCTGCTGATGCTGTTCATGGTGCACTGGGTGCCGAACGAGGCCGATCCGCAGAGCCTGCTCAAGCGCTACCGGGAGGCCCTGCCCAGCGGGAGCTACCTGGCGATCTCGCACATGGCGGGCGACCACGTCAACGACGAGGCCAGGGCCGTGACCGACAGGATGAGCAAGTCGGGCGGCGGCGACGTCACCTATCGCGACCGCGCCGAGATCGAGTCCTTCTTCGGTGATTTCGACCTGGTCGAGCCCGGACTGGTCAAGTACGCCGAATGGCGACCCTCCGGACCCGGTGACATCTCGGACGATCCGGCGGTCAACAGGATCGCGTTCGCCGGCGTCGGACGGAAGCCATAACGATTATCGATGGTGTGAAGTTGATTCACGCGGCCGGTTGAGGCGTGACCGACTGTGCGTGGGTAAACTGCCGGGACCTTCTGAGTCATTGCGAGGCTGTCCTCGAATGTCCAACCCGGGTCGAATATCTGGTGTAACGCCCTCGTCGCAGGACAATGCGCGGGCGCGGATGACGCTTGCCCGGAAATGGTCGTATCGCCTGCTCAGTGCGGTGGCGATTCCGCTGGGGCGAGAAGATCTGGACGAGGAACTGCGCATCCGCCTGGACGCGTTGTGCTCGATGCTGCACGAAGAGCCGTTCATGACTACCCCGATCGAGGCAGCCGGCGCCGAATTGGCGACGCTCGGTCACCTCGGGAAGTTCGGGCTGCGGTGCACGAGTGAGGTGCTCGGCAAGGGGCTGCTCGCGCTGCCGGAGTTCCAGCCGGTGCAGCTCTACGCGGAACGGATCGCGCTCGCGATGGGCGCGCTCGGCGCCGGCTTCACCGCGGCCAACGCCGAGTCGGTGCTCGCGCAGCAGGAGAGCATGCAGCGCTCGTTGCTCAAGGCGGTCCGCGACGCGAACTGGAACCTCAAGGAGAGCGAGGCCCGGTTCAACGAGGTGGTCACGTCGTCCACCAACGGCGTGCTGATCGTCGACCTCGACGGACGGCTGCTGAAGGTGAACGCGGCCATCGGCCAGATCCTCGGGCACACCTCGGACGAGCTCACCGGCGTCCCGCTGCTCGACCTGATCGAGCCGGCCTTCACCGAGATGCTGCGGGAGGCGATGACCGACCTCGCCGCCGGTGCCGTCGACCGCGTCCGGCAGTCGCAACGGTTGCTGCGCAAGGACGGCGAGTCCGCACGGGTGACGTTGACGGCGTCGCTGCTGCGCGGTGCCGACGACGAGCCGATGCACTTCGTCGTGGTGGTCGAGGACGGCACCGAACTGGCGTTGCTGCAGAGCGAGCTCAAGCGGCAGGCGCTGCACGACGTGCTGACCGGGCTGCCGAACCGCCAGTTCTTCACCACCCAGCTGGAGATCGCGCTGCGCAGGGCCGATCCCGAGCACGGCATCACGGTCCTGCACCTCGACCTCGACGCGTTCGGCATGGTGTGCAACAGCTTCGGCGGCCGGGTCGCCGAACGGCTGCTGCAGCACGTCGCCCAGCGCCTTCGGGTGCTGATGGCCGGCGAGAAGGCCATGATCGCCCGGTTCGACGGCGACGAGTTCGCGCTCCTGGTGGAGAACAACGCGAACACGCCGTCCATCGGCACGATCATGAAGAGCATCAACGCGGACCTGAACGAACCGACCTATGTGGACGGTCACGGCCTCGCGGTGTCGGTGAGCGCCGGGGTCGTGCACCGGCCGGCGAGCGACATGGAGCCGGTCGACCTGCTGCGCGCGGCGGACACGGCGCTGCGCAGGGCCAAGGTGCGCAGGCGCGGCCAGTGGGAGGTCTTCCACGCGGGTCAGGACGCCGACGAACGCCGTGACCACGCGATGGCCGTGACCATGCCGGGCGCGTGGGAGAACGGCGAGATCACCGTGCGGTACCGGCCGATCGTGCGGCTGGCCGGCGGCGTGGTCACCGGCGTCGAGGCCGGACTGCGCTGGGACCGGCCGGAGTCCGGCGTGCTGGACCACGACCGGGTCGCGGGCCTCGCCGAGCAGACCGGGCTGGTGCTGCCGCTCGGAGAGTGGCTGTTCCGCGTCGCCGCCGGTCAGTCGGTGTGGTGGCGGCAGCGCGGCCAGTTCGACCGGCTGCTGGCCGTCCGTCTCACCGCGCACCAGTCCGCCGACGCGGACCTGGTCTCGCGCGTGGTCGACGTGCTGGAGGAGACCGGTCTGACGGTCGACGGCGTGGCGATCGGCATGCCCGCCGGGGTGCTGTCGCTGACCGACGCCGCGGACAACCTGGCGACGCTCGCGGGCATGGGCGTCCACATCGTGCTCGACGACTTCGGCCTGGGGCCGCTGGATCCGGCGGTCGTGGCCGACCTGCCGGTGAAGTCGGTGCGGGTGGCGCGGGATCTGGTGGAGCGCCGCTCTCCGTACGTCGCGGCGCTGCTGCCGTTGGTGCGGGAGGCCGGTGTGGCGGTCGTGGTCGACGGGATCGGCAGCGCGGAGCAGGCCCAGTGGTGGCTCGACGCCGGTGCGGACTTCGCGACCGGCGACCACTTCGGGGTGGCCCGGGAGCCTGGTGAGTTCGTGGAGGGTTTGGAACTCCGGTGACCGGACGGGGTCGGGGTCACGTCCGGCCACCGGAGAAGTTCTCTAACCAGTGAAACCGGCCAGCGCCTTGGTGAATTCGTAGGTCTGCTGGTTGATGCCGCTGCATGAGGAGCTCATTGCCCCGCAGTTACCGCGGTCCCGGTTCACGGCCCAGAACGAGACGCGCGCCAGGTGCTTGGAGTTCGCCCAGCCCACGATGTCGCGGAAGTTCTGCGGGGTGACGGTCTCGCCGGTGTCGGTCTTGCCGTTCATCGACGACAGGCCGCTGCGCCGGTACGCCGCGTCGTCCGTGAGGCCGAACGTCGACTTGACGTGGTTCTTCAGGCCGTCGACGGCGCTCTTGGTGTACGCGAACATGTCACCGCCGGTGCCCCAGTCGAACGGCATGACGGCCCACGTGTCGATCGGCGCGCCGAGTTCCTTGGCCCGCGTGATCAGGCGCTTGCCCCACGAGTTCGGGCCGGTGCGGTCGGTCGGCATGGTGATGACCGTCTTCACGCCGGGGTTGTTCTGCTTGATGATCTTCAGCGCGCCGAGCACCCGGTCCTGCGTGGTGTTGTTCTCGAACTCGGCCGCCTCGATGTCGATGTCGATCGCCTTGAGCGCGTAGGCGTCGATCACCTTCTGGTATGCGCCCGCGAGTGCGCTCACGGAGGTGCAGGACTGGCCGAGCTTGTTGCCGGACCAGCCGCCGATCGACGGCACCGCGTCGCCGCCGGCCGCGCGGATGTTGTTGATCAGGGTCTTGTCCGACCCGGTCAGCGAGCGGTTGCCGTCCCACTGCGGGTTGCACGTGCCGTTGCTCAGGATGAACGCGAGCGTGAACGACTTGATGCCCGTCTGCTGCATCACCGTGGCGGGGTTGGGCTGACCGCCCCACTGGTAGAGGTAGGGGGCCGCGAGCACGGGGTTGACGGCCGCCTGTGCGGTCGTGGGCAGCATGATCGCCGCGCACGTGGCAGCGACAGCGCCGACGAGGAACCGCTTCATCAGTCCTCCAAAGACTGCTCGGTCCAGGGCGGCGGAGCTGGCAGTGAGGGGGCTCACAACGTCTTCAAAAATGGACTAGACCACCACTATCTGTCAAGAAGGTAGACGAAATCGGTCGTGGCCTGTCCGGCAGGCTTTGACGATCTTGTCGGTGCCGCGTGGTGCAATCGGGTCGTGGCACTTCCACCCCAGCTGGTCCGCCGGAAGCCGGAGACGCGCCCGCGTCCCCGGTGGGACGCCGCTGCCCAGCGGGTCTTCGAGCACGAGGGCTTCGTCCGGGTGCTCGGCGGCCCCGGCACCGGCAAGACGACGCTGCTCGCCGAACTGGCCGCGCACGTCGTGCTGGAGCACGGGGCCGATCCCGAGAACGTGCTCGTGCTGACGGCGAACAGGCGCGCGTCGGTGGCGTTGCGCGCGCAGATCACGCAGTTGCTGACGGGGCACCTGTCGGCGATTCGCGAGCCGTTGGTGCGGACCGTGCACTCCTACGCGTTCGCGGTGCTGCGCAACCAGGCGGTGCTGCTCGACGAGCCGCCGCCGCGGTTGCTGTCCGGGCCGGACCAGGACGCGATGGTGCGCGAACTGCTCGCCGGCGACGTCGAGCTGGGCGCGTTGAAGTGGCCGGAGCGGTTGCGGCCGGCCCTGGAACTGCCGGGGTTCGCGCACGAGCTGCGGGATCTGCTGCTGCGGGCGGCGGAACGCGGTCTCGGGCCGGAGGACCTGATCGAGCTCGGCGAGCAGCACGGGCGGGACGAGTGGGTGGCCGCCGGGCGGTTCGGGGCGCAGTACGAGGCGGTGAACCTGTTGTCCGGCATGGACTCCGCGACGGCGTACGCCCCCGCCTACGACGCGGCGGAGCTGGTGTCGTCGGCCTACGCGGCGTTCGTGAACGACGAGGACCTGCTGTTCGGCGAACGGCGGCGCGTGCGGTACCTGCTGGTCGACGACGCGCAGCACCTCGACCCGATGCAGTACTCGCTGATCCGCTCGCTCGGGTCGGGGGCCGCGCGGTTCGTGCTGGCCGGTGATCCGGACCAGGCGATCTTCACGTTCCGCGGCGCCGACCCGGAGATCCTGCGGGACGTCGACGGCGAGACCGTGGTGCTGCGGCAGTCGCACCGGATGATGCCCGAGGTCCGGGACGCGGTGGCGCGGCTGGCCGCCCGGCTGCCCGGTGCCTCTCCGTCGCGGGTGGTGGAGCCGGTCGAGGGCGAGGGGTCCGTGCAGGTGCGGTTGCTCGCGTCGTCCGCGCAGGAGGCGACGTGGGTGGCGGACCAGTTGCGGCGCTCGCACCTGGCCGACGAGGTGCCGTGGTCGCAGATGGCCGTGGTGGTGCGGTCGGCGACGTTGTCGTTGCCGGTGCTGCAACGGGCTTTGCTCGCCGCGGGTGTGCCGGTGTCCGTGGCGTCGGACGAGTTGCCGTTGGCGCAGCAGCCTTCCGTGCGTCCGTTGCTGGCTTTGGTCCGTGCCGCGGCTGCGCCGGGAACGTTGGACGAGGACACGGCCGCGATGTTGCTGTCGTCGTCCTACGGCGGTGCGGATCCGTTGGCGCTGCGGCGGTTGCGGCGTGGTCTGCGGCGGCTGGAGATGGCCGCGGGCGGCGACCGGCCGAGCGGTGAACTGCTGGTCGAGGTCGTGGAGACCGCGGACCGGCTGGCGGCCCTGGAGGACGCGGAGTCGTTGCCCGCGCGGCGGATCGGGCACCTGCTGGCGTTGGCGCGCAAGGCGATCGAGGCGGGGAAGTCCGTCGAGGTCGTGCTGTGGGACCTGTGGACGGCGACCGGCCTGCAGGACCGGTGGGTGGCGCAGTCGTCCCGGCGCGGCATGCCGGGCATGCAGGCGGACCGCGACCTCGACGCGATCGTGGCGTTGTTCGAGGCGGCCGCGAAGTACGTCGACCGGCTGCCGGGTTCGGGGGTCGCCGGGTTCGCGGACTACCTGGAGTCGCAACGGATCGTGGGCGACACGCTGGCCGCCTCCGCCCCGACCGGGGAGGCGGTGTCCGTGCTGACGGCGCACTCGGCGGCCGGGCGCGAGTGGGAGGTCGTCGCGGTGCCCGGCGTGCAGGAGGGCAGCTGGCCGGACCTGCGGCTGCGCGGCACGGTGCTGGGCGTCGAACGCATGGTGGACGTGCTGGCCGGACTGGAGCCCTCGGTGTCGGCGGTGGCGCCGATCCTGGCGGAGGAACGCCGGTTGCTGCTGGTCGCGGCCTCGCGGGCCCGTTCGAAGCTGTTGATCAGCGCCGTGCGGGGTGAGGACGAGCAGCCGTCGCGGTTCCTGGACGAGATCGAGTCGTCCGCTGAGGACGAACGGAAGCTGCACCGGCCGCAGCGCGGTCTGGTGCTGGGCGAACTGGTCGGCGAACTGCGCCGGGTGGTGTGTTCGGACACCGAGGACGTCGACCGCCGTTTCCGGGCCGCCGAGCAACTGGCCAGGCTGGCCGAGGCCGGTGTGCCCGGTGCGCACCCGGAGTCCTGGTACGGCCTGGCGGAGGTGTCGATCGATGCTCCACTGTGGACGGAGGACCAGAAGGTCAGCGTGACGCCGTCGACCATCGAGGTGATCACGAAGTGCCCGCTGCGCTGGGTCGTGGAGCGGCACGGCGGCCAGGACCCGGCCGAGCTCGCCTCGGTCACGGGCACCCTGGTCCACGCGCTGGCGCAGGCCGCGGCCTCGGGAGCGGACTCGGCGCAGCTGAGGGTGAAGCTGGACGAGGCGTGGGCCGCGGTGGACGCCGGTGCCCCGTGGTTCTCCCGCCGCGAACGCCTGCGGGTGGAGAAGATGCTCGACACGTTCCTCGCGTGGCTGACCATGAGCCGCAGCCAGCTCACGCAGGTCGCGGTCGAGGAGGAGATGGTCGTCGAGGTGCCCAAGCGCGACGGCGGGCCGTGGTTGCAGGTCAGGGGCCGGGTCGACCGTCTCGAACACGACGAGGACGGCCGCCCCGTCGTGATCGACCTCAAGACCGGCAAGAGCCCGGTGTCGCGGGAGGCGTCGCAGGAACACCCGCAGCTGGCCGTCTACCAGCTGGCGTCGTCGCTGGGCGGCTTCACCCACATCGGACTGGGAACCGAGCCAGGTGGTGCCCGCCTGCTCTACGTGGCGAAGGAGGACAAGAAGACAGGAGCTGTCGAACGCACCCAGGCGCCGCTGGACGAGCAGGGCGTGCGGGCGTGGCTGGAGGTCGTGCAGGGTGCCGCGGAGTCGGTGCTCGGGCCGCAGTACACGGCTCGGGAGAACGCGGACTGCGATCGTTGCCCGGCGCGCACGACGTGCCCGGTGCACCCCTCCGGGCGGCAGGTCAGTGAGTAAGTACTGTTGACCTGCGCGTTTCTCGTTCTCGAACTGTCGGCGAACACACCGTCCCGGGTGGTGCGGCCCCGTCCGGCCCGGGTAGGAAGATGTACTGGTGACCGTCAGCCCGTTTGAGATCGCGGAGGCGCTCGGGCTGAACAAGCCGACACCCGAGCAGGCCGAGGTGATCGCCGCACCCGCGCAGCCCGCGCTGGTGATCGCGGGCGCCGGAGCGGGCAAGACCGAGACCATGGCCGCGCGGGTCGTCTGGCTGGTCGCGAACGGGCTCGTGCTGCCCGACCGCGTGCTCGGCCTGACGTTCACGCGCAAGGCCGCGCGCCAGCTCGCGGACCGCGTGCGGGCCCGGCTGCGCAGGCTCGCGGGATCGTCCCTGTTGGACGAACTCGATCCCAGCGGCGAGCGCAAGATGGCCGTGCTGACCGGCGAGCCCGTCGTGCTGACGTACCACGCCTACGCGGGGCGCCTGGTGACCGAGCACGGGCTCCGGCTGCCGGTGGAGCCCGGCGTGCGGCTGCTGACGCAGACGGCGTCGTGGCAGCTCGCGCACCGGGTCGTGTCGACGTGGGCGAAGGACCTGGACACGGACAAGGTGCCGGCGACGGTCACCGGGTACCTGTTGTCGCTGGCCGGTGAGCTGGGCGAGCACCTGGTGACGCCCGAGGCGTTGGAGGCGCACGCCCTCGAGCTGTGCGCGTTGATCGAGAACGCTCCGCGCGCGCCTCGCCAGCGGGACGCGTTGCCGGAGAAGCTGAAGGAAATCGTTGCGGCGCAACGGTTGCGGGTCGCGATGTTGCCGTTGCTGGACGCGTACCAGCAGCGCAAGCGCAAAGAGGCCGCGTTGGACTTCGCGGACCAGATGTCGCTGGCGGCGCAGCTGGCCTCGTTCGAGGAGGTGTCCGCCGGGGAACGTGAGCGGTACGGCGCCGTGCTGCTGGACGAGTACCAGGACACCGGGCACGCGCAGCGCGTGCTGCTGCGGTCGTTGTTCGGTGAGGGCGAGCCGATGCCGGTGACGTCGGTGGGCGACCCGGCGCAGGCCATCTACGGCTGGCGCGGGGCGTCCGCGGCGAACCTGCCGCGCTTCGCCGACGACTTCCCGCCGACGCGGAAGTTCGGGCTGCTGACCAGTTTCCGCAACCCGCCCGAGGTCCTGGAACTGGCGAACGCCGTGTCGTTGCCGCTGCGCGAGGCCGGTCTGGACGTCGACGAACTGCGGGCCCGGCCGGGCGCGGGCCCTGGCGACGTCCGGCTCGCCCTGCACACCGACATCCGCGCCGAGCTCGACTGGATGGCGGACAACGTCGCCGCGCAGTGGGAGGCGCACCTCGACGCCGAGGGTGTCCCGCCGACCGCGGCCGTGCTGGTGCGCCGCCGTTCGGACATGGCCGCCATCGCCGCCGCGCTGCGGGAACGCGGCCTGCCGGTCGAGGTCGTCGGCCTCGGCGGCCTGCTGGACGAACCCGAGGTGCGCGACCTGGTGTCGGCACTGCGAGTGCTCGTCGATCCTCTGGCCGGTACCGCCGCCGCCCGCCTGCTGACCGGCTCGCGCTGGCGGTTGGCCGCCGTCGACCTGGCCGCGCTGTGGTCGCGGGCCCGCGAACTGGCGGGCGTCGCACCGCGACAGTCCGTTGTGGACGATCCGCTGATGGTCCTGGCGGACGCGCTGCCCGGCGAACACGCCGAACAGGCCGGTCTCGCCGACGCGCTGGACGATCCCGGCGACCCCGACGCCTACTCCACCGACGGCTACCGGCGGATCCGGCGGCTCGGCGGCGAGCTGGCGACGTTGCGGCGCAGGCTCGACCAGCCGCTGTCCGAACTGGTGGCCGACGTGGAACGCACGCTGCTGCTCGACATCGAGTCGATGTCCCGCCAGGGCATGGTCGGCCGCGCCCACCTCGACGCGTTCTCCGACGTCGTGACGGACTTCGCCGCCGCCTCCCCGTCCGCGACGCTCCCGTCGCTGCTCGACTACCTCTACACCGCCGAACATGCGGAAGACGGCCTGGAACCCGGCGAGGTGGAGGTCTCCGAGGACCGCGTGCAGATCCTGACCGTCCACTCGGCGAAGGGCCTGGAGTGGCGGATCGTCGCGTTGCCGCACCTGGTCCGCGACGTGTTCCCGGGCCGCAAGAAGTCCTCGTGCTGGCTCAAGTCCGTGACCGAGCTCCCGGCTCCACTGCGCGGCGACTCGGCCGACCTGCCGAAGTTGAAGCTGTCCGCCGGCTACAACCGCAAGGAGGTCGACGAGGCGCTGACGATCCACGCGGAGGAGTTCGAGGAGCGCCGCCTGGTCGAGGAACGCCGGCTCTTCTACGTGGGCGTGACCCGGGCCGAACACAGCCTGCTGATGTCGGGCCACTGGTGGGCGGAGGCCGGCGACAAGCCGAAGGGCCCGTCGGTGTTCCTGCGGGAGATGCACGAGGTCCTGCAACGCGACACCGCCCCCGGCGACATCTCCGTCTGGACCCCGGAACCCGACGCCGACACCCCGAACCCGCTGGCCGAGGACGTCAAGACCTCGCAGTGGCCGGCCGACCCGCTGGGCAGGCGCCGCGACGCCGTGGTCGAAGGCGCCACGATGGTCCTGGCGGCTCTGGACGCCCTGCGCAACGCCCCACCGGCACCCCTGCCGCTGATCTTCGACGAGCCCGCCGCCGAACTCGTCGACGAGGACTACCCGCCGCCCACCGACGAGCCCCCGGACGACGACTTCCCGCCGGAGCCGGAGCCGCTCCCCGACGACGTGGTCCCGGACGACCCGGAAATGCCTCTCGACGAGGACCCGGAAGGCTGGGCCCGCGACGTCGACGTGCTGCTGGCCGAACGCGCGGCCTCGCAGAACCGCCGCGAACAGGTGGCCCTCCCCGACCACCTCTCGGTCTCCCAGCTCGTGGAGCTGGCCAAGGACCCGGACCTGCTGGCCCGCCGCCTGCGCCGCCCGCTCCCGTTCCCGCCGAACCCGCTGGCCCGCCGGGGCACCGCCTTCCACACGTGGCTGGAGAACCGCTTCGGAGCCACCCGCCTGCTCGACATCGACGAACTCCCGGGAGCCGGCGACGCCGACGCGGCTCCGGACGCCGACCTGGACCGTCTGAAGGAGTCGTTCCTGGCCAGCGCCTGGGCGGACCGCACCCCGCACGACGTGGAGGTGCCGTTCGAGGCGGAGTTCGACGGCATCTCGGTGCGCGGCCGCATGGACGCCGTGTACCGCGACCCGGACGGCTGGACCGTCGTCGACTGGAAGACCGGCGCCGTCCCGGACTCGGACGCCCTGCCCGCGCTGTCGGTGCAGCTCGCCGCGTACCGGCTGGCCTGGGCGGCTCTGGTCGGCGCGCCGTTGGAACAGGTGCGGGCCGCTTTCCACTACGTGCGGCACGACCACACGGTGCGGCCTGCGGACCTGTTGGAGGAGCAGGGCCTGAAGGACCTGATCCGGTCCGTGGAGTCGTGATCAGGCCTGAGGGCTGCTGCTGGCGGGAGCGTGCGAGGCCTTCAGCACCCGCTCGTACAGCACCTCGAGCAGCCACCGCCCGAACAGCGACGGCCCGAACTCCGGCGAGCGGTCCTCCGGCGGCACCATGAGGTCGGCGGTGGTGTCGTCGCCCACGACGACGCCGATGCCGTAGTAGTCGAGTTCGATGTACGACCAGGCCTGGGACTCTTCGGTGCGGGGGAGCATCACCGCGCACGGGGCCAGGGTCAGGAGGGTGCCGCACGACTGGAGGGCGCGGTCCGTGGTGGACTCGCTGACCAATACGCCGACCAGTTCGACCGCGGCCACCGGGAGGCGGTCGTGCGCGTCCGGCTCGAACCACGAGCGGAACCACGACGGGTCGGCTCTCGGGGGCCAGCCGTTCTCGGTTCTCCACTCGTGCACTTCGGGCAGCAAGCGCACCACCGCGGACACCTGCTGGCCCAGGACGGCGACGTCGGGTACGACGACTCCGTCCCAGCCGAGCGCGGTTGCGGCGCGTTCAAGGAGCGATTGCACAGGGCGCATCCTAAGGTTCCTCGCGCGGAAAATGACAGCGTTTGCGGGACACTTGGTTAAGGATTACCCAGGGTGGTCATGGAGAGCGTTTCGCGACTTTCCACGCCCATGCGACGAGCGGGATCTGCAGCGGCAGGCGACCGTAGGCGATGGCACGGGCTTTGGGGGATTTGTCCCGGAAATCCAGAGCCATTTTCACGTTCGCCGGAAACACGGCCACGAACAGCGCGGTGGCCGCGAAGGCGCCCAGACGGCGCGTTCGGGGAGTGGCCACGGCGGCTGCCACGGCCAGTTCGGCCACGCCGGACGCGTACGTCCACTGCCGCGGGGTGCCGGGCAACGAGCGGGGGACGATCGCGTCGTAGTACTTCGGCCTGGTGAAGTGGGTTGCTCCAGCCAGACCGAGCAGTGCGGCGAGCGCCAGCGCCGACCGCGCTCGGGAACGGGTTGGTTCCATGGCGTCACCCTGTCATGCCTACGCCGCGTAGGCGAGGTGGGGCTGGCCTATTCTCCACGGGCGTGGCAGGTGATTCTCGTCATTCCGAACGCGCCGCTGTCGCCGCGCTGACCGATTCCTTCGTCGCCGGGCTCTGCGACTGGATCACGATTCCGAGCATCGGGGTGGATCCCCGGCATCACGTTGACGTGCGGAGATCTGCCGAATGGCTCGCCGGTCAACTGCGAGCGGACGGGTGGCCCGAGGTCGCGGTCTGGGGTGAGGGGCCCGCGCTTCCCGCCGTGTTCGCGTGCTGGCCCGCAGCCGATCCGGACGCACCGACCGTGCTCGTCTACGGGCACCACGACGTGCAGCCGGTCGATCCGATCGAGCGGTGGGAGCATCCGCCGTTCGAGCCCGTGATCAGCGGCGACGAGATCAGGGGGCGGGGTGCGAGCGACGACAAGGGACAGGTCGCGATGCACCTGCTCGCGGTGAAAGCACATCTGGCCGCCACCGGACAGAATGCGCCGAGCGTCACGCTGAAACTCTTCGTCGAGGGTGAGGAGGAATCGGGTTCTCCGCATCTGCGAAAGCTGCTCGAAGATCACCACGACGAACTCGGTTGCGATCTTGTGGTGTTCACGGACACCGCATTGCACGAACGCGACGCACCGACGGTCAACACCGGGCAACGGGGTGTTCTCGGCGGTGAGATCACGTTCTTCGGCGGCACCGATGACGTCCATTCCGGGCGTGCGGGCGGCGCGATTCCGAACCCCGTCACGGCACTCGCGAAACTCGTCGCCGCGCTACACGACGACGACAACCGGATCCAGCTCGAAGGCTTCTACGACGACGTCCGGGAACCGACCGACCGCGAACGCGAGGACTACGCGGCGCTGCCGTTCGACGAGCGGAAGTGGCTGGCGCACAACGGAGGCGGCGCCCAGGCGACGCACGGCGAGACCGGCTACAGCACGTTCGAACGGATCTGGGTGCGGCCCACCGCCGAGATCAACGGCATCAGCGGCGGCTACACCGGCCCCGGCCTGAAGACGATCATCCCGGCGTCCGCCACGGCGAAGATCAGCTTCCGCCTCGTGCCCGACCAGCAGCCGGACGAGGTCGCGGAACAGCTCAAGCGGTTCGTCGCCCTGCACACACCGAACGGCATCACCGCCGAGGTCACCTTCCGGGGCGAGGGCGTCCCGCCGTACGCGATCAGTCCGGACGACCCGGCGAACGCGGCGGTCAAGGAGGCGATGGAACTCGCCTTCGACCAGTCCGTGAGGTTCGCGCGGGCCGGCGGATCGGGACCCGCCGCGGTGCTGCGGGAGCGCCTCGGGGTGCCCCTCGTCTACCTCGGCGCGACCTTGCCGGATGATCGCGTCCACGCGCCGAACGAGCGCGTAGTGGTGCCGTTGCTCCTCAAAGGCGCGGAGGCGGCCGCTCACCTGTGGCGGATGCTTGCGAAAGCAGAAATCGCGAAGAGGTTGTCCCGATGAGCCTGTCTGAGGAAGCGTCGCACTCGCTCGTCGGCGTGATCAGGATGCCGGACCAGGCGCAGAGCCCTGCCCGCGCGATCCTCAAGCGCGTCGTCGGAGCGATGGCGGCGTTGCTGCTCGCGGTGCTGATCGTCTACTTGGACCGCGACGGCTACCGCGACGTCAACGAGGACGGCGTCTCGTTGCTCGACTCGTTCTACTACGCGACGGTGTCTCTCTCGACGACCGGCTACGGCGACATCACGCCCGCGTCGTCGTCGGCGCGGCTGGTCAACGTCCTGGTCATCACGCCGTTGCGGGTCCTGTTCCTGATCGTGCTGGTCGGCACGACACTCGAAGTTCTCACCGAGCGCTCCCGTCAGGCGTTGCGCATTCAAAAGTGGAGGCGGGTTGTGCGGGACCACGTGGTGGTCGTCGGTTACGGCACGAAGGGACGTTCAGCGGTCGCCGCGCTGCTCGGTGACGGGACCGAGCCGGGCTCGATCGTCGTCGTCGACACCGTGCAGGAGTCGCTCGACGCGGCGTCCGCCATCGGGCTCGTGACCGTGCATGGGTCCGGTACCCGCAACGACGTGCTGAGGGTCGCCGGTGCGGCCCGTGCGCGTGCGATCGTCGTCGCCCCGAACCGGGACGACACGGCGGTGCTGGTGACGTTGACGGCCCGCGAACTCGCCCCCAAGGCGCAGATCGTCGCGTCGGTGCGGGAGCGGGAGAACGAGCACCTGCTCAGGCAGTCCGGCGCCGACTCGGTGGTCGTGTCGTCGGAGACGGCCGGTCGCCTGCTCGGCATGGCCACCGCGACGCCGTCCGTCGTGGCGATGGTCGAGGACCTGCTCACGCCCGACGCGGGCCTCGCGATCGCCGAGCGCGACGTCGAGAAGAGCGAGATCGGCGGGTCGCCGCGGCACCTGTCCGACATCGTGCTCGGTGTGGTGCGGGGCAAGACGTTGTTCCGGGTGGACGCTCCGGAGGCGGACGCGATCGAGCCGGGGGACCGGCTGCTCTACGTCAAGAAGGTGACTCCGCCAGGAGAAGAGTGAATCGGCGCTGCACGCGTAGTCCAATGAGGGGCTCCCCGGCACAGGGGAGCCATACCCCTCGGAGGAAGTATGGATCTGCCGCTGGTCCTGATCGTGATCGGCCTCGTCGTGCTGGTCGTGGTCGTGGTGCTCTCGATCGCGTCCACCGGGAGGGAGAGCGAGAGGGTCAGCTCCGCCACTGCGGCCATCCGTTTCCTCGAGCGCCGGGTGGGCGCACCGGGGTGGACGAAGGTGTCCGACCAGGAGGACATGCCGGCTGGGCGGATGAGCGGCCTGCCCGGGTTGGGGCGGGGCGGCACCGTGGCGGGAGTCCACGAGGGGCGTGCCGTCCGGGTCGCCGCCTTCTCCTCGACGACGTCCGGCGGGCTCGGCACCACCGGGTACTCCCACACCACGAGAACCGTCCCGGCGCTCGTGGTGGTGCTGGACGCACCGGAACTCACCGGCGACCTGCGAATGGACCCGCCTCGACCTGGCGCGGCCTACGAGATCTCGGGCGACCTGGCGCCTCTCGTGTCGGGAGACACCGAGCGGAAGGTCCTCGCCCAGCTGAGGTCGTACGAGCCACCCGCCGTGGACATCGCCGACGGCGTCGCCTGTTTCACCTTCACCGACGTGGACCTCGCCGAGCAGATCGACGACGTGGCCGCCATGGCGTGCGACGTGGTCGGCATCCTCGCGGACGTCAGGAAACCGGCTCACCCGGTCGAGGAGTAGCGAGCACGCACCGGTACCCCGCCTCGGCGTCGCCGAGACGGGGTACGTGACGCACTAGATCACGGCCACCCAGGCCTGGTCTGCGAATTGCGCGCAGTCGAACTGCACCAACGGGGCGTTGTCGCTGTTTCCGCGAACAACCAGGCACTTGCCGCTGTTGAGGTTCTTCACGTGAGACCAGTTGGGGTCACCGGGGTACGACGGGAAATACCAGTACTGGTCAGCGAAGTCCAGGCACTGGTTCTGGACGACAGGGGCGTTGTTGTCCGCACCTCGGACGAGCAGACACTTGCCACTGTTCAGGTTGCGGATCTGGTACAGATCCCCGCCCTTGCTGACGAGGATCCACTTCTGGTCGGCGAAGTCCAGGCACTGGTTCTGGACGACGGACGTGTTGTCGGCCCCGCCCCTGACCAGTGCGCACTTGCCGCTGTTCTTGTTCAACAGCCAGAAGCCGGCGAGGGCCTTGGTCGCACCGGCCTTCTCCGACAACGAACTCAGTGGTTCCGCGTTGGCCGGCTGAAAGGTGCCGACCAACGCGAGAAGTACTCCGAAAAACACGGTCGCGATCCGAATCCTTGCACGCTTCAAAGAGTCCCCCAGACTGAAAAAGGCGTGACAAAAGAAGTGATCGAGAACAGTGACGGCAGCTCACGAAAATCAGGGGGCGCAGTATTCGCTGCGTTACGAACTGCTCTCAACCCCAGTGGACCTCGGTGCCCCCCAGGCCAGGTCCGCAGCTCACGTTATTGTGAAATCACAAAGCGTGAAATAGCCCAAACGATCTAATCGTCAAGAAGTCAGCTCTGCTCGGCGAGGAGTGGACAGCACGGCCGGCGCGCGCAGAGGCGCGTAGCGGAAGAGAAAGGCGTAGAAGCCGCCTGCCAGCGCCGCCATGCACAGCAGCAGCGCGGTGAGGCGGCGCCCGACCGGAAGTCCGACCGGGACGGAGGCGGCGGAGGACACCATCTCGCCGCCGGTGTTGATGATCTCGACCGTCTCGCCCTTGGTGTGGCCGCAGCCGTCGAGCTTGGCCTGCTTCTTCTGGCCGTCGGCATCCCACTCGACCGTGTCCATGCCCTGGCCGCACGAACCGCTCTCGACGACGGTCGCGGCCACGGGTCTGGGGGGTTCCTCGGCGCCCAGCACCTTGGCCGGCGCCAAAAGGGCGATCGCGACCCCGATCCCGACCAGTCCGACGACCAGCAGGATGAACACCCATCTGTCCGGGCTTCGCGGAACCGCCACACTGCGATGTTCGCAGACGCGGCGGCCCGCGTGGAGCCCAGGTTTACTTCGGCAGCTGACGCAGCTGGTCGACCTTGACGGTCTTGCCGTCCGACACGGTTCCGGTCACGGCGACGAGGTCACCGTTCTTCGGCTTCTCGCTCACCGACGACAGGTCGAGCGCCGTCTGCAGTCCGTCGACCTGCACCAACGTGGCGTTGTTGCCGTTGACGTCCTTGACGGTGCCGCGCACCTGCGCCTTGGCCAGCGCCACGTTCAGCGCCTTGCCGTCCTTCACGCGCACGGTCACGCGCTGGTCGGCCTTGAGACCGGCGATGTCACCACCGCGCAGCTTCGTCGCGCTGTCAGTGGTCAACGACACCTCGCTGCCGTCGTCCTTGGTGATCGTGAGCTTGCCGGTCTCGACCGACTTGACCCGTCCGACGACCAGGGTGCTGTCCTTGAGCTTGGCCTTGTCCGGGCGTCCGCCCTTGCCGGGACCGCCGGGACCGCCGGGGTGGCGTTCCGCGAACGCCGCGGCCGGGCCGTCCGGGCCCTCGGCCGCCGTCGCGACAGCAATGCCGCCGACGGTCAGGCCGACGGCCGCGACGATGGCGCCGGCCCACGCTGATTTCTTCGACATGGGCCCCAGGGTGCGCGCGCAATCTGAGCGCAAGCTGAAGGCGAGTCGCCCGAAGTCCCGATGATCAGCAGAATGGTGAGGTGTCCGCCAGGGTGTTGGTGATCGAGGACGCCGAGGCGATCGGCGCCGCGGTGTCTTCCGCGCTGCGTGAGTCCGGGTACGAGGTGCAGCACCGGCTGGACGGGCGTCAGCTGGAGGCCGACCTCGGCCGCTTCCGTCCCGACCTGGTCGTGCTCGACGTGATGCTGCCCGGCCGCGACGGCTTCCAGTTGCTCGAGGTCATCCGCCGCTCGTCCGGCGCCGGCGTGGTCATGCTGACCGCGCGCGACGGCGTCCCCGACCGGCTGCGCGGACTGTCCGGCGGCGCTGACGACTACGTGGGCAAGCCGTTCGTGCTGGCAGAGCTCGTGGCACGGGTGTCGGCGGTGCTGCGGCGGCTGGGCAGGACGCCGTCGACCGTGCAGGTCGGCGACCTGGTCGTGGACGCCGACGCGGGTGTCGTCATGCGCGCCGACCAGCCGATCGAACTGACCGCGACCGAACTGCGGCTGCTGGTGTACCTGGCCGCCCAACGCGGGCGTGTGGTGTCCAAGACGCAGATTCTCACGGCCGTGTGGGGCTACGAGGACTACGACCCGAACCTGGTCGAGGTCCACGTCAGCGCCGTACGCCGCAAGATCGAGGAACACGGCACACGGCTCGTGCACACCGTGCGTGGCCTTGGGTACGTGCTGCGGGCCGAGGAATGAACCTCCGCACAGTCTCGCTGCGCAGGCGCGTCGCGGTGTCGGTGCTGCTGGTGCTGTTCCTCGTGCTGGTGGCGCTGGTGATCTCCGTCGACCGGACGTTCGCCGGACAGTCCTCCAAGGACGTCGACGGAGTGCTGAACAGCACCGAGGCCCGCGCGGTCGAGATGCTGAAGAACGGCAGGCGTCCGGCCGAGATCGTCGGCGTGCTGACGAAGCGGAACATCCACGTCACCATCGAGCTGCCCAACGGCACGACCGTCGGCAGCGCGCCCGACGAGGGCCAGTTCACCCGCCAGGTCCGCAACGTCGGCCGCAACAAGGTCACCCTCTACGCCGACACCGAGGCGATCTCGCAGGCGCAGCACCGGTTGCGGAAGTTGCTGGTGCTGCTGGGACTCGGGGCGATCGCCCTCACCGGTCTGCTGATCGTCGTGGTGGTGCGGCGGGCGTTGGCGCCGCTCGACGCCATGACCTCGCTGGCCCAGGCCATCGCCGCCGGGCATCGAGGCGGACGGTTGAACCCGTCGAGGACCGACACCGAACTGGGGCGGACCGCGGCCGCGTTCGACGGGATGCTCGACTCGCTGGAGGGCTCCGAACAGCGGACCAGGCGGTTCGTCGCCGACGCCGCCCACGAGCTGCGGACGCCGATCACCGGCGTGCAGGCTGTGGCCGAGGCGCTGGTGCAGGCCCCCGTCGACTCGCCTGACCGGGACCAGATGTCGTTCCTGCTGGTCAGGGAGGCGCGTCGGGCCGGGCGGCTGGTCGACGACCTGCTCGCGCTGGCCCAGCTGGACGCCGGGTACGAGATGCAGCGGGAGTCGGTGGACCTGCTGGGGCTGGCCGAGGCGGAGGTGGCGCGAACCCGGTTCGTGGCGCCCGACTTCGACATCGCCGCTGAAGGGGTGCCGGCCGCTGTCGTCGGTGATGGGCAACGGCTTGCGCAGGTGCTGGCGAACCTGGTGGACAACGCCCGGCAGGCGACCGGTCCACAGGGGACCGTCCGGATCCGGGTCGACCTGACCGGGTTCACGGTGTCCGACAACGGGCCCGGTGTGCCCGAGGCAGAGCGGGAACGGATCTTCGACCGGCTGGTCCGGCTCGATGACGCCCGCGACCGGCGCTCGGGCGGATCCGGCCTCGGACTCGCCATCGCCCGAGGGGTGATCAGGGCGCACAGCGGGGACCTGACCTGTGAGCCGTCCGAGCAGGGCGCGGTCTTCCGCGTGACACTGCCCGCGATCAATCCAGTCGCTCAGCCGAGCCACGTTTGATCTCATCGGCGCGTGGACGTCGACGTGGTGGTGCAGTGGGTGAGGACCGAGTGGACCAAGAAGTCCCGTGGTCAGCCAGGGGCGACCCGGCGCAACGCCACTCCGGTCGGGTTCGCGTTGCCGCACCTGCTGCCCGCGGTGCACGAGGTGCGGCTGGGGGAGCGGTACGACTTCGAGCCTCACTGGTCGAAGGAGAGCAGCGAGATCGACCGGATCGCGCTGACCCTTCGCGAGGACGACGAAGTGCTGTCCGTGCAGTTGCAGGACACCCTGCGCGCTTCGCCACGGCGGTGGAACCGGCCTTCCCCGGTCCGGCTGGCGCGCGGCGAGTGGCTCCGCTGGCAGATCAACCACCGGTGGTCGGGCGGCTGCTGCGGCGGGTGGAGCTACGAGCTGACCACGTTGAACCTCGTCTACGGATCGCCGAGCGACGCGAAGGTGTTCCTGGGAACGCCCACGCGTCACGTCGACGAGCAGACCTACCTGAGCTAGGAGACCTCGGCCGGAGCCGCCGCGAACGTGTTGCAGGCGTCCGTCGAGTTCGTCCTGAAGCCCGCGGACGCCCACTGCGCCTGGTTCTTGGCGGAGCCGTGAGCGTTGTTCTCGGGCTTTTCCTCCACGGCGAACTGGAAGTCCTCCTGCGCCTGACGCGCGAGGCTCGCCGTCACGGAACCGCGTCCGGCCGCCGACGTCAGGAACATGCCCGCGAAGCAGTTCGCCTGCAGCTCGATCCGGCGGGACATCTCCAGGCCCGCCGGCGACTTCTCGCCCGCGTCGGTGATCTTCAGGTCCGCCGCGCGCAGCAGGCCCGTCAGCGCCTGGACGTGGTGGCCGTACTCGTGGGCGAGCGTGGCCAGGTGGGTGGCGGGGGCGTCACCGCCGCCGTTGTCCCGCAGGCGGGCCGTGGGCATGTAGATCGTGCGGTTGCGGCCGCAGTAGTAGGCCACCGCGTGGTCCGACTCCGGGGCCGCGCCGCACGGGCCGTCCTTCAACTCCGGTGAGGCGTCGAGGGTCGGCTTGTCGAACGGCAGGTTCGCCGTCGTCAGCAATGGGCCCCAGGCGGCGTCCAGGCACTCGACGCCCGCCGCGTAGTAGGCGGCCAGCGCGCCGTCCGCGACGCCGAAGGGCGGCATCGCGCAGGTGACCTGGGGCAGCGCGACCGGCTTGACCAGGAACGGGTGGTCGGCCAGCCGGTAGACCGCTCGCGGCCGGATCGGGGTCGACGGCTCGGTCGACGGCGACGTGGCCGGGCGCGACCCCGCCAGCGCGTGACCCGTCACGAGTCTCGGGCGACTCAGTTGACCGATCCCGAGGACGAACGCGACCACCAGCACGAACACTCCCGCGAGCACGACCGGGTTGTTCTTGGCTGGTTGGGTCACGTTCTCCCCTTCCTAGGAGACAGAACCCGGGTCGGCTGCCCAGGTGTTGCACTCTGAAGCCTTGTTCGACTTGTAGCCCCGGTCGACCCAGGACGCGTTGTTCCCCGGTGAGCCGTGGTCCTTCGTCGGGTAGATGTCGTAGTCGCCCCGGTTGCCCGCGTCGGTCAGGGCCACCCGGATCACGTCTATCGGTATCGCGCCGTGGGACAAAGGGGCCAGCGACATGCCGCCGAAGCAGGTGGCTTGCAGCTCCATCCGGCGGTTCAGGTCGAGGCCCTTCGGAGTATCCCATCCGCCCGCGTCGTACTGCGCGCGGTCCGATGCTTTCAGCATTCCGGTGAGCCACTGGATGTGGTGGCCGTACTCGTGGGCGAGCTGGCCCAGGTACTTGCCGGGGTGGTTCGGGTTGTTCGGGTTGCGCTCGGCGGCGTAGGCGTTCGCCGTCCAGTAGATGCCGCCCTGGCAGTACCGCGCCGTCTGGTCCGGCCGGACGGTGCCGCACGGGTACTGCGCGCTCTCGGTGATGATGTGCAGCTCAACGGGCTGGTACGGCAGGTTCGCGGCCTGCAGCGCCGGCTTCCACATGCTCTCGATGCACGGCAGCGCGGCGCGCAGGAACTTGTCCTGGCCCGCCGGCGAGTAGTCCATCGCCGGGAGGTTGCAGCCCGAGATCGTGTTCGCGCCGAACCCCGGCTTGAGGAACGGGTGGTCGGCCAGCGCGTAGACGGCCTTCGGGCCCGCCGGGGTCGCCGGAGCAGAAGGCGTGCGGGACGCGGACGTGCGCGTCGGGGCGGACGTCTCCGTCGGCGTGTCCGTCGTGGTCGGCAGGCTGAACGTCGGGCTCTGCGTCGTGTACGCCGAGTAGCCCGTGTCCTTGACCTTGTTGTTCAGGGTCGCCGCGAACACACCGACCGCGCCCAGGCCGAGGATCACGACGCCGCCCAGGATCAGGGCGATCATCGGGCCGTTGTTCTTGCGGCGCGGCGGCATGCCGGGATACGGCCCGTATCCGGGCGGCGGCGGGCCCCACGACGGCTGCGGCGGCGGCATGACCGGGCCAGGTGGCGGCGGGCCGTAGTAGCCGGGAGGCGGGCCCTGCGGTGGCGGCGGGCCGTAGGGAGGCGGTGGGCCTTGCGGCGGACGCTGTCCGAGCGGTGCGGGCATCGGCGGCGGGCCGACCGGGCGCGGTGGCGGCCAGGTGCCCGGCGGTGGTTGCGTCATCGCCTGAGGTCCCCCCAATGGTCATCCTGGGTCGGGTACGAGCATATGCGGACCGAGATCGCGCGTCCCCCGACCGGGCTGTCACGTCCCGTCCACGTACTTGAGACGCGCGGGCCGGGGGATCGGTTCATGAGACGTCCCCGGAGCTCGCCGCCCAGGTGTTGCAGGCCTTGATGTCGTTCTGCTTGTGGCCGTGCATCACCCAACGCTCGTTGTTGGGCGCGCTGCCGTGATCAGGCCTGCGGTCGTAGTCGCCGCGTTTGCCGGAATCGCTCAGGCCGGTGTTCACGACCTCGATCGGCACGACGTTCTTGTGCGAGAACGGCGCGAGCGTCATGCCGCCCAGGCAGGTGGCCTGCAGTTCCAGCCTCCGGTTGAGCTCGAGGCCCTTCGGCGTGTCGAACCCGCCCACGTCGTACTGGGCCTGGTCGGCGGCGCGCATCATGCCGGTCAGCCACTGGATGTGGTGGCCGTACTCGTGACTGAGCTGGCCGAGGTAGACGCCGGGGTGCCGGACCGTCGAGCCGCCCTCGTTCGCGTAGAAGCCGCCGGGCCAGTAGATGACCCCGCGGCAGAACATCGCCGTCGAGTTGGCCTGGCGCGAACCGCACGGCGTCTGCACGCTTCCCGTGAACACCTGCAGCTCAGCCGGCTGGTACGGCAGGTTGGCCGCCTTCAGCGCCGGCTGCCAGGCCTTCTCGATGCACGGCAGCGCCGCCGTGAGGAACCGCTGCTCGCCCGCCGGGTTGTAGTCCATCTGCGGCAACGGGCACGACGCGAAGTCGTTCGCGCCGATCCCGGTGGCGAAGATCGGGTGGTCGGCGAGCTTGTAGATCGCCTTCGGGCCCACCGGGGTCTGCTGCGTGCTCGACGTCCGCGTCGACGAGGTGCGCGTGGACTCCGTCGTCGTGGTGGCCGTCGTAGTCGTGGTCGGGGACGTGTAGGTCGGGCTGTACGTCGTGTAGTTCGAGTAGCCCGTGTCCCTCACCTTGTTGTTCAGGGTCGCCGCGAAGACGCCGATCGCGCCGAGGCCGAGGATCACCACGCCGCCGAGCACGAGCGCCACGACGGGGCCGTTGTTCTTGCGCGGCGGCATTCCCGGGTACGGCCCGTACCCAGGAGGAGGCGGGCCCCAGCCCGGCCGCGGCCCCGGCATGGCCGGACGCGGCGGCATCATCGG
Source organism: Lentzea sp. NPDC092896 (assembly GCF_044754905.1). NCBI lineage: Bacteria > Bacillati > Actinomycetota > Actinomycetes > Pseudonocardiales > Pseudonocardiaceae > Lentzea > Lentzea sp. NPDC092896. The sequence continues at coordinate 447,390 of NZ_JBIVPX010000006.1, forward strand.
GCGGGGCGGCGGAAGCGGTGCGCGTCCGGGCGGCGGGCCGTACGGAGGCGGCGGGCGCATGCCGTACGGGGGAGGTCCCTGAACTGGGCGGGGAGGCATCGGCGGCCCGTACGGCGGTGGTGCGGGCACGGGAGGTGGGCCTACCGGGCGTGGCGGTGGCCATTGCCCAGGTGGCGGTGGTTGCGTCATCGCCGAAGATCCCCCAGATGGCGTCTGTACGAAAGTCCGCCGGAGCATATGAGGACTCCGCTACAGTCCGCAGCCGTGTTGAAGAACTGGGGAGCGGCGATCTTCGTCGCCGTCGCGCTGACGTCCACCACGGCTGCCGGCGCGCTCGCGCAGCCGCTTCCCGGCACCGTCAGCACCGAGGTGCGGATGAAGCTGGAGCGCGACGCCAGGCTGTCCGTCACCGAGACCGTCCAGGTGCCCGACGGCAAGACCGTCAAGCGGACCGTCCCCTTGCGACTCGCGGTCGGCAACGAGCTGGAGCGCCAGTACCAGGTCACCGACGCCAAGGTCGAGGGCAAGGGCAGCACCTCCACGAGCGACGACAGCTTCTCCGTCACGCTCGAGGGCGGCCAGTCCGTCCTGACCTACACGGTCGTCGGCACGGTCGCCCCCGTCGGTGACGTGCTGGAGGTCCGCTGGCAGGTCGCGGGCGGCTGGGACACCGAACTGGACAAGGTCGCCGTCTCGTTCTCCGCACCCGACTCCCCGACGTCGGTCAACTGCCTCGCGGGCCCCGTCGGCTCGTCCCAGCCGTGCACCAGCGCCGACCTCGCGGACGGCAAGGGCGTGCGCGCGCAGGAGATCAAGCTCGGCGCCGGCGAACGCGTCGACGTCGCGATCGGACTGTCCGCCGGGGTCGTGCCGCCCAACGCCGTCGTGGTCGAGCAGTCCGGCCTGGCGGCCGCGTTCGCGCTGACGCCGGTCAGCGGTGCCGCGCTCGGCGGGCTGCTCGTGCTGCTGCTCGGCGGTGTCGCCCTGCTCTGGTACCTGCGCGGCCGGGACGCGGCGGCGCTCGCGAGCGAGGTCGGCGCGGTCACCGTGCTGGTCCGCGACCAGGGCGGCCGGGTCGCGTTCGCCTCGCCCGACGGCGTGCTGCCCGGCCAGGTCGGCACGGTCGTCGACGAGCACGTGGACGTCGTCGACGTGACCGCCACGGTCATCGACCTCGCCGTCCGCAACTACCTGTGGATCACCGAGGTCGAGGGCCACGACTGGCAGATCGTGCGCCGCAACCCGGTCGACGACTCGTTGTCCGGCTACGAGAAGGCCGTCTGCGAAGCCCTTCTGCCTCAGGGCGTGGACGCGGTGAGCGTGTCGGAGCTGCGCGGCCGGCAGATCGATCTCGCGGCGGTTCGCGAGCAGCTCTACGCGGACGTCGTGGAGAAGCGCTGGTTCGTGCGCCGCCCGGACGCCGAGCGGAACCTGTTCTGGTGGGCCGGCATCGTGATCGCCGTGCTCGGCGTGGCCGCCACGGTCGTGCTGGCGCTGACGATCGGCAACGCGCTGTTCGGGCTCGTGGTCGCGGTCGGTGGTGTCGCACTGGCGTTCGGCGCCAGGTCGATGCCCGCCCGCACCAAGCGCGGCAGCGAGTTGCTGGAGCACGTCCGCGGCCTGCGCGGCTACCTCCACGGCGTGAAGCCGGAGGACGTGCCCGAGGCCGACCGCGAACTGGTGTTCTCCCGGTCCCTGCCGTACGCGGTGGTGCTCGGCGAGACCGAGCGCTGGCTCACGACGTTCGGGCAGCAGGACCTGTACTGGTATGGCAATGCCTCGGACTTCAGGCGCAGCTTCCCCGCGTTCCTGGGGGCCCTCGACGGCGTGCTCGCCCAGGCGGGCCACCTGCGATCGCTCCGGACGCCGAACCCGTAGTCTTGCGCCATGGCCTCACCCGAACTGCACAGGTTCACGTTGCCCAACGGCCTGCGGGTGGTGCTCGCCCCCGACGCCAGCGCACCGGTCGTTGGCGTCAGCGTGCACTACGACGTCGGCTTCCGTTCCGAGCCGGAGGGGCGCACCGGGTTCGCGCACCTCTTCGAGCATCTGATGTTCCAGGGCAGCGAGAGCCTGGAGAAGCTGGCCCACTTCCGGCACGTGCAGTCGTCGGGCGGCACGTTCAACGGGTCCACGCACCCCGACTACACCGACTACTACCAGGTGCTGCCGAGCGCGGCGCTGGAGCGGGCGCTGTTCCTCGAAGCGGACCGCATGCGCGCCCCGAAGCTCACCGACGAGAACCTCCGCAACCAGATCGACGTGGTGAAGGAGGAGATCCGGCTCAACGTGCTGAACCGCCCGTACGGCGGGTTCCCCTGGATCCTCCTGCCCGCCGTGCTGTTCACCACGTTCGCCAACGCGCACAACGGCTACGGCGACTTCGTCGACCTGGAGAGCGCGACGGTCGACGACTGCGCGGAGTTCTTCGACACCTACTACAGCCCGGCGAACGCGGTGCTGACGGTGGCGGGCGACCTCGACGTCGAGACCACGAAGACGTTGGTGGAGAAGCACTTCGGCGACGTGCCCGCGCGGCCGCGGCCGGAGCGTCCCTCGTTCGCCGAGCCCGGCCCGCAGGGTGAGGTGCGGCACGAGCACGGCGACGCGCTGGCCCCGCTGCCCGCGATCGCGATCGGCTACCGCGTGCCGGACCCCGTCACCGACATCGACGGCTACCTCTCCTACCTCGTGCTCGCCGGCGTGCTGGCGGACGGCGACGGCTCGCGCCTGCAGCAGCGCCTGGTGCACCGCGAGGGCATCGTGATCGACCTGAACGCCGGCTGCGGCCTGTTCGGGCCGCTGGAAGCCCGCGACCCCGACACGTTCAGCATCACCGCGATCCACGCCGCCGACGTCTCCGCGGACCAGGTCATCGCGGCCATCGACGAGGAACTGCAGAAGCTCGCGCAGGAGCCGCCGTCGGCCGAGGAGCTCGCGAAGGTCACCGCCCGCTGGGCGTCGACCATGCACAAGGAGCACGACCGGCTCACGAACCGCACGCTGGGCCTCGGCTCCGCGGAGCTGCTGTTCGGCCGCGCCGAGCTGATCTACGAACTGCCCGAGCGGATCGCCTCGGTGACCGTGGACGAGGTGTCGGCCGCCGCCAAGGCGCTGCGTCCCGACTCCCGCGCCCTTCTCTTCGTCAAGCCCACCGGAGGAGCCCAGTGACCTCGGCCAAGACCCACCGCACTGCCGAGGAGATCGGACGCACGTCGACCGGCCCGCGTCCGCTGCCGGAACTGGGCTCGCAGAAGGTGTCCGCCGAGCTGTCCACTGTGGACACGACGCTGCCGAACGGCCTGCGGGTCATCGCGGTCCAGCGCGCCACGGTGCCGATGGTCGAGGTGCGGCTGCGCGTCCCGTTCGCGGACCCGGCCGGCACCAGCACCGGTTCCCAGCACTCGGCGGTGGCCGAGATCCTCGCGAACACCGTGCTGACGGGCACCGAGAAGCGTTCGCGCGTGCAGATCGACACCGAGCTGGCGTTGGTCGGCGGCGAGCTCGACGCCGTGGTCGACCCGGAGCGCCTGAGCTTCACCGGCAACGCCCTGGCCAGCGGCCTCGGCACCGTGCTGGAGGTGCTGGCGGACGTCCTGACGAACGCCTCGTACCCGGCCGACGAGGTGGAGCGCGAGCGCGGCCGTCTCGTCGAGCGCATCACGATCGCCCGGTCGCAGCCGAGCGTCATCGCGCGTGAGGCGTTGCAGAAGATCCTGTACGGCGACCACCCGTACGCCAAGGAGATGCCGGAGGCCGACGAGGTCGCCGCCGTCTCCCGCGAAGACGTGGTGGCGTTGCACGGCAAGGGCCTGCTGCCGCGCGGTTCCGTGCTGGTCGTCGTCGGCGACGTCGACCCGGCCGCCGCCGTGGCCCAGATCGGTGAGGCCCTGGAGGCGTGGCAGGGCGACGGCGAGGCCGTCCAGCTGCCGCCGCTGCCCGCGGTGTCCGGTGGCGACGTGGTGCTCGTGCACCGCGCCGGTGCCGTGCAGTCGCAGATCCGCCTTGCCGCGCAGTCGATCCCGCGCACCGACGAGCGCTACCCGGCACTGCAGCTCGCGAACCTGGTCTACGGCGGGTTCTTCTCGTCGCGGCTGGTCGAGAACATCCGCGAGGACAAGGGCTACACCTACAGCGCCCGTTCGCACCCCGAGTTCACCGTGCACGGCGCGACGCTGCTGATCGACGCCGACACGGCGTCCGACGTGACGGCCGCGGCGCTGCTGGAGACCCGCTACGAACTGGCGCGGCTGGGCCTCGTGCCGCCGTCGGAGTCCGAAGTGGACACCGCGCGCAGCTACGCCGTCGGCACGCTGCTGACGTCGACGTCCTCGCAGTCCGGTCTGGCGTCGTTCCTGGTGAACCTCGTCGGCCTGGGCCTCGGCCTCGACTGGCTCGTCGCGCACCCGCAGCGCCTCGCGGCCGTCACGCCGGAGCAGGTGGCCGCGGCCGCGCTGGAGTTCTTCGCACCTGGCAACTTCACCGGCGTGCTCGTCGGTGACGCCGACCAGCTCAAGCCGAAGCTCTCCGCACTGGGTGGGGTCTCGTTCCAGTGAGTTTCGAACTAGTCGGTCTGCCCGCGCTGTCGCGGTTCGGGGTCGACCGGTGCGAGCCGTTGCGCGGCGACGAGGAGAAGCTCGCCGCGCTCTGGCCCAAGGCACGGATGCTCGTCGTGGACACGCGCGGCCGCACGCTGGTCGCCGATCGCGGCACGCGGGTGGCCGACCGCCCGGCTCTCGAGTTCGGCGACCAGCCGCCCGTGAACGCCGTCCTGCTGGGTCAGCAGGACGGCGTGGCCTGGTTCGCCGTGCTGATGCCCGCCGTCGACGAGGGCGAGGTCCCCGCCACCCGTGTCTGGGGCCCGCCGGAGCTCACGGACGAGCCGCAGTGGCTGGACCTCAGGCAGGCCGGCGCCACCCTGGACGACACGTCGGCCGGTCTTTTCACGACGGCCGCCGCGTTGTTCCAGTGGCACCGGCTCGGCAAGTACTGCGCCAAGTGCGGCGCCAGGACGGTGCTGGAGAAGTCCGGCTGGACCTCGGTCTGTTCCGGTTGTGAGCGGGAGGAGTACCCGCGCACCGACGCCGCGGTGATCTGTCTCGTGCACGACGGCGCGGACCAGGTGCTCGTCGCCCGCGGTCCGGAGTGGCCGGAAGGCCGGTTCTCCGTGCTGGCCGGGTTCGTCGAGGCCGGCGAGTCGCTCGAGGCCTGTGTGGCGCGGGAGATCTCCGAGGAGGTCGGCGTCGCGGTCCGCGACATCCGGTACCTCGGGTCGCAGCCGTGGCCGTTCCCCCGGTCGTTGATGATCGGGTTCGAGGCCGTGGCCGACCCCGCCGAACCGCTGCGGCTGGCCGAAGGCGAGATCGCCGAGGCCAAGTGGGTCTCGCGGGCCGACGTGCGCAAGGCGATCGACGAACCGGGCAGCGTTCCCGGACTCGGGCTCGCCGGTGGCGCGTCGATCGCGTTCCGGATGCTGCAGAGCTGGTCGCGCTCGGTGTAGTGGGGTTGCGCCGATCGGCCTGTTCCGGTTCGGTCTACGCATGACCAATCCGGAGCTCGAGGCGCGCAACGCCGCTCTGCGCGGCCAGGTCGACTCGATGCTGGCAAGCCTCGAACAGCAGACCGCACAACTGAAGCAGGCGCAGGCCGAGGCGATGTCCAAGGTCGGCCGCGCCAGTTCGCCCGACGGCCTGGTCGAGGTGACGGTCAACGCCGGTGGCATCGTCACCGGCGTCACCTTCGCCCCGGCCGCGTTCGACCGCAGCACACCGGAGAAGCTCGGCCAGAGCGTCGTCGCGACGATCCAGCAGGCCGCCCTCAACGCCCGAGCGCAGGCCGACGCCGTGCTCACCCCGTTCACCGAGGGCCTCCCCGACCTGCCCGACTTCTTCCCGGGCATGCCGTCGATCAAGGACCTCATCCCGGCCCCGCCGCCGGTCGTGCCGCCGGCACCGCAGGCACCGCGCAACGACGACGAGCCGCCGGAGTCCTTCATGGACCGCCGCGGGAGCAACTGGTGACCGGCTTCGAGGTGGACCCGACGGCGCTGCGCTCGCAGTCGCCGAAGTTCTCGGTGGCGGGCGACAAGCTGCAGACCGCCTGGGAGACGCTGCGGGGCGTCCTCGACGCCAACAACGGCTGCTGGGGCGGCGATGAAGCCGGGCAGGAGTTCGCCAAGTCCTACCTCCCCATCGCCGAGCAGGCCCGCCAGGCGTTCCCGGCGCTCACCGAGGGCATCCACTCGATCCGCGACGGCCTCGACGCCTCCGCCGACACCTGGGAAGCCGTCGAACAGGCCAACCGCAAGTCGCTCGGGGGTAAGTGAGCCATGGGCATCGAGATTCCCGAAGCCGTCCAGTGGCTCACGCCGATCGTGGTCGGCGCGAAGTGGCCCGAGGGTGACGAGGACAAGCTGTGGCTGATGCGGGACGCCTGGACGGCCGCCGCGAAGGCGGTCGAAGAGGTGCTCGGCGACGGCGACAACGCGTCGAAGGCCGCGCTGGGCTGCATGAGCGGGCAGACCGCGGAGAAGTTCGAGGAGTACTGGAAGAAGTACACCGAGGGCGACGCGTACCTGGTCAACCTGCAGCAGATCTGCACCGACCTCGCGGCGGGCTGTGACAAAGCCGCGCTGGGCATCGAGTACACGAAGCTCAGCATCATCGCCGCCCTGATCATCCTGGCGATCCAGATCGCCGCGATGATCGCCTCGGCCGTGGCGACGCTCGGAACCTCGACCGCGGGCATTCCGATCGCGCAGGCCGCGACCCAGATCACCGTCAAGGTGATCTTCCAGGAACTGGTCAAGCAGATCGCCATCAACGTGCTGATCAACGTCGGCGTCGACCTGGCCATCCAGGGCGGCCAGGCCGTCTTCGGCGAGCGGAAGTCGTGGGACGCCGGCAAGACGCTCGACGCCGGCATCGCGGGTGTCGCCGCCGGTATCGCGTCCGGTGCGGTCGGCTCCGTCAGCAAGGGACTCGGCACCACGACCAGCAACTTCGTCGAGGCTGCCGGGCGTGGTGCGGTGGAAGGCGCCATCTCGGGCGCGGCCGGCAACATCCTGACCAACGTCGCGCACGGCAAGGTCAGTCCAGATGACTTCCTCAGCGCGGCGGTGTCCGGAGCTACTTCGGGCGCTGTCGGCGGTGCGGTCGGCGGGATGAAGGGTCGTCACGACGGCCTGGACAACACCTGGGCGACCGGGACGTCGTCGAACCGCGAGGTCACCGCAGGGTCGAACACCCAGGGCCACACCTTCACGACGCCGGACGGGTCGACCGTGCGCGCCGCGGATCCCCGGAACCCGTACACGCCGGGGTGGAGGTCCGATCGGGCGGGCTACTGGACCACGGTCCCCGGCGAGATCGGGCCGAACAACGTCAACGACCCGCACGACAGCGACTACCAGGTCAAGTCCTCGGCGAACCCGCCGCGGATGGTCGGGCACCTCGACCTGCCGGACCCGCCGCCCCCACCGCCGAAGAAGTAGCTACCGCCAGGGTTGCCAGCCGGGGATCGGGGCGTGATCCGCACGGGTCTCGCCCCAGTCCGGGCTGCCCGGCGGCAGCATGTTGTGCTCGGCAAGCCGCATCCGCCCGCGCACCCGCCACCAGTCGCCCAGCAGTCCCGCGGTCAGCAGCCCCGTGATCAGGCTGCCGACCCAGACCACGGAGCCGATGCTGAGGAAGATCCACGCGAAGCTGCCGGTGATGGACGCGATGAACAGCCGCCACCCGATGCCGACGGTCAGGTAGTTTCCCTGACTCGTCCCGGTCGTCCGCCGCACGGCCCACCGATGCAGCTCGCGCCATTCCTCGACCGATGTGCTGCTCGGCCGCACCTCCCGAGATCCCTGCCGTGACCTGATCAGCTCGGCCAGCTCTCCGGCCTGCTCCAGGGGAAGCAGCCACTGCTGAGGACGGGCGACGAGCCGCACCATCGACCCTCCGCCGAGGCGCAGCGGCACCCCTCCGGGCACCCGCCACATCTCGTCCGGTGCTGTGCCCGGTTGCACCAAGGTGACGTCGGCCAGCCACATCGCCTGCGGGTAGACCCCGCCGTCGTGCGCCAGGTCCAGCTTGTGCACCAGGCGATCCCGCTGCACGTACAGCCGGGTGCCGTTGCGCAGCCGTACCTCCACCTCGACGCTGCGACCGAGATTCGCTCCCAGCCGGAACATCCGTGCGCCGAGGTGACCCAGCAGCGGGCACAGCACCAGCAGCACGGGGATCCAGACGAAGCCGCCCCGGCCGATCAACCAGAACACGCTGATCGGCACCGCGAGGAACGCCACCCGCCCCCAGACCCGAGGCACGTTCCGGTTCAGCACCCACACCACGCCCGCGACACCCGCGAACGCCATCGCCGGCCACGTCTCGCCGGGCGTCAGGAACAGCACGACCACCGGCAGCACAACGATTCCGGCCAGCGCGAGCGCCGCACCGGCCAGCCGACGCACCGCGAGCGACGGTCCGATGAGCGCCACGGGAGGTCCCTGCACCGGAGTGGTCCGCAGGCCGGGAACAGGGGGAGCCTCGCCGACCTCGTTGGTCTCGGAGACGACGGTGGCGCTGGAGTGGACCTCTGCCAGGCCCGAAACCTTGGACCGCACCAGGGAGACGAACTTCTGCGGCTCCTCGACCGGCAGCACCTGTTCGCCCCTCGTGGTGCGCACCACCACGACCTCGCCGGGGGGCACGGGCAGGCCGCGGCCGTCGGTCAGCGTGATCCACGGCCGCTCGCCGGGCACCGCGGCTCTGGTGCTGATGCCGAGGAGGTCGTTGAACGCGTAGGACACCTTCGTCGGTCCGGACGAGTCCAGCCGTCCGCCGCCGGACACCGCCTTGATCTCCAGGCCCGCGTCGGTGACCTCGACCGCGTCGGTGTACCAGCTGGGCCGCGGATCGACCCGGAACTCGAACAACACCTTGCCCGGCGCGCGCTTCGACACCAGGTGCGTCAGGTACGTCGCGACGAACGGGACGCCGACGATGATCGGCATGTTGATCAAGGGGTTCTTGCTGCCCATGACGATCACGAACGTGATCGAGGCGACGGCCGACACGCCCAGCGCGACGAATGGCCAGTGGTGCGGCTTCATGGGCCTCATCTTGGCAGCTGAGGTGTCCTCGCGCGGGCGAGCCAGGCCGCGTAGGAGTGCCAGCCGACCTCGGGGAACTCGGCGTGCAGCGCGGGCACGTCCAGGTCGAGGCCGATCTCGGTGAAGTGGCGGAACATCGCGGCGAGGTCGGTGGAGTACTTCTCCGCCCTGGCCATCGGGACCTCGACGAACTCGGTGCCCCGCAGCGCTGCCATCTCCGGGCCCGTGAGGTGGTCGCTCGCGATGTCGATGCGACGGTTGTGGAAGCGGCCCGGTTGTTCGAACGCCAGCGCGGCCATCGCGGCGATGTCCTCCGGTGCGACTACGTGCAGTTTCAGCCAGGCGGGGATCGGCAGGGCGACGGGGCCGTCCGCGCCCATGAACGCGGCCGGGCCCAGGACCGTCCAGTGTGGATGGTGGGCGGCCAGGTGGCGTTCGATCTCCGCTTTCGTGTCGAAGTGCGGGATGCCGGTGCCGCGGTCGGCGTTGGTGGCCGAGGTGAAGACGACGTGCGGAACGTGCTTCGCGGCGTCGGCGGCGGCTTTGCCTTGCGCCACTTCGGCCGGGCCGCTCAACGGGGTCATCAGGAAGACACCGTCGGAGCCCGCGAACGCCGCGTGCAACGAGTCCGGGTCGTCGAAGTCGCCGCGGACGTCGTTGGGGCGGCTGGGTTTGCGGGTCATGCGGCGCACTTCGTGGCCGCGTTCGGTCAGCAGGCGGGCCACCGCGCCGCCCTGGGTGCCGGTGGCTCCGGTGACGGTGATCCTCATCGGGGGCCGATCCAGGAGATGTGGCCGTCCGGGCGGACGGTGGCTTCCAGTCCGTCCAGCACGGTGGTGGTTCCCTTGCCCGCGGACAGGTCCAGGCCCGGGACGAACGTGCCTGCCAGCGGGTGGTCGCAACCGGTCTCGTAGCGGATGCCGGTGCCCTGGACCATCGCGGAGATCCGGGCTTTGACCTCCGGCAGGTCGAGCAGGTCGCTGACGAGCGAGTGGAGTTCGCGCGACCGCGGGTCCGGACGGGTCAGGGCGACCTGGGCCAGGGTGTTGCGCAGGACGCTGTCGGCGACCGGGTGGCGTTCGGCGGTGTAGGTGTCGATCAGGGCCGAGTCGCCGGTGGCGAGTTTCCAGCCCAGGTTGAAGGCGTCCTGCAGGCCCAGGTTGAGGCCCTGCCCCCCGAACGGCGAGTGGACGTGCGCGGCGTCGCCTGCCAGCAGGACGTTGCCGCGGCGGTAGGTCGTGGCCTGGCGGGTGTTGTCGGTCCAGACGGTGGCGGTGTGGACGTGCCTGATCCGGACGTCGTGGCCGCTCACCCGGCGCAGCGCGGCTTCCAGGGTGTCGCGGGTGACCTCGCGGGTCGCCGGTGGGCCGTCGTACTCGATGAGCATGATCCGGCCCTCGAGCGGGCCGGACGCGTACACGCCGGTCGCTGTGCGGTGCCAGCCGTTCGGCAGGTCGCCGTCGAGGTCGACGATCGCTTGGTGGCCGGTCAGGGTCGGGCCGGTGCCGGGGAAGTCGAAGCCGGCGAGCCCGCGGACGGTGCTGCGGCCGCCGTCGCAGCCGATCACGTACTCCGAACCGAGGTCCAGGCCGGTCACCTCGACGCCGCGGTGGATCTGCACGCCCAGGTCGAGGGCCCTGGCTTCGAGGACGCGCTCCAACGCTTGCTGGGACAGCATCACGAGCGGCAGACCGTCCAGTTTGAACAGTCCGGCGAAGTGGCCGGTGGAGCGGCGGACGGGCCACGCGAGACGGGTGGCCTCCTCGGCGCTCGCGGCGTCGATCGCGGGACCGAAGCCGCGCATGGCGAGCATCTCGCAGGTGCGGCCGCTGATCATCCCGGCCTTGATGGTGCCGGACTGAGCGGTCAGGCGTTCCAGCACGGTGGTGCGGACGCCCTGCAGGGCCAGTTCGCACGCCAGCAGGAGGCCGACCGGGCCGGCGCCGACGACGGTGACGTCTGAAGCTTTCATGCTCAACATTTGAGCGTGAAAACGTAACGTCGTCAAACTTGTTTTAGACTGACGTGGTGACAGAGCCGATCTACTCGTGGCTGTACGTGCAGCAGGGCGTGGACGCCGTGAAGGCCGCGATCGGGCGGCGCATGGAGGCCGAGGCCGCGTGTTCGCTGCTGGAGCACGTGGCGCTCTACCAGCTGCACCACAACGGCGGGCGGCTGCAGATGTCCGAGCTTGTCGAGCTGCTGGACGTCAGCCCGTCCGGGGTCACGCGGCTGATCGAACGGCTGGTCAAGCGCGGCTGGGTGGTCAGGGAACAGCCCGCGGACAACCGTCGGCTCGTCATCGCCGTGCTCACGCCCGAAGGCGAGGAGGCCTGCGTGGGAACGACGGCGCGGGTGTACCGGGAGACGCTGGCCGAGGAGTTCACCGAGCTGCTGAGCGAGCGCGACCTCGCCGACCTGCGCCGGATCGGCCGCAAGCTGATGGAAGGCCACGGGCGCTGGGACGTGAAGCGGTTCGCGCCCTCAGAGGAGTGACGGCAGGACGTGCTCCTCGGTGACCATCAGGCCCGTGGTGGCCATGGTCTCGGCGAGGTCGGGGTCCCAGCTCGCGGTCTCCGGCCTGCTGTTCAACGTCGGCAGCTCCACGCCGCGCGCGATCAGCGTGGCGACGGCCTCGCGGTAGTCGGCCGCCGACATCCGCCACGCGGTTCCGCCGGTCCAGGCGAGAACCTCGTTGGCGGCTCGGATGCCGTCGGGCGTGAAGTCGTTGTGGCACCGGACGATCTTGCCGTCGAGGTGGTGCCTGGCCTGCGGGGTCAGGCCGTCCGGGAGCACCATCAACGGGCCGGGCACACCGGATTCGAGCAGCCGCGCGGAGCGCACGACCGTGATCTCCTGCGCTGCCACCGAGTCGTTGAGCGTCAGGTAGCCCTGCGAGGTGAGAACGGGGTTGCTGTAGGCATCAGGGAGAACCCCGGAGCGTTCCCAGTCGGTACCGGCCAGCGCCAGCGCCTTCCGCACGATGCGGGCGAGCGGGCGGCCGTCGTCGAGATCGTTGCCCGCCAAGGCGAACCGAGTCGTCCATTGACGAGGCTCTGGGCGCAGTCGCGCGAGGATCGCCGCGGCCTGGTTCGCGATCATCGGCAACGCGGGCTGCGGGATCTTGCCGTACCTGCGGACGTGCTCGATCCACTCGGCGGCCCAGGAAGCCTGCAGCAACCCGTGCTCCCGCAACGCGAACTTCAGCACCGCGTCCGCGGTCGAGGACTCCTGAGACGTCGACAGGCCGATCGGCTTGCCGTGCACGGATTCCAGCACTTCGGGCAACGAGCTGCCGTGCGCGCGAACGTGCTCGTCCAGGCGTGCCAACGAGATCTGGCGGCGGGCCGGATGTGCGACCGGCTTGCGCAACAGCTCGCCCAGCACAGCCGCGGTGGCGGCGTCCTCCACGCGGAAGCTGAACGCGGAGCGGCCGCCGCCTTCCATCGTCTCGCGGGCGAGGCGCCAGAACTCGGCGAGCTCGGGCTGGTCCATGTTCACGGCACCACCCTAGTTTCCTGATTCGGCGAGCGCCGATGCCGGTTGTCGGTACCGCCGGTGAGGGGATCGCCGGCGCGGTCGAGATGGCGGGAATGCTCGTCGGCGTGGCGTTGACGGTGGTCGGCGCGCCGCTGGTCGCGGCCCAGGCGGTGATGGCGGCCGCGAAGTGGGCGGCCCGCATCGTCCAGATCATCAAGCGGTTGCTGAGGGCGTTCGAGAAGCTCAAGCCGTTGCCCGACTATCGCATCGAGGGCCAGATCTTCGACAACGTCGCTCCGACCACGAACAACCCGCGCAACGTCGCCGACCGGATCCTGCGCAAGGTGGAGGCGGGGCAGACCGAACGGGTCGTGGTCAAACTCGCTGACAGCGGTGTCAGCCCTGACGCGCTGCGCGACTGGCCGATCGAACGGCTGAAGGAAGCCATCGTGATCGACAAGAATGGCAACGTGCTCCACATCTACCCGTAGGCGAGGAAGAACAGACGGCCCTCTCGTACAGCCTCGACATCGCGACCACGCTGCCGCCGGAGCAGGTCGCGCGCCGGCTGCCCGCGTTGCCGGGCGACCCGGAGGTCACGCCGGGGCAGCTGCTGGAGGGCGTGGCGGTCGGCGAGGGCACGTGGGTGCGGGTCGGCCGGACCGAGCCCCGTCCGTGGAACGTCGTGGAGTCCGACCTCGGGTTCGCGCCGACGGTCTGGGTCGCGTTCCGGCTGGACAAGGAGAACGACACCGCCCGGCAGCTCGACGACGTGGTCCGGCGGACGGTCGCGCTGCTCGACGAGGTTCCCGGAGACGCGGTGCTGCACTTCGACTACGAGGTCGTGTGGCTGCTCCGCCGCGACGGCGAGCTGAGTCTGAACGAGCGCGACGACATCTGGACACCGACGCGGCTCGCGGCGGTGGGGAATCGCCCCCACCGCCGCGGCACACCGAAGTTCGCCTAGGGGCGAGGCAAGTCTTGACAGGGGGAGTCCCGAAGCGGACTCTTCCTAACCATGAGCGTTCCGCCTAATCGTGATAGGCAAGCCGAACGGCGTGAGGCAACTCGGCGGGAGATCGTCGACGCCGCGTGGGAGATCGCGCGCCGCGACGGGCTGGCCGCCGTCACGTTGCGGGAGGTGGCGGCCATGATCGGGATGCGGTCACCGTCGCTGTACTCGCACTTCGACTCGAAGAACGCGATCTACGACGCGATGTTCGGGCAGGCCTGGACGCTCTACCTCGCCGAGATGCGCGAGCGCCCGCTGCCCGCGCAGCCGCGGGAGGCGGTGCTCGCGATCGCCGAGCACTTCTTCGCGTTCTCACTCGCCGACCCCGCCCGCTACCAGCTGCTCAACCAGCACGCCATCCCCGGCTTCACGCCGTCGGAGGCCGCCTACGCGCCCTCCGTCGAGGTCATCGGCCTGCTGCAGGACAGCCTGCGCGGGGTCGGCGTCACCGAGTCCGCCGACGCCGACCTGTTCCTGGCCCTGTGCGGCGGCCTGCTCGACCGGCAACTCGCGAACGAGCCCGGTGGCGACCGCTGGCTGAAGCAGCTGCCCCGCGTGATCGACATGTTCGCCGACGAAGTCGGCCTGCCCGGACCGTCCCTGAGGAGCTCACGATGACCGCCGCGCTCACCGCCAGACCCCGCACGTCCGCGCTCGGCCACGACACCGCGATGCGGCTGGCCGCCACCGAGTACGAACGGATCGTCGCCCTGCTGGAAGGGCTCGCGCCGCAGGACTGGGCCAAGCCCACCGACTGCCCCGCCTGGGACGTCCGGGCGATGGCGGCACACCTGCTCGGGATGGCCGAGATGTCCGCGTCGATCCGCGAGAGCATGCGGCAGGTCAAGGCGGCTCAGGCGCGCGGCGGGGTGTTCATCGACGAGCTGACGGACCTGCAGGTGGCCGAACGGGCGGGGATGGCTCCCGCCGCCATCGTCGCCCGCTACGCCGAGGTGGCCCCGAAGGCGGTGAAGGCACGGCGGCGCATGCCGTGGTTCGTGCGCAGGCAGAAGATGCCGGCCGCACAGGTGGTCAACGCCCGCGAGGAGACGTGGACGCTCGGGTTCCTGTCCGACGTGATCATGACCCGTGACCCGTGGATGCACCGGACGGACTTCGCGCGGGCCACGGGCGCGCCCCTGGTGCTGACGGCCGAGCACGACGGCGTGCTGGTCGCCGACGTGGTCAGCGAGTGGTTCGAGAGGCTGGGCCGCCCGGTCGCGCTGCGCCTGACCGGGCCCGCGGGCGGCACCTGGGGGCAGGGCGGTCCGGAACTGGAGTTCGACGCGGTCGAGTTCTGCCGCGCGCTCTCCGGTCGCGGGACCGCCCCGCTGGACACCGAAGTGCCCTTCTAGGGGTCGATCCGGTCCAGCGCCGCGCCGTCCCACGTGGTCTGCGTGCACGCGACGCCCCGGCCGTTCTTGGGCCGCAGCACGTCGAAGATGTGCATGCGCGGGATCTTGTCCGACACGCCCCAGCCGCTCGGCCAGGTGATCACCCAGTCCATGTCGAGGTCGACCAGCAGGCCCAGCATGCGCGCGATGGTCGGGTCGTCGAGGCGTTCGAAGGCCTCGTCCAGCAGGACCAGGCGCAGCGGGTCGAACTCGTCGCTGACGGCGTCGTAGAAGCTCGCCGCGGCCGCGAACAGCGTCACGTACGAGATCAGCCGGGTCTCGCCGGACGAGAGCTGGCGCAGCCGCCGTTCACGCGGGCCGCCGTCCGGGCCCGTGTCCGCGACGGTCACCGTGAACTGGTGCCAGGTGCGGTAGTCGAGGGCGCGCGACAGGATCTCGGCGTAACCGCCGGTGTGTGCGTCCCGCTCGTTCTCGATGCGCTCGGTGAAGACGCGGCGCAGCGTGGCGTCCTGCTCGGGCGTGCGTTCGCCGAACGGCAGCCGCACGAGCGCAAGCGCTTGCCGCGTCGAGTCGTCGAGGGCGCTGGACGACTTCCACGCGAGCTTGACGTGCACGCCCTGGCTGGAACGGGCCTGGCCGAGCACCTCGTTCATGCGCTTGGTGAGGCTCTCGGCGACGGAGATCTGGCCGCGCAGCCACTCGGCCAGGTCGCGGATCAGGTAGTCGGCGAAGACGCTCTGGTACTGCTCGTCCAGGAACCCGCGCTGCTCGGCCAGCTTCGTCGTCACCTGGCGGGCGGCGACGGCGACGGGCTTCGCGCCTTCCTCGCCGGTCACCGTCACGGTCAGCAGGCCCGCGTGCTGCTCGGCGGCGATGTCGTGGCTGCCGGCGAGCGCGGTCTGCAACGCCTGCAGCTTGGCGATCACGGTCGCCTCGGTGCCGCCGCGACGGTCGGGTGTCTCGGCGATGGCCTGGCGCACCTGGGCTTCCTCGGGAGCCTCCGGGAACGCCGCCGCCAGCAGACCGGGGGCGCGGACGGTCGCCTGGAAGTTCGCGGAGGCGCGCTCCAGGGCTTCCGAGGCGTCGGTGACCTGCGTGGAGTTGCTCTCCAGCAACGCTTCCAGCTTCGCGGCCTGCTCACGCGCGGTCGTGATGCTCTCGCGCACGCCCTTGAGGTCCTCGCGCATCTTCTTGCGCGACTTCTCCAGCGACGTGAGCTGCTCGCTGATCTCCTTGGCCTCGCCGCCGACCGCGTCGGTCAGCTCGGCCAGCGTCCCGGCCTGGGTCGCGTAGTCGACGCACCGGCTGTCGGCGTCGGCCTCCGCGGTCTGCCGGTCGGCGACGGACTCGTGGTAGCGGTGCGAGGCGTCGGTGAGGTCGGAGATCGTGCCCTGGCACCGCCTTCGCACGGCGTCGCCGAGCAGGTCGGCGGTGCGCTGGGCCTCTCCGGCGGCCGCCTGGGCCTGCCGGAGCGCCTCGGTGTCGGACGACAGGTCGGCGTCGCCCGCTTGCCGGGTCAGCTCGCCGCGTGCCGCCTCGAGC
Source organism: Lentzea sp. NPDC092896 (assembly GCF_044754905.1). NCBI lineage: Bacteria > Bacillati > Actinomycetota > Actinomycetes > Pseudonocardiales > Pseudonocardiaceae > Lentzea > Lentzea sp. NPDC092896. Next base: position 463,882 of record NZ_JBIVPX010000006.1, read on the forward strand.
CGGGAGTTGGCGTTCTCCAGGGCTTCCCGCAGTTCGAACGTGCGCTGCTGGGACCGGGCCGCGGACTCCTCGGCGGCCTGGACGCGGCTGTGCTTCGCGATCAGCTCACCGTCGGCGGGGAACGCCGCGAGGTGCGCCTCCCAGGTGGCGACGTGCTCGTGGGCGCGCGCCAGCTCGTCCTCCGCGGTGCCGAGCTGGGTGCGCAGATCGGCGAGTTCCTCTTCCAGGGCCACGATTCGGCGACCGCGGGCGGCTTCCCGCGCGCCCGCGCCGATGAACTCGGCCTCCGGCTTGGTCCAGCGGCCGGTCAGCACGCCCGTGCGCCAGTCGCCGGTGGTCGTCATGTCGTCCAGCGACACCGCTTTGAGCAGGTCCGTGACGAACGACTCCGGCACCGGCGACCCTTCGACCGCCGGCACGAGGTAGTCGGTCAGGGAACGGCCGTCGGCGGCGGGCCTCGGCACGGCCAGGACGTCGTTCAGCTCGGCGTCGGCCGGGGTCACCCAGGCGTCCAGCAGCCCGCTCGCCTGCAGCGCCGCCTCCAGCCCCGCCCGTTCCTCGTCGGTGAGCGACGGCACGAAGTCGACCAGCCGGTAGAAGGGCGCGCCGACGGCGGAATCGCGGTCCGCCGACGTGTACTGGCCCGGCATCGGCACGCGCTCGTTGCCCGAACGCAGCCCGATGAGCTCCTCGTCCAGAGTGTCGAGGCGAGCCCGCAGGTCGGTGCGCTGCTGGGTGAACGCGTGCGCGGCGTCGCGAGCCGTCTGCACGAGAGGTCCGGCCCATTCGCGCGCGGTGGTGCTCAGCGTCTTCGCGGCGGCGGGGTCGGCGGTCTGGGGCAGCCTCAGGGCCTCGGCCGGGCGTTCGTCGAGCAACGGGCCGCTCGACGTCCACACCTCGACCTGCTCCAGCCAGGCCTGCACGACCTCGGCCAGCTCCTGCATCTCCTGGTTGCGCAACGAGGTCGACTCGGTCGCGCCGAGCTGCGCGTCGCGGGCCTTCTGCCGCAACGACTCCACCTCGCGCTGCTGCGCGTCCAGCGCCAGTGCCTGCTCGTGCAACGCCAGCGCGAGCGCACCCCGTTGGCGGGCAAGGGAAGCGATGCCCGAGGTCTGGTCGACCACCGACGTCAGCGCGGCCAGCACGTCCTCGGTCGCGGCGGCCGGTGGAACCCGGCGTTCGATCGGCAGCGGACCGGCCTCGGGATCCGGCTTGGCGCGCACCGAAGCCGTGGTCACGGTGGCCTCGGCTGCTGGGACCTGCGGCACGTCCGGCGCGAGGCCCGAGTCCATCCCGGCCAGCCGCAGGTTCTCCCGCAACGGGTCGCTCAACGCGTCGGCGGCCTGGAGATCTTCCGCGAGACGCTTCAGCAGCCGCAGCACGTTGTCGACGGACGCGTCCTCCTGAGCGCGCTGGCGGTGCGCCGTTTCGAGGGCGGCGACGGCGGAGGACCGCATCTGCGCCACCAGGTTCTCGCGCGTCTTGAGGTCCTGCAGGTCGCGGAACGCCGGCAGCTCCTTCAACGCCGCGATGGTCTCCTCCGCCTGCTGCTCACCGGTCTCCATGTCGACCAGGGCCTGCTCGGACGCCGTGCGCTCCATCCGCGTGAGGTCCAGCTCCTGCGTGAGCTTCGCCTGCTCGCGCCGCAGCTTGCCCACCGACTTCTCGGCGCCCTCCAGCCGTTCGGACGCGCTGCGCAGCCCGCCGAACGCGTAGTCGCTGTAGGTCTTGAGGAACGTGCCGAGCGCACTGTCCGCAGAGGACAGTCGGACGATGTTCTCGCGGATCGACTCCAGGTCGTCGAACGACGTCGCGAGCTGCTCGACCATCGCCTGGTCCAGCGGCGGCAGCGCGTCGCTCAGGATCTGCTCGAGCTGGCCTTCCAGCACCTTCAGACCGACGTCCGGGTTGCGCAGCGTCCGCTGGAGGTGCAGCAGGTCGCCATAACGCGCCGCCGGAACGCCGTAGACGGTCTCGGCGACCTTCGCGCGGAACGCCGGCTCCTCGAACATGCAGTCCGCGCCGATGAGATCCCGCAGCTGCGCCGGGCCGTGCGGAACGCGTTCCGGGCCGGCGAGCTGCAGTTCCGCGCCGACGCGCATGGGCGTGACGAAGCGCCACGAGTCCGTGATCGCCTGCGAGGTCTTCGACGCCTTCACGCCGAGGCCGCACGTCAGGTACTCGTTGCCCGAGTGGTCGGCGGCCTCGCGGATCAGCTCGACCCACGCGTAGCCGATGCGGTTCGGGCCGCCGTCGTAGTCGTCCAGCATCAGGCGCCGCAGGCTGACCGTGTCGAAGCCCTTGGAGCCGAGCTGCCGCAGGTCGCCGTCCAGGCACAGCGGGAGCAGCAGCTCCAGCGTGCGGGACTTGCCGGAACCGTTGGTGCCCTGGAAGATCGCGCGGCCACCGGAGAAGTCGAACGTCTGCTCGGTGTATTGCCAGATGTTGACCACGCCGCCGCGGTGCAGCCGCCACCTGCTCATGAAACGTTCTCCTCGTCGAACAGGGACCAGCTCGGTACTTCGGACACCACGACGGGTTGTTCCGGTTGTTCTCGTTCCGGGTCGCCGTCCGGGGACGGCAGCCAGCGGTGCGCGGCCGCGCTGACGGCCCACGCGCCGTCTTCCAGTGGTGCCGCCAAACCCATGCGGCGCAACAACTCCGTCACCTCGGCGACGAGCCGGTCGAGATCCTCGGTGAACTGCTTCGACCACGCCGCGGGATAGTCCTCGACCAGCCCGGCGCAGACCTCGCGCAGCCGTTCGACGGTGACGACGTGCCGTGCGGGCGCGTCTTCTTCCTCGCTGTCCAGCAGATCCGGCAACGCGAGCAACGTGATGCGCGCGACCGTCGAGACGCCGGGGAACGACAGGTCGGTCAGGAAGTCCTCGGGGTCGGCGGCGAGCACGCCCTCGACCCTGCACTCGGTGTGCAGGCCGAAAGCCTGCTCCAGCAAAGCCGTCTCCTTGCGCTGGTTGCGGCGCAGCCACTCCGCCTGCTCGTCCGGCAGGTCCGCGTAGAGCACCAGCGGTGTTTCGACCAGCTTGCGCCGCACCGCGTGCTCGATGCCGCGCGGACCCGGACGTGCCGCGAGTTCGATGAGGTGGGCGGGGTTCTGGGCCTCGCCGACCGGACCCGTGACGAGCTGGCCCAGCAGGTCGGTGTCGATCGTGATCAACGCTTCCTGGGGCAGCAGGTCCTGGGCGACCGAACCCTCGGTCTCGTGCATCACACCGAGGGACACGAGGTGGCGCAGGGCCGCGGTGAGGGCACGCCGTTCGGTGACGTCGTCCGGTGCGTCGATGCCCGCTTCGACTGCGGCGGAACGGATGTCGGCCACCAGGCGGGACAGCAGCGTCTGCCGGCCGATGCCGGTGAGGACCGCGAGCGTGAGGGCCAGGTACGCGTAGCCGCGCGGGGACATGCTGAGCACGCCGCGCGTGTCGTCGTTGCCGGGGCCCGACTTGTAGAGCCGCGCGAACCGGCGTTCCACGACCAGCCGGTAGCCGAGCAGGCCAGCGAACAGGTCCTGCAGGGTCGCCCGGTGCCGGTAGACGAGGCTGAGCAGCTCGCCGTCCGGGCCGTCGGAACGCAGCAAAGGCCTGCGCAGCAACGTTCGCGCGCACCGCACCACGTTGGCGGCGTCGATGTCGGAGAGGTTGTCCAAGTGGTTCATTGCTTCAGTGCCACCGTCGCGTCGTGCAGGGTGAGCGTCCCGGCGGCCGACCTGATCTGAGTCGTCGTTCCGTGGGCGATCTCGAGTTTGAGGCCGCGCACGGGGTCGCTGGCCGATCCGCTGTCGTGCGGGGAGTCGCGCTGGGCCATCGCGAGCGTCAGCAGCTCGCAGAAGACCTCCAACGCGCCGTGCGTGAGCGTGGAGTTCTCCAGGTTTCCGGCGGCCTTGGTCAGTTCCGCGACGTGCCGTGCGCGGATCTCGTCGGCCTCCCGGGCCTCCGCCAGCAGCGACTGCTCGGTCATCGGGTCGTCGAGGATCCTGGACGGCCTGCCGCGCCCGCCCCGGTCGCCTCTCGTGCGCACCGACACCGTGACGTCGCAGACCGGGCCGTCGCGCCACGGCGTGCGCTCGTTGTCCGAGTCGTGTTCCGGCGCGGGGGAGAGGTGCCGTGCGCTGTAGAGACCGAACGCGGAGGCGTAGATCTCGTGCGCCTCTTCGCGGGTCGAGTTGTCGAACCAGCTCGCGAGCTTCAGCAGTTCGGCGCGGCGTCCTGGCAGCAGCCCACCGCCGGACGTCGCGCGCTTCACGCTGGCCAGGAGGCTGCCGATCGCGCGGGCCGTGGCCTCGCGCAGCGCCGTGACCTGGCTCGGGCGGCCTGGGCGGTCGACGAACCAGTCCGTCAGCTCCTGCCAGTCCTCCGGCGTGCGGCCGCGGGCGCGTTCGACGTTGAGGCCGAGGTCGGTGCCGAGGAGCCGCAGGAGTTCGGTGCGGGCCTTCGTGAAGCCGGCCAGGGCCTCCGCGATCGGGGGCGTGTACTTCAGGACGTCCTCGACGACCCGCTGGATGTACTCGACCAGCAGGTTCCGGAAGCCGGCGATCTCCTCGGGCGCGAGGTGGTTCCTGGTGACGACCTGGCCGAGGTAGGCGTAGAAGTCGCGGACCGTCGCCGCGAGCTCGGCGTGCTGCAGGAACAGCGTCGTGACGCGTTCGGCCAGCAGCTCCCGGGTCTTGTCGCCCTCGTTGAGCAGGGCGACGGAGAGGCTGCCACCCAGTTCGTTGAGGCCGCGTTCGATGGCGGGCAGCAGCTCGCGGGAGACCTCGCGGGCACCCTCGGGAACCCGCAGCAGCTCGTCGACGTCGCGCTGGACGCGGACGGCGAGCTTGGAGACCTGGTAGCGGACGCTGCCGTGCTGGAACTCGGCGATGCTGGCCGCGACGACCTCGCGCCGGCCCTGGACCAGGTTGCCCCACTCGACCAGCTGCTTGAGGCGGTTGATGACGTTCTCGATGCGGCTCTCGCCCTGCTCGACCCTGCCCTCGCGCTCCTGGCCCGCCAGCGCGCCGGCGACCTCGCCCGCGCTGAGGTCCGCCAGCAGCGTGGAGGTGAACAGCCGCATGATCGCCAGGTACGTGCGCTGGTGATCGCGCGCGTCCAGATAGGCGTACAGCTTCAGCCGCTTGTGCTCCACGACCGGCCACCCTAATGCGCGTGCGGGTGTGCTGCGGCGCTACGGTGCCTTCGACGAGCTGGGGAGGCTGCCGTGGGTGCGGGTCGCGCGTTGGGGTTGTTGCTGGGCGTGGCGGCGGACGCGGTGTTCGGTGATCCTCGCCGATTTCACCCGGTAGCGGCATTCGGGTCGTCGGCCGCGGCCCTCGAGAAGCGGCTCTACGCCGACTCGCAGGCCGCCGGTGTGGCCTACACGGCCGTGCTGGTCGGCGGGACCGTGGCCGCCGGTGTCGCCGTGGAGCGGCTCGCGCGCCGCAACTGGCTGACGCAGGCGTTGGTGACGGGCGCGGCGACCTGGGTGGTGCTGGGCGGCAACTCCCTGGCCACCGAGGGCACGTCGATGGGCCGCGAACTGGCCGACGGCGACCTCGACGCCGCCCGTGACCGGTTGCCGAACCTGTGCGGCCGTGACGCTGCTCGCCTGGACACGTCGGGCCTGGCGCGCGCGACCGTGGAGTCCGTGGCCGAGAACACCTCGGACGCCGTCGTGGCGCCGTTGTTCTGGGGCGCGGTCTACGGGGTCCCCGGCCTGCTGGGCTACCGCGCCGCCAACACGCTGGACGCGATGGTCGGCCACAAGTCGCCGCGCTACCTGAAGTTCGGCTGGGCCTCGGCCCGGCTCGACGACCTGCTGAACCTGCTGCCGTCGCGCCTGGCGGCCTTGCTCACGGTCGGCGGTGCCCCGGTCGTCGGCGGCTCGGCCTCGCAGGCCCTGGAGACCTGGCGCCGGGACGCGTCAGCGCACCCGTCGCCCAACGCGGGCCAGGTCGAGGCGGCGTTCGCCGGTGCTCTGGAGATCCGCCTGGGCGGCCGCACCGTCTACTCGCACGGCGTCGAAGAGCGCCCGGTGCTCGGCCACGGCCGCAACCCGGACTCAGGTCACGTGACGCGTGCCGTGGAGCTGTCCCGCGTCGTCGGCTTCGGCGCCGGCGTCGTCAGCGCCTTCGTCGCTCTCTTCCGCAAGTAGCTCGGCGATCGACTTCTTTTTCTTCTTGCCCTCGTAGAGCACGCCGCCCGGCCGTGCCTCGCGGATCGTGAAGTACAGCCAGCCGCCGACCGCCATGACCCCGAACGCGATCCACTGCAGCGCGTAGGAGAAGAACGGCCCGGACTCGAGCCGGGGCAACGGCAACGTGTCCAGCGCGCCAGGCTGGTTCTCGATCAGCTGGTAGTAGCCGGGCTCGATGCCCGCGCCCACGGCGTTGTTGTTGATCGAGTAGATCTGCCGGCGCCCGTCCTGCTGGAACGCGGGCTGGTCGTTCGACTCGTTGGGCCGCGCGAGCCCGATGAGCGTGACTTCTTCTGCCGGCGGCTTCGCGAAGTCCGGCGGCTTGATGCCGTTGACCGGCCGCACGTACCCGCGGTCGATCAGAATCTTGTGGCCCGTGCTGGTCTCGAACGGCGTGATGACCTCGAACGCCGCCTCACCCTGGACGGTCCGCAGCCGCGCGAGTGCTTCCAGTTCCGGCAGGTAGCGGCCCTTGATCTCGACCTTCTGCCACTCGTCGTGCTGCGCGCCGAACTGGGCGGGATCGCTCTTCAACGACTTGGTGATGGCGGAGTTCTGCTGCTGCCGCTCGTCGTTGCGGCCGAACTGCCACGGCGACAGGAAGTAGACGCAGGCACCCGCGAACACCCAGACGGCCAGGGTCAGCGCCAGCCAGCCCGGCTTGAGGAGGAACTTGAACCGCACGTCCTCACGGTAGATGCGTGAGCTGGACCTCGTGGAACTGGGTCACGAACCCCTCACCCTCGGGACTGGCGGCCATGATCCCGACCTTGGCTTCCTCGTCCGGCGGGAAGTAGGCCTTGCGCAGCAGGTTCACCGGCTCCTGGCCGTCGACCCCGTACCTGACCCACACCGCGTCACCCTTGCGTTCGGCGCTGATGGTGAAGCGCTCGAACGGCTCGATGAGCGCCAGGTTCCAGTCCGAGAAGCCGCGCGTGACCACCGTGCTGGCCTGCCGCTTCCCGTCGAACACCTCGACCCCGGCCTTGATCCAGTTCTCGCCGTCTATCAGCAGCCCGACGCCGGCGTGGTCGTACTGCGCCGCGTACTCGCCGGTGAACGTCGCCGTGATGGTGAAGTCGCCCGTCAGGCTCACGCCGTAGAGGTGGCCGTTGTCGCGGACGATGCCGTTGCCGGTGAGGCGCCAGAAGTCGCTGCTCGGGTCGGCGTGCACGGTCAGGGGGTCGGTCGACCACTTCCGCGGTTCGTTGAGCCAGGTCCAGCCGGTGAGGTCCATGAACCTCATCCTCGCAGGGCGGCGCGGGCCGCGGCCAAGGCTTCCGACCGGTAGCCGCCGCCGAACAGCACGGCGTGCACGAGCAGCGGGAACAGCTGGTGCAACGGCACCCGCGCCTGCCAGCCGTCCGCCAGCGGCGCCACCTCCTGGTAGGCGCCCAGCACGTGGTCGAGGAACGGGCAGCCGAAGAGCCGGAGCATCGCGAGGTCGCTCTCCCGATGCCCGCCGTGGGCCGCGGGGTCGATCAGCCACACCTGGCCGTCGGCGCCCCACAGCACGTTGCCGCTCCACAGGTCGCCGTGCAGCCGTGCGGGAGGTTCCGGCGGACCGGCGATCTCGCTGATCCGCGCGCACACCTCGCTCACGTCGATGCCCGCTTGCCGCGCGTACGGCTCGATGCGTTGTGACGCGAACCACGACGGCCACTCCGGCGCGGGCTCGTTGACCATCGGCGCCATGCCGATCGTGGCCTCGCGCGGACCGCCGGGCGGTGCGGAGCCGAACGCGTCGGCCCCGGCGAGGTGCAGGGCGGCCAGGCGGCGGCCGAAGGTCACGGCCGCCTGAAGATCCGGTTCGCCGGCCGGGATCTCGTCGATCACCAGCGTGCCACCCTCGGCGCTGTGCACGAACGGGATCGGCGGGCCGCCGTCGACGCGCAGCCACCGCAGACCGGCCGCCTCGGCAGCGGTGGCCCGAGGTGACTGCTGCTTCGTCCTCAGAGCCGCTCGCGAACCCACGCGATCAATCCCGGCATCGCCGCCTCGGTCATGACGAGCACCTCGTCGAACCCGGAATCGTCGCCGTAGTACGGATCCGGCACGTCCGCGCCGTCGGCGTCCGGATCGAACGAACGGAGCAGCCGGACGCGATCGGGATCGGCCATCCGGCGCAACGCGCGGGCGTGGCCGGAATCGAGCGCCACCAGCAGATCGGCGTCCAGGTGGCCGGGACCGACCTGTGCGGCGACGTGGTCGGTGGGATATCCGTTGTCCGCCAAGGTCTTCAGTGCGCGGGGGTCGGCGGGGTCGCCGACGTGCCATCCACCGGTTCCGGCACTGGACACCCGGACCTCGGAGGACAATCCTTCCCGGGACAGCCATTCTCGGAAGACGAGCGCTGCCACGGGGGACCGGCAGATGTTGCCGGTGCAGACGAACGAGACGTGCATGGAACGCAGCCTAAGTGGTGCCGCCGCACGGTAACGCTCAACCGCTGTCGCAAGATGTATGGACAAACGACATGGAGGCCGCCCATGCAGACAGGTACCGACGTGCCCCCGCAACGGGAGATCATCGGGTGTACCGACGCCCTCGGGCGCCGTCGTGCGTTCGAGGTGTACCTCAACGAGAAGGGTCGCGTCTGCTTCCGCACCCCGCCCGGTGAGTCCGCGCAGCTCGACGCCTTCCAGCTGGACGAGCTGATCAGCCACCTCACCGAGCTCCGCCGCTACATGCAGTGACGCGGGCACCTGAGCCCGTCGCCTAGAATTTCCGGCGATGACCAGCTCAGATCTGCGCCACCACGGTGACGTCGACGCCGCGCCAGGTCTCGCCGACTTCGCCGTCAACGTGCGGGTGCCGCACCCGCCCGATTGGCTGCGCGAACGGCTGGCCGCGGCGCTCGACGGACTCGGGCGTTACCCCTCGAAACCGGCTGAAGAACGCGCTCGTGAGGCCGTCGCACGCCGCCACGGGCGCTCACCGGACGAGGTTCTGCTGCTCAACGGTGCCGCGGAGGGCTTCGCGCTGCTGCCGAAGCTCGCGCCGCGCCGTGCCGCGATCGTCCACCCCGGGTTCACCGAGCCCGAGGTGGCTTTTCGCGATGCCGGAATTCCGGTCGAACACGTGCTGCTCGACGGCGACTTCCAGCTGCGCGACGTGCGGTCGGACGCCGACCTGACCGTCATCGGCAACCCCACGAACCCGACGTCGGTGCTGCACGAGGCCGTGAAGCTCAAGGCGTTGCCCGGCCGGCTGGTCGTCGACGAGGCGTTCATGGACGCCGTCCCCGGCGAGCCCGAGTCGCTCGCGCACGACCCCGAAGTGCTGGTTCTGCGCAGCCTCACCAAGACCTGGGGCCTCGCCGGCCTGCGCGCCGGCTACTTCCTCGGCGACCCGGAGACCCTCGCGCGGCTGGCGCACGGCCGGCCGCACTGGCCCGTGGGCAGCCTCACGCTGGAGGCGATCACGGCGTGCTGCGAGCCGGAGGCGCTCGAGCAGTCCGCGCGGTTCGCCCAGGAGGCCGAACGCCACGCGGCCTACGCGTTGGAGCAACTCCAAGACCTCGTAGTCGTTGCTCCGAAAGGGCCGTTCCTGCTGATCAGGGCGCCTAGAGGCACGCGACAAGCGTTGCGGGACAAGGGGATCGCGGTACGCCGCTGCGACACGTTCCCCGGACTTGACGACACCTACCTGCGCGTGGCGATCCGGCCGCCGGAGGAGTTCGCCGTGCTCGTGGACGCGTTGCGGGTAGTGATGGAGGAACTGGCTTGAAGCTCGCCGACGTGATCGCGGTCCTGGAGTCCGCGTATCCGCCGAAGACCGCCGAGAAGTGGGACGCGGTCGGCCTGGTCTGCGGTGATCCGCAGGAGGAGGTCGGCAGGGTCCTGGTCTGCGTCGACCCGACGTCGTCCACTGTGGACGAGGCGGTCGAACGCGGCGCGCAGCTCCTGCTAGCGCACCACCCGTTGCTCCTCAAGGGCGTCAACGGGGTTCCGGCCGACGACCCCAAGGGTGCGTTGGTGCACAAGCTGATCCGGAACGGCGCCGCCTTGTATTGCGCGCACACCAACGCCGACTCGGCTCTGCCGGGCGTCTCGGACGCGCTCGCGAAGGCCATCGGGCTCACGGTCACCGGCCCGCTCGACCCCTCGGCGGACGTGCCGGGGACGGGCTCCGGCCGCATCGGCGAGCTCGCGGAACCCGAGCCGCTCAGCGCGTTCGCCCAGCGGGTGGCCGACGCGCTGCCCGTCACCGTGCAGGGCGTGCGCGCGGCGGGAGACCCGGAACGCCTGATCACACGGGTCGCGGTGTGCGGCGGGGCGGGCGACGGCTTCCTGGACGTGGTGAAGCGCGCCGGCGTCGACGCCTATGTCACGGCCGACCTCAGGCACCACCCGGCTTCAGAGCACATCGAGTCCGGCGGCCCCGCGTTGGTCGACGTCGCGCACTGGGCCAGCGAGTGGCCGTGGTGCGAGCAGGCGGCGGAGATCCTGCGGCAGGCCTTCGGCGGTAGGGTCGACGTACTCGTCTCCACTCGCCGGACCGATCCGTGGACCGTCGGTGCGACGAGCACAGCAGCAGGAGGACATGCGTGAAAGCCGATCCCGCAGTGCAGCGCAGGCTGCTCGACCTGGCCGAGGTCGACGCCGAACTGGCGCGTGTCACCCACCGTCGCCGCACGCTGCCCGTGATCGCGGAGATCAACGAGGTCGAGCAGCAGCTGCGGACCAAGCAGGACGCACTGGTGGCCGTGGAGACGACGCTCACCGACCTCGACCGCGACGTGAAGCGCCAGGAGACCGAGATCGAGCAGGTCCGTGCCCGCGGGGAGCGCGACCGCAAGCTGATGCAGTCAGGCTCGGTCGGTGCCAAGCAGCTCACCGAACTGGAACACGAACTGGCCACCATCCAGCGCCGCCAGGGCGTCCTCGAGGACGACCTGCTGGAACTGATGGAACGCCGCGAGGCCGTCGACGCCGACGCGTCCTTCGCGCGCGTGGAACTCGACAAGGCCCGCACCGCCCTGGAAGACGCGAGCCGCCGCCGTGACGAGGCCCTCGCCGACCTGGAGTCGACCGAGACCCGCCGCACCGCCGACCGTTCGGTGATGGCGAAGGGCTTCCCGGACGACCTGCTCAAGGCCTACGACCGCCAGCGCGAACAGCGCGGCATCGGCGCGGCCCTGATCCAGTCCCGCCGTTGCGGCGCGTGCCGGATCGAACTGGACCGCAGCGCGGTGTCGAAGCTCAAGGAAGCCGCGGCCGACGAGGTCGTGCGTTGTGAGGAGTGCGGCGCGATCCTGGTCCGCACCACGGAATCGGGCCTGTAGCCCGCAAGATCCGGAACTGACGAGGGGACTGCCCGGCCGGGCGGTCCCCTTTTCTCGTCACTCGCCCCGCGTGCGACGCAGCCGCAGCGCCGAGACGAGGAAGAACACACCGCCGATCGCCGCGTAGCCGGCGAGGTTGCTCAGCGTCGCGTTCTCCGCGCCCGCCTGCAGGAAGAACGACGTGCCCGCGAGCGTGGAGATGGCACCGCTGATGATCATCGGCCACTGACCGCCGAGGCTCCGGCGAACGAGACCGGCCGCCAGCTGCGCCACGCCGGACACGACAGCCCATACACCCCACACCCGCAGCACGTCCGGAATCCCGGACGTCACGGCGAACGCCAGACCGGCCGCCGCGAGCGTGCTGACGGCGATGTTGGCGTAGAGAGCGGCGGAAGCCCGGCCTGCCCGTGCCGCGCGGCTGTCGACGACGATCGCGGCCACGTCGAAGAGCGGGTAGAGCACCAGCAACGTGCCGCTGACCGGCCCGATCTCGGTCCCGGTGAGGAACAGCAGCACCGCCCACACGATCGCGAAACCGAAACGGACCAGGTAGAGCGTGCGGAGGGCGGGGGCGAGGGTCGCGGATGGGGCTGCGTCGATGCTCACGAGGTGTCCTTGAGGTAGGGAGAACGTTCTTTCTACTTCGAGACTGTCAGCAGCCCGCCGACGCTGTCAAGACCGAACGTTCTCTCTGCTACCGTCGAAGGGGTGACCCGTACCGTCTCCGACGCCCGAAACCGCCTGCTGGGAACGGCCAGCGGCCTGTTCTACGCGGAAGGCCTGCACTCCGTCGGAGTCGACCGCATCCTCGCCGAGGCGAAGGTGACCCGCGCCACCATGTACCGCCACTTCGCGGGCAAGGAGGACCTGGTCCTCGCCTACCTGGCGGAGGCGGACAGGGCGACCCGCCAGAACGTGGAGGCGGGTGTGGCCGCGGCGACGAACGACGCGGACGCCGTGCGCGCCGTCGCGAGGGGAATCGCCGGGCACATCCAGATCGAGGGCTTCCGCGGCTGCGCGTTCCTCAACGCCGTGGCGGAGTACGCCGACCCCACGCATCCCGTGCACATCGCGGTGCAGGCACACCGCAAGTGGTTCCTCGACACCGTCACGGGTCTTCTCGCCCGCGTCGGCGACAGTCCCGCCGAACTCGACGGCCGGCACTTCGTCATGCTGCGCGATGGTGCGATGGCGGCCGGCTGCCTGGCGGATCCGGGCCCGATCGGCGACACGTTCCGCGAGGCGGTCGAGGGCATTCTCCGGGCCCGCACGTCACCTCAGGCCTGACGGGCGTCGGCTTCCAGCCAGGGAACGATCGCGGCGACGAAGCCGTCGGGGCTGGTCATGGGCCGGCCGTTCATGGCGGCGACCAGGTGACCGACGCCGAACAGGGCGTCCCAGGTGCGAGCCCGGCGGTAGGTGACGCCGGAAACGGCGCGACGGACGTTGTCCCAGCCGTGCCAGGCCATCAGCGCGGCGTCGATGGCGGGGTCTCCCGGCATGGCCATGTCCCAGTCGAGGACGCCGAGCAGCTTCCCGTCCGCCGACCAGTGCACGTTGGAACCGCCGAGATCGCCGTGCACCAAGGCATCGGGCACGGGTTCCAACGCCAGGGCGGCGTCCAGGCGCCGTTCTCCCTCGGTCCGCCACCGAACGGGCAGGCGAGGAAGGATCTCCTCGGCGATGACCGCCGACCACGACGGACCCTGTGCCCGATCGTCCAGGGCTGCCAGCAGCGAACCGCCGAGCGGCACTGAACGAACGGCCTCCAGCACCTCGGCCACCTGCGCGGGATCTCCGGCGCCTGCGGGCAGGGCGACGCCGTCGATCCACGACACGGCGACCGCGGCCCGGTCGCCGAACGTCGTCACGGGAGTGAGCGGCTCCGGCACCTGGAACGGCAGCCCGGCGGACGCCAGTTGCCGCAACACCTCCACCCGGCGGGGCATCGACACGGCGCCCAGCGGCCGCCTGCTCACCCGCACGGCGGCGACGCCGGGGATCAGCAGCACGTCGTGGACGTTGCCGTCGGCCGCGGCGAAGGCGCCGTCCAGCCTCACCTCAGGCAGTAGTGCGGAGGCGATCTCCAGCAGTTCCGGGGCGGCCTTGGTCATGTCCGGAACCTACAACGCGAGAGCAGGCTCGTTCGCCCTGGCCAGCCGCTGCGCCCGGTGCGCGAGGACGATCAGCACCGCGGGCACGAGCACGTCGTAGATCAGGATCCCGCCGGTGTTGCCCGGCGCGTGGTTGCCGGCCGCGAACCACTGGTGGACGTGCCCGATCGCCGCGCCCCACAGGAACATCCCGGCACCCAGGCCGACGAGCACGCGTTCCCTGGTGGTGGCCGACGCGGACGCGGCGCGGAAGGCCAGGACCGCGAGAGCGAGGTTGGCGAAGGCGATCTCGAACTCGAACGGGGTGCGGGCGAAGCCGATGGTGGCCGCCATCTCGTCCGGGACGGCGAGGAACGCGATGACGAGCCACAGGCTGCCGCAGCCGAGCGCGGCGCCGGCCCACCACCGCTGCCAGGTCTCGAGCTTCGCCGCGAGGGACGGGCTGTGGCGGGTGCGCACGACCGCGCCGACAACCGCGATCAGCAGCCAGAGCAGGGGAAACGAGGTCTTGGCGAGGTAGGAGTAGGTGTCCATGACCCGAGTGTTGCATGGTTAATATTAACCACGCAACATTGAGGTATGATCGACACGTGGACGACGGACTTGCTGACCTGTTGCACCGGGTCGTGTACCTGCTCGGAGAAGCCGCCCGGCAGCGGGAGGCCGACCAGGACGGGCTCACCTACAGCCAGATCCGGTTGCTGGGCACGCTGGAGGAGATCCAGCCGGCGACGCAGCACCAGCTCGCGCAGGCGTTGTCGGTGTCCGACCCGGCGATCAGCAGGGCCCTGCGGCCACTGGAGGCGGCGGGCCACGTGGAGGTCCGCGTCGACCCCGAGCACGCGCGCCGTCGTCTGGTCAGTCTCACCGAGGCCGGCGCCAAAGCGTTCCACGACAACGGGAAGCCGATGTACGACGAACTGCGCACCGCCCTGCTCGGCGCGGGCTTCCCCTACGAGCGGTACCTGAACGACACCCTCCGCCTGGCCGAGATCCTGGAGGACCCGCCGAGGCGGACCTGAACGGCCCGTCCATAACGCCGAAAGGGCGGATGCTCTTGGTGAGCATCCGCCCTTTCGGCGTTATCAGTGTCCGAGGGGGGACTTGAACCCCCACGCCCTTTCGGGCACTAGCACCTCAAGCTAGCGCGTCTGCCATTCCGCCACCCAGACTGATGTGAACAGAATACAGGGCGTCCGGAGGGGCCTGAACGCGGGGCTACGATCGGCCCGTGAAGGTGATCGTCGAGGCTGACGGCGGCTCGCGGGGCAACCCCGGTCCTGCTGGATACGGCGCGGTTGTGCGGGACAAGCTCACTGGCGAGACGCTGGCCGAGCGCAAGGGGTTCATCGGTGTCGCCACCAACAACGTGGCCGAGTACCAGGGGCTCATCGCGGGGCTCAGGGCGGCCAGGGAGCTGAACGCCGAGACCGTGGACGTGCGGATGGACTCCAAGCTCGTCGTCGAGCAGATGTCCGGGCGCTGGAAGATCAAGCACCCCTCGATGCAGCCGCTCGCTCGGGAGGCGCAGGAGGTCGCGGACGCCTTCGGGAAGGTCACGTACGAGTGGATTCCGCGCGAGCGCAACAAGCAGGCCGATCGGCTCGCGAACGAGGCCATGGACGCCGGGAACGAACCTCAGGCGAAGGCCGAAGGCGCCAAGCAGCCGCACTGGAGTGGCGCGATGGGGGAGCCCACGCGGGTGATCCTGTTGCGGCACGGGCAGACGCGGCTGTCGGTCGACCGGCGGTACTCGGGGCGGGGCGATCACCCGCTGACGGAGCTCGGGCTGGAGCAGGCGGAGAAGGCGGCGGCACGGCTGTCCAAAATGGACGGCATCGCGGCCGTCATCTCCTCGCCACTCCAAAGGGCGCAGCAGACGGCGGCGAAGCTCGCGGACCGGATCGGGCTGGAGGTCGTCACCCATCAGGGGCTCATCGAGACCGACTTCGGCACGTGGGAAGGGCTGACGTTCGCCGAGGCGAGCGCGCAGGACCCCGAGTTGCATCAGCGGTGGCTGGGCGACACGAGCGTGAAGCCGCCGAACGGGGAGAGCTTCGACGAGGTGCACGCGCGGGTGCGCAAGGCGCGCGCGGACATCATCGCGCGGTACGGCGGCAAGACGCTGGTGCTGGTCAGCCACGTCACGCCGATCAAGACCATGCTCCGTCAGGCGCTGGACGCCGGGCCGCAGTTCCTGTTCCGGATGCACCTCGACCTCACCGGCATCTCGATCGCCGAGTTCTACCCGGACGGGCCCGCGTCGGTGAAGCTCGTGAACGACACCTCGCACCTGGGGTGAGGTACTGCAAGGCGCTCGCCGCGGCCCTGCTTCGTCCGCGAGCTGTGAAAGATCAGCTGACCTTGCGCAGCCGGGGCGTCAGCGCCGCGGTGAACCGGTCGGCCGCCGCCTCCAGAGCGGCGGCCGCTCCGGGCGTGCTCACGTTCTGGTCCAGCACGAACTCACCGCGCACCACCTGGTCCGCGCCCTTGGCCGCGAGCAACGGGTGCAGCGCGTAGTCCATCGCCACCAGGAAGCCCTGGCTGCCACCTGTCGCCAGCGGCAGCACGGCACGCCCGCGCAACGCCTTCTTCGGCAGCAGGTCGAGCAACGCCTTCACCAGCCCGCTGTACGCCGCGCGGTACACCGGCGAGGCCACCACCACTCCGTCCGCGGACAGCACGCTGCTCACGGCGTCGGCGATCTCCGGATCGCGCAGGTCCTCGGTGAGCAGCGACAACGTCGGCAACGACCGCACGTCGAGCAACGACACGCGGTGCCCGGCGGCCCGCAGCTGCTCCTCCACGAACGACACGACGACACCGGTCGGCGCGGAGTGGGACGGTGCACCGGAGATGATCAGCAGATCGGACATGACAAGGCACTCCCTGAGGTCGCGGGCACGAAGAACGCACTCAGCGGAGGCAACACAGGCTTGCTGCCACGCGGCCGTAGTCGACGTGGCGACGTCGTGTCATGCCCGAAGTCAACCAACGTCCGCACCGGTGGACAACCACTCCCAGCGGCTGGGATATCCTCACCAGCGCGGATGAGTCGGCAGGGCGGCCGCGGCACGCGAGTGTCGAGGAAAGTCCGGACTCCACAGGGCAGGGTGGTTGTTAACGGCAACCAGGGGTGACCCTCGGGACAGTGCCACAGAGAACAGACCGCCTCGGCGAAAGCCGCGGTAAGGGTGAAACGGTGGTGTAAGAGACCACCAGCGCCCCAGGTGACTGGGGCGGCTAGGTAAACCCCACCCGGAGCAAGGCCAAGAGGGCACCGGATCGCAAGTGATGGTGCTGCGCGAGCGTTCGAGGGCTGCCCGCCCGATGCTCGCGGGTAGGCTGCTAGAGCCTGTCGGCAACGGCAGGCCCAGATGGATGGCCGCCGACTGGGACCTCGGTCCCACGAACAGGATCCGGCTTACATGCCGGCTCATCCGCCTGTATGCATGAAGTCATGCTCTCGCATCTGGAATGCGCCCGTTGCGGCCGCGAACACGACGCCAACGCCGTCCAGAACCTCTGCCACGAGTGCGCGTCGCCACTGCTGGCGCGCTACGACCTGACCGAGGTCGGCAGGCCCACGAACGACAACTCGCTGTGGCGTTATCGCGACGTCCTCCCGGTCCGCGACCCCGACCCGGCGTTCAGCCTCGGCGAGGGCATGACCCCGCTCGTCGCGTTGCCGGCACTGAGCCGGGCACTGGACGCGAACGTCCTCATGAAGGACGAGTCGCTCATCCCGACCGGCTCGTTCAAGGCCCGTGGCGCGGCGGTCGGCGTCGCCAGGGCCAAGGAGCTCGGCATCGAGGGCATCAAGATGCCGACCAACGGCAACGCGGGCGCCGCCTGGGCCCTGTACGCGGCGCGCGCGGGCATCCGCAGCGTGATCGCGATGCCCGAGGACGCCCCGCTGATCACCCGCGAGGAGGTCGAGGCGAGCGGCGCCGAGCTGCGGATCGTGCCGGGCACCATCGCCGACGCCGCCAAGGCCATCGCGGACGTCGACCTGTTCGACGCCTCCACGCTGCGCGAGCCCTACCGCATCGAGGGCAAGAAGACGATGGGCTACGAGATCGCCGAGCAACTCGGCTGGCGCGTTCCCGACGTGATCATCTACCCGACGGGTGGCGGGGTCGGCCTGATCGGGATTCACAAGGCGCTGCACGAGATGCGCGAGCTCGGCTGGATCGACGGCAAGCTGCCGCGCCTGGTCGCCGTGCAGTCCACCGGGTGCGCGCCGATCGTGAAGGCGTTCGACGAGGGCAAGGCGGAATCGACCTTCTGGGACGCCGCCTACACCGACGCGTTCGGCATCAACGTGCCGAAACCGTTGGGGGACTTCATCATCCTCCAGGCCATCAGGGAAACCAATGGCACGGCGGTGGCGGTGACCGACGAGCAGATCGCGGCCGACCGCGCCGAGACCGCCCGCCTCGAAGGCGTGTTCCTGTGCCCGGAAGGGGCCGCGACGATCAGCGCGGTCCGGTCACTGCGCGCGGACGGCTGGCTCAGCGCGGAGGACGAAGTGGTCGTGCTGAACACCGGTGCGGGCATCAAGTACCCAAGTGTCCGCCTCTAAGTCCCTTGTTGCCCCAAGGGTGTTACAGAATTACGGCCGTTCGAGTGGTGCGCCCGCGGTAAAAGTCCACTCTCGGTATCACGGCGAATAACGCCAGATCCTCCTGTCAGACGGTCGGCCCCTGCAGCCGGCCGTCCCCAAGGGAGGGAACAGACATGCAACGCAAGCTGACGGTGGTGCTGGCCCTGTCCAGTCTCGTCACCGCGGGAGTGGTCGGCGTCGCGACCGCCGACGCCACGGAATTGCCCGTCTACGGGGTGAAGAGCTCCGGTCTCGACCAGGAACAGGCGCAGAAGCTGCAACGGGCGTTCGGACTCAAAGACGTCCAGAGATCCGAGGCGGGCGCGGTGTCCTTCGCGGACGAGCAGCGCTACCAGTACTTACCCACTGTCGACAAAGGACAGGGCAGGCCCGACGAGGACGGCAACGCCACCACGCAGACCGCGCTCGACACCGAGGCGATCAAGCGCATCAAGACCATCCCCGCGGAGGACGCGGCCAAACGCGCGCAGGAAGGCCTGAGAGCAGCGGGTGTGCTGCCGGCCAACGCGACGCCCAGCGCGCAGTACACGACGTTCGAACTGTCGGACACCAACGGGCGCAACGCACTCACGGCCAATCTCGACACGAGCGTCTCGTACACGTTCCAGCTCGACGGCCTTCCGCTGGAGGGCGAGGGCGCGAACATCCGCGTCTCGTTCGACGCGCAGGGCGTGACGGCGGTCAACCACGCCGCCCGCACCTACGACAAGGCCGGCACCGTCAAGGTGAACGACCTCGAGTACGGCGCCAAGCTGTGCCAGAAGTACCTGGGCGCCTCGGTGAAGCCCGAGGTGAGCTACGTCTACGTGGCCCCGCCGCTGGAGGAGAAGGTCGACAAGATCGAGCCCTCGTTCCGCTGCGCCGGTCGCAACGACGACGGTGGCGCACCCCAGGCCATCACCCTGCCCGCCGCGGTCGGCGCCGAGCTGCCGCAGCCGGGACCTGGCCAGGAGCCGCGGCCCGAGCAGCAGTTCAAGAGCCAGGCGGTCGGCACCCAGGTCGGCAGCGAGGGCACCGGCAACTGCTCCGGCCTGCCCAACACCGTCGCCAACATCGGCACCTTCAACACCGAGGCGAGCAACCACGGCATCGCCCGCGACTTCAGCTGGCTCAACGCCAACGCGTGGGAGAGCGACTTCAAGGACCCGGCGTTCGCCGGCGGTGACGACACCAACTGGGCCGACGACGTGGACCTCACCTACTGGCAGGGCCACGGCTCCGGCACCGGCTTCTACTTCACCGGCTGCTCCAACCACACCGACAACAAGCTCGCGAACACGGACGCGCGCTGGGGTCAGAACGACGTCGAGTGGATGAGCCTCTTCACCTGCCTGATCCTGGAGGACAGCACCGGCGGCCAGACCTGGGCGCAGCGCTGGGGCCAGGCTTTCCGCGGCCTGCACCAGATCAACAGCTTCACGACCGTCAGCTACAACTCCGCCAATCACGGCGGCAAGTTCGGTCACTACATGTGGCGCTCGCCGTTCCTGTGGTGGAACAACCCGATGAAGGTCCGCGACGCGTGGGCGCAGGCCAGCATCGACACCCAGCCGGCGTCCGTCCGCTGGGCGACCATGGGCCCCGTCACCTCGTCGGGTGGACTCGGCAACTTCAACGACTACTTCTGGGGCAAGGGCACGGGCGTCGGCCCTGACTACGCCTCGACCGGCCTGTTCTGGCGGATCTCCGGCGCCTCCTAGGAGCCGCACGCCCGACGAAGCCCGGTGACCTCGCGGTCGCCGGGCTTCACCGGTTCGCCGGCCGCCCCGAAGGCATCCTCAGCACGGGCCGGAACGGTTCCCCCGAGTTGTAGAGCTCCTCCAACTCGGTCACGTAGGCGAGCACCGCGGGATTCACGATGTCGGCGAGCGAGCGCACCCCCGCCTGGGGCTCGTACGAGGCGAGGTAGGTGGCCGCCGCACGCGCGCGCTCCAGCACCGACCTGTCGAAGTTGATCGTCCTTTGGACCCGGCGCCGGGATTGCGTGCTCTGCCCGGTAGGCTCGTCCACGCCTGGAGCATTAGGGGAGGCTGTGATTCCGTCCACACTTCCGTCCGGCACGAGGTCAGGTTCGAGCATGGGCGAATCTCCTCGGAGTCGTCGCTCCGGATTGCGCCCGCTGTGTCCGTCACAGGGGTCGCGAACCGGCCGATCAGGGCGTTCACATGGATGTACACGTGCGTGTGTTTAGGACGCACGCACTGTGGGTGACCAGGGCGTTCGCAGTCGGGTGAACCTTGCCAGCGACGGAGAGAATCTCGATCCGGGTGTTCCCCACTGACGTCTCCTCAGTGATGATGTGTCGGCCAGATTAGACGTAATTCCTCCCAGGGGGAACGGCCAGATGATCTACACCCCGCAGCAACAGCCCCACACGTCGTGACGAACTCGTGTTCTACTCGTAGCGCAAGCCCCAGCGCACTCTGGAGTAAGAAATGACCGCCATGGACCTGGTGACACTCGCTCAGCAGCAGCCGACGGTGCCGGGCACAGGCAATGTCCGGAACTGGATCCTGGACAACATCGTCCCGCTGCTCCTGCTGACCGTCGCGCTGCTCCTGCTCTGGCTCGGAGGTGGCAAAGGTGACAACGCGGGTGTCATGCGCCGCCTCGGTGGCGTGATCGTCGCACTGGCCATCATCGGCCTTGCCGTGACGACCGACGCTGGCGCGAACATCGGCCAGTGGCTCGCCGGTTTGTTCGTCGGAGGCTGACACGTGCGGGTTCGCACCGACGACGAGGTCTACCGGGTCGACGCCGTCTGGCTCGGCCCGCCCAAAGCGACTTTCCCCTGGCGCGCGCGATACGTCGCGTGGGGCGTCGGGATCGTCGTTTTCCTCGTCGTACTCACGATCGAACGGCAGATGGGCGTCGGGTTCGGGTTCTTCTCGACCGCGTGGGCCCTCGTCGCGACGATCATCCTCACCCGTTTCATCACCCAGCGGATCAGCCATGAACGGCCTCTCACGGCCGTCATGTCGATGTGGGTCCGCGAGCTGACGGCACCTCGAGAGCGCACGGCAAGCACCGGCGGAGCGGCCAGTGCCGCCCGGATCCGGGTCAGTCCGCAGCGGCCTCGTCCCAAGTTGAGCAAGAAACAACAACGACGGGCGAGACAGCAGGCCCAGCCCCGCCGGACGTCAGACAGCCGTAAGAAGGAGGTTCGCGGTGTTCGGACGCCGGCGAGACCGTGACCGTCGCTCCGCCCAGCACATCGCCCAGCACGCCGCGGCCGACCCCCGCGCGCGTGACCAAGCCGCGTATTCGAAGCGTGGACGCCGCCTGCCCGGCGAGCAGTCCGTGCCGAGCTACACCCCGTCGATCGCGGCCCGCAGCATCGACGGTCACCTGCTGCGCACCGGCCAGGAGGTCTACGCCTGGTACCGGCTCGCGCCGCAGCGCTGGTCGTTCCGCAGCGACTCGCAGCGCCAGGACCTGATCGCCGCCATCGCCGGGCAGTACGCCGAGCTGCAGGGGCGCTGGATGCACCTGCGCGTCACCACGCGGCCGTACCCCATCCGCATGTGGGCGGAGGCGCACGTGCACAACGCCGTCAAGCGCCTGCCGGACACCCCCGGCACGCTGTCGTTCGACGACTACATGGTCGGCGAGCAGCAGCAGCTCATGGGCCGCTCGATGGCGGAGAAAGAGGTCTACCTGGGCGTTCAGGTGCAGACCCGCAACATGATGGACCGCGCGGTCGAACGCGCGGCCCCTGTGCTGCGCAAGGTCTTCCCGGACGCCGTCGACGCCGAACTGGTGGCGCTCGACTCCGAGGTCGAACACCTCGACCAGGTCATCGGGTCCGCGGGTCTCGAAGGCCGTCCCGCGACGGCCGAGGAGATGTCCTGGCTGATGCACCGGTCGTGCTCGCTGGGCCTGCCCGCGCCGCGCAACCTGCCCGCCGTGCCCGGTGCCGCGTGGGAGCCGGAGGACCTGGCGTCCTTCACCGACGCAGCGGACTTCCACCAGGAGCCGTACTCACCGACGGTGACCGTGCGTGGCCGCACCGGCTCGAACGCGGGTATCAAACGGCACGTCTGCGTGCTCACGGTCGGGTTGATGCACGGCCTGCAGATCCCCGAGGTCGACGACCCGTGGGTGCAGCGCGCCGACCGGCTGCCCGCCTCCGTCGAGTGGTCCGCGCGCATCTACGTGCGCAAGCCCGAAGAGGTGTCGGGCGAGCTGTCGCGGCAGATGAGCAAGGTCCGCTCGCAGGTCCGGCACTACACCGACGAGCACGAGCTGGAACCGCCGCAGTCGCTGGCCCGCCAGGCCGGCCGCGTGCTGGAGATCGACGACGAGATGACGTCGGGCTTCACCGCGCTCGGCACCCGGGTGCGCTCGTGGTGGCGCCTGGCGGTGTCCGGCCCGACCGAGCGCGAGGCACTGCGGCTCGCGCAGTCGTTGCTCGAGCTCTACAAGCCGAAGGTCTCGATCGACCACCCCGAGGCCCAGTACGCGATCGCCCGCGAGTTCATCCCTGGCGAGCCGCTGTCCAACGGCGCCTACCTGCGTCGTGGCAGCGTGTTGTGGGCCGCGTCCGCTGTGCCGACGGCCACGGCCGAGGTCGGTGACCGCCGCGGCATTCTGCTCGGCGAGACGGTCACGGCCACCCGCCGCCCGGTCGCGTGGGACCCGTGGATGGCGCAGGAACTCCGTGACGCCTCGGGTCTGACGGCGATGGTCGCGGGCCTGGGTGCCGGCAAGTCGTTCCTCGGCGGCGGCATGGTCTACAAGACCCTGCGGGCCGGCGCGCACTGGACGTTGCTCGACCCGTCCGGTCCGCTGTCCGCGCTGTGCGAACTGCCGGAGCTGCGGCCCTACGCACGGCCGATCAACCTGCTCAACGCCCAGCCGGGCATCCTGAACCCGTACCGGGTGGTCGCCGAGCCGATGCTCGACCACTTCCTCGACGAGGAGGACCCGGAACGGGCCTGGCGCCGGGAGAAGGCCCTCGCGGCCGCCACCCGCCGTCGTCTCGTGCTGGACGTGCTCACCGGTCTGCTGCCCTACGAGGTCGCCCGCCTGCCCCAGACGCGCATCACGCTGCTGCGCGCGGTCCGCACGGTCGGTGGCCGCTTCGACGCCCACCCCGGTCTCGTCTTCGAGGCGCTGCGCCGGGACGCGTCCGAGCACCACGAGCACGCCGTCGTCGTCGCGGACTTCCTCGACGAGATGCGCGAGCGCATGTCGTTGCTGATCCCCGAGGAGAACCACGACCCGTACAACGAGGTGCGCGACGACCGCCTCACCGTCCTCACGATGGCGGGCCTGAACCTGCCGAAGGACGGCGTCGGCCGCGAGCACTGGACGGACGCGGAGTCGCTCGGCGTCGAGATGCTGAACCTCGCCGCCTGGCTCACCCAGCGCTCGATCTACGAGAAGCCGAAGGACCAGCGCAAGGGCGTCTGGATCGACGAGGCGTTCTTCCTCTCGGAGGTCCCGACCGGCCGCGTGCTGATGAACCGCTTCGCGCGTGACTCGCGAAAGTGGAACGTCCGCGTGCTGCTGTCGTCGCAGATCCCCGCCGACTTCCTGAAGATCCAGGGCTTCGTCACGCTGCTCGACTCGGTCTTCGTCGGCCGGCTCGACGACGACTCGGCGCAGGCGGACGCGCTGCGGCTGCTCAAGGTGCCGATCGGCGCCGGGTACGAGCAGGTCATCGCGTCGCTCGGGCGCCGCCCCGGTGGCGAGCGCAACGCGACCGAACGCGACCGCGCGCCACGCCAGTTCATCTTCGGCGACGGTGCCGGTGGTGTGGAGCGGATCCGCATCGACTTCAGCGGCCCGCACCTGGAGCACCTGCGCAACGCCCTCGACACGACCCCCGACGCCAAGCGCGACAACGGCAAGGGCGAGATCGTGCCGGTGGACGACCCCGACGCGGCCCCGCAGCCGCCCGCCTACGTGCCCGACGAGATCGACGACGAACTGGCGGCGGACATGGAACTAGGACTGACGGAGGAAGAGGCCCAGCTGGTGGCCCACGGTGACGGCACCAACCGCCACCGGGACGGCGGCGCATGACGGCGCTGACGATCGTGCTCGCGATCGCCGCCTTGCTCTGGGCAAGGCGGCGCTTCGCGCTGCGCGCGTCAGCACGCACCAGGTCGATCGGCCTCGTCGCGGCCATCCTGGCGTTGCAGGTGGTCATGGGTGCCCCGATGGCGCACGCCCAATCCTGTGGCGAGGCACCGAATCCGGAACGGCCCGGCGCGGGCATGGTCGGCGCGCTCGACCCGCCCGTCGGCAACGGCCTGCCCGGCTCGCCGTACCTCGAGTACGGCTACGCGGGCATGGTCTGGCACAACTACAACGCCAAGTGCAACGTCCTGCCCGACGCCAACGCCACGCTCGACACGTGGGCGGGCAACGAGCTGTTCAGCATCGGCAAGAACATCGTCGGTGCCACGAACGCGTTGCACTACACCGTGATGGGCCGCGGTCTGCTGGTCCCGCTGGACGACGCCGTGAAGAACGGTGTGCAGAAGGTCTACGACAACGTCTACCTGCGCTGGTTCGGCCTGGTGGCGTTGCTCCTCGCGATCCTGATGTTCCGGCAGATCTGGACCGGCGACTTCGCCGCGATCTCCAAACGCGGGCTCTGGGCGCTGGCGGCCATGTGGCTGGCGACGTCCACCTTGGCCCTGCCGCAGTTCTACAACCTCCTCGACAACACGCTGGTCTCGAAGACGTCGGAGATCCAAGCGGGGTTCATCGAGGCGCCTGAAGAACAAGGCACGCTCCACGTCCTGCCGACGAAACTGCACGACGCCGTCGTCTACCAGAGCTGGCTGCGCGGCGCGTTCGGCACGCCGGAGGCACCGCAGGCCGCCGAGTTCGGCCCGCGCGTTCTCAAGGCGCAGGCGTGGACCACCGCCGAGATCGCCGAGGGCAAGGACGGCGACCAGGCCGCCCTGGACGCCAAGAAGGCCGAGTGGAAGGCCCTGGAAGCCCAGCTCGGCACCTCCAAGGGCTACTTCGACGGCACCGACGGCAGCCGCACCGGCGCGGGTTTCCTGGCACTGCTGCAGTCCGTCGCGTTCTCGCTGTTCCAGCTGTTCGCGAAGGCCGCTGTCCTGCTGGCCCAGCTGCTGCTGCGCATCCTGACGCTCGCCGGGCCGCTCATCGGCCTGGTCGCGTTGCTGCACCACGACCTGCTGCGCAAGGTCGCCCGCGCGGCCGCCGTGACGGTGTTCAACGTGCTGGTGCTCGCGGTCCTCGCGGGTGTCCACGCGTTGCTGCTGCAGGCGATCTTCAACGCGACCGGGTTGTCGCTGCTGACGCGCACGTTGCTCGGCCTGATGCTGACACTCGTGTGCTTCGTGATCGGCAAACCGTTGCGCCGCATGTGGCAGATGGTCGAGATGTCGGTCGGTTCGGCCAGCAACGTCCTGCCGATGAGCGGTGGCGTCTGGTCGAAGATGATGGGCCGCAAGAAGCAGACCGGCCCGACGCCGCAGGACGAGTTCTGGGAGTCCGTGCGGGACAGCGACGCCGAGGGCGACGCGGCACCGCAGCGCGGACGCGGCCGGGTGCGCCCGGAGGCCTCGAGCCCGGTCATGGCGACGGCGCAGCGGCTCGACCGCGACTCGCAGCCGGGTCAGATCATCAGCGGCCCCAACGGTTCCGGCGTGCGGGCCGGGGCACTGCCCTCGGGATCGGGTCCGGCGGCGTTGCCGGTCGCCCGGTCGCGCGTGGTGGACAGCCCCACGGTCACCGACCGGCAGTGGGACCGGGTCGACGACGCGGTGCTCGTGCCGTCGCGGTCCGGCGGCGGCTACTCCGCGCCGGCGCAGGAACCTCGAAGGGCCGAGACAGAAGTCGTGGCGGGGCGTCCGGTGCACGTGATCTACCGGCCGTCGCGCGGCTTCGAAGTCCGAGACAACAGCTGAGGGGAGCGTAGATGCCGATCCGTACCAACCGCGGCCGTGCCGCGGTCTATCGCAGGCTGTGGGGCTGGCCGCTGCGTTCCCCGCGGCACCTGGCCGCCTCGATCATCATCTTCGTGGTGCTGGTCGTCGGGCTCGGCGTGGTGATCCCCAGGGTGCTCGACCGCAAGGCCGCCGACCCGTCCGCCGCCGGTCAGACCTCGACGTCCTCGTCGGGCACCCAGGTCGGCCAGCTGCCGGGCAGCAGCGGCGCCTCGCTGCCGACCAAGCAGCCGCCGCCCACCAACGCCGCGTCGGCCGCTCCTCCCGCGGCGGACGCGCAGCTGATCGCCGAGCTGTGGGCGGAGAACTGGATCAAGCCGCCGCCGGACAACGACGTCACCAAGTGGCTCGCGCAACTTCGTCCGTACACGACGGAGGAGTTCCTCGCGCAGATGGCGACGATCGACCCGAAGAACGTGCCGGACAAGATCACCCAGAAGGTCGCGGCCAAGCGGTCGACCGTGTCGTCGGCGGACTTCGAGGTGGGAACGGACACCGGCAAGGTCGTCATCACGTTGATCAAGCTCTCGCCCAGCAACGAGTGGCGGGTCAACGGCTACACGAAGGCGAGTTGACCCATGCGCGTGATGCTGCTGATCGGGGCGCTCGCCGCGATCGTCGTGATCGCCGTGGCGACGTCGGGCGTGTCGCAGGTGGTCAGCAACTCCACGAACCCCGCGGCCGGCGGCAACATCCTGAAGATGAGCTGCAACGCGGCCATCGGGCCGTGGGACGCGGGTGGCGGTGCGGCCAAGGGGCAGGCCGACGCCGCGCGCCTCAACGACGAGCAGCGCAACATCGTCGCGCAGATCATCTCCATCGGCCAGGAGCGCAAGCTGCCGCCGCTCGCGTGGCAGGTCGCGATCCAGGCCGGCATGACCGAGTCCGGCCTGCGCCCGTTGAACTACGGCGACCGCGACTCGCTCGGCATCTTCCAGATGCGCCCGTCGATGGGCTGGGGCACCCCCGCCCAGGTGACCGACCCGACGTACGCGATCAACAAGTTCTACGACGTGCTGCTGAAGGTGCCGGACTGGGAGAACAAGCGGCCCGGTGACTCGGCGCAGGCGGTGGAGCGCTCGGCGTTCCCCGACCGGTACCACAACTGGGAGTCGATGGGGGCGTTCCTGCTCAGCGAGCTGGGCTCGATCACCGACCCGGCCGGCTGCGGCTCGGGCGCGGGGGAGTTCCTGCTGGCCTCGAACGCGGCGGGCATCGCGATCCAGTTCACCAAGGAACAGCTGGGCGAGCCGTACCTGTGGGGTGGCAACGGCCCGGACGCGTGGGACTGCTCCGGCATCCTGGTGAAGGCCTTCGGCGCGGCCGGTGTGAGCATCCCGCGCGTCGCGAACGACCAGTACGAGAAGGGCGGCGCCCACCTCCCGGTGCGCGAGGCCCAAGCCGGTGACTTGATCTTCTGGGCGTACAACACCGCGGACCCGCGCTCGGTGCACCACGTCGGCATGTACCTCGGCAACGACGAGTACATCCATGCCCCCCAGACGGGTGACGTCGTGAAGATCAGCAAGATCAACTGGAATTATCAAGAGTTGATGCCGCTGGCCGTCCGGCCGGGCGTGTAGATCGCGGGGAGGCGCTGCATGTTCAACCACGACCCCATCCCGAGGCCTTCCGGACCACCCGCGTCGAGCACACCAGTGCGTGACTACGTGGCGGCCGGTGCTCCGGGAGTCTCTGCCGACTACGTGGTGATCCCGCGTGCGCTGGCCGAGGCGATGCCGTTGCCGTGGCAGCAGCACCTGGTGCACCTGCTGGCGGACTTCCACCGGACGTACGGCCACCTCAAGTGGCCGGTCTACCGCGTGGTGCCGTCGCGCTACGAGAAGCTCGCCGATCTCGACGAGGAACAGCTGGCCGAGGTCGGGGCGATCATGGAGATCGACTCCGACGGATCGCTCGTCTACCGGGACCGTTCCGGACGTAAGATCGAGAACGCCGAGGACCGCACGGTGCTGGTCTCGTGTTTGGACCCGATCCCGTCGGAGTACGCCAACGCCAACCAGTCGACGCCGCCGCGGGGATTCCCGGCGCCTTTGGGAGGCGAACGCAGATGAGTGACAGCAGTGGGTGGTACTTCTGCCTGACCCACCAGACCGTGGAGCAGGGCAAGGGCTGCAAGGGCCCTGACCGCATGGGTCCCTACCCGGACGAGGCCACCGCGGCCCGCGCCCTGGAGATCGCCAGGGAACGGACCAAGGCAGCCGACGAGTCCGACAAGAAGTGGCGCGGCGACGACGAGGACTGAGTCGGTCCGAGTGGCGTGCCCCGGCAACGTTCCAGGTCACGCCACCTAGTCTGTGCGGGTGGCTTCTCAGGTGATCCGCACGGGCCGTGCGGACGTGTCCTTCGACGGCATCCGCACCGAGTTCAGCTTGCCGTCCTCTTTTGACGCGGCTGTGCTCGCCGAGGCAGAGGCGGCGGTCTCCCGTTCCGCGGGAGACCGCCCCGACCTCACCTCGCTGCCGCTGGTGACGATCGACCCGCCCGGCGCCAAGGACCTGGACCAGGCGCTGTGCGTGCTGAAGTCCGGCGACGGCTTCGTGGTGCACTACGCGATCGCCGACCTGGGGCTGTTCGTGGAGCCCGGAGGCCCGCTGGATCTCGAGGTCCGGCGTCGCGGCCAGACCATCTACCTGCCTGACGGCAACGTGCCGTTGCATCCCACCGTGCTCTCCGAGGGCGCGGCCTCTCTCTTGCCGGGCGTCGTGCGTCCCGCCGTGCTGTGGACGTTCACCTGTGGGGCTGACGGCGTTCCAACGGCGGTCGAGGTGCGACGGGCGCTGGTGCGGTCCACGGCCCAGTTCGACTACGAGTCGGTGCAGAAGTCGTTCGACGCGGGCGATCCGCACCCGTCGGTGGCGGCGCTGGCCGAGTTCGGGCCGCTGCGACGGGAGCTGGCCCGTCAGCGCGGCGCGATCGAGTTGCAGCTGCCCGAGCAGGAGATCGAGTCCGACGGGGACGGCTGGAAGCTGGTCACCCGGCCGCGAGCCGCGGTCGACTCGTGGAACGCCGAGATCTCGCTGATGACCGGCATGGCGGCCGCGTCGATCATGCTGGAGGCGAAGGTCGGCATCCTGCGGACGCTGCCCGACCCTGACCCCGAGGCCGTGGCGTCGCTGCGGAAGGACGCGGCGGCCCTCAAGGTGGCGTGGCCCGCGGACCTGTCGCCGGGTGCGTTCCTGGCCGGTCTGGACGCCTCGACGCCCGAAGCGTTGGCGCTGTTCACGGACGCCACCCGGCTGCTGCGCGGCGCGGGCTACTCGGCGTTCAACGGCTCCGTGCCCGAGGTCGTCACGCACGCGGGCGTCGCCGCCCCGTACACGCACGTCACCGCACCGCTGCGCCGCCTGGTCGACCGCTTCGCCACCGAGGTGTGCCTGGCGGTCACGGCGGGGCAGGAGCTGCCGTCCTGGCTGGCCGAGGCGCTGCCGCTGCTGCCGGCGCTGATGGGGTCGTCCGACTCGCTGGCGTCGAAGGTGGAACGGGCGTCGCTGGACCAGGTCGAGGCGTGGGTGCTGGCCGGACAGGTCGGGCAGGAGTTCGACGCCGTGGTGCTGCGGTCCGGCGACAACGACGCCGAGGTGTTCGTGTCCGCGCCGCCGATCCTCGCCAAGTGCACAGGGAAGCGCCTGCCGGAGGGCGAGCGGATTCGCGTCCGGCTGGACGAGGCCGACCCCGCTGAGCGGCGCGTTCGGTTCGAGGCGGTCTGAGAGCCCAAGGTCACGTTGGGCAGCCCGCTTCCGGCGGGTCGTGTGAAGATGCAGGGGTGACTGACATTCGTGACCTCACCGTCGGCGTCCTGGGCGGCACCGGAGCCCAGGGCAAGGGCCTCGCCATCCGCTGGGCCAAGGCGGGTCTCAAGGTGATCATCGGTTCCCGCAGCGCCGACCGGGCGGAGCTGGCGGCCAAGGAGATCGTCGAGATCGCCGGCGGCGACGTCCGGGGCGCGGACAACTCCGACACCGCTGCCGACTCCGACATCGTGCTGGTCGCGGTGCCGTGGGACGGTCACGGTGACCTGCTGGCGTCCCTGCGCGACCAGCTGGCCGGGAAGATCGTCATCGACTGCGTGAACCCGCTCGGGTTCGACAAGCAGGGGCCGTTCGCGCTGCCGGTCACCGAGGGCAGCGCGGCCCAGCAGGCCGAGCTCCTGCTGCCGGAGTCCAAGGTCACCGCCGCGTTCCACCACGTGTCCGCCGTGCTGCTGGCCGACCTCGCGGTGTCCGAAGTGGACATGGACGTGCTCGTGCTGGGCGACGACCGCGAGGCCACCGACACCGTGCGGGAACTGGCCGAGCTGGTGCCGGGCTTCCGCGGCGTCTACGGCGGGCGGCTGCGCAACGCCCACCAGGTCGAGGCGTTCACCGCGAACCTCATCGCGATCAACCGCCGGTACAAGACCCACGCCGGCCTGAAGATCACGGGAGTCTGATGCTTCCCGTCGACGACCTCGGTGAGCCGGTCCCGCTCGACCAGCCACGACGCGTGGTCAGTCTGGTGCCGTCGATCACCGAGGCCGTCGCCGTCAGCGTGCCCGGAGCCCTCGTCGGGGCCACGGACTACTGCACCCATCCGTCCGATTTGGACGTTGCGCGGGTCGGCGGTTCGAAGTACCCGGACGTGGACGCGGTCCTGGGCCTGAAGCCGGACCTCGTGATCGCCAACTCCGAGGAGAACCGCGCCGAGGACGTGGACCGGTTGCGCGCCAACGGCACCAACGTGTGGGTGACCGAGGCGCCGAAGACGGTCCCGATGGCCCTGGCGTCGCTCAGGAGGCTCTTCGGTCTCGGCTGGGACCTCGAACCCGAGTGGCTCACGAAGGCAGAAGACCTCTGGCGCGAGACGGCACCGGCGAGGCTCACCGCGCTGATCCCGGTCTGGCGCCGCCCGTGGGTGGTCGTCGGCCGCGATACCTTCGCCACCGATGTGTTGCGCCGCTTGGGAATCGAGAACGTCTACGCCTCCGACGAGGAGCGCTACCCGCGGCCGAGCCTCGAGCAGCTCAACGACAGGTGCCCCGACCTGGTGATCCTGCCGGACGAGCCGTACCTGTTCACGCACGAGGACGGCCCGGAGAGCTTCCCGGGGCTGCCGTACGTGTTGGTCAACGGCAGACATCTGACCTGGTACGGGCCTTCGCTCGTGGAAGCAAAACTCAGCCTCACGAAGGCCCTCGACTACGGCCAGGGTTGACAACCACGGGTGGATTCGCGGAACCCCCAGCGCTGCCAGGATTCTCGCCCATGGGGAAACTAGCCGCGATCATCGCGACAGCCGCCGCCACCGTCACGCTCATGGCCGTCCCGGCCAGCGCCGAACCCGTTGTCGTCTACCAGCTCGCCGGCAGCACCCGCTGCCTCGCCGACACCGGCGGCAACGTCGTTCTGAGGCCGTGCAACGAACTGGCCGACGAGCAGCGCTGGATCGTCCCGATAAGCGGTGGCGTCGACTGGCCGAACAACATCGCGACCGACAAGTGTCTGGGCGCCACCGCGGCCGGTGACGTGCTCGGCCAGGCCTGCACGACGAGCGCCAACCAGCGTTGGCGCCGCAGCACGTCGGGTACCTCTTTCCAGTTCCGCAACGTCGGCACCAACAAGTGCCTCAACGCGCAGGTGGCGGTCGAGACCTGCACGACGTCCAGCGCGAAGTGGATCGGCCTCCGCTAGTCCCGGAACCGATCCGTGGCCTCCAGCAGCGCGGACAGGATGCCGGGTTCGTCGTACGCGTGCCCGGCATCCGGCACCAGCACCAGTTCCGACTCCGGCCAGGCCTGGTGCAGGTCCCACGCCGAGACCGCGGGCGTCGCGACGTCGTAGCGCCCCTGCACGATCACGCCGGGGATGTCCTTGAGCCGCACGGCGTCCCGGATCAGCTGCCCCTCCTCGAACCACCCGCGGTTCACGAAGTAGTGGTTCTCGATCCGGGCGAACGCCAGCGCGTACTCCGGCACGGCGAACTCCGCCACCAGCTCCGGCCGCGGCAGCAACGTCACCGTCGCACCCTCCCACGTGCTCCACGCGACCGCCGCCGGCCCGTGCACCTCGGGATCGTCCGAGGCCAGCAGCTTCGCGTACAGCTCGACGGGATCGCCCGACAGACCGGCGAGCGGTGCCATGAACTTCTCCCACAGGTCGGGGAAGAGGTTCGCCGCCCCGCCGCGGTAGTACCAGTCCACTTCGGACGAACGCAGCGTGAAGATCCCGCGCAGCACCAGCTCCGACACGTGCGACGGGTGCTTCTCGGCGTACGCCAGCGCCAGCGTCGAACCCCAGGAGCCGCCGAACACCTGCCACCGGTCGATCCCCAGCGACGTCCGCAGCAGTTCCACGTCGGCCACGAGGTGCCAGGTCGTGTTCAGCGACAGGTCACCGGACATCGACGCGTGCGGCAGCGAACGCCCGCAACCGCGCTGGTCGAACAGGACGATCCGGTAGGCGGACGGGTCGAACAACCTGCGATGCGACGGCGAGCAGCCGCCACCGGGACCGCCGTGCAGGAAGACCACGGGCTTGCCGTCGGGGTTGCCGCACTCCTCCCAGAACACGAGGTTGCCGTCACCGGTGTCCAGGTGGCCTGACGCGTGGGGCTCGATCTCCGGGTACATGGGCCTATCGTCGGACACATGGCGCAGTTCTCGCAGGAGACCTCCACCACGGGGGCGTTCGTCCGTCAGCCGAACCGCTTCACCGCGCGGCCGGAACCCGAACCGGGCCGCTACCGGCTCGTCGTCAGCCTCGCCTGCCCGTGGGCGCACCGCGCGGTCATCGTCCGCAAGCTCCTCGGCCTCGAAGACGCGATCTCACTGGCCGTCGTCGACCCGATCCGCGACGAGAAGGGCTGGCGTTTCCAGGGCACCGACCCGGTCCTGGGCATCGACTACCTCAAAGAGGCCTACGACAGGGCCGACGGGACCTACGAGGGCCGAGTCACCGTCCCGGCACTGGTCGACACCACCACGGGCGAGGTCGTCACCAACGACTACCCGCAGATCACCCTGGACTTCAGCCTGAAGTGGCGCCCGGAGAGCACTCTCTACCCGGAGCACCTGCGCCAGGAGATCGACGCCTGGATCGAGCCGATCTTCCACCACGTCAACAACGGCGTCTACAAGGCCGGTTTCGCCACGTCACAGGAGGCCTACGAGCAGGCGTACACCGCTCTGTTCGCCGGACTGGACCGCATCGAGGAGCACCTGGCCGACCACACGTACCTGGTCGGAGAACAGCTCACCGAGGCCGACATCAGGCTCTGGACCACGCTCGTCCGGTTCGACGCGGTCTACCACGGTCACTTCAAGTGCAACCGGAACAAACTCACCGAGATGCCGAACCTGTGGGCTTACGCGAAACGCCTCTACGGGCAATTCGGCGACACGGTCGACTGGGACCACATCAAGCGCCACTACTACGTGACGCACCACGGCATCAATCCGACCGGAATCGTGCCGGCGGGCCCAGACCCGGAGGTCTGGACCCGCTGAGCGACAAGACGTCAGTGGAAGGTGTGCTCGGGACCGGGGAACTGGTGCCCGCGCACCTCGTTGGCGAACTCCGAGGCCGCGCCGAGCATGATGTTGCCGATGTCCGCGTAGCGCTTGACGAACCTGGGCGCCTTGCCGCGGTTCAGGCCCATCATGTCCTGCCACACCAGCACCTGGGCGTCGGTGTCCGGACCGGCGCCGATGCCCACGGTCGGGATGACGAGGTCGTGCGTGATCTGCTTCGCGACCTCGGCGGTCACCATCTCCAGCACGACGGCGAACGCGCCCGCCTCCTGCACGGCCACCGCGTCCTGCACCACGACGTCGTGGTTGTCGTGACGGCCCTGCACGCGGTAGCCGCCCAGCTGGTGCTCTGACTGCGGGGTGAAGCCGATGTGCGCCATGACCGGGATGCCGGCGGCGGTGATCGCCCGGATGTGCGGCGCGAAGTACGCGCCACCCTCCAGCTTGACCGCGTGCGCCTGGCCTTCCTTCATGAAGCGGACGGCCGTCGCGACGGCCTGCTCGACCGACACCTGGTAGGAGCCGAACGGCAGGTCAGCGACAACGAGAGAACGCTTGACCGAACGCGTCACCGCGCGTACCAGCGGTACGAGTTCGTCGACCGTGACCGGCAGCGAGGTCTCGTTCCCGTAGACGGTGTTCGACGCCGAGTCGCCCACCAGCAGGACGGGGATGCCGGCTTCGTCGAAGATCGAGGCGGTGAACGTGTCGTACGAGGTGAGCATGGGCCACGCCTCGCCACGTTCCTTCATCTCACGCAGGTGGTGAACGCGAACCCGCTTGGCCGGGGGCTTCTGGCCCGCTCCGGAGCCGTAGGGCGCGGAAACATCGGCAGTGGTCATCGTCGACCGGTCCTTTCCTCGAGGCCCGCATCGGCGGGTCCCCGGGCGCTTGGTGCACGGTTGCCGAACTCCAGAGTGGCACCGTTGGCCGGAAACGGAATGCAGATGCGGTTACCGTCACACGCGTGGCCGCACGAATCACCGAACTGGTACTCGACTGCACCGATCCCGAACGTCTTGCCACCTTCTGGGGAGAAGTTCTGGGCTACGAGATCCTCGACCGCGACGACGTCTCGGTGGAGATCGGACCGAAGGACCAGCGCACGACGCTGCTGTTCCTGCGCAACCCCGACCGCAAGCTGCAGAAGCTCCGCCTGCACATCGACGTGCGGGCGACCGACCGCGAGCAGGACGAGGAGCTGGAGCGCCTCCTCGCGCTCGGCGCCACGCGTGCCGACATCGGTCAGGGCGAGAACGTGAGCTGGTACACGCTGCACGACCCGGAGGGCAACGAGTTCTGCCTGCTCAGTGGTCGGGTAGACCCCTGAGCACCTCCCGGACGGCCATGACCACGGCGTCCGGGCGGTCCATCTGAATCATGTGCCGACTGCCGGGCACCGGCACGTTGCGCCCCCACGACACGAGGGCGGCCAACGACTGGTGCTCCGGCCACACCTTCCGTCCGGCCGTGAGCACCAGGAACGGCACACGCGGCAACGGCCGGCGTGCTCGCAACCGTTCGAGCGTCGCCACCTGGCCGGGGTACGACGCGAGCTCCCACAGCACCGCCCGCCCGACACCGGGCCGCCGGTAGACGAGTTCGACCAGGTCGGAGGGCGCCGGATCGGTCACGCCGAGCGTCGAGACAGCGGTCAGCAGGTTGCGGAACGAGTGCCCGAACCGCCGCGTGAACCGGGCACCGAGCCAGCGGCTGCCGAACGCCCGCATGCCCTGCGCGACCACCGCGGACAGGTCGAACGGGGCTCCCGCGCCTGGTGCCTCGGCGTCCGGATCGAGCAGGACCACCCCGTCGACCCGATGCGGCCGCAGCCGCGCGTAGGCCTCGACGTGCATCGACGCCATCGAGTGCCCGACCAGGATCGCCCGCGGCACCCCGCGCAGCACCGCGTCGAGCACCGCCACCTCCCGTGCCAGCGACGGCCCGCGCCGGGCAGGGCCGCTCAGCCCGAGGCCCGGCCGGTCGAACACGATCACCCGTGCGAGTGGTTCGAGCAGACGGACGGTCCGGTCCCAGTCGAACCACGCCCCGCCCAGGCCTGAGCTGAGCACCACGACCGGCCCCTCGACACGCCCGGAGGACGCGACATGCACTCGTCCGGCCGAAGACGGAATCATGGCGTTCATCGGCTGACCTCGGGAGATGCAGTGGCACCGGCGTGGAAGTGGAAGACCGCGGGCACGATCGCGACGATCGTGCAACTCGCCGGGGCGTTGTCGCTGCTCAGAGTGATCCTGCCGGAGGACAGCTGGTTCACCGACGTCGCGGACGGCATCGGGTACTTCTTCGGCCTGCCGATCGACGGCAACCTGTTCATCGCCATGGTGTTCTTCGTGCTCGGCGCCGCCCTGCGCAGGCACAAGCGAGCGGCGCTGTGGACGCTGCTGCTGTTCCAGGTCATGGGCCTGCTGCTGGTCGGCTTCATCATGGTCATCCTGGCCCTGGCGCCTGAAGAAATCCTGGATGAGGGCGAGAAGCCGCACTGGGTGTTTCTCGGTGCCGGGTTCACGACCTCGCTGGTGTTCGTGGTGCTGCTGTTCGTGGTGCGCGAGGCGTTCCCGGCCCGTGTGGCGCGCGGTGCGTGGCGGCGGGCGCTGGCGTCGTTCGTGCTGGGCATGATCGCGCTGGTCCTGGTCGGCTGGGGCCTCACCGAGATCTTCCCCGGCAAGCTGGTCGAGCAGCTCGACAAGATCGCGTGGGCGGCGAACCAGGCGACGGGTGAGGTCGTCCGGCTGGGCCGGCTCGACATCCCGGAGGGTCCGCAGTGGCTGAGCGTGCTCCTCGGTCTGGGCGGCACGCTCGTCGCGGCCCGCGGGATGTACATCTTCTTCCGCGGGGTCCGGTCGCAGAGCATGATCACCGGCGAGCAGGAGCTGGACGTGCGCCGGCTGCTCGCCGCGGAGGGCGAGCCCGACTCGCTGGGCTACTTCGCGACCCGCCGCGACAAGAGCGTCGTGTTCGCGGCTTCGGGACGGGCGGCGTTGACGTACCGGGTGATCGGTGGCGTCACGCTGGCGTCGGCCGACCCGATCGGCGACGAGGAGCACTGGCCGGAGGCCGTGCTGGCGTGGCTGTCCGAGGCGCGCACCTACGGCTGGATGCCCGGCGTCCTGGGCGCGTCCGAACGAGGAGCGCAGGTCTACTCCGACGCCGGCCTGAAGGCGTTGGAGATCGGCGACGAGGCGATCCTGGACGTCCGCGAGTTCAACCTGGCCGGTCCGGAACGGCGCGGGCTGCGCCAGGCGGTGTCGCGCGTCGAACGGGCCGGGTACACCACGCGGGTCCGCCGCCACAGCGAGATCGCGCCGGACGGGATGGCGTCCATTCTGGACCTGGCGGAGGCCTGGCGCGGTGCCGAGACCGAGCGCGGGTTCTCGATGGCGTTGGGGCGCCTGGGAGATCCGAGCGACGGCCGGTGCGTGATGGTCGAGGCCTACGACGAATCCGGTGCCCTGCGCGGTCTGCTGTCGTTCGTGCCTTGGGGCCGCCGAGGAGTCTCCCTGGACCTGATGCGCCGCGACCGGGCGGCGGAGAACGGCCTGAACGAGTACATGGTCGCCCAGCTCGCGGCCGCCGCCGGACATCTTGGCGTGCAACGGATCTCGTTGAACTTCGCGATGTTCCGCGCGGTGTTCGAGGAGGGCGAGAAGATCGGCGCCGGCCCGGTGCTGCGGGCGTGGCGGCGGGTGCTGTCGCTCGCCTCGCGGTTCTTCCAGCTGGAGTCGCTGTACCGGTCGAACGCCAAGTACCTGCCGGAGTGGGAGCCGCGTTTCCTCTGCTACCAGCGTTCCCGGTCGTTGCCGCGGGTCAGCATCGCCGCCGGTGTCGCCGAGGGTTTCGTGCCGTCGCTGCGGTCGTTGCGCAAGCGGGCGTTGCAGAAGACCGACGTGAGCTCCGAGTTCGCGGCTCGTGTCGCCGAGATCGACGCGATCCGGATCGAACCGAAGGCGGTGCGCAGGCCGGAGCAGGTCCGGGTGCGGATCGCGAAGGTCGAACGGCTCCAGTCCCAGGGCGTCGACCCGTATCCGGTCGGGTTCTCCCGCACGGATCTTCTCGCCGGGGCACGGGAACGCTTCGGCGAGGACGTGTCGGTGACCGGGCGCGTGGTGGCGTTGCGGGAGATGGGCAAGCTCTGCTTCGCGCGGATCCGGGACTTCAGCGGCGAGATCCAGCTGATGCTGACCGTCGACGCGCTGGGGGAGGCGTTGGCGTCGTGGAAGTCGGACGTCGACCTCGGCGACCACGTCGGCGTGACCGGACGGGTGATCAAGTCCGACCACGGCGAGATCTCGGTGCTGGCGACCTCGTGGACGATGACCGCGAAGTGCCTGCATCCGTTGCCGGACAAGCGGAAGGGCTTCACCGACCCGGAGGCCCGCGTCCGCCAGCGCTACCTCGACCTGGTGGTGAACCAGGACTCGGCGCACCTGCTGAAGCTGCGCAGCGACGTCATCCGCAGCGTGCGGGAGTTCCTGCACGCGCAGGAGTACCTCGAAGTCGAGACGCCGATGCTGCAGGCGGTGCACGGCGGCGCGAACGCACGGCCGTTCGTCACCCACATCAATGCCTACGACATGCGGATGTACCTGCGGATCGCGCCGGAGCTGTACCTGAAACGGCTGTGCGTCGCGGGCGTGGACCGGGTGTTCGAGCTGAACCGCAACTTCCGCAACGAGGGCGCGGACGCCACCCACAACCCCGAGTTCACGATGCTGGAGGCCTACCAGTCCTATGCGGACTACCGGGTCATGCTCGACCTGGTCCGCACGCTGATCCAGCACGCGGCGCGCGAGGCGTTCGGCTCCGAGGTCGCGCACCGGCCGGACGGCACGTTCGACCTGTCAGGACAGTGGCCGGTGATTCCGGTCTACACCGCGGTTTCCGAGGCCTTGGACGCGGTGATCACCCCGGACACGTCGGTCACGGAGCTGCGGTCACTGCTGTCCGCTCGGGACGTCGAGATCAACGACGACTGGGACCACGGCCAGCTGGTGCAGGAGGCGTACGACTCGTTCGTGGAGGCCTCCACCGTCGGCCCGACCTTCTACATCGACTTCCCGACGTCGGTGTCGCCGCTGACCCGTCAGCACCGCGTCGACCCGCGCCTGGCCGAGCGGTGGGACCTCGTGGCGTTCGGCGCGGAGATCGGCACGGCCTACTCGGAGCTGACCGACCCGTTGGAGCAGCGGCGCCGGTTGGAGGCGCAGTCGTTGAAGGCCGCGTCCGGTGACGTCGAGGCGATGGAGCTGGACGAGGACTTCCTGCGGGCGCTGGAGCACGGCATGCCGCCGACCGGCGGGCTCGGCATGGGCGTCGACCGGTTGCTGATGATGCTGACCGGCACGTCGATCCGGCAGACCGTGCTCTTCCCGTTCGTCCGGCCGACCTGACGTGGCGGTGCCATCATCGGACGCCATGATCGGACGACGGCACCACGTGGTTCTCGACTGTCCCGACCCCGCTGCTCTCGCCG
Source organism: Lentzea sp. NPDC092896 (assembly GCF_044754905.1). Lineage (NCBI taxonomy): Bacteria > Bacillati > Actinomycetota > Actinomycetes > Pseudonocardiales > Pseudonocardiaceae > Lentzea > Lentzea sp. NPDC092896. The sequence continues at coordinate 503,064 of NZ_JBIVPX010000006.1, forward strand.
CGTTCTACTCGGCGCTGCTCGGACAGCCCATCACCTACCGCGGCGACGACTGGGTGGTGGTGGCGGACGACGACACGACCTCTGGCCTCGCGTTCCAGCGGGCCCCCGGTCACCGGCCGCCCACCTGGCCGGATCCGGCCGTGCCGCAGCAGTTCCACCTCGACGTCATGGTCGAGGACCCGGCGGACGCCGGGCCTCGCGTGGTGGCGCTGGGCGCGACCGGTCTCGGCGGTGACGTCTACGCCGACCCGGCAGGGCACCCGTTCTGCCTCGTGCGCCGTCCGGCCTGGGCGCCACCCCTGCCTCAGTGATCCAGGTAGGCCAGCACCGCCTGCACCCGTCGGTCGCCGGTGCCGTCCTCGCTGTTGAGGCCGAGCTTCAGGAAGACGTTGCCGATGTGCTTGTGCACGGCTCCCGCGCTGAGAACGAGCTTCTCGCCGATGGCGGCGTTCGACAGCCCTTCCGCCATCAGACCGAGGACCTCGCGCTCCCGCGGTGACAGCACGCTGAGCGCGTCGTCCGCCTTGCGCCGCACCAGGAGCTGCGACACGACCTCGGGGTCGAGCGCCGTGCCGCCGTTCGCGACGCGGTGCAGCGAGTCGAGGAAGTCCGCGACCTTGCCGACGCGTTCCTTGAGCAGGTAGCCGACGCCACCGCCTCCCGCACCGGCGAGCAGTTCGTGCGCGTAGCTCTGCTCGACCCACGCGGACAGGACGAGCACGGCGAGCTTCGGGTGCCGGCGCCGTGCCTCCACCGCGGCCCGCAGGCCTTCGTCGGTGAACGTCGGCGGCATCCGCACGTCGACCACGGCGATGTCCGGCTCGTGCTCGGCCACGGCCTTCAGGAAGTCGTCCGGGTTGTCCGCGGCCGCGGCCACGTCCAGCCCTTCGTTGCGCAACAACAACGTCAGCCCCTCGCGGAGCAACGCGTCGTCTTCGGCGATCACGATGCGCATGGTCACCTCCCCACCGGCAGCACGACGGTGAGCACGGTGGGCCCACCCTCGGGACTGCTCACGTCCGCGCTGCCGTCCAGCGCCCCGACCCTGCCACGAATGCCGTCCAACCCGGTCCCCTGCTTCTCGTCCGCGCCACCCTTGCCGTCGTCGTGCACGAGAACGGTGAGCTGATCATCCTTCACCCCGAGACTGACCCAGGCATGCCTCGCGCCACTGTGCTTGGCCACGTTCGTGAGCGCCTCGGCGACCGCGAAGTACGCCGCCGCCTCCACCGCCGCGGGCAACCGCCCGAGATGCTCGGCCGTGAGCACGCACGGCACCGGGCACCGCGCCGCCAGCGCCTGGATCGCCCCGTCCAGTCCCAGATCCTCCAGCACCGGCGGATGAATGCTGCGCACGACGTTCCGAAGCTCCTCCAACGCGTCGCCCGCCGCGTCCTGCGCCCTGAGCAGCGCCTGAGCCGCGTTGTCCGGGTTCTGCTTGAGCGTCCGCTCCGCGATCCCGAGCATCATGACCACGCCGACCAGCTTGTTCTGCGTCCCGTCGTGCAGGTTCCGCTCGATCCGCCGCAGCTCCGCCCCGTGCGCCTGCAACGCCGCCGCCCGCGTGGCCACGACCTCGGCCAACCGCTTCTCCAGCGACGCCTTGGGCGGTGCCAGCAACTTCCCGGCCCACCTCGCGTCCAGCAGGGCCAGCCGCGGCAACTGGGCCACGATCAGCGCGAGCACGATCGCGATCGGCACGCTCAGCAGCGCCATGCCCCACGAGTCGACGTGCACCCCGAACGAGCTCTCCATCCCGCCGGGAACGGTCCACCAGAACAGCAGGGCCACCGGCTGCTGCACCAGCGCTCCGGGAATCCCGATCGCGACCGCTCCGAACAGCGTCCCGAACAGGGCGTGGCTGATCAGCCAGATCCCGTCACGACGGCTGTCCGGCTCGGCCAGCACGCGTTGCGCGCGATGCAGCCACGGCCCGTCCAGCGGCGGCGGCGACTGCATCTCGACCCCGGTGAACCTCGCCAGCCGCCGCCGGTCGAAGTCCACGATCCGCCGGATCCAGGGCGCGGTGATCGGCAGCAACGGCAGCACGACCACGGACAGCAGCAGGACGCCGATGGCGAGCCACGACGCGATGGCCGTCAACAGGCCGCTCGCGAGGTAGACCAGCGCCGCCCAAATCCGTTTCATGTCGAGAAACGTATCCGTACAGACCCAGAGCGCGCGGTGGAGCAGGCTCCACTTCTGCTGTGGCCGCGTGACTCTCACCCGCAGAGCCGAGATCTTCCTCGACGTGCACGGCCATCGCCAGTACCCGCTCGGCGAGGACGTGCGGGAGACCGAGGCCGATCGGCGCGGGGAGTACCAACGACGCTGGGGAGGTCTCGTCCTGCCGCCCGCGCTGGAGTACGACGGTGGCCCGCGTCGCCTTGAGGCCGGCCTCTCGCAGGAAGGGCCCGGCGGCCAGTGGTTCGAAGCGGGACCTGTCCGGACGGCGTTGCCCTACACGTTCCTGATCGGGCCGGAGGGCGAGTTCGGCATCGAGGACGACGCGCTGGTGGTGTTGCACGAGTCAGTCGAAGGCTGGGTGGAGGCATTGGCGCTAGCGGACCACGCCGTCCCGCTGGCGACCCGGATCACCAAGGTCGTCGGCGAGGACGTCGACCTCGACGGCTACGAGCCGCTTCCCGAGGTTCGCGGGGCAGCCGACACCTGGTGGCGACGAGGAGACACCCTCGTCGCCATGCACACCGGCGAAGCCCGCCTTTTCGACGCACCGCGCCTGCGGGTGACTCGGATCTTCGAAGGGATCAGCTGGGGGATCTAGCCCTCGCGCCATCCGTTCGTGATCGGCAGCCGGCGGTCCCGCCCGAACGCCTTGTTCGAGATCTTCGTGCCCGGCGGGTACTGCCGGCGCTTGTACTCGGCCTTGTCGACCATCCGCAGCACCCGGTCGACGAGTTCCGGCGAGTGCCCGGCGGCCAGCAGGTCGTCGTACCCGCGGTCGCCGTGGACGTAGTCGTCCAGCAGGGCGTCGAGGATCTCGTAGTCCGGCAGCGAGTCGGTGTCGACCTGGCCGGGGCGCAGTTCGGCCGACGGCGGCTTGGAGATCGAGTTCTCCGGGATGGGCGGGGTCTCGCCGCGCTTCTCGGCCTCGGCGTTGCGCCACTTGGCGAGGTCCCAGACCAGGGTCTTCAGCACGTCCTTGATCGGGGCGTAGCCGCCGACCGCGTCGCCGTAGATGGTCGAGTAGCCGACGGCGAGCTCGGACTTGTTGCCGGTCGCGAGGACCAGGTGGCCGTTCTGGTTCGACAACGCCATCAGCAGCATGCCGCGGCACCGGGCCTGGATGTTCTCCTCGGCCAGGCCGGTCAGCTTCAGCTGTGAGACGTACGTCGACACCATCTCGCCGATCGGCTCGGTGGTGAAGTGCAGGCCCGTGCGCGCGGCCATGTCGGAGGCGTCCGAACGTGAGTGCTCGGACGAGTAGGACGACGGCATCGAGACGCCGTAGACCGAGTCGGCGCCGAGCGCGTCCACGGCCAGCGAGGCCACCACGGCGGAGTCGATGCCACCGGACAGACCGAGCACCACGGACCGGAAGCCGTTCTTGTGCACGTAGTCGCGCAGGCCGGTGACCAGCGCGTGCCACACCTCTGCCTCATCGGACAGAGGCTCGAACACGCGCGGCGCGGGCAACGGCTCGTAGGCCGGAACCGCGTCCGACAGGAACACGCGGCGCACGGAGAAGTCGCCGACCTGACCGTCCTGGTAGTCGCGGCCGCCCGGCAGGTCGAAGTCCGCGAACATCAGGTGCTCGACGAACTGCGGCGCCCGGCCGATCAGCTGGCCGTCGGCCGCCACGACGAGCGAGTCGCCGTCGAACACCAGCTCGTCCTGGCCGCCGACCAGGTTGCAGTAGGCGAGGGGCGCGCCGGCCTCGGCTGCCCGGCGCGCGACCAACGGCAGCCGCTGGTCGTCCTTGTTGCGCTCGTACGGGGAGGCGTTGGGCGAGACCACCAGGTCGACCCCGGCGTTGCCGAGGGCGGTGATCGGGCCGCCGTCCTGCCACAGGTCCTCGCAGATCACCATGCCGACCTCGACACCGTTGATCCGCACGACGTCCAGCGACGAACCCGGCTTGAAGTACCGGCGCTCGTCGAACACCCCGTAGTTCGGCAGGTGGTGCTTGTTCTGCCGCGCGACGACCCGGCCGCCGTGCAGCACGGCGACGGCGTTGCGCGGGCCGACGGAGTCGTGCTCCAGGTACCCGACGACGGCGGCGATGTCGCCCAGGCCCGAGGCTTCCAGCGACCCCGCCAGCGTCTGCAGGGCCTCGCCGGAAGCGCGGGCGAACGACGTGCGGATCGCCAGGTCCTCGACCGGGTAGCCGGTCAGCACCATCTCGGGGAACACGACGAGGTGAGCGCCGCCCTCACGGGACTTGCGCGTCCACTCCACGACCAACGACGAATTGCCGGCAAGGTCACCAACAGTGGCGTTGACCTGGGCGAGCGCGATCCGAAGCTGCGGCATGCCCTCATCATCTCCCATACGATCGGGCTGTGGCCCGTCTCTTGAGCGTGTTGCTCGTCATTCCGCTGCTCGCGTCGTGCACGTCGATCGTCGAAGGGACGTCCAAGCCCGGCGTCATCTTCGAGAAGACGGGTCCGGCCGGCACCGTGCCCGCCGGTCTGGAGGAGTTCTACGGCCAAAAGCTCGGCTGGGAGGACTGCGCTCCCTATGCCACCACCGGGTCCAGCAGGGACGCGTACGGCACCAAGCGCGACGTCGAGTGCACGCATCTGAGGGTTCCCCTCGACTACGGCAAGCCGACCGGCGACACGATCACGATCGGGGTGCTCCGGTACAAGGCCACCGGGCAGAAGATCGGCTCGCTGCTGACCAACCCCGGCGGCCCCGGCGCGTCCGGCATGGCGTCGGCCGCGGGCATGATCACCGAGTACCGCAAGACCGACCTCGCGGCGAAGTTCGATCTCGTCGGATTCGACCCGAGGGGCATCGGCGCGAGCGAGCCGGCGGTCAAATGTCTGACCGGACCGGAGCGCGACGCGGAGCGTTTGGACCTCGATGTGGACACGAGCCCGGCCGGAATCGCCCAAACGGAGCAAGAGAACCGGTCATATGCCGAGAAGTGTGCCGCCGAGACAAAATTCGGTGCGTCAATGCTCGCCAACTTGGGCACGCGGGACGTAGTTAAGGACATGGATGTCCTCCGCTCTGCGCTCGGCGACGCGAAGCTGAGCTACGTCGGGTACTCGTACGGCACCCGGATAGGCACTGAGTACGCCGAGACCTTCCCCCAGAACGTGCGCGCACTGATCCTCGACGGCGCAGTCGACCCCACCCAGGACCAGCTCGCGTCGCTGGTCGCCCAGGCAGCCGGCTTCCAGAAGGCCTTCGACGAGTTCGTGAAGTGGTGCAGAGGGAAGAAGGACTGCCCTCTCGGCGACGACGCGAACGCGAGCTTCCGCCAGCTGACCACCCCGTTGATCCAGAAGCCGGTCGGCGTGGGTGATCGCAAGCTGTCCTACAACGACGCCATCACCGCCGCGATCCAGGCGATGTACTCGGAACAGCTCTGGCCGATCCTGCTGGACGGCCTCCAGGAGCTGAAGAACGGCAAGGGCAGCAGGCTGCTGGCCCTCGCCGACGCGTACTACGACCGTGACGAGCAGGGCAACTACTCGACCATCACCGACGCGTTCAACGCAGTGCACTGCGTGGACGACGCACGGCTGACGGACAAGAACGCCCTGCTCGAGACCGCGAAGCAGTACAAGGCGGCGGCGCCGTTCCTCGACGACGGCAACCCGCCGGGCGCGGCCCTCGACGCGTGCTCGTTCTGGCCGGCGCCGGTGAGCGCCACCATCGCGCCGCCCAAGGCCGACGGCATCCCGCCGCTGCTGGTCATCTCCACGACCGGCGACCCCGCGACGCCGTACGAGGCAGGCGTGAACCTGGCCAAAGCGCTCAACTCGCGGCTGCTCACGTTCGAAGGCGTCCAGCACACAGTCTTCCTGCAGGGTGACAGGTGCGTGGACGCCGCAGGTGTGAAGTACCTGGTAGACCAGACTTTGCCCGCCGACGGAACCCGGTGCGCCTAATGACGAAGAGGCGATCCCGAGTCACCGCGGCCTTGTTCGCCTTGATCGTTCTGTTCGGTACGTCCACGTCCTTCGCGCGCATCGACGGCTCGCCCGTCGCCGGCCGCAAGGGCATCGAGCGCTTCTACTCGCAGGTGTTGTCGTGGGGTGCGTGCCAGCCCTACGCGACCGATGCGAAGAGCAAGACCCTGTACGAGCGCGAGGGCATCCAATGCGCGCGTCTGCAGGTTCCGCTCATCTACGAGAAGCCGGACGCGGGAACGATCACCGTAGGACTGCTGCGCCGGCCCGCCACCGAGAAGGACCGGAGGGTCGGTTCCCTGGTGCTGAACCCCGGCGGTCCGGGAGGTTCGGGCATGTCGCACGTCGCGAACATGCAGGCGAACAACCCGGTCGGCAAGAGGTTCGACGTGGTGGGTTTCGACCCGCGCGGCGTGGGGGCGAGCCAGCCCCGCGTCCAGTGCCTGACCGACGCGGAACGCGACGCGCAGCGGCTGCGGCCCAAGGGCGAGAGCGCGAACCAGACCGAGCAGGAGAACAAGTTCTTCGTCGACCGCTGTGCCGAGCGCAGCGGTATCGACCTGCTGCGCAACGTCGGCACCCGTGACGTCGTGCGGGACGTCGACGTGCTGCGCGCGGCCCTGGGGGAGAAGAAGCTGAGCTACCTCGGCTACTCCTACGGCACGCGCATCGGCACCTTGTACGCCGAGATGTTCCCTCGCAACGTGCGCGCGATGGTGCTCGACGGCGCGGTGGAGGTCGACGGCGACAAGGTGGCGGCGTCGGCCCGTCAGGCGCAGGGCTTCGAGGAGTCGTTCCAGCGGTTCGCCGGCTGGTGCGCGCAACGCGACTGTCCTATCGGGAGGGACGCGGCCACGGCGGAGTCCAAGTTCCGGCAGATGATCGAGCCGCTCAAGAAGACCCCGATGCAGGTCGGCGACCGCAAGCTGTCCCACTCGGACGCGAACACCGCCATCATCCAGGCGATGTACACCGACCGGCTGTGGGAGACCGCGCTCAAGGGCCTCCAGGAACTGCGGCAGAACAAGGGCACCACCCTGCTGCAACTCGCCGACCAGTACCTCGGCCGCGCCCAGGACGGCACCTACAGCCGCATCCAGGACGCGTTCGTGGCCATCCGCTGCGTCGACGAACCGCCGATCAAGGACCGGGCGACCCTGGAGTCCAACCGTCGGAGGCTGTTGGAACTGCTCGGCAACGACACGATCCCCACCGACGAGACGGCGCTCGGCCCGTGCGCGTTCTGGCCGGCCCCGCACACGTCGGAACCGCATCCGCCGAACGTGAACGGGCTGCCGCAGGTGCTGGTGGTGTCGACGACCGGTGACCCGGCGACGCCCTACCAGTCCGGCGTGGACCTCTCACGGGCGTTGGGCGCGCGGTTGCTGACGTACAACGGAAACCAGCACACGGCGTTCCTCGCGGGCATCAACTGCGTGGACACCGTGGGCACGAACTACTTGGCGGACCTGAGACTGCCCGAAACAGACTCCGTCTGCTGACGACCGGGCAGGAGGATCGAGCCCAGCGCGCCGACAGCGCAAATCACCGCCGTGATCAGGAAGATCTCGTGGTACTCGGTGAGCAGCGCCTCGGTGAGCCCGCGCTGGTACTCGGCCATCTGCCGCTGGAACTCAGCGGGTTCGACGCCGAACGGCAGCGGTGTGTTCAGGCCTGCCGTGAGCTCGCGGAACCGGTGAAGTCCCCACGCGGACAACGACGCCACGCCGACGAGCATGCCCGTCATGCGCGCGACGACGACGAACGCCGACGCCACGCCGTGACGCACGGCGGGCACCACCCGCAGCACAGCACCGGACAACGGCGCGATGACCAGGCCCAGCCCGAAGCCGGCGATGGCCAGGTCACGCGTGAGCACGAGCCCACTGACGTCAGCGGGCCACTGCGCGATGAACACGTACGACACCGACGCCAGCGCGAGTCCACCGAAGGACACCCAGCGGTCGCCGAGCCGTGACGCGAGGAATCCACCCAGGACGGCGCCGACCGGCAACGCGATCAGGAACCGCGTCAGCAACGTCGCCGCGGCCGCCGAGTCGCGGCGCAACACGGTCTGCGCGAACAACTCCACGTCGACCAGCGTCACCATCAACGCGGCACCGGCGGCCAGCGACACCCCGAGCACGGCCCAGAACGGCCGCCACTGCACGCCGTCGGGATCGATGAGTCGCACGGCACTACGGCGTTCCCACAAGAAGAAGCCACCCAGCACGACGAACGCCGCGATGAGCGTCGGCCAGCCCCACGACGGCAGCACGGACTCTGCGGGCGTCGGGTTGTAGAGCGCCACGACCAGCAACGACAACGCCAGGGCGAGCAACACCCCGCCCACCACGTCGATGCGCACGTCGCGCCGTGTGTTCGGCACTGACCGTTGCACGATCACCATCGCGATGACCGCCAACGGGATGTTCACCCAGAAAATCCACCGCCAGCTCTGCGGCTCCCACGCTTCGAACAACGGCATCGCGTTGAACAGCGACGCCACCGCGATGCCGTACAGCGTGCCGAGAACAGACCCCAACTCCTGAGCGGCACCAACGGTCCCGAGAGCGGACGACCGCCGTTGCTCCTCCCACAGGTCCGCGACCAGCGCCATCGTCACCGGCAGCAACGCGCCACCGGCCAGGCCCTGCACCACCCGGCCCAGCACCAGCAGCGGCACGTCCGCCGCCAGCGCCGTGATCACCGAGCCCACCAGGAACCCGAGCAGCGAGATCTGCAGCACGAACCGCCGCCCGAGCCGGTCCGACAGCTGCCCGAGCAACGGCATGCCCGCCACGTACCCGAGCAGGTACCCGGTGACGATCGGCGTCGCCTGCTCCAGCTCGTTCACCGCGATGCCCAGGTCGCGCACCATGTCCGTGAGGACACCGACGACGACGTACGCGTCGAGCGCGCCCAGCAGAACAGCCGCGCCGGACGCGGCCAGAGCGATTTTGCGCATTAGGCAGGCGCTGTCACGGTGACGGGCTCGTCGAAGTCGGTCAGCCCGATGTCGACCTTCTGACCAGCGGGAAGCTCGAACAGCGCGCTCTTGAGCTTGTTGTCCTTGTCGATCGAGAACGTCGCCTTCACGTCCGCGGAGATGCCCGGCACCAGCCCGGCCGCCACGTCCTTCGGCACCGTCGCCTCGACCACCGACACGTCACCGGACGACTTGGTCTTCGCGTCCTTGGAGGAGGCGAGCACCTTCGCGACGCCCTTGTCCGGGTTCAGGATCGCGGACGGGTCGTACACCTGGCCCGCGAACGCCGCCGGCAGCTTGGTGAACCCGCCGGTCGGGCCCTTGAAGTGCAGGTTTCCGCCGGTCAGGACGTACTCGACGGACAGCAGCTGCCCGCCGAACGTCACCTTCGCGGTGCCCTTGGAGTCGCCTGCCGAGGTGAGGTCGCCGTCGGCCTCCTTCACCGGCACGTCCGGCAGCTCACCGTCGACCTTGATGGTGAAGTGGACGCTCTTGACCGAGCGCATCGACTCGGCCGATTTCGAGAGCAAGGTCGCACCATCGGGGAGATCTCCCCCGGACGTGCAGCTCGTGAGCAGGGCGAGTGCGCAAACCAACAACCAACGGGCGGACATGCGTTGATCGTAGAGAGTCCCGAGCCCTTAAGCTGCGCCCTATGGACCGCCAGCAGGAGTTCGTGCTCCGCACGCTAGAGGAACGCGACATCCGGTTCGTCCGGCTCTGGTTCACGGACGTCCTGGGCTTCTTGAAGTCCGTGGCGGTCGCACCGGCCGAGCTCGAGGGCGCCTTCAGCGAGGGCATCGGGTTCGACGGCTCGGCGATCGAGGGTTTCGCCCGCGTCTACGAGTCGGACATGGTCGCGAAGCCGGACCCCGGCACGTTCCAGGTGCTGCCGTGGCAGACGCCGGAGGGCACCAACTACTCCGCGCGCATGTTCTGCGACATCACCATGCCGGACGGTTCCCCGTCGTGGGCCGACCCGCGCCACGTGCTGCGCCGCACGCTGTCGAAGGCCAGCGAGGCCGGGTTCACCTGCTACGTGCACCCCGAGATCGAGTTCTTCCTGCTCAAGGACCTGCCCGGCGACGGGAGCGAGCCGATCCCCGCCGACAACGGCGGGTTCTTCGACCAGACCTCGCACGAGACCGCCACGCACTTCCGCCGCCACGCCATCGAGGCGCTGGAGGCCATGGGCATCTCCGTCGAGTTCAGCCACCACGAGGGCGCGCCCGGCCAGCAGGAGATCGACCTGCGCTACGCCGACGCGCTGACCATGGCGGACAACGTCATGACGTTCCGCTACGTGGTGAAGGAGGTCGCGATCACGCAACGCGTGCGCGCCTCGTTCATGCCCAAGCCGTTCTCGGACCAGCCGGGCTCGGGCATGCACACGCACTTCTCGCTGTTCGAGGGCGACCGCAACGCGTTCTACGACGACGAGGACCCGTACCAGCTCTCCGACATCGGCAAGCAGTTCGTCGCGGGCATCCTCAAGCACGCGCGCGAGATCTCCGGCGTCACGAACCAGTGGGTCAACTCCTACAAGAGGCTGATCGTCGGCGGTGAAGCCCCCACGGCCGTGTGCTGGGGTCACGCGAACCGTTCGGCATTGGTCCGTGTGCCCATGTATTCGCCGGGCAAGTCGTCGTCGCGCCGCGTCGAGATCCGTTCGCTGGACTCCGCGTGCAACCCGTACCTGGCCTACTCGGTGATCCTGGCCGCCGGCCTCAAGGGCATCGAAAAGGGCTACGAGCTGCCGCCGCCCGCCGAGGACGACGTGTGGTCGCTGACGGACCGCGAGCGTCGCGCGGCGGGATACTCGAACCTGCCGCAGAACCTCGGCGAGGCGCTGACCGAGATGGAGAACTCGGAGCTGCTTCCCGAGGCGCTCGGCGAGCACGTCTACGACTTCTTCCTGCGCAACAAGAGGACGGAGTGGGACGCGTACCGTCGAAGCGTCACCCCGTACGAGTTGCGCACTCTTCTTCCCATGCTGTGAGGCAGATACGTGCTCTCCGTGACTGAGGTTCCCGAGTTCCAGCCGACGATCTGCGCGTGCACCGTCGCCACGGCGGCGGAGCTGCCCGCGGTCAAGGTCCTGTCCAGCTCGTTCCTCGCGGAGCACCCCGAGGGCCGGTTCGTCGCGCTGATCGTCGACGCGCAGCCGGAGCACGCGGGTCCCGGGCTGATCACGCCGATGGAGATCGGTGTCACCGAGGACGAGCTGCACGTGCTCGCGACGTCGCTCGACGCCGCGGAGCTGAAGGCCGCGATCGTGCCGCGGCTGCTGGAGGCGTTGCTGTCGCAGGGCATGCCCGTGCTGTACCTCGACCCGTGGGTGCAGGTGTTCGGGTCGCTGACGAAGCTCGTGCTGGAGGCCTTGCGCACCGCACCGGTCGTGATGCTGCCTCGCACGTTGCGGCCGTTGCCGTCCGACGGTCTGCAGCCCGGACCCGCCGACCTGCACGACCAGGGGGCGTTCGACCCCGGGTTCATCGCGGTCGGCAAGGGTTCCGAGCCCTACCTGACCTCTTTGGACATGCCCGCGATCGTGCCGCACTTCGTCGTGCGCGACGCACGGCTCGGGTTGTCCGTGTGGAACGTCGCGGACAGGCCGTTGCACCGCACCGAGTCCGGTTCGCTGGCCGTGGTCGGCCAGGACCTGCTGACCGTGCACTTCCGCGGGTTCGACCCGCGCCGGCCCTGGCTGCTGTCGGCCGACTTCGCGGAACGTCCCCGCGTGCTGCTGTCGGAGCACCCCGAGGTCGCCGAGCTCTGCCAGGCCTACCGTGCCGAACTGGTGCGCAGCGGCTGGTCCGCGGCCCCCGTGCCGTACCGGTTCGACTCCCTGATCGACGGGACCCAGATCCCGTCCGAGCTGCGCGCCGACTACCGGGCCTCCCTGCTGACGCCGCCGCCGGCGTTCGGTGAGGACGGTGGCGGCGGGTTCCTCATGTGGGCGTGCGAGGCGACCGAGCACGGTGGCACGCGCTGGGCCGACGCGGTGTGGCGTGCGGACGCCTCGCTGCAGCAGCAGTTCCCGGCACCCTTCGCCGCGGACGCCGACGCCTGGCGTGAGTGGTGCTCCGTGGTGGGTGTCGCTTCCGGACGGTTGCCCGCGCCTGCCGTGCCGCAGCCCCGTTCGGAAGGCCCGGCACTGCTCGACCAGCTCGGCGTGTCCGTCGTGGGCTCGGGACCACTGGCCGAGCTGATGCTCGCCGCCGCGCGTGCGTCCGGGCTACCCGTGTCGGCCGCCGCCGGTTATCCCGTCGTGGTGCGCGCTTCTTCTTGGGACGAGGTGCCAGCCGGACGGTTCGTCGTCGACGTCGCGTTGGACGCCACGGCTGCGGACGACCGCACGGGCGTGAACGAACTGTGGCTTTCATCTGACGTGTCGCGTGCCGCCGCCGAACGCATCGGCGGTCCCATCGTGCGTGTGGTGCCTGTCCCCGTGCACGACGTTGGCGCACGTGAGCACGAATCTGGCGAAGTGGTGGTGTTCGCGGCGCTCGCGGACCACGCACTGGACAGGCCCGGCAACGTGCTCGGCGCCGTGTCGGCGTTCCTGACCGCGTTCCCCGACCGCACCGACGTCGAACTGCGGATCGCGGTGTCCGGCGCCGTCGAGCACCCGGAGGCGGCCGAGCGACTGCGCCTCGCCACGGGCTCTGACCAGCGGATTTCTTTGATCGACGACCTCGACGTGGCCGCGGTCGCCGATGCCGTGGTGTCGCTGCACCGCGGTGGGGCGGACGACCGGATCGCGTTGCGCCTGGCCGAGCTGGCCGTGCGAGGCGTTCCCGTCGTCGCGTCGGACCACGGCGCCGTTGCCGAGCTGTTCGGCAAGACGGCGGTTCTCGTGCCGTGTCACCAGGGCGCCGAACCCGATGTGCAGGCTGCCGCGAAGTTGCTGCGTTCATTGGCAGATGACCTGCCCACTGCCAAGGCGCTCGGTGCGGCCGGACGTGAGCACGTGTTGTCCGTGCGCTCAGTCGCACGCGTGGCCGAAGTTCTCCGTGAACGCGTCGAGCACGCGTACCGGGGATGGCGGGCACGCCGGCCGAAGCCCAAGGCCGAGGTCGACCCGATGCTCGCGCTGCAGTCGGCCAAGCACGCGTTACTGCGGCAACCGACCGTGGACGGCCCTCATCGGACGCCGATGGCACCCGCGCTGCGCAAGGTCGTGCTGCGCGCGCTGGACCACTACGACAACCACATGCGCCAGGTGCTGCACACCCTGATCGACGGGGTCGAGCGCACGGTGTCCGAGCTGGTCAACCGGCAGGACGCGCTGAAGGCCGGCGTCGGTGCCGGCGAGCTGGAACTGCTCCGCGCCGAGGTCGAGCAGGTCGCGGGGCGGCAGTCGCACTTCGCCGACCAGCTGATCGGCGTCGACGACGGGGTCGTGCGCGTGCGCGCGGACATGGCCGGGCAGGGCCGCCGGCAGCGCGACGTCGAGGACGCGGTCGTCGCCGAGGCGGCCAAGCGCGCGAAGTCGGACGAGGTCCTGGCCGAGCGGATCGACAAGCTGACCGTCGCCCTCGACCGGACGCTGGACCGGATCGACTCGCTGGAGTCCAAGGTCGTCGAGGTGTTCCGCGAGCGCGACACGCGCCTGGACGCCGCTCTGCGCACCGCCCATCAGGCACAACAGACCGCGGACGCGTTGCGGCGCGTGGTCGTTCGTCAGCACGAGAACGCTGGTGACGCGCCTGCCGTGCGTTCGTCGCTGGTGTTGTGCGACGCGGGCATGATGCGGCTGCCCTCCGACGACGCGTTCATGCTTCCGCTGTTGTCGTCCAACGGCGTGTGGGAGCCGGAACTCGCGGAACTGCTCGACTCCGTGCTGGAACCGGACGGGATCTTCCTCGACGTCGGCGCGTACGTCGGCTATCACTCGATTCGGGTGTTGTCGCGGCTCGGCTTGATGGGCGCCGTTGTCGCCGTCGAACCGGACGCGTCCGCTGCCGCGCTCTTGAGGCACAACGTCACGGCGAACCTTCCCGCCGCGGTCGCCGATCGGATGACCGTGGTCGAGGGCGCCGCGTGGGAGAGCGCGGGCGAGCTGGCGGTGTCGCCGACGCTGACCGGTGGTGTGTCGGTGTCGCCGCTGGCCGCCGATGCCGGGGAAGACGTTGCACGGGTGAAGTCCGTGCGCCTGGACAAGGCGCTCGAAGAGATCGCCCTCGTGCAGGGGATGAAGCTTTCCGTCGTCAAGGTCGACACGCCTGGACGTGGGCATCGCGCTCTCGCGGGACTCGTCCGGTTGTTGCGTCGCGACAGGCCGCACGTGTTCCTCGAGTTCTCCGCGACGTCGACGGCGGACTTCGGTGACGATCCGGTGACGGTCCTCAAGGAGTTCGGCGTCTGGGGCTACGACCTGGTGCCGGTGGCGACCCGTCAGCCCGCCGCGCCGGACCAGATCGTGCGGGCGATGGAGGGACTTCGTTCCATCACCTTGTGGCTGCGACCGCGTCCGGTCGGGGCCAAGCCGGCTGCTCCTTCGCCGTCCGTGCCGATCAAGCAGCCCGCTGACCAGGCGATTTGACTTTGATCGTCCCCATCAGTAACTTTCTCCAAGTCGCAAGCGAGACCCCGGAACGAGCGGTTGACACCGCGGATCGGGCCGGGTAAAGTCTCACGGCGTCAAACCCCCAGAAGTAAATGAACGGCCTAACGTGCTGTCCGGGATCTGAAAATGACCCCGATTTGACACCGGGAAAGCCACTCAGATAACTTCTGAACCAAGCAAAAAACTGAATGCGAAGCGAGTTTGCGCAGAGCCTGAATCGCCGGAAACGCCGATTTGACAAAGCGAAAACGAACTGGCTAAGCTTTCAACACAAGCCCCGAGAGAAAGCCTCCGGAAACGGAGACTGGAACCGGTGAGCGCGTGTTCTTTGAGAACTCAACAGCGTGCCGAAACACAGCCAGTAATATATGAATTACCTCCTCGTCGAGGTAGTTCCTTTGAGGCAAGACTA
>NZ_JBIVPX010000007.1:0-166868 GCF_044754905.1 Lentzea sp. NPDC092896
GTTTGACACCCATCCCCAGGTGCAGCAAGAGCTGTGGTGCGACTCGTGACGGGACCCACCGCCCAGCCCGTTTGGAAGGACGGCTCGCCTTCGGCATCGTTTGATCAGGCGGCGGCGGTGTTGTTGGCGGTGGTGGGTGGGAGGACGTTCGTTGTGAAGTGGTTGAGGGTGTTGCCTCGTTCTGCGAAGTTCACCACCACGTAGGTGCCGTTGCGGCCCTGGGTCAGGCCCACGCCTACGCGGGTTGTCGCCTTCCAGACCATCGCGGTGAAGTGGAGGACGCCGTAGTCGATGTTCGACTGCGTCATCTCTTTGCTGTAGTCGTAGCGGCGCGATTCGGCGTACCAGTCTTCCAGGGCTTTCACGATCACTGAATCGATTTCTTTGCGGCCGCCGGTCTCGTAGAGGTTCTCGCCGTAGATGTTGTCCGGGCGGTGTTCGAAACTGTTTGTCGCGTGGAGGTGGTCTGCCCATTCTTGCGCTGTTCTTGACACTTCGGAATCGAGGGAGAGAGGGGGCACGCCGTGCTTTGCGCGGTAGGAGTTCATGAGTTCCACCGCCTTGGAAACAGGGGTGGAGGCCACCGCTGGGGTGGTCGGTAGGAGTAGGGCTGCTGTTGCGGTGATTACGGTGAGCATCCATCGCATGACAGGTTTTGTCCCCCGAATGGGGTATGGAAGGCAATAGTTGTTGGGAAAACTGTTGTCTTGATAGGCGGTGTGTAGTCATGCTGTAGCCTTGGTGTGTGACGCGGGTCACGGGTGGGCTAGGTGTCGGGGGACACCCCTACGACCCCCTTGGGTTACCGCCGACTACCCCGGTTGCGATGCAAATTCACTCCACAGGACGCGGCTGAGGCTCTACGGTTTGTGATGTCGAACACCAACGTTAGGAGCTGGACATGGATGGCTACGAAATTCTCGCCGACGAGGATGGCCACGTTCGCGGGTACGACTAGAGCTCACTCCACTGGCCGCGTGAGGGAGTCACCCCGAAGCGACTCCCTCACGGCCTGAGTGGGGTGGTGGGCTGTTGTTCGTTTATGACGAGGAATGTGCTCTCGCGGTGCTTGCGCGGACTACCAGCGTCGTCGGGAGTTCCCGGTGCTCGGCCTGTCCGCCGTCCAGCAGGGTGGCCAGTAGGTCCACGGCTACCTCGCCTGCGGCCTCGGTCGGCATGTGGACTGTCGTCAGCGCGGGCGAGCACATGGTCGCGTACAGGATGTCGTCGAAGCCGGTCACGCTGATCTGCTCCGGCACCCTGACGTCGTGCTCCGCGAGGTAGGCGAGTGCGCCTAGTGCGATCAGGTCGTTGTAGGCGATGAACGCCGTCGCGCCGGTTTTGAGCGCTTGTTCGGCGGCTGTGTAGCCGCCGTCGAAGTTCGGGTCGAACGAGCCGAGCAGTTGGGCGCGGCCGTCGAGGCCCTGCATCCTGCGGTTGTTCGACCAGGCTGCGGCTGGGCCGCCCAGGTAGACGTAGTGCTTGTGGCCCAGTGATTCCAGGTGTGTCACCACCTGTTCCATGCCGTTGGCGCTGTCCATCAGGACCGACGAGACGCCCGGCACTATGCGGTTGATCAGCACCAGTGGTGTCACCGCGGCCAGGTCGATGATCGTTTCGTCGGACAGCAGAGACGCGCACAGGACGACGCCGTCCACCTGGGATGCCATCGTTCGCACGAGTTCGGCCTCGGTCTCGGGGTCCTCTCTGCTGTCGCAGAAGAACACCGAGGTGCCCGCCTCGCCCGCCTTCGTCTGCACGCCCCGCAGGACGGACGGGAAGAACGGGTTGAGGAGGTCGGGCACCACCACGGCGAGGTTGCCGGTGCGGCCCGTGATCAGGCTTCTCGCCGCCCGGTTCGGCTGGTAGCCGAGCCCGGCGACGACGTCCAGGACCCGTTGCCGGGTCGCGTCCTTGACCAGGCCCGGTGCGCTCAGCGCACGGGAGACGGTCGAGACGGAGACCTGAGCCTGGCGAGCGACATCCCTGATCGTGACGGCCACGCGCAAATCATCGCAGTCAAGGTCAAGAGCGACCGGTCGTCGCCGGTCACAGCTCCAGGCCGGTCAGGACGAGGACGCGCTGTTCGGTGAGGTCGTCCATGGCCGCGCGCAGGCCCTCGCGCCCGATGCCGGACTCCTTCACACCGCCGTACGGCATCTGGTCCGCGCGGTAGCTCGGCACGTCGCCGACGATCACGCCGCCGACCTGGAGCCGTTGCGCGGCACGGAAAGCCAGTCGCACGTCGGTGGTGAACAGGCCCGCCTGCAGGCCGTACCGGGAACTGTTGACGCGGTCGAAGGCCTCCTCGACGCTGTCCACCCGCGTCAGCGTCACGACCGGGCCGAACACCTCCTCGGCGTTGACCTTCGAGTCCTCCGGCACGTCCGTCAGCACGGTCGGCGCGTAGGTGCGGCCGTCGCGGGTGCCGCCGGTCAGGACCGTGGCGCCGGCCTCCTGGACCCACGACTCCACGCGGTCGGCGGCGGCGTCGTTGATCAACGGGCCTACGTCGCCGGCCACGTCGAGCTTGTTCACGTGCTGCACCACGGCTTCCGAGACTGCGTCGTACACGTCGGTGTGCACGTAGACGCGTTGCACCGAGATGCACGACTGGCCCGCCTGGTACATCGCGAACGTGGCGATGCGCTGCGCCGCGAACTCGACGTCCTGCCAGTCCGGCGCGACGATCGCGGCCGCGTTGCCGCCGAGTTCCAGCGTCACGTGCTTGCGCGGCACGCGTTCCTTGATGCCCCAGCCGACCGGGCCCGAACCGGTGAACGAGACGACCGGCAGGCGCGGGTCCTCGACGAGTCGGGCGGTGTCCTCATTGGACAGGTGCAGGATCGCGAAGGCGCCGTCGGGCAGGTCGGTCTCGGCCAGCAACTCGCCGAGCAGGAACGCGACCTTCGGGGTGGCGGGTGCCGGCTTCAGCACGATCGGCGCGCCCACGGCGATCGCGGGAGCGACCTTGTGCGCCACCAGGTTCAGCGGGAAGTTGAACGGCGCGATGCCCAGCACCGGGCCGCGCGGCACCCGGCGGACCAGCGCGAGGCGGCCTTCGGCGGACGGGTCGGTGTCGAGGCGCTGCAGCTCACCGGAGAACCGGCGGGCCTCCTCCGAAGCCCAGCGGAACGTGGAGATCGCGCGGGTCACCTCGACGCGTGCCCACTTCAGCGGCTTGCCGGAGTCGTCGTTGATGGCCTGCGCGAACTCCTCGGCGCGTTCGGCGAGGCGCCGGGACACGTGGTCCAGCGCGGACGCACGGCGGTGCGCGGGCAGTGCGGCCAGTTCGGGGGCGACGGCGGCGGCCTTGGCGACCGCGGTCTCGACGTCGGCGGGAGTGTGAAATTCGATCATGCGAGCAGGGCTCCTTCGAGCACGTCGAGTCCTTCGGCGAGCAGGTCGTCCGGGATGACCAGCGGGGGCAGCAGGCGGATCACGTTGCCGTAAGTGCCGCACGTCAGCACGACGACACCCTGTTCGTGGCACGCCTTCGCGACGCGAGCGGCGACGTCGGGCGTGCGTTCGGTGAACTCGATGGCGAGCATCGCGCCACGGCCGCGGATGTCCGCGATGACGTCGGTCTTCTCCGCGATCGCGCGGAGCCTGGTCAGCACGGTCTCCTCGATGCGGCGGGCGGCCGCGTTCAGGTCGCGCTCGCGCATCGTGCGGATGGCGCCCAGGGCCGCCGCGCACGCCACCGGGTTGCCGCCGTAGGTGCCGCCGAGGCCGCCGACGTGCACGGCGTCCATGATCTCGGCGCGTCCCGTGACGGCGGCGAGCGGCAGGCCGCCCGCGATGCCCTTGGCCGTGGTGATCAGGTCCGGCACCACGCCCTCGTGGTCGAGCGCGAACCACGAACCGGTGCGGCAGAAACCGGTCTGGATCTCGTCGGCGACGAACAGCACGCCGCGCTCGCGGCACCACTCGGCGATCGCGGGCAGGAAGCCTTCCGCGGGGGCGATGAAGCCGCCCTCGCCCTGGATCGGTTCGATCACGAGTGCGGCGGTGTTGTCCGCGCCGACCTGCTTCTCGATGGCGGAGATGGCCCTCTGAGCCGCTTCGGGACCCGTCAGGCCGTCGTGCAGCGGGTAGGACGCCGGCACGCGGTAGACCTCGGGCGCGAACGGGCCGAACCGGTGCTTGTACGGCATGTTCTTGGCGGTCAACGCCATCGTGAGGTTCGTGCGGCCGTGGTAGCCGTGGTCGAACACCACGACGGCCTGCCTGCCGGTGACGTGCCGGGCGATCTTGACCGCGTTCTCGACGGCCTCGGCGCCGGAGTTGAACAGCACCGACCGCTTCTCGTGGTCGCCGGGCGTGAGCTCGTTCAGCGCCTCGCAGACGTCGAGGTAGCTCTCGTACGGCGTGATCATGAAGCAGGTGTGGCTGAACCGGTCGATCTGCGCGTGCACCGCCTCGGCGACGGCGGGCGCCGGGTTGCCGGCGTTCGTGACGGCGATGCCGGAGCCGAGGTCGATGAGCTGGTTGCCGTCGACGTCGATCAGCAGGCCGTCGTCGGCGGAGTCGATGTAGGCGGGCAGCGTCGAGCCCACCCCGGCGGCGACGGCGCCCTTGCGCCGCGCCTGGAGTTCCAGCGATTTGGGGCCTGGGATCGCGGTGCGCAGTCGGGTCATGTTCCCCAGCATGGCCCTGGTCAGCGCCCTGCGCAGTGGCTGAAATGGCGATCTGTGGGCGTTGAGATGTACAAAGTGGCACATGCCCATCACGCTGCGGGAACTGGCGGGGAAGCTGGCGTTGCCGGTGCTGGCCGGGAACGTGTCGAGGCCGGTCGGGTGGGTGCACGGCACGGAACTGGAGGATCCGACGCCGTTCCTGGAGGGCGGCGAGCTGTTGCTGACGACGGGCCTGCACGCGTTGCGGGACGGCTACGTCGAACGGCTCGTGCGCGCGGGGGTCGTCGGGCTCGGCTTCGGCACCGGGCTGAGCCACGACGTCGTGCCGTCCTCGCTGGTGGAAGCCGCGGCGAAGGCGGACCTGGGCTTGGTCGAGGTGCCCCGCGAGGTGCCGTTCATCGCTATCAGCAAGGCGGTGTCGAAGGCGCTCGCCGCCGACGAGTACGCGGCGCTGACCAGGACCAGCGAGGCACAGCGGGCGTTGACGCGTGCGGCCGTGCGGGGTGGTGTCGGGGGAGTGGTGCGCAGGCTCGGCCAGTGGATCGACGGCTGGGCCGTGCTCCTCGACGCGGCCGGCGAGCCCGTGCACGCCCACAACCCGCGTCTCGTCCCGGACCTGACCGCCGAGCTCGCCCGGCTGAAGACCGCGGGCGGCCTGGCCAGCGCCGCGTTCGAGCTCGACGGCGTGCACGTGTTCCTCCAGGTCCTCGGCAGCCGCGCCCGAGGCGTTCTGGCGGTCGGCACCGCCAGACCGGATCCGGGCATCGTCAACACGGCGGCGTCGTTGCTCGTCCTCGCGCTCGCCCAGCACGACTCCGTCGACGCGGCCCGGAGGGAGCTGCGCGCCGGCGAGTTCCGGATGCTGCTGGCCGGGCTGCCGATCGACGGACTGCCCGAACGGTTCCGGGTGTTCCTCGCCGACGAACCTCCGGACGACACCGTGTTCTGGGCCGAAGTGGACGGTGACGTCGTCGTGCTCACCGACGAGTTCGACGGCGTCGCATCGTCCGAAGTGGACGTCACCGAGGTCGCGCGTGGGTATCGCGAGGCCCAGCAGGCACGTCGAGCGGGGGTGCGGACGTTCGAGGACCTCGCCGGGCACCTGAAGGTCCCGGACGGGTTCGCGGACGCGTTGCTCAGGCCGCTCGACGCCGAGACCCGCGAGACGTTGCGGGTCTGGCTGACCCACCACGGCGCCTGGGACCCGGCGGCGGCGGAGCTGGGCGTGCACCGGCACACGTTGCGCAACCGGGTGCGCAGGGCCGAGCAGGCTCTCGGCCGCTCGCTCGACTCTCCCGGCCTGCGCGCGGAGCTGTGGCTAGCCCTCCACCGCGAAGGTCAGTGAGGCCGTGTAGCCGGACCCGGCGTCGCCCGACATGGTCGCCATCTGGTGGTCGACACCGTCGCGGAACACCATGTCCTGCTTCAGGGACGTCCGCGCCATGTTCTGCACGCTCTGCGTGTAGCCGGTCGTGCCGTAGACCTCCTTGCACGTCGTCTCAGGCAACGCGAGCTGTGAGGTCGTGATCTTGTTGCCGGCCTTGGTCGCCTCGGCGAGGCTCGGGTAGACCTCGAAGTGGATGTGCGGCCAGCGCCCCGAGTACGCGCCGGGGAAGACGCTGACGAACTTCAGCTTGCCGGACGCGTCGGCCTCCTGGACGCCACGCAGGAAGTTCTCGTTCTTCACGCGGTCCGAGTACATCGAGTAGTCGCCGTTGATGTCGCAGTGCCACAGGTAGACCGCGGCGCCCGCGAACGGCTTGCCGTCGTCGTTCTGAACGGTCAGGTCGATCGTGAGCTGCACGCCCTCGGCCGTGCGGGTCGAGGAACCGAAGCTGGACCGGATGTCCGACCGCACGATTCCGCTCTGCGTCAACGCGTTGGGGCCGTTGGAGCCGTCGCCGGGGTACGGGCCGGCGGTCTCCTCGGGGATCGGTTCCAGCGGCGAACCGTCCGCCGTCGTGGACGAGCCCGCCGTCGTGGTGGTCGAGGTAGCGGTGGTGGTCGACGGGGCGCAGGCCACGAGCGTGAGGCCTGCGCCGCCGAGCAGCGTCAACGCCCGCCGGCGCCCGATGAGCGTGGCGAGGTCGAACTGGAGGCCGCGGTCGTGGTTGTCCGTCATGCGACCCAGATTGCGGCCGTTTCCTGTGAGCCGCCTGTGGAAGAGCTGTCACGGAGATAGCAGCGGGAACTCCGGCAGGGTCAGCGCGGAGTGCTCCGGCCGGGCGGGTGCGGCGGGGATCGTCGCGCGGGTGCGCAGGGCGGCGTTGCGCGCGGCCAGTGCCTCGGGCGTGCCGGGGAACAGCTCCGCGTTGCCCACGTCGACCAGGTCCTGGTTCGCCTCGACGAACGGCCTGATCGTGCGCTCGTACGCGTCGAAGTTGCTCATGTTGCCCGCCAGCACGTACGCGCCGACGAGCGCGAGGCTCGACCCCTGGCCCGTGAGGAACGACGGGGCGTACGCGGCGTCACCTACGAGAGCGACGCGGCCGGACGACCAGCGCGGCATGCGGATCTGGCTGACCGTGTCGAAGAACAGGTCGTCGGCCTCGCGCATCGCCTTGACCATGCCCGGTACCTCCCAGCCGTCCTCGGCGAACACCGATGCCACGAGGTCGCGCTGGGCCTGCGGGTCGCGGAACGCGCCGAAGGGGGCTTCAGGGCGCGCGAAGCTCAGGAAGCCGTGCACGCTCTCGTTCGACCCCACCGCGTACAGGGTCGCGGCGCGGCCGGGTTCGTTCCACATCACGGCCTCCTGCCGGAGACCCAGGTGGTTGGGCAGCGTGAAGCCCGCGAAGCAGTAGCCGAGGTAGCGGTGGAACTGCTCCTCCGGGCCGAACGTCAGCGCCCGCACCGTCGAGTGGAGCCCATCAGCGCCGATGACGTGGTCGTAGGTGCGCTGCAAGCCGCTGCGGAACGTCACGTCGACGCCGCCCGAGTGCTCGTTCATCGTGACGATGGTGTTGTCGAACAGGAACTCCACGTCGTCGCGCACGGTTTCGTAGAGGATCTCGGCGAGGTCGCCGCGCCGGACCTCCAGATCGGTGCCGTCGCCACCGATGAGCGACTCCGGGTGGAGCGACGCGACGTGGCCGCCGTCGGCGTCGAGGAACGTGATCTGCCGAGTGTCCACGTGGGCCTCGCGCAGGCGGGGGAGCAGGCCCATCCGGTCGACCACTCCCAACGCGGTGCCGCGGATGTCGATCGGGTAGCCGCCGCCGCGCAGGGCGTGGGACTTCTCCACGACGGTGACGTCGAAGCCGTTCCGCCGCAGCCAGAACGCGAGCGCGGGACCGGCGATGCTGGCGCCGGAGATCAGGACTGAGCTCATGGTTCCTCCAGTTACCTAACTTAGGTATCATTTTTCAGGTCGCAATGATCGCTACGGTTGCGAGCGACTGAGGCAAGCATATACCTAAGTTAGGTAAGTAAGGTGTGAGATGAGCGAGGGCCTGGACCTTGCGGCACTGCTGCCGCGCCTGATGCAACTGGGCACCGTGCTCAACCGCAGCCAGCTGGTCGAGCGGGGGATGGAGCACGTCGGCCTCCCGCTGGACCGCCCCGGCCTGACCGTGCTCATCACCCTGCGCATGGCTGGCCAGCCACTGCGGGTGGGGGAGATCGCCGCACGGATGCAGGTCGTTGGCCCGCACGTCACGAGGCACCTGCACGACCTGGAGCGCGCCGACCTGGTGCGCCGCGTCGTCGACCCGGACGACCAGCGTGCGCGGCTCGTCGAGCTGACGGACGCCGGCGCGGCGGCGGCCGGGCGGTACCTGGAGGCCGTCATCGGCTGGTTCACCGGCGCGATCGCCGACTGGTCCGAGGAGGACCAGCGGACGCTCGGGCGGCTGCTCAGCCGGTTCGCGGACGACCTCCAGGCGCACCTCAGCCGAGAGTGAGCAGCACGGTGCTGGAGCCGTGTCGGGGCTGAAGCTTCAGCACCGTGCCACCGAACGTGCCGGGCGTCGAGGAGGCAGCCGCCCAGCCCGCCGCTGTGCCGCGCAGTTCCTCGACGGTCGAGGAACTCACGGGTTTGCCGTCGATCACCACGCGTTTCACGTCCGCGGGCACCATCAGCTGCGACTCGCCCGGCGCGCCGCGCAGGGTCACGAGGACGTGCTTGCCGAACGAGTCGACCTGGAGGTTGCCGAACCGGCCGTTCGCCGTGGGCGACACGAGCCAGCCCGCGCGGTCGCGCCGGTCCAGGTCGTTGACGTCCCACGCCTTCGACCAGATGTCCGGCGTGCGGAAGTTGAACGGCATGGCCGCGGAAGCCCGCAGGTACAGCGGGAACTCGTCCAAAGTGGACTCCCGCGTGATCGTCCTGCCGCCGCTCACCCGTGCTCCGGAGAACAGGTCGATCCACTCACCGCGGGGCAGCCAGACGTCGACCGGCGTCGGTGCGCCCGCCACCCCGTCGGTTTCGGCGCGGTCGGCGGTCACCGGAGCCGCGAGCAGGTCCGGCCCGACCATGAACTGCTGGTCGGCCTTCCACGCGGCCTCCTCGCCGGGGTAGCGGAACGCCATCGGCTGCGTGATCGGCGTGCCGTCCCGGGAAGCGCGAACGGCCTGCGCGTACAGGTACGGGAACAGCTCGTAGTGCAGGACGGCCGCCCGCCTGAAACGCTCGAACGTCGCCGCGTCGTACAGCCACGGCGTCGAGTTGCGGCCGGAGCTGCCGACCTGGAACACCGGCGTCACCGCGGACTGCTGCGCCCATCGCACGAACAACGACTCCGACGGGCCGCCGCCGAGGTTGCGGTAGCCGCCGATGTCCGAGCCGTGCACGGGGTGGCCGGAGATCCACGAGTTGAGGCCGCGCCGGGTCGTGAGCCGCAGGCCGTCGAAGCTCATGTCCGCGTCGGCCTGCCAG
Organism: Lentzea sp. NPDC092896; assembly: GCF_044754905.1. Taxonomy (NCBI): domain Bacteria; kingdom Bacillati; phylum Actinomycetota; class Actinomycetes; order Pseudonocardiales; family Pseudonocardiaceae; genus Lentzea; species Lentzea sp. NPDC092896. Next base: position 9,517 of record NZ_JBIVPX010000007.1, read on the forward strand.
AACCCGTGCAGCAGCGTGGGCATCCCGTCGCCACCGGCGCGGAACAACGTCGTGTAGTTGTCGCCGTGCACCTTCCGCAGCATCTTCACCACGGATTCCGCGTACAACAACGGATACTCGTTGTGGATCAACGTGCCGGGCCCGCCGGCGAACGTCGTCTCCTCGAAGTTGTGCTCCTCGCCGCGGTCGCCCTTCACGAAGTTCACGCCCATGCGGAACACGGCTTCCAACCGAGCCTCGTAGTGAGCGCGCGCGACGGGGTTCGTGAGGTCGATGTCCCACACGTTCGTGCGATCCGACTGGGCGAAGGAACCCTTGGGATAGTCGTGCGGGCACGTCTTTCCGTCCGAGGCCTTGCTCAGGAACGGCGCCACCCACACGCCCATGTTCACGCCACGCGACCGCATCCAGTCGATCGTGCCCTGCGCGTCCGGGTACATGGTCCTGTCGAACTTCAGCGCGCCGATGCACGCGTAGGTCGGCCGGGCGCCCTCCGGACCCTGCTCCCACGGGTTGTCGACCCACAGCGTGTCCAGCGGGACGCCGCGCGCCTGGAACTGCGTGACGTCCTCCACCACCTCGTCGGAATGGTTGTACTTGTCCCGCCACTTGGTCAGCGCGAACTGCCGGGCGGGCGGCAGCGTGGGCGTGCCGACGCGCTGGAAGTAGGCGCTGTTGACCTGCTGCGGTGAGCCTGAGTAGACCTCGTAGTCGAGCCGGGAGGTCTTGAAGCACAACTGGATCCGGTCCGGTACGCCGAACGTCACCGGGCACGGCGCCGGCTTGTCCGCGCAGTGGTCGTCGGCCAGGGCGCCGGGGAACGCCGTCCTGCCGATCGCTTTCGTGTCCGCGTAGACGCCGTAACCCGCGCTGGACATGAAGAACGTCGAAGGCGCGCCGTTCTTGTTGCACTTGCCGAACGTCGAGGCGCCGACGAACACGGCCTTGTTCAGCAGCACACGTCGTTGCAGGTCGACGAACATCGTGTGCGCGCCGCCGCCGAGGAAGTGCTCCTCCAGCGAGCCGGTCAGGTTCGCCGACACCTGTGCCACGCCGGTCGCGGGCTCCAGCGTCCAGCCGACTCGCAGTCCCCGCTCGGTTCGCGTGACCACGACATCCGCTGTCCGTGCGGCCTCCGTGGTCGCCACGACGTACCGCACGCCGCCCGGAACCCGTTTCTGGGCAACGACCTTCGTCAAAGAGTGCTGGGTGCCGTCGGCGAGCCGGTAGAACGTCTCGCGCTGGCCGGTCAGCGCGCGCCGGCCGTCCTGGAAGTCCAGTGCGAACGGGCTGTTCACGGCCTTCCACGTCAGTCCGGTGCCGGCCACGGCGATCGGTGCGCCGGCCGAGAGCCCGGCGGCGAGCAGGAGAAGTGCGAGCAGGTGTCTCATGCCGGCACCACCCCGTTGATCGTGGTGTTGCGGAACACCAGGTCGTCCGTGTGCTCGATCAGGTTCGGCTCGGTGATCCCGGTGAAGGTCGAGTTGGTGATCCGGACGTTCCTGATGTGCTGCTGCGGGAAACCGCGGAAGGTCGCCGCGACCCGGCCGCCGTTGATCCGCATCCGGTCGATCGTGAGGTTGTCGATCCGCGGGAAGAAGCCTTTGGTGCCGCCGTTCTGGTAGTACATCGACACGAACAGGATCTCGCGCTCGACGTTCTGCCCGAAGACGTTGCGCAGGTGCACGCCGTCGATCACGCCGCCGCGGTCCTGGTTGGTCTTGACGTAGAGCGCGTGCTTGATCGGGTAACGGCCGGGGAAGTCCGGTGCGTTGATCTCGCAGTCGCGGCAGAAGACCTTGCGCACACCACCGGACATCTCGCTGCCGATCGTGATTCCACCCCAGCGGCCCGAGAACTTGCAGCGTTCGACCACGACGTGGGTGGACGGGATGCCGACCCGCCGTCCGTCGGCATCCCGCCCGCTCTTCACCACGACGCAGTCGTCGTTGGTGTTGAACTTCGAGTCGTGCACGTGCGCGTAGGACGACGAGTCGAGGTCGACGCCGTCACCCTGCGAGTTCGTGGAGTAGATCTCGATCCGGCGCACGGTGATGTTGCGGGAGAACACGAAGTGCAGCGACCACATGGCCGGGTTGCGGATCAGCACGTCCTCGACCAGCAGGTTCCGGCAGCGGAAGAACTGGATCATGTTCGGCCGCATGTTCCTCCCCGGCCCCATGATCCGCTGCTCGACCGGGACGCCGTCCTCGCCCCACTGCCGCAGCAACGGCGTCGAGCCCGCACCCCAGCTCGCCCACCTGCCGTTCACCGCGTCGCCGTCGAGGGTGCCGCGACCGGTGATGGCGATGTTCTTCTGCTCGAACGTGTAGATGAACGGCTGGTAGTTGTGGCACAGCGTGCCCTCCCAGCGGGTGAGCACGAGCGGCAGGTAGTCCTCGGGGTCGGTGGAGAACCTGACGGTGGCGCCCTCGCGGACGTGCAACTCCACATTGGACAGCAGCCGGATGCCGCCGGTGAGGAACGTGCCGGCGGGCACCACGACACGTCCGCCACCGGAGCGGTGGCACGCGGTGATCGCGCGCCGGAACGCCTCGGTGTTCTTGGTGAGGCCGTCCCCCTTCGCGCCGAACGCGGTGACGTCGTAGTCCTTTCTGCGGAAACGCGGCGGGCAGACGCGCGCCAGGATCATCGGCACCTCGCGCCAAGGATCTGCGGCCGCGGCGGCCACACCAGTGGGCAGCAGGAGACCGGCGGCGGTCAGGCCGGAGACACGTGCGAAATCACGACGTGACAGGGACACGGGATCAGACCTTCTTGCCGTTGATGGTCACGTTCGTGAACGTGGTGCCGTCCGCGTTCTTGACGCTGGGCTTCGCGGTGGTCACGTTCGTGAAGGTGCTGTTGGAGATCGCGACGTTCCTGATGTGCGACTCGCCCAGGCCGTCCAGGGTGACGGCGGTCTTATTGACCCCGTTGACGGTGAAGCCGTCGGCGGTGATGTTCTGCACCCTGGGGTTCACGATCGGGCCGTAGCCGGGGCCGGTGAGGCTGTAGTTCAGCGTCACCACGATCGCCTCGCGGTCGACGTCGGTGGCCTTGATCCGCCGGGCGTGGATGTTCTCGACCGTGCCGCCGCGCCGCTTGTTCGTCTTGATGTACAGGACGTGGAAGGGCTTGTACGACGAACCCTTCTTCACCGTGCAGTCCTGGAAGAAGACGTTGCGCACGCCGCCGGACATCTCACTGCCGACCGTCAGTGCGCCCCAGCGGCCCTCGAACGAGCAGTTCTCGATCACGATGTTCTCGCTGGCCACCCCGACCCGGCGGCCGTCGGTGTCGCGACCGGCCTTGATCGCGATGCCGTCGTCGCCGCAGTCGAACCGGCACCCGGTGATGTGGACGTACTGGGAGGCCTCTGGATCGCAGCCGTCGACCATGCCACCGCGGCTGTACACGAAGATGTCGCGGATCGTCACGTTGCTGCACAGCACGGGATGCACGTTCCACATCGCGGAGTTGCGCAGCTGAACGCCCTCGACGAGGACGTTGCGGCACTCGTAGAGCGTGATCATGTTCGGCTTCAGGTAGTGCCCCATGCCGAACTTCCGGTCGGTCACCGGCCGGTTGTCGACGGCCCACTTCTGCAGCTGTTCCCAGTCGGGCTGGCGCTTGCCGTCGTAGTCGAACCACGGACCGGACGGGCCCTGGCCGTCGATCAGGCCCGGTCCGGTGATCGCGATGTTCTCGGCCTTGCGGGCGTAGATGAACGACGAGAAGTTCATGCACTCGATGCCCTGCCACCGCGTGTAGACCAGCGGGAAGTCCTTGGGATCGGTGGAGAAGCGGAGGGTGGCGCCTTCCGAGACGTGCAGGTTCACGTTGCTCAGCAAGGTGATCGCGCCGGTCAGGAAGGTGCCCTTGGGCACGACGACCTGGCCGCCACCCGCCGCGGAACAGGCCTCGACGGCCTTCCTGAACGCCTCGGTGTTCTTCGTCTTGCCGTCACCCTTGGCGCCGTAGGCCGTGACGTCGAACCTCGCGCTGGGGAACGTGGGCGGCACGATCTTCGCGAGGATGGCCGGCACCTGGTCCCACGGCGACTCGGCCATCGGTATCGCGGTGTGCTCCTGTGCCGAAGCGACCGGCGCCGGCAGGAACGAGCCGGACAACATCGTGACACCCGCGGTGGCACCGGCGACTTTGAGGAAGTCGCGGCGATTGGTCTCCATCGGCCGTCCTTTCGCACGCATGCGTTGGCACAACTGCGAGCGGCGGCGATGAGAAGGTCTTGAAAACCTTTTCACCCGATGTCTACACCCGTTTCCGGCCCCGCGTCAACGGCTGCCCGAAGTCGGCATACTGCTTGCGTGCTCGGATTGCGTCCGACGGAACTCGCGGTCTACGAGGCGCTCGTGGACTCGTACCAGCTGGGGCTGGCGGAGCTGTGTCCCGCGGCGGGACTGGCCGAGCGGGTGGTGCGGGCCGCGCTGAGGTCGTTGACCGAGCTCGGTTTCGTCCACCAGGTCGACGGGCTGCACACGGCCGTCGCCCCGGACGTCGCGCTGGCGGCGTACTTCCTGCGCCGCGAGGACGACCTGCGGCGCGAGCGGCTGCTGGCGGGCGCGCTGCAGGTCCGCTACGAACGGGCGGCGGGCATGCGCGCTCCCGCGGACCTCGTCGAGGTGGTGCACGGGGCCGAGGCGATCTCGCAGCGTGCGGACCAGGTGATGCGCACGGCCCGGCACGAGGTGCGGTTCGTGGACAAGCCGCCGTACGCCAAAGCGCCCACGTCGTTGCACCCGGTGGAGGAGGAGCTGCTGCGCCGCGGCGTCCGGTTCCGGGGCATCTACGAACGTCAGGCACTGGAGCTGCACGACCTGCGCGCCGACCTGGAGATGGGGCTCTCGCTGGGGGAGGAGGCGCGGGTCGTCGCGGTCGCGCCGACGAAGATGATCCTCGCGGACGCCCATCTCGGGCTCATTCCGCTGTACAGCACCGAGACGACGCTGGAGAGCGCGGTGATCGTGCACCGGTCGGCGTTGCTCGACTCGCTCGGGGCGTTGTTCGGCAAGCTCTGGGACGACGCGGTGCCGCTGTCGCTACCAGGTCAGCCGGCGAGCTCCGATGTCTCGATCGCGGACGCGCGGCTGCTGGCGTTGCTGGCCACCGGGTTGCCGGACCGCAGCATCGCCAAGCAGCTCGGGCTGAGCTACCGGACCTACCAGCGGCGCCTGCACCGGCTGATGGACGAGCTGGGCGCGCAGACCCGGTTCCAGGCGGGTCTGCGCGCGGCTTCTCGGGGTGCGGGTTCCCTCCTGCCGCCTCAGTGAGTGCGGAACGCCTTCTGCATGGTCTGCGTGACGGTGTTCCCGGCGCCGTCCCTGGCCTCGGTGCGCAGCCACACGTCACCGCCCGGCTTGTCGATCGTGACCTGCCAGCGGCCGCCGTCGGGCTGGACCCGCGCCGGCCGCCAGGTCACGCCGTCCGCGGACCACTGCACCTTCACCGCGGTCACGGGCGCGCTGCTGGACGCCGTGAGGTGGTGGACGAACGGCGTGTTCGCCGGTGCGGAGTTCGTCAGGTCGAGCGGCAGGTCGTAGTGCAGCTGGATCAGCGGCTGGAACTGGCAGCTCGTCGCCTGGGCGTGACAGGAGTAGCCGCGCGGTGGCGGGTTGAGCGACCGGCGTGACTGGAACGTCCACGTCGTCTCGGTGCGCGGGGCGAGGGTGAACAGGACGGGGTTGACCGCGCCCGCGACGGCTCCGGGTGCGTGGCTTTCGACCTTCTCCAGGCGGTAGGTGGCCTGGTCCGGTGACAGCGGGAAGGTCGGGTAGAACGCCAGCGGGTCCTGGTTCTGCCCGATCTCGCGGTCGCCCTGGAAGAGGCGGACCTTGGTCGTCGTGAAGAACTTGCTGTTCTGGTAAGGGTTCGTGTAATGACCGGGGGTGCCGTCCGTCCACTGCAGAGCGGGAACGAACGTGTCGCCGGTGCGGCAGTCCGAGCAGAGCTGGCGCCACGCGTCGCCCGCGGCGGGATAGCGGGCGGGGTGGTCGGACTGGAGATCGATCGCGGTGCTGTGCATCGGTCCGGCGAACCAGCGCTCGACGGCGGGCGCCTGGCCTTCGCGGAACACGTTCTCCTGGTACATCGCCATCGCCGCGCGAGCACCCTTGTCGTCCGTGCCGCTCAACGTGACCGAGCGCTTCCAGACGATCCGGTCGTCGCCGGGACCGATGTACTCGTTCCACGCGGCGGGCGGGGTGAACGTGGTGCCGCGCATGATCTGCGTCTGCCACAGCCCGGTCGGGAACGGGTACCACGTCTTCTGCACGGTGAGTCCGGGTTTGTCGGCGTGGTAGGAGGTCCTGCGCAGCACGAGCTTCGCCGGGTCGACCGTCTGCCGGTGGGCGGCGGGGATGCCGTTGGCGTCGAGGTAGCTGAGGTTGAACACGGACTCCGGACCGGGCTTGACGCTCAGCTTGATCGCCGGCTGCTTCCCGAGGAACTCGCCGTCGGCGTTGCTGACGCTGAGCGAGGGCAGCGCGGCGCTGGCGAGCCCGGTGAGCGGAAGCGCACCCGGCTGGTCCACATAGGACACCAGGGCCTTCCTGCCTTCCTGGGCGGCGGTTGCCGCGGCGGCGTTGGCGGCCCTGACCATGACGGCCGGGGTGTCCGGCTTGATCTTCACGACCTTGACGTCCGTTCGTTCGCCGGACCACTTCGCGGACAGCACGGCGACGTCGCCGTCGGCCTTCAGCGCGCGGCCACCGGAGGTCAGCGTGACCGTGGCGGTCTGCAGGGTCACGTTGTCCTGCAACGAGATCGCGCCCTTGCCCGCGGCGGGGGACGGGGTGGCGCGGATCTCCCACGGCGCGGTGCCGAGCGCGGCCGAGGTCTCGGTGATCAGCGGCAGGTTGCCGCCCTCGGCGGGCAGGACGCGGCGCATCGTGACGGTGCGGTCGCGTTGCTCGGCCGGGCCCGGCGGCACGACCTCGATCGGCACGGTCCGCTGCGCGTCGAGCGAGACGTCCTGAGCGCCGCCGACAGTCAGTTCCGGTGCGGCCAGCGCGGACCAGCGGCGCACTCCCGCCGTGTTCTCGGTCGCCCAGCTCACCGCGGAGTAGCGGCCGCTCGGCACGTTCGCGACGCCCTCGCCGTTCACCACGTCGAAGACGTAGCTGAGGGTGTCGTCGAACGGGTCGTTGACGTCGTCCTGGCCGTTGGAGTCGTCGATGAGCTGGCCGAAGGCGGGCGCGGGCGCCTTGCCCGCGGTGTCGCGGACGTGCACCGACACCGGGAACGTCCGCGGTGCCTCGTAGACGCTCACCGCCGTGCGGAGACTGGTGCCCGCGCCGGTGGCCGTGACGACGCCGCCGTACACGCCCGCCGGACCGGCGTCGGGGTCGAGGGTGAGGATCGCGGTGGCCTGAGCGCGGGCCGGGACGGTGAGACGTGAGGTGCTGAGCCCGAACGCGGTCGTGGACGTGCCGTCCCAGCCCTTCAAGGACGAGGCCAGATCGAGGGTGAGCGGGGAGTCGGAGTCGTTGGTGTAGACGAGTTCCCGGGTGAGCGTGTCGCCGGATCCCTTCTCCTGCCGCCCGAAGCTCACCGACGCCGGTCCCGTCACCTTGCTCGCCACCGCGCGCGCCACGTCCAGCCGGCCCGCGCCCTGCTCGTACCAGGGCATGGCGACGTCGGCCGCGCTGGTCACAAGTGCGTTCTTCAGTTGCCGCGCGGTCCAGCCGGGGTGTTGCTGGGCGAGCAACGCGGCCGCGCCCGAGACGTGCGGGGTGGCCATCGAGGTGCCGGACGACGCGGTGTGCAGGTCCGAGACCGGCGCGCCCATCGACGTGTCCGCGGCGCGCGCGGCGACCACGCCGACACCCGGCGCGGTGATCTCGGGCTTCACGAGCGCGTCGCCGATGCGCGGACCGGTGCTGCTGAACGGTGCGCGCTTGTTCTGCCGGTCGACCGCGCCGACCGTGAGCGCCGAAGCCGCGGCGCCGGGGGAGGTGACCGAACGCCCGGCAGGGCCGTTGTTGCCCGCCGCCACCACGAACAGCACACCGGTCTCGGCGGAGAGCTGGTCGACCAGCGCGCTGAGGTCGTCGGAGCCGTCCGTCACGTCGCCGCCGAGACTGAGGTTGACGATCTTCGCACCGGACCGGGCCGCCCACTCGATGCCCGCCATCACCTGCGAGGTGTCGCCTTCGCCCGCGCCGTTGAACACCTTCGCGATCATCAGCTTCGCCGCCGGGGCGACGCCGGAGTACTTCGCGCCGGTGCCCGCGATGATCGAGGCGACGTGCGTGCCGTGGCCGTGGTGGTCGGTCACGTCGGGCTCGTCGGAGAAGTTCGCCGTCTCGGTGATCTTCGCGGCGACGTCGGGGTGGTGCTGGTCGATGCCGGTGTCCACGACGGCGACCGTCACGCCGGCGCCGTTCAGTCCGGCCGCCCACGCCGCGGGGGCACCGATCTGCTTCGTGGTCTGGTCGAGCGTGACCCGGATCGGCCGGTCGTACTTCACCCGCACGCCGGACTTCACGCTCATGTCCAGGGAACGCCAGAACTCCTGCGCCCTGGCCTTCTCCACGTGCACGCCGGCCGCGTTCAGGGTGGTGATCCTGGTGTGCGCGCTCGCGCTGATGCCGCCGATCGTGAGCACCGGGACGGTGGTCGTGCGGTCGTCGGACTGGCCGGTGCGGACGAGCTCGGTGACGTTGAAGAGGGTGTCGTCGACGGTGCCGGACGTGACCGCGCCGATCGCGTCCGAGGGGTAGACGTGCAGACCTTTGGCCGTCGTCATCGTGTGGAAGACCGGTGGCTCGCCTTCCCGTGGTGCGGCGTGGATCTGGGCGTATTTCCGGCCGTCCGAACGTTCGGTGTAGTCGACGACGTCTCCGGTGATCAGCGTGATCCGGTGGGACGCCTCGGACGTCTGGGCAGGCGGGGGTGCCGGGGCGCCCCCGTGTGCCGGTGGTGCGACGAGCGTGGCCGCGGCGATGGCCAGTGCCAGTACGTGTCGGAACACGGCGCCTCCTCGTGATCAGTTCACAGCAGGATGAGGGGCCGGAATTCCTTGCGGAACACTGGAAAGCGGCGGTTGGTCGCCGTTGGCGACTTCGCGCCACGCGGCGGAGCCCGGACCGTCGGTGACGGCCCGGGCTCCTGGGGTTGCTCGGTCAGAAGGTGCGTTCCTGCAGCGAGAAGTCACGCTGGTTGTTGTTCGTGTCCTGGCTGAGGATGTTGCGGGTGTTCGAGCCGTTCAACGCGGCGGTCTGCGCGGTTTCCGGAGCGGCGTTGACGCTCTCCTTCGGCGTGACCGCGCTCGCCGAGAACGCGACGCCGTCGATCTTGAAAGCGGTCGGCGCGTTGCTGCCGAAGATCGCGACACCGCCGTACACCGGAATGCCCTCGACACCGAGGAAGTTCACCGGGAGCACGTGTTGCGTGCTCGTGGTGCCGGAGAACTCGGCGCCCGTCAGCACCAGCGTGGAGCCGACGTTGTTCTTGGGCGCCAGCACGATCGGCTGGCTGAGGGAGTCCATCAGCGGGATCGTCTGGATGACCTGGTTCTGCTGGTTGTAGATCTTCAGCACCCAGTTGGTGAGGTCGAGCTGCTGGTCCGTGGTGTTGGCGATCTCGATCGCCTCGTCGAGCGGTCCGTTCGGGCCCATCGTCGAGACCTCGTTGACGAGCACAGCCGGCACGGCCATGACCTCGGGAGCACCGGGCTCCTCGGCCGCGGTCGCCATTCCCGCGAACGCGATGGTGCTCGCGAATGCGAGAGCCGTGGCTCCGCTCAGCAGTCGACGCATTGTCTCGGTCCTTTCGAGAAGTGAATTGTGGGCATTTCTCGTGGCGGCCTGCCTGGTCTCGTTAAATGACCTGTCTTGCCGCCGGGACCGACTTTGCTCTGATTTCCGGTAAGTCGTAAGGGGCCATTGAAGGGCGGTTACGGATTGATTTCTCCGGGAGTGGGAATGTGGCAGGTGAAGTCAGTGGAGTTGTGGTCGGTGTCGCGCGAGGTGCTGTCGCGGCCGAGTGAGGAGCCCTCGCCGGAATTCGGGCACGGCGTGGCGGGACCGTCTTCGCGGCACGGCGAGGACGAGGTCAGGCCCACGCTGTCGGTGTGCGCACCGTGCCGGTTTCGAGCGATAACACCCGAGCCGTCCACCGTGCTCACGACGATCCCGTTGGGCACCGTTCCGCTGAACGCGCTGCCGACTATCAGGAAGTATTCACCCGGAGGTAGCACGGTGGCCGGAGGGATGGTGGCGAGGATTCGCGGAGTGCTGCCGGCGCAGGCCTGGACCGACCATCCTCCGATGTCTGCCTCGGTGGAGCCGGTGTTGCGCAGCTCTACGAATCCGCTCGATCCGAGCGCGATCTCGTTCACCTTGACCGGGGAGACCCCCGGTGCGCCGCCGAGCGCGGCACCGGCGAGCAGCAGGTACGTTGCGACGGTGTTTCCTGGGGGTGTCACGATCGCAGTCTGGCCCGGCCCGGTGGTCGTCACAGGGGGCCAAAGACCTGCTCTGCCTGGGACTTGCGGGAAGACGGTGGCCGCGGGGGCCTGGCGGTGCACCGCTTCCCGGACGGGGCAGGCTTCCTCCGGCCTGCCCGCGCTCCGTCAACCGGAGTGGTCTTCGGAAGTTGCCCTGCGTGTCTCGCGTGCGATCGTCGCCGCCTTGTCGACCGCGGCGTGCGGCACGTGCAGCGCCGCGCTGAGGAAGGCACGCCAGTAGGGGCCGGGAATGCGTTTGCCGCGTTCCCATCTCGACACTTCTTCACGGGTGACGCTGTCGTTTTGTGAGATCTCGCACAACAGGTCCGCGAGTTCGCGCTGGGTGAGGCCCTGCTCTCGCCTAGCCTGCGGAATCAGCGCGGTAATGGGCGGCACGTCCTGGTGCTCTGGGGCTGGTAGGGCTGCCTTGAGCACGGTTCTGCTCCGTTTCGGTGTGATGGGTGGGTGTGTCGACCACCATGCCGCAAAGTCTGGATCATGGGGCCCTGCATTGCGGTGATACCGCCGGTCGTTGAAAGTTCGCGTACCTCCGGAATGCGTCGCTCGGATGTTCGGGTGAAAGTGAGCTGGGCCAACGGGGTGCGCGATCTCGCATTGTGGTGCTTTGACTAGTGTGACCGCGCCAGGACCGTTGCTACAGCAATGACCGGGATGAGAAGGTGGAGAAAATGCTCTCGACGGTCGAAGTGGTGCAGGTGTTTCTCGCGCGGCTCGCCGCGCAGGACGCGGCAGGCATCGCGCGGTTGTGCGCACCGACCGTGGAATGGGAGGCGCCCGACCCCGGTGGCGCCCGGTGGACGACCGGCCAGCGCACCCGCCGGGAGGTCGAGTCCCAGTTCCTCACCCTGTTCGCCACGTTCGGCCTGGAGCGGCTCTCGGCCCGCCAGGTGATCGTCGACGGAGGAGACGCGGCCGTGGTCGGTTCGGCACGCTGGCGGGTCCTGACCACGGCCGAGCGGGTGGACGTGCGCTTCGCGGCCGTCGTGTCCGTGCACCTGGGGGAGATCGAGCAGTACTGGCAGATGCCGGACACGCTGGCCGCCGCCGTCGCCACAGGGGCCGCGCGGACCGAGGCATGAGCGTCAACCGCGAGAGATCGGTCCGCACGAGGGCCAAGCTGCTGCACGCCGCCGCGGAGGTGTTCGACCGCGACGGGTTCGCCGGATCCAGCCTCACCGCCGTCTGCGCGCGAGCGGACGTGTCGAAAGGTGCGCTGTATTGCCACTTCCGCTCCAAGGAGGCCCTCGGCGTCGCGATCATCGAGGAGCAGTCGCTGCTGTGGCACCGGTTGCGCGACGAGCAGCTCGCGATCGAGCAGTCGCCGATCCAGGCGCTGATCGCGATGTCGTTCGAGTTCACCCGCAGGCTGGACACCGACCTCACCGTGCGGGTCAGCGCGAAGCTGTTGCGGGAGGCGGTGTTCTTCGACGTCGTGGCCGCCGCGCAGGTCGTCGGCTGGGTCGCCGTCGTGCGGGAGCTGCTCTCGCTCGCGCGGGAACGAGGTGAGCTGCTGCCGGAGGTGAACGTCCGGCACACGGCCGAGCAGATCGTCGCGGAGCTGCTCGGACTTCAGTTCGTGGCCCAGGCCCTGAGCGGCGGCACCGATCTCCGCACGCGGCTCGCACGGGTGTGGCGGGCGTCTTCTGGCTGTCTGGTGACAAGACCTGTCTACGAGACGTTGCGTTTCGAGTGACGGTCGTCTCGACCCAATCGAGACAGGAATGCCCGCTCGCGCCAGGGCCGTTGTGCTCCTCGTTCGTCAGGTGTCCTAACGAAGGAGCAAGGGTGAGCAGCATCGTGGTCGTGGATCCGTATTCGGCGGGCAAGGGCATCGCCCCCGCGTTCGTGGCACGTGGTGTCGACGCGATCGCCGTGCTGACGACGGAGAAGCCGCCGGCGGGGCTGAACTGGTTCCCGGACGACTTCGCGGAGGTCCACCTGCTGCACGACCTCGACGAGCTCGCCGCCAAGCTGGCCGTGCGCGACCCGATCGCCGTCGTACCGGGCACCGAGACCGGCGTCGAGGCCGCGGAGGCGTTGTCGGAGCTCATCGCGCCCGGCCGGTCGAACGTCCTGACGCTGTCCTCCGCCCGCCGCGACAAGTGGCAGATGGCCGTGGCACTGCGCACCGCCGAGGTGCCGCACCTGCGCCAGATCAGCTCCGACTGCGTCGACGAGGTCGCCGCGTGGCTGCGGCGCGAGGGCCTGGAGGACTCGCCGATCGTGTTGAAACCGCAGGAAAGCGGCGGTACGGACGACGTGTTCGTGGCGATGCCCGGCGACGACTGGCGCGCCAAGTTCAACCGGATTCTCGGTTGCGTTAACAAGCTGAACATCCGCAACGACAAGGTGCTCGTGCAGGAACTCGCGGTGGGCACGGAGTACGAGGTCGACACCTACTCGATCGACGGCGAGCACGGCCTTGTCGCGGTCTGGCGCTATGCCAAGCAACGGCGCGGCGACCGGCTCGGCATCTACCTGTCCAACACGCTGGTCGCGGAGGACGAGCCCGTGGTCGACGTGCTGTTCGGCTACGTGTGCCAGGTGCTCGAGGCGACCGGTGTCCGCAACGGGCCGGCGCACGTGGAGGTCATGATCACCCCCGACGGGCCGCGGCTGATCGAGATCGGCGCGCGGCTGGCTGGCGCGGAACAGCAGGAGCTCACCGTGCTCGGCACCGGGGAAAGCCAGATCACCCGGATGGTGCGGCACCGCGTCGACGGTGACACGTCGGTCGGCCGGTACTCGCGGCGGCGGCACGTGAAGTCGGTGTACCTGTCCTCGCCCGCCGCCGGTGAGCTCGGCAACTCGGTGCGATTTGACGAGCTGGCCTCACTTTTGCCCAGTTACCAGAGCGACGCACTGGCCTATCGCGAAGGTTCGATGGTGCCGCGTACCGATGACCTGTGGACGTCGTTGGGTTCGGTAGTGCTGGCGACGACCGACGCCGACCAGCTGGAACGTGATGTGGCGGTCGTCAGGGAGATCGAAGCCGGGCTGATCGTAGTTTGATCGTCAGGTGTGGCCGGGTAGCCGTGATTCCACGCGACCCGTTAGGTTTGCTTTGCGACGGAGCGGAGGCCCATGAGCGAGCGCTGGGACGGTGACCTGACGGGCGCGGTGGTCGACGACCGCTACGTGATCGGGTCGCTGCTCGGCTCGGGTGGCATGGCGGAGGTCTACCGCGCGCTGGACCGCGAGACCACGTCGCCGGTCGCGATCAAGATCTTCACGGGCCCCGGCCTGCCCGACGACGAACTGCGGCTGCAGCGCGAGGCCTCGATGCTGGTCTCGCTGGAGTGCCCCGGCATCATCCCCGTCTACGCGTCGGGTTCGTTGTCGCGCCGCCCGTACTTCGTGATGCGCGAGATCACCGGCGGCACCCTGCGTCAGCGCATGCGCGAGCCGCTGCCGCCCCGGTTCGTGGCGCGGATCGGCAGTCAGATCGCCGTGGTCCTGGACCACGTGCACGGACTCGGCGTCGTGCACCGCGACATCAAGCCGTCCAACATCCTGATCGACGACGAGGAGAAGCAGGCGTACCTCGCGGACTTCGGTCTCGCGCTGGTGGCCGAGGTGACGCGGGTGACGACGTCCGGCGTGCTGGTCGGCACCGCCGGCTACCTGTCGCCGGAACAGGTGCGCGGCTCGGACGTCGGGCCCGCCGCCGACGTCTACGCGCTGGGCCTCGTCCTGCTGGAGTGCCTGACCGGCCGCAGCGAGTACCCCGGTGGCGACGCCGAGGCCGCGCTGGCCAGGCTCGCCCGGTCGCCGCGGATTCCCCTCGACCTGCCGCCCGCCTGGGAGTCGCTGCTGTCCGCGATGACGGACATGGACCCGTCGCGCCGGCCGACCGCCGCCCAGTGCGCACGCTCGCTGACCGCCGCTTTCGAGGCCAGCCGCGGACTGCCGGCGTTGCTGCCCGACGCGGCCGTCGCCCCGGACGCGCCCACGGGTCCGGTCGTGCCCGAGCCCCGGTCTGGGCGGAGCAAGCGCTTGGCGATCTCGGCCGCGGCGGTGGCCGTCACCGCGGTGGCCGTGGTGGTGGCGAACTTCGCCGGTGGCGGGAGCGAGGCCCCGGCGGCGGACAAGCCGGTGGCGCCGGACGCGCGCACCCACGTCGTGACGGTGACGCAGTCCACGGTGACCGTGGTGCAGACGCCGGACGGTTCGGAAGCGCCTGGGGTGCCCGGTGCGCCGCAGCCCGGGGCGAGCGGGGTGGACCCGTCGACCTCGGCCGTCGAGACGACCGAGGACGAACCGGTCGACGAGACGGCGAAGAAGAACAAGGAGAAGAAGAAGGACCGCAAGAAGTCCTCGGAAGTGCCGACTCCGTCGCAGGAGCCGTTGCCCTAGGCGTTCGGCTCGCTCACCACGGCGAACGGCAGGTCGGCCAGTTCCGCCCGCAGCGTGTCGAGGTCCGCGTACACCGCCGAGGCTCCGCGATCGACCAGCTCGTTCTCGCCGAACCCGCCGGTCAGCAGGCCGATCGACGGCAGCCCGACCCGCTTGGCGGCCTCGCAGTCCCACACCGAGTCGCCCACGACGACCGCGCGTTCGCCCTCGACCCCGCGCAGCGCCACCTCGATCAGGTCCGGCGCGGGCTTGCTGTCCTCGACGTCGTCGGAGGTCGTCCACGCGACGTCGCCGGGGTCGAGCAGCTTCAGGTAGTGCTCGACGTGCTTGCGCTTGCCCGAGCTCGCGAGCACGACGGCCAGGCCCAGGTCGGTCGCGGCCCGGATCAGGCGGTGTGCGCCCTCCAGCGGCTGGATCTCGTCGATCATGGAGTCGAAGTGGCGTTCCCAGGCGGCGCGCAGGTCGTCGCCGTGGTCCTGTTCGACCTTGTCGCCGGCTACGGCAGCGACCAGCTTGTCGCCGCCCATGCCGATCGCGCGGTGCACTCGCCAGCCGGGCACGGTGACGTCGATCTCGCGGAACGCGCGCAGCCACGCCACCGTGTGGTGGTAGTTGGTGTCGACCAGGGTGCCGTCCACGTCGAGGACCACGGTGTTGCTCATGAAACCAGGTTTGCCCGTGCTTCTACCTCGGCAAACCCACCAGCTCGCGGGTCTCCTGCAACGCGACGAGCTCTCGGCGCAGCACTCCGTCGAGCCATTGGGCGTCCGACATCCACGACTGGTTCGTGTTCAGGCAGACGTGCACGGAGTTGCGGTACACCGACAGCGCGATGCCGACGGCGTGGCCGGGTGCGACCGGCGCCACCGGGTACATCTCGCACAACGCGGCGCCGTCCAGGGCGAGCGGTACGGACGGCAGCGGCACCGAGGTGACCAGTGTGTCGAACAGCAGGGGAGCGCAGCGGCCCATCACCGGCGCGGCCAGGCGGTGCACCAGCGGCGGCACCTTGTCGGCGAGCAACGGCAGCGCGCCGGCGCCTCGGTCCGGACCGGCGGCCTTCGCCGACTCCATCTGCGCGCGGATGTTCCTGAGGCGTTCCGCCGGGTCCGCCTCGCCGACCGGCAGCGCGACCAGGAAACCGGAGATCTGGTTGCCCGAGGCGCCGTCGCCGGAGCGTGAGCGCTGGTTAACCGGGATCAGGGCGCGCACGACCGAGTCGGGGCCGGCGCTGCCGTGCGCGGAAAGCCAGTGCCGCAACGCACCCGTGACCAGGGCGAGCAGCACGTCGTTCACCGTGCCGCCGTGCGCGCGCCGGATTCGGTGCACGTCCGCGAGATCCAGGCGCGACATCACCACGCGGCGTGGCCGGGTGGACGCGGTGAGCACCGGCGAGTTCAGCGTCGGCGGGCGCGTGTTCATCAGCACCGAGGAGGCGATGTCGAACGTGTCCTTGATCCCGCGCAGCGACGGGATGGACGGGATGATCGACTTCACCACGGGCTCCGGAGCGTCCGGAATGGACAGCCGGGACGGGTCGAAGAGCTGAATTCCCAGGCCAACGGCCTTCATGCCGTCGCACAGCGAGTGGTGCAGCTTCGCGACGACGGCGAACCTGCCGCCCGCGAGGCCGGTGATGACGTGCAGCTCCCACGGCGGGCGCGCGAGGTCGAGCGGCTGCGCCATGAGGTGCGACACCAAGGTGGCGAACCGATCGCGGCCGCGCACGTGGTGCGTGAAGACGTGGTCCTCCGGCGCGAAGCCGGGGTCCTCCACCCAGCGCGCGCCGCCGAACATCGAGGTGCGGGCGCGCTGGCGCAGGCGCGGAATCTCTTGCGCCCGTTCGCACAGCACGGCGGCGATGCGGGCCGGATGCACCGGAGTG
Source organism: Lentzea sp. NPDC092896 (assembly GCF_044754905.1). NCBI lineage: Bacteria > Bacillati > Actinomycetota > Actinomycetes > Pseudonocardiales > Pseudonocardiaceae > Lentzea > Lentzea sp. NPDC092896. The sequence goes on from NZ_JBIVPX010000007.1 coordinate 26,250, forward strand.
GACGGTGCGAAGCTCGCCACCGCGCCGAGGTGCAACGGGTTGCTGTCGCCTTCCATTGCGAGGAAAGCGATGTCAAGGGGGGAGAGGTGGTCTGTCATATCCGTGCAAGGAAAACAGGTCCTCGTGTCGTGCGCATTGCGATGAGATGGCGGTGACTCTCTACCGGCCCAAGTACACTCGAACGGTGGTACCGCTGTGACTCGTGTGGGTGCGAACCAGGTCACACAACAGGTTCACCATCACGATTCCGAAGCCGGACAGGCCGGTGAACGACGGCGGGAAGCCGGCACCTTCGTCGCTCACCTCGCACACCGCGGTGTCGCCCTCGCGCCACATCCGCAGCACCCCGCGCCCGGACGCGTGCAGGATGCTGTTCGTCGCGAGTTCGTTCACCGCCAGCATCAGGTCCTCGACCTGTTCGCGGCGCAGCCAGTGCGCGTAGGCCGACACGACCTTGCGCATGTGCGCGAGCGTGCCGACGGTGAACGGGTGCTGCTCGGCGTCGGCAGGCGGCGGTGGCAGCGGCACGTTGTAGATGTCGGCCAGGCCCGTCGGGTCGGTGTACCACTCACTCGCCATCCGCCGCTCGCCGTCGATCACCACGGGATGGGTGCGCCGCGCGTCCTCCAGCACGCGGCCGGGCAACGCCGCCGCGTCGTACGGGCACAGGATGACGCCCTGCCTGCCCTCGAACGCCGTGTTGATCAGTGCCTCGTGCTGCACGCACGCCGGGTACTCGAGTTCGGTGCGGCCGGGCCACATCGGTTCGCCGACCATCCGGAAGCGGCCCTGCGTGCTCGCGCTGAACGCCATCAGCACGCCGGGGATGATCCGGCCGGGGTTGCGGCCGGCCTCGGTCATGTCGATGAAGTGGACCTGGTCCGCCGCCTCGCCCAGGCGTGCGCGCAGCAGGGCGATGCGCGCCTCCGGCACCGCCACCAGCACCGGTTCGCCCCTGTCGGCACCCTCCGTCACGAATCTGGCCGTACCGGAGAGGAAGGTGTCCTCGTCTCGGTAGAACAGGGCCTCGTGTGCGAACGGAGCAACGGAGTTCATCGGCTTCCCGGTGAGGTCGGTGGCGGCGGCAGGTCACCATTCTGCTCCCCGTAACAGTGTTTCGGCGGGGGCCAGGCCGGTGGTTGTCGGTACGTGTGCCGCCGTCCGCCGGATTCGTCGTGCGGACGGGCAAAAGCCCAGGCAGACTCGCGATGTCGGGGCACAGCGAGGAGGTGACGCCGTGTTGCACCACACGCTGACCGGGCCGCAGGACGCGCCGGTGCTCGTGCTCGGCAACGCGCTCGGCACGACGACCGGACTGTGGCGCGAGTTCTCGCTGCCCTTCCGCCTGCTGCGCTTCGACCACCGCGGCCACGGCGGCAGTGCGCCCGTCGAAGGCCCGTGCACGATCGAAGACCTGGCACACGACGTCGTGGAACTGTTGGACCACTTGGGATTGCGCCAGGTGTACTACTGCGGCGTGTCCCTCGGCGGCATGGTCGGCATGTGGCTGGCCGCGCACACCGACCGGATCTCCCGGCTGGCCCTGGTGTGCACCACCGCGTGGGTGCCGGACAAGGCCAGGCTGGACGAACGCATCGCACTGCTGCGCTCACACGGGATGGAATCCGTCGCGGACTCGGTGGTCTCCCGGTGGTTCACGCCGACCTGCGCTCCCGCCGTCGTCGAGCACTACCGCGCCGAGCTGCTCAGGGCACACCTGCCGTCGTACCTCGCCTGCGTCGAGGCCGTCCGGGACATGGACCTGCGGCCGGACCTGCCGAAGATCGACGTGCCGACCGTCGTGATCGCGGCGGCGCAGGACCACGCGACGCCCACGGAACTCGTCCGGCACATCGCGGACGACCTGCCGGACTCGGAGCTCTACGTCGTCGGGGACGCCGCGCATCTCGCGGTCGTCGAGGCGCCGAGAACGATCTCGGTGATCCTCGACGACCACTTCGGCAACGACTAGACCTTCTCCAGCGGGCGGTGCGGCTGCGCGGGCAGCTCGACGCGGATCTCGTCACCTGGCCGGACGACGCCGCCCACGAGCACGACCGACATGATCCCCGCGCGCCGGATCAGCTCGCCGTCGGGACCCTTGCCCACGACCTCCTTGAGCAGCCCCTTGGAGAACCCGTCGATCTGCAGGCACGGGTTGCGCAGCCCGGTCACCTCGACCACGGCCTCGGAACCCAGGTGCAGCAACGTTCCCGTGGGCAGGCCGAGCAGGTCGATGCCCCGCGTGGTGACGTTCTCGCCGATCTGGCCGGGCTCCACGGCGTGGCCCTTGTCCCGCAGCTCGTCGAAGAGCTCGGCGTGCATCAGGTGCACCTGGCGCAGGTTCGGCTGGGTCGGGTCCTGCGCCATCCGCGACCGGTGTTTGACCGTGACGCCCTGGTGGACGTCGCCCTCGACGCCGAGACCGGCGAGCAGGGTAATGCTCTCCCGTGTCGGCTTTGTGAACGTGTACTCCTCGTTGCGGCTGACCGCTGTCACAACCCCCATGCACCTGATTGTGCACGATCAGCCGAGACGCGACGAATACTCCGTTCGGTGCAACGAAACACGGAACCTGGTATCGATCAAGGTGTCTCATTTCAGGTCGCCCGACAGTGTTCTACCTGCGTCGATGCACCGGGCTGTGGAAACGCTCTCACGAACTTCCGGCAAGAGTCTTGACTAATACTCACGTCAGGCTGTTGACTCCGTCACACCTCGTCGGAACCGGTACCGAAACCGGTTTCAGGAGGCGGCGGAAGGAAGTTCGGCATGCGTGTCACGATCGCAGAGGTCGCCCAACGCGCCCAGGTGTCCAAAGCGACCGTGTCACGTGTGCTGAACGGTAAGCCGGACGTGGACGCCTCTACCGCGCAACGAGTTCGCAAGGTCATCGACGAGATCGGCTACGTGCCGAGCGCCCGTGCCGTGGGTCTGGCGCGGGGTCGCACGAGGACTGTCGCCATGCTCGCGCCGTCGCTCACCTGGCCGTGGATGGGCGAGGTGCTGCAGGGCATCGTCGACACGCTCGAAGCCGACGGCTACGGCCTCCTGCTCTACACGCTGAACCGCGGACCCGAGTCGCTGAACCAGTTCGCGAACCACGTGTCCGCCAACGCTTTCGACGGCCTGCTGGTCGTCGAGCCCCCGGACGCCCTGCACTACATCTCCACGCTCTACCGGGCGGGCCTGCCGGTCGTCATGATCGACGACCGCGGCTCGCACCCGGAGTTCCCTTCGGTGACGACGACGAACCGGCAGGGAGGCGCGGATGTCGCGAGGCATCTCGTCGCGGCAGGCCGCCGCAGGTTCGCCGTCGTCACCGGACCACCGCACTTCGGGTGCACTCAGGCGAGGCTGGACGGGTTCCGGCTCGCTTTGGCGGAAGCGGGCCTGACGCTGCACCCGGACCTCGTGGTCGACGGCGACTTCACCACGGAAGGTGGTGAAGTCGCCGTGGACAAGCTCGTCGCGAGTGGAATCCCGTTCGACGCCGTGTTCGCGCAGAACGACCTCTCGGCGGTCGGTGTGCTGCGAGCACTGCGGGAAGCCGGCCGCGTCGTCCCCGACGACGTGTCCGTGGTCGGCTTCGACGACGTCCCGGTCGCGGGACACACCGAACCCCGGCTGACGACGATCCGCCAGCCGCTGCAGGAGATGGGTGCCGCCGCCGCGCGGATGCTGCTCTCCACGCTCGAGGGACAGCCGATGCCCGACCACCCGCTGGTGCTGCCGACCTCGTTGATCGTGCGCGAATCCGCGCCCTGACTCACCCTGCTCCACCACAACTGAAACGAACACGCCGGGCCTGCCAAAGGTCTGGCGAGTTCGCCGTACGCATGAGAGAGCGCTCTCATGCTCCGTCGTATCGGGAGATTCCCCCATGCGCAGAACAGTCATCGTCGCGCTAGCACTGGCGCTCGCGGCGACCGGTTGCTCCTCTGGTGGCGCCACCAAGGCTGCCGGAGTGCTGACCGTGGGCATGCCCAACGGGCCGCTGACCGAGAACCACAACCCGTTCCTGCCCACGTCGGCGGCGGGGTCGCTCGGCTACCGCTACCAGATCTACGAGCCGCTCGCGTTCGTGAACAACACGCGCCCGGCTCAGGACCCGGTGCCGTGGCTCGCCACCAAGTGGGACTGGACGCCTGACTACAAGAAGGTCACCTTCACGATCCGGGAGAACGTGAAGTGGTCCGACGGCAAGCCGCTCACGGCCGCTGACGTCGCCTTCTCGTACGAGATCCTGAAGAAGTGGCCGGCGCTCAACAACCGCGACTCGCTCAAGGTCGAGACCGCCACGGCGACCTCGGACGGCAAGGTCGAGGTGTCGTTCGCGAGCCCGCAGTTCGTGAACCGCAACAAGGTCATCTCCGCGATGGTGATCCCGCAGCACGTCTGGAGCACCGTCCCCGACCCGACGACCTACACGAACCCGAAGCCCGTCGGCACCGGTCCGTACGAGCTGAAGTCGTTCACCTCGCAGACCGTCACGATCGCGCGGCGCGCCGAGTACTGGCAGGAACTCCCCAAGGTTCCGGAGATCCAGTACACCTCGTACAACGACAACACGGCGCAGACCACCGCGCTGGCGTCGGGCGCGAGCCAGTGGTCGTACGTCTTCATCCCGGACTACCAGAAGCTCTACGTCGACAAGGACCCGGCGAACCACAAGCTCTGGTTCCCGGCCGGTCTCGGCATCCACGGTCTGTGGCTGAACACGACGGTCGCGCCGTTCGACAACGCCGCGCTGCGCTCCGCGATGAGCGACGTGATCGACCGCGAGGCGATCTTCGTCAAGGGTGAGGCCAAGCTCTTCCCGAAGCTCGAGTCGAAGACCGGCATGCCGTTGCCCGCCGGTGACTCGTTCCTCGCGCCGGAGTACAAGGACGCGAAGTTCAAGATCGACGTCGACGGGGCGAAGCAGAAGCTCACCGCCGCCGGCTTCAAGCTCGAGGGCGACGTGCTCAAGGCTCCGGACGGCAAGGCCGTCACCATCGAGCTCACGAACCCGTCCGGCTGGTCCGACTACCTGACGGTGCTCGACATCATCAAGGGCGACCTGAAGAAGATCGGCATCGAGGCGACCGTGCGCACGCAGACCGCGGACGCGTGGACGACCGACTTCGCCAACGGCGCGTTCCAGGGCTCGCTGCGCTGGACCAACACCGGCGCGACGCCGTACGAGATGTACCAGAACATCATGGACGGCGCGGAGATCAAGCCGGCCGGGCAGACCGCGGCGGTGAACTTCGGGCGCTACAACAACCCCGAGGCGACCACCGCGCTGGCCGAGTACGCGAACGCGGCGGACGACGCGGCGCGGGCCAAGGCCCTCGCGGTGCTGCAGAAGATCATGGTCGAACAGGTGCCGATGATCCCGACCTCCGCCGGCCCGATCGGCGCGGAGTACAGCACGAAGAACTGGGTCGGCTGGCCCTCCGAGGAGGACCCGTACGGTCCGCCGCAGGCCACCCTGCCCAACGCCCTGCAGATCGTCATGAAGCTGAAGCCCGCGGGATCTTAAATGAATGAAGTCGCGCTTGAAGCGAAGGGTCTGGTCAAGACCTACAAGCGCGTGCGCGCGGTGCAGGACGTTTCCATCGTCCTGCGCCGCGGGCGCGTGACCGCCCTCGTCGGCGAATCCGGATCGGGCAAGTCGACGGTGGCGAAGCTGCTCGCGCGGCTCGTGGAACCCACCTCCGGCGAGATCCTGCTGGACGGCGAGAAGGTGCGAAGGGTCCGGGAGTACCGGCGCAAGGTCCAGATGGTGTTCCAGGACCCCTTCGCGTCCCTCAACCCCATCCACACGATCCGCTACCACCTGACCCGGCCGCTGAAGATCCACAAGCGGTCGGAGACGGTGGAGGAGCTGCTGGAACGGGTGAACCTGCCCACCGACTTCGCCGCGCGGTACCCGCACGAGCTGTCGGGCGGTCAGCGGCAGCGCGTCGCGATCGCACGGGCGCTCGCGGCCAACCCCGAGGTGCTGCTCGCCGACGAGCCGGTGTCCATGTTGGACGTCTCCATCCGGCTCGGCGTGCTGAACCTGTTGCTGGACCTGAAGGAACGGCTCAAGCTCGCGGTCCTCTACATCACGCACGACATCGCGTCGGCGCGCTACTTCGCGGACGAGACGTTCGTGATGTACGGCGGGCAGATCGTCGAGGGCGGCGAGAGCGAGTCCGTGACGCAGCGGCCCGCCCACCCGTACACGCAGCTGCTGATCGAGTCCGCGCCCGACCCGGAACGGTCGGTGCTCGCGCTGGACGCGCCGCTGGAGGAGGTCGCGCAGATCTCCACCGGCTGCCAGTTCGCCGCGCGCTGCCCGAAGGTGCAGGAGCGGTGCTGGACCCAGGCACCACCGCGCACCGAGGTCGACTCCTACGGGCACTGGGCGGCGTGCTGGTTGTACGCGGAGGCGGCGGCATGACCTTCCTGCTACGTCGTGCGCTGTTCTACTTGGTCACCCTGTGGGCGGCGATCACGGCGAACTTCCTGCTGCCGCGCTTTCTGCCCGGCGACCCGGTGCAGGCGATGATCACCAAGCTCGGCGGGCGGTTGAACAGCGACGCGATGGCGTCGCTGTACATCCTCTTCGGGCTGGACGACGACAAGTCGATCTGGGAGCAGTACGTCGACTACTGGGGTTCCCTGCTGCAGGGCGATCTCGGGCTGTCGTTCACCTTCTTCCCGACCCCGGTCGCCGACGTGCTCTCGCAGTCGATGCCGTGGACGCTCGGGCTGGTCGGTGTCACCACGGTCATCGCGTTCCTGCTCGGCACCCTGCTGGGCGTCTACGCGGGGTGGAAGCGCGGGTCGTGGATGGACAACCTGATCCCGGTCACGACGTTCCTGTCGTCGATCCCGTACTTCTGGCTCGGGCTGATCGCGATCTCGCTGTTCTCCGTGACGTGGCCACTGCTCCCGGCGTCCGGCGGCTACGCGCCGGGGCTGGTGCCGGAGTTCTCCGGCGAGTTCATCGGCAGCATGCTGGAGCACGCGGTGCTGCCCGGCATCACGATCATCGTGAGCTCGGTGGCCGGCTGGATCCTGGGCATGCGCAACATGATGGTGACCGTGACGGCGGAGGACTACGTGCTCGTCGCACGGGCCAAGGGACTCACGCAGAAGCGGATCATGTTCGCCTACGCCGCACGCAACGCCGTGCTGCCGTCGATCTCCGGTTTCGCGCTGTCGCTGGGTTTCATCGTCGGCGGCGCCCTGCTGGTCGAGATGGTGTTCTCCTACCCGGGCCTCGGTTACGTGCTGTTCCAGGGCATCGGCGCGAAGGACTACCCGTTGATGCAGGGAGTGTTCCTGGTGATCACACTGGCGGTGCTGGTGGCGAACCTGCTCGCGGACATCGGCTACCTGCTGCTGGACCCGCGCACGCGGCGGGAGGGCTGAGACTCCGATGAACTTCAAGACCAAGCTGGGCCTCGGCATTCTGGCCTTCTTCACGCTGATCGCGGTGATCGGCGAGTGGATCGCGCCGTACGACCCGTCCGCGATGAGCGACGACCTGCTGTCGCCGCCCTCGGGCGCGCACTGGTTCGGCACGACCATGACCGGGCAGGACATCTTCTCCCAGGTGCTCGTGGGCACCAGGGGAGTGATGGTCGTCGGGCTGGTCTGCGGTGTGCTGGCGACGTTCCTGTCGATCCTGGTCGGGGTGACCGCCGGGTTCCTCGGCGGCGCGGCCGACGAGGCGTTGTCCATGCTGTCCAACGTCTTCCTGGTGATCCCGGCGCTGCCGCTGATCATCATCGTGGCCTCGATGCTGCCGTCGGCGGACACGGTCCTGATCGCCGGGGTGATCAGCCTGACGGCGTGGGCGTGGGGCGCCCGGATCCTGCGGGCTCAGACGATGTCGTTGCGGCGCAGGGACTTCGTGGAGGCCGCGCGGGCGTCCGGTGAACGGACCTGGCGCATCATCGTGTTCGAGGTGCTCCCGAACCTGCTGGCCGTCATCGGCTCCGGCTTCGTCGGCACGGTGATCTTCGCGGTCATGCTGCAGATCACCCTGTCGTTCGTCGGCGTGATCTCGCTGTCGACCTGGAACTGGGGCACGATCCTGTTCTGGGCGCAGAGCAACCAGGCGCTCGGCCTGGGCGCGTGGTGGTGGTTCGTCCCCGCCGGGCTGTGCATCGCGTTGCTGGGCACGGCACTGGCTCTGATCAACTTCGGGATCGACGAGTACGCGAATCCCCGCCTGCGGAAGGTGCGCGCATGAGCCCGGTGCTGGAGATCCGCGATCTCTCGGTGGACTACGGCAACCTGCGAGCCGTGCACAACGTCTCGCTGACGCTGAACGCGGGCGAGGTGCTCGGGCTCGCGGGGGAGAGCGGCAGCGGCAAGTCCACTTTGGCCTACGCCGCCACCCGGCTGCTCCAGGTGCCGGGCAAGGTGCCGTCCGGCGAGGTGCTGTTCAAGGGCCAGGACCTGCTGTCGCTCACCGACAAGCAGTTGCAGGTGCTGCGCTGGAACGAGATCGCGATCGTGTTCCAGGGCGCGATGAACGCCCTGAACCCGGTCATCTCGGTCGGCACGCAGATCGACGACGTGCTGCGTACGCACCGGCCGCAGATGAAGCGCCCGGAACGGACCGCGCGCGGCCGTGAGCTCCTGTCGCTCGTCGGCATCCCGGTCGACCGGCTGGGCTCGTACCCGCACCAGCTCTCCGGCGGCATGCGGCAGCGCGTGATGATCGCGATGGCGCTCGCGCTGGAACCCGAGATCGTGATCATGGACGAGCCGACGACCGCGCTGGACGTGGTGGTGCAGCGGCAGATCCTCGGTCAGATGATGCGGCTGCGCGAGACGCTCGGCTTCTCGGTCATCTTCATCACCCACGACATCTCGCTGCTGGTCGAGTTCTCCGACCGCATCGCGATCATGTACGGCGGGCGCGTCGTCGAGGAGGCGCCGGCGGGCGAGATCTACCGCGCCGCCAAGCACCCGTACAGCCAGGGCCTGCTGGGGTCGTTCCCGGCGTTGCGCGGCCCGCGCCGTGAGCTGAAGGGCATTCCGGGCTCGCCGCCGGACCTGCGGTCGATGCCTTCGGGCTGCCCGTTCCACCCGCGCTGCCCGTCCGCGATGGACGTCTGCGGGGAGCGGATGCCGTCGCTGGAGGTCGTCGAGGAACGCCGTCGCGTGGCGTGCTGGCTGGAGGGCGTTCATGTCTGACATCACCTCAGGCCTGCCCGCGGACTTCTTCTGGGGCGTCGCCACCTCGGCGTACCAGATCGAGGGCGCGTACGACGAGGACGGCCGGACACTGTCCATTTGGGACACCTTCTCCCGCCGCCCCGGTGCTGTCTTCAACGGCGAGAACGGTGACGTCGCCTGCGACCACTACCACCGCATGCCGTCCGACGTGGCGATGATCGCGCGCCTGGGCGTGGACAAGTACCGCTTCTCCGTGTCGTGGCCGCGCATCCAGCCCGGCGGCCGCGGTCCGGTGAACGCCAAGGGCGTCGACTTCTACTCCCGGCTCGTGGACGAGCTGCTGGAGAAGGGCGTCGATCCGTGGCTGACGCTCTACCACTGGGACCTGCCGCAGGAACTGGAGGACGCGGGCGGCTGGCCGCACCGCGACACCGCCTACCGCTTCGCCGAGTTCGCGGGCCTGGTGCACGACGCGCTGGGCGACCGGGTGCCGACGTGGACGACGCTGAACGAGCCGTGGTGCTCGGCGATGCTCGGCTACGACACCGGCAGGCACGCGCCGGGCCGCACGAACTTCGCCGAGGCCATGCGCGCGACCCACCACCTCCTGCTGGCGCACGGCCTGGCCGCGCAGGAGCTGAGGACGCGTGGCGTGGCGTCGTTGGGCATCACGCTGAACATGGGCACCCACACGGCCGCGTCGGACGACCCGCGCGACGTGGACGCGGCCCGTCGTGCGGACGGCCTGGGCACGCGGATCTACATGGATCCGTTGGTGCACGGGCGGTATCCGGAGGACGTGCTGGTCGACATCGCCGCACGCGGTGCCGAGATCCCGGTCCGCCCCGGCGACCTGGAGATCATCTCGACGCCGCTGGACGTCTTCGGCGTGAACTACTACACCTCGCACGTCCACAAGGCGACCGACGACCCGGCCGTGTCCGAGGTGGTGCCCCAGGGCCGTCCGGTCACGGCGATGGACTGGGAGATCGTTCCCGAGGGCTTCACGGCACTGCTGGTCCGCCTGCACCAGGACTACGGCGTGCCGATGGTGATCACCGAGAACGGCGCGGCCTTCGACGACCTCGACGTCGAGGACGGCTACGTCGCCGACACCGACCGCGTCGAGTACCTGAAGTCGCACATCGGCGCCGTGGCGGAGGCCGTGCGCGCAGGTGCGGACGTGCGCGGCTACCTCGCGTGGTCGCTCATGGACAACTTCGAGTGGGGCTACGGCTATGCCAAGCGGTTCGGCATCGTCCGCGTCGACTACGAGACGCAGGAGCGCACTTTGAAGCAGAGCGCGCAGTGGTTCCGCGACCTGATCACCCGATCGCGGACGTAATCCCAGCTCAACCCAGTCTCCGGCCCGGTCGTTGTGGAATCTCTGCGCCCCCACAGCGACCGGGCCGGTTCCATGTCGCGGCTTGAACACCGATCCAGCGGCGTAGATCACGTCCGAATGCACTAGCTAAGGCATGCCTTAGTTAAGTTAGGGTTACTTTACGCCAAGGAGTGCCAGGAGAGGATCGCGATGGAACCGGTGTTAGACCTGGCCGGAATAGGCTTCGGGCCGTCCAACCTCGCTCTCGCGATCGCCGTGGAGGAACACGAGCTGCCTGTCAGGGCTCGCTTCTTCGAGAGGCAGCAGCGGTTCGGCTGGCACCGGGGGATGCTCCTCGAGGACGCCACCATGCAGGTGTCCTTCCTCAAGGATCTGGTCACGCTGCGCAACCCCACCAGCGAGTTCAGCTTCCTGTGCTACCTGCGCGACCGCGGGCGGTTGATCGACTTCGTCAACCACAAGAACCTCTTCCCGCTGCGCAAGGAGTTCCACGACTACTTCGAGTGGGCCGCCGAACGGGTCGGGCACCACGTCTCCTACGGCGCCGAGGTCTCGCAGGTGCGGACCTGTGCCGAGGGCTTCGAGTTCGCCGTCGGCGACCAGCAGGTCAGGGCCCGCAACCTGGTGCTCGCGACCGGTCTCGAGGCCAACCTGCCGGACGGTGTCGAGACGGGCGACCGGATCTGGCACAACAAGGACCTGCTCACCCGCGTCGACACCCTGAAGGACCCGCGCCAGGTCGTCGTGGTCGGCGCCGGCCAGAGCGCGGCCGAGGCGGTGGCGTTCTTCCACGACCGCTTCCCGCAGGCCGAGGTGCACGGCGTCTTCGCGCGGTACGGCTACAGCCCCGCCGACGACAGCTCGTTCGCGAACCGGATCTTCGACCCCGCCGCGGTGGACGACTTCTACTCCGCGCCGGAGGAGGTCAAGCAGAGGCTGATGGGCTACCACGCCAACACGAACTACGGCGTGGTCGACGGCGACCTGATCGAGGAGCTGTACCGGCGGGTGTACCGGGAGAAGGTCGTCGGCCGGCAGAGGTTGCTGCTGCACAACACCTCCAAGCTCACCGACGTGACCGCCGACGGCAAGTGCGTGGTCGAGTCGCTCGCCGACGGCGGGCAGTTGCCGATCGACGCCGACGTGATCGTCTACGCGACGGGCTACCGTCCGGCGAACCCGGTGAGGCTGCTCGGCGACCTCGCCGGCCACTGCGAACGCGACGAGCGCGGCCGGTTGAAGGTGACCCGCGACTACCGCGTCGTCACGGACGACGGCCTGCGCGGCGGCATCTACCTGCAGGGCGGCACCGAACACACGCACGGCATCACGTCGTCGCTGCTGTCGAACACGGCGGTGCGCGTCGGCGAGATCCTTGACTCGGTGCTGCGCCGGGTCGCCCAGCAGCAGGCAGAACCGAAGCTCCAGGCAGTCAAGTAGTTCCATCCAGGAAGGACTCGTCATGACCAACCCGTTCGAGGACCCGGAAGGCCGTTTCTTCGTGCTGGTCAACGAAGAGCAGCAGCACTCGCTGTGGCCGGTGTTCGCGGAGGTGCCCGCCGGGTGGACCAAGGTCTTCGGCGAGGAGAGCCGCGAGGCGTGCCTGGCCTACGTCGAGGAGAACTGGACCGACCTCAGGCCGGCCTCTATCCGTGCTTGACGGCCGCTGCTCCGCAGACGGCGGTGAGTTCGCCTTCAAGTCGGTCGTTCGGCCGACGCGAACTCACGTGAGGTAGTCCTCGAACGTTCGCTCGCCCACCGCGCGGCCGGGAGCCAGGTTCCCGCCCGCGCGGTAGGCGCGATACGTCGCTCCGGGCACCTTCAACGGCACGAGCCTGCGCTGCTTTCCCGTTGCGGCCAGGTACGTCCGCGCGAAGTCGACGGCTTCGCGGATCTCCGGCCCGCCCATCTCGGGTGCCTTGCCTGCCGGTGGCGCCTGGGCCAGCGAGGCCAGTTCCAGGCCGACCTCGGCCTCGTCGACCGGCTGGAAGCGGAACCCCGGCACGACCATCAGCGGCAGCTTCGAGGCGCCGTCGAACATCTTGCGCAGCAACGAGTGGAACTGCGTCGCCCGCAGAATCGTGTGCGGCACACCGGAATCGATGATCACCCGTTCGGCGGCGAGCTTCTGCCTGTAATAGGGGAGCGGCACCTCGTGGCAGCCGACGATCGAGATGTACACCAGGTGCGCGGGCTTCGCGGCCAGCACCGCCCGCGCCATCTGGACCTCGTGCCGGAACGACGTCGCGCAGTGCACCACCACGTCCGCGCGCAGAGCGTTCAACCCCGTGCCGCGCAACAGATCCGTTCCGGTGGACCGGGAAACGGAGTGAGCCCCCGGCAACGCGGCGACGACGTGCCTGCCCAGCGATCCACTGCCACCCGTGACGACGAAGGTCATGCCGTCACTCTGGCACGGTGGTAGTAGGCCAGCACGATGGTGCCGGACACCGCGACGACCGCGCTGATCACCAGGCCGGCCTGCGTCAGCGCGCTCATGCCGGTGCCCTCGCCGAGCAGCTTGATGCCGATCCACGCGGCGACGATCGGGTTCACGACGGTCTGCCCGGCCACGACGAGGTCCGGCGGCCCGGCGGCGTACCCGAGCTGGATGAACCACGCCCCGGTCAGGAAGGCGACGACCAACCCGCCGAGCGAGAACCATTCGATCAGCGGCAGAGCGGTCGTCACGTCTCTGACCAGCACGGCGACCAGTCCGTACGCGATCCCGGCGCCCACGGCGAGCGCCAGCGCCCGTACGGCGTCCGCGGTGAACGTCGCCGCCACGACGCACACCAGCACGCCCGCGACGACCAGTTGTCCTGCCTGCAGCGCCACCTTCGGCGACACCTCGGTCGGCACCGCCGCGCCTGCCGTGATGGACACGAACACCACGATCCCGGCCGTCGTCACCAGCACCGCCACGGCGAGCAGTCCGGTCAGCCGCCGCGCCCGCGTCACCGCGATGATCGGGATGGCCAGCGCGTTCAGCGGCGCGACCACCGACACCGGGGCCAGTGCCAGCGCGACGATCTGCAGAACAGCGCACGCGAAGAGCACCAGGAACCCGTAGACCCAGCGGCGTGACCGCACGAGCTGGAGCGCCGAGGTCAGCTTCAGATCGGTCGTCTCCCGCACCCCGGCGTGCTGCCACATCGCACCGAGCGCGCTGCACCCGGCCGCGAGCACCGCGCACAGAATCGCGACCCCGACCACCTGGTCGATGCTACGCCGTCACTGCTATGGTTCATTACATGAGTAACGAACCAAGGAACTAAGGCCGTGTTCGACGACCGGAGCCCGATCTACCGGCAGATCGCCGACCGGATCAAGGCGGACGTGCTCAGCGGGGCGTTGAAGGCGGACGAGCAGGTCATGTCGACCAACCAGTACGCCGCCTACTACCGGATCAACCCGGCGACGGCCGCGAAGGCCTTTCAGCAGCTCGTGGACGAGCAGGTGCTCTACAAGAAGAGGGGGATCGGGATGTTCGTGAGCACGATGGCTCGCGACATGCTGCGGGCACAGGGGCGGGAGAGCTTCTTCGGCGAGGTCGTGGACCCGATGGTCGCGGAGGCGCGCGCCATCGGCATTCCGCTCGCCGAGGTCATCCGCCGGATCGAACAGCACGAGAACAACGGGGGCGTGTGATGCGGGTCGACGTGCAGGGCCTATCAGTGCGCTACGGCAACATGACGGCCGTCGACGACATGAGCTTCTCGTTGTCCGGCAACAAGATCTACGGACTGCTCGGCCGCAACGGCTCCGGCAAGACCAGCCTGATGTCGGCGCTCGCCGGCTACCGCAAGGCTTCAGGATCCGTTCAGCTCGACGGCCTGCCGGTCTTCGAGAACGCCGCCGCGATGCGTCAGGTGTGCCTGGTCCGGCACTCCGCCGACGCCGCGGACAAGGGCGACAAGGTCTCGCACGTCCTGGAGTACGGCGCGGCCTGGCGTGACACGTGGGACGACGAGTACGCGCTGGAGCTCGCCGAGCTGTTCGGGATCGGCCTGAAGACCAAGGTCGGCGCACTGTCGCTGGGCAAGCGGTCCGCGCTCGGCGTCGTGATCGGGCTCGCCAGCCGCTCACCGCTGACGATGCTGGACGAGTCGCACCTCGGCATGGACACGCCGACCCGCTACGCGTTCTACGACGCGCTGCTCAACGACTTCATGGAGCACCCGCGCACGATCATCATCTCCACCCATCTCATCGAGGAACTCGCCTCGCTGCTGGAGGAGGTCCTGATCATCGACAGCGGCCGGCTGGTGCTGCAGGAGGAGGCCGACGTGCTGCGCTCGCGCGGTACCGAGGTCACCGGGAACGCCTCCGACGTCGACGAGTTCACCGCGGCGTTGACCGTGCTCAGCGAGAAGTCGCTGGGGCGCACCAAGGCCGCGATGGTCTACGGCGCCCTTGACGACGACCAGCTGATCCGCGCCCGCGGGCTCGGCCTGGAGCTCGGCCCGATCGCGTTGCAGGACATGTTCGTCCACCTCACCGACCCGGTCGGAGGCAAGCGGTGAAGATCTTCCGGCACCTGACGACCTCGGTCGGCGTGTTCTGCCTGCTGATCGCGGCCGGGGCCTTCGCGCTGGCCGTCGTGACGCCGTTCGCGGTCGACGCCTTCACCCGCGTCGAGCTCAGCGCGTGGAACGTGGTGATGTCGCAGATCGCGCGCTGGTTCCTGTTCTGGGTGGGCATCTACCTGATCCACAACCTGCTGCCGATCGCCGTCGCGCACGGCCGCACGCGCCGGGAGTTCCTGGCCGCAGCTTCCGCGTTCGCCTTCGCGCTCGCGCTCGGGATGGCGGTGTTCGGCTGGCTCGGGTTCCTCGTCGAGAGTGGGATCTACTCGCTGATGGACTGGCGGTCCGACGAGCACGCCGCACCGGTCGCGTACTTCCTGATGTTCCTGGTGTGGTCTGCGGCCGGCATGTTCTGCGCGGCGGCGTTCGACCGGTTCGGCGCGGGCGGGGTCTTCTCGATCCCGATCGTCCTGCCGCTGGTGGCCGTCACGACCGCGGGGATCCCCGGATCGGGCAACCTGCCGTTCATCCCGAACCTGCCGGTGTTGCTGGGCTCCGGGTGGCACCTGGTGTCCGTGGCGGCGTTCCTGGTCGCGCTGGCCGGGACGTGGGCGATCGCCAGGACCATGCCGGTGCGCGTGCGCACCACGTGATCAGCCGCTGTCCCGCACCACCAGGGACGGTTCGAAGACCACCGACGTGACGGGGGTGCGCGGCTCGCTGATCTGGCGCAGCAGCTGACGTGCCATCTCCGCGGCCATCTCGCTGATCGGCTGGCGCACGGTCGTGAGCTCGGGTTCGGACGTCAGCGCGGCGCTGCTGTCGTCGAACCCGACGATCGCCACGTCGCCGGGAACCTTGCGGCCGCTGCGGTGCAGCACGGGGATCGCGCCGTTCGCCATCAGGTCCGAGGCGATGAACACGCCGTCGACGTCGGGGCAGCACGCGATCAGCCTTTCCATCGCGGCCACGCCGGACTGCCGGGTGAAGTCGCCGTGCACCACCACGGCGTCCGGCACCTCGGCGAGGAACCCGGCGAGCCGGTCCTGGCCCGCCGGGGTGTCCTGCGGGCCGGTGATCGTCGCGATCCTGTTGCACTGCAACGACCTGAGCCTTCGGCCGGCCAGTGCGGCGCCGGCCGTCTGGTTCACGTCGACGTAGGTGATCGGCATCGGCTTGAGCGGGCGGCCTGCCAGCACGACGGGCAATCCGGCCGCGATCAGCTGACCGGGCACCGGATCCGCCGGATCGGTGTGCACGAGGATCACGCCGTCCAGCCGTCCGCACCGCAGGTCGCTCATCGCCTGCTCGCGGGTGCCCGGCCCGGTCATCATCAGCACGAGGTGGACGCCGAGCGGCCGCACGACCCTGGTGACGCCGCTGACGACGCTCGCGAGGTGCGGGTCGCCGTCCATCCGGCGTTCGTCGGGCAGCAGCAGCCCGATCGCGTCCGCCCGGCGCGTGACGAGCGACCGCGCGGCGATGTTCGGCAGATAACCGGTGCTGGAGATGGCTTTCTGCACGGCGTGCCGGAGCGACTCGTCGACGCTGGAGGCGCCGTTGACCACTCTCGACGCGGTCGCGCGCGACACTCCGGCCACGCGGGCCACCTCCTCCAGCGTCACGCGCTTCACCCGGCCGCCAGTTCCGCGGTGCGGTGGCGTTCCATCAGCTTGACCACCTCGGCGGTCGGCGGGTGGGTGATCGCGGAACCGGCCGAGCGCACGACCTCCAGCGACTCGGTGAGGTGCGTGCGGACGAACTGCTTCAAGGCGTCCGGACTGGTCGAGGCGAGCTGGATCTCGGCATCCGTCGGCATGCCGGGCATGTCGTGCCCGGCATGGTTGTTCACGTACGGCGCGTCGAGCAGCTTCCTCAGCTCGGTGAGCTCGATGTTCCGGTTCTCCTTGAGCGAGGCGTTCTCCGTCAGGTCGAGCAGCTTGAGCGCCTGCTCGTCGGTGGCGATGGCGAGCTCGACGAACGCCCGTTCCGTTGCGCCGTAACCGTTCTGGGGAGTCGAGGGTGGTGGTGGCTGCGGTGGTGGAGCCTGCTGGCAGGCCGCGAGAAGGCCTGCCAGCAGGAGAACCGTCAACCGTGGTTGCCGGCGTGGTCGCACTTGATCACCACGTTGATGCAGTTGCGGACGCGGCGCTCCATCTCGGCGCGCGGCCACACGTTGAAGAAGTCACCGTGCATCGTTTGCCCTGTACCGGAAGCGAGTCGCAGTCCGGCGGTGCTGCCGCTGACCGGATACCTGAGCACCATCCGGAGCTTGGGCACGGACACGGGGTGGCTCGACGGGCAGCCGCCCGCGACCGGGTAGGACATGTGGGACTTGTGGTCGGCCGAGTCGAGGTTGCGGCCGTCCCAGCACTGCGGGAAGTCCAGGTAGGTCTCGAGCATCGTGCCCGCCGGGCAGGTCACGAAGTTCTTGGACGGGTTGACGTGTCCGGCGTGCAGGCAGGACCAGCGCGCGATGCTGTCGGCATCGCCCGTGGCCTTCGCGTTGCCCGCGACGATCTTCAACCCGTACGGCGTCGGCTGGATCGCCGCCGGGTTGTTCACGCCTTCGCCGAGGTAGTAGAAGGTGACCCCGGTCGGTGCGATCGCCGTGTTGTCGCGGTACAGCGTCGGCACCCAGTAGGACGAGATGTCCGCGGCCGGGTTGCAGTTGCCCGTCTGGCCCTCCAGTGACTGTTGGGTGGACCGGGCGTTCGTCGAGTGGTTGCCGAAGAAGTCGTGGAAGTGCGAGGCACCGGCCAGGTTCGGCAGCACGATCGGGTCGTCCGCCAGCCGGTGGCTGATCGGGCACTCCGCGAGGAACTCGGCCACGCGGACAGGTTCTCCTTGTGCCGCAACGGGAATGCTGAGAGCCGTGGCTATCAGCCCGATGACGGCGGCGATGTGGAACAAAGGCTTCCTCATTGAAGCTTTCCTCTCCGCAGCAGGATTGGGAGAGCGCTCTCACGCCCATCGAGCATGGCGCAGCCCGTAATCAGGCGTCAATCCGCAAGTAATGTTCAGAAGTACCGGTTTTCTTGACACGGCACGCCCGCTGCCCTGACTCTCGGCTCTGAACTCCTGTCCCAGAGAGCGCTCTCTCGCGCCGCCGTCCCGTTCTCCGGCCTCAGGAGCATTCATGTCAGGAAGGCTTCAACGCGGAAGACTCCCTCTGTTCGTCGCGGCGATGGTCGCGACCGCTCTGCTCGTCCCGGTACCGGCCTCCGCCGCCGGTCCGCTGATCTCGCAGAACCGTCCCGTCACCGCGTCCAGCAGCGAGAACGTCGCGTTCGCCGCGACGGCCGCGGTCGACGGTGACGCCGGAACCCGCTGGTCCAGCACGTTCAGCGACCCGCAGTGGATCCAGATCGACCTCGGCTCGTCCGCGAGGGTCGACCAGGTCGTGCTGGCCTGGGAGGCCGCGAGCGCGCGGGCGTACACGCTCAGCATCTCCGCCGACGGCACCAGCTGGCAGGAACTTCGTCGAACGACGACCGGACCGGGTGGGACTGAAACGCTTCCGGTCACCGGTACCGGCCGGTACGTGCGACTCGACCTCACCCAACGGGCCACGCAATGGGGTTACTCGTTGTGGGAGTTCCAGGTGTTCGGCACCAGGGACGGTGGCAACGGCGGGGAAACCCTGCTGTCCTACGGGAAGACCGGTGCCGCGTCGACGTTCCAGGACGACGGGAACTGCTGGCAGTGCTCGCCGGCCAGGGCGTTCGACCGCGATCCCGCCTCGCGCTGGGCGACGAGCCCGGTGAACGGCTGGGTCGACCCCGGCTGGATCTCCGTCGACCTCGGTGCCACCGCCCAGATCTCGAAGGTCGTGCTGCAGTGGGATCCGGCGTTCGCCACCGCCTACCGACTCGAGGTGTCCGACGACAACACGAACTGGCGCCAGATCTACTCGACCACCGCGAGTCGCGGGTTCAAGGAGACGCTGACGGTCAGCGGCACCGGCCGGTACGTGCGGATGTACGGCACGGCCAGGTCGAACGGCTACGGCTACTCGCTGTGGGAGTTCCAGGTCTACGGCACGGGCGGCGCGCCGATCACGCCACCGCCGTTGCCGCCGAACCCGTCGTTCCCCGGCCGTCTGGTGTGGGCGGACGAGTTCAACGCGCCCGCGGGCACCGGACCGGACGCCTCGAAGTGGACGCCGGAGGTCGGTCCGGGCGTGAACAACGAGCTGCAGTACTACACGAACAACAACAACGCCCGGCACGACGGCAACGGCAACCTGGTGTTGCAGGCCCGTCGTGAGGTGACGCCGGGCAGCGCGTGCCCCGTCGATCCGGTGAGCGGCAGCGGGACCTGCCAGTACACGTCCGCGCGGCTCAACACCTACGGCAAGTTCAAGTTCACCTACGGCCGCGTCGAAGCGCGGATCAAGGTGTCGTCGACGCAGGGGCTGTGGCCGGCGTTCTGGATGCTGGGCGCGGACTTCTTCGACCAGGGCAGGCCGTGGCCCTACACCGGCGAGATCGACATCATGGAACACGTCGGCAAGGAACCGAACACCGTCTACTCGACCCTGCACGCTCCCGCCTACTTCGGCGCGGGCGGCTACGGGTCACCGCTCGCGCTCGGCCAGCCGGCGTCGTCGGCGTTCCGGACCTTCGCGGTGGAGTGGGACTCCAGCCACATGACGTTCTCCGTGGACGGCAACAGGTTCTTCACGGTCGACCGGAACGTGCTGGAAACCACGCGCGGCCCGTGGGTCTACGACCACCCGTTCTTCATCATCATCAACAACGCGGTGGGCGGCGACTGGCCCGGCCCGCCGGGGGCCGGGACGCAGCTGCCGCAGGACATGGTGCTGGACTACGTCAGGGTGTACCAGTGATCGAGATCGTGGCCGGTGAGGAGACGTCGAACGCCTCGCTGACCGCTTCGACCTCGATCTGCGCGGTCTCGCCCGAGTTGAGCGGGATCGCCGGCACGAAGTACGCGTCGTTCGTCGTGCCGCCGAGGAAGATCCGTTCGGAACCGGTCCACTTGTAGACCCGGTACTGCCTGATCGTGCCGGGCGAACGAGTCCAGGTGAGCCGTGCCGATGCCGTCGTGGCGTTGGTGCGGCTCACCTGCTCGACCTGGACGTTGGTCGGCGCGACCGGTGGCGTCATGACCGGGTTCGTCACGCCGATCCGGCCGATCAGCGCGGTGATGGCCGCGCCGGGCAGGACCCGCAGCGAGATCTCCGTGAGCGTCGCGCCGGAGTGCTCGCCGAGCGGGAAGACGCTGCGCCGCCACGCCCCGCTGACCCCGCCGAGGTCGAGGACCTGTTCCGTGGTGCCGAACCGGAGGACCGCCTGCAGTCGCGACGGGCCGGTGCCGGTGCGGTGGACGATCTCGAACTGGCTGTTGCCGGTCACCTGCAACGACGTCGCGAACAACCGGACGTCGTTGGCGGACTGCGGGGTCCCGGTGATCTTCAGCGCGGTGCCGCCGTCGTACGGGTCGTCCCAGTCGAGCGACGGCGTGACCTTCGTGCCGGTGCCGGTGACGCTCCACCGCCACGTCGGCAGGACGTCCTGCAGCGACAGGTTGTTCCAGGCCTGGGTCGACCGGACCGTGCCGCCGACCGCGAACTTCCTGCCGTGGCCGGTGTTGAAGTTCGTGACGAACGGCAGGCTCGTGATCGGCGTCAGTTCGGTGATGTAGTGGGCGATGCCCTTCCAGTTCGACGTCGTCGTGGTGTTCGCCGGGTCGCCGTTCTGGCCGACCCAGAACCTGTTGTCCCGGCTGTAGAAGTCGGCGGGGCCGCTCGCCGACTTGAACGTCCACTCCGGACGGTAGAAGCCGAGCGACGTGACGTGCGGCTTGTTCTCGGGGAAGACCGAAGCCCAGCCGACGCTGGTGTTGTAGCCGTTGGCCTCGACGTCCACACCGGACGCCAGGTCGTACGGGCTGCGGCCCATCTGCTGGGCCAGCGCGGCCGAACTCGCGAGACCCTGCGTGCTCCACCAGAAGTTCATGAACATCTCGTCGGACGGCTCGAAGAACATCCGGTTGCGCGCGGTCAGGGCGTTCTGCCAGCTGACGCTGCCGCTGTCGGTCATCGCGTCGTACCAGATGATCCGCAGCCCGGACTTCTTCAAGTAGACGATGAAGTCGCGCATGTCGGTGGCGAGCTGGGTGTTGCCGCCGGCGGTCTCCTGGTTGAGGAACCAGCCGTCGAACCCGTAGTGGCGTGCGACCTGGATCATCTTGTCCGCCACCGGGAACCGGTCGCCGTCGCGTTTGACGAAGTCGCGGACCCACTGGATCTGGCCGCCGTATGCGGTCGGCGGGAGGAACACGTTGCCGATCACCCTGACCCCGTTGCGGTGCGCGGCGTCGGTGACGGTCGGGTTCGGAGCGAGGATCAGGCCCTCGGACGCGGATCCACCCCAGAACACCAGTTCGTCGATGTACTGCCAGTAGTTCGTGGCGTAGTAGTTCATGTCGAGCGCGCCCTGTGCGGGGTTGTTGCTCGTCGGCGCGTACGCCACGAGCGCCTGCACCCGAGCCTCGCCTGGACGGGCGTGCGCGTTGGCCGGTCTGGCCGGAGCGACGCGTCTCGCGAGCGGCACCGTGCTGCGGTTGTACTTCGCGTCCCGGTCGGTCGACGGATCCCAGTTCAGGATCGTCGCCGGGTGCCAGTAGGACGCATAGGGCTGCGCGGTTTCGGCTGCGGACGCGGGAGTCTCGGACAGCAGACTGGTGAGTGCTGCTGTGGAGCTCAGAACGAGGAACTGTCTCCGAGTGGGCACGTGATCACCCTTGTGCGCCATCTGATTCGCCGCATACCGCTTCTACGGTGACTGGACCGGACGACAATGTCCCGGTCCGCTGCGCTGGGTGACGAACCCCGTTCGACGACAAGTTGTCGAACATAGTCGAAACGTCCCCGTAACCATCCATGTGGCCGAATCCGTCCGGTGCTACCGGGCGGTAGCGTGAGCCTCGCCGTCGGTTTTTGGTTCCCCTGCAACCAATCGAGGTGTCATCGTCGTGCGCATCAAAGTCGTGCTTGCGGCACTCACCCTGGCGCTGATCCCGGTCGCCACCCCCGCCGTCGCCACAGCGGCGGCCAACCCCTACGAACGCGGCCCCGCACCCACGGCCGCAACGGTCGAGGCGGCTCGCGGCACCTTCGCCGTGACGTCCGTCGCCGTCGCCCGCCAGTCGAACTTCGGCGGCGGCACCGTCTACACCCCGACCAGTGATCTCACGTTCGGCGCCGTCGCCGTCTCACCCGGCTTCACCGCCACCCAGTCGTCCGTCGCGCACTTCGGCCCGCGGCTGGCGTCCTACGGGTTCGTCGTGATCACCATCAACACCCTGTCCGGCTTCGACGACCCCGACAGCCGGGGCCGCCAGTTGCTGGCAGCGCTGGACTACGTGGTCCGCACCAACCCGCGCGTCGACGCCTCGCGGCTCGCCGTGATGGGCCACTCCATGGGCGGCGGCGGAGCGTTGCGCGCCGCGGCCACCCGCCCCGCCCTGCAGGCCTCGATCCCGATGGCCGGCTGGCACACCACCAAGAGCTGGCCGACGATCGCGGTGCCGACCATGGTGCTCGGCGGCCAGAACGACCCCACCGCCCCGAACTCGCAGCACTCCACGCCGTTCTACAACTCGATGACCGCCGCCCCCGACAAGGCGTTCCTCGAACTGCGCGGCGGCGACCACTCGGCACCTCGCAGCGACAACGTGACGGTGCGCAAGTTCACGCTGTCCTGGCTCAAGCGGTTCGTCGACGACGACCTGCGCTACGACCAGTTCCTGTGCCCGGCACCGGCCGCGAACACGCTCATCTCGGCGTACCGCGACACCTGTCCTCACGCATGAACAGCGTTGTGAACGAGTAACCAGTACAGGCAGGGAGTCGCCCAAGCGACCGCGAGGGCGGCTTCACGGGCTGATCGAAGCGCTGTGCCAGTGTGCGACGGCCTGGCGCCGCGCTTCGATCACGTCTCTCTCACCATCAGCCCGGCGCCCTCCGGGATCTCCAGCGGCACCGTGTAGAAGCGGACGTCGTACCCGTCCGGGTCGGTGACGCCGGACAGCAGCCAGCCGACCTGCGTCCGCATCACGCCCGCGTGCGCGACACCCTGTGCGGCGAGGTGCGCCGCGAGCGCGTTGATCGCCTCCTCGCCCGGCACACCGATGGCGAAGTAGTCGAACCCGGCCGCCGCGACGGCCTTCTCCGGGTAGAGCCGGATCGCGAAGCCCGGCCCGCCGTTGGGATGTGCCAGGGCGACACCCATCAGGACGCCCTCCTCGACGAAGTGCATGACGGGCAGGTAGCCGAGGTGGTCCTGGTACCAGGCCAGTGACTTCTCCAGGTCGGAGACCGGCAGTTTGACGTGGTGGATGCCCTCCAGCAGTGGCGCGGTGCTCATCTCGTGACCTCCTGGTTGCAGTGAGACTGCACTTATGCAGTTAGACTGCAACACGTGGCAGAGGACGTCAACAGGGATTTGCGAGCGGCGCGCCGGGCGGACACCGAGGTCCGGATCATCGAGGCGGCGACCGAGCTGTTCACCGGACGCGGCTACGTCGCCACGACGCTCGCCGACGTGGCCAAGCACGCCGGCGTGGGCGCTCGCACGGTGTACGTGCGGTTCGAGGGCAAGGCCGCGTTGTTGCAGCGCTGCATGGACGTGGCGATCGCGGGGGACTACCACCGCGTGGCCGTGCCGGACCGCGACTGGTTCCAGCAGGCGATGAACGCGCCGACGGCGGGGGAGCGGATCGCGCGGATGGCCAGGATCGGCGCGCGGCTCATGGAGCGCACCGGGGCGTTGCTGAACGTGGCGCAGCAGGCCGAGGCGATCGAGCCCGAGATCGCCGAACGCGCGCAGGCGGCCCGGACGCAGACACATCAGGCCATCGGCGGCTTCTTCCGGAAGCTGGCCGCCGATGGCCTGATGTCGGACGAGAACGTGGACCGGGTCGCGGAGACGGGTGCGGTGCTCGGCCAGGCCGAGACCTACCTGCTGCTCACCAGAACCACGGACATGTCAGTTGAGCGGTACGAGTCTTGGCTGGTCGAGACCTGGACAGAACTCGTACGACCTCACTCGTAGGCGATGGCGTCCAGCACGTTCAGCCGAGCCGCGCGGATCGCCGGCAGGATCGCCGCGACCACGCCGACGAACGCCGCCACCACCAGGTACTGGACCATGGTGGCCCAGGGGAGCCCGATCTCCGAGATGCCCTGGTCCTTCAACGCCTGCACGGTCGCGATGCCCAGGGCGAGACCGACCGCGAGGCCGAGCACCGCGCCGAACACCGAGATCACCACCGACTCGACGGTGATCATCCGCATCACCTGCGACCGCCGCATGCCGATGGCGCGCAGCAGACCCAGTTCGCGGGTCCGTTCGATCACCGACAGCGCCAGGGTGTTGATGACGCCGAGCACGGCGATCAGGATCGCCAGCGCCAGCAGGATCTGGATCATCAGCAGGACCGTGTCGAACTGCGAGGTCGTCTGTTTCACGAACGCGCTGCGGTCCTGGACGGTGATCTCCGGGTTGTCCGCGAACAGCGGTTCGACGCGCTTCTGCACGTCCGCCGCGGACACACCGGGCCCTACCTGGACGAACGCCTGGGCGATCTGGTCAGACCGGAACTGCGCGGAGGCCGACTCCGGCAGCACCAGCGCGCCCTGCAGCACCTGCGACTTGGCCCAGATGAAGGCGACCGTGTAGTTCTGCGGCGCCGCGGCCTTGGCCAGTTGCAGCGAGACCGTGCTGCCGACCGTCCAGCCCTTCTCGGCCGCCATCTCCTCCGGCAGCGCGACCTGGCCGTCCTTCAACGGCGTGATGTCACCGGACTTCGGCTTCAGCGCGAACATCGTCGCCATCGCGGGCATGTCGGTGACGCCGACCGCGAACATCTGGCTCTCGCCCTGCAGCACGCCGTCCTGCGACCAGCCGACCGCCGACTTGACGCCGTCGGTCTTCTCGATCTTCGTGAGGACGTCCCGCTTGAACGTCGCGGGCTGGCCCTCCATCTGGCCCTCGCCGGAGATGATCAGGTCGGTCTGCAGCTGACCGGAGGCCAGCTTCTCGATCGACTTGGTCGCCGACGTCAGCACGACGCTCACGCCGGTGATCAGCGAGATGCCGACCATCAGCGCGGCCGCGGTGATCGCGGTGCGGCGCGGGTTGCGCGCGGAGTTGCGGCGCCCCAGCAGGCCTGGCATCGACCACGACAGCAGGCGGCTGATCAGCGACACCATCGGCTTGGACAGGATCGGCGTCAGCAGTGCGACGCCGACGAACGCCACCAGGATGCCGCCGAAGATCAACGGCAGCGAGGCCTGGTTGAAGCCGAACGCCAGCGACGTGCCACCCGCGGCGGCCACCAGAGCACCGGTGATCGTGATCTTCGTCAGCGGACGGTCCGGCGTGGCCGCCTCGCGCATCGCCGCGACCGGCGCGATCCGCGACGCCCGCAGCGCCGGCATGACCGCCGCGATCACGGTGACGATCATGCCCACCGCGAACGACGAGATGATCGCCGACATCGGCACGCCGATGCCCGCGAGGTGGAGGTTGCCGCCGCCGACCGTGCTGAAGATGGTGGCCAGCAACGCCCCGACGCCGACCCCTGCCCCGAGACCGACGATCGACGCGATCAGGCCGATCACCAACGCCTCCAGCACCACGGACCCGATGACCTGGCCGCGCGAGGCGCCCATCGACCGCAGCAGCGCCAGTTCCCGCGTGCGCTGGGCGACGATGATGGAGAACGTGTTGAGGATGATGAAGATGCCGACGAACAACGCGATGCCGGCGAACCCGAGCAGCACGTAGTTGAAGAACTTCAGGCCCTCGTTGATCTGGTCGGCCTGCTCCTTCGCGAGCGTCGCACCGGTCTTGACGTCGTAGCCGGAGCCCATCTTCGCCGCGACGGCGTCCCGCAGCGCGTCGTCCGACGTGCCCTGGGCCGCGGTGACGGTGACGCCGGAGAACACGTCCTTCTTGCCCAGCAACAACTGCTGCGCGACCGGCTCCGTGAACGCCACCGACAGCTCGCCGCCCAGCGAGTCGCGGCCACCCGCGTACTCGAACACACCGGAGATCCTGAAGACCTTCTTGGGCTCCTGGGTGAGCAGCGAGATCTCGTCGCCCACCTTGAACTGCCCGGTCGTCGCCAGGTACGCGCCGACCGCGACCTCGTTCTCCGACTGCGGCGCGCGACCGTCGCGGATCTTCTCCTGGCCGGTGCCCGTCCAGTTGAAACCGAGCCGGGGCGCGCCCGACGTGGTCATGACCTTGCCGTTCTTGCCGATCGGCCGCGCGGACCCCTGCACGTCACCGACGGCCGACGCCACGCCCGGCACCGACTTCACGTCGGAGATCGCCTGCGGCGTCAGCGGTTCCGGCTGCTTGCCCTTCTCCGCCTTCGGCGACACCGACACGTCCACATTGGCGAAGGCCGACGAGAACAGGTCGGTGAACGAACGCTGAAGCGTGTCGGTCAGAACGAACGAACCGGACACGAACATCACACCCAGCACCACCGCGAGCGCGGACAGCACCAGGCGGAGCTTGCGCGACAGCAAGCTCTTGATAGTCGCCTTAAACATGCGGCACCGCGACAACGGAGTCGAGGTGCTTCATCGTGTCGAGAACCTCTTCCGCCGACGGCGACAGCAGCTCGCGGACGATGTGGCCGTCCTTGAGGAAGATGACGCGGTCGGCGTACGAAGCGGCGTTCGGGTCGTGCGTGACCATCACGATCGTCTGCCCGAACTCACGGGCGGAGCGCTGCAGGAACCCGAGGACCTCGGCGCCGGACTGCGAGTCCAGGTTGCCGGTCGGCTCGTCCGCGAACACGACGTCAGGGCGCGACACCAGGGCACGCGCGCACGCCACGCGCTGCTGCTGACCACCTGAAAGCTGTGTCGGCCGGTGCGTGAGCCGGTCGCGCAGGCCGACCGTGTCGACGACGACGTCGAACCACGCCTTGTCGACCTTCTTGCCGCCGATCGCGAGCGGCAGCGTGATGTTCTCCTCCGCCGTCAGCGTCGGCAGGAGGTTGAACTGCTGGAAGATGAAACCGACCTTGTCCCGCCGGAGCTCCGTGAGCCCGCGGTCCTTCAGCCCGGTGACCTTGGTGCCACCGACCCACACCTCACCGCTCGTGACGTCGTCCAGCCCCGCGAGGCAGTGCATCAACGTCGACTTGCCCGACCCGGACGGACCCATGATCGCGGTGAACCTGGACTTGTCCAGGTCGACGCTCACCCCCGCGAGCGCGGTCACGGCGGCGTCGCCGGACCCGTAAGACTTCCACACGTCGACGGCTCTCGCCGCGACTCCATCGGACGCGCTCACTTCTTGTCCCCTCCTATGGGCTTTCGTGCGCACCATCTTCGGCGACACGGGCACACCGAAGGGTCAGGTCTTCCACTGAGATCGACCCTGAGATTAACCCCGGTGCCCCCGCCCGAGTCACCACGCTGAGAGAACTCTCAGCTGCGCCGCGTAGCCACGCGGTCGCCTGGAGGAAACGCTAATTCACTGTTGCGGCAATGTCTTCAGCCTTCAGATGACTACGCCGTCAACTTCCGTCGCAAGGGGACGGTCGGTTCCATCAGCCATGAAACCAATTCCACGCGGAGGCCTTCCCTCAACGCGTTCTCCGCGAGCCAGTGGTCCACGTCGCCGTGGTAGGCGCGCGCCGGCCTCGGCCAGCGGTCCATCCACTCGAGGAACGCCGCGTTGGTCGCGATCGGGCCGCCAGGGGGCCGGACTCCGAGCACCAGCACGGGATCCTCTCCGGTGGCGAAAGAGGCGGCGGTGTCGTGCACACCACCGAAGAGGATCCGATCCGCACCCAACTCACGGGCTTTGTCCGCCACCCCGAAGAACGCCGACCCACGCCCGTGAGCGCGCACCACCAGCTGATGCGCGCCGAAGTCGGTGTCGAGGAACTCGTCGGCGTACGTGCCGTCGTCGGCCAGCACCAGCACGTTCGTGCCGCCGGGGAGAGCCCCGACCTGCCCAGGATGCGTGATGCCGATGACGGTGATGCCCACGCCCGCAATCCTGCCGAACTCGTGTTAACCCTTGGCACCGCTCGCGTTAAACAAGTTTCGGAAGCACTTCGGCGCCGAACAGCCGGATCGTCTCGATGACCGACTCGTGCGGCATGCCGCCGATGTCCACCATCACCAGGTGCGTGTCGATGGACAGGTGCTCCGCCAACGCGTTCAGCCGCGCCGCCACCTCGTCCGGCGTGCCGCAGACCGCCGCGCCGTCCATGATCGCGTCGACGTCGATGTCGCCGTCCCCGCGCCACGGATCCGCGAACCGCGCGTACTCGGCCAGGTGCGGGCGCCACCGTTCCCGCGCGTCCTCCCGCGACACGAACACGTGACTGGGCACGCCGACGCGTCCGGCGGGGAAGTGCTCCCGGTACCGCTGCACGACCTCGAGGTAGATCGACGGATCCCGCAACGTCGACGGCAGCATCAACGGCATCTCCAGCGAGGCGCCCAGATCCGCCGACACCGCCGACCCCGACCCGATCCACACCGTCGGCCGCGGCGTCTGCACCGGCCGGGGCGTCGTCGTCACGTCGCTCAGCTGCCCCCGGAACCGCCCGTCCCAGCTCACCGACGGCTCCTCCAGCAGCTTGAGCAGCAACCGCAGGTGCTCCTCGAACCGCGCCCGCAGCTCACCCGGCTGTACGCCGAACGCCGCGTCCGTCTCCTTGTCGACCCCGCGCGCCACGATCAGCTCGGCGCGGCCGTCCGACAGCACGTCGAGCGTCGCCAGCGACTCGGCGACCAGCACCGGGTCGCGGTGGGCCAGCAGCGTCACGCCGGTCGAGAGCCGCAACGTCGACGTGCGCGCCGCCACCGCCGCCAGCAGCAGCTCTGGTGCGGACACGATGTAGCGGGTGAAGTGGTGCTCGCCGATCGCGACGCCCGCGAAGCCGGCCTCCTCGGCCACCACCGCCTGCTCGACCATGGCCCGCAGCCGCTCGGCCTGGGACACCTCCTCACCCGTGCACGGGTTGGGCAGGTGGTCACCCAGGATGAGCAGGTAGACGTCCATGCGGGCCATTTTCCATCGTCCGGGGCAAGATGGTTGATGTGGTCACCAACAACGAGGCCGAGAGCCGCTACGAGGTCCATGTCGACGGCGCGCTGGCCGGGTTCCTGGAGTACCGGATCATCGGCGAGGTCATCGCCCTCGTGCACACCGAGGTCGACGAGGCGTACGCCGGTCAGGGCCTCGGCGCCCAGCTCGCGAAGTACGCGCTCGACGACGCGCTCGCCCGTGATGTCAAGATTTCCCCGTTGTGCCCGTTCGTGGCGAAGTACATCGACAAGCATCCGGAATACCGGGTTACTATCCGGTAGGAATAGTTGCTGTCGCTAACAATGAGGTGGGCGAGCGTGTGGAGTGAGCCGGGCGCGTTCGAGGTCGCACCAGGTGTGCACCGGATTCCGCTGCCGCTGCCGAACGACGGGCTGCGCGCGGTCAACGTCTACGCGATCGAGGACGGCGACGGACTCGTCCTGGTCGACTCCGGCTGGGCGCTGGACGAGGCGCGCGACCAGCTCGAAGCCGCCCTGGGCACGCTGAACAAGGGCTTCGAGGACATTAAGAGGTTCCTCATCACGCACGTGCACCGCGACCACTTCACGATGGCCGTGTCGCTGCGCCGGACGTTCGGCAACAAGATCGCCCTGGGCCTCGGCGAGCAGCCCTCGCTGCTGCACATGCTGCACGGCCAGGACGACCAGCACGTCGGCGACCTGCGCAAATGGGGTGCCGCGGAGCTGGCCGAGACGTGGATCAAGATCATGCACCACGTCGACCGCGGCGAGGCCCTGCGCGACTACGAGGAGCCGGACGAGTGGCTCGTCCGCAGCACGGTCGGCCTCGAACACCGCGAACTCGAAGTCATCCCGACGCCCGGCCACACCCGCGGCCACGTCGTGTTCGTCGACCACACCGCGAAGGTGCTGTTCTCCGGCGACCACGTGCTGCCGCACATCACGCCGTCGATCGGCTTCGAACCGCTCCGGCCCGAACTGCCGCTCGGCGACTACATGACGTCGCTGCGGCTCACCCGCGAACTGCCGGACCTCAAGCTGCTGCCCGCGCACGGCGAGGTCACCGACAGCTCCCACGCCCGCGTCGACGAGCTGTTGCAGTTCCACGAGCAGCGGCTGGAGGAGATCGGGAAGGCCGTGGCGGGCAGCGCGTTCGAGACCGCCCGCAAGATCGGCTGGACCCGCCGGCAGCGCCGGTTCGACGATCTCGACATGTTCAACCAGGTGCTGGCGATCGGTGAGACGGCCGCGCACCTCGACGTTCTCGTCGAACGTGGCGAATTGACCCGAACTCTGAACGCCGGCGTGCTCGAATACCAGGTGTGACACCGCTTGAGCTGGCCGCCTGGACCTGGAAGATGCCCCGCAGGGGCAGGGGATTCTGGTTCTCGCTGGCGATCGACGTGCTGTGGCCCGTTGTCGTGCTGTTCGTGCGCCTCAAAGTGCGCGGGAAGCAGCACGTGCCGGGCAACGGCGGCGTGATCCTCGCCTTCAACCACCTGTCCAATGCGGACACCGTGGCGGCCGTGGTGTTCGCGCTGATGTCGAACCGGGTGCCGCGCGTGCTCGCGAAGGCCTCTCTGTGGCGCATGCCGGTCGTCGGCTGGGTCATGCGGTCCGGAGGTCACATTCCGGTCGAACGGGGCACCGTGAAGGCCTCAGAGGCGCTGAGGCCCGCCGTGGAGGCGTTGCGCGACGGGGAATGCGTGATGGTGTTCCCCGAAGGCACCTTCACCGACGATCCCGGGAACTGGCCGATGAAGGGCAAGTCCGGTGTCGCGCGGATGGCGCTCGCATCGCGCGTCCCGGTGATCCCCGTCGCCGAGTGGGGGACGCAGGACCTGTTGCCGAAGGGCACGATCCTGCCGAGGTTGTTGCCGCGCAAGAAGATCGAGGTCGTCGCGGGCGCGCCGGTCGACCTGTCGGACCTGTACGACCTCGAGCCCACCGCCGAGGTGCTGGCCGAGGCCACGCGACGGGTCATGGCGGCCATCACGACGATGCTGTCAGGCATACGTTCGGCTGAGGCGGGTAGCCACAGTGCATGACCACGCGAGAGGAATTCGAGTTACGCAGGCAGCGTCGTCCCGGTGGGACGGGGATCTGGGCGCCGGTAGTGCCTGAACCGCGCGAACCCCAGCAGTGGGTCGTGCAGGCCGGCGAAGAACCCGTGATCGTGCGCAGCGTCGACTGAGTGTCTACGTCACCTAGACGGCGTCTAGTCGAAGTAGACGCGTCTAGCTAACGTAGACAGCATGACTCTGGATGAAGAACTGCTGGCAGTGGCGCGGAAGGCGGGTACCGCCTCCGCGGCCGCCCAGTCCCAGGCCGACATCGCCAAGGCCATCTACCACCACAGCGTGCTGGTGCTGCACCGCGCCGGCGGCTCGATGCGCGAGATCGCGGAAGCGCTGGCGATGAGCCACCAGCGCGTGCACCAGATCGTCGAGCAGTCCAGGCGCACCGAGCGCTGCTGGTTCTGCGGGCGCGTCGGCGACGACGTCGACAAGTTGATGGCGGGACCGGTCGCGCTGATCTGCAACGTGTGCGTCAGCGCGGCTCAGGTCGCCGAGGTCGGCCACTGCTCGTTCTGCAGCGAGACCAAACCGGTCCACGAGGGAGCCGAGGCGCAGATCTGCCGATCCTGCCTGGACTTCAGCGCCGCCGTGATCAGCGGGGCAGCTTCACCACGGTGACGAAGAAGTCGTCGATCTGGCGGACGACCTCGATGAACCGGTCGAAGTCCACCGGCTTGGTGACGTAGGCGTTGGCGTAGAGGCTGTAGCTGCGCAGGATGTCCTCCTCGGCCTCCGAGGTCGTCAGCACGACGACGGGGATCGAGCGCAGCTCGGCGTCGTTCTTGACCTCGCTGAGCACCTCGCGGCCGTCCTTGCGGGGCAGGTTGAGGTCCAGCAGGATCAGGCCCGGCCGCGGCGCGTTCTCGTACTGGCCCTCGCGCCGCAGGAACTCGAGCGCCTCCACACCGTCCTTCACGATGTGCAGCGAGTTGCGGATCTTGTGGTGCTCGAACGCCTCCTGCGTCATCAGGGCGTCGCCGGGATCGTCCTCGACGAGCAGGACGTCGATCACGTTCAGTGGTGACTCAGACATGTACTTCCTCAACCTTGGCGGCAAGTTCCGCGACAACGGGCAGGGTGAACTCGAAGCTGGTGCCGGAGTCCACATCGGTCTTCAACCGGATCGTGCCACCGTGGAACTCGACGATCTTGCGGCACATCGCCAGTCCGATGCCCGTGCCCGGATAGGCGTCCTTCGGGTGCAGGCGCTGGAAGATGACGAAGATCCGGTCAGCGTACTCCGGCTCGATCCCGATGCCGTTGTCCCGCACCGTGAACTTCCACAGCTCGCCGTCGCGTTCGACGTCGAGTGAGATCACCGGCGCTTCGGCGCCCTTGAACTTCAACGCATTGCTTATCAGGTTCTGGAACACCGCGCTGAGCAGAGACGCCTCACCTCGCACGGAGGGGAGCTC
This sequence comes from Lentzea sp. NPDC092896, assembly GCF_044754905.1. Lineage (NCBI taxonomy): Bacteria > Bacillati > Actinomycetota > Actinomycetes > Pseudonocardiales > Pseudonocardiaceae > Lentzea > Lentzea sp. NPDC092896. The sequence continues at coordinate 58,871 of NZ_JBIVPX010000007.1, forward strand.
CGCGATCTCGAGGCGGGCGCCGGTCTCCTCGATCCGCTCGGAGAAGCTGCTCACGACGTGGCCGACGAGTTCGTTGAGGTCGATCACCGTCTGCTCGCGGGACATCCGGCCGACGCGGGAGAACGCCAGCAGGTCGTTGATCAGCACCTGCATGCGCTTCGCGCCGTCGACCGCGAACTCGATGTACTGGTCGGCGCGCTCGTCGAGCTGGCCGCCGTAGCGGCGTTGCAGCAGCTGGCAGAACGACGCCACCTTGCGCAGCGGCTCCTGGAGGTCGTGCGAGGCGACGTAGGCGAACTGCTCCAGCTCCGAGTTCGACCGCTGCAGCTCGGACTTCGCCTCCGCGAGCGTCTCGAGCTCCTGCACGATCCGGCGGCGCATCTGGTTCACGTCCTCGCCGAGCATGACCGTCTCGCGTGGACCGTCCGCGTCGATCTCGTGCTCGAAGTCGCCGGAGGCCACCTGCCGGGTGTGGTCGGCGAGGTTCGCGAGCGGCGCGATCAGCAGCCGGTGCAGCAGCAGCGACAACCCGCCGATCACCGCGACCAGCAGCACGCCCATGCCGATCACCAGCCACAGCACCACCTTCGCCGCGCCGTCGAGGTCCGCGCGGGCCTGCCGGGAGAGCGCGCCGATGTCGCTCTGCAGCGCGGCGGTCTCGGCGCGGAGCTGGTCGAACACCACCTTGCCGCGTTCGATGTCGCCGGCGACTCCGGCGGCGGGGCCGGACTGCTTGATCGCGGCGACCGTCGGGTCCGCGTACTCGGAGCGCCACTGCCGCGCGAGGTCCTCGATGCGGCTGACCCGGCCGTTGACGTCGCCGACGAGGTCGCGCACGTTCCTGGCGGCCTCCGCCTGGGCCGCCTGGCCGTCCAGGTACGGCTTGAGGAAGTCGTCCTGCCCGGTGAGGGCGAAACCGCGTACGCCGGTCTCCTGGTCGATCAGCGAGCGGTTCAGGGTCTGGGAGCGGCGTGCGGCGGGCTCGATCTTGTCGACCGACCGGGCCCTCGTGTCGCCGAGCGCGTCCAGCGCGACCACCGTCGACGAGATGGCGACCGCGGTCATGGCGAGCAGCACCGCCGAGATCACGACCAGCAGGCGGCTCGCAGGCATCCTCTGCGGGAGATTCACTTACCGTCCTTCAGCAGCAGAATGGCCACGTCGTCATCGAGCGCGCCTCCGTTGAGCTCCGTCACCTCCGCGATGACGGAGTCCATCCAGTTCGGGCCGTTCCGCAGGTGCGCTTCCAGGATCTCGCACAGGCGTTCCACCCCGAGCCGGTCGATGTCGTCTGGTACCCGGCCTTCGATCAATCCATCCGTGTAGCAGGCAAGTGACCAGCCGGACGGCAGCGGCACGTCCACACCGGTCCACGCGTAGTCGGGCAGCACGCCGAGCGGCACGCCGATCTTCGACTGCGGCAGGTCCACGATCCGGTCGCCCACCATCAGCAACGGCTCGGGGTGCCCGGCGAGGAAGTAGCGCGCGGACCGGCGGTCCGGCGCGACGGTGACCATGCAGGCCGTGGTGAAGATGCCGTCACCGTGCCGTTCCGCGACCAGCACCTGGTCCAGCGTCTGCAGCACCTTCTCGGGCGGTGCGCCGGAGAGGACCAGCGCGCGCCACGCGATCCGCAGGCAGACGCCCAGCGCGGCCTCGTCCGGGCCGTGGCCGCAGACGTCGCCGATGATCGCGTACACGGTGCCGTCCGGCATGCCGACCGCGTCGTAGAAGTCGCCGCCGAGCAGCATCCGCTGGCCGCCGGGCTGGTAGCGGACCTCCAGGTCGACGTCGGAGTTCTGCAGCAGCGGGGGAGGGAGCAGACCGCGTTCGAGCCGGGCCCGTTCGGCGGCCAGCAGCTTCGCCTCCCGCAACTGGCGCTGGGCGTCCTCGGAACGGCGGCGTTCGACCGCGTACCGGACCCCGCGCAGCAGCAGTTCGCCGTCGACCTGGCCCTTGACGAGGTAGTCCTCCGCGCCGGCCGCGACCGCGGTGATGCCCTCGCGTTCGTCGTCGCGCCCGGTCAGCACCAGGATCGCGGGCGCGTCCGGCTTGCTCAGCAACCTGTGCAGCGCGTTCAGACCGGTCGCGTCGGGCAGGCCCAGGTCGAGCAGCACGCACTCGGCGTCGGCGAGCAGTCGTTCGGACTCCGCCAGCGTGCGGGCGCGCGCCAGCACGAACGGAGCGCTCACCTCTTCGAGCAACGCCTCGACGAGGAGGGCGTCGCCATCGTCGTCCTCTACCAGGAGGACGCGCACTGTCTTCGTTCGCATCGGGTCGGACTTTAACGTTATTGGGCTGCGGGGTCCGCGTCCGACCTACCAGGATGACGGGCGTGTTGATCCGTCTCGCCCAACCAGCCGAACTGCCGTACCTCCAGCAGATCGAAAACGCCTCCGGAGAACCGTTCCGCGACATCGGGATACCCGAGATCGCCGACGACGACCCGATGTCCCTGGAGGACCTCACCGAGCACGAGGTCTGGGTCGCCATCGGCGCGGAAGGCGTGCCCGTGGCGTTCATCGCGGTCGGCGACGTCGACGGCGCCACCCACGTCCACCAGGTCAGCGTGCATCCGGCGCACGCACGCCAGGGGATCGGTGCCGCGCTGATCGAGCACGTCACCAGCTCCGGGCGCGCTGTGACCTTGACGACGTTCCGCGACGTGCCGTGGAACGCGCCGTACTACGAGCGCCTCGGTTTCCAGGCCGTCGCGGACACTTCGCCCGGACTGGCCGGGATCATGCGCGAGGAGGCCTCACGGGGCCTCGATCCCGCGACTCGTGTCGCGATGATCCTTCTCCCAGCGCAGGTACGAGCCTGAGGCCACCGAAAGACTGCTGAGCAGCCACACGAGGACACCCGCGTCGTCGGTCACGCCGATCACCGGAAGGAACTCCGGCAGGACGTCGATCGGCGACACGAGGTAGACCAGCCCCACCGCCCACAGCAGCACCTGGCTGCGCGGCAGCTCCGGGTACTTCCCGCTGCGCCAGGTCTTCCACAGCCGGGGCAACGCCTTCGCCCGCTGGATCGGGTTCCCGACCGGGCCGGGAACCCCCTGCGCGCGCTTGCGGCGGTTGCGCAGCACGCCCAGCACCGCGAACACCAGTCCGAGCGGGATCAGCACCCAGCCGACCACCGCCGGGCTCAGGCCGCCCAGCGGGGCGTCGCGGAACAAGAGGATCAGCAGGCCGGAGAGCGAGATGAACGATCCGAAGACGACCATCGGGCTGGCTCCTAGTGGTGTGGCTTGAACGGTGCCGGGGGACAGGCGTCCCGCTGGACGTGAGTTCCCGTCCGCGCTTCGAGCCACACCCCTAGCTCGGTTCCTGGAAGAGCATCGTCGGAATGGCCTTGTGCGGCTGCTTGAGCTGCTGTGGTTCCGGCTCGCGCAGGTCGATCACCGCTTCGGGTTCCTCGACCGGCTCTTCCTTGACCACCGGCTTGCGGGCGGCCTTCACCGGCGCCACGTAGGGCTGGTCCAGAGCGGCACGCGCCTTGGAGATCCAGACCTTCTGCATGGCCTCGTCCTTGCCGCCGGCCGCGGTCGCCGCGAGTCCGGACAGGACACCGCGAATGCGGGGCACGAGCGCCTGATGACGCCGGATCGCATTCCACACAGGGTGATCATCCGGTAGCCGGGCGGCGACGAGCTTCGTGATCTGCGCACGCAGTTCCTCTGTGGACAGATCGAGCCAGCGTTCGACCGCTGACGGGCCAATTGCCACGTAGATAGCCTCCCCGGAAAACGACAACTGCCCCCACAGGATCTCACGGATCCCGCGGGGGCAGCGCTCTGGTGTCGCGAAACGTCAGGAAGCCACGACTTCGAGCAGGGTCTTGCCGTTCTCGTCGACGATCCGGAACGTCGCGATCTCGTGCCAGCGCATGGCCACGTTCGCCTGCAGCCGGATGGTCTTCTTGTCGCCCGCCACCGGTTCCGGGGCGTACCAGGACGTCACCTGGGCGACGCGACCCGCGCGTCCGACCGCGACGAGGGAACCCCTGCTAGGGCCGACCATGCCGCTGACCTCGATGTCCATCGAGGTTCCCCACGGCTCGTCGGAGGCGGTGATCTTCGTGAAGACACCGCTGTTCGGATCCTGCTGCTGGACCTTCATCGAGGAGTCCGTGGAGTTGTTCGCCACCGGAGTCTGCGACGTGGTCGTGGTGTTGTTGGGGGCCGCCTGGTTCGAGCCCTCGTCCCCGCCGCGCACGACAAGAGTCGTCACCACGGCGGTCACCGCCACGATGCCGGCGGCGGCGGCCGCGACACCCTGGGCGACGAACCACCGTCGGCGCTTCCTGCGCGCCGAGACGGCGTCGAGCATGACCCGGACCGACTTGCCGTCGGGGCGTTCCGGAGCTGTCCCGCGCAGCATCCCGCCCGCGTCGGCCTCGTCGATGAGGTCGGGCACCACCGCGAAGTCGCGCAGGTCAAGAGCACACCGCCGACACTCGGTCAGGTGGTTCTCGAACGCCTCCACCTCATCGGCATCGAGGATGCCGAGCACGTAGGCGGCGACGTCGAGGTGATCTGGTGCCGTTGTCACCGCGTCTCTCCCCGATCGTGCAACGCACGCCGCAACGCACGGAGCGCGTAGTACACCCTCGACTTGACCGTTCCCGGCGGCACACCCAGTGCAGCCGCGGCCTCACCGACAGTGCGGTCCCGCAGATATGTCTCGAGAATAGCCTCCCTGTGTTCCTCGGAGAGACCGTTCATCGCCTCGGCCACGACGATCGCCGCGAGGGTGCGATCCTCTTCGCTGCCGGAAGGCGACTCGTCCGAAGGGGTCAGTTCGAACTCCTGCGGACGGACGCTTCTCTTACGCCTGTCGTCAATGACCAACCGCCTTGCCACCGTGAACAACCACGACCGCAAGAGCACGGGGTCACGCTCGAGTTTTTCGGCGTTGCGCCATGCCCTGACCAGGGTTTCCTGCACGATGTCCTCGGCCCATTGACGATCATGGCCCGTCAGCCTCATGCAGTGTCCCAGCAGGGCGCTCCCGAATTCCTCGTACAGCCGACGGATCAACTCTTCCTCGAGAGACCCCGGTCTTGGTGATTGTTCGTCTAACTCGCGTTGACGTCTATGCCGCGCCACGGGGGACATCCTTGCCCTATCAACCGTCTCAAGTCGAGAGGCAAATATTCCTCACGAAGTTCGTGAACCGTCACCGGATCGTGTCCGTACTCCTCGGTACCCCGCCGAGAAAGGACCTGCCGATGCGACGTGGACCAGCCATCACCGCCCTGGCGGCACTGGCTATCTCCCTCACCGCGTGCGGCAGCGCCCAGACCCCTCCCGGAGGGGCGGCCGCACCGGGTGGCCTGCAGGCCAAACCCGCTGATCTGAGCGGCGCGAACATGTACTTCATCGCGAACACCGAGCAGATGGGGTGGTTCGTCACCGACGCCGACGGGCTCCCGCTCTACCGCTACGACAAGGACGTGCCGAAGCCGTCCAAGTCCAACTGCGAGGGCGAGTGCGCCAAGGCGTGGAAACCGGTCCTGGCGGACAAGACACCGATGGCGACCGGGGTCGACCCGATCTCCATGGGCGTCCTGACCAGGCCGGACGGCACCAAGCAGCTCACGATCCAGGGCTGGCCGCAGTACACCTTCGCCGAGGACAAGGCGGCCGGTGACATGAAGGGCCAGGGAAAGGGCGGAGTGTGGTTCGTCACCGCCCCCAACGGCGCCAAGATCACCGGCGGAAAAGCGCAGAACAACACCCAGAACAAGAGCAGCGGCACGCCGAGCACGTCCCCCAGCTCCGGAGGCCAGACACCGCAGTCCGCGCCACCGCCCGCAGCGCCCGGCTACTGAGCCTGCTGCTCGAACCCCGCACACCCCTACCGACTTCCCATTGGACAACGAGGACATCAAGACGATGACCAGAGCCCTCGCCACCGTCTTGGCGATGTTGTTCCTCTTCACCGGCCTGTCCGCCACGGCTGCAGCGCAGCCCGCGGACACCGGGGGAGTGATGGACACCCCGACGGGACCGTTGACCGCGAACGACCGCGATCTGCTGAACAAGGTGCGCCAGGCAGGCCTGTGGGAGATGCCCATGGGTGAGCTCACGGCGACCAAGGCGTCGAACGCGCGGGTCAAGCAGATCGGCAAGATGATCATGCTCGACCACATGATGCTCGACACGCTGACGAAGAAGACGGCCGCCCAGTTCGGGCTCACCACCCCGGACGTGCCGAACCCGTCGCAGCAGTCGTGGATGGAAGAGCTCAACGGGCTCGAAGGAGACGCGTTCGACCAGGCCTTCGTGGCCCGGTTGCGCGCCGCGCACGGTCAGGTCTTCAACTTCATCGCGAAGGTCCGCACGCAGACCCGCAACGACGTGATCCGCGGGTTCGCGCAGGCAGGCATCGACGTGGTGATGAAGCACATGACGTTGCTGGAGAGCACCGGTCTCGCGGCCGACTCGTCGTTCGCGGAACCCCAGCCCGCCGGCGGCATCATCAACGCGACCCTGGCCTCGAACGAGGGGCCGAACATGTGGGTGATCCTCACGGTCACCGCCGCGGGAGCCGTTCTGACGGTGCTCCTGCTCCGAGTACTCCGCCCGCGACGACCGGTGCGGTGATTCTGCAAGACCCCGTTGCACGACGGGAAACGGAGGTGGTGTCCCAAGGTCAGAGGCACTCCAACGCGGACCTGTTCCCACCCGCCCGGCCCTGAAGTGTCCACTCCTGCACCGCAGGTCCGGGCGGGTTCCCGCGAGAGTTCTATCGGAGGAAGTGTTGTTGTCCAGCCAGATTCCGCTCCTGGTGGCCCAGTCGTCCGAGTTCGACTCGGGCGTCAAGAAGATGGCTCAGCTGTCTGCCAGGCTGGCTTACGTCATGATGTGCGCCACCTTGTCCTGGGGCGTGCTGATCGCGACCGGATGGGCCGAGAAGCTCACCGGCCGTGAGGGACTGAAGAACGGTCACATGGTGCTGGCCTCGCTCGCGATCGCATTCGGATGCGTTCACGCCTTCGCCTTCACCCTGATCCAGACCGGCACGTTCAGCTTCATCAAGCTCGTCCTGCCGTTCGTCGACGGCGGCCTGTTCCGGCACGCGCTGGGCATCCTCGGCCTGGAGGTCATGCTCGCGATCGCCGTACTCGCCTCGATGCGGCACAAAGTCTTCTACCGCAAGTGGCTGCGGTTCCACCAAACGGCCTACATCGCCGTGACTATCACCGTGGTGCACTCCTGGTTCGGCGCCATCGCGAACGGCAACCTGTCCGTTCTCTGGCTGGCCGGCCTCACCGTCCTCGTCCCGACCGCGACCCTGGCCCTGGCCCGGTTCCTCCCGCCCGAGGTGCTCATGCGCATCGGGATGCTCGACTCCGAGCGCGGCAAGGAACCCGGCGTCGGCGAGGGCGACGCGATGGACGTGAGCGTCAACAACGAGAAATGCCACCGCTACGGCACCTGCCAGGCGGAGGCACCGGACGTCTTCCAGTTGATCGAGGACAACCGCCTGACCTACAACCGCCGGCCGCCAGAGGAGCACTTCGCTCAGGCCAGGGCGGCACAACGTGCGTGCCCGATGCGCGCGATCGAGATCAGGGAGCGAGTGAAGTGAGCGAACGGATCGTGGTCGTCGGCGGCGGACTCGGAGGAGTTCGTTCCGCGGAACGGCTGCGGGAGATGGGTTTCGACGGGCAGATCACGATCCTGTCCGCCGAGCGGCACCTTCCGTACCACCGCCCTTGCCTGTCGAAGCAGATGATCACTGGAGAATGGACCCCGGACGACTCGTTGCTGTCGTTCTCCGGTGACCTCGATGCCGAATGGATGTTGAACTCCCCGGCCCTGCACCTGGACCCGAAGGCGCAGTCCGTCTGGGTGCCCGGCGGCCAGGAGATCAAGTACGACGGCATGATCATCGCCACCGGCGTCGACGCCAGGGCGATGGGCGGGGCTCCTCGCCACGACCCGCGGGTGCACGTGCTGCGGACGCTGGACGACGCGATCGCGATCCGCAAGAACATCCGTCAGTCGCAGGGTCTCGTCGCCGTCATCGGCGGCGGGTTCATCGGCTGCGAGCTCGCCTGTTCGATTCGTCACATGGGTCGCGACGTGGCCCTGATCGTGCGTTCGCCCGCGTTGCTGGGCGGCATCGTCGGCGACGACATCGGCAAGAAGATCACCGAGGCGCACGTCGAGCACGGCGTCCGCCTCGCCACCGGTGTCGGCATCAAGCACTGGGTGCGTCAGCCCGGCGGCATCGGCATTCACCTGAGCGACGGCCAGGTCTTCTTCGCCTCCTGCGTCGTGCTGGCCGTCGGCGCCTCCCCGGCCGTCGACTGGCTGCGCGGCTCCGGCCTCGACATCTCCGACGGCGTGCTGTGCGACTCGACGAACCACGTGGTCGGCGCCGAGAACCTGGTCGCCTGCGGTGACGTGGCCCGCTGGCCCAACATGCGCTTCAACGGTGCCGTGCGCCGCGTCGAGCACTGGCTCAACGCCGTCGAGGGAGGCAGAGCCGCGGCCGAGAACCTGTTGGTGGGCCGCAGCCACGCGAAGACCTACACGCCGGTGCCGCGGTTCTGGACCGAGCAGTACGGCATGCGCGTGCAGGGCGCCGGCCTGCCCGTCCTGGGCACCGACACCACCGACGTGAACGGACTCACCGGCTTCATCGCCAACGGCAAGCTCGTCGGCATCGTGGGTCTGGAATCGCCGGGCAAGATCATCACCGAGACTCCGGAACTGTTCCGGCAGAACGCGGTCGAGACGAACACTCCTGTGTGGACGCAGCCGGAGGAAGAGCCCGCTGCCGCCGCCGTCGAGGAGGCCCTCCCGACCGCCATGATCCCGGTTCCCGAACCGGTCGCCGCCCACGCATCATCCGTTCCCCCGTCCGTCTCGTCGTCGATGTCCCCGCCATTGCAGCGGCGGCGGCATTCGCGTTCGAGGCCGGAGATGGTGCGCACGGGCGGAGGACGTGCGAGGCCTTAACCAGGTACAGGAGGACTTCAGGCAGTCGGTACAGGGCAAGCGGGAACGGCGAACTCCGACGTCGCCCGCGTGGCCAGGTGGCGGACCGATGACGTCACGCGGCGATGCGCTCGTTCCCGCACCGGCTGCCTGAACCTCCTTCTCGTGCGTCACCAACGGTGTGGCGGCTCGGCGGGCTCCCGAGTCGCCACACCGGCCTATTTCCGGGGAAGGTGAATCCCGGAAAATCGCCGAACTGAACTGTTAAACGCGGTCGTGGCTGTCCGCGGGCCGGTTTCCGGACTTATTTTTCCGGAACCCCTGCCTGAAGGAGTTCCAGCCATGCAAATGCGCAGAATCATCGCCGCCGCGTGCGGGCCGGTCCTCGCGATCGGTGTGTTCGCGGCAATTCAAAGCGGATCGGCGGAAGCCGTCCAGCCCGACACCCCCGCGGCACCGCCCGCCGCCGTGAACGGCGTGGCGACGGCGCTGGGCATCTCGCCCCAGCAGGCACGTACCCAGCTCACCGCCCAGGACGACGCGCACAAGCGGTTCAAGAGCCTGCCGCCGTCCCTGCTCGGTCAGCTCGCCGGCCACTGGTTCGACGCCGAGGCCGGCGCGCTGACCGTGGCGGTCACCACCGACGAGGCCGTGGCCCAGGCGAACGCCAGTGGCGTCAGGGCGACCAAGGTCCAGCGGAGCCAGGCCGACCTCGACCGCCAGCTCGACGAGGTCCGGAAGCTGATCGGCACCGGCGTGCCCGGCGTGTACAGCTGGGGCGTCGACGTGAAGAACAACCAGGTCGGCGTCACGGTCAACACGACGAAGAAGACCCAGGCCACCGAGAAGTTCCTGCGGGAGGTCAAGAAGCTCGGAGCGGGCGTCGTCGAGACGAACTCCCAGCAGCGCCAGCAGGCCGGGACGGTACAGACCGGCAGCCCGTGGTGGCCGGGGTCGGAGTCGAACTGCTCGGTCGGGTTCGGTGCGACGGATGCCAACGGCGGCAAGCACTTCCTGACCGCCGGGCACTGCACGAACGACGCGAACCAGGCCGCGTACGGGCAGTCCGGGCAGCAGAACCGGCTCGGTACCTCGAACGTCGGCGGCAGCCGCAGCGTGAACGCCCGCGAGGGTGACATGGGCGTGGTCGCGGTGACCGAGTCGGGCTGGAACCTGTCCGCCGCGGTCAACACGTGGGGCGAGCCCGCGATCACCGTGACCGGCTCCGCCGAGGCCATGGTCGGCGACCGCGTCTGCCACTCGGGCAACACCTCCAAGTGGAAGTGCGGCGAGGTCAAGTACACGCACAAGTCCGTCGACTACGGCGGCGGACTGGTCATCGAGGACCTCACCTGGACCACCGCCTGCTCGCTCGGCGGTGACTCAGGTGGTGGCTGGTTGCTCGGCGACAAGGCGGTCGGCCTGCACGACGGTGGCCCGTCGCAGTGCGTGCAGAACCCGACCAACGACGACGACCTGTCGATCTTCCAGCCGGTCAACGAGGCACTGCGCAAGTGGAACCTCACGCTGGTCACCGGCGGTCCTGGTGACACCACCGCGCCGACCGCTCCAGGGGCCCCTCGCGCCGTGAGCACCACCTCCTCCAGCGTCTCACTGGCCTGGGACGCCTCCACGGACAACGTCGGCGTGACGGGCTACGAGGTCTACAACGGCAGTGCGCTCGCCACGACGGTCACGGGCACCACGGCGACCGTCACCGGACTCAAGCCGGACAACGACTACACCTTCACGATCAAGGCCAAGGACGCCGCGGGCAACGCCTCCGCCGCCAGCACGGCCGTCAACGCGCGCACCCAGCCGGGCACGGCGGACGACGAACCGCCCACGACGCCCGGTAACCCCAGGTCAACGGGCGTCACCGCGTCCAGCGTGACGCTGGCCTGGGACGCGTCCGTCGACAACGTGGGCGTCGCGAGTTACGAGGTCTACAACGGCAGTGCGCTCGCCACGACCGTCACGAGCACCACGGCGACCGTGACGGGCCTGACCGCGGACACGGCGTACTCGTTCACCGTCCAGGCGAGGGACGCGGCGGGCAACAAGTCGAAGCCCAGCCCGGCCGTGTCCGCCCGCACGTCGCCCGGTGACACGGGCGGCCGGACGTTCACGAACGACACGGACTACCAGATCCGCGACTTCCAGACGGTGGTCAGCCCGCTGCGGTCGACCGCCACCGGCTCCGCCAGGAACCCGGTCACGGTGAAGGTCGGCGCGACGCACACCTGCCTGGAAGACCTGAACGTCACGCTGGTGGCGCCGAGCGGCCGCTGGTACCCGCTGCTGCGGACGCCGGGTGGCAACTACTCGTGCACCCCGTTCGTCAGCGGCAGGACGTTCACCGTGGTCCCGGCGGCAGGGGAGGCCGCGGGCGGCACGTGGACGCTGCGGATCGGGGACAACGGCCCCGGCGACGTCGGCGTGCTGAGCAGCTGGTCGGTCACCGTCTAGCGACGTGGCCCGGCCCGTTGGCGGGCGTATTCACGCTCAGCAGGGCGCCTCGCGGCACCGCCCCCACGCCCCCATACATCCAGTATGAGGACGTCGGGGCGGCACCACGACGCACCCGTCTGACCGCGAATTCACCCGGCAACGTTCCGGGCCACGCCGCTAGCGGCCAGCGGCAGGAGCGGGTCCCGCATCCCCGGCGGGACCCGCTTCACCGAATGACGCGAAGAATCGCACAACTGAAAAGTGAACGGCGCACTGAAGAGTTAGGCATTGTGCCGGAATGTCCGGTGAAGCGAATCTGTCCGCTGTGAAAACAATGCGATTAATCGTCGGTGTCGCGGCACTGGTCGCCACCCTGATCCCTGGATCCGCGCACGCGGTAAAAGGCGGCGAACACACCACGCACGCCGAGCACCCGTGGCAGGTGGTGATCACCAGGCCGGGCAGCGCGCATCCGCAGAAGGTCTCGTGCGGCGGCGCCCTGGTTCGGCCGAACAAGGTCGTCACCGCCGCGCACTGCATGGACCCGACCTACGGCGAGGTCAAGGACAAGACCGTCATCTGGGGCCGCACCGACCTCACGGGCACCGACGGGGTGGTCGCGAAGATCACGTCGTTCTGGAAGCACCCCGACTACCAGTGGGGCTCGCTCGCCGGTGACGACGTGGCGGTGCTGACGCTGGACCGCAACGTGGGCACGCCCGCGTCGTTGCTGCAGCTCGCCACCGACCCCGCGCTCAACGCCGTCGGCACGCAGGCGTTGCTCACCACGCACGGCAAGACCGGCCCCGGCACCACCACCGCCGACTACGACCCGGTCATGAAGAAGGCCACCCTCCCGGTGATCGACCCGGACGCCACCGGCGGCTGCAAGAACATCGGCTGGACGTTCACGCCGGACAAGCACCTCTGCTTCGGGCCGGTGAAGAACGACACCACCGGCGTGTGCTCCGGCGACAGCGGAAGCCCGCTCGTGGTCCAGCAGAACGGTGTGTGGCGGCAGGTCGGGCTGATCGAGTCCGGCGACGCGCAGTGCGCGGGACCGCAGGTGGGCGCGAAGATCACCCACTACGAGCCGTTGATCCGCCAGCAGCTGGGAGATCAACCCGGCGACGACTTCTCGATCGGGGTCGAACCCAGGTCCGTGACCGTCCAGCCGGGGCAGTCGGCGTCGGTCAAGGTCGGCACCACCGCGACCGGTGCCGCGCAGACGATCGCGCTCAGCGCGTCCGGTGTGCCTTCCGGTGTCACCGCGACGTTCGCGCCGGCCTCGGTGAAGGCGGGGGAGAGCGCCACGCTCACGCTGGCGGCCTCGTCCTCGGCGACGTCCGGCACGGCGACGGTCACGGTGACCGGAACCGGTACCAGCGCGACGAAAACGGCCGCGGTCGAACTGACGGTGGGCGGGAGCGCCGGCGTTGTGAACGGCGGCTTCGAGTCGGGATCGCTGACCGGCTGGACCGGCGGCGGCACCGCCACCGTCGTGAACTCGGGCGCCCGCACCGGCACGAACGCCGTGCGCCTCGGGGCGGCGACCGCCACCAACGGCGAGTCCACCGTCCGGCAGACCTTCACCGCGCCGGCCGCGGGCACGCTCTCGGTCTGGTACTCGCAGTCCTGCCCGGACAGCGTGCGCTACGCCTGGGCGAAGGTCGTGCTGACCGACAACTCGTCCGGCGCCACCACGACTCCGCTGGCCAAGACCTGCACGAGCGGTCAGGGCTGGCAGCAGGTCACCGCACCGCTCAAGGCGGGCGTCAGCTACACGCTCACCCTCGTCAACCGCGACGACAACCACCCGGACGACCCGGTGTCGGCGCTGTTCGACGACGTCACCTTCGCGACGGCCGCCGCCCTGGTCACGGGCCAGCGCGCCGACGCCTGAACCACCGCTCTCCCTGCATAAGGAGCTCCACCGTGAGAAGAACCCTGCTATCAGCTGCGCTGGCGACAGCGACAGCCATCGCGACAGTCGTCCTACCCGCCTCCGCCGCGCCGGAACCTCCGCCCAGCAGCGGGGACGCGCACGTCGTCTCGACGACGCAGGGCGGCAACGGCCTGCAGTACGTGGCCTACGAACGCACTTATCAAGGACTTCCGGTCGTGGGCGGCGACTACGTCGTCGTCAAGAACGCCACGGGTGCCGTGCTGAACACCAACGTCGCCCAGCAGCAAGCGATCGCGGTCGACACCACCGCCAAGATCAGCGCCGACCGGGCGAAGGCGATCTCCAGGACCCAGCTCGCGGTGGCGAACGCCGTCGACACGCCACGGCTCGTGGTGCACGCGACGGACGCGCCGAAACTCGCCTGGGAGACAGTCGTTCGCGGCACGAAAGGCCGTGCGCCGAGCGTTCTGCACGTGTTCGTCGACGCCTCCACGGGCGCTGTGCTCGGCTCGCGTGACGAGGTCTTCGCCGGCACCGGACGTGGTTACTACAACGGCGACGTCACCATCGGCACGTCGGGCTCGGGCTCGTCGTTCAGCATGACCGACTCCACCAAGCCCGGCCTGCAGTGCGGCGGCCAGAGCGGCGGCGCCTACACCGGCACCGACGACGCGTGGGGCAGCGCGGGCGCCAACGACCTGGAAACCGCGTGCGTCGACGTGTTGTATGCGGCGCAACAAGAGTGGGCCATGCTCTCGCAGTGGCTGGGGCGCAACGGCGTCGACGGCAACGGCCGGACGTTCGCGGCGAAGGTCGGGCTCCAGGAGGCCAACGCCTACTGGACCGGCAGCAACACGACGTTCGGCTACAACGGCGCCCGTGACCGCCAGCTCACCGCGATCGACGTGGTGGCGCACGAGTACGGGCACGCGATCTTCCAGACCACGCCCGGTGGCAACGGTTCCGGCAACGAGAACGGCGGGATCAACGAGGGCACCGGCGACATCTTCGGCGCCCTGACCGAGCACTTCGCCAACAACCCCAACGACCCGCCGGACTTCCTCGTCGGCGAGGAGGTCAACTTCAGCGGCACCCAGCCGTTGCGCAACATGTACAACCCGTCGCTGGTGAGCGGCGACCCGAACTGCTTCTCGTCGTCCATCCCGAGCACCGAGGTGCACAAGGCCGCCGGTCCGTTGAACCACTGGTTCTACCTGGTGGCCAAGGGGAGCAACCCCGGTGGCGGCGACCCGAACAGCCCGATCTGCTCCGGCGGCCCGTCCTCGGTGACCGGTGTCGGCGTCCAGGAGGCGGGCAAGGTGTTCTACAACGGCCTGCTGGCCAAGACGTCCAACTGGAAGTACGTCAACGTCCGCACGGCGACGCTGAACGCGGCGAAGAACCTGTACTCCGACTGCCGGGTCTTCACCACCGTGAAGGCGGCGTGGGACGCGGTGTCGGTGCCGGCGCAGACGAACGACCCGGTGTGCACCGGTCAGTCGAACGACTTCTCCGTCGCGCTCTCGCCGTCCTCCGGCAGCGTCGCGCAGGGTTCCTCGGCCACCGCGACCGTCAGCACCGCCACCGTGAGCGGTGCCGCGCAGACCGTGGCGCTGTCGGCGACCGGTCTGCCCAGTGGTGCGACCGCGGCGTTCAGCCCGTCCTCGGTGACGACCGGGAGCAGCTCGACCATGACGATCTCGACTGGCTCGTCCACGCCCGCGGGCACCTACAACGTGACGGTGAACGCGGCCGGCACGACGACAAAGTCCACTGTGTACTCGTTGACGGTCACCTCCGGCGGTGGCGGTGGCGGGTGCTCCGGCAGCAACGGTGACGACGTGACGATCAACGACAACGCGACGGTGGAGTCGTCGATCACGATCTCCGGGTGCTCCACGGCTCCGTCGGCGACCAGCACGGTCCCGGTGAAGATCGTCCACACCTACGTCGGCGACCTCGCGGTCAGCCTGGTCGCGCCGGACGGTTCGACCTACCCGCTGCACACCAACACCGGCGGGTCGGCGGACAACATCGACCAGACCTACACCGCCGACCTCTCGGGCGAGACCGCGAACGGCACGTGGAAGCTGCGGGTGAACGACAACGCGGCCAATGACACCGGGCGCATCGACTCGTGGTCGCTCAACCTCGGAGGTGGCGGCGGAGGTGGCGGTGGTCAGGCACCGGACGTCGACGTCGCGGCGGTGAAGCAGCACCTGACCCAGTTCTCCACCATCGCGTCGCAGAACGGCGGCAACCGCCGGTCCACGTCGGCCGGGTACCGCGCCTCGGTGACCTACGTGAAGGACAAGCTGACGGCGGCCGGATACGCCGTGACGGAACAGGCCTGCACCTCGGGCTGCACCTCGGGAGCCGGCCCGAACCTGATCGCCGAGTGGCGTGGCGGTGACGCGAACAACGTGCACATGTTCGGCGCTCACCTGGATTCCGTGTCGGCCGGTGCCGGCATCAACGACAACGGCTCCGGTTCTGCCGCACTGCTGGAGACCGCGCTCGTCCTCGCGCGCACCAACCCGTCGATGCTGAACAAGGTCCGCTTCGGCTGGTGGACCGACGAGGAGCAGGGGCTCAACGGCTCGCGCTTCTACGTCTCCCAGCTCCCGGCGGCGGACCGCTCGAAGATCAAGGCCTACTACAACTTCGACATGATCGGATCGGTCAACGGCGGCTACTTCATCAACAACCTCAACGCCGCGCAGTCGACGCACATGAAGGCCTACTGGGACTCGCTGAACCTGCAGCCGGAGGAGAACACCGAGGGCCGCAACCGTTCCGACGACGCGTCGTTCACGAACGCGGGCATCCCGGCGTCCGGCTACGCGATGGGCGCCAGCGCCACCAAGACGTCCGCCCAGGCGACGAAGTGGGGCGGTACGGCGGGTCGCGCGTTCGACCCGTGCTACCACTCGTCCTGCGACAGCACGGCGAACATCAGCGACCCGCATCTGAACCGCGCCGTCGACGGCATCGCCTACACGCTGTGGAAGGCGGCGGTCGGTGGCGCGCCGGCCGCGGACTTCTCGGTGGCGGTCTCGCCGGCGTCGGGTTCGGTGGCGGCGGGTGCGTCCCTGACGGCGACCGTGGCGACTCAGACCGTCAGCGGTCAGCCGCAGACCGTGCAGCTGTCCGCGTCCGGACTGCCTTCCGGGGCAACGGCTTCGTTCAGCCCGGCCTCGGTGAGCACGGGTGCGAGTTCGACGTTGTCGATCAGCACCACGGCGTCGGTGGCGCCCGGCAGCTATCCGGTCACGATCACCGCGGCCGGTTCGGCGTCGCGCACCGCCACCTTCGCGCTGACCGTCACCGGTGGCGGCGGCGGAACCTGCAGCGCCACCAACCCGAACGACGTCGCCATTCCGGACGCGGGTGCCGCGGTCGACAGCGACCTCGTCATCTCGGGTTGTTCGGCGGTGCCGTCGATCCGGGCGGCGGTGGCGGTGAAGATCAGGCACACGTACGTCGGTGACCTGACGGTGTCCCTGATCGCTCCGGACGGCACGGCCTACCCGTTGCGCGACCAGACCGGGGGCAGTGCGGACGACATCGACCAGACCTTCACGGCCGACCTGTCGAGCGAGTCCGCCAACGGCACGTGGAAGCTCCGCGTGCGGGACGTCTACCAGGCGGATGTCGGCACGATCGACTCGTGGGGCCTGGACCTGGCACCGGCGAGCCTGACCCGGCGGGCGAGCTAGCCCGTCAGGCTGGCGATGTCGGTCGCAGGGGACAGGGAAACATCGCCACGGGCGAGGGCACGCTCCATCCGTGCCCTCGCTTGGCCTGTCACGGGGTGGTGATCACCTGACCCGCCCACGACAGCCCGCCACCGAAGGCGAACAGCAGGACGGGCTGACCGGACGGGAGTTCCCCGCTCTCGGCCATCTTGGACAGTGCGAGCGGCACGGAGGCGGCGGAGGTGTTGCCGGACTCGACCACGTCGCGCGCGATCACGGTGCCCTCGCGCAGACCGAGCTTGCGCGTCATCGCCTCGATGATCCGCAGGTTGGCCTGGTGCGTGACCACGGCCGCGAGGTCCGTGACGGCGACGCCGGCCCGTTCGCACGCCTTGACGGCGACGGCGGGGAGTTCGCTGGTGGCCCAGCGGAAGACGGCCTGGCCCTCCTGGGAGAAGCGCGGCTGCCACTCGTCGACGAGGCGGACCGCGTTGCTCCGCGTCGGGTCCGAGCCCCAGGTGACCGGGCTGATGAGGGCGTCGTCGGAAGCGCTGACCACGGCCGCGCCGGCGCCGTCGCCCAGCAGGATGCAGGACGAGCGGTCGGTCCAGTCGACCAGGTCGGACATCTTCTCGGCACCGATGACCAGCGCGTGCCGCGCGGCACCGGCCCGGATCGTGTGGTCGGCGGTGGCGAGGGCCGTGCAGAAGCCGGCGCAGGCGTTGTTGAGGTCGAAGACGACGGCGGAAGGGATCGACAGGTGCGCCGCCACCCTGGCCGCGGTCGAGGGGGAGCGGTCGATCGCCGAACAGGTGGCGACGATGACCTGCCCGATGTCGGACGGCGCGAGCCCGGACGCGGCGAGTGCCTTCGCACCTGCCGCGGAGGCCATGTCGGCGACGGTCTCCTTCTCGGCGGCGATGCGGCGGGTGGCGATGCCGGTCCGCTGGCGGATCCACTCGTCGTTGGTGTCCACCATCTTTTCCAGGTCAGCGTTGGTCAGCACGCGTTCGGGCTGGTGATGGCCGAACGCGACGACACGGGATCCGGACAAGGTGAACTCTCCTTCAAGCCAGGCGACCTGGCGAATATAGCAACCGATCGGTCGGTAGCTAAAGAGACGTAGACTACAAACATGAGCCCGCGCCGATCTGTCGCCGACACCCGCGAGACGCGGCAGCGCATCCTCGACCGGAGCCTCGCCATCGCGTCGTCGGAAGGTCTTGAGGGACTCACGATCGGGCGGCTGGCGACGGAGCTCGGGATGAGCAAGGCGGGCCTGCTGGGCCACTTCGGCACCAAGGAGGCCCTGCAACTCGCGGTGGTCGACCAGGCCGCGGAGGTCTTCCTGCGGGAGGTGCCGCGCAAGGTCAAGCAGATGCCGTCAGGCCTGCCGCGCCTGATCGACGTCTGCGAGGCCTGGGTCTCCTACCTCGAACGCGAGGTGCTGCCCGGCGGGTGCTTCTTCACCGCCGCCACCGCGGAGTTCGACGGCCGCACCGGCCGCGTCCGCGACGCGCTGGCCGGCATGAACGCGTTGTGGCGCAGGGACCTGCGGATCCACATCCGGCGCGCGGTGAGCGACGGCGACCTCAAGCTGGACACGGACGTCGACCAGTTGATCTACGAGATCCTCGGCGTCATGCTGGCGCTCAACCACTTCCTGCAGCTCGAACACGACAGCGCGGCACCGTGCCGGGCCCGTCAGGCGTTGAAGCGACTGCTCACGAAGTGATTGATGATCGCGGCGACTTCCGCGGGCTGTTCGTTCACCAAGCCGTGCGTCGCGTCGATCTCGTGCACCTGAACGTTTTTTGGCATGTCGCGGCGCAGTCCCGCGCGGTGGGCGTCGAACAACGGCACGAGATCGGGCGGCACCGGCAGGTTGCGGGTGGCGAGCACCAGCAGGAACGGGCTGGTCACCTGCGCGAAGATCGGCAGGGCATCCAGGAGCTCGGGTGACGTCCGCAGCACCGAGAGCATCTCGTGCGACGGGCGGGTGATCGTCTCCAGCTGGGCGTCGAAGATCGCGTTCAGCTTCGCCAGGCCGTCCGCGACCTCCTCGGCCGGCAGTCCCGCGTAGTTCGCCGGATGCGTTGTGGCGGAACGGTGTCCGTCCAGGCTGATCGCCGCCGGGCACGACGGGTGCCGCAGCGCCCACAGTCCGGCCAGGACGCCGCCCAGCGACTGCCCGACGACGACGGGCTCGTCGAGTCCGAAGTGGACGGCTGACTCGTCGAGATCGTCGAGCACCGCCTCCCAGTCCCACGCGCCGTCGGGAGACTCGCCGTGCCCACGCAGGTCGACCGCGACGGCGCGGCCGTTCAGCTGGGGCGCAAGCGTTTCCCAGGCGGATCTGCCGCCGCCCAGGCCGTGCAGGAGCAGGTGCGACGGACCGTCGCCGCCGAAGTCGGTAGCCGCTAACCTCACTGGTCTCTCCTCAGGCTCAGCCGGGTGCGGATCGAGTCGACGGTCACGCCGCCGTCCGGGTGCCGCAGCAGCTTGTTGCGGTTCACCAGGTCGTGCACGCCCTGGCGGGTGATCCCGAGCATCGCGCCGGCCACCCCCAACGACACGTGGTCCTTGCTCGGGTGGCCGGCCCGCCGCGCGGCGGCACGTCCCAGCGGCGTCGCCCACCAGCTCTCGGGCGGGTCGAACGGGGTGTCGCCGGGGTGGAGCACTGCCATCAGGCGGATGGCCACCTGCCGGGCCAGCGCGTCGTCGGGCCCGAGCAGCTGGGCCGCCCACATCTCGGCGTCGGCCTCGACGGACTGCCGCAGGCCGACGAGATCGGCCTGCGGCAGCAGGATTTCCAGCGGGTCGAGCAGGCGGCTCGTCACGAGCCGGATCAGGTCGTTTCGCAGGTCCACGTGTTCCGAGGTGGTCGCCACTTGACAGAGCGTATCAAGTACTTGACGCCTGTCGTCAAGTACTTAGGCGGCCCACATCTGCGCGGGAGCGATGTAGTTCCAGGTGTAGAGCTGGTTCGCCCCGTCGTAACTCCCGTCCGTACCCGCCCCATAGGTGTCGTGGACGTAGAACGACCCGTTGTCGTGGTACCCGATCACCACCGACAGATGCCCGGCCGTCGACCCCCACGTGCCGCTCATGATCACGAACTTGCCCTGGTCGAGGAACGCGCGGACCTGCGCCGGGGTGAAGTTGCCCTGCTGCACCGCGGCGCCGTTGCGGGCCAGGAAGTCGCGCTCGGACTCCCAGGAGGCGCAGGGGCGGTTGCCGGGGCAGTAGTAGCCGGTGATCCAGCCGTGCGCACCCTTCCAGTTGCCGACGCGGTCCCAGTCGTTCATGGTGCGGTTGAAGGTGGTGCCGCGGTTGCTGAACTCGTCGGTGATGTAGCGGCCCCACTTCGAGTAGTGCGAGGTCGGCTGTGGGACCTGCACGCCGAACTCGTTCGTGAGCTGGTAGGTGACGAGGTCGATCACCGCGCTGGTCGGGCCGCAGGACGAGTTGCCGTTGAACTCGTTGCGCGTGTCCCACAGCTGGTGGATGTACTCGGCGCGGTTCAGCCGGCCCATCGTGGTGACCTCACCGTCCAGCGAGGCGGCGCGCAGACCCGACGCCTTCACGTACCCCTTCGCGGGGCTGCCGATCACGGGCTCGTCGCCGTCGATGCCGGTCAGCGCGTAGTTGAACGACAGGCCCTCGACGACCCGCGAAGCCTTGCGCGTGGCCAGGTCCTGGACGTAGACGCCGTTGAACCCGGCGAACTGGTCGGGGCCGAGCGTCTTGTCGGACACGCACCCCATGACCTCGTACGCGACGCGTGCGCCGTCGGTGCTCCACACGGCGCTGCGGTAGTGGTGCCGGGTCTCGCCGACCAGCGACCGGACCTCGCCGTCCTCCGACGCCAGGCCCAGCCACTGCGGTTCGGCGCCGCCGCAGCGGTAGATCTCGTTGTGCTTGATGAAGCTGACGTGCCGCTCGCCCTTGACGTCGACCAGCTTGAAGTCGCGGTACAACGACGACGAGTCCGACGTGATCAACGGCTTCGCGGCGCCCGACTTCACGTCGAACCGCACCAGCGAACCCACGTACGTGCTGTCGTCGGCGACGTCCGGGTGCTGCACGGCCAGCAGACCGGTGCCGTCGGTGGTGAAGCCGAGCAGCTGGGGCGCGCGGCCCTTGAGCTTGCCCACGGACACGCCGTCGACGACGACGTTCTCGCCGTCCGCGTAGGCCAGCGTCGAACCGTGGAACACGGCCGAGGTGATCGCCCCGCGCGCCACGAAACGAGACTTGCCGTACCGGTCGACCGTGCTCAGCGAGCTGCCGCTGGTGCCGTCGAAGTCGGAGATCACGGCGGCCTGAGCGCCGTCGGCCGAAGAGGAGGACCTGATCGTGTAGGCGGGATCGCTGACGGCGACGGTGGCTCTCTTCACACCGCCGACGATCACGTCGTAACCGCCGCTCGAGCGGACGGCGTGCGACTGCGACGGGCTGGAGGAGTAGGGCTCGACGGCCTGGGCGGGGGACACGGCGGCAGCCAGGGTGCCGAGTGCCACCACCAGTGCCAGTGAGGTTTTCGTCATGGGTCGAACGTCCTGGCGCGTGGCATGCGTCCGGTATGCGGTTGGTAGTTACGATCGGGAGTTGTGGAGTTCCGGGTGCTCGGGCCGGTCGAGTGTTACGCCGACGACGGCGTGCGGGTGAGCCTTGGGCCGCCCAAGCAACGCGCGGTGCTGGCGCTGCTCCTCGCCCAGCCCGGCCGGGTGCTGTCGGTCGACCGGCTGATCAGCGTGCTGTGGGACGACGCGCCGCCCAAGACGGCGTTGAAGAACCTCCAGGTCTACGTCTACCAGCTGCGCAAGATCGTCGGATCGCGGCTGCTCTCGCGGGCGCCCGGCTACCTGATGTCGATCGACCCCGCGGAGCTCGACCTCACCCGGTTCAGCGAGCTGCTCGACGCCGCCCGCAAGGAACGCACGCCCCGCAGCTACCGGGAGGCGCTCGCGTTGTGGCGCGGGCCCGCCCTCGCGGATCTGGCCGCGTCCGGGCTGTTGCGCGGGGTCGTCGCCCAGCTGGAGGAGCTGCGGCTGGCCGCACGGGTCGAGTGCGCCGAGGCGGAACTCGACCTCGGCCGGCACGTCGAGATCGTCGCCGACCTGAACGAGTGGGTGCGCGAGCACCCGTTGAACGAACGCCTGCGCGAGCAGCAGATGGTGGCGCTGCACCGCGCGGGACGCCCGGCCGAGGCGCTGGCCGCCTACCAGGAGTGCCGCCGGGTGCTGACGGACGAGCTCGGCGTCGAGCCGGGGGAGTCGTTGCGGCGGCTGCAGGCCGAGATCCTGCGCGCGAAACCCGTTGGCGCGGCGGCGATCCGGCAGCTGCCGCCGGACGTGGTCACCTTCTCCGGCCGCGGCCGCGAGCTGAACCTGATCAAGGCACAGCTCCGGCAGGACCGGGTCGCGGTGTGCGTGCTCACCGGGCAGGCGGGCATCGGCAAGTCCGCGCTCGCCGTGCGGGCGGCCCACGAGATCGCCGCGAGGTTCCCGGACGGCCAACTCTACGCCGACCTCTCCGACGGCGCCTCGGACCGGATCCTGAGCCAGTTCCTGCGGGCACTCGGCGAACGGCCCGGCGACGAGGAGGCCCTGCGCTACCGCTCGCTCACCGCGTCGCGCCGGCTGCTCGTGGTGCTGGACAACGTCGCCACCGCGGGCCAGGTGAAGCGCCTGCTGCCGACCGGTCCCGGCTCGGCCGTGCTGATCACGTCCCGCCGCCCGCTCACCTCGCTGACCGGCGCCTCGTACGTGAAACTCGGTGCGCTGCCACTGGAAGACGCGTTCCGGCTGCTCGAAGGCGTCGCCGGCAGGGTCGAGGACGCGGCGGAACTCGTGCGCTGGTGCGGCGGACTCCCGCTGGCGCTGCGCATCGCGGGAGCCCGCCTGGCCGCCCGTCCACAGTGGACCGCGCCGCTGCTCGCCGCCAGGCTGGCGGACGAGACGCGCCGCCTCGACGAGCTCCGGCTCGGCGACGTCGCGGTGCGCTCGGCGTTCGCGGTCAGCTACGCCGAACTCGGATCGACCGCGGTGGCCAGGGTCTTCCGGCTGCTCGGGCTGCTGGACGGCCCAGACTTCGCGGTCGCGGCGGCACGGGCGCTGACCGACGTGCCGGACGTGGAGGACCTGCTCGCCGAACTGGCCGACGCGCACCTGGTCGACGAACCGGTGCCCGGCCGGTTCGCGTTGCACGACCTGCTGCGCCTCTTCGCCCGCGAACGCTGCCGCGGCTCGGAGTCGTCCGAGGAACGGTCGCTGGCGCTGGAACGCCTGCACAAGCACTACCTGGAAGCGCTGGCGGACAACCCGACCGACCTCTGGCTCGCCGAGGAGCGCGACAACCTGATCGCCGCCGCGCACCAGGCCTCACCGGCCGACGCGATCGCGTTCGCCGCCGGTCTGTCCTGGTACTTCCGCCGCCGCTCGGAGGTGGCGGACTGGGCCGCGTTGAACACGCTCGCCCTGGAGGCTGCCCGCTCGTTGGGCGACGTGCGCGCGGAAGCGTTGGCGTTGAAGGAACTCGGGGCCGCCTGCGAGCGCGGCTTCAAGTTCGCCGAGGCCCAGCAGCACTGGACGGCGGCGCTGGCGCTGGCCCGCGACCTGCACGACCGCCAGCTGGAAGCCGTGACGCTCAACAACCTCGGCATCGCGCACTGGCGCCGCCGCGACCTGCCCGCGGCGCTGACCTCGCTGGAGGCCTCGCTGACGTTGCGCGAGGAACTGGACGACTCGCAGGGCGCGGCCTACGTGCGCACCAACCTGGGGCTGGTGCACGCGGCGATGGGCGATCTCCCGGCCGCGCTGGTGTGTTACCAGGAAACGCTGACGACGCTCCGGGCGTGCGGTGACAGGTCCGGCGAGCTGCACGCGCTGGCGAACATGGCCGACGCCCACCGCCAGCTCGGGTCCCTGGACCAGGCGCTGGAACTGGCGGACGAGGCGTTGCGGCTCGCGCGGTCGGTGGGGGACAGGCAGATCGAGGCGGGCGTGCTGCTCGACCGAGGCACCGTGCACGAGCTCGCGGGACGGGCCGAACAGGCGCGCGCTTCGTACACCGAGGCCGTGGAACTGTCGCGCCGCATCGGATTCCGCTGGGGGGAAACGGAAGCGGCGCGGAAGCTGACGGGGCTGGGCTAGGCCGTGTACCTGCCGGGCGCGAACACCCCGTCCGGATCGAGGGCCTGCCCGATCCTGGCCTGCAACGCCGTCGCCGTCCCCGGCCGGTCGACGTCCCGCCGGTAGGCCGGAAAACCCTGTGCCGCAAACGCTTGGTGCAACCGGTCGAGAGTCTCCTGCGCCTCGGCGACGGCCGTGAAATCGCCTGCCGGGAAGCCGAGCGCGATGACGTGGTCGACGGCGTCGCTGTCGAGGACGTTCACCGTGACGGCGGGCGTCGACGCGCAGCAGTCGTGGATCAGCTTCTCCGCGAGAGTCACGGTCTCGCCGGAGAACGGCACGATCGGCAGGAACATCAGCAACCCGAGTTCGGCGTCGATCCGTTCGGCCGGACAGCCCGTCGTCCTGCGCAGGAACCACGTGTCGGCCGGATCGGGATCACCCGCGTACGTCGCGCGGACCACCTCGTCCACCGCCGGGGCCGCGACGAGCGGTGAATGCCTTGCCGCGCCGAGAAGAACCGAACCGAGAGCCTCGACCACCTCGCCCGCGCCGCTGAGGCAGACGTGCGCGAGATAACCGTCCGCCTGTGCCGCGACCGGGTTGTAGACCTTGGTGGTGGGCGGAACCAGGCGCTGCTCCGTCCACGACCGCAGCACGTCGACCGCGTCGGCGAGGTCGTCCTCGGCGAACGTGAAGGGCAGCACCCGCACCTCCTCCGGCCTCGGCAGCAGCCGGACGACGGCGGCCGTGACGACCGCGAACGACGACTGCGTGAACAGGTGGGTGAGCGTCGGCCCGAGACCGTGCGGCCGCGGGACGGCGGACGTGCCCGGCCACCAGCCGACGTGCTCGCGCCGGCCGTCGGCGAGCACCACTTCGAGCCCGACCAGGTCCTCGGCACGGGCGCGGTGCACGCCGACGCCGCGCTCCAGCGAGTTGCCGATGACGCTGGTGCGCAACGAGGACGTGGTGAGGTTGAAGATCCTCGGCGTGCCGCGCAACAACTCCACGAGCGCGCCCTGGGTCACGCCCGGCTCCACCACGGCGTAACCGCGTTCGAGGTCGAGTGCGCGCACGCGGTCCAGGCCCGACAGGTCGAGGACCGTGGCACCGTCCTCGACCGGCAGACCCGAACCCAGGCCCCAGTTGTAGCCGGTGCTGATCGGGTGCAGCCGTCGCCTGCCGGATCGGACGATCTCCACCACCTCGTCGGCCGTCGCCGGACGGAGGACGTCGGTGATCGTGCGCGGGCGGAAGGCGGCGGGTTGCTCGATGGACACGCGGCGCACGATAGGGCGAAGAGCCGGTGGAAGCCGGTAGCCGGGCGCCGCGCGTCACGGTGAGGGCCTGACCCGAACGGCCTAGTCTGGGGCAGGTGGAACTGCTGCATCTCAGGTACTTCGTGGCGGTCGCCGAGGAGCTGAACTTCTCGGCCGCCGCGCGGAAGCTGCACATGGCCGCGTCGCCGCTGAGCCAGCGCGTCAAGGACCTCGAACACGAGCTGGGGCGGCAGCTGTTCGACCGCAGCACCCACCACGTGGCGCTGACGGACGCCGGCGCCGCCCTGCTGCCGATCGCGCGGGACGTGCTCGACCGCGTCGGGTCGATCCGGTGGCGCCTCGACCAGGCCACGGCACCCACCAGGTCGACGGTGTTCGTCGGTGTGCCCGCCGGACTCCACCCGGCGTTGCGGGAGCGGCTGACCCTGCTCGCGGAACGGGTCGCCGGGCGGTTCGAGGTCAAGCGGTGGCCGGGGACGACCACCGACCTCGTCGCGGCGGTGAAGGACGGCAGGCTCGCGCTCACGCTGGCCCGGCTGCCCGTGCAGGAGGCCTCCCTCGACACGCTGCACGTGATGTCGGAACGGCTCGGCGCGGTGGTGCCCGCCGACCGGTTCGAAGGCCGTGAATCGGTCAAACTGGCCGATCTCGCCGATCTGGCGTACGCGAAGTCGCCGGAGGAAATAATGCCCGCGTATTTCGAGCAGCTCGACCGGCAATTGCACGAGCTGGGCATCAAGAAGCGCATCCAGCTGAGCAACACCGGCTACCAGGGCACCTCGGAGATCGTGTCCGGTGGGCTCGGGTTCTCGGTCTCGATGCTCGACGAGGACAGCTCGATGCGCGGATATCGCCTGGAGAACATGGCTGTCCTGCCGTTCGAGGACTTCCGCGCGCAGCTCGACACCGGGCTGCTGTGGCGGCGCGACCGAGGCGACGGCGGCGACATCGAGGAACTCGTCGCGGTCGCGAAAGAAGTCTTCGTGGAGCCGATAATCAAATGAACAATGGTGTGACCGCTGTGGTCATGCCATTGTTCGCGACATGATCGTTCCCTTTCTCGCGGTTCGTCACTAACTTCGGTGGTGCAAGAACGAACAGGTGCGAAAGGACGAACGATGAAGGACATCACCGCCGGTCCGCTGGACGGCGTGCGGGTGATCGACCTCTCGACCGTGGTCATGGGCCCGTACGCGGCCCAGATCCTCGGAGACCTCGGCGCCGACGTGATCAAGATCGAGTCGCCTGTGGACACCGTCCGCAACGGCCGCTACCGCACCACGCCGGGCATGACCCCGTTGAGCCTCAACGTCAACCGGAACAAGCGCAGCGTCGCCCTCAACCTCAAGGACGAGAACGACCGCGAGACCGCCCTCAAGCTGATCGACACGGCCGACGTGCTGATCACCAACATGCGTCCCGGCGCGCTGAGCAGGCTCGGCCTGAACTACGCCGACGTCGCCGAGCGCAACCCCGGCCTGGTCTACGCCCACGCCCAGGGCTTCCGCGGCGACTCCGACCGCGCCGGCGTCGCCGCCTACGACGAGACGATCCAGGGCGCGTCCGGCCTGGTCGACATCGCGAACCGCGCCATCGGGCGGCCCGTCTACCTGCCGACGATCATCGGCGACAAGGTGTCGTCGCTGACCATCGCCTACAGCGTGCTCGCCGCGCTGGTGCACCGGAACTCGACCGGTGAGGGCCAGCAGGTCGAGATCCCCATGGCGGACACGATGATCGCGTTCAACCTGGTGGAGCACCTCGCGGGCCACGCGTTCGTGCCGGAGGAGGGTCCGACGGGCTTCAACCTGTCGATGGCCAAGGGTCACCACGCCGTGCACACCAAGGACGGCCTCGCCTGCGTCGTCCCGTACAACCCGCAGAACTTCCGCGACTTCTTCGCCGCCGCCGGACGTCCCGACCTGGTCGAGGACCCGCGCGTCGCCGGTGAGCGGATCGATCCCGGCGACAGCGACGACCTGATGGGCCTGGTCGACGAGTGCGCGCCCGCACTGTCCAGTGAGGACTGGGCGGAGGTGTGCGCGAAGCACAGCATCCCGTTCGGACCGGTGCTGGAGCTCGACAAGGCGCACGAGGACCCCTATGTCCGCGACGGTCACCTCCTCGACGTCGTGCAGCACCCGAGCGAGGGCGAGATCCGGTCGATCGGCATCCCCGTCCGGTTCTCCGCCACCCCCGCCACCGTCCGCCGTCTCGCTCCGCTGCCGGGGCAGGACACCACAGAAGTGTTGAAGGAGCTGGCATGACTGTCGTGCGCACCGAACGCGTCGGTTCGGCTTTGCTGATCACGATCGACCGGCCGGAGGCTCGCAACGCCGTGAACGCGGCCGTCGCGACGCAGCTCTCCGCCGCGCTGGACGAGCTGGAGGCCACGCCGGAACTGCGCGTGGGCGTGCTCACCGGAGCGGGTGGCTCGTTCAGCGCCGGCATGGACCTCAAGGCCGCGCTGAAGGGCGAGTCGCCGGTGGTCGGTGACCGCGGCCTCGGCGGTCTCACCGAGGCCGAGCTCAGCAAGCCGCTGATCGCCGCGGTCGAGGGGTTCGCGCTGGGAGGCGGGTTCGAGATGGCGCTGGCGTGCGACCTGATCGTCGCCGCGCAGGACGCGAGGTTCGGGCTGCCCGAGGTGAAGCGCGGCCTGATCGCCGCCGCCGGGGGAGTCGTCCGCCTGCCGCAACGGATCCCGCACCACCTGGCCATGGAGATCCTGCTGACCGGCGAGCCGATCGACGGCGTCCGGGCCGGCACGCTGGGCATCGCCAACAGGGTCGTGCCGAACGGCGAGGCCGCCGCGATCGCGTTGCAGCTGGCGGAGCAGATCGCCCTGAACGCCCCGCTGGCGCTCGCCGCCGTCAAGAACGTCGTGCGCTCCCAGGACCCCTGGGCCGCGCAACGCGCCGAGAGCGCGAAGCTGATGGCCACGGCCGACGTCCGCGAGGGCATGACCGCGTTCGCCGAGCGTCGCACTCCACAGTGGACAGGACGCTGACATGCTGGGAATCACGCCTCTCACCGCACCGGCTTTTCCGGCCGTGCAGCCACGGTTCTTCGACCGCGAGTACCTGAACATCGTCTACCGGACCGATCCGGAGGCGCTGCGGGCCGTCGTTCCCGCGCCGCTGGAGATCGACGAGCCGCTCGTCCGGTTCGAGGTCATGAAGATGAACGACGTCACCGGCTACGGCCCGTACACCGAGGCCGGCCAGGCGATCCCGGTCGTCTTCGACGGCGAACGCGGCGAGTACCTGCACGCGATGTACCTCGACAGCTTCGCCGCCACCGCGTCCGGCCGCGAGGTCAGCGCCTACCCGAAGGTCATGGGGTCGCCGAGGCTCTACGCCGACAACGGCGCGCTCGTCGGCACCCTGGACTACGGAACCGTCCGGGTGGCCACGGCCACGATGGGCTACAAGCAGTTCGAACTGGACCGTCGTCAGGCTGAGGCGGAGATCACGGTTCCAACCTTCATGCTGAAGACCATCCCTGACTATGACGGTTCGTTGCGGGTGCAGGAGCTCGTGCGCACGGAGATCACCGACGTCGTGGTCAAGGCCGCGTACACCGGTCCCGCGCGCCTGCAGCTGTTCCAGCACGTCCTCGCGCCGCTCGCCGACCTCCCGGTGCTGGAGGTCGTGTCCGCCAGCCACGTCATCACCGACCTGACGCTCGCTCCCGCCAAGCCGGTTCACAACTACTTGGAGGAAGCATGACCACCGTCGCAGTCGTCGGAGCAGGGGTGATCGGCCTTTCCTGGGCCCGCCTGTTCGTGGAGCACGGCCTGACCGTGCGGATCGTCGACCCTCGTCCTGACCTCGCGGACGTCGTCCCGGACGGCGTGCGGATCGCCTCGACCGTCGCGGAAGCCGTGCGAGATGCGGACTTCGTGCAGGAGAACGGGCCGGAGAACCTCGAGTTCAAGAAGAACCTGTTCGCCGAGCTCGTCAGGGAGGCCCCTGAGCACGCACTGCTGCTCAGTTCGTCGTCCGCGATCCCGTCCAGCGCGTTCACCGAGGGCATCGACGGATCGCGCGTCCTGATCGGACACCCGTTCAACCCGCCGCACGTGATCCCGCTGGTCGAGGTCGTGCCCGGCAAGCAGACGAGCGAGGAGTCCATTGCGAAAGCCGTGGAGTTCTACCGCTCGCTCGGCCGCACCCCTGTCGTCGAGCGCAAGGAGATCCCCGGCTTCGTCGGCAACCGCCTGCAGGCCGCGCTCTCCCGCGAAGCCGCCTACCTGGTCGAACAGGGCGTCGTCACGCCGGCGGACCTGGACGCCGTCGTCACGAACTCGCTCGGCCTGCGCTGGGCGACCGTCGGCCCGTTCCTCGGCGCCCACCTCGGTGGCGGCCCCGGCGGCTACCGGCACCTCGCCACGCACATCGGCAAGTCCATGCAGGGCTTGGCACTCGGCACCCCGTCGCAAGATCCAGAACGGCTGATCAAGGCCGTCGAAGACGCTTACGGCTCCTCCACGTACTCGGCGCTCGCCGAGACGCGCGACCGCAAGCAGCTCGCCGTGCTCACGGCATTGGAGGAGAACTGATGAACCGCCTGGAAGACCAGCTGACCGCCGACTTCTACAACTACGAGGCGCTGCTGAGCGACGAGGAGCGCAAGATCCTGCTGAGCGCCCGCGAGTTCATGACCACCGAGATCAAGCCGCTGGTGAACGAGTACTGGGCCAAGGGCGAGTTCCCGCACGAGCTGATCGGCAAGTTCCGCGGCGCCGGCCTCACCGCGTTGTCGTACGAGGGCTACGGCGAGCACCCGGCCGCAGTCAGCAACCTGCTCACCGGCATGCTGGCGATGGAGATGACCCGCACGGACGCGTCGGTCGCCACGTTCTTCGGCGTCCACAACGGACTCGCGATGTACTCGATCTACGCGGGCGGTTCGCAGGAGCAGCGCGACCGCTGGCTGCCCGCCATGGCCGCGATGGACAAGATCGGCGCGTTCGCGATGACCGAACCGCTCGGCGGCTCCGACGTGGCTGGTGGCATGCGCACCACCGCGAAGCGCGACGGCGACACGTGGGTGTTGAACGGTGCCAAGAAGTGGATCGGCAACGCCACCTTCGCCGACTACGTGATCGTGTGGGCCCGCGACCTCGACGACAACCAGGTCAAGGGTTTCGTCGTGGAGAAGGGCACGCCCGGCTTCGTCGCCGAGAAGATCGAGGGCAAGATCGCGTTCCGGATCGTGGAGAACGCCGAGATCACCCTGACCGACGTCCGCGTGCCGGAATCCGACCGGTTGCAGCGCATCGACTCGTTCCGCGACGTCGCGGAGATCCTGCGCGCCACCCGCGGCGGCGTCGCCTGGCAGGCGCTCGGCGTGATGGTCGCCGCCTACGAACTCGCCCTCGCGTACTCGAAGGAACGCGAGCAGTTCGGCCGCCCGATCGCGCGTTTCCAGATGGTGCAGGACAAGCTGGTGCAGTCGCTCGGCAACATCACCGCGTCGTGGGGCATGCTCGTGCAGCTCGCGAAGCTGCAGGACGCGGGCATCTTCCAGGACGAGCACTCGTCGCTCGCGAAGGCGTTCGTCACCTCCCGCATGCGCGAGGTCGTCGCCTGGTCGCGGGAGATCTTCGGCGGCAACGGCATCGTGCTCGGCTACGACGTGGCGCGCTTCTTCGCCGACGCCGAGGCGATCTACTCCTTCGAGGGCACCCGCGAGATGAACACGCTGATCGTCGGCAAGGCGATCACCGGCGAGAGCGCCTTCGTCTAAAACCGCTCAGGCTTCGGGGATCTCGACGACGACGTGCGTCGACTTGATCGAGGCCACCGCGACGCTGCCGACCTCCAGGCCGAGCTCGTCCGCTGACTCACGGCTCATCAGAGACGTGACGCGGAAGGGCCCGGCCTGCATGTCGACCTGGGCCATCACGCCGTCCTTGACGACACGGGTGACGATGCCCTTCATGCGGTTGCGCGCCGAGGCCGCCACGGTCACGCCGGGCTCGGCCACGTCGGTCATCTTCTGGGCGAACGCGGCGAGCTCCGTGCCGCTGACGCCCTTGCGCCCGTTGTCGAGCACGACGGACGCAAGGCGTCCCTGATCTATCCACCGGCGCAGGGTGTCGTCACTGACCCCGAGCAGCGCGGCGGCCTCGCTGATCCGCAAGTTCGGCACGAATCGGAGTGTATATCCGCGTTCGCGGAATCAGGAGTGCCCGGCGATGCGGTGCGGCTGGTAGCCCGACTCCAGTTGCCTCACCTCGTCGTCGGTCAGCTCGAAGTCCAGCGCCGCCACCGCGTCGTCGAGCTGCGCGGGCTTGGTGACGCCGACGATCGGTGCCGTGACAACGGGATTGCGCCGCAACCAGGCCAGCGCGACCTGCGCCCGTGACACGCCACGAGCCGAGGCGACAGCGGCGACCTGCTCGACGATCGCACGGTCCGACTCCAGGTACAGAGTGGACCCGAACTCGTCGGTCTCGGTGCGCGCGGTCGTCGCGTCCCAGTCGCGGACCAGCCGGCCGCGGGCCAGCGGGCTCCACGGGATCACGGCGATGCCCTGGTCCGCGCAGAACGGGAGCATCTCGCGCTCCTCCTCGCGGTACATGAGGTTGTAGTGGTTCTGCATCGACACGAACCGCGTCCAGCCGTTCTCCCGTTGCGTGAACAACGCCTTGGCGAACTGCCACGCGTACATGGACGACGCACCGATGTAGCGCGCCTTGCCCGACTTCACGACGTCGTGCAGCGCCTCCAGCGTCTCTTCCAGTGGAACGGTCGAGTCGAAGCGGTGGATCTGGTACAGGTCCACGTAGTCCGTGCCGAGGCGGCGCAGCGAGTTGTCGATCTCGGCGAAGATGGCCTTGCGGGACAGTCCCGCGCCGTTCACGCCGTCGTGCATGCGGCCGTTCACCTTGGTGGCCAGCACGATCTCCTCGCGCCGGGCGAAGTCGCGCAGCGCGGCCCCGGTGATCTCCTCCGACGAACCGGCCGAGTACACGTTCGCGGTGTCGAAGAAGTTGATGCCGGCGTCGAGCGCGGCCTTGATGAACGGCCGGGAGTCCTCTTCCGGCAGCGACCAGGGATGGCCGCCGCGGTTCGGATCTCCGTAGCTCATCATGCCGAGACAGATCTCGGACACGTCCATGCCGGCGAGCTTGGTGTAGCGCATGGTCAGCCCCTCAGGAAAAAGACGATCACGGTCGGGTGATGGTGACGACAACCCGTCAACATCAACGTAGTCCGGCTCGCCGGATCGTGCCTCTGTTCGACACGTCAGTGGCTATCGGGCCTGATTGTCTGATCAGCGGGTTTAGCGTCGCTTTCCCGGGGTTTGAGAGGAAAGCGCATGACGAGCATCGACGTGGCCGCGCCACCGCAGGACGTGCTGGAGCGCACCCGCGCCGCGGTCGGGCCGTTGCTGCGGGCCGCGCTGGCGGAACTTCCGGACGAAACGCGCGAGGTGGTCGAGTTCGGCCTCGCCCGGCAGGACTTCTCGACGGCCGCGCTCGTGCTGCTCTCCGCCGAGGCCTTCGGTGACGTGGACGTGGCCCTGGTCGCCCTCGCGCTGGAGTTCGCGCACCTGCACGAACAACTGCACGCGGACCTGATGGCACGCACGGGTGCGCGGGAGGTGTTCGGTGCGGACAGGGTCGTGTCGGCGGCCGACGCGCTTCTCTCGCTGGCGTGCGCACGGCTCACCAAGCCAGGAGTGCTGATCCTCAACGTCGCGCTGATGTCCGTTGTGGACGGTTACGTCCAGGAGATGGAGATGGACGAACGCGACGACGTGGACATGGCCGAGCATCTGGGAGTGGCGGCGGCCAAGAGCAGTTCGCTCACCGCGGCGGCCTGTGAGCTCGGCGCGCTGGCCGCCGGTGCGACCGCGAGCCAGGCAGGGCACCTCAGGGAGTTCGGTGACGACATCGGCCTGGCGCGCAGGCACGTGGACGACGTGCTGGCCCCGGACTCCGGCCGTCGCACGCTCCCGGTGGCGGCGGCGATCAGCTCCGGCATGACCGTCGACGGCGGCCGGAAGTGGTGCGAGCAGCAGGCCGAACTGCTGCTCGCCCGCGCCCTGCACCACCTGAGGCAGTGCGGTCCCAGGGCGCGGGCGGCGGACGAGCTGGCCTCGCTCGCGAGGACGGTCACGACCGCCAGGTGTGCGCCGGCTCGAACCCCAGCACCCGTCGTGCCTTCTCAATCGACAGCAGAGTCTCGTGCGGACCAAACTTTCGCTTGAGCGGCACGCCGGGATAGATCTGTGCGACCAACTCGTCGTTCGGCGTCGTCATGCACGTGTCGGCGTTCGCGATGATGAACACGTCGAAACCCGGGGCGTCGTGGGCCAGCGCTTTGCGCACAGCCTGCGCACCGTCGCGTGCGTCGATGTAGGACCAGAGGTTCCACTTGCGCGCGAACGGGTCGGCGTCGAACGGGAAGCGCTCGTAGTCGTGCGGCTCCATGACGTTCGAGAACCGCAACCCGATGATCTTCATCGACGGCTCCCAGCGGCAGAACTGCTGGGCGAGAGTCTCGTCCACCAGCTTGCCCAGCGAGTACGACGTCTCCGGGCGTCCCGCGTACTCCTCGTCGACCGGGATGTACGGCGGGGGAGTGTCGAACGGCAGGCCGAGCACCGTCTCGCTGGACGCCCACACGACGTTGCGCACGCCCGCGAGCCGTGCGGCGGCGAACACGTTGTACGTGCTTGTCACGTTGTTGTGGAACGTGCGCGCGTTGGGTGCCACGCCCGGACCGGGGATCGCCGCCAGGTGCACCACGGCGTCCAGCCCGGCGTACCTGTCGTCGATCCCGCTGATCGCCTCCACGACCTGGCCGTAGTCGGTGAGGTCGACGCGGGTGAACTCGCCTTGGGGAACCGGGGGAGCGGCCTGGTCGAGGTTGTGGACCTCCCAGCCGTGGTCCAGCAGGTCGGCCACGACGGCGCGCCCGAGCTTGCCGCTTCCTCCGGTCACCGCGACACGTTGAGTCATGGGTCAATCATTACCTCACGGGCGCAGCAGGACCTTGCCCTCCGCGTGACCGGTCGCGCTCAGCTCCTGCGCCTTGCCCGCGTCGGCCAGCGGCAGGCTCTGCGCGACCCGCACGGTGAGCTTGCCGTCGGCGACCTGCTGGGCGTACTCGGCGAGCCGGGCGCCGAACGGGCCACCACCGCCGGAGAACGTGACGCCGTGCTCGGCGGCCGCGGGATCGGCGATCGTGACGATTCGGTCGGTTCCGCCGCGCAGCTCGATCGACAACGGCAGGTCGCCCTGACCGGCGGCGTCGAACACCGCGTCGACCCCGTTCGGCGCGGCGGCGCGGACGCGGTCGCCGAGCCCGTCCCCGTAGGCGACCGGGACGGCGCCGAGGGACCGCAGGTAGTCGTGGTTGCGCGGCGAGGCCGTGCCGATGACCGTGGCGCCGCGAGCCACCGCGAGCTGGACCGCGACCGCGCCGACGACACCGGCCGCCCCGTGCAGGAGCACGGTGTCGCCCGCCTCGACCTTCAGGAGGTCGAGCACGCGGACCGAGGTCTCGACGGCCACGGGCAACGCGGCGGCGGTGTCCCAGTCGAGGTTCGCGGGCTTGGGGGCGAAGTCGCCGGCCACGGCGTACTCGGCGTAGGCGCCACTGGCCCAGCCCAGAACCTCGTCGCCCACGGAGACACCGGTGACGCCCTCGCCGACCTCGTCGACGACCCCGGCGGCCTCCAGGCCGGGAGTGACGGGGAAGGGAGGCGTCATCTCCGGGGGCATCCAGCCGTTGCGGATCTTGGAGTCCAGCGGGTTGACGGCCGCGGCGACGACCTTCAGCCGCACCTGTCCCGGTCCGGCGTGCGGCTCCTCGACGTCGCTCAGGTTCAGCACTTCCGGGCCGCCGAACGTGGTGTAGGTGATCGCCTTCATGTCTGACTCCAGGGCCTCGTCGTTTGGTTGACATGTCAACACTAGCGCTGTGGTGAGCTGTCCGCCCCCGTACTTCGGCTAGTCCCGCCTAGTCGAAAGACCAGCCGGGCACCTGCCTGGGCGGACTACCCTGGAATCCATGGACCTGTCGAAGGCCGCCCAGGTGATCCAGGCGCCGTTGAGCGAGACGCTGTCGCAGCTGTCGGCGGCGTTCGCCGAGGCCATTCCCCACCGGGCGATCTCGGAGCTGTCCAACTGCTCGTTCGCGCCGTTCAAGTTCCGCGGCGAGTCACCGGGGCCGTCGGTCACGATCGCCGACATCGCGGCGTTGCGATCGCTGGTGGGGGACAGGGGAGCGTGGCAGGGCCGTGCGGTCCTGGCCGGCGTCGAGATCCCGGTGGTGGTGCTCGTCAGCGCCTTCTCCGCGCCGAGCGCGCTGCTGGTGCTGCTGCGCACCGACGAGACCCCGGTGTCCGAGGTGGTGCTGGCGTCGGCCAACGCGCTGTGGGACGTCGTGACGGCGCACATGGAGGCCCTGCGCAACGAGGCGGTGCCCGCGACGCTCGCCGTGTCGCGCGCGGCCGCCGCGGCGCGTGCTGTGGCCATCTCCGACCTGGGTGACGCGTACGGGGCCGCGTTGACCGCGTTGCTCGGCGTGCTGCGTGACCGCGACGTGGACGACGCGCCCGCTCGTGCGCGTGCCGTCGACCTGGCCGTGACCGCGCTGGTCGAACTGCGGGCGCGTGCCGACCTCGACCGGGCGCAGACCGAGGAACGGGCCGGTGACGCCTTCGAACGGCTCGCCGAGTCGCTGCGCCGGGTCCTGCGCGGCCGGGACGTGCGGCTGGACCTGGGCACGCCCGGTGCGGAGGAGGGGGCGGACCGCGTCCTGCCGACCGACATCGCCTCCACGGCCGCCGCTGTCGTCCGGTCCTCCGTGCACGCGATGCTGGACGACCAGCGGGGCGTGAGCCGGATCCACATCGGCTGGAAGATCGTCGGGGCGGTGCTGCGCGCGACCGTCCGGGACGACGGCCCCGGCACCCTGTCCTGCGGCAGCCTCGACACCCGCCGGGTCGCCGAACGGCTCGGGCCGATCGGCGGCGTGGTGGAGGTCGACGCGGTGCCGGGCTGGGGCTCGACGGTGACGATCGAGGTGCCGCTCGGGCCGCCGGAGTCTCCCCGCGAGGACCCGCTGACCGTGCTGGGCGCGCGGGAACTGGAGGTGCTGGGTCAGCTCGCCCGCGGCCGCCGCAACCGCGACATCGCCGGTGACCTGCACATCAGCGAGTCCACGGTGAAGTTCCACGTGGCGAAGATCCTGGAGAAGCTGGGCGTCGGCTCCCGTGGCGAAGCGGCCGCGCTGGCCCACGAATGGGGCGCGACCGCTCGCTAGCCGATCTCGCCCAGGCGCTGCCGGATCAGGTCGCGCACCACGTCGTCGGGCAGCGGCATGTCCGTCGTGAACCGGATCGTGCCCTTCGACAGCGAGTAGCCGGTCAGCCGCTCCCGCACCACGTCCACAGCGGCCGGGCTGAACGGGAACACGGCCAGGTGGTCCTTGGCCGCCTTGAAGCCGAGCAGCGGCTTGCCCTTGTACCGCAGCGCGGCCAGGCCGTAGCTCAGGCCCTGCTCCGCGCCCGGCGCCAACTCCTCCGCGAGCGCCCTGACCCGTTCGAACGCGGCCCGCATCGGGGCGTCGAGCGAGGCGAAGTAGTCGTCCACGTCGGCCATGCCGCGCACGCTACCTGGGCGAAGTGCTCCGCGAGCGAACCTGTGGCAGATGCCTGGATCATGTCGGTTTCCTGCTCGATACAGAGACCTGGACCACGCTCAGTTGCACGTCCAATAGTAGGAAGTCAAACTATTCTCATGGCGACCACTCTGCACAAGCCGGCGAACCCGGTGCGCTTTGTGACCGCGTCCAGCCTGTTCGACGGCCACGACGCGGCTATCAACATCATGCGGAGGATCCTGCAGGCGCAGGGTGCGGAGGTCATCCACCTCGGGCACAACCGGTCGGTGGTGGAGGTCGTCAACGCGGCGATCCAGGAGGACGCGCAGGGCATCGCCATCAGCGCGTACCAGGGCGGGCACGTCGAGTACTTCTCCTACCTGGTCGAACTCCTGCGCGAACGCGGCGCCGGGCACATCAGGGTCTACGGCGGCGGTGGCGGCGTCATCGTCCCCGAGGAGATCGAGCTGCTGCACTCGCGCGGGGTCGCGCGGATCTTCTCGCCGCAGGACGGGCAGACGCTCGGCCTCGCGCGGATGATCAACCTGATGATCGAGGAGTGCGACCACGCGCTCACCGAGCCGTTCAGCCACGACGCGCTGCTGACGGGGGCGGACGAGGCCCTGGCGCGCGCGATCACGCACATCGAGGCCGGCACGGCCGAAGGCGTCGAGACCACCCGCAAAGTGCCGGTTCTCGGCATCACCGGCACCGGTGGCTCCGGCAAGTCGTCGCTCACCGACGAGCTCGTGCGCCGCTTCCGGCTCGACCAGCAGGACAAGCTGCGCATCGCCGTGCTCGCCGTCGACCCGACGCGCCGCCGTGGTGGTGGCGCCCTGCTCGGCGACCGCATCCGGATGAACTGCCTCGACGGCGACCGCGTGTTCTTCCGTTCGCTGGCCACACGCCGTGCGGGCAGCGAGATCCCGGACGGCCTGGAGCAGGCCATCGTGGCGTGCAAGGCGTCCGGTGCGGACCTGGTCATCGTCGAGACGCCCGGTATCGGTCAGGGCGACGCGGCCATCGTGCCGTTCGTCGACTTCTCGCTGTACGTGATGACGCCGGAGTTCGGTGCCGCGTCCCAGCTCGAGAAGATCGACATGCTCGACTACGCGGACGCCGTGGCGATCAACAAGTTCGAGCGCCGCGGTGCCGAGGACGCACGCCGTGACGTCGCACGGCAGATGGTGCGCAACCGCGAGGCGTTCGGCGTCAAGTGGGAGGAGATGCCGGTCTACGGCACGTCCGCCGCGACGTTCAACGACGACGGCGTGACGGCGCTCTACCAGTTCCTGCGTGACGGACTGGTGGAGCACGGTCTTGCCGTGGAGGAAGGCTCTCTCACGACGGTCAACGGCAAGACGTCGACTTCGGCGTCCACGGTCGTGCCCGCCTCTCGCGCCCGCTACCTGTCCGACATCGCGGACACCGTGCGCGGCTACCACCGCAAGACCGACGAACAGGTCGGTGCGGTGCGCACGCACATCCAGCTCTCCGCCGCGCAGAAGGCCTTGGAGTCCGCCGGCAAGGGCGTCACGGACATCGCCGAGCTCGCCGACGCCGCCGAGCGCAAGGTCGACCGCGACACCGCGGACCTGCTCCAGGCGTGGCCGGCGACGGTGGAGCAGTACTCCGGCGACGAGCTCGTGTTCAAGGTGCGGGACAAGGAGATCCACACCAGGCTGACGCGGGAGACGTTGTCCGGCAACCAGGTCCGCCGGGTCAGCCTGCCGCGCTACGACGACGAGGGCTCGCTGCTGCGGTTCCTGCGCAAGGAGAACCTGCCGGGCTTCTTCCCGTACACGGCCGGGGTATTCCCGTTCAAGCGCGAGGGCGAGGACCCGGCCCGCATGTTCGCGGGCGAGGGCGACGCGTTCCGCACCAACCGCCGCTTCAAGTACCTGTCGAAGGGCAACCCGGCCACGCGCCTGTCGACGGCGTTCGACTCGGTGACGCTCTACGGCCGCGACCCCGACACCCCGCCGGACGTCTACGGCAAGATCGGCACCTCCGGCGTCTCGATCGCGTCGCTCGACGACATGAAGGCCCTGTACGACGGCTTCGACCTCGTGGCACCGACGACGTCCGTGTCGATGACGATCAACGGCCCGGCGCCGACGATCCTCGCCTACTTCCTGAACACCGTGATCGACCAGGAGGTCGGCAAGTTCAGGGACGCGGAAGGCCGTGAGCCGAACGCGGAGGAGTACGCGAAGGTCAGGGCCTCCGCGCTGGCCAACGTCCGCGGCACCGTTCAGGCCGACATCCTCAAGGAGGACCAGGGCCAGAACACCTGCATCTTCTCCACGGAGTTCTCGCTGCGCATGATGGCGGACATCCAGGAGTGGTTCATCCAGCAGCAGGTCCGCAACTTCTACTCGGTGTCGATCTCCGGCTACCACATCGCCGAGGCCGGGGCGAACCCCATCTCGCAGCTGGCTTTCACGCTCGCCAACGGCTTCACCTACGTCGAGTCGTACCTGGCGCGCGGAATGAACATCGACGACTTCGCGCCGAACCTGTCGTTCTTCTTCTCCAACGGCATGGACGCGGAGTACAGCGTCATCGGCCGCGTGGCCCGGCGGATCTGGGCCGTGGCCATGCGCGATCGCTACGGCGCCGCGGAGCGTTCGCAGAAGTTCAAGTACCACGTGCAGACGTCCGGCCGTTCGCTGCACGCGCAGGAGATGGACTTCAACGACATCCGCACGACGCTGCAGGCGTTGTGCGCGCTGTACGACAACTGCAACTCCTTGCACACCAACGCCTACGACGAGGCGATCACCACTCCCACCGAGTCGTCCGTCCGCCGCGCGATGGCCATCCAGATGATCATCAACAAGGAGTGGGGCCTCTCCGCGAACGAGAACCCGCTGCAGGGCTCGTTCGTCATCGACGAGCTGACCGACCTCGTCGAAGAGGCCGTGCTGCTGGAGTTCGACCGCATCTCCGAACGCGGCGGCGTGCTCGGCGCGATGGAGACCGGCTACCAGCGCGGCCGCATCCAGGACGAGTCGATGCTCTACGAACAGCGCAAGCACGACGGCTCGCTGCCGTTGATCGGCGTCAACACCTTCCTGCCGGAGGACGGCACGCGCGAGGTCGTGAAGATCGAGCTCGCGCGCGCCACCGAGGAGGAGAAGGAGTCGCAGGTCGACCGCACCCGTGCCTACCAGGCGGCGCACCGCGACGAGGCCCAGAAGGCGCTGGCCCGCCTGCGTGAAGTGGCGCAGACGAACGAGAACGTGTTCGCCGTGCTGATGGACGCCGCCCGCGTGTGCACGCTCGGCCAGATCACCGAGGCGTTCTTCGAGGTGGGTGGGCAGTACCGGCGCAACATCTGAGTGCGCTGACGGAACGGGCTACTGTGCGGCACGGCTCGTTCCGTCAACAGTCCTGGGGGACTCGAATGAGAATGCGTTCGATGCTGGCCGCGTTCGGTGCGGCACTGACACTGGTCGCCGGGGTGGCCGCGCCGGCCTCGGCCACCCATCGTGTGATCAGCCAGGAGGAGTGCGACAGGTCGGTCGACTTCGTGCAGTTCTTCCGCAACAACTCGCAGACCGACAAGTACTGCTACGCCGGGGAGAACCCGCAGTCCGGCACCACGCTCAGCGTCCGCCTCACCGGCGTCACGTGGTTCAACAGCGGGGTGAACTACGGCGAGATCTCGTTCCGCGACCAGCACGGCACCCGGTTCGACAAGTCGTTCTCGTCGCTGCTGCACACCGGGTGCGACTACTGCACCATCGACTCGATCCGCATCATCCGCTCGGACTAGACCGCGTAGGGCCGGCCGACGATCCACCCGCCGATGTGGCCGGGGAGCTCGTCGGTCGGCACCAGCTCGACGGTGTCGCCGACGTTGACCACGCCCGGCCGGATCACCCAGCTGTCCAGGCACAGCACGCCGCCGAACTCGTGGCGGATGCGCCGGTGCACGTCGAGGTCCTGCGCGCCGGTGTCGGGGTCGATCGTCGTGACCACGCACCGGGCGCGCTTCTGGTACATCCCGATCACCACGTCGCCGGCCACCAGCGCGTGCCCCGGCCAGCCGTCCTCCTCACCGGCCTCGACGCCGCCGATGAGGATGTTGGGCCGCAGCCGCCGCACGTCGACACCCGCGGCCTCGACCTGGCCGTCCGTGGCCACGAGGACGTTGAGCACGTCGAAGCGCTCCGGGCCGGAGTAGCGGGTCAGCCTGCCGCCGAACGGCAGCACCTTCTCGTGAGCCTGCCAGCTGTCCCACGGGTGTCCGTCGACCAACGGGCCGTCCGGGCCGGTGGAGGCCGGGATGGTGAGCAGTCCGTACCGCGTGCGCCCGGTCAGAACGCCGCGCGGCCCCTGCACGTGCACCAGCCGGTCGCCCTCCACGCCGTCCTCCGTGAACGTGGCCTGGTCCAGTTCTTCGCCGCCCATGGACTTCACCGGGTAGCGCCACAGCGCCTTGACGTGCACGTTCCTCACTCCTGCGGGATCTCGTAGGTCGAGTTCGGGTCGATGCGGCGGTCGGCTTCGGCGATCTTCACGTCGTTGATGCTCGCCTCGCGCCGCGACATCAGGCCCGACTCGGCGAACTCCCAGTTCTCGTTGCCGTAGCTGCGCCACCACTGGCCCTCGTCGTCGTGCCACTCGTACTGGAAGCGCACGGCGATGCGGTCGTCGCCGAACGCCCACAGCGACTTGCGCAGCACGTACTCGTGCTCGCGCTCCCACTTCTTCGTCAGGAACGCGACGATCTCGTCGGTGCCCCGGACGAAGTCAGACCTGTTGCGCCACAACGAATCCGGCGTGTAGGCACCGGCGACGCGTTGCGGGTCCTTCGTGTTCCAGGCGTCCTGGGCCGCCTGCACCTTGAGCCGGGCGGTCTCGGCGTCGAACGGGGGGACGAGTTTCACGACGGTCCTTCCAACGGTTGGGCGACGCTGCAAACG
Organism: Lentzea sp. NPDC092896; assembly: GCF_044754905.1. Lineage (NCBI taxonomy): Bacteria > Bacillati > Actinomycetota > Actinomycetes > Pseudonocardiales > Pseudonocardiaceae > Lentzea > Lentzea sp. NPDC092896. The sequence goes on from NZ_JBIVPX010000007.1 coordinate 100,865, forward strand.
TTAGAACAAGATTCTAACGGATGCAAGCCTGTGTTACCGTTAGACGTGCTGACCCCCGACGAACCCCGTCCGGTCCTGCTGATGAACACCGTCTGGGCCAATCGGTCGCAGGTGCACGACGACCTGACGACTGTCGGTGGGCTCCGCGATTTTCTGGGCGTGCCGGCGGATCAGGCCGACCTGACGGCGTTCCGCGCGTTGCGGCAGGCGCTTCGGGACCTCGCGGGCGTGCTCACCGAGGACACGCGTCCGGTCGCGCAGGATCGTGACCTCGAACGGGCCGTGGGTGAGGTCAACCGTGCGGCGCGCAGTGCGCAGCGGTGGCCGCAGCTGACCGTGCGCGACGGGGAACTGTTGCGGCTCAACGAAAGTGAGGGCTCGCTCGCGGATCGTGAGCGAGCGTCGATCGCCGCGGAGGCCGTGGAGCTGTTCACCGGCGAGGAGCGGCTTCTGTTGCGCGCCTGTTATGCGCCGGGCTGCGTGCTGTACTTCGTGAAGGACCATCCGCGCCGTGAATGGTGCTCGCCGTCGTGCGGCAACAGGGTTCGCGCGGCCCGCCACTACCGGCGCAATCGGGGTGAATCCCCTGGTCCGAACGGGTTTTCCTGATCAGCGGGGGTAAACATGAGCCGCCTCAGTTCCGATTAAACGGACAACAGTTGGGCGCGTTTTGTGTGGTGGTGATCCGCGATGTCCCGAGAATCCGTGCCAGGTCACGACATCAGCTATCACCTCGTCTGCTTCGACGAGACCGGTAACGAGCGGGGGCGCGACAGCGCGGACGTCCTGTACGACGCCCGCCGCGGTGTCACCGACGTCTTCTTCTTCATCCACGGGTGGAACGGCGACGTGCCGGCCGCCCGCGAACAGTACGGGCGGTGGGTCGCGACGATGGCCGACTGCCGCGCCGAACGTGAAGCGGCGCATGGGCTTCCGGGCGGGTTCAAGTCACTGCTCGTCGGCCTGCACTGGCCGTCGAAGGCGTGGGGCGACGAGGACGTGCGGTCGGACGAGTTCATCAAGGCCCAGGCCCAGCGTCTCGGCGGCGGTGCCGGACGTGCGGCCGCGGTGCGCACGATCGTCGAGGCCGCGCGGCAACACCCGTGCCGCATGTCGGGCGCGGTCAAGCAGGCCTACGACTACCTGGAGAGCTCGGTTCCGGACCTGCCGGGCGAGGACGGGATGGCGTTCGACGCCGAGCAGCTCTACCGGGCGTGCCTGGAGGATCCGGCGCTGGGCGGGATCCTGTCACCGCTGCGGATCCTGACGTTCTGGAAGATGAAGCGCCGGGCCAAGGTGTTCGGCGAGAGCGGCGCCGCGAGGATCGCCCGCGAGGTCGCCCAGGCCGCCCCGAACGCGCGCGTCCACCTGATGGGCCACAGCTTCGGCTGCATCACCGCGACCGCCATGGCGAACGTGGTGCCCGCCGCGACGCTGACCCTGGTGCAGGGCGCGATGTCGCTGTGGTCGTTCGCCGAACGGCTGCCCGGCGAACCCGGCTCCGGCTACTTCCGCGGCGTGCTCGGGCGCGTGCCCGGGCCGATCATCGTCACCACGTCGTCGAACGACTACGCCATCGGCAGGTTCTACCCGCTGGCCGCGCGGTCGGGCCGCCAGGTCGACCTGGACGAGTACCCGAAGTACGGCGGCCTCGGTTCGCACGGCGTGCAGGGCACCTACGCCCACGGTCACAACATCGGATCTCCCGGCGAGCTGCAGCGCGGGCAGGTGCACAACGTCGACTGCACGTCGGTGATCCGCCGCATCGACGGAATCGCCGGTGCGCACAACGACATCTGTCATCCGGAACTGGCGCGGCTGCTCTGGAAGGCGGTGCTGGTCCGGTAGTTCGTCCGTTTTCAGAAACACGCGTTTCCGTTGACTCCTCCGATGACTCGGTTCTACGGTGGGGTCACCGTCGCTGCCGAAATCCCTCGGAGCCGAGGACGGTGGCAAATGTTTCGTCATCCATTGTGGATAGTCGCTGCGTTCGTGCCGGCACTGGTGGCCGGCACGACGCCGGCGCAGGCCGCGGATCCCGTGCTGGTACCCGTTTTCGACGGGAAGACGCTCGACGGCTGGACCATGCACGCCAAGGACGCGTTCGTCGTCAAGAACGGCGCGATCCACAGCCAGAAGAACGCCTCGCGCGGCTGGATCTACTACAACAAGCAGCAGTACAAGAGCTTCCGCTGGATCTTCAAGCTCCGCCAGGTCTCCGGCGACCACAAGCCGACCGTGCTGATCTGGGGCAAGATCGCGACCCCTGCCCTGAACGGCCTGGGGGCCATCCAGTTCCAGCCGCCCAACGGTGGCGCGTGGGACTACCGCCCAGGCCACAACAACGGCGGCGGCAAGCTGTTCACGAAGTACCCGCACCCGAGCTGGGACGTGAAGAAGTGGGCGCAGTGCGAGATCCTCGCCGACGGTGACACCGGAATCGCGCGCATGGCGTGCTGCCCGCTGCCCGACGGCGCGGCGAAGTGCAAGGCGCAGGAGGTGCTGAAGTTCGAGGACAAGAAGGAACCCGCGGGCCGCGAAGCCCCGCTGGCCGTCCAGATCCACAACAAGGGCATCGAGGACGAGTACAAGGACCTCGTCGTCGAGTCACCCGTGGCCGACCCGACGAAGTTCCTGACGACCTGATCAAGTGCCGCTGGGCGCGTCTACCGCGCGCCCAGCCGCAGCACCATCTGCGGCACCAACGTGCTGCCGAGGAGCGGGCGAAGGTCCGCGCGCAACGCGGCCAGATCCACCGGGTCGAGTGCGGGGGAGACGTCGAACCCCATCGTCCCCGCCGTCAGGATCACGCGCTGCATCGCCTGTCCCGCACGGATTTCCGCCGCCGCCCCCTGGTTGAACGTGCACAGCACCAGCTCGGTCCCGCTGCGCACGTGCAGCCACGCCCGTTCCACCTCGGCCGCCCGCGACAACAGCCCGCGCCAGGAGGCCAGCTCGGGAAACGCCGTCCACGCGCGACGGTTCGTGCGCAGGGAGTGCAGCAACGCCAGCACGTCCGGACTCGGCTCCTGGTACCCGCCGAGCCGGATGGCCGCGGCCGCGTCGTGCGCGCTCGGCCCCGGCAGCAACGTCACCAGTGGACGGATGCCGTGCCCCTGCAGCGCCAGCCGGACGTTGAGCAGCGCGACCCCGCAGGCGACGCGCGTCTCCCGGCCGTGCGGAGTGGAGGTGTGCAGCTCGATCTGCTCGGGCCGCACCTCGAACCGCACCCCGGAGACCGAGGCCCTCGCGAGCGCCAGGACGGCACGCACGTCCTCACCCACGAGTCCTAGTGAGCCGGGCAGGGCGATGGTCATGCGCTCACTCTCCGGCCGGAGACGTAGATCGACCACGGTCGAAGGTCCTCTCTTGCTAGGGCCGTGAGACGTCGGAAAATGTGGGAATCTAGGCGGCGTGCCTGACGTGCCTGGTCGCCGCGACCTCGACGAGCTGCTCGACGAGGTGCGAGACCGCATGGACGAGATCGTGACCACCCGCGACCAGATGCAGGAACTGCTCGGCGCCATGCTCGCCGTCGCGTCGGGTCTGGAGCTCGAGCCGACGCTGCTGCGCATCGTCCAGGCCGCCGCCGACCTCGTGGGCGCCCGCTACGGCGCGCTGGGCGTGCTCGGCACCCGCGACGACCTGTCCGAGTTCCTCCACGTCGGCATCGACGAGGTGACGCGCGGGTCCATGGGCCACCTGCCCGAGGGCAAGGGCCTGCTCGGGTTGCTCATCAAGGACCCGACGCCGCTGCGCCTGAGCGACCTCGCGCGGCACGAGATGTCCGTCGGCTTCCCGCCCAACCACCCGCCGATGCACAGCTTCCTGGGCGTGCCCGTACGCGTGCGCGACGAGGTGTTCGGCAACCTCTACATGACCGAGAAGATCGACGGCGCCGAGTTCACCGCCGACGACGAGGCCGTGCTGCAGGCGTTGGCCGCGGCGGCCGGCATCGCGATCGAGAACGCCCGCCTGTTCGAACGCTCCCGCATGCGCGAGCGGTGGCTCGAGGCGATCGGCGAGGTCAACTCCGAACTGCTGGGCGGCGCGTCCGGCGAGTACGCGCTGCGCCTGATCACCCAGCGCACCGTCGAGCTCGCCGGCGCCGACTCCGCCCTGGTCGTGCTCGGCGACGGAGACCACACGCCGCTGTCCGTCGCCGCGAGCGCGGGGGTGAAGATCGAGAACTTCACCGCCTCCGACTACGCCGTCGACGAGGTGATCCGCTCTGGCGTCCCGCTGCTGGTGGACGACCTCGGCACGACGTTCGGTCCTGCCCTCGCCGTGCCGTTGCGGTCCGAGATGGGCGTCACCGGAGCCCTGGTCGTGCTGCGCCGCTGCGGTGAGACGCGGTTCCTGCCCGACCAGGTGCCGATGCTGGCGTCCTTCGCCGACCAGGCCGCCGTCGCGCTGGAGTTCGCCGAGCAGCAACGTTCGCAACGCCTGCTCGACGTCCTGGAGGACCGCGACCGCATCGCCCGCGACCTGCACGACCACGTGATCCAGCGGCTGTTCGTCACCGGTCTCACCCTGCAGGCCACCATGCGCCGCATCACCGAACCCGACGTGGCCGCCCGCCTGCGGACCGCCGTCGAGCAGCTGGACGAGACGGTCCGCGAGATCCGCACGTCCATCTTCGACCTGCACTCGACGGACAACACCTCGTTGCGGCGCAGGCTCCTGGACCTCGTCGCGGGCCTCACCGAGGCGACGGACCTCAAGCCGTCCGTCCGCATGTCCGGCACCGTGGACAACTCCGTGCCACCCGAACTCGCCGAGCACGTCGAAGCCGTGGTGCGTGAGGCCGTCACGAACTGCGTCCGGCACGCGTCCGCGACCGAACTGACGGTGCTCATCGACGCCGGCGACGACGTCGTGATCACCGTGCAGGACAACGGAGTGGGCGTTCCGGCCGACGCCGCCCGCAGCGGGCTGCGCAACCTCACCCACCGCGCGGCCAAGTTCGGCGGGTCGCTGGAGGTGCGGGAGCCGGAGGGCGGCGGCGCCTGCCTGGTGTGGCGCGTGCCGCTGAACTAGTGGGGCTTCTCGACGTCCTTGCGGAACTGCGACGCGAAGACGGCGGCCTGCGTGCGGCGCTGCATGCCGAGCTTCGCCAGCAGGTGCGAGACGTAGTTCTTGACGGTCTTCTCGGCCAGGAACATGCGCTCGGCGATCTGCCGGTTCGTCAGGCCTTCGCCGATCAGGTCGAGGACCGTGCGCTCCTGCTCGCTGAGCATGCGCAGCGGGTCGCCCTCCTCGCGTTCGCGGCGGATCCGGTTGAGCAGCGCGGAAGTCGTGCGGGCGTCCAGAAGGGACTGTCCCGCCGCGACCGTGCGGACCGCGTTGACCAGGTCCGCGCCCAGGATCTGCTTCAGCACGAAGCCGGAGGCGCCGGCCATGATCGCGTCGAAGAGGGCCTCGTCGTCCGCGAAGCTCGTCAGCATCAGGCACTGCAGGCCGGGGATCCGGCTGCGGAGTTCGCGGCACAGTTCGATGCCGTTGCCGTCCGGGAGCCGGATGTCGAGCACCGCCACGTCGGCCTGGGCGCCCGGCACCTTGGCCAGGGCCTCCGTGACCGACGCGGCGTCACCGACCACGACCAGATCGGACTCCTCGCCGAGCAGGTCCGCTATGCCACGCCGGACGATCTCGTGGTCGTCGACGAGGAAAACACGCGTCGCCATGAGGGCCACGGTAGCCCAAAGACCCTGCCATGAGGGGACCAACGGCACGCGGCTCACTGCGACGATCGGGCCTACTTTGGGATCATGAGCAGACTTCCCGTGGTCGTCGGAGTCGACGGTTCCTCGTCCGCGCTCGCCGCGGTCGCGTGGGCCGCTCGGTCGTGCGCGCACCACGGTGCGCCGCTGCGGCTGGTGCACGCGTACACGTTGCCGACGCGCGGGTATCCCGAAGTCATCTCATCGGCGCGTGACCTGCGGTCGGCCATGTACGACCAGGGGCGAATGTGGCTTTCTCAGGCCGTTGCCGTCGCACGGGCAGAAGCACCTGACGTGTCCGTGGAGCACGACCTGCGCATGGAACACCCCACGCCCGTGTTGATCGCGGAGTCTGCACGCGCACGCGAGGTGGTGGTGGGGTCGCACGGGCTGGGCGGGTTCACCGGAGCGTTGATCGGCTCAACGGCCGTGGCGCTGTCGATTCACGGTGAGTGTCCCGTGGTGGTGGTACGAGGCAACCAGCACGACGGGCCCGTGGTGGTGGGTGTCGATCTCTCGCCAGGGTCGGACCCTGCCATCGGCTTCGGGTTCGAGGAGGCGGCGGCGTCCGGGGTGCCGCTGGTGGCGGCGATGGCGCATGTCGACGAGCAGTCGTCGTTGCTGAACGCGCGCATGTCCGGGTGGCAGGAGAAGTACCCGGACGTCGCGGTGGAACAACTCGTGGTGGGGGAGCGGCCGATTCCGTTGCTGCTGGAGCTGGGGCAACGGGCCGGGCTGCTCGTCGTAGGGTCCCGGGGGCGTGGTGGATTCGCCGGGATGCTGCTCGGATCTACCTCGCAGGCCCTGATCTACCACGCCCCGTGCCCGGTGGCCGTCGTCAGGCCTGCTTGACGGCGGAGATCTCGAACTCGAGGACGACCTTCTCGCTCACCAGCACGCCGCCGGTCTCGAGCGCGGCGTTCCAGGTCACGCCGTAGTCCTTGCGGTTGATGGTGTGCGAGCCCTCGAAGCCGACGCGGGTCTGGCCGTACGGGTCGATGGCCACGCCCTCGAAGGCGAACGGGATCGCGATGCTCTTGGTGATGCCCTTGATGGTCAGGTCACCGGTGATCTCGAAGTTGTCGTCGTCGATCTGCTTCGCGGAGGTCGAGACGAACGTGATCTCCGGGTGGGTCTCGACGTCGAGGAAGTCGTTGGTGGTCAGGTGACCGTCGCGCTGCGCGTTGCGGGTGTCGATGCTCGCGACCTTCAGCGTCACCGCGGCGGTGGTGTTCTCCGGCTTGTCACCGTCGATGGAGATCTTGCCGTCGAACTCGTTGAACGCACCGCGAACCTTGGTGACCATCGCGTGGCGTGCGACGAAGCCGATGCGGGAGTGCGAGCCGTCGATGACGTAGTCGCCGGTCAGTTCGGAGAGGTTGGTGGCGGTGGTCATGGTGTCAAGTCCTTCGGTTGCTCGATTTGGTTGAAGTGTCACTCACCCTGCCGGAACGTGGATGATGTGTCAACTATTCCCGTATGCTGAACCAGTGACACGATGGTTGGAACCTGAGCAGCAGCGGGCGTGGCGTGCCTACGTCCGCATGCAGGGGGAGCTCAATGCGCATCTGAGCAGGCAAATGTCAGTCGACTCGGACATCTCGATGGCTGACTTCGCCGTGCTGGTGCAGCTCACCGACACGCCTGATGAACGCGTGCGCGTGTTGGAGCTTGCACGGTTTTTGCACTGGGAGAAGAGCCGTATCTCTCATCACGTCGCACGGATGGAGAAGCGCGGCCTGGTGCGCAGGGAGAACTGCCGCAGTGACGGGCGCGGGTCGTTCGTCGTGCTGACGGACCAGGGACGGTCGGCGATCGAGGAGGCGGCGCCCGCGCATGCCGAGACGGTCAACAAGCTGGTGTTCGACCTGCTCGACGACTCCGAGGTGGCGGCGCTGCGGGAGATCTCCGAGAAGATCTTCACGCGCCTAACGACAGGAGAATGTGCGGCGGTAGTCGCTCGGTGCGATGCCGACGACCCGGTGGAAGTGGTGCCGGAGGAGAGCGGCTGTCCCGAAGCCTGACCTGGTCGCGACCGAGTCGACGTCCAGGTCGGTCTCCTCGAGGAGCCTGCGCGCGTGAAGTACCCGTTGGAGTGACAGCCACTTGTTCGGGGTGGTGCCGGTCTCCGCGGCGAACCTGCGCGCGAAAGTTCGTTCGGACATGACGGCGAGCTTCGCCATCGTGGCCACCGTGTGGTTGTCGGCGATCGTGTCGAGCACCTGCTCCAGCACCGGCTCCAGGCTGTCGGAGCTGCACTCCGGGATCGGGAGCTCCACGAACTGCCGCTGACCGCCGTCGCGCTGCGGCGCCACGACCATCCGGCGCGCGATGATGTTGGCGATCTTGGTGCCCAGCTCCCGCCGGACCAGGTGCAGGCAGGCGTCGATCCCCGCCGCCGTGCCGGCGCTGGTGATGATGTCGCCGTCGTCCACGAACAGCACGTCCGGGTCCATGCGGGCCTTCGGGAACCGCTCCTGGAACTGCCGCGCCTCGCGCCAGTGCGTCGTGCAGTTCCGGTCGTCGAGCAGTCCGGCCGCGCCGAGGATGAACGCCCCGCTGCACACGCTGAGCAGCGTCGCGCCGGTCTCCTGGAGCGCCTTGACCAGCTTCTCTGGGTACTGGTCGCGCACGCGCGCGGCGGGCAGTGCGACGAGGTCGACGCTCTGCAGCGCGTCGAACCCGTGTTCCGGCGTGATGCTCACGCCCCGGACGTTCGTCGGCACCGGCTCGTTCGGGAGCTCGCCGCAGACCCGGAAGTCGATCAGCGGCACGCCCTCCTCGGTCCGGTCGACGCCGAACACCTCGCAGAGCAGGCCGAACTCGAACGGCGCGACGCCGTCGATGAGAGGAACCGCCACCGAAGCCAGCATGGCAGGATATTAGCGCGCAGCGTCAGATCTGCCACTGTTGGCTGGATATTGCCGACCATACATTTATGACATGACTCTTGCAGCGATCGTCCTGGCAGTAGCAGCACTCTCCGTCTGGCTCGACAGGCACCGTGACCGCACCTCCGGTCTGGCGGGCTCGTCCGACGTCAACGACCGCGACCGCAGCCGCGTGCGCAACGACCTGCGGTACCTCACCTGATTCAGCGCCTGATTCAGGGCCCGATTCAGTGTCCGATGATTTGGGGCTCCGGCCCCGTGTAGCGGGCGACCGGGCGGATGATCTTCGTGTCCTCGGACTGTTCGAGCGCGTTGGCACACCACCCGATCACCCGGCTGCACGCGAACGTCGGCGTGAACATCTCTCGCGGGATGCCGCACTGCTCCATCACCACGCCGGCGTAGAACTCCACGTTCGCGTACAGCTGCCGGCCGGGCTTGAGTTCGGCCAGCAGCTCCGTGACCCTGCGCTCGACGGTGACCGCGAACTCCGTGAGCCGCGTGGGCTGCTCCAGCGCGATCTCCTTGAGCAGACGCGCCCGCGGGTCTTCGGTCTTGTAGACGGCGTGCCCGAAACCCATGATCCGGTCGCCCTGTTCGATGCGCTCCCGCACCCAGGCGTCGATGTTGTCCGGCGTCCCGATGAGGTCGAGCGCCTCCAGCGCCCGGTCCGGCGCGCCCCCATGCAGCGGCCCGGAGAACGTGCCGATCGCCGCCGTCACCGCCGACACGACGTCCGCTCCTGCCGACGCGACCACGCGCGCGGTGAACGTCGACGCGTTGAAGCCGTGGTCGATCGTGGCGATCAGGTACTGCTCGACGGCGTGACTCGCCCATGTTGACGGCTCCTGCCCGGTCAACATGTACAACCAGTTCGCCGACGTGGACAAATCAACCCTGGGGTTGACGGGATCAAGTCCGAGCTTGAGCCGGTGCAGTGCCGCGAGGATCGTCGGCGTCATCGCGCTGACCTTGAGCGCGTCCGCCTTCCTGGTGCTCATCGGCGCGTCCCACATCGGCTGCGCCGGCAGCATCGACAACGCGGTCCGCAGCCCGGCCAGCGCCGTGCACCCCGACCGCGCGACGGCGGGCAGCACCTCGCGGATCGCCGCGGGCAAAGGGCGCAGCTCGGCGGTCTGGCGGGCGAACAGCGCTGCCTCGTCCGGGTCCGGCAGCCTGCCCTCGGTGAAGAGGAACCACACGTCCTCGAACGACCGCGTCCTGGCCAGTTCGATCGCGTCGTGCTCGCGGTAGTGGTAGTAGCCCGCGGCACCGTTCACGTCCCCGATCAGGGTCGTGGTGACGACGACGTCTTTAAGCCCTTTGGGTGCATCAATCAACATGGACACCAGGCTCCGTCAACATGTCTTGTACAGTCAACGTTGATGGAATCAATGTTGACGACGAATCAAGCTGCTCGCCGCCTGGGCGTGAAACCGGCGACGGTCTACGCGTACGTCAGCCGCGGCCACCTGACCAGCACGAAGGTGAACCGCCACAGCATGTTCGGCGTCGCCGAGGTGGAGGCCCTGGCGCAGCGCACTGGTGCGCGCGGAGCAGTGGCCGCTGTGACGGATCGCATCCGCACCCGCATCTCCCTGCTGGAGAACGACCGCCTGCACTACCGCGGCCGTTCCGTCCCCGAACTCTCCAGCACCAAGCGCTTCGAGGACGTCGCGCACTGGCTGTGGACCGAGATCGACTCGGCGGGCATGCAGTTCCCCGAGGGCCAGGAGATCTGGATGGCCCTGCCCGACAGCGCCACCCTCACCGACCGGGTTCGCGTGGCCATCGCCCTGGCCAGCGTCGGCGACCCGCTGCGCTACGACCTCGACCGGGCCGTCACCACGGCCAAGTCCCTGATCGCCGACGTCGTCGAGTCGCTCCCGCTGATTGGAAGGCCGCAGGGCACCGACATCGCCGAACGCCTGTGGGCCCGCCTCTCGCCGGAGCCCGCGCAGCCCGACCTGCTCAACGCCGCCCTGATCCTGCTGGCCGACCACGACCTGGCCATCTCGACCATGGCCGCCAGGGTCGCCGCCTCCGCCCACGCCAACCCGTACGCCGTCGTGTCCGCGGGCATGGGCGCGATGGAGGGCCAGAAGCACGGCGCCGCCACCACGATCGCGTACCGGTTCCTGCTGCAGGCCCAGTCCGACCCGATGGGCACCGTTGCCGAGCACCTGCGGTCCGGCCAGCCCATCCCGGGCTTCGGCCACCGCGTCTACCAGCGCCGCGACCCGCGCGCCGACCACCTCTTCGCCCTGCTGCGCGGTCACGGCGACCTGGTGGCGGACAAGGTGATCGCCACCCAGTCGCAGACGTTCCCGAACGTCGACCTGGCGCTGGCCCAGTTCGCCCTGCTGTTCAAGATGGCGCCGGACGCCGGCGAGGCGATCTTCGCGATCGCGCGGGTCGTGGGGTGGATCGCGCACGCGATGGAGGAGTACCGGGAGCCGGGGCTGCGGTTCCGGACGATGGGCGTGTACACGGGGGACCGGCCGTAGCCGCGTCCGTGCGACGCTGGAAGCGTTGTGCGGCAACGAGAACGCCGGAGGCGTCTCGTGAACTCCGGGAACGCGGAGACGCGTCGCGAACTTCGGGAGCGCCGGAAGCATCTCGCGAACTCCGGGAACGCGGAACGCCTCGCGAACCCCGCGAACGCTCGAAGCGCCAGGCGACCCCCAGGACGCCTGGCACCTCAGAGCTAGTTCAGTCCGGCAGGCCGGCGTGGTTCTCCCCGGCGAAGGCGAGGATCTGCGCGGTGGTCAGCTCAAGTTCCTCCAGGTTCAGCGCATGGGTCGCCCCAGGCACGATCTCGGTGCGCACGCGCGGGACGAGCGACTCGACGCGCGAGGCGAGTTCCCGCGCGTTGATCAGCGAGCGCTCGCCCAGGACGAAGTAGGTGGGCACGTCGATCGACCGCAGTTCGTCATCGGTGAACTCGTGCAGCGGAGCCATCTGGATCTTGTACTTGAGGCCGCGGAACACCAGCGGGCGCATCGTGTGGCGCACGGCGGGATCGCCGGCGCTGACCCGGCGCAGGATCGCGGCGGGCAGCCACCAGCGGGACAGCTCGCCGATGCTCCAGAGGACGAACCTCAGGAAGGCGATCCCGAACCCGCCCGGTTCGAACGCGAGGACGCCGGCGACCCCGGTGGGACGCCGGGTGGCGAGGTTCAGGGCCAGGTAGGCGCCGCGCGAGATCCCGACCAGGTGGACCTTCTCGTGGCCGAGGCCCGCGAGGACGTCGGCGAGCCAGTCCGCCTCGTCGTCGGTGCTCTCCAAGGGCCGGGTCTGTACCGAGTGCCCCGGTTCACCGATCGTGTCGACGGCGTACACGGTGTGCCGCGCCGCCAGTTCGGCGGCGTAGAAGTACCAGGACAACGACGTGCCCATCGCGCCGGGCAGCAGGACTATCGGCGAACCGGTGCCGCTGCGCCGGACGCGGGTCGAGCCGAACCGCGTCTCCACGTCCAGTTCCTCCGACGGCACCGGCCACTTCCGCCGGATCGCCTCGTAGGTGGCGAAGTAGCGCTCCTGTGCCTTCTGGTCCACGAACTTCCCGACCATCACACCCCCCAGGTTGTTTTTCCAATGCAGATGCAATGTAACAGCGCCGCGGGGTGGTCGTCGACACCGGTCGTTGTGACACAGTGATCACATGCCGAAGCGCGTCGACCACGAGGAGAAACGGCGTGACCTCGCGGAGGCGCTCTTCCGGATCGCTTCGACGCGAGGCCTTCAGTCGGTGACGCTGCGCGCGGTCGCGGCGGAGGCGGGCGTGTCGATGTTCCAGATCCAGTACTACTTCCCGACCAAGGAAGAGATGCTGCGGCACGCCTGGCAGCGGATCACCGAGCTGGGCGCCGAACGTGCCGGGCACCGCATCGCGGAGGCGATGCAGACCGGTGACGAACGCGCCGTCATGCGGGCATGTCTGCTCGCGGTCCTGCCGACGGACGAGCGCAGCCGCATGCTCTGCGCGGTGCAGATCGCCTACTTCGCGGTGGACGTCACGCGCGGCGGTCAGGCGCCGGACCAGCAGGCGATGATGCCCTACCTCGTGCGCCTGCTCGCTGACCAGCTCGGACTCGCCCGCAAACGCGACCGGGTCCCGTCACACCTCGACCTCCAGCTGGAGGCGGACGCGCTCGCGACCATGACCGCCGGCCTCCTCAGCGCGATGCTGGTCGACGCCTACGACGCGGACCAGGCCACGCGGATCATCGACTACCGGCTCGACCAGCTGTTCTCCGCCTAGCGCGGTCCGCCCCCTTGGCCGCTGGCGTGATCGCGTCGCGAAGCGGACCATGAAAACCATGAGATTGTCCGCAGTGGACAACCTGAAGGTGATCCTGGTGGCGTGGGTCATCGGCGGCCACGCGCTGCTCGGCTACGCCGCGATCGGTGGCTGGCCCTACGACGAGGTCAACGAGGTCACGTTCCACCCCGGCGTCGAGACGGTGCTGGCGGCGGTGATCGGGCCGTCGGGGTTGTTCTTCATGGGCACCTTCTACTTCATGGCCGGGATCTTCACGCCCGGCTCGATCGAGCGCAAAGGGCGGCGGCGGTTCATCGTCGAGCGGCTCGTGCGGCTCGGCACGCCGTGGGTCGTCACCGCGCTGGTCGTCTGGCCGACGTTCGTGTGGATCGCCTACAACGGGGCCGGGCGGGACGTCTCGTGGTGGCAGGCGTTCACGGACCGGCAGCCGTTCCTGGACAGCGGGTCGTTATGGTTCGTCGGGGTCTTGCTGATCTTCAGCATCGCGATCGCACTGGCGCCACCGATCAGAGAACGCACGATCACCACGAGAACCGTCGTCGGCATGACGATGATCGTGGCGGGGACGACGTTCCTGACGCGGCTGGTCTTCCCGGCGCGCAGCGGGCAGGTGGGCGATCTGCACCTGTGGTGGTGGCCGCAGTGCCTGGGAATGTTGCTGCTGGGTGCGATCGGCGGGCGCAAGCTCGCGGAATGGGTGCCGGACGAGATCTACCGGATGACCCGCAACATCGTCATCGGCACGATCGCCCTGCTCCCCATAGCCGCGGCGCTCATGGGGGTGCTGGATCTGGCCAAGAGCGCTGAGCCGTTCCTCGGTGGGCTCAAGTGGCAGGCCGCCGTCCTCGCGCTGGTCGAGGGGATCCTCGTGGTGGCCGGGAGTCTGTGGTTGATCGGGCTGGCGCAGCGCCGGCTCGCGCGCCAGGGGCCCTTCACCGAGGGGCTGGCGCGGTCCGCCTACGTCGCGTTCGTCGTGCAGGGGCCGATTCTGCTCAGCCTCGCGACCGCCCTGCGCCCGTTGCCACTGCCCGCCGAACTCAAAGCGCCGTTGGTCGGGGCGGGGGCGATCGCGCTGGCGTTCGCCATCGGCTGGCTCGTCACTTCACGCCGAGGCGCTTCAGCACGCTCGTCGTGATGCCGGCGGCGTCCAGGCCGTGCGCTCGCAGGATGCGGGCGCGGGAATCGTGCGGCAGGAAGCGTGGTGGCAGCGCGAAAGTCGCCACGCAGGTCGGGGAACCGGCCAGGGCCTGACCCAGGCGTGCGCCCAGGGCACCGGTCGACGTGGTGTCCTCGACCGCCAGGACCAGGCGGTGCTGGCCGCTGTACTTGACCAGGTGCGGGTCCAGGGGAGCGGTCCAGCGTGGATCGACCACGGTGACGCGGACGTCGTGCGACGCCAGGTCCTCCGCCGCGGCCAGACAGGGGCCGGCGAGAGGGCCCACCGCGATCAGCAGCACCTCGGCGTCCGGTTCCTCGCGCAGCACGTCGAAGTGGTTCACGCGCCGCAGTGCGGGCACGTCCGGACCGACGGCGGCCTTCGGATAGCGCACGACCGTCGGGCCGTCCGACACCTCGACGGCTTCGCGCAGCAACTCGGCCAGAGAAGCCGGATCGCGTGGTGCGGCCAGGCGCAGGCCGGGCACGACGGGCAGCACGGAGGCGTCCCACATGCCGTGGTGCGACGCGCCGTCCGGGCCGGTCACGCCGGCGCGGTCCAGCACGAACGTCACCGGGAGCCGGTGCAGGGCCACGTCCATCAGCAACTGGTCGAAGGCGCGGGACAGGAACGTCGCGTAGACGGCGACGACCGGGTGCAGGCCGCCCATGGCCATGCCGGCGGCGGACGTCACGGCGTGCTGCTCGGCGATCCCGACGTCGAACACACGCGCCGGGAAGTGTTCGGAGAAAGGCCGCAGCCCCACCGGTTCCAGCATCGCCGCGGTCAGGCACACGACGTCCGGACGCGCAGCACCGATGGCCACGATCTCGTCCGAGAACGCGTCGGTCCACGTTCGCCCGCCGGAGGCACCGGACGCGCCGACGGCGTGCATGCGGTCGGCCTCGTCGGACTCCGCGGCCTCGTACCCCTTGCCTTTCACCGTCTTGCAGTGCACGACGACCGGACGACCGAGGGACTTGGCCTCCCACAGGGCGTTCTCGACCGCGTGGACGTCGTGCCCGTCGACCTCGCCGATGTAGGCGAGACCCAACGCCTCGAACAGGTGCCGCGCCGACCCGGCCAGCAAAGACGCCGCGAAACCACCGGTCGTCGGGTCGTAGGAGCGGCCGTTGTCGTTCAGCAGCACCACGACGGGACGCGAGGAGCCGCCGATGTTGTTCAGCGCCTCCCAGCACATCCCACCGGTCAGCGCGCCGTCCCCGACGATGGCGACGACCCGGCGATCGGTGCCGCCGAGTTCGAACGCCTTGGCCAGACCGTCCGCATAGGACAGTGCGGTGGAGGCGTGCGAGTTCTCGATGACGTCGTGCGCGGACTCGGCGGCGGACGGATAGCCGGACATGCCACCGGCCTGGCGCAACGAGTCGAAGTCGGAGCACCGGCCGGTCAGCATCTTGTGCACGTACGATTGGTGCCCGGTGTCGAACAGCACCACGTCGGTGGGCGAGTTGAAGACCCGGTGCACCCCGATCGTCAGCTCGACGGCACCCAGGTTCGGGCCGAGATGGCCACCGGTCCGGTGCACCTTGGAGATCAGGAACGACCGGATCTCCGCCGCCAGCGAAGAAAGTTCAGAGGACGAGAGCGCCCGGACGTCCGCGGGCGAGGCGATGTCAGCCAGCACGGCGCACCGCCAGCGGCAACGTGAAGGCGATCGTCTCCGTCGCGGTCGTGTGCGTCGACACGGAGACGGAACCCAGTGCTTCCAACGCCGCCACGACCTCGTCCACCAGCTCAGGGGGCGCCGAAGCACCGGCCGACAACCCCACCGACGACACACCGGAAAGCCAGGCCGGGTCGATCTCGGACGCGTCGTCGATCAGGTAGGCCGGTGTGCCGCCACGGGCGGCGAGCTCGACCATCCGCACCGAGTTGGACGAGTTCCTCGACCCCACCACCAGCACCAGGTCCGACCGCGCGGCGACCTCGCGGATGGCGACCTGCCGGTTCGTGGTGGCGTAACAGATGTCGTCCGAACCGGGGCCGCGCACCTGCGGGAACTTCCGCTCCAGCGCCTCGATCACCTCGGTCGTCTCGTCCACGGCCAGCGTCGTCTGCGTCAGGTAGGACACCGGACCGGTGATCTCCAGCGCCTCGACGTCGGCCACGGTCTCCACCAGCACCATCTGGTCGGGAGCCTCGCCGAACGTGCCCTCGACCTCCTCGTGCCCGGCGTGCCCGATCAGCACGATGGTGTCGCCACGCTCGGCGAAGCGCCGTGCCTCGGCGTGCACCTTCGTCACCAGCGGACAGGTCGCGTCCAGCACGTCCAGCGAGCGGTCTCGAGCCTCAGCGCGCACGGCGGGGGAGACGCCGTGCGCGGAGAAGACCGCCGTGGCACCGAAAGGCACCTCGGACAGCTCCTCCACGAACACGGCGCCACGAGCCTCGAGCGAGCGCACGACGTGGATGTTGTGCACGATCTGCTTGCGCACGTAGATGGGGCCGCCGCGCTGGTCGAGCAGTCGTTCCACGATCTCGATGGCGCGCTCCACCCCGGCGCAGAACGACCGGGGTGAGGCGAGCAGCACCGAACGCGGCGGATGTTCCGTCATCTAGTGCCTTCCAAAAAAGGGATTCAGTGGTCCCGGTGGGTGACCAGCTGGGCGAGCGTGCCGAGCTCCACCGCCGCACGCGCGGTCGGTGAGGCCTCGCCGAGACGAACCAGTGCCTGCGTGTGGAGTTCGTCGGCCTGTGTCTGGCTCCACGCGCGACCACCGGCCATGTCGACCAGGGATGCCGCCCGCACAAGCGTTTCCGCGTTCATCTCCTGCGCGCCGAAGTACAACGTCCCCAGCTCCGCGGAGGCGGGCACACCGGCGTTCAGCGCACGGACGACGGGCAGGGACTTCTTGCGGTTCACCAGGTCCGAGTGCGCGGCCTTGCCGGTCACCGCCGGGTCACCCCAGATGCCGAGCAGGTCGTCCACGTGCTGGAACGCCAGACCCAGTTCGGCGCCGTAGCCGCGCATCGCCTCGACCTGCTCGTCGGACCCGTCGCCGTACAACGCGCCCAAAGCCGTTGAGGCGCCCAGCAAAGCGCCCGTCTTGCCCCGTGCCATCCGCTCGACCTCGGGCACCCGCACGTCGTTGCGCGTCTCGAAGTCCAGGTCGTACGCCTGCCCTTCGAGCAACGCCACCGTGGCGTCGCCCAGCGTCCGGATCGCCTCCACGGCACGCTGATGCCCTGACGCCGCGAGGACGTCGACGGCCAGCGCCTGCAACGCGTCGCCTGCCAGGATCGCCGCGTTGACGCCGAACACGGTCCACGCCGTGGCCCGGTGGCGCCGGGTCGTGTCGCGGTCCATCACGTCGTCGTGCAGCAGTGAGAAGTTGTGGATCAGCTCCACCGCGACCGCCGCCGGAACAGCGGAGGCGGCGGTGCCACCGACGGCCTCGGCCGCCAGCAGCACCAGCGCGGGGCGGATCGCCTTGCCGCCGTTCTCCAGCACCGGGTTGCCGTACTCGTCACGCCACCCGTGGTGGTACTCCGCGATCGTGCGCATCGACGGCGGCAACTGGTCGACGGCCTTGCGCAGAGCCGGAAGCACGAGGCTCCGGCTCCACGCGAGCAGCTCACCGGCGGGCCTGCCGGCCGCCAGCGGTTCGGTCATCTCGGCTGTCATGACTTAGAGACCGATCTCCACGTTCTCGAGCACACCCAGCGCGTCCGGCACGAGCACGGCCGCCGAGTAGTACGTGGACACCAGGTACTTGAGCATCGCGTGCTCGTCGATGCCCATGAACCGCACGTTGAGGCCGGGCTCGTACTCGTCGGGGATGCCGGTCTGGCGCAGACCGACGACGCCCTGCTTCTCCTCGCCGAGCCGCATCGCGATGATCGACGTGGTGCCGTTCTTGTTGACCGGGATCTTGTCGCACGGCGCGATCGGGATGCCGCGCCACGACTGCAGCGGCTTGCCCTCGACCTCCACGGTCGGCACGTACAGGCCGCGGTTGTTGAGCTGCCGGCCGAACGCCGCGATCGCCTTGGGGTGGGCCAGGATCAGCTTGGTGTTGCGGCGCCGCGAGATCAGCTCGTCCATGTCGTCCGGCGTCACCGGGCCGGAGTTCGTGCTGACCCGCTGCTTGAGGTCGGCGTTGGCGAGCAGGCCGAACTCCTTGTTGTTGATGAGCTCGAACTCCTGCCGCTCGCGCAGGGCCTCGATGGTCAGCCGCAACTGGTGCTCGACCTGGTCCATCGGCTGGCTGTAGAGGTCGGCCACGCGCGTGTGGACGCGCACGATCGTCTGCGCCACCGAGAGTTCGTACTCCCGCGGGCGCAGCTCGTAGTCGACGAACGTGCTGGGCAGCGTGGGCTCGCCGTCGTGGCCGGACGAGATGTCGATCTCGGCCTCGCCGTGCTTGTTCGACGCGTTCGTCGGGTTCGCCAGCTGCTGCTCGATGTGCTCGCGCAACGGCTCGATCTGCCCGTTGAGCTGCCGGAACGCCGCCCGCGACAGCACGACGGCCGTCGTCGGCGTCAGCGCACGAGCGGTGAAGCTCCAGTCCTTGTCGGCACCGGACAGCACCGGCTCGTCGCCGATGTACTCGCCGTCCGCGATCGTGCCCAGCGCCACGTCGTCGCCGTACTCGCCGAGCCCGGTCTTGGTGACCTTGCCGTGCGCGATGACGATGATCTCGTCGACGGACTCGCCGCGGTGCGCGATCACCTCGCCCGGCAGGTACTCGCGCTGCTCGAAGCGGTTCGCGACGGCGGTCAGCGCGGCCTCGTCCTCGAACCCGCGCAGCAGCACGAACTCCGCCAGCTCCTGCGGCACGATCCGCACCTCGGAACCCACCGAGGTGAACGTGACCCGGCCGTCGCCGATCGCGAAGGTGAGCCGGCGGTTGACGCGGAACGCACCACCCTTCGCCTCGACCCAGGGCAGCATGCGCAGCAGCCACCGGGGCGAGATCCCCTGCATCTGCGGTGCGGACTTGGTGGTCGTCGAGAGGTTGCGGGCCGCCTTCGTGGAAAGGCTCAGCTGCCCGCCCTCGACCCCAAGGCCCGGATCGGTAACAGTCACTGGAAGTCCTGCCAATCTGTTGGTGCTGGGTTGGAACTAGCGAACGAGTAGTGCTGCCGTGCCGAGTCCGGACGGCCGGTGGAACGACTTCCGGGTGGGGACCGGGGAGTAGCTGAATCGGCCGGATCGCTGTGTCCACAGCAGTTCACCGGCCAGCCACGACTTCAGTGCTTCGACGTACCGGGACAACCCGGCCTTGGCCTCCGCGTCGAGGCCGTACTCGTCGGCGAGGGACGGCAGCTCGCCGAGGATCGAGCCGATCTGCCGCAACCGGGCCGCGATCAGGTCGCCGACGACCGACACGGCCTGCTGGAGGTCGCAGTCGAAGAACTGCTGCACGGCGAGGACCGCGCTGGTCGTGCTGCCACCGGTCGCGTAGGTGTGGTCGAAGCCGACGATCTCCTGGCGCAGAGCGGGAACGTCGCCGAACGAGTCCACCAGAGCCCGCATGGTGCTGTTGCGCAACAACTCCGCGGGCAGTTCCGCGCCGACGGACTTGCGGGCGAGCTTCGCGGACAGTTCCGTGGCGATCGACCGGCGCCGCATCTCCACGAGGTCGATCGGGTCGGGCACTCGACCCTGTGCGGTGTTGTGCAGCTCCCACAGCAACGCGTCGAAGAACTCGACCAGGTGCTCCTGGTCCTCGTTGTCCAGAGTGGACCGCGAGACCAGGTCGGCAAGGCCCCGCTCGGCCGGGTTCGCCGAGGGGAGTGAGCCGCTCAGCACCGACTTCAACGCGGCCACGAACGCCTTGCCGCCCGCGACGTTGCGCGGCCGGAGAAAGCCGTCCCGGAACGCGTCGCTCACGTAGAAACCCCACGTGTGCCAGTCGTTGATGTGCTTCAGGTCGTCCAAGGACGCCGTCGGGTGGGTCAGCGGGCCGAAACCGCCGTAGTCCGCGGCGTCGTAGAACGCCTCGGTCCACGGCGCGCCGTTGAGCATGCCCATGTCCCGCACCCACGTCCTGGTGTGCTGGCGGACGCGGTCGACGTGCGGTGAAAGCCTTGCGGCGAAAGGCATGTCGAACGAGGGAACCTCAACCACGAGCGACCCCCAGCCACGCCGCGGAGGTGCCCAGGCCGGTCGGCCCGCGCAGGATCGTGCGGAAGAAAGCGGAGTTGCCCGCGCCTCCTTCGACCTTGGTGTAGCGGCCGGCGTGCAGGTGCCACTCGTGTCCGCCGGACTGCCAGTCCTGCAGGCCCTTCACGTACTTGAGCACGCGCGCCTGCTCCAGCGGGTCCACGCCGTTCTCGGAGAACAGCACGGGCAGCTCGGTGAAGACGGTGTTCTCGAACTGGTGCAGGCGTGAGGTCAGCAGCGTGTTCACGGCCTCGACCGCGGTCTGCGTGTCGTGGCCGAAGAACTTCTCGAACACGAGCACCCCGTTGGAGTTCTCACCCTCCTTCAACACTTCCCGCTCGTACGAGAAGATGTCGTTGCGCAGGTGGATCGCGTCGGAGAACGTGTCGGACAGGACCCGCAGCGGCCGGGTGCCCGCGATGGACGCGGGCACCTCGGCTGCCTCGGAGACCTCCACCAGGTTCGCCGACCACGGCGCGCCGCCGACCTTGCGGCGCATCTCGATGTACTCGATCGGGTTGGCGACCGTGCCGCTCTCGATGTTCTTGATCTCCCACATGCACTCGAGCAGCAGGTTGTGGGTGCTCGTGGTGAACCGGCGCCGCCAGTCCTGCGACATCAGCGGAATCGTCCGCTGCCACAGGTCGACGAGGCCGCGTTCGGTCGGGTTCTGCGGCTCCGGCCACGGGTCCGTGCCGTTGAGGGGCATGAACGCCGGCAACCGGTCGAGATACGCCTTCGCTCCCGACACGTCCTTGCTCTGCTTGAACTCCGCGAAGAACTCGTCGTCGAAGTAGAAGACCCAGACGTACCAGTCCGTGATGAGGTCGAGGATCTCCGCGGGCGCGTCCGGATGGGTCCACGCGCACATGAACCCGTAGTCGTCGCCCGCGAGGATCTCGTCGGTCCACACCCCGGTGTCGAGCATCCCCATGTCCCGCGCCCACTGAGTCGAGTGGACGCGGGCGCGTTCGAGGTGGGGGTTCATCCGCGCCGGGTGCGGCACGTAGAACTCCGGCATGGTGAAGGAGGCCAAGACCTATCCCTCGCGACCGAGCTCGACGTGCTCCAGCACACCGATCGCGTCCGGCACCATGATGGCGGCCGAGTAGTAGGCGCTGACCAGGTAGTTGATGATCGCCTGGTCGTTGATGCCCATGAACCGCACCGACAGGCCGGGCTGGTACTCGTCCGGGATGCCGGTCTGGTGCAGGCCGATGACGCCCTGGTTCTGCTCGCCGGTGCGGATCAGCATCACCGACGACGTGCGGGTGTCGGAGACCGGGATCTTGTTGCACGGCAGGACGGGGACGCCGCGCCAGGCCGGCACCTGCTGGCCGTTGAAGTCGATGTGCTGCGGGTAGAGGCCGCGCTTGTTGAGCTCACGGCCGAACGCCGCGATCGTGCGCGGGTGCGCGAGGAAGTAGCCGGGGTCCTTCCACACGATCGACAGCAGCTCGTCGAAGTCGTCCGGGGTGGGCGGGCCGGAACGGGTGTGGATGCGCTGCTTGAGGTCCGCGTTGTGCAGCAGGCCGAACGACCTGTTGTTGACGATCTCGTGCTCCTGGCGTTCGCGCAGGGCCTCGATCGTGAGCCGCAACTGCTGCTCGACCTGGTCCATCGGGTTGTTGTAGAGGTCCGCGACCCGGCTGTGGACCTGCAGCACGGTCTGGGCGACGCTCAGCTCGTACTCGCGCGGCGAGAGCTCGTAGTCGACGAACGTGCCGGGCAGGACGGGCTCGCCGTCGTGACCGGACGACATGCCGATCTCGGCCTCGCCGTGCTCGTCCTGAGGCTTGTTGCGGCTGTTGAAGGTCTGCTGGATGTGTGCGCGCAGGCCGCCCGCTTCCCCGTTGAGCGCCTGGAAGTCGTCCCACGACAGCGTGAGCACGGTGACCGGGGTGACCGCCTTGGCGGTGTACTCCCACTCGCCCTGCGGCCCGGCCAGCACGGTCTCGCCGAAGTACTGGCCGTCGGCGAGGTTGCCGAGCACGGTGTCGCCGCCGTACTCACCGGTGCCGACCTTGTCGACCTTGCCGTGCGCGATCAGCACGACGGTGTCCTTCGGGCGGCCCTTCTCGACGATGACGTCGCCGATGCCGAACTCCTGCTGCGTGAAGCGGCCGGCGAGCGCCGCGAGGACCTCTTCGTCGTCGAAGCCCTTGAGCAGTGCCAGTTCGGTGAGCTCCATCGGCACCACGCGGATCTCCGCGCCGATGTTGGTGAACGAGACGCGGCCGTCGCCCAGCGTGTAGGTGAGCCGCCGGTTGACGCGATAGGCACCACCCGCCGCCTGCACCCAGGGCAGCACCTTGAGCAGCCAGCGGGAAGTGATTCCCTGCATCTGCGGGACGGACTTGGTGGTCGTGGCCAGATTACGTGCGGCGGCCGTGCCCAAACTCAGCTGCTGACGGCCCTCATTGAGGTCAGAATCCGTCACAGTCACAACCCACACCCACCTATCTCAATGCGCTAATGGACCAAACCGATAAGCCGGAACGGACGTTAGTTCGCGCTCTTGAGAGCTGTGAAGGGGCCAAAAAGGCGACATTCGGGTGGGTGGTTTAGGCCTGATGATGCTACGGAGCGTACAACTGCTGCCGCAGGCAACCGGTGTTGTATCGGCAGGTGGGTGACCGAGCGCTATTCGCGCATTGATGGAATAGGGCACTCGTTTGGCCCAGTAGGATCACTCTTTCGAGCGCACCGGCGGGCCTTGTCCGGATGATATGAACACACCACTTCGAGTGGGGTCGAATCCACTCGAAGTGGTGTGGGGTAATGCACAGTCGCGCCTTCCGGTGATGTTCGGAGGCGATAGCCGGATTTTGTACCAACGGCTATTCGTGCTATTACGCTTCGCGGCCGTTCAGGAATGATTCCAGCTCGGTGACGACGAACGCGTGGTCCTGCGCCTGGGGAAGCCCGGAGACGCCGACGGTGCCGACCGGGCCCGTGCCGCGGAGGATGACCGGGAAGACGCCGCCGTGCGCCGCGTACAGCGCCGGGTCGAGCCCCGACTCCGCCTCGAACGTCGAGCCCTTTTCGCGGAACGTCGTGCCGACGTAGAACGAACTGTGGCCGAACAGGTCGACGACACGCGCCTTGCGCTCCAGCCACCTGTCGTTGTCCGGCGCGGTACCGGGCAGTGCGACGTGGAAGAGCCGGTGCCCGTGCCGCTGCACCGAGATCGCGATCGGCAGGCCCTGTTCCTTCGCGGCGGCGAGCAGGTGCAGGCCGAGATCGATCGCGACGTCGTTGCCGAAGCGGGTGAACTGGAGCTTCCGCTCCTGGGCGAGCAGTTCTTCGCTGGACGGGCTCACAGGGACACCACCTTGTTCTCGCGTGCGGAAAGGAAAGCAGCCTCGATGACCCGCAGCGCGTCCACGGCGCTCGCGGGGTCGACGGGGATCCGTCCGGCCTGCAGTTCGGCGTAGAAGGTCTGGTACGCACCGGGTTCGACGGCGATCTCGGTGGTGTCGTCGAGGATGCCGAGCCGGCCGGTCCGTTCTTCGCGGCCCCAGTCCGGATCGGTGGGGCGGCGGCCGGCTTCGAGCGCGTCCTCCTGCTCGTCCAGGCCGCTGATCTCGAACGCGCCCTCGCTGCCGAGCAGCCGGAAGCGCGGCCCGAGGTTCGCCGCGTGCGCGTTGGCCCACAGGTGGGAGCGGACACCGTTCTCGTGCGTCAGCGCCACGAACACGTCGTCGTCCACCTGCGCACCGGGACGGCGCCGGTCGAGTTCGGCGTAGACGCTCCTGACCGGACCGAACAGCTGCAACGCCTGGTCGACGAGGTGCGCGCCCAGGTCGTAGAGCAGGCCGCCGGCCTCCTCCGGGGCGCCGAACTCGCGCCAGTTGTCCCAGATCTCCGGCACCCAGCGGTCGTATCGAGACTCGAACCGCCGAACTTCACCCACCTGGCCGATGATCTTGCGGACGGTGAGGAAATCGCTGTCCCAGCGGCGGTTCTGGAAGACCGTGAGCGGCACCTGCGCGGCCTGGGCGGCGGCCACGAGTTCGGCGGCTTCGGCCGACGACGGCGCGAACGGCTTGTCGACCACGACCGCGACGCCCTTGCTGATGGCTTTGCGGGCGTACTCGACGTGCGTCCTGTTCGGCGTGCCGACGACGATGAGGTCGAGGTCCAGCTCGAACAGCTCGTCGGCGGTGACGATCTTGGCGTCCGGGTGCGCGGCACGGGCCTGCGCCTGCCGCTCCGGGTTCGCCGTGACGATCGCGACGAGGTCCATGCCGTCCGTGGAGGAGATCAGCGGGGCGTGGAAGACCCGCCCCGCGATGCCGTAGCCCAGAAGTCCGACTCGAGTCATGCTTCCGATTAAAGCAACGCTGTTGAATAATTGCGACCGTGGACCTCACCTCGCTGCGTTCGCACAACGACAGGACAGTGCTCAGACTCGTCCGCTCCGGGGCGCTGAGCAGGGCTTCCATCGCCGGCCAGGCCGGACTGACCCCGCAGGCGGTCTCGAAGATCGTGGCGAGGCTCATCTCGGCGGGTCTGCTGGAGGAGACCGGCGCCGTGCGCGACGGGGGCCGTGGCAAACCGAGGATGTCGTTGCGGCTCGCCGCAGACGGGGCCTGTGCGTACGGGGCGTACGTCGACCGTGACGAGCTGCGGGTGGTGAAGCTCGACCTGACCGGCGAGGTGGTGTCGTCGGCGGTCGCGCCGCTGGCCCCGATGTTCACGCCGGACGACGTGCTGGACGCCCTGGAGCCGTTGGTCGAGGCGGGGGAGAAGGTGCTCGGCCTGGGCATCGGCATCGCCGGACCGCTGGACTTCCGCGACGGCGTGGTGTCGCCGAACGGCTTGCCGGGCTGGTCCTCGGTCCCGTTGAGGGCACTGGCGGAGGAACGGCTCGGGCTGCCGGTCGTCGTCGACAAGGACACCAACGCGGCCGTGCTCGCCGAGGCGTGGCGACGACCGTTGCGGGACGCGGCGCTCGTGTTCGTGGGCACCGGTCTGGGCGTGGGGCTGCTCCTCGGAGGCGAGGTGCATCGAGGCGCCCGGTCGGGGGCGGGCGAGTTCGGGCACACGACTATCCAGCTCGACGGGCCGCTGTGCGTCTGCGGACGGCGTGGGTGCGTGGAGGCGGTGCACGCGGCCACGACCGGGGTGGAGGCGGCACGGGTGCTCGGCGCGGCGGTGGCGAACCTGGTGCAGTTGCTGGACCTCGACCAGATCGTCCTGAGTGGACGGAAGGTCCTGGAGTCTCCGGACCTGTACCTGCGGGCGATGCCGGACGTGGACGTGAGCGTCACGTCCTACGGCCCCGACCTGGTGCCAACAGGCGCTGGACTGCTGGTCCTGGGCGAATTGTTCTAGCATCGGCGGCGTGGACGTCGAGCACGTCGTCGGCCTGCCGCACCCGCGACTGAGGCCGTTCGTGACGCGGTACTCCGGGTATCGGATGCGCACCGAGCCCGGCATTCACCGCGGCCTGCCGTCGCGCTCGCTCACGCTCGTGGTCACGATGGACGGCACGGTCGACCTGTCCGAGGGCCGGTTCGCCGCGCTGTGCGGCGGGCTGCACGACGAGGCCGTGATCATCACCCACGACGGGTTCCAGCACGGCGTCCAGTGCGACCTCACGCCGCTGGGGATGCGGGCGTTCTTCGGCATGCCCGCCGGCGAGCTCAGCGCCCTCACGGTTGGGCTCGACTCCCTCGACGCGCCGGCCGCTGAGCTGCGCGAACGGCTGCAGGACGCGCCGACGTGGACGGATCGGTTCGCGCGCATGGACGAGATGCTGGGCAGGCTCGTGAAACCGGTGCGGCAGCAGGTCGAGGTGGCGTGGGCGTGGCAGCGGCTCGCCGCCGGGGCACCGGTCGCGGAGATCGCGGCCGAGGTCGGGTGGAGCCGGCAGCACCTGAGCGCCCGGTTCGCGGCCGAGTACGGGCTCACACCGAAGGTCATGGGCCGCGTGATGAGGTTCGAGCGGGCGAACCGGATGCTGCGCGGCGAACGTCGGCCCACGTTGACGGAAGTGGCCGCTGCCTGCGGTTACACCGACCAGGCGCACTTCAACCGGGACTGGCGGGCGCTGTGCGGGGCGACCCCGACCGAGTGGATCGCGGCCGAGCTTCCATTCGTACAAGGCGGCGAGCACGGTCAGGGCGCAGAGTTGCCGTCATGAGCACACCACCACCTACCTGCTGGCCCTGTTTGTCCTATCAGGACGCTCCCGCCGCCATCCGCTTCCTCGTGGAGGCGTTCGGGTTCAAGGAACATCTCGTCGTACCGGGGGAGGCCGACGGCGAGGTCGTGCACTGCGAGATGGTCTGGCCCGAAGGCGGCGGCGTCATGCTGGGGTCCGCCGTGCGGTCGGTCGGCGAGGTCGAGGCGACCAAGGCCGGCGCCGGATCCGTCTACGTGGTGACCGACCGGCCCGACGAGCTCCTCGCGCAGTCGCTGGCGCACGGCGCGGCCGAAATCCGCGGTCTGCGTGACGAGGACTACGGCTCGCGCGGCTTCACCGTCGCCGATCCCGAGGGCAACCGCTGGAGCTTCGGCACCTATCGCGGAGCGTGAGGCAACCTTCACGCGGAGTTTGGAGTCTCCCTGGGTGGAGAGGTTCACACCTAGGGGAGGACACGTGCGTTTTGCACGATGTTTGGTGATCGCCGCCCTCGCCGCCGGACTGCTCAGTCCGGCGGCGACGGCGCAGGCAGAACCGTTGAGAGCTCAGAAGACGTCCACCATCACGCTGATCAGCGGTGACAAGGTCGTCGTCAACGAGCGCGGGGAACTCGTCAGGGTCGAGGGCAGGCCCGGCATGCAGTTCGCCCAGTACGTCCAGAACGACCACCAGTACGTGGTGCCGGCGGACGCGGTCGACGCGGTGGGGCAGGATCGCGTCGACAAGCGCTTCTTCGACGTCACCTCGTTGCACGCCTACGGGTACACCGACGACAAGATCGACCGGATTCCGTTGCTGACCAACGGCTTCCGCGCGGCCGCCGCGGTGCAGAAGAAGGACGCCGCGCAGCAGTGGACGGCACGGCGCACCAGCGCGTTGCGGGCCGAGAAGCTGTGGCTCGACGGCAAGTCGAAGATCTCGCTCACGGAGAGCGTGCCCATGGTCGGCGCGCCCGGCGCGTGGCAGGCCGGGTTCGACGGCACCGGCGTCACGGTCGCGGTCCTCGACACGGGCTACGACCAGAAGCACCCGGAACTCGCGGGCGTCGTCTCGGTGTCCAAGGACTTCACGCCCGCGGGCATCCAGGACAACGTCGGCCACGGCACGCACGTCGCGGCCACGGTCGCCGGGCGCGGCAGCCAGTACGTCGGCGTCGCGAAGGGCGCCTCGCTCGCGGTGGGCCGCGTCTGCGAGGCCGAGTACTGCTTCGACAGCGCGGTGATCGCCGGCATGGAGTGGGCGGCGCGCGACGTCAAGGCCAAGGTCGTCAACATGTCGCTGGGCGGCGACCAGTCCGACGGCACGGACCCGTTGTCCCTCAAGGTGAACGAGCTGACCGCCGAGACCGGCGCGCTGTTCGTGATCGCGGCGGGCAACTACGGCACCCGGCGGCAGGTCTCCGGACCGGCGGCGGCCGACGCGGCACTGGCCGTGGCGAACATGACCAAGCAGGGCGTGCTGGAGGAGTGGTCGTCGCGCGGCCCGCGGATCTACGACTACGCGGTCAAGCCGGACATCGCGGCGCCGGGCACGGACATCGTGGCCGCCCGCGCCGAGAACACGTTGTGGGACCACGCGGTCGACGACCTGCACGCCAAGCTGACCGGTACGTCGATGGCGACGCCGCACGTGGCCGGTGCCGCGGCGGTGCTCGCGCAACGCAACCCGACGTGGAAGGCGGCCGAGCTCAAGGCCGCGCTGATGGCGACGGTCAAGCCGGTCGCGGACTCTCCCACGAGCGTCGGCACCGGTCTGCTCGACGTCGAACGCGCGGTGACGCAGCAGGTCCGGGCTTCGGTGGGCAGCCTGTCGTTCGGGTTGCTGCAATGGCCGCACACCAGAACGTTCACGAAGACGATCACCTACTCGAACGCGGGAACCGCGCCGGTCTCCCTGGCGTTGCAGCACAACCTCGGCGCGGACTTCGCGGTCCCGGCGTCGGTGACCGTGCCGGCTCAGGGCAGCGCGGCGGTCGACGTCGTGCTGGATCCGCGCAAGGGCAACGGCACGTTCTTCGGACACCTCAAGGCTTCTGCTGACGGCGTCTCCCTCACGACCGCCGTCGGCGCGTACGTGCAGGAGGAACGGCACGAGCTGAAGGTGTCGATGACCGGACGCGATGGCAAGCCGGTCGCGGACGAGTTCGTCGTCGTGGTCAACATGTCCACTCAGGAAGCGTCGGTGCTCTCCATCGTGGACGGCAGCGGAACGTCGCGGCTGCCGGTCGCGGACTACGCGGTGATCGGCCGCATCGACGAGCTGACGCCGAACTACGCCTGGTTCACGCCGGTCTCCGCGACCGAGGTGGCGGGCCGCGTCTCGCTGACCTCGGACGTGTCCGTCGCGCTGGACGCCAGGCAGGGCAAGCCGATCAGCGTCGAACTGCCCGAACGCGACTCGGTGGTCTGGTACCGCGACGCCACGCTGGCGGTGCCGTTCAAGCCGGGCAAGATCAGCGGCGTCGCCAGCATCGTCGACGGCCGGGTTCCGTTGTACGGCCTGTCGTTCGGGGCGCCGCTGCCGGAGCTGACCTATGACTCCGGGCTCAAGGGCGGGCAGCCGCTGGTCTCGGTCCCGGGCGGGTTCCCGGTGCGGTACTACGAGAGCAGCAAGTACCTGCCGCCGGGCGAGCACCGGCTCGACGTGGCCGAACGTGGTGCGGACGTGCGCGGCAAGCTCGCCCTGGTCCGTCAGGCGGGCGAGGACCCCTACGCGGTCGCCCAGGAGATGAAGGACGCCGGGGCGGTCGCCGTGCTGTGGGCGGGTCCGGTGCCGTTCGGTCTCGAGCCGCAGTCGGCGATTCCGGTGATCACGGTGGCCGAACACCACCTGACCACCACGCCGGCGAAGCTGACGTTGCGGGCCATCGCGGGTTCGCCGGTGTCGTACACGTTGTTCCTGCGGGACAAGGGCGCGTTGCCCGTCGGCACCAAGAAGATCCGGCACTCGGAACTCGCCGAGGTCAAGGCGCGCTACCACACGTCCGGCGCGGACGGCTCGGTCTCGCAACGGAACTCCCCGGTCGTCGGCGGTGCCCTCGGCAGGGTGCTGGACGAACGGATCTCCGCTCCCGCGCAGCGCACCGAGTACTTCAGCCCGGGCACCTGGTACCAGGAGGGGTTCGACGGTCGCATGTTCGGCCGCGACGACGACCCGAGCACGACCTCGTGGGCCGATCTCGCACCGGTGACCTACCAGGCGGGCAAGAAGTACGAGCGGACCAACCTCCGCGCGGTCACCTCACCCCGGCTCGGCGGTTCGCCCCTCGTGACCTGGGCGGACGGCGGCGGCGTCGAACGGTCCGGTGACCTGATCAACTCCCGCGTCTCGCCGTTCGGCGGCTCCGGCTGGGTGGAGAACTGGCACCGGGGCGGCTGGGGCACGCTCGAACTGCAGCACGACGGCGTCGCGCAGGGCTGGGCCGACGTCCGGCAGGGCTCGTTCCACGCCCCCGCCCGCGACGGCCGGTACAAGCTCCTGCTGGACGCGTCCCGCGAGACGCTGGCGTTGTCGACGAACGTGAAGACGACGTGGGAGTTCTCGGGTGCCGCCGACGGCCGGCTGCCGTTGCTGGAGGTCGACTACTCGCTACCGGTCGACCTGCGCAACAGCTGGAAGGCCGGTGTGCCGATGCCGGCGAAGTTCACCGCGTCACGTCAGGCAGGGGCGGGTACCGCCTCGTTGCGCTCGCTGCAGGCGTACGCGTCGTTCGACGACGGGGTCACCTGGGTTCCGGTGAAGTCGCTGGTCCCGGCCGGTGGAAAGGCGGGCGGGTTCGTGTCGTTGCGCGTGGTCGCGGCTGATGCGGACGGCAACACCGTCGATCAAACGGTGCTGCGGGCGTACCGCCTGCACTGAGATAGGCCGAACGGTCGTGTGTGTTACGTCAACAGGGCGTAACCATGCGGCCGTTCGGTCGTTGTAACCCCCTGCGGCACCTGCCCCGCCGTGCGCGAGACGATCCAGGGACGCGGCGTCTCTGCGCCCAGGGCAGGTGCCGCCGTTTTCTCGGTGGCCGGTTCGGTGCAGCTGTGGTCGCATGACGGCCATGGGGACTTTTGAGGAGCTGGTGGCCGAGGGTGCGGCCGTGCCGCTGGAGGGCTGGGACTTCTCGTGGTTCGAGGGCAGGGCCACCGAGGAACGCCCGCCGTGGGGCTACGCGTCGCTGATCGCCACACGGCTCGCGGCCGTCTCGTCGGCGCTGGACCTGCAGACCGGCGGGGGAGAGGTGACGGCGTCGGCGCCGGTCAAGCCACCCCTGCTCGCCGCCACCGAGTCGTGGCCGCCGAACGCCCTGGTGGCGTCGGGGAACCTGCCGCTCGTCGTGCAGGCGCCGGACGACGGTCCGCTGCCGTTCCGGTCCTCGTCGTTCGATCTGGTGATCAGCAGGCATCCGGTGGTGACGCCGTGGCGGGAGATCGCGCGGGTGCTGCGGCCCGGCGGGACCTACTTCTCGCAGCAGATCGGCGCGGGCACGAACGCGGGGCTCACGGACTTCATGATGGGGCCGCAGCCGGTGAGCGAGGCCCGAGGCACCGAAC
The DNA here is from genome assembly GCF_044754905.1 of Lentzea sp. NPDC092896. Taxonomy (NCBI): domain Bacteria; kingdom Bacillati; phylum Actinomycetota; class Actinomycetes; order Pseudonocardiales; family Pseudonocardiaceae; genus Lentzea; species Lentzea sp. NPDC092896. The sequence continues at coordinate 131,748 of NZ_JBIVPX010000007.1, forward strand.
GGGCGCGCGCCGCCGCCGAGGCCGCCGGGCTGGAGGTGCTCCGGCTGGAACCCGTGGAGTTGCGGGTGGCGTTCTTCGACGTCGGCGCGGTGGTGCACTTCCTGCGGAAGGTGCTGTGGACCGTGCCGGGGTTCACCGTGGAGGGATATCGGGACCGGCTCCTGGCGATGCACGAGCACATCCAGGAGCACGGGGAGTTCGTCTGCACCTCGGCGCGGTTCCTGGTCGAGGCTCGCAAGCCCTGAGGCTCAGCCCTGGCCGCGCCGTGCCGCCAGGATCTCCTTGAACTGCTCGGCTTCCTCGTTGGTGATCCACTTCAGCCAGCCGCGCTTGCGGTCCGTTCGCACCTCGTAGAGCCACAGCGTGTCGACCCAGCCGGAGTCGGGCGTGTACCGCTCGTCGGGCCGGTACACGTCTGGACTGCCACGCCACGTCCGGAAGACTTCCATCGCGTCGGCCAGGTCGACGCGCCCTTCACGCAGCCACGCGAAGTACTGGTAGTCACCCTCGGTGTAACCGTCTCCCAAGTTCCTCACCCCTGTCACACGTCGTCGCGCCTGGAAGAGGTTTCCAGGCGCCGACGACGGCTGCTGTGAAGACAGGACTAGCGGGGCTGGCGCTCGCGGCGGATCGTGACGCGCTTGCCCTTGATCGTGGCGTCGCGCAGCTGCTCGATCACGTCGTTCGCGGCCGGGCCCGGCACCTCGACCAGCGAGAACCGGTCGGCGATCTCGATGGCGCCGATGTCGCGGCCCTTCAGGTTCGTCTCGCCGGTGAGGGCGCCGACGATGTCCTGGGGCCGGATGCCCGACGAGCGGCCGGCACCGAGGAAGAGCCTGGTCATGCCCTCGGTCGGGCCACGGCGTTCGCGGCGCGGGCCGGAGGGGGCACCGGCGCTGTCGCGGCGCGGACGGTCCTCCCGCGGGCGGACCTCCGGGATCTCCTCCTCGTCGGCGGCGGCACCGGAGGCCTCGTGCGCCAGCTTGACCGCGGCGAGCGCGATCTCCATGACGTCGAACTCGTCGGCCAGCGTCTCGACCACGACGCGGAAGCGCGAGAGGTCGTCCTCGAGCAGCGACTCGTGCAGCGACGAGCGGGTCAGCTCCAGCTGGCGGGCGCGCAGGTCGGCGACCGTCGGGACCTTCTCGACCGGGATCTTGGTCTTGGTGACGCGCTCGATCGTCTTGAGCATCGAGTTCTCACGCGGCTCGACGAGGGTGATCGCGACGCCCTCACGGCCGGCGCGGCCCACGCGGCCGATGCGGTGCGTGTACGCCTCGGGGGCGGACGGCACGTTGTAGTTCACGACGTGCGTGAGCTGCTCGATGTCGAGGCCGCGGGCGGCGACGTCGGTGGCCACCAGCAGGTCGGCGGTGCCGGAACGCAGGCGCGACATGACGCGGTCGCGCTGCTCCTGGCTGATGCCGCCGTGCAGCGACTCGGCGCGGTAGCCGCGGCCGTTGAGCGTCTCGGTGAGCTGGTCGACCTCGTCGCGGGTGCGGCAGAAGACGACGGCGGCGGTCGGCGACTCGACGTCGAGCACGCGGCCGAGGGCGGCGGGCTTGTGCTCGCGGCGCACCAGGTACGCGGTCTGCCGGACGCGCGGGGCCTCGCCCGGCTCCGTCTTCTCGCGCTCGATCTGGATCAGCACCGGCGAGCGGAGGTGGCTCTTGGCCATGCGGTCGATGCGCGGCGGCATCGTGGCCGAGAACAGCACGGTCTGCCGTTCGGCCGGCGTCTCGCTCAGGATCGCGTCGATGTCCTCCGCGAAGCCCATGTCGAGCATCTCGTCGGCCTCGTCGAGCACGACGACCCGCAGGTCGCCCAGCTGCAACGTGCCGCGCTGGAGATGGTCGATGGCGCGGCCCGGGGTCGCGACCACCACGTCGACGCCGCGGGACAGCTCGCGCAGCTGACGGCCGATGGGCTGGCCGCCGTAGATGGGGAGGACGCGTGCGCCCATGTGGCGGCCGTAGCGGTGGACCGCCTCCGACACCTGCACGGCCAGCTCACGGGTAGGCGCGAGGACGAGGGCCAGCGGCTTCTCGCCCTTGCCGATCCTGTCGGCGATGCGCTCGAGCAGCGGGAGCGCGAACGCCGCCGTCTTGCCCGTGCCCGTGGCCGCCTGGCCCAGCAGGTCGTTGCCCGCGAGCAACGGCGGGATCGCTTCACTCTGGATCGGCGTCGGCTCCTCGTAGCCCAGAGCGTTGAGGGCGTTGAGGAGGTCGGGCCGCAGCCCCAGGTCGGCGAAACCGTTTTCGGCGGAACCGTTGTCGGCGGTGGTCATGGCGAGTATCTTCCCCCACCGCCTCACACCGCACTCACTCAGACCAGGTCAAGCCGCCTCCCGCAGCCTCACGAGCACGTCCGCGCTGCTCGTCACGCCGTTCACCGTGGCCGAGATCTTGACCTGACCAGGCCTGATGCCCGTGAGGACACCGCTGTCCGGTTCGAGCCAAGCCACGTGCCACGGCCTGATCCCGGCCTTGGCGCCGAGGTGCAGTGCACGTGACCCTTCCCACACCGCGCCCATCGGATAGCGCACCGGCACCGACCGGGATCCCTGTTTCACCGTCGCCGCAACCGTTTCCGCGGTGCCGGTGCGCAGGGTGGACGGAGCCTGCACCTGGAGTGCGTCCACATGAGGCCGGATCTCGGCTTTGACGCCATTGCGGGAGACGCCGACGAGCGTCCAGCCGGTGAACCCGCCGGCTTCCGCCGGTGCCTTGCCGGAGTTGCCGTTGATCACGAACGGCACGCCGTCCACAGTGGACGCGAAGAACCCGCCGACGTGGCCGCCGATGAACGCCGTGGGTTTGTCTCGTTCGGACAACAGCCGCTCGAAGTACGAGGCCTCCAGCCGGTCGGCGAGCTGACTCGTGCGCGCGGGCGTGGGATCGCGCGGCGGGTGGTGCATCATCACGACCGCTTGACCTTCGGCGCTGTGCAGCGCGTTCCGGAGCATTTCCACCTGATCGAGGCCGCCGCCCCTGATCGTCCCGGTCGACGAGTCGAGCAGTACGAACCTGGTGCCCCTGTGGTCGAACGTGCGATGGGTGGCGCCGAACTCGCGGCGGAAGTTGTCGATCGTGCCCGGACCCATGATCTCGTGGTTGCCCGGCACGTAGTACCAGGGGAAGTCGCCGAGCTCCTCGGTCAGCACCCTGCGCGCGAGCTCGAGGTCCTCCGGCGACGCCTCGTCGACGAAGTCACCGTTGATCACGACGAACTCGGCGCCGGAGTTCCTGATCTCCCCCAGCGTGCGGCGGGCGGAGCGGACCAGGTCGCTGTCCGGGGCGCGCGCCACGAACTGGGCATCGGACATGACCGCGAACGTCCAGCCCTCCGCCTGGCCGATCACGTCCTCGCGCAGGTCCGGTGCGGGAGGCAGGGTGATCTCCGGAGGCACCCTCGCCACGATGTCGTCGACGACCACCTCGCCCCGGTAGGACCGGTCCGCTTTGGTCTCGATCGCGGTGAACCTCGTGACCTGGACCGGGAACTTGAGCTCCGGCGGCACCGCGACCTCGATCCGCTGCCAGCCGTGCCAGGTGATGTAGGGGCCGTAGAGCGATCGCGACTGTCCTGTCGAGTCGGTGACGGTGAACGCCGTCCACTCGCCCTGGCCGCGGCCGTCGACCCAGGCGGCGAGCGACAGGGGTTGCCCGTCGACCTGGAGCGGCTTCGGCGGCACGGCGTAGGCGGTGCGCGTACCGGTCGACTGCGTGAAGTCGTAGCTCAGCCTCAGTCCCGCGCCGGTGTGGCCGTCCGGGTCCGGTTCGACCTTCCCGGTCGCGCGGGCCGAGCCGAAGGTCCACTGTGGAGCGTCGTCGAACGAGCCGATCAGCTGGTCCTGCACGCCGACCGTGACCGCGGTCCGGGTCTCCTTGCCCTGGGAGCGCGCCCTGATCGTGGTGGCCCCGGTCTTCAGGGCCCTGATCTCCAGGTCCGGGGTGACCTCGATGACGCTGCGGTCGTAGCTGAGGTCGAGATCGGCCCGTTCGATCGGCGCGCTGAAGCCCTGCACGTCGAAACCGTTGACGCGCAAAGGTTTGCGCTCGTTCTCGCTGAGGCTGATCCGAGTGTTCTCCGGTGCGAGTCTGGTGAGTTCGCCCAGCACGGTGAGCTTCGCAGTCTTCGTCGTGAGGCCGCGGAAGGCGGTGAACGACGCCGGTCCCGAGTGCGGTGCCGCGTGGAAGGTGTCGCCGATCGCCCAGCCACCCGTCGCGCGCGTGACGTGCTCGTTGTTCGCGGCCGGTCCGAAGGTCTCGTCGTGGCCGCGCACGGTCATCCTGCGCGTCATGCCGGGGAAGACGCGGGTGCTCGCGGTCTGCACGTCGAAGCCGGTCAGCCTGCCGGTGCCGGTGGGGGCGTAGAGCGCGAGGCCGTTCGGGATCGGGCGCTCGCCGCCGTCCGAGGGTGTGTTGACGACCTTGAGCTCGGTGGTGCCGGGTTCGCGGGCGAGCATGGTCGACGAGCCGCCGCCGTCGAGGTTGAGGGCGTTGTGCGCGCCGAGTTCGATCATGGCGTCGGCGAGGTCCTGGAGATTGAGCCCCTGCAGGTAGGCGCCCTGCCGTCCGTCGACGGTCAGCATCGTCATCTTCTTGCCGTCCGCGGAGAACCCGACCGCGGTGCGCGGGTGCAGCGGGTCGGCCGGAGCGACGTTCCTGCCGTCCTTGACGAGCAGCTGCCGTCCGCCGATGGCCGTCTTCGGCTCGCTGCCGTCGCTGGTGCGGTTGCGGTAGGCGATGTCCGCGCGGTCGCCCGGTTTGAGGGTTCTGAGCACGTCCGCGCCCTTGTCCCGGCCGACCAGCGCGTACCCCTCGACGGGCGTCGCGCTCGGGCTGCCCACGGATTGCACGACGTCGTCTTTGACGATCACCTCGGCGGTGTTGGCCGCACCTTGCGTTGCGCGCGCTCTGCTGTACGTGCCCCACAACGGGTTGAAGACGCCGATCCCGTCAACGTCGATGCGTGCACTGTTGAGCTGCGTCAGCTTGTGCGTCCCGTTGAGCGTGCCTTCGAAGAAGGTCTCCATCACGCTGCCGATACCGGCCGCGTCGATGCCCACGGCCCTGCCCGCGCCGGACTTGCGCAGCCGGCCGTCCTGGACGCCGACGCCCTCGGGAGCGTGGGAATTGTTGATGTCGAAGAAGTCCCCGTTGATCGCCGCGACCGCTCTCGGCGTCTGCTGCGAGAGCGGCGCCGCCTGCGCCACGGTGCCGGGATCGACGTACCCGACCTGTGCCTTCGTGAGGTCGACGGCCAGTGCGTCCCCGCGGACCCACCCACCGGCCTCGTACCAGTCGAAGGAGCTGAGCGTGACGCCGGGAGCGACGGGTCTCTCGGTCCGTTCGGTCTCGATGCGTCCGGCGACGTCGGCGTGGGCGGGGGAAACGGGCGCAAGCAGGGCCGCGGTGATGATCACCGCAAGTGCACGTCTCGTCACTCGCCGGAACCTAGACTGGGCCGGTGAAGAAACGCCTAACGGTCTGCGCCTCGCACCTGATCACCCTGCCGAGCGCGCCTCACGGCCCGGTCCGCGAGGCGATCGGCGCCGCCCGCGAGGCCGTGGACGAGTTCGACCCGGAGCTCGTCGTCTTCTTCGGCACCGACCACCGCCGCGCTTTCCGTTCCGTGGTCCCGACCTTCGCCGTGGTGCTGGAGGCGACCGCGCAGGGCGACGTCGCCGGACCCACCGGTTCCTACGACGTGCCCGCCGATCTGGGCCGCGCGCTGATCGCCGACCTGGTCGCGCACGAGTTCGACGTCGCCACGGCCTACAGCGCCGCCCTGGACCACGCGTTCGGCCACACGACCCGCGACCTGCTGGGCACGATCTCCGCGAAGCCGGTGCTGCCGATCTTCATCAACTGCGCCTCACCGCCACACGCGACCTTCCGCCGTGCCGCGTCCCTGGGCCGCCGAGTCGGGGAGTTCTTCGAGGACAAGCGCGTTCTCTACGTCGGCTCGGGCGGACTGGCGCACGACCTGCCGGGCTTCCGCGAACCCGAGACCGGCGTGGTGCTGACGGAGGAGGAGCGCCAGACGTGGATCAAGGACGTCAACGAGCGCGCACGGCGTGAAGGAACGATCCGCGAGCTCGTGCGCACCTGGGACGAGGCGTTCCTGACCGGAATCGCCGGCACGTCGCAGGAATGGCTCGACGAGATCGGCACCGGCCTGGTCGAGCGCGGCGGCAACGGGGCTGCCGAATGCCTCACCTGGACCGCCGCCTGGGCCGCGGGCGGTCAGCCGCTGCGGACCCTGGCGCACGAGTTCGACACCAGCGGGCGCGCGGTCGTGATCACAGATTCGGCGTGAGCTGTGCGGCCTTGGCGATGATGAGATCCAGCACGGCAGGATCCGGCTTCCTGAACTTGACCTGGTGCGCGGCCGCGGTGCTGAGGCTGGACCAGAAGGATCCCCGATGAGCGAGACGAGCGACGGCGGATCGGAAGCGCCGGAGGAGCAGGAAGAGCCGCCGGCCACGGACTCGGGTTCCGAGGAGCCCGTTGACGAGGACGGTGGTCTCGAAGGCGCGAAGATCGTTTCCGAAGGGCTGCTCGATGGCCTGAAGAAGGGCATCGCGGAGAAGAACACCTCGCAGGAGACCGAGGCGTTCAAGCGCGAGAAGGGGGCGAGACTCCGTCGCCCGAGATCGGACCTCCGCCTGCCGCCCCGGGGAGACGCCGCCGGTGCCACCCGAAGCCGAGACTCCGGGCTGGCCCCCCGGGACGCGTCTCACGACAGTGGTTGATCGACCGTGGAGAGTTCGTCGGCCTCTGCCAGGTAAAGGCGGCCCAGGTCGATGAGCAACGTGCCCAGGTCGCGATAGTGCTCGGCGCGTTCCAGGTCGGGAATCAGGCCGCACGTTCGCAACATGTTTTGTGCGAGCAGCTCGCCGAACTGTGGATAAGTCTTCACCACCTCACGCGAGAGGCGCTGAAGGGATATGCGCAGAAGGTCTTCGGTCAGGATTTCCGCGGCCATGGCAGGATCCCCTCGTTCTCGCGCCAGATGCCGTCGCAGTCCCAGCACGTCGGCCACACTATCTTGTCTCGCCACAGGCTGAACTCTTGCGGCACATAGGGATCGCCGCATAGCGTCTCGACGAGCCGCCCCCTGGCCGGCTCGTCGGAGATGGCGTGTCGCCGCCCTTCGTGGGGCGTCCATCGAAATCTCACAGGATTATTCTGCAACTTGGAGGAGCTCCAAGCTAACGCCCTTTTGGGTTGTGTTGCCGGTAAATGTTCTGGAGGTCCCAGGAATGGGTCTACGGTCCTCGCCATGCCGAAAAGATTCTCCACTGCAAGGGGTCGGGAGTTCGGTGACGGGCTTCGCGCCGCCATCGCCGCCACGGGCATGACCTCGCGCAAGATCGCCGAAATCGTCGACTGGCAGGAAGCCAAGCTCTCCGACCTGATCAACGGCAAGGGCGGCGCCACCGAACTGGAGCTCGCGCTGTTGCTGGGCGCGTGCCGGACGCCGTCGGACGAGCGCGAACACCTGCAGAAGCTCTTCCGCGCGACGAACGTCAAGGGTTGGCTGCAGGAACACGGGGCCGCCGAGCCGATCCTGCCGCGCACCCTCGTTCAGCACGAGGCCATCGCGAAGACGCTCGTGAGCTGGTTGCCGTTGCTGGTGCACGGCATGTTGCAGATACCGGACTACGCACGTGCGGTGATCGCGGCGAACGCGAACGTGCCCGAGGACGAGGTGGAAGAGCGCGTCAACGCACGAGTGGCACGACAGGAGGCGCTGCGGCCGGGGCTGAAGGCGACGTTCTACCTCCACGAGTCCGTGCTCAGGACGCCGGTCGGTGGTGAGGAGGTGATGCGTGCCCAGCTGGAGTACCTGATGAAGGTGTCGATGCGGCAGTACGTCGTCATCAGGGTGGTACCCACGTCGATCGGAGCGCACGCGGGGCACGCGGGCGGCTTCAACCTGATGCGGTTCCACAAGATCGAGCCGGTCGTCTTCGTGGAGAGCGAGAACGCCAGTCTGATCATCGAGTCACCACTGCCGATCAAGAGCTACGACGCGGTGGCCGAATCACTCGCACGGACGGCGTTGGACGAGGAACAATCGAGGAGTCTGATCAAAGACATCATCGGTTGAGGAGACACGGATGGCCGAGTGGCGCAAGAGCAGCTACAGCGCGAACGCCAGCGAATGCGTCGAAGTCGCCACAGGCATCGGCATCCGGGACAGCAAGGCGCCGGCCGTCCACATCGAGATCGACGCAGACGCCTGGACCGCCTTCCTGGCGGGCGTCACGCGGGAGCGTTGACCGGCAGGTCGTTACCATCCGAACCATGAGCATGCCCGCAGCGATCGATGCCGTGAGAGAAGCGTTCGTCGGGCTCAGCGCGGAGGAGTTCGACCTGCCCGCGCGGCACGCGTTCAGCGACAGCCGGTCGCTCGTGATGGCGGCGCACCACCGGCCCACGCGGTCCACGGTGGTCAAGGTGATCAGCATCGAGCTCGAGCGGGATCCGGTGATCACGGGCACGGTCGTGTTCTCGCATCCGGACGGTCAGTTCGTCACGGACGCGGTGCCGCTCACGACCTTGCGGACCGGCGCTGTCGTAGGCGTGGCAACGGATCTGCTGGCCGACGAGGACGCCTCGCACCTCGCGTTGCTGGGTGCCGGGGCGCAGGCGGCGGACCAGATCCGGGCCGTGCACGCGGTGCGGCCGTTGAAGAAACTCGTCGTGTTCAACCGGAACGCCAAGAAGGCCGAGGCGTTGCTGGAGAGCATGAAGGACGAGTTGCCGGACACGGTGATGGACGTGGCGAGCGACCCGGACGAAGCCGTTGAGAGCGCGGACATCGTGTGTTGTGCGACGGCTTCCACCGTGCCGTTGTTCCGGTGCGACTCGCTCAAGGAACGGGTGCACGTCAACGCCATCGGGTCGTACCGGCCGGTGATGCGGGAGCTGCCCGAGGAACTGCTGGCGACCGCCGGAGTCGTGGTGGTGGACCAGGTCGAGGCCGCGCTCAGTGAGGCCGGCGAGATCATCCGCGCGGTCAACAGCGGCGTGCTCAGGCTGGAGTCGCTCGTCGAACTCGGTGCGGCGCTGGGAAACCCGCCGCTGCGAGAAGGCCGGACGGTCTTCAAATCGGTCGGCGTCGCGGTGCAGGACTGGGCTGTCGCAAGGCTTCTGGCATAGAAAAGCGCTGGACGTGAACCCATCCGCCGCGGGGGTTCACGTCCAGCGCCGTGATTCTCCTCGTCAGGTCATGCGCAACCTGACGTGGAGAGAACTCAGACGGCCCACTTCTGGCTGGCAACGCCGAGGCATTCCCAGATGTGGGTTCTCGTGCCGTCGGCCGAGGAGCCTCCGATGGCGTCCAGACACTTGTTGGCCTGCGGGTTCACGATGTCCTGTGCCCCGCTGACGGCCCATTGCTGGGCTGCCGAGCCGTTGCAGTCCCATAGTTGGACCACTGTGCCGTTGGCGGTTCCGCCACCGTTGACGTCGAGGCACTTGCCCAGCGCGCGGATCGTGCCGTCACCGGGACGGCTCCACTTCTGGGCGGCGTTGCCGTTGCAGCCGACGATCTGGATGGGCGTGCCGTTGGCGGTGTTCGCCCAGGGCACGTCGAGGCACTTGCCGCCGATGCCGCGGATCTCCGAGCCGCCACCGCTGGGGGTGTCGTTGGAGACGCGGACCCAGTCGATCACGAGCTGCTGCGGGAACGTCGTGCTGCCGTCGGGGTAACCCGGCCATTCGCCACCGACCGCGAGGTTGATGATGATGAAGAAGGGCTTGTTGAAGACCCACGGGTTGCCGTTGACGTCGGTCGGCGTGTTGCGGGCGTAGACGTTGCCGTCCACCGACCACGTGATCTCGCCGGGCTTCCAGTCAACCGCGAAGTTGTGGAAACCGTCGGAGAAGTTCGGGCCGTTGTAGGCGTGGGACTTGCCGCCCGCACCGGAGTAACCAGGGCCGTGGATCGTGCCGTACACGGTGTTCGTCTGGTGTCCCAGGAACTCCATGATGTCGATCTCGCCGGAGCCCGGCCACGGGTTACCGGTGTTGATGTCCGCGCCGAGCATCCAGAACGCGGGCCAGATTCCCTTGCCGCGCGGCATCTTCATCCGCGCTTCGAACCGGCCGTAGGTCTGGGTGAACTTGTTCGCGGTGTTGATGCGGGCGGACGTGTACTCACACCGTCCGTACCAGCAGTTGTAGTTGCCGGGGTTCTCCCGCTTGGCGGTGATGACCAGGTTGCCCTGGCCGTCGTGCGCGGCGTTCGAGGTACCCGACTGGTACCACTGGCTTTCCCTGTTGTTGCCGTTGTTGTTGCCCACTTCCATGTTCCACTTGCCGCCGTCGACACCTGAACCGGCGGGAGCGTTGAACTCGTCGGCCCAGGTCACCGCCGCGTTGGCAGGGGGAGCTTGGCTGGTGGTGGCGACGGTGATCCCTGCAGCCACCATCAAGGCAGCGGCAAGGGCCGTCCCGATGCGTCGCTGCATCGAACCGACCTTTCCGGGTGTTAGTTGTGCGCCCAGTGGTTCGGAAGTGTTGTCGCGCCGTGACCCTCGGTCAACGTGTAAAGGTTTTCATGAATTTGTCAGATGAGAGCGCTCTCAAGTGATCTAGCTCGCTGCCAGTGGATTTAAGGCTGCTTAAGTCAAAGGCGCGTCTCCGGAGGGCCCGAAGCAGGGCCCTCCGGAGACTGCGGGCATCAGCCCTGCGGGGTGGTGATGACGTTGAAGACCGAACCGCCGCTCGCCTGGCGGGCGCTGAGGTCTTCGAGGATCGTCGAGATCGGGGCGTAGTCGGTCAGCTCGCCCAGCTGGCACGGGCCGCTGCGGGCCTGCTGGCTGCCCTCCAGGATGCCCAGGGCCGACTTGGTGACCTGGCTGAACAGCGGGCTGCCGCTGTCACCGTTGCGCGAGCACAGGTCGGTGTTGATGCCGACGTCGGTCGAGAGGACCCGGCCGCACCGCGTGCCGGGGAGGTAGTCCGCGCCGGGGCCGCTGTCGTAGGAGTCCGGGTAGTTCACCGAGCTGGCACCGGCACCCGAGGAGCACACGACCGCGCCGGGCAGGACCTGCTCCAGCGGCGTGACCGAGGTGATCTCCTGGTTCTGGGAGGTCACCTGCGGGCCGCACGGGGTGTCGCCGTTGCTGTCCAGACCGCCGTTGCGGCAGTACTTGAGCACCATGTTCCGGTTGGTCTGGCTCTCCAGCCACCTGTTCGCGGCGGCCGCGTCGACGTACCGCAGGGCGGCGTAGTCGTAGGGGTAGAAGTTCTTCTCGATGCCGTGCTGGTTGAGGATCACCTCGCGGTTGTGCTCGGTCGGCACGTTGTTCGTCTTGGTCGCCATGCAGTGGCCCGCGGTCAGCACCCACGGCACTCCCGGGAACGCGCCGCCGGTCGTGCGCAGGTTGAACGAGCTGGTGCAGCCACCGGTGGTGCCGTTGTCACGCCTCATGTCCAGGCGCAGACCGCCGCGCATGGGGCCGTAGTTCGTGCAGTACAGCGGGTGGCAGAAACCCCAGTCGATCGGGTCGGCCGAGTACGGGGTCGGCTTCCGCAGCGTGCGGGCCGAGACCAGGTTCGGGTCGGCGTCGAACGTGCGCGGCTCCGCCTGCGCGGCGATCCCGGGCTTCTTGAGCCAGGCGCGCTCCCAGACGACGACCTTGTTCTCGGTCTGGCTGATGGCCGGCAGGTACACCGACTCCGCCTTGGCGCCGACCTGGCCGCTGATCCGGTCGTAGGTGGCCTGAAGCGAGGCCAGGGAGTTCTTGACCGTGCGGACGCTGACGTTCGCGCGGTCGGGCAACGCGGCGATGTGTCGTTGCGCGGCAACGGGTTTCGTCATCGCGACGACGAGCTTGCCGCCCGCCTCCTGGTCGATCCACATGCCGCCGTACTCACCGGAGGCCTCGCTCTTCAGGCTCTTCTCGAGCTTGGTGGCCTCGTTCTGGAGCTCCAGCCGGCGCAACGCCTCCCGCTCACTGACGCGGTAGGTCTGCATCAGGTAGTCGATCGACTCCCTGACGGTGCTCGGGTCGATCGTCGTCGGTGCGGCCGTGGCCGATGTAGCCGCGATGGTCGACGCGAACAGCACGCTCGCGGTGACCGCCCCCAGGATCTTGGCTAATCGCAATGGTTTCTCCTTGTCGATGCGAGTGACCTGCCATTCATATCCGTGATCGGGCCGCTCGCGCCGGAGATCCACAAGATCTCCACAAAACCTTCGCTTGACGCCCGAGGCTAACGGCATTAGCTTTTGGGCTATGGCTGTACGACCCCGTCTCACCACCGCCAAGGTCGTGGACGCCGCACTGGAACTCGTCGACGAGCACGGCGTCGAGGCACTGACGCTCTCCGCCGTCGCCGCCAGAACCGGGGTGGCCACGCCCTCGCTGTACAAGCACATCGCGAGCCTCGGCGAGCTCAGAGGCCACGTCGGCCTGCGGGTGATGGAGGAGATGACCGCCCGGTTCACCGGCGCCGTCGTCGGCAGGGCGGGGGACGACGCCGTCCGGGCGCTCATGTACGCGTACCGCGCGTACATGCAGGAACACCCGAAGCGCTACCTGGCCGCGCCGATGGATCCGCTGCACGACGAACTGCAGCGGGAGGCCGGCCTGAAGTTCATGGAACTCATTCTCGCCACGCTGCGGAGCTACGGCCTGGAGGGCTCGGACGCCATCCACGCCACGCGACGGCTGCGGGTGATCGCGCACGGCTTCGCGTCGATCGAGTCCAGCGGCGGCTTCGGCCTGCCCGAGGACCTCGACGACACCTACGACCAGCTCGTCCGGATGTATCTCGACGATCTCAGGGGGCAATCATGAAGTGGACCCTTTCCGCCGCGGGCCTGCTCTTCCTGCTGTACCCGGCGTTAAGGCCGTGGCACGACGAAACGACGGCAGCAGGTGCCGCGGCCTCGATGGGCTCGACCGCGTGGGTGCTGGCGCACCTGTTCGCGATGATCGGCTTCATCCTGGTGCCGATCGCGTTGCTGCAGCTCCACCGCACGGCCGCGATCACGTTCTGGGTCGGTGCGGGCCTCACGCTGCCGTACTACGGCGCCGAGGACTTCGGCCTGCACGCGATCGCCGCACAGCCGAACGTCCTCGAACTGGCCGAGGCCGTGCGCTACAACCCGTTCGCCGTCACGACCTTCGGGATCGGGCTCGTCACGATGGGCGTCGCGGCGGTGATGGTCGCGCTGAAGCTCCGCACCACCGCGGCGATCGTGTTCGCGGCCGGGTTCGCGTTGTTCCTGCCGCAGTTCTTCACGCCGCCGGCGGTGCGGATCGCCCACGGCGTGCTGATGATCGTGGGCTGCGTGTGGCTCGCGTGGGACTCAGCGCGCAGTGAGGCGAAAGACCCGCAGCTCGCGGCCGCCTGACCGCTCCACGTAGTCCTGGAACGCGGGATAGGCCGCCACCATCTTCGTCCAGGCGGCCTCGCGCTCGGCGCCTTCCAGCAGCGTGCCCCGCACGTCGCGGACGTCGCCGCGCACGTTCACCTGGATGTCCGGGTTCTTCAACAGGTTCGTGGTCCACGCGGGGTGGTGGGGCTTGCCCCAGTTCGACCCGACGACCAGCATCGTGTCGCCGTCGGCCACGTACTGGACCTGGTTCTCGCGCCGCTCACCGGACTTGGCGCCGACGGTGATCAGCGTCAGGCCGGTCTGCTTGCTGAACGAGACGAGGCCGACCTTGCCGCCGGTCAGCTTGTAGAGCAGGCGATCGGTGCCGATGACGGCCTTTTCCTGCCAGGACATTCAGAGCGCTCCTCTGCTTCTGGGGCTGGAGTCACCTGTCATCCGCAGTTTCCCGGCGCAGTCGACAGGCCCGTGCCGCGCATGATCTGCCCGTGCCCGGCACGGATCTTGTCAGTGAACGGACCGCGCTCGTATTCGGGGTGAAGGCCAGCGTGCGTGCCGGCCGCAGGCGACGCTGCGAGCCCGTGAATGTCCGATTTCGGCCTGTCGCCGGTGCGGTCTCGCTGGACCCGCCGACGTCGTCGCCGTGAACGTCCGAAACCGGGCACGGTCGGCGTGGGTACACGTCAACGCACCCGAACCCACCGCCGCACAGGCGACGGGTTGATGCGGCCTGCACGCCACAGCCAGTGGCGCACGGAGAACGCGACCTGCCTTGAAGGTTCGAGCGTCAACCTCGGCGCTTCAGGGCCAGGAAGTGGGCAGCGCTCCCGTCGACCTCGCCGCGTGGACCGCGGCGGTTCTGTTGTGCACCCCCAGCTTGCGCATCGCGCCCCGGAGGTAGGCCTTGACGGTTTCGGTGCTCAGCCCGAGCTCGGCGGCGATCTCCCGGTTGGACGCACCGACCGCGACCAGCCGAAGCGTGTCGAGTTCACGCGGGGTCAGACCGGTCGGGACGCTGACGGGTGGTTCGCCGCCTAGGTTCTGGTGCACCTTGCGGAGTCGTTCGCGCAGCACGGGATCGCCGACGAGCTTGGCGACCTCGGCGAGCTCGCGGAGTGCGGCCTGCGTGTGCAGTGTCTGGTTCTGCTGGGAAGGCATGTCCAGGTCCTGTGCGAATCCCTGCGCGATGGCGCCGGCCGTCCTGATCGCCCGGTCACCCACTGTCGTCTGCCCGCGCACGGCCCCGTAGAGGACACCGCGCACGGTGCCCCGCACGGTCACCGGGTAGGCGAACACCGAGGTCAGGCGTTCGTTCACCACCACCATCTGATCGAACTCGTGGGTGATCGCCCTGGTCGAGGCGTAGTCGTTGACGCGCACGGCCGTGCCCATCGCGATCGCGGTGCCGCCCAGGCCCCGGCCGGTGCCGACGCGCAGTCCGTGCAACGACGAGCCGTGCGTGCCGAGGAAACTGCTCAGCAGCAGGTCGTGGCCAGGCGTCAACGCCCCACCGAACACGACGGGCAGCCCGGTGGCTCGGCGGAGCATGTCCAGGCGCTGCGGCAGCATTGCCTGGAAACGGTCTGGCAGCACGTCCAGCAGTTTCGCTGACGGCAGCACCCTCGAAAAGGGGTACACCCCCATCCGGGGGTACACCGGCGGCTCCGGCACTCCCATCCTCTGCGTCATGTCCAGTCACGACATCTACCGCGCGGCCCGCGACCTGATGCTCACGGACCCCGACGCGTTCACCTGGCCGAGCTTCGACGGCAGCTTCAACTGGGCGCACGACTGGTTCGACTTCATCGCGGAGGGCAACACCACCACGGCGTTGCACATCGTCGAGGAGGACGGCTCCGAGCGCGCCTACTCGTTCGACGAGCTGCGCCGCCGGTCGAACAGCGTCGCGCGCTGGCTCGCGTGGCAGGGCGTCGGTCGCGGCGACAGCGTGATGATCATGCTGGGCAACCAGATCGAGCTGTGGGAGTCGATGCTCGCGGTGATGAAGCTCGGCGCGGTGATCATGCCGACCACCACCGCGCTGGGACCGGCCGACCTCGCCGACCGACTGGACCGGGGTTCGGTGCGGCACGTCATCGCGCGGGCCGCGGACGCCGCCAAGTTCTCGGCCGGGCCTGTCGTGATCACGGTCGGCGGTACGGGGCCGCTGGACTACGCCGAGACCGCCGAGGCGCCCGACACCCCGTTGCCGCACCCGAAGACCACGGCGGACGACCGGCTGCTGCTGTACTTCACCTCCGGCACGACCAGCCGTCCCAAACTCGTCGAGCACACCCAGGCCTCGTACCCGGTCGGGCACCTCACGACCATGCACTGGATCGGCGTGAAGCCCGGCGACGTGCACCTCAACATCAGCTCGCCCGGCTGGGCCAAGCACGCCTGGAGCTGCTTCTTCGCGCCGTGGATCGCCGAAGCGACGATCTTCGTCTACAACTACGCCCGGTTCGACGCGGCGGCGTTGCTCGGCCAGATCCGGGCGAAGAACGTCAGCACGTTCTGCGCGCCGCCGACGGTGTGGCGGATGCTGATCAAGGCCGACCTCAGCGGCGGGCCGGGCGGGTTGCGCGAGGTCGTGGCCGCGGGCGAGCCGCTCAACCCCGAGGTGATCGAGCAGGTCCAGAAGCAGTGGGGCCTCACGATCCGCGACGGCTTCGGCCAGACCGAGACGACGCTGTCGGTCGGCAACGTGCCCGGCGCCGAGGTGAAGCCCGGCTCGATGGGACGGCCGCTCCAGGGCGTTCCGGTCGTGCTCGTCGACCCGATCACCGGCGAACTCGCGGACGAGGGCGAGATCTGCATCGACCTGGGTCAACGCCCGATGTCGTTGATGGTCGGCTACCACGGCGACGACGAACGCAACGCCGAGGCGATGGCCGGCGGTTACTACCACACCGGTGACATCGCGAGCCGTGACGACGACGGCTACCTGTTCTACATCGGGCGCACGGACGACGTGTTCAAGGCGTCGGACTACAAGATCTCGCCGTTCGAACTGGAGAGCGTGCTGATCGAGCACCCGGCGGTCACCGAGGCCGCGGTCGTGCCGGCGCCGGACCCGTTGCGGCTCGCCGTGCCCAAGGCGTACGTGGCGCTGAGCGCGGGCTGGGAGCCGAACCGCGAGACGGCGCTGCAGATCCTGCGGCACGCCCGCGAGCACCTGGCGCCGTTCCAGCGGATCCGGCGGCTCGAGTTCTTCGAGCTGCCCAAGACCGTGTCCGGCAAGATCCGGCGCGTCGACCTGCGCACGCGGGAAGAAGAGGGCTTCGACGGAACAGGGGAGTGGCGGGACGACCAGTTCCCCGAACTCCGCGCCTAGTGACGTGGCCCGGTCCGTTGGCGACCGAATCCACGCTCAGCACCGCGATGGACCCGTCTGACCGCGAATTCGCCCGGCAACGTTCCGGGCCACGTCACTAGCATCGGGTTCGTGGGGAGACCAGAAATCGTTGTGCCACGGCAGTTGCCTGCCAGACCGCCGGTGTTCGTGGGGAGGCTGGACGAGCTCAAGGCGCTGGACGCGATCGAGTCCGGGGTGGCGGTGATCGGCGGGCCCGGCGGGTGTGGCAAGACGTCGCTGGCCGTGCGCTGGGCCTACGACAACCTCGACCGGTTCCCCGGCGGCCAGCTCTACGTGAACCTGCGCGGGTTCGACCCGGCCGCCGCGCCCTCGTCGCCCGCGGTGGTGCTGCGGGGGTTCCTGGACGCGCTGGGCGTGCTGCCCGAACGGATTCCGGACGACCTGGAGGCGCGCGGCGCGCTGTTCCGCGGGCTGGTGGCGGACCGGCGAATGCTCGTCGTGCTCGACAACGCCAGGGACGAGGAGCAGCTCAGGCCGTTGCTGCCGAGCGGTGCCGACAGCCTGGTGATCGTCACCAGCCGCAACCGGATGCCCGGCCTGGTGGCGTACGAGCAGGCCCAGCCGCTGACCGTGCCGGTGCTGGCCGACGACGAGGCCGTCGCGCTGCTGGCACTGCGGCTCGGTGCGGATCGGCTCGGAGACACCGAGGCCGTGGCGGAGCTGGTGCGGTGCTCGGGTGGACTGCCGCTGACGCTGGCCGTGGTGGCCGCGCGGGTGCTGTCGTACCCGGTTTTTCCGTTGCGGGCGCTGGTGGACGAGCTTCGGGAAGAACGTCTCGACGCGCTCGACGCCGTGTTCTCCGTGTCCTACAACGCGTTGCCGGAGGACGCGGCGCGGTTGTTCCGGCTGTTGGGCGTCCACTGTGGACCGGATCTGGATCTGCGGGCGGCCGAGGTCCTGCTCGAAGGCCAGGCGCGCAGGCCGTTGGCGGAACTGACTCGCGCGCACCTGGTGGACGAGCACGTGCCCGGCCGGTTCCGGTTGCACGACCTGCTCAGGGCCTTCGCCGCCGGGCTGGCGACGGAGGACGAGGCCCGGCCGGCTTTGCGGCGGCTGCTCGACCACTACCTGCACACGGCGTTCGCGGCGGAACGGTGTCTGGCACCGCATTGGCCGTCGATCGACGTCGAGTCGGCCGTGTCGTTCGGCGGGTACGAGGAAGCGCTGGCGTGGCTGGAAGCCGAGTTGCCGGTGCTGCTCGCGGCCACGGACCTGGCCGTGCGGAAGGGTTTCGACGTCCACGCCTGGCAGCTGCCGTGGACGATGTCGACGTTCCTGTACCGCTGCGGCCGGTGGGACGACAGGGCGTCCACCCAGCACCTCGCCCTGGCCGCGGCGAGACGGCTGAAAGACCGGTCCGCGGAGGCCGTCACGCTGCACCTGCTCGGACGGGGCAAGGCCATGCTCGGCGACCACGCCGGCGCGCAGGCCGACCTCGCGAGGGCGTTGGAGCTGCACCAGGGCGACGCCGTGAACGTCGGTGTCACGCACTTCTCGATCGCCTGGTCGCACGCGATGGCCGAGGACTTCACCACCGCGCTCGCGCACGCCCAGAAAGCCCTGGACCAGTTCATCACCACCAGGAACCCGTCGTGGATCGCGCTCATCCAGGGCGCGCTCGGCTGGGCCAACGCGATGATCGGCGACCTCGACGCGGCGCTCGACCACTCCACCGAGGCGCTGCACCGGTTGCGCGTGCTGGGCGACCTCGACGGCGAGGCGTACGCGCTGCGCACGCTGGGACACGTCCACCACGAACGAGGCGAGCACGACCGCGCCGCTGTGGTGCTGCGGCTGGCGGTCGAGCAGCTCGCGGGGCTGGGGGAGCGGTACGGCGAGGCGCAGTGCGCGGGTGATCTCGGCGACGCGCTCGCGGCCGCAGGAGACCCCGAGGGCGCGCGCAGGGCGTGGTCACGGGCGGAAGTGCTGCTCACCAGGCTCGGGCACCCGGACCTGGCGGGCGTTCGGGCGAAGCTGATCGACTCTGGCGTGCGGGAGCGATCACTGGAAACGTGAGGTGCTCACGACAGCAGGGAGCACACGCGATGGTCCGCAAGATCTCAGGACGTCCGGCGGTGATCACCGGGGCGGCCTCGGGAATCGGCCGCAGCCTCGCTCAGCGGTTGTCCCGGCACGGTTCGCCGGTGATCATCGCCGACGTCGACGAGATCGGGCTGGAGGAGACCGCGGCCTCGTTGAAGGGCCCGGTGCTGAGCCGGATCCTCGACGTCCGCGACGCCGACGACGTGCGGCGGTTCGCCAAGGAGGTGCAGGCCTGGCTGGACCTGCCGCTCGCGGCGGTGTTCAACAACGCGGGCGTCGCCACGTCCACGAGCGTGCTGAACTCCGTGCCGGAGGACGACTCCTGGCTGTTCGACATCAACTACTGGGGTGTCGTGAACGGCACGCGGGCGTTCCTGCCGTTGCTGGTCAAGCAGAACTACGGCGTCGTCGTGAACACGTCCAGCGTGTTCGGGCTGTGCGGGATGCCGAACCAGAGCGCCTACTGCGCCGCGAAGTTCGCCGTCCGCGGCTTCACCGACTCGCTGCGCCAGGAACTGCGCGGCACCGGCGTCTCGGCGGTCGCCGTGCACCCCGGCGGCATCAAGACCAACATCGTCCGCAAGGGCCGCTTCCACACCGAGCTCGACGAGCAGGGCCGGTCGCTGGAGCAGATCGCCGCGGACTTCGACAAGATCGCCCTGACCACCCCGGACAAGGCCGCCGAGGTCATCCACCGCGGCGTCGAGAAGGGCAAGGCGCGGGTGCTGGTCGGGCCGGACGCCTACGCGTTCGACCTGCTCGCCCGCATCACCCCGACCCACTACTACAGCATCATGGCGCGCCTGTTCGAACGGTGAGGCATGATCCTCGCCGTGGCTTCGGAGACGGTCGTGCGGCGGACCGAGCAGTGGTTCGTCCGGCAGGGCGCGCCGACGATGATCGAGGGCTACGGCTTCCGGTCGCACGTGCTGCCGCGAATGTTGCCGGCGCTGACGTTCGTGGCGGTCGGCAGCCTCGCGTGGCTGGTGCTGCAGCAGTCCGCCGGCCTGTCGCGGTGGGTGCTGCTCGGGGCGATCGTCGCGGCGATGGTGTCCGCGTGGATCCTGCTCTCGTTGTTCGTGCGGCGGATGCCGAACTTCTCGCCGCGCATGACCGTGCTGGTGCTGGTCGTCTACGCGGCGATACCGGTGATCACGCCGTTGATCCAGTCCGCGATCGACGTCAAGTTCACCGCGCCGGACGGGGACCAGGAGACCGAGTCGGTGTGGGTCGCCCTGATCTGGTTCGTCGTCGTGTTCGGGGCGGCCTTCGTGGCGACCATGCTGGCCACCACCTACGGGCTGGGCGCGTTGCTCAAGGCGGCCATGCGGCACGTGATCGCCGACCTGGGCAACAGCGTGCACCTGATCGGCAGGGCGTTGCCGCCGATGCTGTTCGTGACGCTGTTCCTGTTCTTCACCGGTGAGCTGTGGCAGGCGATGAACCAGTTGCGCTGGCCTCGGGTCAGCCTGGTCGTGCTGCTGTTCGCCGCCATCACGGTGCTGGCGGCGGCCGCCCGGTTGCGCGACGAGATCGGCCGCGTCGAACAGGACCTGCGGCCCGAGATCCTCACCGGTGCCTGCAAGGGCACGCCGCTGTCCGAAGTGGAGATCACCGAACCGTTGCCGCCCAAGCGGTTGAACGGCCGGCAGTCGCGCAACCTGCTGGTGATGCTCGCGATCCGGCAGCTGGTGCAGGCGGCGGTGATCGGGCTCGCGCTGTTCGCGTTCTTCGTGATCCTCGGCCTGATCGTGGTGACGCCCGCGATCGCCACGTTGTGGATCGGGGAGCCGCCGGTCATGTCGTGGCTGGGTGTGCCGTCGGCGATGTTGCGCAACGCCACGCTGTTCGCTGCGTTCGGCAGCATGTACTTCTCGGTGATCTCGATGAGCGACGCCGATCACCGGCGCCAGTTCTTCGCGCCCGTGATCGAGAAGGTCGAGCGGACGCTGGAGGTCCGCGCCGTGTACCTGAACGTCAGAGAGCGGGCTGGAGCGTGAGTTTCGCGTCCTGGCTGGGCGGCGCGCCGAACTGACGGCGGTACTCGCGGCTGAACTGCGACGGGCTGTCGTAGCCGACGCGGTGGCTGACGCTCGTCACGTCCCTGTTCGTCGCGAGCAGCAACCTGGCCTCCTGCAACCGGATCTGCTTCTGGAACTGGATCGGGCTCATCGCCGTGACGGCCTGGAAGTTGCGGTAGAACGCCGACTCGCTCATGCCCGCGATCCGCGCGACGTTCTCGACCTTGAACGACTCGGCGTAGTTCTCGCGGATCCATTTGACCGCTTTGGCGATGTGGCTCAGGCTGCTGTCCTGGGTGCCGAGCTGACGGACGACCGCGCCCTGCTCGCCGGTCATGACCCGCCAGAGGATCTCCTGCTTGATCAACGGGGCCAGCGCCCGCGCGTCGCGTGGCTGGTCGAGCAGGCGCGCGAGCCTGGTCACGGCGTCGATCAGCTCCTGGCTCGCGTCGCTGACGGCCAGGCCCTCCGGGGTGCCCGCGGGTTTCGGGAGGTCGTTGGTGAGGAGTATTTCGGCGACCTTGTCCGGCCTGAGGACGATGCCGATGCCGAGCGCGGGTTCGGAGGGGCTGATGTCGACGTAGTTGCCCGTGATCGGCATGTCGACCGAGGCCACCAGGTACTGGCCGGCCCGGTAGTCGTAGACGCGCTCACCCAACGCGATCCGTTTGCGGCCCTGGGCGACGAACGCGAGGATCGTGCCGGACATCGACGGCGTGGGCGGCCCGCCTGCCGTGACCCTGGAGACCAGGACGTCCTCGATGAGGGTGGTCATGTCCGGCCGGGCGTGCTTGGCCAGCAACGCGCGTAGTTCGTCCACCTGGTCGATGCTCCCCGCTGGTGGGGGGATCAGGCAAGTCCGTCGGCGAACGTGAGTGCTTCGCCGAGCGGTTTGCGGTGCAGGTCCGGCACCTCGCAGTCGTCGGCCGGGTAGCCGATCGGGAACAGGATGTACGGCCGTTCGCCGTCGCGTCCCAGCAGATCGGTCAGGAACGTCATCGGGTTCGGGGTGTGCGTGAGCGTCGCCAGGCCCATCGAGTGCAGCGCCGCGATGAAGAACCCGCAGGCGATTCCGACGCTTTCGTTGGTGTAGTAGGTCTTCTTGCCGTCCTGCTGCTTCTGCGCGAACGCGACCACCAGCCAGGGCGCGACCTCCAGGAACTCCTTGTCCGCGTCGGTCTCCAGCCGGGCGAGCGCCGCGTGCCAGTCCGGGATCTCGCGTTCGTGGTAGAAGCGGCGTTCCTCTTCTTCGGCCGCGGCGCGGATGCGGCGCTTGAGGTCCGGGTTCCGGGTGGCGACGAACCGCCACGGCTGCTGGTGCGCGCCGCTCGGGGCGGTGTTGGCGGCCTGGACCGCCAGTTTGATCGCTTCCTTCGGGACCGGGTCTGGGGAGAACCAGCGCACGGACCTCCGCTCGTCGAGCAGCCGGTGGAACGCCCTGCCGTGGTCGAGTCCGTCCTCGATCGGCATGCGTGGCGGTGTGTACGGGATGAACGGGTGGCGGTGCGGTCGGGTCACTTCCCGGACGATGCCGGTGGACAACTCTTTTGGCCAGTTCACGTTTCTTCGGTCAGTTATAAGCTCGGCTCATGAATCTGCCCAACGTGACGGTGCGGCAGCTCGAATACCTGATCGCGGTGGCCGAGACGGGTTCGCTGACGTCCGCCGCTGCGCGGTGCCACGTGTCGCAGGGCGCGATCTCCCTGGCGTTGAGCGAGTTGGAACGGGTGCTGGACCTGAGGCTCGTCGTCCGGTCGCCACGCCGGGGTGCCACGCTGACGGCGGCGGGTGCGCAGGTTCTGGCCGACGCCCGACGCGTCGTCGGGGCGATGGGGGATCTCGGTGCCGAGGCACGTGGGCTCAGTTCGACCGTGAGCGGTGTGCTGACCGTGGGCTGTTACGCGCCGATCGCGCCGTTCCACCTGCCCGCGGCGATCGCGACGTTCGAGCGGGCGCATCCGGAGGTGTCCGTCCGGTTCGTCGAGGGGAGCCTGCCGGAGATCGGGGAGGACCTGATCTCCGGGCGGTGTGAGATCGCGTTCCTCTACGACCAGGACCTCGTGCCCGGCATCGCGACCAGGACGTTGTACGACCAGCCGCCCAGGGTCCTGCTGCCCGCCGATCACCGGTTGCGCCGGCGGCGTGCGGTGGCGTTGGGCGAGCTGGCCGGCGATCCGTTCGTGCTGCTCGACGTTCCGCCCAGCGAGCGCTACTTCCGTTCGGTGTTCGCCGCCGCCGGTGTCGAGATGGTGGTGACGCACCGGGCGCGCAGCTTCGAGCTGGCCCGGTCGTTGGTGGCGCGCGGCATCGGCTACTCGATGACCGTCCAGCAACCCGCGCTGGCCCGGTCGTACGAGGGGTTGGAGGTGCTGGCAGTGCCGTTGCGCGACAACGTGCCCACCACACCCGTGGTGCTCGGCTGGGCGAGTGGGCCGTTGACGCGCCGTGCGCAAGCGTTCGCCGAGCACTGCGCCGCGTTGTTCGGTTAGAGCGCTCGCGCGATGGCGATGTTGCCCGCCAGCCGGTCGCCGGCCTCGTAGATCATGTACTCCCGGCCCTGGTAGGTGCCGAACGACGGTGCGGCCGACCTGCCGTTGTCCGGTGATCCGGACGTCGAGTCGTGGAAGACGCCCAGGTGGTTGCGCTTGCTGAAGTCGAGGCCCACCTCGGTGATGAGGATGTTCCCGCCGCTGCCGATGTCGGTGTTGTAGACGACGTAGACGCTGTTGTTGCGGAACAACAGGTGCGGGCCGCCGACGTTGACCGCGCCCACGTCCTGGTGCCGGACGAGCGGGGTCTGGGAGAACGTCCAGTCGCGTGCGTTCGCCGACCAGCCCCAGCCGATGTCCCGCCGGTTCGTGCTGTTGTTGATCATGAACACCATCACGTACCGGGCGCTCCGCGACGGCAGGTCGTGCCGGAAGACCCTCGCGTAGGAGGTCTCGGTGGTGCCCGCGGGCTGCAGGCGCGTGGACAGCACCTCCTTCTCGTAGGAGAAGTGGATGCCGTCGGCGGAGCTGGCGAGCCGGGTAACGGTGTTCTCGCCGTGGAAGTACAGGTACATCCGCTTCACGTCGTCGTTCCACATCGCGTGTGGCGACGACACGTGGGACACGCTGTACTCGCCCGGCCAGCTCCTTGAAATGATCGGGTTACCGGCGTACTCGGTGAACTCCTCCTCCAGCGAGTTCGCGTAAGCCAGGCAGATTCCGCCTGGTGCGTCGTGGGGCGCGTAGTAGAGGTAGTAGGCGGCGAGTGCGCCGGAGATCCGATCTTTTGTGCCGCGAATGGTGGGAAAGATCAATTCGTTGGTCGGGTTGTAGCGAAGCTTGTTCTTGACGAGCGCGAGTCTGGTGTACCGGTAGTCCGGGAAGCCCGCCGGCGCCGCCACGGCAGGTGCGACTCCCGTCAGCAAGGCCGCTCCCGCGGTGCCCAGCAACAGTTGACGGCGGTTCGGGGGCATGGGGCGCTCCTTTGCGTCGAGGACTACGGGGTGATCCGGACCGTAGAGCCGACGATGCGATGAAACAAGACTGTAATACGTATTATCAGGCGAGAGGTCGCGCTCGTCGCGCTGGGGAGGGCCGAACCTTTCTGTTCAATGAAGACGTATTTGGCGGTAAGGTCCAGACCAGTTGATCGTCCAGATGAGATGAGACGCATTTCTCGGAAAGGACGTCGCCGGATGACGAACAACGGTTTGCTCGAGGAGGTTTGCCGCACCCGTTTCGAATTGGTGCGCAGTGGGCGGTGGAATGAGGCGGACGAGTTCGTGCGCGACGCGGTTCCGGGGCTGGAGCCTGCCGCTCTCGCCTACCTGCCGGGGTTCCCGAAAACGCGCGGGCGATTCGATCCGGCCCTGTTCCGGGCGGTGCAGGCGGTCAATCGCGGCACCGGCCGTGCCGAGGCGTCCGGCATCGCCCAGCGCGTGCTGGCGGCGGGCGAGGCGCTGGACGAGGGCACGTTCTGGCAGGCGGTGACGGTCCTGTTCCACGCCGGAGAGGTAGGCCTGGCGCACCGGCACTGGATCGCGGCCACCGGCCACGAACTCCTCGGCGGACGGATCATGTTGCTGCGCGACGATCCGCGCGCGGCGGTGCGGCTGCTGGACGGCGTCCGGCCACGGGGCGTCGCGGTCGCCTGGCTGGCCCTGGCGCTCACGGAGACCGGCGAGTTCGACCGGGCCCACGCCGTGCTGGAGACCGAGGGCCCGGACAGCGCCGAGCTGTGCTTCGCCCGCGGCCGGCTCCTGCTGGCACAGGGGCAGAGCGCCCTGGCGCTGGACGAGTTCCTCGACTGCGGACGACGGCTCGCGGAGTGGGGTGTCGTCAACCCGGCGGTGCTGCCCTGGAGGTCGTCCGCCGCTCTGGCCGCCGCTGATCTCGGAGACCTCGTGCTCGCACGGATCTGCGCGGACAAGGACCTGGTCGCCGCCAGAAGATGGGGCGCGCCAAGGGGAATCGGACTCGCCCTGCACGCCTGCGCCCTGGCGCGCGGCGGTGACGACGTCCTGCTCGAGGAAGCGCTCACCTGGCTGGAACCGGCCGCGGGCGAGGCGCTGCGCGCGCGTCACGACCTGGTGCAGCTCCTGCTCGCGCGCGGTGAGGTCGAACGGGCCCGCGAGCACACCCGGCGGTTGCGGGAGGCAGCATCCTGTCCACAGTGGACTCGCGAGGCGGACGCGTTGGCGTCGCGGCTGTTGCGCAACGACGGCGAGTCCGCCCTGAGCGGCCGGGAACGCAGGATCGCCCTGATGGCCAGGTCGGGCAGATCGAACCGGGAGATAGCCGCCGAGCTGAACCTGACGGTGCGCACCGTCGAGATCCACCTCACCGCCGTCTACCGCAAGATGGGGGTGGCGGGGCGGCCGGGTCTGCGCCGGGCGTTGGTCCCCACGGCGTGAGGTGGGCGCCTTCTCCTGACCCCGAGTGCCCTGCGGCGGTCTCGACGCGTCTGCTCGCGGCGGGGGAGAACTGGACCGAAGCCGTCCAGGCGGCCGAACGGGCGTTGGCGACGCCCGGCTGCCGGGAGCACGCGCCGTGCATGTCGCGCGCGGTGGGGACGCTGGTCTGCGCGGGCGAACTCGTGGCCGCCGACGAGCACAGCCTCGCCCTGCTCGACGAGAGTCCCGGCGACCCGGTGATGGCGGAGCACATGGTGCTCGCCCGAGCCGGCGTGGCGCGCCGCACCGGCGATCTCGCACGGTGCTCGTCGCTGCTGGACGTGTTGCGGGACAACGGAGTCGAGGACGAGATCCGCCCGGTGGTGCTGCTCTGGTCGGTGGAGTTGCTCGTCGCCAGAGGGGAGCCGCGTGCCGCCGAGGCCGTGCTGCTCGGCCACGGCTTTGACGCGAGGTGCCACCCCGACCGTGCGCTGTTGCTCGCGGCCGGCGCGGTGGTGGCGATGGCGACGGACCGTCCGCAGGAGGCCCTGGCGGGGCATCTCGCCTGCGGGCGGGAGTTCACCGACGCCGGTGTCCTCAACCCCGCCGTCATGCCGTGGCGCTCCTGGGCCTCCCGTGCCGCGCTGGCGTGCGGTGACACCGATGAGGCCCTGCGCCTGGCGACGGAGGAACACGCCGCCGCGGTCCGGTGGGGCGAGCCGAGAGCCCTCGGCTGGAGCCTGGCGGCGGTCGCGGCCAGTACTCCCGGCGGCGAGGACCTCGCGGCCTACGAGCGGGCGATTCGTCTGCTGGAACTGGCACACGCCAGGAAGGAACTCGCCGAAGTGCTCTGCGACTACGGCGCCCGGCTCACCGCACAGGGCACGCAGGCGCACGAGATCTACGCACAAGCCCGTGCCACGGCCCTGGACGTCGGCGACACCGCCATCGTGCGGCGGGCGGAAGAGGCCATGACCGCCGCTGCGCGCGTCGACGAACCGGTGCTGACGCCAGTCGAGACGGAGATCGCCCGGTTCGTGCGCGCGGGCTTGCCCAACCGGGCGATCGCGGCCCGGCTCGCAATGGCGACGCGAACCGTCGAACTGCACCTGACCAGGGTCTATCGCAAGCTCGGGCTGTCGGGCCGGCGGGAGTTGCGGGTGACCGGGTGGGCCGGGCTCGACCAGAAAACCTTGCGGCCCGACCGTGATGCCCCCGCAGGCTCCTCCGGGTGATCGTGGAGCTCTGACGGAGGGAGCCCGCAGATGCTCACCCGATTGCTCGCGGCCCTGTTCGCGCTCACGTTCCTCGTCGCCGGTCTGCCGACCGCGAACGCGGCGATCAACCACACGGTCACCCTGGTCAACAACACCGGACAGACGATCTGGGTCGGCAGCACGGTCAACGCGGACGGTTCCCAGGCGCTGACGAACCTGCCGACGCTGACCAACGGCCAGTCCGCGACCATCACGATCCCCGAGACCTCCGCACCCGGCCACTGGCGCGGCACGTTCTTCGCCCGGCAGGGGTGCACCGGTACCTCCGGCGCGAACTTCCGTTGCGCGGTCGGAGACTGCGGAGTGCAGGCCGCCCGCTGCGTCACCGGGGAACAGCCGGCCAGCCTCGCCGAGTTCAACTTCGACTCCCGGGACACGCTCGCGCCCTGGTACAACGTCAGCTACGTCAACGCCTTCTCCGTGCCGGTGTCCATCGCCGCGGTGAACGCGGTCGTACCGCCGGGGTCCACGTCGTGCAGCACCGCCGGGTGCACCGAGAACCTGTTGCCCCGCTGCAACCCCGCGTACGTCAAGTACGGCGCCAATGGTCAGCGCGTCAACTGCGTCAACCCCAACCGCGACGCGCCGACCGACTACAGCAACACCATCAAATCCCGCTGCCCCAAGGCCTACGCCTGGTCCCGGCAGGACACCGAACCCGGCAACCAGACCGTGTTCCAGTGCGCGAACTGCAGCGGCTTCAAGGTCACGTTCCACTCCGTGGCCTGAAACGGTCCCCACCGCGAAAGGAAAACCATGAAGTCCACCGTCAAGGTGCTCGGCGCGGCCGCGGTCCTGTCGCTCGTGTTCACCGGCACCGCCTCGGCTGTCAGCGGTACCGCCAGCTACTACAACGACGCCGGCTACGGCGCCTGCGGCACCAAGATCAACGCGGCGACCGAGCTGCTGGTCGCGGCCCCCGCCGCGCTGTGGACGACGCCCAACCCGAACAACGACCCGTTGTGCCGCAAGTCGATCCGGGTCACGCACAACGGCAGGACCATCACGGTGCCGATCAAGGACAAGTGCCCGAGCTGCGCGAGCACCAAGATCGACCTCAGCCAGCCCGCCTTCGCCGGCCTGGCCGACACCGCGGTCGGCATCATCAACGTGACGTGGGAGATCGTCTGATGATCGCGCCGCGCGCCTCCCTGCTCGCCGCCGCGACCCTGGCAGTGGCCGCCACCCTCACGCCCCAGGCCGCGGCGGCCACCGTGCAGGAGGACGTCATCGCCCTCACGAACGCCGAACGCGCCAAGGCCGGCTGCCCGGCCCTGAAGCAGAACGCCGCGCTGAGCACCGCCGCACAGCGTCACTCGGCCGACATGGCCGCGAAGAACTTCATGGGCCACACGGGCTCGGACGGCAGCACCGTGGTCGTCCGGATCGAACGGGCGGGCTACACCCGGTGGACCAGGGCCGCCGAGAACGTCGCAGCCGGGTACGGCACCGCCGCCGACGTCGTGCGAGGGTGGATGAACAGCTCCGGGCACCGCGCCAACATCCTGAACTGCGCCCTGCGCGACATCGGTGTCGGCCACCAGTACCGGCAGAACACCACGTACGGCCACTACTGGACGCAAGACTTCGGAACGCGCTGAACCCCGTCCGCCGAGCGCTGCGCCACCCTCCGCCACCCCTGATACGTTGCCTGGTGGTCGGGTCGCTGAAGATCCAGCGCCCAGCGAGAAGGGTTGGCTCGATGAGCTTGCTGCGCAGCTATGTGTCGGGTGGGTGGCACACGCCTTCGGTGGAGGGCGCGCCGTTGCACGACGCCGTGACGGGCGAGGAGATCGCACGGATCTCGTCGGCGGGCGTCGACATGGGGGCGGCGCTGCGGTACGGGCGCGAGGTCGGCGGGCCCGCGTTGCGCGAGCTCACCTTCCACCAGCGCGCGCAGCTGCTGAAGGCGCTCGGGCTGTACCTGAAGGAGCACAAGGCCGAGCTGTACGCGCTGTCCGCGCGGTCCGGGGCGACGAAGTCCGACTCGTGGATCGACATCGACGGCGGTTTCGGCGTGCTGCTCGGGTACGCGTCCAAGGCCAAGCGCGAGCTGCCGAACGACAAGGTCTACGTCGACGGGCCCGTCGAACCGCTCGGGCGGGGCGGCACGTTCGTCGGCCAGCACATCTGCACTCCGCTGCACGGTGTCGCGGTGCAGATCAACGCCTTCAACTTCCCCATGTGGGGGCCGCTCGAGAAGTTCGCGCCCGCGTTCATCGCCGGCGTGCCGTCGCTGATCAAGCCCGCGTCCCAGACGGCGTACGTGACCGAGAAGATGGTCGAGCTGATGCTCGCCTCCGGGCTGCTGCCCGAGGGCTCGCTGCAGCTGGTCTGCGGTTCGGCGGGCGACCTGCTGGACCACCTGACCGAGCAGGACCTGGTCGGGTTCACCGGCTCCGCGTCCACGGCCCAGCACCTGCGCACGCACCAGGCCGTGATCCGGTCGTCGGTGCGGTTCAACGCCGAGGCCGACTCGCTCAACTGCTCGATCCTCGGGCCGGACGCCGTGGCGGGCACGCCCGAGTTCGACCTGTTCGTCGGTCAGCTGGTGGCCGAGATGACGACCAAGGCCGGGCAGAAGTGCACGGCGATCCGGCGCGCGCTGGTGCCGGCGTCGCTGATCGACGAGGTCGGTGAGGCGGTGGCCGCGAAGCTGGCCGAGGTCGTGATCGGCAACCCCGCCGACAAGTCGGTGAAGATGGGCGCGCTGGCCGGGCTGGAGCAGCGCGAGGAGGTGCTGCGGTCGCTGAAGGCGTTGCGGGAGAACGCTTCTGTCGTCTACGGCGACGGCGCTCTGTCTCTTGTGGACGCTGACGCCGAGCGCGGCGCGTTCATGTCGCCGATGCTGCTGCGCGCCGCCGCCGACGCCGTGCAGCCGCACGAGGTCGAGGCGTTCGGGCCGGTGTCGACGCTGATGCCGTACTCGTCCCTGGACGACGCCGTGACGCTGGCGGCGCGTGGTGCCGGTTCGCTGGTGGGCTCGATCGTCTCCGCCGACACGGACTTCGTGCGCGACGTGGTCATCGGCGTGGCGCCGTGGCACGGCCGGTTGCTGGTGCTGGACCGCGAGGACGCCGGCGAGTCGACCGGGCACGGTTCGCCGCTGCCGATGCTGGTGCACGGCGGACCTGGCCGGGCCGGTGGTGGTGAGGAGATGGGCGGCATGCGCGGCGTGCTGCACCACATGCAGCGCACGGCCGTGCAGGGCAGCCCGCGCGCGTTGAGCGCCATCACGAACCGCTGGGTGACGGGCGCACCTCGTCGCGAGGACGCCGTGCACCCGTTCCGCAAGACGCTCGCCGAACTGCGTCTGGGCGACACGGTCGTGGCCGGGCCGCGTGAGGTGACGCTGGAGGACATCGAGCACTTCGCGGAGTTCACCGGCGACACGTTCTACGCGCACATGGACGAGGAAGCCGCCGCGGCGAACCCGTTCTTCGGCGGCCGGGTCGCGCACGGCTACCTCGTGGTGTCGTTCGCGGCGGGGCTCTTCGTCTCGCCGGAGCCCGGACCGGTGCTGGCCAACTACGGGCTGGAGAACCTGAGGTTCGTCACGCCGACGTTCCCCGGCGACCAGCTGACGGTGACGCTCACGGTCAAGCAGATCACGCCGCGCGAGGACCAGGAGTACGGCGAGGTCCGCTGGGACGCGGACGTCGCGAACCAGAAGGGCGAGTCGGTCGCGAAGTACGACGTGCTCACGCTGGTCGCCAAGAGCTAACGCGGTTCCTTGCGGGGGAGGGGCCGGGTCGCCGGCCCCTCCAGCACCTCGCCGTCGACGCCGAACCGCGAGCCGTGGCACGGGCAGTCCCAGCTGCGCTCGGCGGCGTTGAACCGCACCAGGCAGCCGAGGTGCGTGCAGCGCATCGACACCGCGTGCAGCTCACCGTCGTCGTCGCGGTAGACGCCCGTCTTGCCCAGGCCGTCGCGGACGACGTGGGCCTGGCCAGGCGGCAGGTCGTCGCTGGAGGAGGCGTCGGCGGGCAGCACGCGGTCGCCGACCATCTCCAGCGCGACCTCGGCGTTCTTCCTCATCAGCGTGGGCAACGACCTCAGCGACACCCGGTGCGGGCTGAACCGCTCGGCCAGCTCGTTCGGCTTGCCCGTGACCAGGTCCGCGAGCAGTGCCGCGGCGAACGTGCCGCTGGTCAGGCCCCACTTCATGTAACCGGTGGCGGTGAACAGCGTGGTGTTGCCCGGCGTGTAGCTCCCGATCATCGGCAGGTGGTCGTAGGACGTGGGGTCCTGCGCCGACCAGCGGTGGGTGATCTCCTCGACCTGCCAGTGCTTCCTGGCGAAGTCCTCCAGGCGGCGGAACGGTTCCACGACGGGTTTGCCGGTCGGGTGGCTCTGGCCGGCGAGGATCAGCTTGTCCTCGTGCGCCGAGATGGACCACGAGGGGCTGCCGGTGCTGATGGCGAGTGCTTGCGGCGGTGTGCTGACGCGGGCCGCGACGCAGTAGGCGCGGGTGAGTTCCAGGCGGGGGAAGTACAGGCCCCGGTCCAGCGCCGGGTAGTGCGTGGCGATCACGATCTTCTCGGCGGTGACGCGACCGTCCGCGGTGGACACTCGGTGCCCGCTCACGTCGAGCACGCGGCTGTGTTCGCACACCAGGCTGCCGTCGCCGTCGATCGCGTCGGCCAGACCTCGCAGGTACTTCACCGGGTGCAGCGCGATCTGGTCGTCGAGCCGAACGGCCGCGTGCACCTCGAACGGCAGGTCGACGTCGCCGATCGCCTTGACCGGGAGCCCGACCTGGCGAGCGGTGATGAGCTCGTGGTCGACGTCGCGCACCTCGGACTCGGTGTAGGCGTACGTGACGGCCGGTGCGCGGCGCAGGTCGCAGGAAATGCCGGTGGCCAGTTCGGCGACCCGGGCCACGGCAGCCAGGGACGCCGTGGCGTAGTCGGTGGCGGCGGCCAGGCCGTGCCTGCTCCGGATCCGCGAGTACACGGTGGACTGCAGCGCGGTGACCTTGGCGGTGTTGTTGCCGGACGCGCCCGACGCGACCCGGCCGGCCTCCAGCACGACGACGCGCAGGCCGCGTCGCTTGAGCAGCAACGCGGTGGTGAGGCCGGTGATGCCGCCGCCGACCACCGCCACGTCGAACGAGTGCGAGCCGGTCAGCGGGGCACGTGCCGTCGCCGGGAGCGCGGCGAGCCAGAGCGACTGGTCAGCGGTGGTGGTCATGGCGGCGGATACCCGCGGCCTTCAGCGGGTATGCGATCTACATGGGCAAACACCGGGTAGTCGTCGTCGGAGGTGGGTTCGGCGGCCTGGGCGTCGTGCGCGGGCTCAATCGCGCGGACGCCGAGGTCACGCTGATCGACCGCACGAACCACCACCTGTTCCAGCCGTTGCTCTACCAGGTGGCGACGGCTCTGCTGCCCGCGGGCGACATCGCGCCGGCGTTCCGGGCGATCCTGCGTCGGCAACGCAACGCGCACGTCCTGCTGGGCGAGGTGACCGGGTTCGACACGGCCGCCAAGCGCGTGCACGTCGACCTGACGGACGGGAGGTCGCGTCAGGTCGAGTACGACACCCTGGTCGTGGCGGCCGGCTCGCGCGACAGCTACTTCGGTCACGACGAGTGGGCCGGGTCCGCGCCGCCGATGAAGACCCTCGAACAGGCCGTCGCCCTGCGGTCGAGGCTGCTCAGGGCGTTCGAGACGGCGGTGGCGGCAGGCGATCCGAAGCAGTGGCTGTCGTTCGCCGTGGTGGGGGCGGGACCGACCGGGGTCGAGCTGGCCGGGCAGATCGCCGAC
The DNA here is from genome assembly GCF_044754905.1 of Lentzea sp. NPDC092896. Lineage (NCBI taxonomy): Bacteria > Bacillati > Actinomycetota > Actinomycetes > Pseudonocardiales > Pseudonocardiaceae > Lentzea > Lentzea sp. NPDC092896. The sequence goes on from NZ_JBIVPX010000007.1 coordinate 164,486, forward strand.
CTGGCGCGCCGGGCGTTGAAGGGGCAGTTCCGCGAGATCGATCCGCGTGACGTCCGGATCACGCTGGTCGACGCCGCGCCGCACGTGCTGCCGCCGTTCTCGGCCGCACTGCGCGAACACACGCGGGTGAAACTGGAATCGCTCGGCGTCACGGTGATGACGAGCGCCATGGTCGAGTCGATCGACGCCGCCGGCCTCACCACCAAGGACGGCGACCGGGTCGAGGCGCGGACGATCATCTGGGCGGCGGGCGTGCAGGCCTCCCCGCTGGCGCGCAAGCTCGCCGAGGCGACGAACGCCGAGACGGACCGCAAGGGCCGCATCGTCGTGAATCCCGTGGACTGCTCGGTCACCGACGACGTCTTCGCCATCGGTGACATGGTGAACCTCAACGACCTGCCGGGCATCGCGGAGCCCGCGCTCCAGGAGGGCCACCACGTCGCGCGCGTGATCAAGGCACGCCTGAACGGACGCAGGGCCAAGCCGTTCCGGTACCTCGATCTCGGCACGATGGCCACCATCTCGCCTGGTGACGCCGTCGCGGACATCAAGAGGCTGCGGCTGAAGGGCCTGATCGGCAAGGCGGCGTGGGCGGTCGTGCACATCGCGTTCCTGGTGGGCTTCCGCAACCGGATCGCGGTGCTCACCCAATGGGGGTGGAACCTGGTCACCGGCCGCCGCGCGCAGCCGATCATCCTGGAACCGGTGCGGGCGATAGAGCGGAAATAGCGGCCGCCGCTAGCGTCCACGAGAAGCCGAAGGCTGGTTCGGTGCTCTCCGTGGTGGACAAGCGGAAGTGGACGTATGTCGAACCTGGTGAACCAACTGCCCGTCGAGGTCGTGCGCTGGCCGGTGGACGCGGCGGCACGGGAGGCGTGCCAGCGCAGTGGGACGTTGTGCCTGCTCGTGCTGGAGAAGAACGTCCCCGCGCCCGTGCTCACGGACATGCGGGAGGACTGGGTCCGCGCGCCGGTGCCGCATCAGGACCTGGCCGTGCGCATCGCCATGCTCAGAGCCCGCGCGGCCCGCTACGCCGTGCCGGAGCTGGACATGTCCGGCATCCTGCGGTTCCGCACGCGGTCCGTCGTTCTCTCTCCGACGGAACGGGCGCTGGTCGGCGAGCTCCTGCGCCGCTTCCGGTCGTTGACCACGCGGGAGGACCTGCTGCTCTGCCTGCCCACCAAGGACGGCGACACCAGCAACGCCCTGCACCTGCACATCATGCGGTTGCGGCGGCGGATCTCCCCGCTCGGCCTGGTCATCAAGACCCTGTGGAACCAGGGCTACCAGCTGGGCCCGGCCGGTCCCTAGGTTTGGCCACGGGTAACCGTCGGACGTGAACATCGAGCTGCTGGGCATCTACCTCAACGACCACCTGGCCGGGGCGATGGCGGGCACCGAGCTCGCCCGCCGCATCGGCCGCACCCACCCCGAGCTGCGGGTTCTCGCGGATGACATCGAGGCCGACCGCAAGGAACTGCTCGACCTCATGCGCGAGACCGGCGTCGAGTCGCGTCCGCACAAGGAGGCGCTCGGCTGGCTGACCGAGAAGGCGGGCAGGCTCAAGTTCAACGGGAGGGTGCTCGGCCGTTCGCCGCTGAGCGACGTCCTCGAACTGGAGACCCTGCGCGTCGGCATCGAGGGCAAGACCTCGCTGTGGCGGACGCTGCGGCAGCTGGGGAGCTTCGACGAGACGCGGCTGGAGCGGCTGGAGTCCCGCGCCGTGAGCCAGGCGGCGCTCATCGACCAGTACCGGCTCCGCCTCGCGCCGCAGGCGTTCAACTCCCCGCACGTGTCCGGTGTGGACGTCGAACGCACCTTCACCGTCGCGTCCACGCCCGAGGGCGTCGTCGAGTACCTGCGCGACTTCTCCCGCGCCGAGCAGTGGGATCCGGGCACCGTGTCCTGCACGCGCCTGGACGACGGCCCGGTCGAGGTCGGTTCGCGCTGGCGCAACGTGTCGCAGTTCCTCGGCCGCAAGACCGAGCTCGTCTACGAGCTGACCAGGGACGACGCGCACGGCCTGCAGTTCGTGGGGCGCAACGACACCGCCACCTCCACCGACGACATCTCGATCTCCGCTGGCGACGCGCCCGGCACTGCCCGGATCGCCTACCGCGCCCACGTCGAGTTCAACGGGCTCGCGCGGTTCGGGGCGCCGGTCGCGAAGCTCGCGCTGGAGAAGCTGGGCAACGACACCGAGAAGAACCTGGTCCGCGTGCTGGGGCCCGTTCACTGATCGCGGGCACGGCGTCGGGGGGGCGGGGGCGGGGGGGCGGCCCCCCCGCGGGCCGGTGCGCGCGCGCCGCACCCCCCACACCCCCGCCCGCCCACACCCCCGTGCGGAGCCCGCGGGGAATGGATAGGCAAGACCCCCGTGAGG
>NZ_JBIVPX010000007.1:166878-483968 GCF_044754905.1 Lentzea sp. NPDC092896
CAGGCCCCCGCCGGGGGCGGCGGGGGGCGGCCCTGTCGCCACCCCGGGCGCCCACAAACCACCGGGGCCGGGGGGGGGGGCCCGCTACACGCTCCCGGGCCCGGGGGCGCCCCCGCCGCCCCGGGCCCCACGACCACGCGGCTGACGGGTGCGCGAGCGCAGCACCGCCGAGACCGCGGACAGCCCTCCGCGCGGTGCGGAGCAGCCGGTAAAGGTATCGGAAAAACGCAGGTCAGGCGCGATTCCGCCATTCGGACGTGATCCCTAGACTCCGTCGGGCCGGTGGGTGAGACAGGCTCTTCCTCCTGCCGCCCCCGGCTTGGACGCAGAGGGAGTACTGGGGTGTTCGAGAACAACGTCACCAGGCGCGGCTTCGTCACGGGCGCGGCGGCGGTCGCCGGTCTCGCCGGCCTGTCCACCATCGCACCGGGCCTGGCCAGCGCCGCCCCCGAGACTAAGGACCAGCACACCGACGCCGAGATCAAGGCCGCCGAGGTCGGCGCCCTGGCGATGATGACGTTCCAGAAGATCGACGGCACTCCCGTCTACTACTGGCGTTCCAACCGCGGCAACACGACCGCGCGCAACTGGCAGGCCACCGACGCGTTCTACAACGCGCTCGTCGCCTGGGTCCGGGACCTGCGCTCGCTCTCGTCGAGCTACGGCTCGATCAGCTACATCGTCTCGGCGGGTTTCTACGTCGACAAGCCCGGCCAGCACGGCGCCGGCACCGCCATGGACCTCGACCACGTGCGGTGGTCCAACGGCAACGTCACCTCGCCGCTCGACCAGCACCACGCCTCGGGCACCGCGGCATTGCGCAAGCGTTACCTCGCAACGGAGGCCGTGTGCCGCCGCCGGTTCCGCTACGTGCTCGACGGCTGGTACAACGCCGACCACCGCGACCACATCCACTCCGACTTCGGTGGCATGCCGGTCCGGGTGCTCAAGGACTCCGAGGCCGACACCAAGTTCGTCCAGGGCACCTGCAACAACTTCCGCGCCTCCGGCCTCGCGATCGACGGCATCTGGGGCCCGAACACGCAGAGCGCGTTCAACGGCCTCAAGTCCGCCCTCGGCGTGACGGGCGACCCGCACACCAGCACGTCGGTGTGGCAGGGAATGCTCTCGAAGATCGCGACCAAGGGTTTCGCGAACCAGAACATCTGATCAGGGGAAGCAGCAAGGCCGGAGCCCATGCCTCCTGGGCTCCGGCCTTGCTGTGCGAGGGCGCCGTGTACCTGCCTTACCGGACTATCTGGGGCAGGTCTTCCAGGCGAAGTGGTAGATGGTCTCGATCGAGCCGTCCGTCGAGTCCATCGCCATGAAGCTGGTCTTCTTCGGGTCCGACGTGCCCTTGTCCACCCGCAGCTCGGTGTTGATGTTGAAGTTCCGCTTGGCACCGCACGGGTGGTAGATGATCGACGCGACGTCGGTCTTGTGCGTGACCTGCCAGTCGTCGCTCAGCGCGCCGTTCCAGGTCTTCGTGCGCTGGTCGGTGTCCGACATTCCCTGGAAGTAGTAGCTCGCTTTCTGCGTGCCCTTCGCGCCCCTTTCCAGGTGGGCGAAACCGCGGTAGTCGGCCTGGGCGATGCCGAACGTGAATCCGCCGGGAACGTTGACCTTGAGGTTCAGCTGGCAGTTCTTCCGGAAATCGGTCGGCCGCGACTCCGGCCCTACCTGCGCCATGTAGTCGCTGTAGGTGACCGTGAACGCCTTGTTGTCCGGGGAGACCGCCACGGCGGCCGTGCCGGCACGACAGCCGGAGCCGTTGACCGTGACGACGTCGATGGTGATCTGGCCCGTCGGGGGCGGGTCCGCGGCCGGGGGAATGACGATGGTGGACAGAGCCAGGCCGGCTGCGGCCAGCATGCTAATCATGGGACACCTTTCCGAATGTGCAGGACAGTTCGGGCGGCGTGGTACGAGACCGTATCGGAAAGGTTGTTGACGAACCGTCCGCCAACCAGAGCAACATTGCCGTGGGAACGTGTCCATGAATACTTCTTCGGACTCGTCGGTTAATTGCCATCCAGGTTTCGGGAACGCTGTTCAGGAACCCGAACACCAATTCGTGAAGCGTTTACAGGACGAACCTGACGAAAAAGCAACAAGGGCGCGTCCACTGTCGGACGCGCCCTTGCGGGTGAAGTCTGGGGTCAGCGCTGCTGGCCGTTGCCCATCGAGCCGCCGAGACCGAACAGGATGCGCTGGATGAGCTCGGGATCGACGTCCGGCTCGTCGCCCAGCGCCTCGGCCGCGGGGGAGCGGCGCTTCTCGCGCCGGGGCAGCGGCACCGCGTTGGCGTTCACGCCGGTCGGCAGCTGCATCTCGCACCAGATCAGCTTGATGCCGCCGCCGAGCTGCAGCTCGCCGGTGCGCAGGTCAGGCGAAGTGGGCGGCATGATGAACCTGGCTGCCTCCAGCTCGACGACGAGGTAGTCGCCACTCAGTCGCAGGCGCAGCGTGATGAGCCGCGAGGTCTTGGGGTCTGCTGATTCGACGGCTGCCTCGACCAGCGCGCAAGCGACGGCCGAGCACTCCGCGGTCATGTTCCGAAGGCGCCATTCACCCAGGGTGAAGCGCACGAACAGATCCGCGCAGTTCACCGCGGTGGGCAGCGCGATGAGTGTCAGGTCGTCGACCTGGGCGGTCTGGGCGTTCGCCTGCATGCTGCCTCCGTTTCGCGTGCGGCGCGCGAGTCCGCGACAGTCACCCGAATGGCCGTCACGGTGAGCGGGAATCTACATGGGTATACGCGGGAAGCAATGGTCCGGTTGACTCACCCGTCAAAAGTCACGTGTGGGTCACGAAGAGAGGGCCCGATGCTCACTGTGAGTATAGCGTCAGGCCCTCTCCGTGATCATTTCGGGTCAGCATCGCTTCCAGGCGAACTGATACCGGGTGTTGACGCTGCCGTCCGTCGAGTCCATCGACACGAACGACGGTTGGTTCGAAGCGTTCGTGAATGCTCGTACCTCGGTGTTCACGTTCAGGTGCCGCACCGCCCCGCACGGCGCGAAGACGATCTCCGCGACGTCGGTGGAGTCGGTGAACTGCCAGTTGTCGCTCGTCGGTGCCGCGATGTTGTGCGTGCTCGTGACCGTGGCCGACTGGCCGGCGAAGTAGTAGCTGGCGCGTTGCATGCCGCGCGCCCCTCTGGGTAAGTGCGCGAACCCGCGGTAGTCGGCCTTCGCGATCCCGAAGGTGAAGCCCTGCGGGTAGTGCACGCGCAGGTTCAGCTGGCAGTTCTTGCGGAACTGCGTCGGTGTCGATCCGGAACCGGCCTGGGCGGTGTAGTCGCTGTACGTCACCGTGAATGACGTGTTGTCGTCCGAAACCGCTACCGCGGCCGTTCCGGCGGGGCAGCCGGAACCGTTCACCGTGACGACGTCGACCGTGATTTTGCCGGGTGGAACGTCAGCCTGCGCCTCGGGGGTAGCGAGGAGGGAGAGTGCCAAACCCGTAGCAGCCATCGCACTGAGCATGAGTGGCCTTTCAATTTCGAACGGGGATGGCGGCGTGCGGATCACGTTATCTTAAATTGACTTAAGTCGTGGACGACCGACCGGGCGAACTTAAATATATTTAAAACGGATTAATCGTCTGAACGGTGGATTGGCGACGATCAGCGGTCGGCTAACTTCATGTCAGATCGCAAAAGAGATCACCCCAGCCCCACTGAATGCACCGGACCCCACACCTGGCGCCGAGAGCCCCGGCTGATCCACCTCGTTTCACCGGTGTGGGAAGGCAAGCGCGCACTGCTCATCGGGTTCCTCCCTCCTGCTCGGGACTCGGTGGTGCGGCAGCGGTGCCGCGCGGCCGGCCGGTGCCCGCCGGCGGCGTCGGATCCGTCCCACGGTCCGCGCCGCCGGCGGTGTTCGTCTTTCGGCCCCCGACAAGGGCCCTAGAGCCTCCGGAGCCTCAATTGCACGCGAGCCCCACCCAGCGGCCCGCGGTCGACGTGGAGAGAGCCACCCGTGCTTTCCGCGGCGCGGCGGGCGATGTCGAGCCCCAGCCCCGTGGAACCGCCGCCGCTGGCACCGCGCCGCACCGCCCGTTCGGTGTCCGCGATGCCGGGGCCGGCGTCCTCGACCACCAGCGCCACCAGATCGGCCTGGTGCACCAGAGTCACGGCGAACCGAGTGCCCTCCGGCGTGTAGCGGAAGACGTTGCCCAGCAGCGCGTCCAGTGCGGCCGCGAGATCGGCGCGGGTGAGCGGCACTGGCGCGGGCTTGTCGGCGCCGCGGACCGTCCAGGGTCGTTCCTGGTCGTCGGCGAGCGCGGACCAGAACACCAGCCGGTCGCGCACCACGCCGGCCGCGTCGGTGCCGGAGTTGTCGGGCTGCAGGCCGGAGCGGGCCGCCTTGATGATCTCGTCGACCTCCCTCTCGAGGCCCTGGACGGCTTCGCGGACCCGGTCCGCCCCTTGACCACTCCCGAGGGTGTCCGCGTCCAGGAGAAGGGCCGTGAGAGGTGTTCTGAGGCGGTGCGAGAGGTCGGCGACCACCTCGCGTTCGGCGGCGAGCAGGTGCCGGACGCGTTCGGCCATGGCGTTGAAGGCCTTGCCGACCTCCTTGATCTCGGGCGGTCCCTTCACCGGGACGCGGACCGTGAGGTCGCCCTGGCCCATCCCGCGCGCGGCCTCGGCCAACGCCCGTGTCGCTTTGACGGCCCGTGCGCCCAGCCGATCGGCGACGAGCACCGACCCGGCGACCAGGCCGACCGCGACCCCCGCCAGCACCCACCACGTGCCGATGACGCCGTGGGTGAGTTGCTCGTGCGGCACGAACGCCTCGACGATCGCGAGCCCGCTCTCGCTGGTGGCCAGCGGTTGCAGGTATGCCACGCCATCAGGCCGTTCGACCGTGGAGGCCGTCGCGAGCTTCTGGGCCTCCTGCAGGTCCGCCGCCGTGATGTGCGAGTACCCGTAGGTGCCGGCCGGGGAGCTCAGGTGCACGGCCAGGCGCTGCTGACCGCCGTACCGGGTGCTCCTGATCGCCTGGCGGATCTCCTGCGGCTTGCGGGTGATCAGCAACGCCGGTGTCAGCGCGTTGGCCTGCCTCTCGGCCTCGCTCAGCGCACGGGTGTACGCGGCGTTCTTCACGACGATCGCGAGCGGGATGAGGAACGCCAGCGCCACCATGCTGGTCGCCGCGAGAGCGACCAGCACCAGTGACCGCCTCACTGCGGAGCGACCATGCGCACGCCGACTCCTCGCACCGTGTGCAGATAACGGGGCTGCGCGGCCCGCTCACCGAGCTTGCGGCGCAACCAGGACAGATGGACGTCGAGCGTCTGGTCGTCGCGGTTGGACGGCCACAGGCTCGCCAGGATCTCCGCTCGCGGCACCACCTCCCCCTGCCGTGCCGCGAGGTAGGAGAGCAGCTCGAACTCCTTGTGCGTCAAGGAGAGTTCCTGGCCGTCCACAGTGGCCCTGCGGAGGTTCACGTCGATCTCCAGGCCGCCGATGACGAGCTGCTTGCTGTCGCGGGCACGGCGCAGCACCGCCTGCAGGCGGGCTTCGAGGTGCTCGCTGGAGAAGGGTTTGACGAGGTAGTCGTCCGCGCCCGCGTTGAGCAGCCGGATGATCTCGGCCTCGTCGTCGCGGGCGGTCGCGATGACCACCGGGGTGTTCGTGACGCCTCGGATCATCCGCAGCGCGTCACCGCCGTCGAGGTCGGGGAGCCCGAGGTCGAGCACCACGACGTCGTAGGAGTTGGCGGTGACTTCGCGCAGGGCCTCGATCGCGAGCGCGACACCGTGCACGATGTGGCCCTGGCCGGTGAGGGCGCGCGTGATCGCCGCCCGCACCACCGGGTCGTCCTCGACGAGCAGTACTGATGCCATGAGCCGCTACAGGAGGATTGTCGCAGTGAGACGGTCGGTCGGATACCTGGTCGCCTGGGCGTTGGTGACCACGGTCGCCATCGGCCTGTCCTGGTTCGGCATCCGGTGGGCGATGGAACCCGCCCCGGTCGCCGCCGTCGAGGTCACGACCGGGTCGGCCGTCCTGCCGATGCCGACCGTCACCTCGATCAGCGTCCCGGCGCCCGAACCGGGCCCCTCCGTCGGTACGCCGCCTGCCACGCCGTCGTCCACCAGGCCTCCTGAGATCACTACGTCTGTTCCGGCTCCTCCCAGTAGTACGGATGCGCGTCCCTCCTCGGCTCAACTTCCGCAGGGGGAATGGCAGTCGGACGGCTCCTACGTCCACGCGTTCCACCTGCAGGGCGGGGACGTGGTCGTGCGCTACCGGCCGCAGGGGGTGCAGGCGCTGTCGGCCACCCCCGCGGACGGCTACTCGGTGTCGGTGGAACAGCCGGGCGGGCCGCTGGTGGTGAACTTCCGCAACGCCGCCGGCCGGTTGTCCAGGCTGGAAGCCACCTGGAGCAACGGGCCGACGGCGAAGGTGATCGAGCAGTAGGACCTAGAGACCGATGGCCTTGGCGATCTGCGTGGGCTTGAGCACCCGCAGGATCGCCTCGTACAGGTAGTAGTCGCCGTACGGCAGCGAGATCTCCACGCCGTCCTCGGACGGGCGGTTGCGGGTGCCGCGCGCCAGGATCGCCTCAGCGCGGGTCGACTTCGTGGTGAGACACGTGCCGACCAGGCCGTCGAGGATCTTCAGCGCCCGGTCGCGGTAGCGGTCGGTGCCGGTGGCCTTGGCCAGGTCGAGCAGGCCGCACGCCATGATCGCGCCCGCCGACGAGTCCTTGATGTCGTTGACTCCCAACGGCGTGCGGTAGTCCCACACCGGCACGCTGTCCGGCGTGAGCACCGACAACGCGTAGTCGGACAGCTTGCGCGCGGTGTCGCGGAACTCGCGCAGGCCCGTGCGCCGGTACATCGTCGTGAAGCCGTAGATGCCCCACGCCTGGCCGCGCGCCCAGCACGACGTCGGGCTGTAGCCCTGCACCGTGTTCGGGCCGATCGCCGCACCGGTGTCCGGGTTGAAGTCGAACACGTGCGGGGTCGAGCCGTCCGGGCGGACGAAGTGCGTCTGGGTGGTCCTGGCGTGGGCGATCGCGATGTCGAGGAACTTGCGGTCGCCGGTCTGCTCGGTGGCGAACGCGAGCAGGTCCAGGTTCATCATCGTGTCGATGATGACGCGGCCCGCGTTGCCGGGCGTGCCCAGCGCGCCCCACGCGCGGATGTACTTGCCGACCGGGTTCCAGCGCTGGATCAGCGTGTTCGCCGCGTCGATCGCGCCGTCCCGCCACTTCGTGTCGCCGGTGAGCCGGTAGGCGGTGACCCAGGACGGGTAGAAGAGGAACCCCAGGTCGTGGTCGCGCGGCTGGAGCCGGCGGGGTGCCAGCCGGTCGTTGGCGGCCTCGGCGAGAGCGCGGAACTGCGCGTCGCCGCTGTCGAGGTGCGCGAGCCACAGGGTGCCCGGCCAGAAGCCGCCGATCCAGCCACCGTCGGCGACGTAGGTCCACTTCTCGGCCCTGGTGATCTCCGGGAACGAGGTGATGCCCGGTGCGACCGCCTTCAGCTTGCTGTTGCCGTAGTCGAGGGCCGCACGGAGCTTGGCGGGCGAAGCCGCGGCTTCTCCCGCGCCGATGGCGACTCCTGCTCCAGTGAGCAGGGGAGTGGCCGCTGCGGACGCCAGAAGGGTGCGTCGAGACAGATTCACGAGACCGTCCAGTCCCTTTCATTGTCTTGCGCCCGGCGCCACAATGCCAGATCCGATCAACGCGTGTAAAGGTGCGTTAAAAATTGATTCCCTTGCCTTGTCCTGGGGCGCTGAACAGCGTAAAGGCGCGCGCCTGAGTTGATCAGATATATGAACTTCCTGCACTCCGACGTTGTAAAACGAATTGTTCACACTGGTGAACAATTCGCCGTTCAGATGCGGTGGAGAACGGCGTCCAGATGGCACGGGCTCAGGCCGTGCCGCCGCTTGAAGGCGGCGTTGCCGCGCCCGCCCTCGAGCGTGGACTTGCCGAGGCGGATGGCGAGCCTGACCGACTCCGCGAACAGCACGCCGTACGGGCTGTAGTTGCCGTCCACGGCGTAGTCGACGCCGCACGTCCAGGTGTGGAAGCGGGTGGCGTCGGTGAGGCAGACACCGGCCGCGACGAGCTTGCCGTGCTGCCGCACCTCGATCACGTGCGCGAGGTCGCCGAGCGCCGTCACGAACCTGGCGAAGGCCTCGCCGGGGTAGTAGCCGTTGTTCTCGAAGCGGCTGGCGGTCTTGACGCACAACAGGGTGATCTCGTCGAGCGAGGCCTGGTCGACGGGCAGGGCCTCGATCGTCACGCCGGCCTCTGCCGATCTTCGGTCGTTGCGCCGCACGTTCGCTCTGGCGCGCGGGCTCAGGCTCGCGAGGTAGTGCTCGTAGGTGGTGAGGCCGGCGGCCCACCTGTCGGTGAGGTGACGCGCGGGCAGGCCGGCCGCTCGCAGCGCCTGCGACAAGGCGTTGCCGCGCTGGACGTTCAGGAACCCGCACCAGCGCGCACCGAAGATCGACGCCGTGCGGACCATGGCGTCCAGCAGTCTCGGCAGCACCTGCGCGGTGGCGGGCACGTGCGCGTCGTAGCAGTGCCAGGTGTGACTGAGCAGCGCCGGCTGGCCGACCGCGTCCGGATAGGCCTCGTGCAGGCGGCGCAACGGATTCGCGGCCGTCTGGAGGTAGGCGGGCATGACCGCGACCGGCTTGTCGCCCTCGCGCACCACGAAGTACGCGAAGGCGTCGACCGTCGTCAGCGGCGACTGCTCGTAGGCGCTGACGTAAGCATGTCGGTAGAAGACCGGCGCACCCGCGTCGCGGACCACCGCGTCCCAATCGGCAGAATCGATTTCCCTTATGGTGTTGGAGAATTCGACGTGCACACGGTCACTGTACGGCTTGCCAGACCGCGAAGGGGACGTCGATCTCGTCGCGGCTCAGGCCGCCGTTCTCGTAGCGGACGGACGGATCCGGGAGCGGGAACCTCGGCGACGCGGCCACCGCGACGACCGGGCCCGCCTCCGGCTGGGGCAGACCGAGATCGGTGGCGTGGTGCACGGTCGCCGTGTCGCCCAGAGTCGTTGCCACCCGGTCGAAAACTGCCTCCAGGCGGTCCGGCTTCGGGTATAGCCACCGCGTGCGTCCCGCGCCGCCGGAGGGGATCACGCACTCCTCGCGCACGATCGCGTCCCAGGCCTCGACGAGTTCCGAGTCGGGGTCGACGGCGACCATGCCGTGGTCCGAATGCGCGACGACGGTCCAACCCTGTGCGGCCCAACGGGAAGCGTGTGCGTCCAGACGCAGCATCGCCTCGTGCACCGACTCGTCGTAACCGTGGCGCCGCACGTGATCGCCGATGTTGACGTAGGTCCAGAGGAACCTGGCGTCCTTGAGCGCCTTGTCGAGATCGGCGACGACGTTCGCGACCAGCAGCGGCGGGTCCTCGGCCTGCGCGGTGAGTTTGTGCAGGGCGGGCGCGGGTATCCGGGTGCACCCCCGCAACAGTGCCTGCGCCCAGGTTCCTTCGAGCAGGTCGAGCTCGCGGGCCAGCACGGTCGCGCCGTGCCGTTCCAGCACCGTCGTCAGGTTCGGGATCGCCGGCATGCCGTTGATGGCGTGCACGAGGCCGGAACCGTTGCGGTACACCGTTCCCGGCACCCGGTGGACGTCGGCGGGGACGCCCGTCAACGCGGTCAGCAACGCCGTCGCGGACGTCGACGGCACCGTCGAGGACAGCGTGGAGACGGAGGCGGACAGCCACGACTGTTTGGCCACGTCCGAGGAGAGACCGTGCACCGCCAGCACGATTACGCCGGAACGAGCCTTGCCGAGGGCGTGTTCGAGCCGGGAAGGTATCTCCGCCAGTGACATTCCGTGACTGTAACGCATCTCATCAGGGCAAGATTGCGCGTTCGGGTGCTGAGTTCCGCACAATGGCTGCCGATGAGGTAAAGAACACTTGGTGGAAGGAAGGTGGCGGATGTCGGTCGGAGTTCTGGACGTCGGGTGCTTCAGCGCACACCTGGTGGTCGTGGAACGAGACCTGATGCGTCCGCTGGTGTCCCACAAGGTCCGGCTGCGGCTAGACCGGGAACTGGACTCCGCCGGGGCCATCAGCCGCGAGGGCGTCGACTCGCTCTGCGCCGCCGTCCTGGCCGCCCGCAAGAAGGCGGGCGACGTTCCGTTCCTGCCCTTCGCCACCTCGTCCGTGCGCGACAGCTCGAACTCCGCCGAGGTCATCCGCAAGGTCGCCAGACGCACCGGTGTGGATCTGAAAGTGTTGTCCGGCAAGGAAGAAGCACGTCTCTCGTACGCCGCGGCCCGGCACTGGTTCGGCTGGAGCGCGGGCCCCATGGTCGTGCTGGACGTCGGCGGCGGCACCGTCGAACTGGCCGCCGGCTCCGGGACGGAACCCGAGCGCGCGGTGTCCTTGCCTTTGGGGGCAAGGACTTTGACCCGCACCGGCCTGACCGTCACGGACATGCGCGCCGAGGTGGCCGAGCGGCTCGCGTCCGCGTTCCCCTGGGGTGAGAGCGCTCGCGCGGTCGGGTGCTCGAAGGTGTTCGAACAGCTGGCCCGCCTCGCCGGCGCCCGCAACGGCACCTACGCGCCGCGTCAGTTGCGGCTCAAGGACCTGGAGAAGTGGATTCCGCGCCTGGCGAAGCTCTCGGTGCGCGAACGCGCGGCTCTGCCGGGGATTTCCCGCCACCGGGCCCAGCAGTCGCTGGCGGGCGCGGTGGTCGCGGAGGGGTTGATGAAGGTGTCCGGCCACGACGTCGTGGACATCTCGCCGTGGTCCACCAAGGAAGGTCTGTTGCTCTCGCTGGTGGAGCGCTCTCGCGCGCGGAACTCGTCCGCCGCCTAGAAGCTCTTCAGCGCGGTGACGGCGTCGTTGACATCGTTGAACAGCAACAACAACTGGTCGACGGCCGTCATCTCCAACGGACGCAACACGATCCTGGTGTCGCTGACGACGCCGAACCTGATGCCGAGCTCGTCGGCCTGGTGCTGGGTCTCCACGAGCGCGCGAATCCCCTCGGATCCGAAGAAGCGCACTTCCCGCAGGTCCACGACCAGTGCGGGCGGCTTGCGGTCGAGCAACTCGGCGAGCCTGCTGGTCACCGGGGCCGACGACATCATGTCGATCTCACCCGTGAGCGAGACGATCGGGATGGATTGGACGTAGGTAGTTCTCTGTCGAAGCTGGTTCATAAGGACTCCCGTCCGCACCGACCGTACGCGTCATCGCCGGACTGTCACAACCTGAACGGGCTTTCACCAGGTCTTCAGGCCTCCAGCTGAGCCCAGACCACCTTGCCGCCACGCTGCGGCGTCGTGCCCCACCGGACACTCAGCGCCTGCACGAGCTGCATGCCCCGCCCGCGTGCGCTGCTGGGGTCCACGGGTCTGAGCTGAGGCAGCTTCGACGACTCGTCGTGCACCTCGACGAGCATGCCGCCCGCCTTCCGGCTGACCGTCAGTGTGATCGGTCCCTCACCGTGGTCGATGCCGTTGGACACGAGCTCCGTCACGACGAGCTGCGCGTCGTCGGTGAGGTCCTCGGACAACTCCCACGAGGCAGCGGCCTCGCGCACCACCTGACGTGCGCGAGCGCACGAACCGCCCTCGGCGGTCAGGATCACCCGCACCTCTGCCAGTGGGTCGTTCAACACAAGGCGCATCGTCGCACATCCGACGCGCCGTTCGGATCTTTCAGCCCCCCGGTGGTCGCATGGTCGGGGCTCGTGCTGCACGATTTGGGTCGCACGAGTCGGGCGTGGCGGAAGGAACGGCGACGATGGAGCTCAACGTCGGCAGCGAGGTCCAGCGGGGATGGCGTGTGCTCGCCGTCGCCGGGGAGCTGGACATCGACACCGTGCCTTTGCTGTCCGCACGGCTTGATTCGGATGTCACCGGGGTTCATGCGGTGCTGGACCTGTCCGAGTTGGCGTTCATGGATTCGACCGGGCTGGCTTTGGTGCTGGACTGGCATCGGCGGTTGGCCGAGGGTGGTGGGCAGCTGCGGGTCGCTGCTGCTCAGGGGCCTGTTCGGCGGTTGTTCGAGCTTGCCGACGTGGCTGAGGTGCTGAGTTTGCACGAGTCGGTGGACGTGGCTGTTCAGGAAGCTGTGGATTCGGCTCGCTGAAATGCCGGGTCGTTCATTCTCGAAAAGCGGAGGAAGAACAGCCCGGGTCATCCGCGCGCGTCGCGTTCCGCATTCGAGAGCAAACCTGGTCGCCGGGCCTGGAGCGTGTCATCGGCACAGCTCAGGCCCGGTGCGACTCGTCTGTCAGGCCTCTCCGGACACGCCCAGGTAATAGGCGATGAGCCGGATGAGGTGTTCGGTGTCCACTGGCTTGGTCACATAGTCGGTGGCGCCTGAGGCGAGGGACTTTTCGCGGTCGCCCTTCATCGCCTTCGCGGTGACTGCGATTACCGGGAGGTCGGCGTAGCGTTCCATTGCGCGGATGGCCGATATCGTCGCGTTGCCGTCCAGCTCCGGCATCATGATGTCCATCAGGACGATGGCCACGTCGTCGTACTGCTCCAAAGCCCGTACGCCCGTGATGCCGTTGTCGGCGTAGATGGCCTCTAGGCCGTGTAGTTCCAGCACGCTCGTGAGGGCGAAGACGTTGCGCAGGTCGTCGTCCACCACGAGGACCTTCTCGCCGTGGAAGCGCATTGCGCCCGAGGCGGCCAGCACCGGGGCGGGCATGACGATCGGGGTCGGTTCGGGCAGGACGAAGCTGTCCGAGATGACCTTGCCCAGGGGGAGGCAGAGCGTGAACGTCGAGCCGATGCCCGGCTCGGAGCGGACTCGCAGGGCGCCGTTCAGGAGCTGAGCCAGTTCGCGGCTGATGGACAGGCCCAGGCCCGTGCCGCCGTACTTGCGGGACGTGGTGCCGTCTGCCTGCTGGAAGGCTTCGAAGATCACGGCGAGCTTTTCCGCCGGGATGCCGATGCCGGTGTCGTGCACGTCGAACGCCACGGTGGACGGGTCGTCCATGCGCACGTGCAGGCGGATGCCGCCGTCGTGGGTGAACTTCACGGCGTTGGACAGCAGGTTGCGCAGGATCTGCTGGAGCCTGTGTTCGTCGGTGTGCAGGGTTTCCGGCACGTTCGGGTCCACGCGGACGGAGAACTCGAGGTTCTTCTCGGCCGTCAGGGGGAGGCAGAGGGTCTCCACGTAGCGGACCAGTTCGTCCAGGCGGACCGGGTCCTCGTGCAGCTGCATGTGGCCCGCCTCGACCTTGGTGAGGTCGAGGATGTCGTTGATGAGCTGCAGCAGGTCGGAGCCGGACGAGTGGATCGTGCGGGCGAACTCGACCTGCTTGGCGTTGAGGTTGCCGTCGAGGTTGTCAGCGAGCAGCTTCGCCAGGATCAGCAGGGAGTTGAGAGGCGTCCGGAGCTCGTGGGACATGTTCGCCATGAACTCGGACTTGTACTTCGAGGCGGTCTGGAGCTGGCGGGCCCTGTCCTCGAGTTCCTCGGAACCGGCGCGCAGTTCGGTGGTGAGGCGCTGGGACTCGACCAGCAGGGCGTCGGTGCGGGAGTTGGCGAGCAGCGTGTTCACGTTGACGCCGATCGCCTCCTTGAGCTGGTCCAGGAGGTCGAGGTGGACGTCGGAGAACTCGTTCAGGGACGCCAGCTCGATCACGCCGAGGGTCTCGCCCTGGAACAGGATCGGCAGGATCACCAGGTTGACCGGGGCCGACTCGCCCAGCGCTGAGGAGACGGTCAGGTAGCCGCCGGGGACCTGGGTGACCAGGATCGTCTTCTTCTCCAGCGCCGACTGGCCGACGAGGGACTCGCCCATGGCCACGTGGGTCGTGCGGGCGGAGTCCAGCCGGAAGCCGTAGGAGGCGGTGAGCTCCAGCATCTGCTTGGAGTCGTCCTCCTCGATCTGGAAGAACGCGCCGTGGTGGGCGCTGACCAGCGGCGTCAGCTCGCTCATGATCAACGACGCCAGCGCACGCAGGTCGCGGTGGCCCTGCATGAGGCCGGACAGGCGGGCGAGGTTGGTCTTGAGCCAGTACTGCTCGCGGTTGGCGCGGGTGGTCTCTTTCAGGTTCGCGATCATCTGGTTGACGTTGTCCTTGAGCTCCGCGAGCTCACCGGACGCGTCGACGGTGATCTGCCTGGTCAAGTCGCCCGCGGTCACGGCGGTGGCGACGGCCGCGATCGCGCGGACCTGGGTCGTGAGGTTCGACGCGAGCTGGTTCACGTTGTCGGTCAGCTTCGACCACGTGCCGGCGACGCCGTCGACCTCGGCCTGACCGCCGAGCTTGCCCTCCGTGCCGACCTCACGGGCGACACGGGTGACCTCGTCGGCGAACGAGCTGAGCTGGTCGACCATCGTGTTGATGGTGGTCTTGAGCTCCAGGATCTCGCCGCGCGCCGAGACGTCGATCTTCTTCGTCAGGTCGCCCTGCGCGACGGCGGTGGTGACCTGGGCGATGTTGCGGACCTGGTTGGTCAGGTTGTCCGCCATGAAGTTCACCGAGTCGGTGAGGTCCTTCCACGTGCCGGCGACGCCGGACACGCGCGCCTGGCCGCCCAGGATGCCCTCCGTGCCGACCTCACGGGCGACACGGGTGACCTCGTCACCGAACGCGCGCAGCGTGTCGACCATGCCGTTCAGGGTCTCGGCCAGGGCCGCGACCTCGCCCTTCGCCTCGACGGTGATCTTCTTCGAGAGGTCGCCGGTCGCGACGGCGGTGGCGACGGCGGCGATGTTGCGGACCTGGTTGGTGAGGTTGTCCGCCATCAGGTTGACGTTGTCGGTCAGGTCCTTCCACGTGCCGGCGACGCCCTGCACGCGGGCCTGACCGCCCAGCCGTCCGTCTGTGCCGACCTCACGCGCGACACGCGTGACCTCCTCGGCGAACGACGAGAGCTGGTCGACCATCACGTTCAGCGTCGACTTCAGTTCGAGGATCTCGCCCCGCGCGTCGACGGTGATCTTCTGCGACAGGTCGCCGTTCGCGACGGCGGTGGCGACGTGCGCGATGTTGCGGACCTGGTTGGTCAGGTTGTTGGCCATGAAGTTGACGTTGTCGGTGAGGTCGCGCCACGTGCCCGCGACGCCCGGCACCGTCGCCTGACCGCCCAGCCGGCCCTCGGTGCCGACCTCGCGGGCCACGCGCGTGGCCTCGTCGGCGAACGAGCTGAGCTGGTCGACCATCGTGTTGATGGTGGTCTTGAGCTCCAGGATCTCGCCGCGGGCGTCGATCGTGATCTTCTGCGTCAGGTCGCCGCGCGCGATGGCGGTGGTGACCGAGGCGATGTTGCGGACCTGGGTCGTCAGGTTGTTCGCCATGACGTTCACCGACTCGGTGAGGTCGCGCCAGGTGCCCGCGACGCCCGGCACCTGCGCCTGACCGCCGAGGCGGCCGTCCGAACCGACCTCACGCGCGACACGCGTGACCTCGTCGCCGAAGCTCGACAACTGGTCGACCATCGTGTTGATCGTGGTCTTGAGCTCCAGGATCTCGCCGCGCGCGTCGACGGTGATCTTCTGGGTCAGGTCGCCGAGCGCCACAGCGGTCGTGACCTGGGCGATGTTGCGGACCTGAGTGGTCAGGTTGTCCGCCATGAAGTTCACGTTGTCGGTGAGGTCGCGCCAGGTGCCGGCGACACCGGGCACCTTCGCCTGACCACCGAGCTTGCCGTCCGTGCCGACCTCACGGGCCACACGGGTGACCTCGTCCGCGAACGACGACAGCTGGTCGACCATCGTGTTCAGCGTGTTCTTCAGCTCCAGCATCTCGCCGGAGACGTCCACGGTGATCTTCTGCGTCAGGTCGCCGTTCGCCACCGCCGTCGCGACCTGGGCGATGTTGCGGACCTGGTTGGTCAGGTTGTTCGCCATCGAGTTCACGTTGTCGGTCAGGTCGCGCCAGGTGCCGGCCACGCCGGGCACCTTCGCCTGACCGCCCAGGCGGCCGTCCGTGCCGACCTCACGGGCGACACGGGTGACCTCGTCGGCGAACGACGACAGCTGGTCGACCAGGCCGTTCACCGTCGACCCGAGCGTGGCGAACTCACCGCGCAGCGTCTGGTCCGACATGCGCTTGGTCAGGTCGCCCTCGGCGACGGCGGCGAGCACGCGGCTCAGCTCGCTCGTCGGCCGCATCAGGTCCTCGACCAGGCCGTTCACCGAGTCCGCGATCAGCGACCAGCCACCGGCCGTGCCCGCGGGCGCCACCCGTTCGGTGAGCCTGCCCTCCTGGCCCACCGCCTGGCGGACCCGGCCCAGCTCACCGGCGAGCCACTGGTTGCGCTCCGCGATCTCGTTGAACACGTCCGCGAGGGCCGACACGGGCCCGTTCCCCGGCACGACGAGCCTGCGGCGGAAGTTGCCGTCCCGCAGATCTCTCATGGCGGAGAGAACCCGATCGAGGGTCGCGTCCGTCTCTTCGTTGGCCGTGGTCACTCCAAGCCTCCGTGCCTCGGTGGTCGCAGCCAAGCCTGCCACGTTAGGTTGGGAGCGAGGTAACTTGATGCCGCGATGCACGCCAACTACCCGCAGGAGGCCGTGATGATTCGGCCGGCTGCGCTGGGCGACTGCCGATGAGCAGCGCCGTGGGGATCGATCTCGAAGGCTGGCAGCGGCTCGTGGACGGGCTGCGCGAGGCCGTCTTCGTCGTGGACCCGGCCGGAGTCGTGCGGGTGCGCAACGCCGCGGCCGCCGACCGGTTCCCGAGGCTCGGGCTCGGCGGGCACTTCGACGTGCACGTCGCAGGCCGCCAGCACGACCTCGGCGAGGGCTGGAGTGCCTGGTACTTCACGGACTCCACGCTCGACCACGCCCATCTGCGGCTCGCTGGCGGCACGTCGCGGGAACTGACCCTGAGGACGATCGTGCAGCTCGCGGCGGAGTTGCTGGGCGAGCACTGCGTCGCCGTGGTGCCCGCCACCCGTGATCGGCTCGAGTGGTGGCGTTGCGGAGGCGGCGAACCGACGGTCGTGCGCACGCCGCGCAGGGCGTCGGAGATCTCCGAGGTGCTGACCGGTACGGCGGCGCTGACCAGGATCACCTCTTTGGGTGAAGGCAGCTGGGGCGTGCCGGAGGACTTCGGCTGCGCGCTGGCCGTGCCGCTGGGTGTCGGCGGCGCGCTGGTCGTGGCGCGCAAGGGCGACTTCGCACCGAACGACGTCGAACGCGTCCGGCTGTTCGGCAAGCACGCGGCGGTGGCGCTGGAGTCGTCGTCGAAGCTGACCGAGCAGCAGCGGACGATCGACGTGCTGCGCTCGGCGTTGCTGCCGTTGCCGCTGCCCGAGGTGCGCGGTGTGACGATGGCCTCGGTGTTCATCCCCGCCCACCAGCGGGCGATGGTCGGCGGCGACTTCTACGACGTGCACCCGCGCACGGACGGCTCGGCGACGTTCGCGCTGGGCGACGTCTGCGGCCACGGCCTGGAAGCCGCGGTCCACAGTGGACGTGTCCGGCAGTCCCTGCAGGCGCTGTCCCTGGTCGAGACGAACCCGGTGCGGCTGCTGCACCTGCTGAACACCTCGTTGCGCGCCACCGGTTCGAAGCTCTTCACCACGATCGTCGTCGGCGAACTGGTGCCGCTGGCCAGCGGGGGAGCGCGGCTGTCGCTCGCGTCCGGAGGCCATCCCGCGCCGATGATCCTGCGGGCGGACGGCAGCGTGCACGAGGTGAGCGCGACCGGTGCGATCGTCGGCATCCTGTCGGACGTCCGGTTCTCCGGCGAGCAGGTCACGCTGGCGCCGGGGGACACGCTGGTGCTGTACTCCGACGGGTTCACCGAGGCGCGTGCGCACACCGATCGCACGGAGTTGTTCGGCGAGCAGCGGCTGCGGGCGGTGCTGAAGGAGTGCAAGGGCCTGTCGGCGGAGGAGATCGCACGCCACTGCGAGCAGGTCGTGCTCAAGTGGCTCGACCGCGACGACCACGACGACCTGGCGTTGCTGGCTGTCCAGGCCGTGTGAGTGAAATTCCCGGTACAAGCGTTCATCATCCGTTCGTTTGCCACGCAAGCTTGACCGGTTGAGATCTGCGCATGTCCCACTCTCACGATCACTCGCACGGTGATCACACGCACCACGAGGTCGAGCCCGTTGAGGGCAGCTGGCTCGACCCCGCGGACGACCGGCCGTCGTCGGTCGAACGCCGCAAGTTCCTGGCGGGCCTGGGCATCGCGGCCGGTGCCGTGGGAGCCGTGGCCGCCGGCACGGGCAAGGCCGAGGCACATGTCCCGGTCAACCCGTGGGGCGGCGGTGAGCGCTGGTACTCGGGTGATCACCACATCCACACCCAGTACTCCGACGACGGCCAGTACACGATCGCGCAGCAGGTCGGGAAGGCGCACGAGTTCGGCCTCGACTGGGTCGTGATCACCGACCACGGTGGCGTCGCGCACCAGAAGTTCTCGATCGACCAGATCACGCCGGACATCGAGCGCGTCCGCCGTTCGCAGCGCGACGTGCTGGTCTACCAGGGCCTCGAGTGGAACATCCCCGGCGCGGAGCACGCCACCGTGTTCATGCCGCCCGGCAAGAACACCGTCGACATCCTGAAGGCGTTCGAGCTGTCCTACGACGGCCGCATCGCGAACAACACCGAGTCGCTCGCCCTGGCCGCGCTGCGGTACCTGGAGGCGCAGGTCCTCTCCGGACGGACCGAGATCGCGCTGATGTTCGCGAACCACCCGTCGCGGCGTGGTGTGGACAGCCCGCACGAGATTCGCGGCTGGCGTGACGCGGCACCCGGCGTCGCGGTGGGCATGGAGGGCGCGCCCGGTCACCAGGCCGCCGGCCTGCCGAAGTCCGCCGGCGGCCCCGGCCGTGCGCGCGGCTACTACGACACGGCCGCCCCGCTGCCGGAGTCGTTCCCCGGCTATCCGCCGGAGTCGTACCGCACGCACGGCGGTTTCGACTGGATGACCGCCACGGTCGGCGGCCTGTGGGACTCGCTGCTCGCCGAGGGACGCCCGTGGTGGATCACCGCGAACTCGGACGTGCACCAGGTCTTCAACGACACCCTCACGCCGGGCAAGCAGGACTACGCCACGACCGGCTCGAAGGGCGCGCCGGTCGACTCGGGCGTCAAGCAGACCGGCTACGGCGACTTCTTCCCCGGCCAGTACGGCGCGAACGTCGTCGGCGCGCGGTCGAAGTCCTATGTGGACATCATGCGCGGCCTGCAGTCGGGCAAGGTGCTGACCGTGCACGGCCGCCTGATCGACGGCCTGGAGCTGCGCGTGCGGTCGCGCGACGACCTGCGTGGCGTGACGCTGGGCGGGCGGACGTTCGTGCGCCGCGGCGGTGACGTCGAGATCACGATCGAGATCGACCGCGCCGACGGCCCGAACTTCTCCGGCACCAAGCCCGTGCTGGCCAAGGTCGACCTGATCTCGGGACCGGTGACCGGTCCGTCGGTGGACCGCGACCTGTTCGTCGCGCCGGAGACGACGGTCGCGAAGACGTTCGAGGTGCCGCGCGCGGGAAAGATCCGGTTCACGCACACCTTCAAGAACGTCGAGCGGTCGTTCTACCTGCGGTTGCGGGGAAGCGACGGCAAGCGGCTCACCTCGTCCGGTGACCCGGTGGTCGACGAGCTCGCGAACTCGGACCCGTGGGCCGATCTCTGGTTCTACGCCAACCCGGTGTTCGTGGACGTGATCTGAGTCCTTTCCGGACTACGGTGGTCGGGTGTCCATGAAGCGCGAACCCGACCGCCTGGTCCTCTTCACCGACGCGGTGGTCGCCATCGCGATCACGCTGCTGGTGCTGCCGTTGGTGGAGATCACCTCGGAACCGGGCTCCGAGCCCGCGAGCGAGCTGGTCGCCCACCACTGGCCGCAGATCTTCAGCTTCCTGCTGAGCTTCGCGGTGATCGCGCACCTGTGGTTCACCCACCACCGGCTGTTCGAGAACGTGAAGCAGTACAACGGCACGCTGGTGACGCTGAACATGGCCTGGCTGCTGACGATCGTGATCCTGCCGTTCCCGACCGAGCTCGCCGGCCGGCCGGGCCAGGACCACTTCACGCAGTTCTTCTACATCGGCACGATCACCGTCAGCAGCGTGTTGCTGACGGCGATCACGCTGCTGGTGCACGCCAACCCGGAGCTGGCCGTGGAGGCGCGCGGGCTCTCGCGGCCGGTGGTGCTGCGGGCCGTCGCCCCGACCGTCGTGCTGGTGATCGCCCTCGTGCTGTCGCCGTTCATCAGCTACTGGGGTCTGCTGCTGTTGCTGGTCAGCCCGGTGGTGCAGCGGATCCGATGACCGACAGCAGTTGCAGCTTCTCGTAGCTCTCGGTGCCGGGCGTGGCGGTGTAGACCAGCAGGAAGTGGTTCTGGTCGGGGTCGAGCAACGTCTGGCACTGCAGTTCCAGCGCGCCGACGCTCGGGTGGACGTACCGCTTGAACTCCTTGGGGCGCAGGCCGATCTCCTGGGCGTCCCAGACGGTCCGGAACTCCTCGCTGCGGGCGAGCAGGAGATCGGTGTAGTGCGCGGCGCGGGAGCCGGGGCCGTGCCGGGTGAGGGCCTCGCGCAGGCCCGAGGCGAACATCCGGCCGAGGAACTCGTGGTCGGCGGGGTCGTACAGCGCGCGGGCCGCCGGGTCGGTGAACCAGCGGTAGCCGAGGCTCCTCGCCGGACCGGTGTGCCGGGTCGAGTCGCCGGTCAGCGCCATGCCGAGCGGGGTCTGGCGCAGCGTCTCGCCGAGCTCGGTGACGATCTCGGCCGGGGTGTCCTGCAGGCGGTCGAAGATGCGCGCGAGGCCGGGGCTGATGTGCTCGCTGAGCGAGCCGCGGTTCGGCGGGCTGTGGCCGGCGAGCCGGAACAGGTGGTCGCGCTCGTCCAGTGACAGGTGCAGGCCCTGGGCGATCGCCGCGATCATCTGCTCGGAGGGGTGCGTCCCGCGTTCCTGTTCGAGGCGCGCGTAGTAGTCGGTCGACATGTTGCACCGGGCGGCGACCTCCTCGCGGCGCAGCCCGCTGGTCCTGCGCCGCGGTCCGCGCGGGAGTCCGATGTCCTCCGGCTGCAACGCCTCCCTGCGGCGCCGCAGGAACGCCGCCAGGCCGGTTCGGTCGATCGCCACGTCGGCTCCTCTCGTCTCCCTGATTTCTAACCTGCGCGCGCTGCCGTAGCCACGGAGCGAGAGGTCCTGGATGCGGGCATCCTGGTCCGGCCACTGTGGAGGACAACACCACCACGAGCAGGGGAGTGCGCGATGAGCAGGAAGTTCGACGTCGAGATCCCGGACCTGACCGGTAAGCGGGCCGTCGTCACCGGCGCCAGCGACGGGGTCGGGCTCGGCATCGCGGGACGGCTCGCGGCCGCCGGGGCCGAGGTCGTCCTGCCCGTCCGCAACCAGCGCAAGGGCGAGGCGGCGATCGCCACGATCCGGCGGCAGACGCCTCAGGCGAACGTGTCGTTGCGCT
This sequence comes from Lentzea sp. NPDC092896, assembly GCF_044754905.1. Taxonomy (NCBI): domain Bacteria; kingdom Bacillati; phylum Actinomycetota; class Actinomycetes; order Pseudonocardiales; family Pseudonocardiaceae; genus Lentzea; species Lentzea sp. NPDC092896. The sequence goes on from NZ_JBIVPX010000007.1 coordinate 188,251, forward strand.
CGCTCGACCTGTCGTCGCTGCGTTCGGTCACCACGTTGGGGGACACGTTGCTGGAGGAGGACGAACCCGTCCACATCCTCGTCAACAACGCGGGCGTCATGACCCCGCCGGAGCGGCAGACGACCGCGGACGGCTTCGAGCTGCAGTTCGGCACCAACCACCTGGGCCACTTCGCCCTGGTCGCCCATCTGCTGCCGTTGCTGAAGGCCGGTCGGGCGCGGGTGACCTCGCAGATCAGCATCGCCGCCAACCAGAACGCCATCAACTGGGACGACCTGAACTGGGAGCGTTCGTACAGCGGCGGCAAGGCCTACAGCCAGTCGAAGATCGCCTTCGGCCTGTTCGGACTCGAACTCGCCCGGCGCAGCGAGGCGGGCGGCTGGGGCATCACGAGCAACCTCGCCCATCCCGGCGTGGCTCCGACGAACCTGCTCGCCGCCCGTCCCGAGGTCGGCCGCTCCAGCGACACGGCGGGCGTGCGCGTGATCCGGGTCCTGTCCTCGGTGGGCGTCCTCGGCACCGTCGAATCCGCCCAGCTCCCGGCGCTGCTCGCCGCGACGGCACCCGATGCCGGGGTGTTCTACGGCCCGAGCCGCTTCGGTCACCTCAGCGGGCCGCCCGCCGAGCAGGCCCTCTACAGCCGTCTGCGCGGCACGGACGAGGCCCAGCGGGTGTGGCGGGTGTCCGAGGAACTGGTCGCTAGCGGACTCCGTGCGGGCGGAACTGGACGCTGATCCGCGGCCCGACGACCTTCGAGGTCTTCGGGATGGCGTGCTCCCAGGTGCGCTGGCACGAGCCGCCCATCACGAGCAGATCGCCGTGCCCCAGCGCGTACCTGTGCGTCTCGCCGCCTCCGCGCGGCCGCAGCAGCAGGGCCCGCGGGGTGCCCACGGAGAGGATCGCGACCATCGTGTCCTCGGTCTGGCCGCGGCCGATCGTGTCGCCGTGCCAGGCCACGCTGTCCCGGCCGTCGCGGTAGTAGCACAGCCCCGCGGTCGTGAACGGCTCGTTCAGTTCGGGCAGGTAGTGCTTCGAGAGCGCCTCGCGTGCCGTGGTGAGAACGTCGAACGGCAAGGTGCCGCTGTAGAAGCAGAGCAGGCGCGGCACGTCGACCACGGCGTCGTACATCTGACGGCGTTCGGCACGCCACGGCACCTCGTCGACCAACTGGTCGAACAACGCGTCGGCGCCCGCGAGCCAGCCCGGCTGCACGTCGATCCACGCACCGTGGTCCAGTTCGGTGCGGCGCGGGGCGAGCGGGGCCAGTTCCGGCTCCGCCTCCAGGTCGAAGAGTGATCCCTGGCGCATGGACCGCAGCATAATCGAACAGGTGTTCTATGGCCAACGAAGGTCGTTAGTAGCTGATAATGGCGGCATGACTGGGGATGACGACGAGGCAGTGCAGGTGGAGCGAACCACCAACATCATCAGCGGGACGGTGTTCGGCACCGTCGTGCAGCTGGGAAGCGTGAACGGCAACGTCGTCTTCCCGGAACCGAAGTCCTCCGCCGACTAGGGCCTGTATCGAAGTCTGATCCGCGATAGCCGGGCCCGAGGCACCACCAGGAACCACCTCAAGCGCAGCTCTCATCGAACCAGACTTCGATACAGGCCCTAGGGCTTCAGCACGGCCCACACGGCGTCCGCGACGATCTCGCGGGCCTCGGCCAGGTCGAACACCCCGAGCAGGAACCGGCGCACCGACTCGTGTGCCGGTCCCATCACCACGGGCTCCAACGCCCACGGCGGGACCGTGCGCAGGTCGCCGGACGCCATCCGGTCCAGAAACCAGGCCAGCACCGGCGCGAACTCCGCCATCTTGGCCGCCGGGTCGGCGTGGTCCGGTGCTGCGTAGAGGAAGCGCGCCCGGCTGGGGTTCGCCATGACCCAGTCGAGGTAGCTCAGGGTCAGTGCGCGCACGCTTTCCTCGGCCGACCCGGCCTGCAGCGCGGGCAGCATGGCGGCGACGCACCGGGCGTAGCTGTCGGCGTAGAGCTGCGCGAACACGCCCGCGCGGCTGCCGAAGTGGTGGTAGATGCTGCCGTTGGACATGCCCGAGCGCTCGGTCAGCGCCGCGATCGTGACGGCGTCGAGGCCGCCTTCCTCGACGAGCCTGAGCGCCGCGTCGAGGAGAGACTGTCGTCGGTCGGACATGAGGGTTAGAGTACCGCTCTGGAGCGACGCTCCAGAGAAGGGGAGAGCAATGGCGCTGTCGATTCCCGGCCTGCTGCGCGACCGGGTCGCCCGCACGCCCGACGCCGAGGCGATGCGGTACCGCGACCACGGTGGCTGGGTCTCGCTGACGTGGTCCGAACTGCAGGAACGGGTCGCCGCGGAGGCGTTCGGGCTGGCGGAGAAGGGCCTGCGCAAGGGCGACCGCGTGGCGTTGATGGGGCGCACGAGCATCGAGTGGATCGTCACCGATCTCGCCGTGCTCGCCGCTGGTGGCGCCACCACCACGATCTACCCGAACAGCACGGCCGCGGAGGTCGCGCACATCATCGGCGACTCCGGCAGCCGGATCGTGGTCGTGGAGACCGACGAGCACGCCGCGTCGATGCCGGACGGTGTCGAGGTGCTGCGGTTCGGCGCGGTTCCGCAAGGCTCTGGTGACTACGACGCGTTGATCGACGGGCTCGCGCAGGACGACCTGGCGACGTTGATCTACACCTCGGGCACGACCGGTACGCCCAAGGGCGTCGAGCTCACCCACGAGAACTGGCTGACGACCGCGGAAGCCGTTGCGTCCCTGGGCATTCTGCAGCCGACCGACCTGCACTTCCTGTGGCTGCCGCTCTCGCACGCGTTCGGCAAGGTGCTGACGATGGCGATGATCGCCGCGGGCGTGCCGACCGCCGTCGACGGCAGCGTCGAACGGATCGTCGACAATCTCGGCGAGCTGCGGCCGTCCATCGTGGCCGCCGCGCCGCGCATCTTCGAGAAGATCCACGGCCGGATCGTCGCGGGCGCGCGGGAGAAGGGCGGCGTCACCGAGAAGATCTTTCGGTGGGCCGACCGCGAGCACGGTCCCGCGACGCGCTGGCTCGCGGATCGCCTGGTGTACCGCAAGCTGCGCGACCGCGTGGGCGGCCGGATCCGCTACTTCGTGTCGGGCTCGGCGCCGCTCGCGCCGGAGATCGCGGAGTTCTTCGAACGCGCCGGCATCACGATCCTGGAGGGCTACGGGCTCACCGAGTCGTCCGCCGCGACGTTCTTCAACCGGCCGGGCATGATCGCGATCGGCACCGTCGGGCCGCCGATCCCCGGCATGGAGGTCAAGATCGCCGACGACGGCGAGGTGCTGCTGCGCGGCCCCGGCGTCATGCGCGGCTACCACAACCGGCCGGACGCGACCGCCGAGTCGCTGGTCGACGGCTGGCTGCACACCGGCGACATCGGCGAACTCGACGACGCGGGCCGGTTGAAGATCACCGACCGCAAGAAGGAACTGATCAAGACCTCCGGCGGCAAGTACGTGGCGCCGACCAGGATCGAGAGCATGATCAACGCCGCGTCGCCGTACATCAGCAACGTGATCGTGCACGGCGACCGGCGCAAGTACTGCGTGGCGCTCGTGACGCTCGACCCGGACACCGCGGCGGGCCTCACCGACGCGGAGTCCGAAGTGGACAACGCCATCAAGACCGTGAACGCGCAGCTCGCGCGGCACGAGACGATCAAGCGGTTCGCCGTGCTGGAGCACGACTTCAGCGTCGAGGACGGGTTGTTGACCGCGTCGCTGAAGCCGCGCCGCCGGGAGATCGAGAAGCGCTACTCCGACGTTCTCGACAGCCTGTACTGAATCAGACCAGCGGGCCGTAGAGGTTGTTGCCCGCGGCCTGCGGGTCGGTGCTGGTGAAGTACTCCCGCGTCGCGACCGAGATCTCGGCGCGGGTGAGGTACCCGCTCGCGTCGGTGTCGAGCAGGCGGAACGACTCCTCGGCGGCGGTCAGCGGAGTGCCGTAGCCGCCCTGCAGGCGCAGCCAGTCGTTCATGCTGAGCTTGCCGTCGCCGTCCTCGTCGCCGATGACGAGCAGCGCGTCGATGGCCGGCTGGAAGATCGTGTCGTAGCTGTCGCCCTCGGCCACGACCGCCATGCCCGCGACGAACTCGCCGCGGGAGACGCGGCCGTCACCGTCGGTGTCGAGCGACCCGGCCAGCGAGGTCCACACCTGCTGGAACCCGTCCGCCACCGACTTCGCGCGCTCGGAGGCCGGGTCGTAGCCGCACGCGGCGGTGACCTCCTGGCCGCGCTGCACGAAGTCCTCGTGCTCGATGTACCCGTTGCCGTTGGCGTCGAAGTGGTTGAAGAAGTTGTCCCACTTGCGGTCCAGCAGTGCCTGCGTCATTTTTCCCTCTGATGTCAACAAACTGGTGATCATCTTCGAGGTCGGCAGGCCGGGCGGGATCCTTGTGGTCATCGACCGCTTCGGGTGAATGTTTCGGTGTCGCCTGGAATTGCCGCGAACCGCCCACCGGCGGAAGTGGTGGGCGGTTCGCTGGGACGTTCGTTACCGGCGGCCGCGCGGTTCGTCGTCGCGCTCGACCTCGACGCGTTCCTTGCGGACCTCGCCCTTGACGTCCTTCTGCTCGGTGATGGCGTCCTTCTCCAGCCGGACGCGTTCCACGGCCTCGGTGCGCTTCTGCACCACCGGTTCCTCGCGGTGCAAGGTGATCTCCGCCTGTTCGTCGGCGAACGCCTTGCCGCTGCTGCCTTCCGCGGGCTCGCGGACGACCCGGACCTCCTCGTGCGTGACCGGCACGGTGATGTTGCGCTGCTCGGTGACCGTGTGCTTGACCAGCCGCACCCGGCCCGTCTCGACACTGCGCGTGCCGACGTCGAGCTTCTCCTCCGAGAGCGTGACCTCGGCCGCGTCACCCCGTGCGGTGCCGCGCTGCCCGGCCGCCTGCTGCCCGCGCTGTCCGGCGGCCTGCCTGCCGTTGCCGCCCTTGCCGTCCAGCCGGTCGTGCTCGCCGGTCTTGGCCTGCGGGATCATCCCGTAGTGCCGGTAGAGCGCCTCCTGCTCCTGGTCCGACATGTGGTCGCCGTCGGTGTGCATGCTCGGCGACTCCTTCACCTGCTCCTTGGTGACCGGAACGGTGATCGCGCCGCCCGCCACCTGTCCCTGCTGGATCGGGACGAAGCTCTCCTTCATGCCGAACAGTCCGGTGTGGACCTCGGCCCACATCGGCTTCCCGGTGCCGTCCTCGAGCCACACCCGCTTGACCGAACCGATCTTCTCGCCCCGGTTGTCGATCACGTCGCAGTCGTACAGAGCCTCAACGTGCGTCTGATCGATCATCGTGTCGTCCCTCCGCGTTGGCCGTTGCCTGTGAACGCGAGGTACCCGCCGCTGTGAGCTCAATCGCGGGTGCCCACCGACCGGGTGACCGCGCCCTCAGGGCGGATTCAGCCGACCGGGCGACCCTTCACCAGGCGATGACGCCCTCGTCGTCGAAGAAGCCGCCGCGCGGACCGTCGTCCGGCAGGGTGGCGAGCCGCAGCGCGATCGCGGCGCCCTCCTCGGGCGTGCGCGGGGAGGCGAAGCCGGTGAAGTCGGTCGCGACGTAGCCGGGGCAGCAGGCGTTCACGATGACGTTCGTGCCCTCGAACGCCCGCGCGTACTGGACGGTGATGCTGTTGAGCATCGACTTCGACGGCGCGTACGCGGCCATGATCGGGCCGGTCCGCAGCGCCAGCGAGCCCATGTTGCTCGACACGTTGACGATCCGGGGCGAGGTGGCCCGGCGCAGCAGCGGGAGCAGCGCGTTCGTCACCCGGACGACGCCGAACACGTTGGTGTCGAGAACGGTGCGGACGACGTCGAGGTCCAGCGTCGTCGGATCCTGTGGCCCGGGCCCGCTGATGCCGGCGTTGTTGACGAGCACGTCGAGCCGTTCGAGCGACGCCGCGGCCTCCGCGACGCTCTCGTCCGAGGTGACGTCCAGCGCGACCCCGAACGCGTCGATTCCGTTGGCGCGCAGGCGTTCGACGGCCTCCTTGCGGCGGACGTCGTCGCGTGCGCCCACCGCGACCTCGAAGCCGAGCGCTCCGAGTCCTCGGGCGATGGCGAAGCCGATTCCCTTGTTCGCGCCGGTGACCAGCGCGGTCTTCTTGTTCACCTCTTCATGCTCGGCTCGCTGTGCGGGTGGTGTCCAAGATCGATTCAGTAATCTCTGATACCTCACGGGTATTAGGCTTGGTCCGTGGACGATCTGGAGACCCGCGAGCTTCGTTATTTCGTGGCCGTCGCGGAGGAGCTCCACTTCGGACGTGCCGCCGCCCGGCTCGGGATCGCCCAGCCGCCTCTCTCGCGGGCGATCACCCAGCTGGAACGCCGGCTCGGCGTGCGGCTGCTCGACCGCGATCGGCGCGGTGCGGCCCTCACGGACGCGGGCCGGGTGTTGTTGCGCGAGGCCAGAACGGCGCTCGACGCGGTCGCGGCCGCTGTTCGCCGAACCCGTCGTGCGGGAGATCCGGAGCGCCCGCTGGTGCTGGTGACGAAGGCCGGAGCGTCGCACGAGCTGTTGCGAGCGCTGCTCGACACGCTGGCCGAGCCGGTCGAGGTGCTGCTGTGCGAGGTGGGGGAGCAGGCGCACCGGCTGCGCGACGGGCAGGCCGACATCGCGTTGATGCACCGCCCGTTCGACGACCTCGCGGGGTTCGACACCGCCGACCTGCACACCGAGAGCCAGGTGGCGATCGTTCCGGCCGCGCACCCGCTCGCCGCCCGCGACAGCGTCACGCTGGCGGAGGTCAGCGCCGTGCCGGACCTGCCGATCGCCCGCTGGCCCCGGCTCGACGGGACCTATCCGGACGGCCCTGGCCCCGAGGTGCGCACCCAGTCGCAGCTCGCCCAGCTCGTGGCGCTCGGCAGGACCCTGCTCGTCATCCCCGCCTCCAGCCGCGCCTGGCAGTGGCCGGAACACGTCGCGGTGCCCGTCGTGGACGCGCCGGACGTGACGACGGTGCTCGCCTGGCCGCCGGGCTCGCCAGTGCAGTCACTGGTGCGCTCGGCGGCCGGGCTCAGTTTCTAGTCGCAGACCGCGCCACGTGAGGCCGAACCGACCAGCTTGGCGTACTTGGCGAGCACGCCGCGTTCGTAACGCGGAGGCAGCGGTGCCCAGCCTTCCTTGCGGCTGTCCAGGTCGGCGTCGACGTCGAGCGTGCCCTTGGCGACGTTGAGCGTGATCTGGTCGCCGTCGCGCACGAACGCGATGGGCCCGCCGTCGACCGCCTCCGGTGCCACGTGCCCGACGCACAGTCCGGTCGTGCCACCGGAGAACCGGCCGTCGGTGAGCAGCAGGACGTCCTTGCCGAGGCCCGCGCCCTTGATCGCCGCGGTGATCGCGAGCATCTCGCGCATGCCCGGCCCGCCCTTGGGGCCCTCGTAGCGGATGACCACGACGTCGCCCGCGGTGATGGTGCCGTCCTCCAGCGCGTCCATCGCGGCGCGTTCGCGGTCGAACACGCGCGCGGTGCCGGTGAAGACGTCCGAGTCGAAGCCCGCCGACTTGACCACGGCGCCGTCCGGGGCGAGCGAGCCCTTGAGGATCGTGATGCCGCCGGTGTGGTGGATGGGCTTGTCGAGCGCGCGCAGCACCAGTCCGTCGGGGTCGGGCGGATTGATGTCGGCGAGGTTCTCGGCGACCGTGCGTCCGGTGACGGTGAGGCAGTCGCCGTGCAGCAGACCGGCGTCCAGCAGCGCCTTCATCACCACGGGCACGCCACCGATGCGGTCGACGTCCGTCATCACGTGGCGGCCGAACGGCTTCACGTCGGCCAGGTGCGGCACGCGCTCGCCGATGCGGCTGAAGTCGTCGAGGCTGAGTTCGACGCCGGCCTCGTGCGCGATGGCGAGCAGGTGCAGCACCGCGTTGGTGGAGCCGCCGAACGCCATGACGACGGAGATCGCGTTCTCGAACGCCTCGCGCGTCATGATCTGCCGCGCCGTGATGCCCTTGCGCAGCATCTCGACCACGGCCTGGCCGGACCTTCTGGCGAATCCGTCCCGACGGCGGTCGGTGGCCGGGGGAGCGGCACTGCCCGGCAACGACATGCCGAGGGCCTCGGCCGCGCTGGCCATGGTGTTCGCCGTGTACATGCCACCGCAGGCGCCCTCGCCGGGGCAGATCGCGCGTTCGATCAGGTCGACGTCCTCACGGCTCATCAGTCCGCGCGCGCAGGCCCCGACGGCCTCGAACGCGTCGATGATCGTGACCTCTTTTTCGGTGCCGTCGGTCAGCGTGACCCGGCCGGGCAGGATCGACCCGGCGTAGAGGAACACGCTGGCCAGGTCGAGCCGGGCCGCCGCCATCAGCATGCCGGGCAACGACTTGTCGCAGCCCGCGAGCAGCACCGACCCGTCCAGCCGCTCGGCCATCATCACGGTCTCGACGCTGTCGGCGATCACCTCGCGCGAGACCAGCGAGAAGTGCATGCCCTCGTGGCCCATCGAGATGCCGTCCGACACCGAGATGGTGCCGAACTCCAGCGGATACCCGCCCGCCGCGTGCACGCCGTCCTTCGACGCCTTCGCGAGACGGTCGAGCGACAGGTTGCAGGGCGTGATCTCGTTCCACGACGAGGCGACGCCGATCTGCGGCTTCTCCCAGTCCTCGTCACCCATGCCGACGGCCCGGAGCATGCCGCGCGCGGCGGTGCGCTCCAGGCCGTCGGTCACGTCGCGGCTGCGTGGCTTCACGTCCGGTGTCTCGGTCATGAGCGCACGCTAGTCGCTTCTAGGAGGGGTTGGCTGCGTGAGTCAGCGTCTCCCAGGCGATGAAGAGGTTGTCGGTCCCGTGTGGACGATTCGACTCCGTGTAGATCTTGGTGTTCGCCATCGCGATGCCCAGCCGGGTGTTCAGCGCGTTGTAGCTGACCTCCGGCGTCGGCCCGAGCTCACGGGAGTAGCTCCCGCCGCACAGCCACGACGGCACCGGCTCACCGTTCTGGTACTTGGCGTGCAGGCCCCACGCGTGCCGCATGCGGTCCTTGATCTCGCCCCAGATGTCCTGGCCCTGGATCCGCGCGGTCTCGGCGAGGTGCGAGGCGGCACTCAGTCCGTACGCCGTGTGGGCGAAGTCCCGGCAGGTCTCCTGGGTGAGGCCGTCGACGAACGTGGACTGGTTGTGCCAGTAGGAGATGATCTCGGCCCTGGTGTCGATGCCGCTGCCCGGCGGCGTCTTCGGCAGCGCGCCGTCGGTGGTCAGGTAGATGAACGCCTGGATGCGGGTGCGGAAGATGCCGATCGCCTTGTCGTAGGCGGCCTTGTCCTCCAGGAACACCGCGATGCCGATCGACGCCTCCATCATGCTGAGTTCCCAGTTGCCGTTGGTGTTCGCGCGGCCGTTCTGGATCTCGGGCAGGTAGACGTTGCGCAGCATCGTGCCGAACCTGGCGCTGTTGGGCCAGGTTCCGTAGACGTGCTTGATGATCTCGGCGGCCTTGGGCCAGCTCGACGCCGACCACGCGGTCTGCAGCGGGGCGTTCGAGTTGGTGTGGTCGCGGATCGTGTTCGACCAGGCGTCCATGATCTGGATCGCCTTGGTCGCGTACCTCGCGTCGCGGGTGACGTACCAGGCCAGGGAGAGCGTGTAGGCGGCGAGCGCGTCCTCGCGTTCGTCGGTGCAGCCGTTGTTGGGATTGCTGACGGGGCCGCATTCCACGACGGCGCGGGGCTTCGGCGTGCGGTTCAGGTCGGCGTACTTCGACGCCAGCATGCGGTCGTAGGCGAGCTTCCACGGCTGTGCGCCGGCCAGGACCTTGGTGCGTACGAAGTCGAGCTGTGGCCGGGAGACGACGACTCCCGGGTGGACGAACGTCGCCGGTGCCGCCTGGGCTGAGCCGGTGACCGGGACCAGAAGGGATGCGAGCAGTGCGATCAGCACCGTGCAGGAGCGGGTGACCATGCGGCCAGTGTTAGTGGTCTATACCTTTGCGGTCAACCATCCCGGAACAAGATTCACGGTGGTGAACAAACCCAAGCGGGGCAACGAAAATCCCCCGGTGCGCGGGAGGGGCACCGGGGGATTTCGCCTATCTGAACTGCGAGGTCAGAGCGTCACTCGCGGCACTTCTTGCCGGAGTTCACGCAGTTGACGAGGCGGTTCATGATCTTCTGCGACATCACGTTGGCGAAGTCGTCGTGGTCGGTGAGCGGGTTGTGCTCCTCCTCCGGGAAGGAGTCGACCAGGTAGCGACCGTCCTTCTGGACGTCCAGCGGGATCTTGTAGGTCAGCGAGATGCGCAGCTGGGGAACGGCCTTGAAGCCCTTCTGGCACTTGCCGTTGGCGTCCGGGAACACGATGTGCTCGCGGTGCTTCTCGGAGTCGATGTTCTTGCCGTCCCAGCAGCTCGGGAAGTCGTGGATCCGCTTGACGTTCGAGCCCTGGGGGCAGATCGGGTACTTGTCCATCAGGACCTTGTCCTCGAAGCCCGTGCAGGTCCACGACGCCTTGGCGTTCTTCGGGCCGTTCTGGCCGGCCTTCGCGTCACCGTAGAGAATGCGGAGGAACTTCGGCATCGCGACGACCTTGCCGGTCGGGCTGCCGCGGAACTGCAGGTCGACGACGGCGGGGCGCTGGATCTCGCCCTCGTTGCCCTCGAGCTCGTTGTCCGCGTTCTCCTCGGGGTTGTTCTGCTGCTTCTTGGCCTCGGTGCCCTCGGCCTGAGCGGCGTCGGCGTTCTCGCCGCCGTTGTCGAGACCCTTCTCACCCGCGGCCTTGTCCTTCACCGCACACGCGGCGGCCGGGTTCAGGTCGGGAGCCTGCTTGCCCTGGCGGCTGAACGCCAGCATCATCCGGTTGAGGATGGCGGCGCGCTTCTCACGCGTCGGGCCGACGATGATGTTGTCCCGGTCCTGGGCCTTGGTGGAAGCGACCTTCTTCTCGGCCTCTTCGGTCACCTTCTCGATGTTCTCGAGTTCCTTGTCGATCTCCGCCTGGGCCGCGTCGGGCACGTCCTCGGGCAGCAGCGACGCGACGTCGGGGCACTCGAGGGCGGGCGCGGCCTTGTCGGCCTTGTCCTTGTCCTGCTGCGCCTTGTCGTCCTTCTTCGGCGGGGCCTGCTCCTCGGCCGGGGCGGCCTCTTCCGCTTCCTCGTCGATGATGCGCACGACGGGCCAGAAGTACGCGGACTTGTCGCCGTTCTTGCAGGTCGTGCCTGCCGCCTGCAGTGACTTGTTGTTGGAGTCCGCGTTCGTGGAGAGGTTGCCGACGTAGTCGTGCAGGTGCTGGGCACCGTTGCGAACTCCGGGCTGCGCGATGAAGTTGTCCGGGTTGAAGTGCCCGTTCTCGTTGCGGCCGCAGTTCACCGTGAACGTGCCTGTGGTGGCGTCGTTCTCCGGCTTTGGTTTTTTGACGTTCGGCTTCACCTTGGTGATGTCGACGAACAAGCTCTTGTCCGCACCGTCGGCGAGCGCGGAGCCATCAGAAGAACTGATGGCCACCACCGCGGCACCGCCCGCGACCACGGCCATCGCCGCCGCAGCGGCGGTGAGCCAGATCGTGGATTTCCTCCGGTGAATAGCCATTTGCCACCTCGTGGTAGTCCGATAAAACGGCATGGTGAAGCTGACGGCGGTATGGGGCCGCTATCTTCGGGATTGAACCTGGGTGTGCTGTTTTTTAGAACGAACGAGATTTCCGCCGTGATTTCTTCGATCGGGATATCATTCGCATCCCCACCAGCGCGAGCGCGAGCACCCCGATGGCGGCGAAGAAGACACCGTTGTTGTCCCCGAACACGCCTTGCTCGGCGGTGCGGGTGAACCTGGTGCCCTCCGGCACGGTCGGGATCACGCCGTCGGTCGGGTTCGCTGACTGGTCGGCAGCCTGGTCACCAGTCGCGTCCGGTGCCCCGGTGCTGTCCGCGGGGGGCGGTGGCGCGAGTGGCTGTGGTGACTCCAGTCCGGCGAAGTCGACGCGGCCGGTCTCCTCGAGCACCTTCATGTGGTCGAAGACGGTGATCATCGCTTGCGTGGAAAGGATGCGGATGAGCTCGTTCTTGGTGCCCGCCCGGATCTGCGCGGCATAGGCGTAGACCTTGCCGTGCGCCGCGCGGAGCCGGTTGGCGAAGACGGCGTCGAATTCGTCGCCGTTCGCCGCGTCCATCTCGGCGAGCCAGCCCTTCTGCTCGTCCGAGGCCTCGGTGGGCAACGTGTGGCCGAGCAGAACGCCCGCCCGGTTCACCACGTTGTCCAGGAGCGTGTGCCCCTCGATGAGGTGCTTGCAGGCCTCTTGGATCTTGGGCTGGTCGGCCCGCTTGGCCTTGCCCTTCTCGCCCGCGGGCTTCTCCCACAGGCCGGCCTGCTTGACCCGGTTCATGAAGTCCCGGTCGGCCGGTCCGAGCGGCCCCCACTGCGTCTGGACGATCTCGTCGCCCTTGCCGCCGCTGTCGGGCGGCGGGGTGGAGATGGGGGTGGACGGCGTCGTGCTCGGCTGGCCGACCGCGCTCCCGGTGTTCAGGAGCACCGCCAGCGCACAGCCGGCCAGCGCGACCATCAGTCGCGTCGGCTTCGCCAAGTCCATGGAGAGTCGCACGACCGGGGATACGGCCAGCAATGCGATGGCGCCTCAGTTCGAGACGTCTACGTTATCGAAACGTTATCGTCGCGGTCGCAACCCCGGCCGGATCTGGTCCGAATGCCCGACATAGGGTCGTGAGCATGAGCAAGCGTTTTGTGGCGTTGGGGGACTCGTTCACCGAGGGTGTGGGCGATGACGACGCCAGTCGACCGAACGGTGTGCGGGGCTGGGCGGACCGCGTCGCCGACGTGCTGGGCGCGGCGGATCCCGAGTTCACCTACGCCAACCTCGCCGTGCGCGGCCGGCTGATGCCGCAGGTGCTGGGCGAACAGCTTGAGCGCGCTCTCGCGATGAAGCCGGACCTCGTCTCCCTCTACGCGGGTGGCAACGACCTCATGCGCCCGAAGGTGGACATCGACGCGTTGATGCGTCGCTACCGCGCGGCCGTCGCGCGGTTGGTCACCGCGGGCGCGCGCGTAATCCTCTTCACGGGTGTCGACGGTGGTGAGGACCCGGTGTTCCGCAAGATGCGTGGTCGCGTGGCCATCTACAACGAGCACGTGCGCGCGATCGCCGCCGAACACTCATGCGTGCTGGGTGACATGTGGAACATGCGGCAGCTGCGCGACCGTCGCATGTGGTCCGCGGACCGGCTGCACCTCAACTCGCTCGGGCACACCGAGGTCGCGATCTCCGTCCTCGAAGGCCTGGGGGTCGAGCACGCGCTGGAGCGGACCCTGCTCGGCGTGGCTCCGCTGGTCGACCGTCGCGTGCGGCGGGCCGAGGACTGGCAGTGGGCCCGCGAGCACGTCGTGCCGTGGGTGATGCGGCGCGTGCGCGGGGAGTCCTCCGGCGACGTGATCCGGCCGCGCCGCCCGGAGCTGCTGCCGCCGTCGTAAGTAGAACGTGTTCCTTGACGCGGTCGCTTCTAACGAGGCGACCGCGCTTTGGTGACGGCCTTTCGCGCGATTCTTTGCAGATAGAACGCGTTCTAGAAGTTACTTGGGTCTGGATGGATGCAGATCCCTAACGTCAGTGCGCATGCGTCGCAGGACCGCACTGATCGCATTGATGATCTGCGCGTTGATCGCCGGCTGCGGAAGCAGGCTCACCGACGAGCAACGGGCCGCACTCGTCGTGCCTCAAGGAGGGTCGGCCGGCACCCAGGACGGCGTGGTGACCGGCGAGGACGGCGCGGCGTCCGAGGGCACCGCGGAGCAACCGGGCGCCGCGAACCCGCAGGAGCCCAACAAGCAGCCGAACCCGCCCGGCAGCATCGCGGGCGGCTGCCAGGGCACCGGCGGCGCCACGGACAAGGGCGTCACGGCCGGCGAGATCACGATCGCCAACATCTCCGACATCAGCGGCCCGGTGCCCGGCATCTTCCAGTCGGCGCAGCAGGCGACCAAGGCGTTCGTCGAGTACTTCAACGCCACCCAGGGCTCGGTCTGCGGCCGCAAGCTCAAGCTCGTCTCGTTCGACTCGCGCACCGACAGCGGCGGCGACCAGCAGGCCACCTCCCAGGCCTGTGAACAGGCTTTCGCGCTGGTCGGCTCGATGTCGGCGTTCGACCAGGGCGGCGGACCGGCGGCGGCCGGGTGCGGCATCCCGGACCTGCGCGCCTCGACCGTCACCGCGCAACGCCAGCGCACGGCCGTGAGCTTCGGTGTCGCGTCGAACGTCGTGAACCTCGTGTCGTCGGCGGGCCCTGACCTGGTCAAGTCGAGCTTCCCCGGCGGCATCAACGCCGCGGCGTACCTCTACCTCAACGCCGACGCGAGCGCGCAGAACGCCAAGAGCATGCAGAAGGCGGCCGAGGCCCGTGGGATCAAGTTCGTCTACTCGCAGGCCATCGACATCACCGACGTCAACTACGCGCCGTACGTGGCGAAGCTGAAGGAGACCGGCACCAAGATCGTCTACTGGATCGGGTCCGCGCAGTACGCGGTGCGGTTGCAGCAGGCCATGCGGCAGCAGGGCTACACGCCGGAGGCGTTCATCACCGACCCGTCCGCCTACGACCCGCAGTACATCAAGCAGGGCGGCGCGGCGGTCGACGGCACCGTCGTCTACACGAACGGCGCGCTGTTCGAGGAGTCCAACGCCCAGGTGGCGCTGTACAAGCAGTGGCTCGGCCGGGTGGCTCCCGGTGCGGCGCCCTCGTACTTCGGGATGTTCGCCTGGTCGGCGGCGCGGTTGTTCGTCACCACCGCGGCGAAGGTCGGGCCGCAGCTGACCCGCAAGGCGATGATCGAGGCGGTGCGCGGGGTGCACGACTTCACCGCCGAGGGGATGGTCGCGCCGCAGGACGTCGGCGGCAAACGGACTTCGGCCTGCATGACGCTGGTGCGGCTGAAGGGCGGGGCGTGGTCGCGGCTGGCGCCGGCGTCCGGGTACTCGTGCGGGACGTTGATCGACACGGGGGTGGGCGGATGACGGGGAAGCGTGCCTGCCTGGCCTTCGGCCTCGTCACGGGGAGCGGCGCATGACCGCACTCCTCGCGTACACCATCTTCGGCCTGGTCACGGGCGGCGCGTACGCCGTCGTGGCCGGCGGTCTCGTGCTGACCTACAGCACCTCCAAGGTGTTCAACGTCGGCCACGGCGCGATCGGCATGGTCATGGCGTTCCTCTACTGGGAGCTCGCCGAGAACCGCGGCCTGCCGCAGTGGCTCGCGCTGCTGCTCGTGGTGGGGGTGTGCGCGCCGCTGTTCGGGCTGGTGATCGAACGGTTCATCATGCGCCGGCTCGCGGGTGCGCCGGTCGGGATCACGCTGGTGGCCGGGGTCGGCGTGCTGGTCGGGCTGATCGGGGTGGCGCAGGTGATCTGGCCGCCGCAGGCACGTCCGGTGCGGCCGTTCCTCGATCAGCTCGGCGTCCACATCGGACAGTCGTTCGTCAGCGGGCACGACCTGGTGACGCTGGCCTGCGCGGTGCTCGTCGCGGGCGGGCTGTACGTGTTGCTGAACCGGACGCGGACCGGGCTCGCGATGCGGGCGTGCGTGGACGCACCGGAACTGGCCGCGCTCTACGGGACGCGGCCGCATCGTTTGTCGGCGCTGAGCTGGGCGATCGGGTCGGCGCTGGCCGCGCTGGGCGGGATCCTGCTGACGCCGGTCGTGCAGCTCGACTACGTGACGATGACGTTGCTCGTGATCACCGCGTACACCGCCGCGCTGGTCGGGCGGTTGCGGAGTCTGCCGTGGACGTTCGCGGGCGCGTTGGGGCTCGGGCTGGTGCAGTCCTACGCCGTCGCCTACCTGCCGTCCTCGCCGTTCTGGATCTCGTTCCGGGCGGCGATTCCGGCGTTGTTGCTGTTCGTCGTGCTGCTCGCGATGCCGCAGTCGCCGTTGCGCAT
Organism: Lentzea sp. NPDC092896; assembly: GCF_044754905.1. Lineage (NCBI taxonomy): Bacteria > Bacillati > Actinomycetota > Actinomycetes > Pseudonocardiales > Pseudonocardiaceae > Lentzea > Lentzea sp. NPDC092896. The sequence continues at coordinate 204,136 of NZ_JBIVPX010000007.1, forward strand.
CGGTGGTGTGCGGGGATCTCGCGGGGTGGCCGTGCCGAACGTGCTGACGACCGGTGTGGGCGCCGGGCTGTTCGCGGGTGTGGTCGTCGTGCTCGCGTTGCTGGTGGACTCCGTGGTGGCCGGGCAGCTCGCGCTGGCGCTGGTGTTCGGGATCGTGCTGCTGTCGATGGTGCTGCTCACCGGGTACGGCGGGGTGGTGTCGCTGGGCCAGTTCACGTTCGTCGGCGTGGGCGCGGTGACGGTGGCACGGCTGGGGAGTTCGTCGCCGTTGACCCTGCTGATCGGCGCGGGGGTCGCGGCGGCGGTCGGTGCGCTGATCGCGTTGACGGCGTTGCGGGTCAGCGGGTTGTACCTGGCACTGGCGACGCTCGGTTTCGCGCAGCTGATGGACAAGCTGGTGCTGCAGTCGCCGGTCGCGTTCGGGGTGCGGGGCAGTCTGCAGGTGCCGCGGATGGTCGAGTCGGCGACGGGCCAACTGTTGCTGGCGGCGGGTGTCTTCGTGCTGGTCGGGATCGGTGTGCTGGCGGTCAGGCGGGGCCGGCTCGGGCGGCGGATGATCGCGGTCAAGGACAGTTCGGCGGCGTGCGCGACTTTGGGGCTCAACGTGCGCTGGATCCGGGTCTGGGTGTTCTCGCTGTCGGCGGCGATCGCGGGACTGGCGGGCGGGTTGTTCGCGCAGCTGCGGGAAACCGTTGCGGCGAGCGACTTCCAGCTGTTCAACAACCTGCCGTTGCTGCTGTTCGCGGTGATCGCGGGCGTGACGTCGGTGTCCGGCGCGTTGCTCGGCGGGGCGCTGCTGATGTTGCTTCCCGTGCTGCAGAGCGGGTTTCCGGCGTTCGCGGGGGTGGCGGTCGTGCTGCTCGGCGTGGCCGCGGCCGGGCTCGCGCGGGATCCGAACGGGCTGGTCAGCTGGGGTTTCCGGGCCTGGTCCTGGCGGCGCGCATGAGCACGTTGCGGGTGGAGGGCGTGACGGTCCGCTTCGGCGAGGTGACCGCGGTCGACGACGTGTCGCTGGTCGTCGAACCTGGCGTCACCGGGCTGATCGGGCCCAACGGCGCGGGCAAGACGACGTTGTTCGACGTGATCAGCGGGCTCCGCAAACCGTCGTCGGGCCGGGTCACGCTGGACGACGCGGACATCACCTCGCTGGGCCCGCACCAGCGGTCCAGGCTCGGCGTCGCGCGGACGTTCCAGCGGCTGGAGGTCTTCGGCTCGCTGACGGTGTCGGAGAACGTGCTGGTGGCGCTGGAAAGCCGACGCCGGCCCGCGAGGCTCGCGCAGGAGTTGCTGGAACGGGTCGGGATCGCGGAGTTCGCCGGGAACCAGGCCGACACCGTCCCGACCGGCGCCGCACGACTGCTGGAGCTGGCTCGGGCGCTGGCCACCGACCCGGTGTTGCTGCTGCTGGACGAGCCGTCGTCCGGGCTCGACCGCGCGGAGACCGACGCGTTCGGTGCGTTGTTGCAGGAACTGAGCGCCGAGGGCCGTTCGGTCGTGCTGGTGGAGCACGACATGGACCTGGTGATGGGCTACTGCGACCACGTGCACGTGCTGAACCTGGGGCGGCTGCTGGTGTCCGGCACGCCCGATGTCGTTCGTGCGCACGAGGGTGTCCGGGAGGCGTATCTCGGATGATCGATCTGAAGGACGTCCACGCCGGCTACGGCCGGATCGAGGTGCTGCGCGGGGTGTCGCTCACCGTGCCGCGCGGCACGGTCACCGCGTTGCTGGGCCCGAACGGCGCCGGCAAGTCGACGCTGGTCAAAGTCCTCAGTGGACAGCTGCGGGCCACCTCCGGCCACGTCCACCTGGGCGGCGTGCACGTCAACGACGCCGCGCCCGACGAACTGGCGCGGGCGGGCCTGTGCACGATCCCGGAAGGCCGCGCGATCTTCCCGAACCTGACCGTCGCGGAGAACCTCCGTCTGATGCGCGGGGACGCCGACGTGGTCTACGACCGGTTCCCGAAACTTCGCGTACGGCACAAGCAGCTCGCCGGTTCGATGTCCGGTGGCGAGCAGCAGATGCTCGCGTTCTCCCGCGCGTTGATCACCGACCCCGCGGTGCTGGTGATCGACGAGCTCTCGATGGGTCTCGCACCGGTGATCGTCGCCGAGCTGTACGAGGTGGTGGGGGAGCTGGCGCGCTCCGGCGTCACGATGCTGATCGTCGAGCAGTTCGCCGAGACCGCCTCCGCCGTCGCCGATCAGGTCGTCGTGATGACGCACGGCGAGATCGCCGCCGATTCCGACCTCGCCACCGTCTACTTCGGAGGGACGTCATGAGGTACGCGCTCGTCCTGCTGCTCCTCCTGCTGTCCCCGGCGCCCGCGCGGGCTTCGGACATCGGCGGTTTCACGCTGTCCGCCCACGCCGCGCCGGTGTCCGTGCTGCTGCACACCGACCTGATCCCGGTGCCGGCCGAACCGCAGGGCGAGGTGCACCTCTCCTACACCCAGACCGAACTGGGCGCGGGCCCGATCGGCCGGTCGGTGGCCAGTTCGCTGTGGCCGGGCGCGGCCGTGGGCACCGGCCTGCCGCAACTGCTCGGCTTCGCCTACCCGATCCAGGCCAACGCGGCACACCCCGGCGGCCCGGCCGACCAGTCGCAACCGGGCATGCGCGCCGCGGCCGGCGCCGCCAAGGCCGAGTCCTACGCGGGCGCGAAGCAGGAGGTGCCGTTCCTGCTGACCGTCGACGGCCTGTCGTCGAGCAGCGTCAGCACGGTCAGCGCGTCCGAGGCCAGGTCCACGGCAGTCACGTCCGCGCAGACGATCTCGTTGCTGGCGGGCCTGGTCGTCATCTCCGGCGTCCGCTTCGAGTCGGTGGCCGTGAGCGACGGCAGCAAGGGCAGCGGCACCAGCACGTTCTCGGTCGCCGAGTTCACCGTGCTGGGCCAGAAGTTCCCGGTCAAGGCCCCGGACGCGCCGCCGGACGGGCTCCTGAAGGCGTTGGAACCACTGGGAATCACTCTCGCCTGGCCGACGTCGTCCACCACACTCGAAGCCACGTCCGCGACTTCGACCAGCCGCGGCCTGACCCTGACCGTCGACGTGCTCGCGTTGCGCACCAAGCTGGGCCTCGGCGGCATCCTGGACGGCATCGTGGCCCCGTTGCTGCCCAAGGAACTCGTGCCGCTGCTCAACCCGCTGCGCAAGATGGTGGTGGTAGTCGGCGACACCGAGGCCGTCGCGAACGCCTCCGTCTCCTCACCCTTGACCCCACCCGACGCACCGGCACCCGTCGTACCCCCACCGCCCGCGGCCGACGCACCACCACCGGCTCTGGGAGGCACGCCTCCCGTCGCGGGCGTGAACCCGCCGTCGAAGTCGGTGACTCCGGTCGCCTCGGCCCGAACCAGGCCGCGTTCACTGCTCGACTTCCCGGGCGTACCGGCGTTGCTGGTGCTCACCGGCCTCGGCGTCGCCGCGGCGGGAGCGTTCGGCATGAAGTCGTTCGGCACGTTCCTGCTGGGCGGCGCCCCCTGTCCCTCCGGACACCCGACCGGTGTCCCCGATCTGCGGGTGAACCCATGACGATCCAGGACCGGCGCCGCGCACGGATGCGCAGCGGGCTCGGGCTTGTCGGCACGATGCTGATGACGGCGGGCATCGCGGCGATCCTCTTCGCCTGGTGGGGCGTCGCGCACACCGGGTACACGTTCGAGCAGATCCCGTACGTCGTGTCGGGCGGGATCCTGGGCGTCGGACTGATCGGGGTCGGTGGGTTCCTCTACTTCGGGTCGTGGCTGACGAAGCTCGTGGAGGAGCAGCGGCAGACGACCTACGCGTTGTTGCAGTTGCTGGAGGAGCGGGACCGGGAGCGGGTGGAGCAGGTCTAGTCGTGTGACGACGATGATGGGTCTGCCGGCAGCCTGATCTGCGCGGCACGGACCTGCGGCCAACGACAACGTCAACGTTGGCGAAGAGAGGCACGCTGTGCGTGCTGCGAGACTGGCCCGGCGTCGAGGAGATCTCCGCCGGCGAGTTCGAACGCCTCTGGGCCACGGCCCGCGAACACCTCGAACGAGCCACCTGACACGGTCCCGGTCTCGGTACCGGTTTCACCCACGTCAGGGACTTTCGTCAGTGGTCAACTGACAACCATGTCAAGTGGACTGAGCGTGAGAGCGTTCTCTCGAACCGCGCTGACGAGGGCGAACGATGTCCGGTTCATCCCCTTGAACAGGTGGTTTAGACCAGTTAACGTGCCTGTCATCACGTACCCCCTGCACGTGAATGGAGCACCATGAAGAAGTTTCGCTGGCAGATCCTGACCATCGGCCTGGCGATAGCCACCGTGGTCGGAGGCGTTGTCGCCGCGCCCGCGAGCGGCGCGTCGGGCGTGACGGCGGCGTTCACCAAGACGTCGGACTGGGGCAGCGGCTACGAGGCCAAGTACACGATCTCCAACAGCGGCGGGTCCGCGCTCTCGTCGTGGACCGTCGAGTTCACGCTGCCCAGTGGGCAGTCGATCGCGTCGCTGTGGGACGGCAGCTATGCCGCCAACGGCCAGAACATCACCGTCCGCAGCACGTGGAACGGCAACGTTCCGGTCGGTGGCAGCACCAGTTTCGGCTTCACCGTGAAGGGTTCCGGCGCGAACCCGTCCAACTGCAAGGTCAACGGCGGTTCGTGCGACGGCACCGGCAACCCGCCGACGACGACCACGACGACCACCACCACGACGACGTCGAACCCGCCGTTGCCCGGCAACGGGCGTGGCGCGCCCTACCTGTACCTGGGCTGGGGTGACCCGCAGAACGCGACGCAGGTCATGAAGGACACCGGCGTCAAGTGGTTCACGCTCGCGTTCGTGCTGTCGAGCGGCGGCTGCAACCCGGCGTGGGACGGCCAGCGTCCGCTGACCGGTGGCGCCGACCAGCAGACGATCAACGCCATCCGCGCGGCCGGCGGTGACATCGTGCCGTCGTTCGGTGGCTGGAGCGGCAACAAGCTGGGCCCGAACTGCTCGACCCCCGAGGCGCTCGCTGGTGCCTACCAGCAGGTCATCAACGCCTACGGGCTCAAGGCGATCGACATCGACATCGAGAACTCCGACGAGTTCGAGAACACCGTCGTGCAGGACCGGATCATCACGGCCCTGAAGATCGTCAAGCAGAACAACCCCGGCATCCAGACGATCGTCACCTTCGGCACGTCGACCACCGGCCCGAACTTCTACGGCAACCGGCTGATCGACCAGTCCAAGGCGCTGGGCGCGAACATCGACGTGTTCACGCTCATGCCGTTCGACTTCGGCAGCTCCAACATCCGCACCGACACCATCGGCGCGGCCACGGGGCTGAAGAACAAGCTCAAGTCGACCTTCGGCTGGAGCGACGCCGAGGCGTTCAAGCACGTCGGCATCTCGGGCATGAACGGCCTGTCGGACCAGCGCGAGCTGACCACGGTCGACGACTGGACCGCGATCCGCGACTGGTCGAAGGCCAACGGCCTCGGGCGACTGGCCTTCTGGTCGGTCAACCGCGACCGCGGCGGCTGCGACGGCCAGGTGTCCGCGGGCTGCTCCGGCATCCAACAGGCCGACCTGGCGTTCACGAAGATCACCGCTGGTTTCTAGCCACGTCGGGTAGGTAACCGGCTACGGGCCGTCAGCGCCATTTAATCGGTGGCGCTGGCGGCCTAGTCTTGTGCCATGCGACGACGACATTGATCTTCAACTGATCTGACCCGAACCGCGACGGCGTACGCGTGGTGTTCGCACCTCATCCCCATTTACGCCCTGTACGCGTTGCTCTTCGCCGACAGCGGGCTGTCCGACGCCCAGATCTCGGTGCTGCTCGCCATCTGGTCGCTGACCGCGGTGGTCTTCGAGGTGCCGTCCGGCGCTCTCGCGGACCGGTTCTCGCGGCGCGGTTCCCTGGTGGTCGCCGGTGCGCTGCAGGCCGCCGGCTACGCGGCCTGGGTGCTGTTCCCGTCGTTCTGGGGTTTCGCGGCCGGTTTCGTGTTGTGGGGTCTTGGCGGAACGCTCACCTCAGGTGCGTTCGAAGCCCTGCTGTACGACGGGCTGGCGGCCGGCGGTGACGAGGACCAGTACGGACGGCTCAACGCTCGCGTCGACACCATCGAGCTGATCGCTCAGGTGCCGGTCGCGGTCGTGGCCACGGCCCTGTTCTCCTTTGGTGGCTACCAACTCGCGGGCTGGGCGTCCGTCGCGATGTGCCTCGCGTCGTCCGTGATCGCGTTGAGGTTCCCGGAACCCGAACGCGACTCCGGTGAGGACGACGAACCCGGCTACTTCGCGACGCTGAAGACAGGCCTGAAAGCGTCCATCCCGATCAAACGTGCCGTGCTGGCAGTGGCTCTGGTGTACGCGCTCGACGCGTTCGAGGAGTACTTCACGCTGCTGGCCCAGGACTGGGACGTGCCGACGGTGTGGGTGCCGCTGGCGACGATCGGCATACCGCTGATGGGCGCGGCCGGTGCCTCGCTGGGCGGGCGCCTGCCGTTCCGCGGCTGGGTGCTGTTCGCCTCGGGCGCGCTGCTGATCGTGGCCGCGTGGCTGGCGGTTCCGCCGGCGATCGTCCTGCTGGGACTGTTCTACGGCCTGTACCGGTTCGTGCTGGTGCACGTGGAAACCGAGCTCCAGCACCGGATCGAGTCCGATGCCCGTGCGACCGTGACGTCCGTGGCCGCGATCGCCTCGGAGTTCGTGGCTTTCGCCGTCTACGGACTGTGGGTGCTGGGCTCGGCCATCGCCATCGGCGTGCTGGTTCTGGGGGTGGCGCTGATCATCCGACGTCAGTGAGGGAGTGCGCGGCGAGGGCGTCGGTCGTCGACGCCCTCGCGGTACTCCTCGATCGCGAGCGCCACGTCGAACGCCGTCCGCGTCTTCTCCAGTGCCGGCAGGTAGTGCACGCCGCGGGCCAGCGCGTCCAGATCGACGCTGAAGTACACGCCCATCAACGGGTTCACGAACAACTCGCTGCCCTCGGTGCGGGTGGTGAACTGCACGTTCCCGAACTCGCCGCGCAACGAGGCGGCGATCTGCCCGTTCACGATGCTCGGCGACAACGGCGTCGCGTCCTGCGCCTGCTGCACCGCTGTCGTGTAGGCGCGGGCCTCGTGGCTGTCCGACGGGATCGACAACGCGCCGAGGTAGGCGCCCTGCTTGTCCAGTGCGGCAAGGTTCTCCAGCACGTGCGCGTGGCACACGCCGTGGTGCGCGTCGATGCCGAACCCGAGGCTGGTCACGATCTTCGTGATGCCGTCGATGCCGTGGACGGCAGCGAGGCTCGTCATGTCCTCGGTGGGCGTGCCGAGGTGCTGTTCGTCCCCGCGCAGCAGGATGTCCGTGCCGCCGTCGACGAGCACGACCGCGTCGATGGCGTGTTTCTTGATGATCGTGCGGTAGGCGCTGCGCAACGGCCGCACGCCCGTGCGCGGGAACGCGTAGACGGTGTCGTTGAGGAACCGCGCAAGCTCGCGTTCGGGGAAGTACGCGTCCTCGCCGGAGGTTTCCGGTGCGACGGCGGCGAGTCCACGCTCCAGCCACGCGTCGAGGTCGAGGCGTTCGAGGTCGCTGAAGCTGAGGCTGGCGTAGTGCACGCGCTTGCCATGGCCGCGCAACGCGACGCCGAGCGGGATGCCCGCGAACACGTCGAAGCCGCCGCCCGCCCCGGCGATCAGGATGTTCCGGGCGGCGTGGAGACGGGTGAAGAGCGGCGGTGTGGCAAGGCTGAACACACGGCCGACCCTAGCTTTTCGACCTCCGCGGGGCTGCCGACTTTCACGAGCAGGCGGTCAGGTTCCCACTCCAGACCCTCGTCCAGCTCACGAGCCAGCACGCCGACTCGAGGATGCGCGGCCTGGTCGCGGTACCGGCCGAGGTGCTCGGTCTGGTCGGCGAACACGAACAGCCCGTCGTCGTGCTCCGCAGCCAGATCGGCGATCTCGGGCGACCGCGTGCAGGCGTGCCAGAGGTAGGGCCGCTCGGGCCACAGTGTCGTGAAAGCCAGGTAGTGCTCGACCGTCAACGGCAGGCTGTACTCGATCTCCCTGCCGAACCAGCCGAACACCCTCGCCGTGTTACCGCGGCCGAGCACCAGATCGGTCCTGTCAGGGGCGAGGAGGGCGAGCGTCGCGTACTCGGCGGCGAGCCGCGCCGGGTCGTTCGTGGTGATCAGCGTGGTGGCCGTGGACAGCCCCAGAGTCGTGCGAGCCGCGATGTGGGCCAGGAGCGTGGCGGGGCAGGAGGAGTTGTAGGGCGGGTTGTGGTGCTCGCCGACCGCGAAGACGTCGAGACCCGCCTGATCGGCCGCGATCGCCACGGCGACGATCTCCGACGGCTGGAGGTCGCCCGCGGTGAAGACGCCGATCTGCACGACGATCAGTGTCGCAGCCGGATCGTCCACAGACAGCCGGCCAGCGCGACCGCTCCCGCCGAGGCCAGCGCGGCGGAGGTGGAGACGTTCGCGACGAGGCCGAGCAGAATCGGCCCACCGCCCAGCCCGATGTCGAGGAACGCGCTGGCCGTCCCGGACGCGGCGCCGCGCTGGTCCGGCCGCGCGGTGGCGAAGACGGCGGCGAAGAACGCGGGCGTGCTGAACGTGACGCCGGCTCCGAGCACGACGCTGCCCGCGATCAGGCTGAACGGCATGAGGAACAGTCCAGCCGCGATGACCGCCAGGGCGATCGCGCCGAGCAGCAACGGCGGCAGGCGGTCCGGGACCTTGGCGAAGACTGCTCTGGCGACGACGACCGTGGCGCCGTAGAGGAACAGCGGGAGGCTGGCGTTGCCGAGGCCGATCTCCTGCGCCCGGATCGAGGCGAACGCGAGGAATCCGCCGCTGGCCGCGATCGCCGTGCAGAGCGCGATGCTCGGCGCGATGGCCGGGCGGTGGATCAACGGGGTGCGAGGGCCGTCCGACGGCGTGCCGGTCTCGCCGACGAACACCGCGGCGACACCGCCGGCCACGCAGAGCGCGGCCGCGGCGAGCCAGGCGGTGGGGAACGACCGTTGCGTGAGGACCTCGCCCAGCGGTGGGCCAGCGGCGAGACCGAGGTAGAGGCCGAGCGAGTTGAGGCTGAGGGCCTCGCCGAGGCGGTCCGGCGGGGAGATGTCGACCAGGGCCGCGAACCCGGCCACGAAGAACGCGGCCTCGGCGACCCCGAGCAGCAGGCGCAGGGCGACGATCGACGGCAGATCGGTGGCCAGGGCGGTGAGGGCGAGGCTGACGGCCGCGAGCACGGCACCGCCCACCAGCAACGGTCTTCGGCCGGCCCGGTCGGTCAGGCGGCCGGCGATCGGGCGCAGCACCAGGGCCGAGACCGCGAACGTGCCGAACGCCAGCCCCGCCGCGGCCTTGGAGGCGTGCAACGGGCCGGTGACGTAGAGGGGCAGCGCGTAGACCGCGATGCCCATCGCGGTGAAGTAGCCCAGGTCAGCTGCGGTGAGAAGGGCGAAGCGCGGGGTCAGCAGACGCGCCATCGCATCAGGGTGCGCTAGCCGCGGGCGTCCGACAAGAAGCCGGCGAACGAACGCAGTCCCGGGTGGAGGGCGCGCAACGCCTCGATGTCGACCTCCGGCTGGGCGTTGCCGCTGAACACCTTCCGCAGTTCCGGATCGTCCACCTGGAACTGTTCGTACTCGAGGCCCATCAGCCCAGCGATCTCCACCGGCGTCAGCAGATCCCCGGCCAGCGTGAGCGACGAGCCGATGAACCGTGCGGGGTCGGCGAAGACGCGTGCGGCGATCGCGCCGATGTCGTCCACGGCGATCAGGTGGTAGCGGACCGACGGGTGCAGCAGGTGCGTCAGCTTCGGCAGGCCCGGCGCGTACAGGCCGTCCATGAACGTCGTCGGCCGGAGCACGGTCGTGGGCAGGCCGATGGCGGCGATGTGCCGTTCGACCTCCCACTTGCTGTCGAACGACGCGACGCCGGTCTCCTCGACGGCCTCCACCAGCGACGCGTACACGAGGTGTGCGACGCCCGCGGCCTGCGCGGCGTCGGCGACGTTGCGGCCCCACCGGGTCTCGGCGGCGGGGGAGTAGCCCTGCGGGGAGCGCGGGTCGTGCGGCGCGGGCTGCACGCTGAACACCGCGTCGGCACCGGCGAAGGCGCGCGTCAACGACTCCGGAGAGTCCTGATCAGCGACGACCGTCGACGCGCCGGGTACCTGAGCCGAAGCGTTCCGGGTCGCCGCGCGGACGTCCCAGCCCGCCGCGACGAGGTGCCGCGTCACGGCACCGCCCTGCTTGCCGGTCGCTCCCAGCACCACCGCAATCATTTCTGCCCCCAGAAGGTTTTCTACAGGACTATCACGGATCTGGGGTGTGGTGCCGCCACCTGGCCGATTCCATCGGGCCGGGCGTAACGCCAGGATCTTCCGAACAGATCAAACTGCACAAGCTGGACATCCGCGGAGGCCGCCGTGCTAGTCGTACAGATCTTCCTGCCGCTGGCACTGGGCCTGGTGATGTTCGGGCTCGGTCTCACCCTGACCACCGATGACTTCGCCAGGGTCGCGAAGTATCCCAAGGCCGCGGTCATCGCACTGGTCTGTCAGGTGGTCGTCCTGCCGGCGATCTGCCTCGGGCTGGTGCTCGCGTTCGGGCTCAAGGGCGTGCTCGCGGTCGGCATGATGCTGCTCGTCGCGTCGCCGGGCGGCACGTCGGCGAACCTCTTCAGCCACCTCGCCGGCGGGGACGTGGCGCTCAACATCACGCTCACCGCGATCAACTCGGTGCTCGCGGTGTTCACGCTGCCGTTGGTCGTCGGCCTGAGCATGGCGCACTTCATGGCGGACAGCGCCGAGGTCGGGTTGCAGCCGGCGAAGTTCGTGCAGGTGTTCGCGATCGTGCTGGTGCCGGTGGCGATCGGCATGCTGGTGCGCCGCAAGTTCGAGGCGTGGGCCCTGAAGATGAACGACCCGGTGCGCATCGCGTCGGTCGTGGTGCTGGTGCTCGTCATCATCGCCGCGATCGCGCAGGCCTACCAGCAGCTGATCGACAACATCGGCACGCTCGGCCCGGTGGCGTTGCTGCTGAGCATCTTCAGCCTGCTGATCGGCTACTACGTGCCCAAGGCGTTCAAGGTCGAGCGCAAGCAGGCGATCGCGTCGGCGATGGAGATCGGCATCCACAACGCCACGATCGCGATCACGCTGGCGCTGACCGTGCTGAACGACGAGACGATGGCGATTCCGCCCGCCGTGTACGGGGTGCTGATGTACCTGCCGGCGGCGGTCGCGGCACGGTTGTTGTCCCGCACCAAGGCTGCTGTCTAAAGAGGTTGCGGTGGCGTTTAGGTTGATCGTGACATGCGTTCAACCTCAACCACATTGATGGCGGCCGCACTCGTTGCCGCAACCGCTGTTCCCGCCCACGCCGCGGGAATCGTCCGCACTGACACCGGATTCGTGTCAGGAACCACCGTCGATGCCCGGCGTTCGTTCCAGGGCATCCCGTTCGCCGCCCCGCCCGTCGGGGAGAACCGCTGGCGCGATCCGCAGCCCGCGAAGCCCTGGCAGGGTGTTCTCAAGGCAGACAAGCCCGGTCCTCGTTGCGAGACCGACGAAGACTGCCTGCATCTCAACGTCACCACGCCGGTCCGCGCCACGAACCGCCCGGTCCTGGTCTGGATCCACGGCGGCAGCTTCACCAGCGGCGCCGGCTCCGACTACGGCGTGGACCAGTTGGTGCACAACGGTTCCGTCGTCGTCACCATCAACTACCGGCTCGGCGCGTTCGGGTACTTCGGCTTCCCGGGACTCGACGGCTCCGGCGCGTTCGGCCTGCGCGACCAGCAGGCCGCGCTCGGCTGGGTCCAGCGCAACATCAGGCAGTTCGGCGGCGATCCGCACAACGTCACGCTCTTCGGTGCGTCGGCGGGCGGGCTGTCGACGTGCGCGCAGCTGACCTCGCCCGGGACGCGCGGCCTGTTCCACCGGGCGATCATCCAAAGTGGACCGTGCCAGTTCGGCGTCCCGGCGGGCGAGAACAACGTCCAGCACACCTGGGCCAAGCGCGAGGACGTCGAACGGGCCGGTGCCCAGGCGTCGGGCTGTGCCGACGTCGCGTGCCTGCGGGCGCTCACGGTCGAGCGGGTCAGAGCGCTGACACCGCAGTTCTCGTCGCCCGCGTACGGCACGGAAGCCCTGCCGGAGAACCCGATCACGGCTGTGCGCGAGGGCCGCTTCCACCGGATCCCGGTGCTCGCGGGCACCGCGCGCGACGAGTTCTCGGTGTTCGCCGCGATGTTCTACCCACCACTGGACGCCGCCGGGTACGAGCAGGCGCTGACCGACGGCTTCGGCACGGCCAAGGCGCAGCGGATCCTGGCCGCCTACCCACCGCGCGGTGGCGACGAACGGGTGCCGCTCTCCGCGGCGCTCTCGGACATGACCTCGGCCTGCCCGACCGCCGAACTGCGCGCGCAGACGCACGCGTTCGGCTACGAGTTCGCCGAACCAGAGCCGCCGATGATCTTCCCGGGCATGCCGGACTTCCCGTACGGCGCTTATCACGGCTCGGAACTGCCGTTCCTGATGCGGTACGCCGGCGTCGAGCTCGCCGGGAAGCAGCAGAGGCTCTCCGACGAGATGGTCGAGGTGTGGACCCGGTTCGCGCGGACCGGACGTCCCGGCTGGGCACGCCAGGACGTCCGGCTCTTCGCGACCGAGCCGGTCGCACCGGCGGATCACCGGTGCGACCTCTGGGCTAGCTAGCGGAACCCTGCGGCGCGCGTCCGTGCGACTTGCCGGGCGCGCGCACGCCGTTCACCGTCGAGGTGTCGAACGCGAACGTGATCACCGCGGTGGCGATCGCGTCGGCGTTGACGTCCAGGGCGGTCAGGTTCAGGTTCGACCTGTTGTCGCACGGCTGGTGGTAGCACGGGTCGAACGCGATGCCCGCGGTGCCGCCGTACCGTGCCGCCTGTTCGGCCGTCTTCACGTCCTCGGCTCCGGTGAACAGGCCGCCGGCCGGGATGTTGACCGCGATGAACGGCCCGTAGTCCGACCGTCCGGAGAAGTCCGTGTCCTCCGAGGGCAGCCCGCGGTCGGCGTAGAACTTCTCGAAGACGTCCTCGATCTGCGCCGACCCCGGCGGGATCGCCACGGGCGCGGTGCCGCTGGAGTCGTCACCGTCGTAGATGCCGTAGAAGTGGTTCGGCGAGCCGACCATGTCGAAGTTCAGGTACAGCGCGATCTTGTCCCGCTCGGCCTGCGGCAGCGTGGCGACGTAGTGCTCGGACCCCAGTAGGCCCTCCTCCTCGGCGCCCCACCAGGCGAAGCGGACCTTCGCGTTGGGCTTGACCTTCTTCATCTGGATCGCCGTCTCCAGCAACGCCGCCGAGCCGCTGCCGTTGTCGTTGATGCCCGGTCCGTCCTGGACGCTGTCGAGGTGCGCGCCGGACATCACGACGTTGTTCGCGTTGCCGTCACGGGTCTCAGCGAACACGTTCCACGCCTGCCGGGTCTCCTCGGTGAAGTCGACCTTCACCCGGACCGTGGCGCCGGGCGTGAGCACGATGAGCTCCGAGGCGGCGGCGTAGGTCGCGAACACCACGGGGATCGCGAGACCCGGTGTGTCCCCGATGGGCGTGACCAGGCCGGTGCGGCCGGGCTGGCCCTCGTTGAACAGGATCGCCGCCGACGCGCCCGCGGCCTGGGCGTTCAGCGCCTTGACGTTGAACCCGCAGGTGCCGCGTTGCAGCATCGCGATCCGGCCGGGAACGAACCCGGCGAAGTCCGCGGCCTCGCAGCCGCTGCTGTTGCCGTTCGGTACCGGGGTCGGGGGAACGACCACGTCGACGGGCTGGATGACGCCCGTGACGTCGCCCTCGGCCGTCGGGACGAACCCGTTGCGGTTGAAGTCGGTGTCGCGCTGGAAGACCCGCGGCGCCGGTGCGACGCGGTCGAGCCGGGAGTTGTCCTCCACGTACGGGAAGTCGAACGACTGCACGCTCGGCGAGTAGCCGGCCGCGGTCAGTTGCGAGACCACGTAGTTCACCGACGCCTGGTATCCAGGACGTCCGGCCGCGCGGTCGCCGTGGGTGTCCGCGATGGACTGGAACGCGTCGAGATGTCGCAGGACACCGTTCAGCGTCACGGCTTTGGTGAGTTTCGCAGGGGAGTTGTTGTTGGGATCAGCGAGTGCCTGTCCGGTCACAGCCAGTGGTAGAACCAGTGTCAGGACCGATAACAGCGCCACGCGCCGAGGACGTCGAACCATCGGTAGGCCTCCATGCGTACTTCGCCGCCGAATGCATCCCCCGACGATCCTTATCTGTCCGATGTGTCTTGTGTTACACCGTTGCCACGGGAGGTGGGTGTTTGTTCCGGTTGCTGGAGACCGCTCTGCGCGTCGAACCGCTGCCAGGAGAAGGTCTCACCAACGTCCTGCACCTCGTCACGCTGGCCGACGGGCGCAAAGCCGTGCTGCGGCAACCCAAAGTCGCGCGCGACCTGCCGAAGTTCGTCGTGCCCGGCGCGCCGGAGGTCCTCGCGCACAACGGCCGCGGTGACGTGCTGGTCGAGTACGTCGAGGGCCGGACGCTCGCGGACGCGCTGCCGGTCTCCGAGGAGGTCTGGCGCAGCATCGGCCTGGCGTTCCGGAAGATCCACCGCGTCGGTCTGCTGCACAACGACGTGAACCTCCACAACATCATCGTCGGAGAAGACAAAGCCACCCTGATCGACTGGGACAACCCCGGCCAGGGCAACCCGCTCGACGAGCTCGCGGCGTTCGAGGAGCACCTCTACCTGCACGGAACCGTGCTGCCCCAGGCGTTCTGGATCGGTTACGGCACCCGGCCGGACCCGGCCCTGCTGCGCGTGCACCGGATCGCCGGGTGCATCGGCTGGCTCGCGAGCGAGGACTGGCAGGAGTGGGAGGACGACCGGACGCTGACACCGGAGAACCTGGCCAGGGTCCGGAACTGGCGGCGACTGCTCGCGCGGTGGCTCGCCGGCCAGTTCCGGGACGACTTCCTAGCGGCTGAGGTTGCGGTACTTCAACACCGACAACGGCCAGAAGATCGCCACGAACACCGCAGGCCACAGCACAGCGAGTAGCAGCGAGTTCTGCGCGGCCCACGAGTCGCCGCCGACACCGGGGTTGCCGAACAGCTCCCGCGCCGCGGCCACGGTCGACGACAGCGGGTTCCACTCCGCGACGACCCGCAGCCAGCCCGGCATCAGTTCCGGCGAGACGAACGTGTTCGCGAACATCGTCAGCGGGAACAGGAACATCCACGACGCCTGCGCCGCTTCCGGCTTGACCAGCAGGCCGAGGTAGATGCCGACCCAGACCAGGGCGAACCGCAGCCACAGGAACAGCGCGAACGCCACCAGCGCGTTGAACAGCCCGTCGCGGAACGACCAGCCGATCACCAGCCCGCACAGCGCGAGCACCAGCAGCTCCAGCGACGAGTTCACCAGGTCCGCGATGCTGCGCCCGGCCACGACGCCGGTCTGGGACATCGGCGAGGCGCGGAACCGGTCCGTGACGCCCCGGTCGGCGTCCATCGACACCATCATGATCGTGCTCGCGATGCCGAACGCGATGGTCTGGCCGAACATGCCCGGCAGCAGGAACTCGATGTAGTCGCCGCCGCCGAAGACGTTCATCGCGCTGCCGAACACCAACCCGAAGATCAGCACCGAGATGATCGGGTAGGCGAGGTTCGCGAACACCCTGACGGGTTCGCGCACCCAGTGGATCAGGTCCCGTCTGGCGACGATCCACGAGTCGATGGCCGCGTACCTCATGCCTGCGCCTCCGCGACTGCCCTGTGGCCGGTGATGGCGAGGAAGACGTCGTCGAGCGTTGGCCGCCGCAGCGCGATGTCCTCGGCCTCGACGCCGTGAGCGGCCAGTGCCGACGTCACCCGCGTCAGCGCCGCCACCCGGTCGGCCACCGCCGCGCTGACCCGGAACGTGTCGAGGTCCACCTCGGCGTCCGGGCCGAGGACGTCCCGCACGACCGGCAGCTCGTCGGCGTCGCGGACCACCACCTCGATCCGGTCGCCGCCGAGCTTGGACTTGAGCTGGTCCGGCGTGCCCTGCGCCGCCACCCGGCCGGTGTCCATCACGACGATCTGGTCGGCGAGCTGGTCGGCCTCGTCCAGGTACTGCGTGGTCAGCAGCACCGTCGTCCCCTCGGCGACGACCCGCTTCACCTCCCGCCACACCTCGCCGCGGTTGCGCGGGTCGAGTCCGGTCGTCGGTTCGTCGAGGAACAGCACCGACGGGCGCATGATGAAGCTCGACGCCAGGTCCAGGCGCCGCCGCATGCCACCCGAGTACAGCTTGGCCCGCTTGCCGGCCGCGTCGGTGAGCCCGAACTGCTCCAGCAGCTCGTCGGCCCGGACCTCGGCCTGGCGCTTGCCCAGGTGGTAGAGCCGCCCCCACATGACCAGGTTCTCCTTGCCGGTCAGCACGTCGTCGACGGTGGACTGCTGGCCGTTCAACGCCACCTGACGGCGCACCGCCGGTGCCTCCCGCGCCACGTCGTGGCCCGCGACCTCGGCACGGCCGCCGTCCAGGCGCAGCAACGTGGCCAGGATGCGCACCGCCGTGGTCTTGCCGGCGCCGTTCGGGCCGAGCAGCCCGCAGACCGTTCCCGCCGGTACGGCCAGGTCGAACCCGTCGAGCGCCGCCTTCTCGTCGAACACCTTCCGCAGGCCTTCCGCGAGCACCGCGTGTCCCACGCCTTCACCCCCAACAGCTAACTGCTTACGTTGTATACAGAGTGTACGTTGTACACGGTTCTAGGATTCACATGCAAGGAGTTTGTGAAGGGGGATGGGTGAAGAGCGATCGTGACCGGAGCGTGCGGCTGCTGTGGGAGCCGCCGGCCGAGCCGACGAGGGGACCGAAGGCCGCGCTGAGCCAGTCACGGGTGGTCGAGGCGGCCATCAAGGTGGCCGACGCCGAGGGGGTCGAGGCGCTCACCATGCGCCGGGTCGCCGAGACGCTGGGCTTCACCACCATGTCGCTCTACCGGCACGTGCCGGGCAAGTCCGAGCTGCTGGACCTGATGGTCGACGCCGTGTGGGGCGAGACCGAGCACACGCCGCAGGGCCCGTGGCGGGCCGGACTGGACTTCTTCGCGCGGCAGGTGTGGGCGATGTACCGCGCGCACCCGTGGATGCTCCAGCTGACGGCGTCGCGGCGGATGCCCGGCCCGCAGGCCATGACCCGCCAGGACGCCGCCTACGCGGTCGTGTCCGAGCTGGGGCTGGCGTCCGAGGAGATCGTGGCGGTCGTGACGGCGGTGTCCCACTTCGTCGAGGGCGTCGGCCGGACGATGGCGGACCGCGTGCGGGCCGAACGGGAGAGCGGCGTGTCCGAGGAGGACTGGTGGAACGGCAGGGAGGCGCTCTGGGAGCACTTCACGCCTGACCGGTTGCCGATGATGACCCACATCTGGAACTCGGGGGGCTTCGAGCGGATGCTCGACCAGTTCGAGTTCGGTCTCGCCAGGGTCCTGGACGGCCTCGCGGTGTTCATTGAGACGGAGGAACGACCGCTGGTTCGTCCAGAGACGTGCCTGTAGTCGTACGGAACACCTTGAGTCGTCCGATCGAGTGAAAAGCGCAGCTCAGACAGGGCTGGAACCGTAGTTGAGCGGTTACGTAATGCCATTGTTATGCGCAATCAGAATGAACTCGTTCGCAAGCTGAACCGACCACTCCTATCTGCCCGTTTTCCTTCGTGACACCGTTTCGCCGCGGGGGCAAATCGGGACGACGAGGAGGTCGTATGACAGCTGGCGCGCACGACGCGGTCACCCTTGGCTGCTACGCGCTCGGCGTTCTGGACGCGCACGAGAGTCTTGGCGTGGAGCAGCACCTTCGGGGCTGTCCGTCCTGCCGTGCGCAGGTCGCCGACTTCCATCGGATCCGCACAGCACTTGACGACGTGCCACGTGAGGCATTTCTGCACGAGCTCGAGGACGACCTGCCCATGCCGTCGGACCTGGTGCTGCAGCGCACGCTGCGGCAGATCAGGCAGGAGTCGGTCATTCCGCAGCAGCGGGAGTCCGACCCACGCCCGAGAGCCAGTCCTCCACGACCGGTGGAGGACCTCCCCGAACCGCTGCACGCCAGGCCACGACGCTGGCCGGGCTACCTCGTCGCCGCGGCCGTGGCCGCGGTGGTCGCGTTCGGGGGTGCTGCGGCGCTCATGCAGAACCAGGCACCGCAGTCGACGATCGCCGGACCTCGCACGGGCGAGGGCAAGGCGACCGGCGGGATCGAGCTGAAGGCGAACATCGAGCCTTCGTCTCAGGACCGGTACCTGGTCACGGCCGAGGTCAACGGCCTGCCGGCACTGCAGAAGTGCAAGCTGGTCGTGATCGGCAAGGACGGCACCAAGACCGAGGCGTTCGCCTGGACCTCGTCCGAGAAGGCGAAGGTCGAGGGCGCGACCGTGCGGGGCATGGTCAGCGTCCCGCCGGACCAGGTGAAGTCGATCGCGGTCGAGAACACCGAGGGCAAGCAGTTCGTGGTGGCGAACCTGTAAGGACGGAAACAACTCGAAGGGCCCGGATTCAGTCGAATCCGGGCCCTTCGAGTTGCATTGGTGTAATTAGACGGCCTGCAATGTCAGCCACGCGCCGACGACGATGACCATCGCGGCTGTGCCGACAGGTGCGTAATGCGACAGCATGCGGGTGGCACGGCCGTCCAGGATTCTCTCGACGCGGTCGCGCGCCTTCACGAGCAGCAGGCCGACCGCGGTGAGCGTGCCGGCCATGCCGATTCCGTAGCCGACGACCAGCAGGACGCCGAACCACGTGCGGCCCAGGGCCATCGCGCCCAGCAGGACCACCAGTGCGGACGGCGAGGGGACCAGGCCGTTGGCCGCGCCCATGCCGATGAGGCTCGCGCGGCTGTACCCGTGGCCGTGCCCATGACCGTGTCCGTGGCCATGACCGTGCCCATGTCCGTGGCCGTGCCCGTGTCCCGTCAGGGCTCCGGCGAGCGCGGGTTCGCGGGTCGTCGACAGGGCCGAGCGCAGCAGCATCACGCCGATCACCGCGATCAGCAGGCCGCTGACCAGCCCGAGCCAGCGCAGCACCTGTTCACCGGCGAGCGCGCTCGACGCGCTGATGATCAAACCGAGGATCAGCACGCCACCGGTGTGCGTGGCCGTGACCGACGCACCGACGATGAACGCGTCCTTCGGCGTGCCCTGGCGACCGGCCAGATAGGCCGCGATGAGCGTCTTGCCGTGACCGGGCAACGCCGCGTGCGACGCGCCGAGCACCAACGACAGCAACAACGCCAAAAACCCGAGCCACGGCGTGAGGTCGTCGCTGCCCAGGATGTCGTTGAGCTTGGCCGCCGTGACGCTGAACGACTGGATGGGGGAGCCGGTGGCCTTCTTCGGCTCGGACCCGCTGCCCGGTTCGGCGCTGAACGCGACGGAGCGGACGTCCATCGGACTGCTGAGCAGGTCCTCCGGGTACGTCCGCAGTTCGTCGCTGATGCTCTCGGTCGGCACCGGCGAGTCCGCGATTCTGATGCCGGTGCCGGCGGCGGTGATCTCACGCCAGCCGACCCGGTCGACGTTCGACTCGTCGCGGAACTCGAGCCTGGCCGGCCGGTCCAGGTCCACCCTGGCGGTGAACTCGCAGACCAGCCGGGTCGTGCTGAGATCGGCCTGGCCGACCGGGTGCTCCTTCGTGGAGCTGGAGAGCGTCCAGGAGATCTGCCGGCCGTCCACAGTGGAGCGATCGGTCCTGGAGACCTCGTCGCACCACTGCTTCGCGTCGCGCGTCTTCAGGTTCTCCTGCAGCGTCGGGATCTCCGCCACGTCGACCACGGATCTGAGGTCGATCCGGTCGGGGTGCAGGTGCAGCCCGTGGTAGTGGTTGACGCTGAAGTTGCCCAACGGGTGGGCGGACGCCTCGCCGTTGATGAAGAAGATGCCGGCGAGCAGCAACGCCGCCACCAGGACGGGCCGCACCACCCAGTTGGACAGGCTCACCGGCCGCCTCGAAGCTCCGCGAGCTTGCGGCCGGCCTTGAGCGCCTGCAACGGGGAGAAGTTCGCGTTCAGCCGCAGCGCCTGCACCAGCGACTCCTGGGCCTCGGCGACGCGGCCGAGCGCGGCCAGGATCATGCCGCGGTGATAGGAGAACGTGGCGTTCTGCCAGCCCAGCGCCACCGCGCGGTCGGAGTAGCCCAACGCCTCGGCGTCCCTTCCGTTCACGTGCAACGCCCAGGCCATCGCGTCGGCCACGAAAACGCTCTGCCGGCGACTCCACTCGGCTTCCGCACGGCGCAGTGCCTGCATGCCATCACCTCGGTCCGCGGCGACGAGGGCCGCGGCCAGATCGTCGGAAGCACCCTGGGACTCCATCAGCCGTTGCTGCTCGGACAGGACGTCGTACTGCCGCGCGGCCTCGTCGGTGCGGCCGTTGGCCTCCAGCAGTTCCGCGTACTCCTGCAGGTACTGGGGCAGGGGAGCGCGTGCGACGAGCCTGCGGTACGCGTCGAGCGCCACCGGGACGTCACCTCGCGCCGCGTCGATCTTGGCCATGCCCTGAGTGAGAGTCATGTCGTCTCCTCTCGCCGCCAGTCCCTGCTCGTAGTGCTGAGCGGCTTCGTCGAGCCGGTTGTGGTCGAACGCGAGTTCGCCCAGCCGGTAACGGCAGAACGCGATCTCCTCTGGCGTCGTGGAGGACTTCAGCGCGCGCTGCATCGCGTCGCGGGCACCGTCGACGTCACCGTGGAGTTCGAAGTGGAAGGAAGCGCGGGCGAACGACGCCGTGTTGGGCTTGAGATCCAGCATCTTCTGCACCGCGTCCTGCGCGCCCGCGTCGTCGCCCAGTTGCGTCAACGCGTCCGCCAGCACGCCGTACGCCTCCGAGGAGGACGGCAGTGCGGTGATGGCCTTCTGAGCCCAGTCGCTGGCCGTGTGGAAGTCGTGGCGGGAGTTGGCCAGCGTGCCCATGCCGATCGCGGCCAGGCCCGTGTCACCCGCGTTCTTCAAAGCGCCTTCGGCCTTCGCGTAGTACGCCGGATCGGCCGTGACCCGAGCCAGTTCCACATAGGACGACCCGAGCCTGGCCCAGGAGTCCTTGTCCTGCGGAAGCTCGTGCAGCCGCTGCTGAAGCTGGTGCACCACGCGGTGCATCTGGTTCTGCTGCGCCACCGCCGGAACCGGGGGCGCAGGGGGCGCGCCCCCGGCCCTGCTGTCGGCAGGACCGGAGGCGGCGAGGTAGGCAAGCGCCGCGGTGACCAGGAGAACCACCGCGACGGCCTGCCGTTGTTGGTACTTCACTTCGAGTGCGACCCGTACTTGCGGATCGATGCCTGGCGCTTGCGCCACAGGAAGAAACCGGCGCCGAACACGAACGCCGAGCCCACCGCGGTGGTCATGGCCATCGGGTCGATGTTGCCGATCTTGCCGACCGGGTTGACCGCGACCTCGGCCGTGGTGCCGGAGGCGTTGACGGCGGTGCCGTTGCGCGGCAGGCCGACGTACGGGAAGTTCGCCTCGAACGGCTGGTCGTTGGCGTCGACCTTGTCACCGGTGGCGAGCGCGTCGACGAGCTTGCCGGACGCCGCGGCACCCTCCATCGCCTGCACGGCGATGTCCACCACGTCGTCGGTGAGGCGCCGGCCGTTCGGGAAGCCCTGCGTGTCACCCGCGAGCAGGCCCAGGCGGTTCGGGTTGGCGTTCGGGTCGATCATCATGTTCAGCCGCAGCATCTCGGACGGGCGGAACTTCCGCGCGTCCACGTCCGCGTTGTTGACCTGCGAGTTCAGGTCGGCGTTGATCTGCGCGCCGAGCTTCTTCGTGATGCCGGTCAGGAAGATCTCGGCCAGGTCGTCGCGCTGACCCTGCGGTGCCGGGATCTTGTAGATCGCCTCGACGAGCTTCGGCAGCTCCGGGTTCACCACCCGGTCGACGAGCTCCTTCACACCGGCGTCCTGGTCGGGGCGCAGGCCGTTGAACGCGTCCTTGAGACCCGCGGGGGCCACGACCTCGTTCACCAGCGGGTTGCCCAGGCGGGAGACCTGCACGAAGTCACCGGTCGCCTCCGCCTTGCCCGGCGAGAGCTTCAGGCTGCGCTTCTGGGTGGTGCTCCAGATGCCGATGTTCGGGTTGCGGTGCACGTCGTTGCGCAGCGCCAGCGCGTGCTTGGGCAGCTGGATCGCGATGGTGTTGACGTTGTAGCCGCGCAGCGTGTCCTGGCCGACCTCGCTCAGGTTGCCGCCGTAGAGCAGGTCGAACACCCGCAGGTCGGCGAAGAACGCGTCCTCGGACGGGCCCACGTAGACCTTGCCGCCACCGGCGATCTGCGTGATCGCCTGGTCGCGCAGCTTCTTGAAGTCCGGCATCGACGCCGGGCCGTTCGGGGACGGCGCCACCGGGGCGTTGTCGGCGAGCTTGACCTTCTGGCCGTTCTGGTAGATCGCCTCGAGGTCGTAGCGCTGCCGGAACAGCAGGTTCTCGTCGTCGAGCGAGTCCACGACACCGTTGGAGTACAGGAACGTGTCGTTCTTGCGCCGGTCGTCGTTCTCGAACGTGAACCGCAGCGTGACGTCGGGCTTGGCGTCGCCGTCGCTGTCGACGTTGAAGTCGTACTGCGCGTCCTCGGCCCACGGGAAGAAGTTGGGGCCACCGTTGGGTTCCTGGAACCCGGACCAGTTGCCGACCAGCGTCACGGTGTCCTTGTGGTCCGGACTCACGAACGCGTACAGGTCGGTGTTGTCCACTGCCGGGTCGCCCGCGATGAGCGGAGCCTCACGGTGAGACGACGCCGTGGCATTCGTACCGCCGAACATGGCCGCGTTCAGCAGTGTGGCGGCCACCAGCGCGGCCGCAGCCACCTGGCCGCGCCGACCGCTGAGGGCGTGCGGTGATGACATCTGTGGGCAACCTTTCGGAGAATGAGAATGCAGGGTGCTGTTGTGTTCAGGCGCTGTGCATGAGCAGCGACGGTTCGCTGGAGTGGTTGGAATGAACGGCGTGGCTGGTCCACCTCGCCTGGGTGAAGTCGCGGATGCCCTCGACGAGCCGTTCCACGTCCTGTTCGGGACGGACGACCAGCCGGGCGAACTTGCTGGTCATACCGAGCTTGTTGCCGCATTCGCGGATGAAGACCTGGTGCTTGGCCAGCAGGTGGTCGCGCAGTTCGCGGCCGTCCATGCCCCCGCCGAGCTTCACGAACAGGAAGTTCGCCTGCGACGAGTAGACGGTCAGGTCGGGAATGCGCGAGAGCTCCATGCCCATGCGGTACCGGTCGCGGCTGAGCAGCCGCAGGCTCTCGGCGTACTCCGCCTCGTGCTCGGCCAGCATGAACACGACGGTCTCCGCGAGGGAATTGAGGTTCCACTTCGGCAGCGTCTTGCGCATCTTCCCGGCCAGTCCCGGGTTCGCGATCAGGTAGCCGAACCGGATGCCGTGCAGGCCGAAGTTCTTGCCGAGGCTCTTCAGCACGACCACGTTGGGCCGGATGGACGCCTCGGCGGCGACCGACGGATTGCGCTCGACCTCGACGAAGTCGATGAACGACTCGTCGATCACGATCAGGTCGAGGTCGGACAGCTCGTCCATGAACCGGATGATCTCCCGGCGCGGCAGGTAGCCGCCGTCGGGATTGTTCGGGTTGCAGATGACCGCGACCCTGCTGCCCCGCGTGCGGATGAACTTGATGTACTCGTCGATGTCGAGCTCGAAGTTGTTGCTCTCCTGGAGCAGGAACATGTCGACGCGCTTGTTGCTCTCCATCGGCTGGTCCGTCCAGCGCCCGAAGGTGGGGATCGGGATGGCGATGCTCTCGTGGATCCACAGGTGGTCCATCCACGTGATGAGCTCGGTCGAGCCGTTCGACATCGCGAGCGTCGCCGGGTTCAGCCCCAGCACCTTGGAGAGCTGGTCCGCGATCTTGCTGGAATCGCTCGGGTAGAACTTGAGCACCGACTCCAGGTTCTTGGACAGCTCCTCGAACATCTCCGGGGTCGGGAAGTACGGATTGCACGGGATGCAGAAGTCGACGAGCTCACCCGCACCCGTCCGCGACAGCTCGAAATAGGACGGGCTGTGCGCGGTCTGCTGGAAGAGACCCGAGTCCACACCATGCCGCACGCGACCACTCCGTCCTTCGATCCGTTTCCGACACCGGGGCATACGTGCCGATGTTCATCCCGGTTCACGGGTCGGTTCCGGGAAGGTCTCGGAACGGTCTCGTGCGCAACCTCGGCCCGTGCCGTCGCCGACCTGCCCCGGCGGAGCGGTTTGGTCCACTTAGGACAGAGGGATCGTCCTGATCCGGACTCTGGATTGACCGCGCACGCGCCTGGGTACCCGGCCTCGAGCCCCGCTCGCGCGCGCGAAACAAGCCAACCGTTCGGTCTGCCGATCTCGTTTGGGCCTGGCTCCCCGGATTTCGCAGGTCAGCAGGGCTGTGCAGGGGTCGGTGGCAGAGGTGTGACGCACCATTCAGGGCGCTTTCCACTTCCGTGACGGGCGTCCTGCGAAAAATTGTCGGTCGGGCCGGATACCCTGCTGGCAGTCCGCACACAATCAGGGAGCAGTACCCGTGACCGCAGAGACCCTGTACGGGGCCGACGACCTCACCCATCTGGAAGGTCTGGAGGCCGTCCGCAAACGGCCAGGCATGTACATCGGGTCGACCGACAGCCGGGGCATCAACCACCTCTTCAGCGAGATCGTCGACAACTCCACCGACGAGGGCGTCGCGGGTCACGCGACGAAGATCGTGGTCACCCTGCACGCGGACGGCAGCGTCCAGGTCGACGACGACGGCCGGGGCATCCCCACCGACGTGCACGCGAAGTCCGGTCTGTCCGGTGTGGAACTCGTGCTGACGAAGCTGCACGCCGGCGGCAAGTTCGGCGGCTCCGGCTACAAGACCTCCGGCGGCCTGCACGGCGTCGGCGCCTCCGCGGTCAACGCCCTCTCCCACCGCTACGACGTCACGGTGCGGCGCGGCGGCAAGGTCCACGAGATGTCGTTCGCCCACGGCGTTCCCGGCGTCTTCGACGGCCCCGGCCCCAAGGCCAAGTTCACCCGCCAGAACGGGTTGAGCGTCGTCGGCAAGATGAAGCGCAACGAGTCGACCGGCACCTCGACCCGTTACTGGTACGACACCCGGTACTTCGAAAACGGCGCCTCCCTGGACGTGGACACCGTCCGCACCAAGCTGCGCAACACCGCGTTCCTCGTCCCCGGCGTGACCTACGTCCTCCGTTCGGCACTGGAAGAGACCATCTCCGAAGAGGTCTTCCACTACCCGCACGGCCTCACGGACATGGTCGACTTCCTGGCCCCCAACGGCGACCGCGCGGTCTCCGGCACCCTGGTGATCACCGGCTCCGGCACCTACTTCGAGAACGCCGCCGACGAGAACGGCGTGATGCGGTCCAAAGTGGAGCGTCAGGCCGAGATCGAAGTGGCCTTGCGGTGGGGCACCGGCTACGAGCGCACCGTCGAGTGCTTCACCAACACCATCCGCAACGTGCACGGCGGCACCCACCGGCGAGGCTTCGACCGGGCCGTCGTGAAGTCCGTCCAGGACGCCATCTCCAAGACCCGCGGGCTCCTGAAGCCCAAGGAGGAGATGCCGACCCTCGACGACGTGCTCGAGGGCATGACGGCCGTCATCCACGTCCGCATCCCCGAACCGCAGTTCACCTCGCAGACCAAGGACGAACTCTCCACCGCCGGCATCACCAAGGTGCTGCAGGGCATCGTCGACCAGCAGGTCCGCGCGTGGACCGAAGACCGCAAGACCAAGATGGAGGCCAAGACCGTCCTGCAGAAGGTCGTCGACGCCTCCCGCGTCCGGCTCACGCAGAAGCAGCAGAAGGACGCGGCCCGCCGCAAGACGGCGCTCGAGGGCGCGGCGATGCCCGCGAAGCTCGTCGACTGCCGCACCACCGGGGTGGCTCGTTCCGAGCTGTTCCTCGTCGAGGGCGACAGCGCGTTGGGTTCGGCTCGCATGGCGCGCGTCTCGGAGTACCAGGCGCTGCTCCCCTTGCGCGGCAAGATCCTCAACGTCCAGAAGGCCTCGCTCGCCGACACGTTGCGCAACGCCGAGATCGCCTCCATCGTCCAGGTCCTGGGCGCCGGCACCGGCCGCACGTTCGACCTCCCGCAGATGCGGTACGGCCGTGTGATCCTGATGGCCGACGCGGACGTCGACGGCAGCCACATCCGGACGTTGCTGATCACGTTGTTCGCCAAGTACATGCGCCCGGTGATCGAGGACGGCCGCCTGTACGCGGCGATGCCCCCGTTGCACAAGGTCATGACGCGCGGCCGCAACGCCGAAACGCACTTCACCTTCACCCAGCGTCAGATGGAGCAGAAGGTCGCCTCGCTGGAGAAGGCCGGCAAGCAGGTCGTCACGCCGGTGCCGCGGTTCAAGGGCCTGGGCGAGATGGACGCGGACGAGTTGTGGGAGACCACGATGAACCCGTCCACCCGCTCCGTCCGGCGCATCACGATGGACGACGTCGAAGCCGCCGAGGAAGCCCTCGAACTGCTGATGGGCGAGAAGGTCGAGCCGCGCCGCAACTGGCTCGTCGAGTCCGCCGCACGGGTCGACCAGTCGGCCATCGACCTCTAAGCCTCAAGAGACAGACGGAGTCACGAAGTCATGGCACGCCGCAAGGGACCCACGACCAAGGTCGACCCAGCCGCGTTCGACCGGGCGGGCGCCAAGGTGCTCGACAACTCGCTGAAGACGGAGATCGAGGACTCGTACCTGGAGTACGCGTACTCGGTCATCCACTCGCGGGCACTGCCGGACGCGCGGGACGGCCTCAAGCCGGTGCACCGCCGCATCCTCTACTCGATGCACGAGCAGGGGTACCGGCCGAACCACGCGTACGTGAAGTCGTCGCGCGTCGTCGGCGACACAATGGGCAAGTTCCACCCGCACGGCGACACGGCGATCTACGACGCGTTGGTCCGCCTCGCCCAGGACTTCAGCCTGAACGAGCCCTTGATCGACGGGCACGGAAATTTTGGGTCTCCAGACGATGGACCGGCGGCATCGCGATACACCGAGTGCCGCATGTCCCCGGTCGCCATGCAGCTCGTCGGCGAGCTGAACGAGGACACGGTCGACTTCCGGCCCAACTACGACGGCTCGCTGCAGGAGCCGGTCGTGCTGCCGGCGGCGTTCCCGAACCTGCTGGTCAACGGCACGTCGGGCATCGCGGTCGGCATGGCCACGAACATGATCCCGCACAACCTCCGCGAGGTCGTGGGGGCGGCGCGGTGGCTGATCACGCATCCGGACGCGAGTCTCGACAAGCTCATGGAGTTCATCCCGGGGCCCGACCTGCCGACCGGCGGCATCCTGCTCGGGCTCGACGAGGTCCGGAAGGCCTACGAGACCGGGCGCGGCGTGGTCAGGATGCGTGCCAAGGTCGAGATCGGGCCGCTGGAGGGTTCCAGGGGCCGGCAGGCCATCACGGTCACCGAGCTGCCGTACGGCGTGGGTTCCGAGCGGATCGTCGAGAAGATCACCGACGAGGTCAACAAGTCCAAGCGGCTCACCGGCATCGCGGACGTCAAGGACCTCACGGACCGCGAGAACGGCATCCGGCTCGTCATCGAGTGCAAGGTCGGTGTGAACCCGCAGGCTCTGCTCGCGGACCTGTACCGGCTGACGCCGATGGAGCAGTCGTTCGGCATCAACAACCTGGTGCTGGTCGACGGGCAGCCGCAGACGCTCGGGCTCAAGCAGTTGCTGGAGGTCTTCCTCAAGCACCGCTACGAGGTCGTCACGCGGCGCACGAAGTTCCGTCGCCGCAAGCGCGAGGAACGGCTGCACCTGGTCGAGGGTCTTCTCCTCGCCCTGCTCGACATCGACAAGGTCATCAAGCTGATCCGGGGCAGCGAGAACGCGGCTGCCGCCAAGGACGGCCTGATGAAGCAGTTCAAGCTGTCGGAGATCCAGGCCACCTACATCCTCGACACGCCGCTGCGCCGCCTCACCCGGTACGACAAGCTCGAGCTCGAGAACGAGCAGGACAAGCTCCGTCAGGAGATCGCCGAGCTGTCGGCGATCCTGGACGACGAGAGCGTGCTCCGCAAGCTCGTGTCGACCGAGCTCGCGGCCGTGGCGAAGGAACTGGGCGGCGAGCGCAGGACGAGCCTCATCGACGGCGACCTCAAGGAGGTGCTGGCGGCGTCCAAGCCCGCCGGGCCGCTGGAGGTGGCGGACGACCCGTGTCAGGTGATCCTGAGCGCGGCCGGTCTCGTCGCGCGCACCGCGGCGGAGTCGGAGGAGGCGTCCGAGGGCAAGCGGCGGGCGGGGCGGGTGAAGCACGACGCCGTGCTGGCCGTTGTGCACTCCACGGCGCGTGGTCAGGTCATCCTGATCACGAACCTGGGGCGTGCGTTCAAGACGGACGTGCTGCCACTGCCCGTGCTGCCGGAACAAAGCGGCACAGTCAGTCTGCGGGGTGGCATGGCGGCGAGTGAGCTGGTGCCGCTGGAGAAGGGCGAGAAGGTCGTCGGCATCGCGCCGCTCGACCCGAAGGACTCACCCGGCATGGCGCTGGGCACGAAGCTCGGCACGGTCAAGGTGTGCGTGCCGGAGTGGCCGGTCCGTTCGGACGAGTTCGAGGTCATCTCGCTCAAGGACGGCGACGAGATCGTCGGCTGCACCTGGCTCACCGACGGCAGCGAGACGATCGCGTTCGTCAGCTCCGACTCGTCACTGCTGCGCTACGACGCGAAGCTCGTGCGGCCGCAGGGCCTCAAGGGCGGCGGCATGGCGGGCATCAACCTGAGCGGTGACGCGTACGTGGTGTTCTTCGGTGCGATCCGCACGGACGACGACGAGCACGGTGAGCCGATGGTCGTCACCTCGTCCGGGCAGAGCGTCAAGGTCACACCGTTCAGCGAGTACCCGGCCAAGGGGCGCGCGACGGGTGGCGTGCGGTCGCAGCGCTTCCTCAAGGGCGAGGACCACCTGGTGCTCGCGTGGATCGGCGCGCGTCCGGCGGGTGCGGACGACAAGGGCACGCCGGTGGAGTTGCCGGAGGTGGATCCGCGCCGGGACGGCTCCGGCCACGCGCATCCCGGTCCGGACGTCATCGGGCACCTGATCGAACGGGACTAGGGCCTGTATCGAAGTCTGGTTCGATGAGAGCTGCGCTTGAGGTGGTTCCTGGTGGTGCGGCCGAATGGCCCGCGTACCGGTGTTGTACGTGGGTCGTCCGGCCGTGCCGCCAGGGGCCGCCTCGGGCCCGGCTGTCGCGGATCAGACTTCGATACAGGCCCTGGTTCCGCGCTGGTGAGGACGAGGCGGGAGCCACGTCCTCACCAGAGTCACTTCGAGATGCTGCCGGACAGCTGGGCGGTGCTGTCGCTGCCCGGCGAACTGCTGCCGGCGGTCTGCGTCAACAGCTCTCCGTTCGCCTTGCAGGTCGCCAGCACGCTGCCGCCGCTGTGCCGCAGGACGAGCTTCCACTCGTGGCTGCCGCTCTCCGCGGGGAACTCGAGGGTCCTGGTCCAGGGGAGCGCGACCGACGTCTCCTCGCTGGACGTCCCGTCGACGACGAGCGTCAGCGACGAGATGGTGGCCGTTCCCGTCGCCTCCAGCACGATCACGTTCGGCGCGGCCTTCTCGGCGGTGGTGGAGGACGACGGTGGCACGGTCGTGGGCGAATCCGGCGTTCTGGCGCCGGTGCACCCGCCGAGCAGTCCCAGGACCAGCACCGCGGAGGCGAACCGTCTGCTCATCCGCAGAGCCTGGCAGAACGGGACCGGTACCGGTCCCGGCTAGCGGGCGTGCTTCTCGAACAGCGCCTCGAACGCGTCGAGCACGGCAGGGACGCTGAACTTCGCCGCGGCCGTGCCGTCCGAGACGGGCGGTTCGTCGCGCAGGGATCGCAGTCCCGTGGTGATGGCCGCCGCGTCGCCGGGCGGCACGATGATCCCGAAACCCGTCTCCCGCACCGGGATGCGCACGCCGGGCAGGTCGCTCGCCAGCACCGGTACGCCCGCGAGCATCGCGACGACCTGGACGATGCCGAAGGCCTCGAACGCGTTCACCGACGGCAGGGCGAACACGTCCAGGGAGGCGTAGAAGTCGCCGAGGTCCTCGTCGGGCACGAACCCGAGCAGCTTGATCCGCGGGTCGCCCGCGATGCGTTCGCGCACGCGGGAGATGACGCTGCCGCCGGCGACGTTGCCGAAGTCGCCGCCGATCAGCAGCCGTGCCGACGGGTCTTCCAGTGCGCGGAATCCGTCGACCAGGTGCTCGACGCCCTTCTCCTCGACGATGCGGCCGAGGAACCCGACGTGCGGGCCGTCGCCGTCGCGGAACCGCGGCGTGCCAGGGGGAACCGGGCGGCAGGGCGGGGGTACGGCGGCCATGTGCGGCTGGATGGACGGCCACAGCCTGCTTTCCCGCGCGTAGTCCTCGCTCGTCACCGCGACGGCGGCCGCGCGGCGCATCGCGAGGCGGCTGGAGGCGTCGATCACCTTGCCCTGCACCGCGTTCACCAGGCCGGGCGGCAGGCTGACGTCGCAGTGGTAGGTCACGACGACCGGGCACTTCGCCAGCGCGGCCACCGGGCCTGCCTCGAGCATCGGCAGGTGGAGGTTGAGCACTCGGGCGTTCGCCGACGCCTCGCGCACCATCGTGGCGAACGCCGGGCTGATCACTCCCTTGCCGAACCGGGCGAGCACGGGTGCGCGGCTCACGCGCACGCCGTTGATCGTCTCCTCGTGCGGCAGCGAGGGGTCGTGGCGGGTGGTGACCACGCGGACGCGTTTGCCGCGCTCGGCGAGCCCTTCCGCGACGTCCCGCGCGAAGTTGGTCAGGCCTGACACGTACGGCGAGTAGTAGGTCAGGGCGATGACGAGGTCGTCGAGCACAGTTCGCTCTCCTGTCGTGGGGAAGTGAGCAGCCGGAGCCCGACGAGCAGTCCGGCGAGTGATCCGGTGAGGAACGCGATCTCGGCGCGCAGCAACAGGTCCGGGATGAGGGCGAAGGTCGCGGCGGCGGTCAGGACGCCCGCGATCCAGCTCCAGGCGACGCGGCTGTGCAGGGCGTCCGCGACCAGGGCCTGGGTGGTGACGATCAACCCGAGGTGGGCGACGACGCCGAGCGCGACGAGCGCCAGATCCGTGGCGGACACGACGTAGAGGGGACCGAACACCAGCCGCACCAGCCACGGTCCGATCGTGAACGCCACGGCGGCGCCGGCGACCGCCGCTACCGCGAGCACGGCCGCGAGACGGGTCACGACGGTGCGCTTCTGCTTGCCCGCGAGCACGGGCAACAGCGCTGTCTGCAACGGAACCGCGACGAAGAGCGGGACCCTGGCGAGCAGGAAGGCCGCGAGGAACACCCCGGCCTGAGCCCGTTCGGCCGGCGTCGCGATCGCGGTCACCAGCACGGGGATGCCGTTGAGCAGCAGTTGCGCGCACAGGGAGCCGACGAGCAACGGGGAGACCGCGCGGGCGAACTCGCGCACGGGCACTTCGCCGTCTCCCTGCCACCAGATGGCGGCCAGCACGGGCAGGTGCGCCACCGCGACCGCCGCCACGAGCGTCCATTCGAACTGCGCGCTCGTCGTGGCCCCGAGCCACCCGGCGAGCAGCGCGAACACCACGCGCAGGGTGGTGTCGGCGACCAGCAGGCCGCCGTGCCACGCCAGCTTCCCGTTGCCGATCAACGCGCCCCGCACCAGGAACTGCGCCGCGGACAGGAAGCACAGCACGACGACGGCGGGGGAGACGAACACGGCCAGTGCGCACTCGACGACCGCCATGCCCGCTGCGACGACGGCGGCCGAACGCAGCGCGCGGGGGCCGAGGCGGGCCAGTTCCTGTTCCACGGGAAGGAAAGCGCCGAACCCGACCAGCAGCGCGATCGACCAGAACGCGCCGAAGTCGCTGTACTCGGCGGGTGAGACGTTGCGCGCGACGATCGCGAGGTAAGCGTTCACCAGCAGTCCGGACAGGACGATGCACACCCCGACGAAACCGAGCGCACGAACCATGGGCGGACCATATCCGTCGCGGTGTGGCGATTTTCCCCTCCGTAACACGATTCCGGGGTATGGCAACGCAGACGTAGCAATGTGAGGGTTGGTCGGGCTTCTCGCGTAACGGGCGGTCGCTAGCTTCTGACGCCTCGCCCTTCCGAACCCCCTTAGGACATCGGCGCGTGACGACAGAAACGATTTCGCTCGCTCCCGAAACGCCTGCCACGACCACTCGCCCCGGACAGGGCAGGAGACGACGGCTGCTGGCCGTCGCCGTGGTGTCGGGCGCGCTCACGGTGCTGTTGTCGGCGTTGATGCCGCTCGCACCCGTGACCATCAACGATCCCACCGTCACGTGGCCGGAGAACGCGTCGGCGCCCAGATCCACGATGCTCGCGCTGAGCGCCTACCGTCCATTTGAGATGGACGCGCGCTTCGGCTGCGCAACCGTCCGTGCCGCGCAGGCCGGCGGTGGTGTGGTGGTCTCGACCATCACCCCGTCGGCCCCGGCGCGCGGTCTCGTCGTGAAGGCGGAGAACGACCGCCTGCTGGTGAGCGGTGTGGCCACGCTGGACGAGCCGGTTCCCTCTGGCGACTGTTCGTATCAGATCGTCGGCGACCGCGACGGGCTGAGCATTCTGCGCGACGGCAAGGAGATCGGCCGGTCCGCGACCATGCCGGACGTGCACGTGCTGGCGACCTCGATCACCACGACCGCCGACCTGTCCGTGCGGATCAGGGTGGACGACCAGTTCAGCACCAGCCCGTCGCCGTTCAAGATCGTGCTGATGGTGCTTCTCGCGCTGTGCGCGGCGACCGCGTTCGCCTGTCTGGTGCTGCTGGATCGGCGCGTGTCCCGCGAGCCGGCCCGGTTCCGGTGGCGGCTGAGCCTCGTGGACCTGGTCGTCCCCGCGATCATGATCGTCTGGTTGTTCCTCGCGCCGATGTCCGACGACGACGGCTACTACAGCGCGATGGCCAGGAACGTGCCGTTCGAGGGTTATGTCGGGAACTACTACCAGATCCTCAACCAGGGCTTCACGCCGTTCTCCTGGTTCTACTACTTCCTCGCCAAATGGCAGGTCTTCGGCTTCGCCCCGGTGGTTCTGCGCATTCCCGCGCTGTTGTTCGGTCTGGTGACGTGGTTCGCCGCACGTCGTTACGTGTCGGGCAAGTTCAGCGGGGTCGTGCTCGGCGCGGCGTTCCTGGCGTGGTGGCTGCCGCTCGACATGGGGGTGCGGCCGGAGGGTGTCGTGACCATGTGCGGCATGCTCACGCTGCTGGCGGTGACGGCCGCGGTCGAACGCGGGCGGCTGGCGTTGCTGGGCGCGGCCGTGGGAGTCGCGGGCATCGGTTTCTTCGCGCACCCCACGGGTTTCACGACTCTCGCGCCACTGCTGGCCGGCCTGCCGTTCGCGTGGAAGCTGCTCACGAAGGACGCGGGCTGGCGCACGGTCGTGGCGAGGACGCTCGCCGTGCTCTCGCCCGGCGCGATCGCGATGATCATGGCGTTCAGCGACGGGACCCTGCGTGATTTCCTGTACGCACAGGAGATCTTCAAGAAGATGGCCGGGTCGGAGTCCTGGTACACGGAGTTCGCGCGGTGGATGTTCCTGCTGAACCAGGGCGACGCCATGGCGAACTACGCCAAACGCGCGCCGGTGCTGGTGTGCGTCGTCGCGCTGGTCTGGTTCGTCGTGCTCGTCACGGCCGCGCGGGCGCGCCGGATCGACGTGCCACCACGGCTCGTGTTGGCGGGCTGGTCGACGTTGTTCGCGTTCTTCCTGCTGTGGCTGACACCCAGCAAGTGGACGCACCACTTCGGCAGCCTGGCGGGGATCGGCTCGGTGTTCCTCGCGTTGATGCTGCTGGGTTCCGTGCCGTTGATCCGTGAGCTGACCAACGATCGGCGCATGCCGGTTCCGGTGCTGCTGGGTGGCATCGTCAGCGTCGTCGCGATGCTCGGCCTCGCGGGGCACGGCGCCAACCTGTGGCCGTACTCGTGGCACCTCGGGCTGCCGGCCACGGGCGTTCCGCCGCACGTGTCGGTCCTCAAGTTCGACAAGCCGTACTGGTGGCTCGTGCTGATCGCGATCGTGGCGGTCGTGTTGTACCGGCGGGGCAAGGGTTCTCTCGCGCCGGTCATCGCGATACCGGTCGTGGTGGTGATGTTCTTCGTCGCCAACATCGCTTATCTGGTGGGCGGTTTCGCCGTCGCGACCGTGAACACGCTCGACACCTGGTCACCGTGGGCCGCGAACGTCCAGGACCCGCTCGCGCAACGGTGCGTCGCGGCGGACGCGGTCGAGGTCGCGACACCGCAGCCGCTGGTCCCGTTGCCGGACAGCTGGTTCGCGATCCAGGCCGACCCGATCGCGACCGTCGTCACCGGCAGACCGGTGCCCGTCACCTACGAGTACGCGACCTCGGACGCGAAGGTGCTCGGTACCGGCAAGATCACCGACAACGTTGACAGCACGTGGCGGCGCACCCTCCTGCTGCCACCGGCGCCCGCGGGCGCCACGCAGGTGCGGCTCACCGGCGAGGGCGAGTTCAGCCAGCCGGCCGCGCAGAAGTACGTGCGGCTGCGGGAGTTCCTGCCCCGCGAACCGGCGGTCGCGGTGGCGTGGCAGATCGCGTTCCTGTTCCCCTGCCAGCGTCAGCCGCGCGTCCAGGACGGCGTGATCGAACCGGTCTCGTACGCCGTGCAGTGGGGCGACACGCAGGCGCTCGGACTGTCCGACGCGACCTGGCAACCCGTGCGCGGCGCGCTGTTCGGGGACGTCCTCACCACGCACGAGGTCACCGCACTTCCGGCACGGCTGCGGGACTCCTCCCGCCCGTACCCGATCCAGGTCTACCGGGCCACCCCGCTCTACGAGGCAGGTCGGTACACCACCACCCGCGACACCCAGACCCGCATGGGTTGGGAAGGCGTTCGATGAGCGATCGTGAAGCGGAGGCGCTGGTGGCCGTGCAGACGGCGCTGGCGAGACCACCCGTGGTGCACGCGGCCCGGCTGCTGTCGTGGTTCGGCGAGCACAGCGCGGGATGGCTGTTGTTAGGTGTGGCCGGCGCCGCGGTGGACCGCCGGCGCCGTCCTGAGTGGACGGTCGCGGCCGGCTCGGTCGTCGCCGCGCACGCCGTGTCGATCGTGGTGAAACGCGTGGTGCGGCGGCGGCGTCCGCATCACGCGGAGGTGCAGGTGCTGGCGGGAACCCCGAGCAAGCTGAGTTTCCCGTCGTCGCACGCGTCCTCCACCACGGCCGCCGCGGTCGCCTACGGCGCGCTGACGAACCAGCCGCTGGTGCCGCTGCTGGTGCCACCGATGATGGTCAGCAGACTGGTGCTGGGCGTGCACTACCCGACGGACGTGCTGGCCGGCGCCGTGCTGGGTGCCGTGGTGGCACGCGGCGTGCGGCGCGTGGTGTGGGGTCGTCGATGACCGTGGCGACCGAGACACGGCCATCGATCGTTCGTGGGCTGATCAGGACCGCCCGGCCACACCAGTGGGTGAAGAACGTCCTGGTGCTGGCGGCGCCCTTCGCGTCGAGCAGGATCGCGGAACCCGTCGTGCTGCGGTCGGCGGCGCTGGCGTTCGCGGCGTTCTGCTGCGCGGCCTCGGCGGTGTACCTGGTCAACGACGCGAAGGACGCGGAAGCCGACCGGGCCCACCCGAAGAAGCGCCTCCGCCCGATCGCGGCGGGCATCGTGCCGGTGCCTCTCGCGTTCGGCACCGCCGGTGTGCTGATGGCCGCGTCGTTGTCGATCGGCGCGGTGGCGGGCTGGAAGCTGCTCGTGCTCATGGCCGTCTACCTGGCGGTCCAGCTCGGCTACTGCTTCGGCCTGAAGCACCAGCCCGTCCTCGAACTGTGCGTGGTCGCCTCCGGGTTCCTGCTGCGCGCCATCGCGGGCGGCATGGGCGCGGACATCGAGCCCAGCCAGTGGTTCCTGCTCGTCACGGCGTTCGGGTCGCTGTTCATCGTGGCGGGCAAGCGGTACGCCGAGATCAAGCTCTTCCACGAGACCGGCGCCGCGATCCGCCACTCGCTGACCAGGTACTCGGAGACCTACCTCCGGTTCGTCTGGGCCACGTCGGCCGCGGTCATGAACATGACCTACGGCCTGTGGGCGTTCGAACTCGGTCAGCGCACCGGCAGCCCGTGGGCCGCGCTCTCCATGGTCCCGTTCGTCATCGCCGTACTCCGCTACGCCGTCGACGTGGACAGCGGCAAGGCGGGCGCCCCGGACGACCTGGCCCGCTCCGACCGGGTCCTGCAGTCGCTGGGACTCGCCTGGGTGGTGACCGTCGCCCTGGCGATCTACCTCTGAGCCGCCACTACGATCCCGCCATGGTCCGCACCACTCCGCCGCGCCCGGCCGACCTCGTGGCGCACCTGCCCGCCATGGCCCCGCTGGCCCGCACCGCGGTCCGGCTGCACCCGCGGCCCGGCGAGCCGACCGCGGCGGACAGTTCGATCGGCGGCCCGTTGCTGTGGCCGGCGCGGGAACCGTGGCCGACGTGCGCCGAGCACGCCGGCCCGTTTCTCGAAGGCGCCGGCGTGCCCGACGTGATGGCACGGCGGCGGATCCTGACACAGGCGTGGGCCAGACCGCGGGAGCCTGGTGTGAACCTGCTGACCGAGGACGAGAAGGCCGTCGTCGACCGCGTGGACGACGGCGCGGAGATCGCGCAGGACGGGCCGGCGCCGATGGTGCCGGTGGCCCAGCTGTACGCACGGGACGTCCCTGGCCTTCCCGGCCCGGACGGCGCGGATCTGGTGCAGGTGCTGTGGTGCCCGTTCGACCACGAGGACGACGGCTACGTGCCGAGCGTGGTGCTGCGCTGGCGGGTCGCCGCCGAGGTGACCGACCCGCTGACGGACCCGCCGCTGCCGGCCGCCGTCGAGGACAACTACCTGCCGCGGCCGTGCGTGCTGCACCCGGAGGAGGTCACGGAGTACCCGGCTCCGCACTGCCTGCCCGAGGAGCTGGCCGGGCAGGTGCGCGAGTGGGAGGACCGCGAGGGGCAGAAGTACCAGTACGAGCTGTCCGTCGCCTCGGGTTGCAAGGCCGGCGGGCACGCGCCGTGGAGCTTCTCCGCCCCGTTCCCGATGTCCTGCCCCGACTGCGGCGCGGACGTCGAGCCGTTGCTCACCATCGCCAGCTCGGAGTGGGACGGCAACACGAGCTGGCGGCCGGTCGAGGACGCCGACGCGGACCACCCGCCGTTCCCGGCTCCGCACGAGCCGACGATGCTGATGATCGGGCGCGGCTACCACCTGCAGCTCTACACGTGCGTCGCGTTCCCCGAGCACCAGCACGTCACGAACATGCAGTGACACACCCCTAGAGCCCGAATCCGCCGGACACCTCGACGTTCTGCGCGGTGATCCACCGGCCGTCCTCGCCGGCGAGCGCCGCGATCGCCACCGCCACGTCGTCCGGCTCGCCGACGCGGCCCAGTGCGGTCTTCGCGGCCAGGGCCGGGATGAACTCCGGGAACTTCTCGAACGCGTCGTCGCCCAGCCTGGTCCGGGTGGCGCCGGGGGAGACGGAGTTGACGCGGATGCGGCGCGGGCTCAGTTCCTTGGCCAGGTAGCGCGTCAGCACGACCAGGGCGCCCTTCATGGTGGCGTAACCGGAGTAGCCGGGCTCGGCCTGCTCGGTGGAACTGCTCGTCGTGTTGACCACGGCGCCGCCGTCCGCGAGGAGCGGGAGCAGGGTCTGGGTGAGGAAGAACGGGCCCTTGAGCAGGACGCGGTAGAACCTGTCGAAGAGTTCTTCCGTCGTGTCCGGGAACAGGGCGGTCTGGGCGAAGCCCGCGTTGTTGACGAGGACGTCGACCGTGTCGCGGCCCCAGCCGCCGAGCACTTGCGCGACCTGGTCGCGGAACGTCTCGAAGGTGTCGCTGCGGCCCAGGTCCAGGTGGAGGGCGACGGCTTTGCCGCCGTTCTGCTCGATGGCGGAGACGGCCTGCTTGGCGCCGGTCTCGTTGGAGCCGTAGGTGAGGATCACGGCGGAGCCTCGCCGGGCGAGTTCGACGGCCGTGCTCCAGCCGATGCCCGAGCTGCCACCGGTCACGATCGCTACTGACATGTTCCTACCGCCCGTTCTGGTCTGCTTGGTTTTGTATGAACCAATAAGACCAGTGGAGACCGGGTTAGCAGGAGACCGAAGCTCTCGTCCTCTTGCCTGATTCTCCCGACGTACGCGGCGTTGGGACAGGTCCCGGATCGGCCGGCGCAAGGTTGCGGACGGCGGAAGGCCCGGCCTGGGACTCTCGGGGTGTCCCAGGCCGGGCCTTCCGCGAGATCTCGCGACCTACGTGATGTGCAGGTTCTGCACCTTCGCCTCCGCCACGATGCGCTCGGCCTCGTCGCGGGCCACGTTGCGCAGTTCGGCCAGGGCGCGCATCGCCTCGGCGCGGCGGGCCGACATCGCGAGCCGGAAGTCCTCGCGGATCCCGTCGCGTTTCGCGGCCGCCTCCTCGTCCAGGCGGCGGGCTCGTTGCTCGGCCTCGCCCACGATCATCAACGCCTTGAGCTGCGCGTCCCTGACGACGTCACGGCGTTCTTCCTCGGCCAGGGCGACCATGCGGGCGAGCCGTTCTGGCAGGCCCTTCGGGTCGATCGGGGTCAGGCAGATGCGGTGCAGGCCGTCCTGCAGGGCGGCGTTCTCCTCCTGGACCGAGACCAGTCTGCTCGCCAGGGCCTCCGCGCGGGCCTCCGAGGCGTCGCGGTCGGCTGTGACCAGGCGAAGCTCGGCTTCCAGCTCGGCGACGTAGTCGTCCACCTCGTCGCGGTCGTAGCCGCGCCATCGGAGCCCGAACCACGTTCGCAGCGGTACGAGCTCAGTCCTGCTGTCGACACTCACTGCCGTCTCCTCTGCCTCCCGCGAGTCAGTCTTGACAAGGGGTACGTACGGGGTGCGGCATCGGTTCTAATGGGTTTACCAGGCACAATGTGGACGTGAACAACAAACTGTGCCCCTGTGGTACCGGTCAGTCCTATGTGGACTGTTGCGGTGCGCTGCACTCCGGAGCCCGCAAAGCGGCCACGGCCGAGCAGCTGATGCGTTCGCGTTACAGCGCTTTCGCGGTGTCCGATGAGGACTACCTGCTGCGCACGTGGGCCGCGCGGAACCGCCCCAAGAGCGCCGGGATCGACTCGACGGACCGGTGGCTGAAGCTCGAAATTCTGGCGACCGAGAACGGCGGTCTGCTGCAGAGCGAGGGTGTGGTGGAGTTCCGGGCGCACTACGTCGGGGGCGTGGTGCACGAGCGGAGCAAGTTCATCAGGGAGAACGGCCAGTGGGTGTACGCGGAGGGCCTCGAATGAGCACTGTGACGGTCGCGAGCAGGTTCAACGGGCCTCCCGGCATGGGCAACGGCGGGTACTCGGCCGGTCTGCTCGCCGCGCAGGTCGACGCGGAAACGGTGAGCGTCCGGCTGCGCAGGCCGGTGCCGCTGGACCGCGCGATGGAGGTCCGCGACGGGCAGCTGTTCGACGGCGAGACGGTGATCGCCTCGGCCGAGCCCGCCGCGCTCGACCTGGAGATTCCTGAAACGCCGACGCTGGACGAGGCGCTGAAGGCGTCCGCGAAGGTGCCGTGGCGTGACCGGCACCCGTTCCCGACGTGCTTCGGATGCGGTCCCAACAGGGAAGACGGCATCGCGGCGCTGCTCGGCCCGCTCGACGGCCGCGCGGAGTGGGCCGGGGTCTGGACGCCGACCGAGACGCTGCCCAACGACGGTGTCAGCGTGCTGCCGGAGATCGTCTGGGCCGCGCTCGACTGTCCGTCCGCGCAGCCCGTCGCACCGGACGGGGGACCGGCGTTCGTGCTCGGCACCTTCGTCGCACGGACGGAGCTGCCGGTGAAACTGGGCGTGGACCACGTGCTCCTGGCGTGGGAACTCGGCCGGGACGGACGCAAGGCCTACTCCGCGTCCGCGATCATCGGCCCTGACGGAGTGTGCGGGCGAGCACGCGCCGTGTGGGTCTCGATCGGATGACGCCAAATAACCCGACTGGGTGACAAGTGTGCGGTGCGTCTTGATAGCGTGCACGCTCGTTGCCCGATTAAGCCGAAAGGGCGAGTGACCGGGATGGCACGGAGGTGATCAGGCGCTTGATGGGCCGACGTGCCGCCGCCCATGGCGACCAGCAACCACAGACCCAGAGTTCTGCTCAGAGCGTTTTCGGGGTTCAGACGATCACGAGCACCGAGCAGGACATGGATCTGTATCCCGTCGAGCAGCCCCCGGCAGCAGCGCCGCCGCCGGAGCCAGTATCCCAGAGGACGCCCTTCGCGGCGAACCTCGTCGGGTCGACGCTCGTAGTTTCCGCACCTGAGGGCCCGAGTCAGGGCGCCACGGGTCTCGCACGCGCCCTTCCCGCCGACACCGGCCGGACCGTGGTCGTGGTCGACTTCCCAGGCGGGGACCAAAGCACTTTCTGGCCGCACGTCGTCACGGCGCTGCACGGCCGTGGGCCCGTCCGGCTCGCGGTGTCGCACGCCGGGACGATGCGCCCGACCGCACCCGCGCAATGGCTCTCCGAGCAGCTCCAGACCGAGGTCGTGGCGCCGGACGGCGTGCTGACCACGGTGCCCGGTGCCGCGTTCGTCGTCGGCACGCAGGGCTACGGCAGCTGGGTGAAGTTCCAGCCGAACGCGTCCCCGATGCCGTTCGGCCGCCGCTTCCCGGTGCCGCAGTGGGAGGCGATGGACCCGAACTCGCCGTGGCCGACGGGCGAGATCGGCATCTCCGAGCCGATTCCGAGCGGACTGTGGCTGCGCGCGCAGCAGCCGCCGTTCGAACCGGCCGCCCAGGACTCGCGGCCGATCGTGGCGCTGCCGTGCCG
This sequence comes from Lentzea sp. NPDC092896, assembly GCF_044754905.1. Lineage (NCBI taxonomy): Bacteria > Bacillati > Actinomycetota > Actinomycetes > Pseudonocardiales > Pseudonocardiaceae > Lentzea > Lentzea sp. NPDC092896. Next base: position 244,970 of record NZ_JBIVPX010000007.1, read on the forward strand.
CGACAACGTGCTGACGGTCGTCGTCGGCGGTCCCGGCCAGTCGTCGATCCCGATCGACGAGGTCTGCCGCCTGCTCACCGCACTGCCCCAGGCGGCCCGGTCGCGCGTGCGGCTCGTCCCGTACGGCATCGACGCGAGCATCGGCAGCCTGGTCGCGGACCAGATCGGCGAGCCGATCGCCATGTTCACCGGCCTGCCGGTGGGCAAGCTGCACACCGGCGGTCCCGCGGTCATCGCGGTCGACCCGCGCGGGCAGCAGACGTGGCGGCCGTTCGTCACCGAGGTGCTGTGCGTGCCGAACGAGTCCGTGCCCGTCGTGTCGGGCTACCGGACGCCGGTGCAGGGCCTGACCGAGGTCACCCCAGGGGTGTTCTCCCTCGGCGACGGCGTCGTGCTCGAAGTCGTGCCCTCCGGTCTGTGGGTGCGTGAGCAGGAAGAGCCCTACAACGCCGCCGAGGTGCGCACTCAGCCCCTCGACCCGGAGTGGGCACGTCTGACCGTGGGCACGCCTGGGCGCACGACGCCTGGCGCCGTCGCGGTGCACGGCGCCGCTCTCGTCGAACGCCTGGAGCCCGAGGTGCGCAAGCTCCTGCGGCTGGTGTTCTGCGACTCCAAGGTGACCGCACCACCGCCTCCTCCGCCCTCTCAGCCACCCGCGACGGTGGCGGCACACGCGTTGTCGACGCGGGACTCGTCGGACAACGGCGTCGGCTTCTTCACCGCCGTCACGCCGGCCGAGCCCGAAACGGAACGGTCCGCGTACGCGAGCATCGGCGCCGGACCGGCGATGGCGACCGTGACGTCGCACGCGCTGGCCGACCCGGACGAGGCCGCGTTCCCGTCGGACGACCCGGACTCCGCTCCGGTGAGGTTCCGCGTGGACGGCCCGCTGCCGTTGCAGCCGCTGGCCATGTGGGAGATCCCACCGGAGAACAACGGCGAGCGCGAGACGGTCTCCGTGGACCACAACAGTTCGGACGCCGAACGCGACACGGTCCGCCGTGCGCTCGGCGAACGCTACGGCGTGCACGCGGCGACAGTCGTCCGCCTGCTCTCCCAGCGTCCGGACGCGGAGGAGGACCCGGCCGCGTTCGAGGCCATGGTCACCGACCTGACGGCGTTGCTGGCGTGCGTGTCGCAGGACGAGGAGATGGTCGTCGAAACGCTCCGCATGGGACGGCTGGGCCGCTTGCGCCCGTATGTCGCGTGCATCGTCTCCGGTCTGAACCGCCTGCCCGTGCACAACGGCATCGCGGCGGTGTGGGGCATGAGCGGTCCCACGGGGCCGCGGCGCTACCGCCACGGCGAGGTTCTGGTGGAGCACGGCCTGCTGGACGCCGTCGCGAACCCGTCCCAGCGCATCGAGGGCGTCACCGAGTACCTGATCTGGTCGGTCACCGGCCGCGTGGTCGAGGTGACCGACCGCGTCGCCGTGTCCACCGAGGAACGCGTGCTCTTCGCTCCCGGCACGCCGTTCCGCGTGCTCGCGGTCGCCGAGGCCGAGGGTGATCACCCGCAGCAGGTGCTGTTGCAGGAGATCTCCGGGCCGGCGGCGGAGCAGGAGATCGCGGGGATGCGGCCGAGCGTGCTCTCCCAGCTGGAACGGGCGGCGGCGAACCTGCGCGTGCTGCCGGTCTCGCACCAGGTGACGGCCTGAACCTCGGAATCCGTTACGCCGAACCGCCCGTCGGCCCGCTGCGCTTCCACCCACCGGTGGACTGCGACGGTGAGCCGGCGGGCGCTTTCGGTGACCGGCACACGTTGAACGTCTGGTCCACAACGGACGGTCCGGCCCCGGTGCTCCTCTGGATCCACGGCGGCGCGAACACCGTGGGCACCTCGGCACAACCGGAGTACGCGGGCGACTTCCACGCGTCGAACGGGATCGTGTTCGTCAGCTGCGACTACCGGCTCGCGGTCGACGGATACGGTGCGCTGGAAGGCTTTCCGCACAACCGCGGGCTGCTCGACGTCGTCTCGGCGTTGCGCTGGATCCAGCGCAACATCGCCCGCTACGGCGGAGATCCGGCCAACGTGACCGTCGCCGGGCAGTCGTCCGGCGCGCAGACGGTCGCGAGCCTGATGGTCATGCCATCCGCGAGAGGCCTGTTCCACCGGGCGATCGCGCACAGCCTCGCCGGACGGTTCTTCACGCCGGAGGAAGCGGTCAGGACCCAACGGCAAGCCGATCCGGAAGTCGTGCTGTACCAACCGATCGTCGACGGCGACACGCTGCCGCGCAGCCCGTTGGAAGGCCCGTACGACGTCGACCTGCTGGTCTGCCACACCGCCGACGAGGACGCCGAACTGTTCCAGCGTCCGACCATGCGGCTGGCGGACGAGCACGGCGGCGCGTTCCGTTCGATCTACGCCCGCACCCCGGCACATCACGGCGCCGACGTCCCGGACATGTTCCGCGGCGACATCGCGCTGGCGTGGGCGAGGTTCGCCCGCACGGGCGATCCCGGTTGGCCCGCCGACGAACTCAAGCGCTGGGTCTAGTGGTGCGGCTCGGAACGTTGCCGGGGGAATTCGCGGTCAGGCGCGCCGCGAGGTGCCCTGCTGAGCGTGGATCACCTCGCCAACGTTCCGAGGCGCGCCACTAGCTCTCCGTCGTGAGGCCGAGCGTGCCGTTCAGCCGCGGCACGCACGCCCCGTCACGCTTGTCCGAGGCCAGGAACTCGGTCAGGCACCGGCCGATCTGCTCGTGCCCGCGGGCGTTGGGGTGGAACGACTCCTGCAACGCGTGCGATGCGCGCTTCTGGTCTTTCAAGCCCTCGAAGTCGACCGTCAACCGCGTGAACCACTCGGTCTCGGGCTTGCTGCCGCCCACGCACGCCTCGTGCCCCTCACCGGCCCGCGCCAGGTCGAGGAAACGGGCGTTGACCTTCGCCGCAGCGGTGCGCAGGCCGTTCGACAGCTCCGGCACGGCCTCCTCGACGACCCACTCCAGGTCGGCGGTGCGCAGCGGGCAGCCGGACAGGTTCTGCAGCGACTGCGGCATCTTCGGCGACACCGGCGCCGCGTACGACTGCACGACCAGCTGGTAGGAGGAGTCGAGGTAACCGGAGTCGCGCATGGTCTGGCGGATGGCGTTGAGCGTGTTCTCGACCTTGGGGATCATCCGCCGCACGCGCTTGGTCCACTCCGGCGCGACCGACGACGTGCAGTCGCTGCGCTTGCCCCACGCCTCGAAGCACTTGTTGAGGATCTCGGAGAACCTCGGGTCGTCGTTCGCGCCGATGGCCACGACGATCGCGACGACCTGGTTCTGCCCGGCGATCTGGCGCAACCGGGGCAACTGCTCGTTGCGCAGCTTGTCCGAGTTCGCGCCGGAGCACGCCAGGTTGATCTTCTGGTCGGCCTGGAACTCGGTCTTCACGATCTCCGACTGGCGTGAGCGGTGGCACCAGTTGCCGCCGTCCTCGCCGTCGGTTCCCGGCTCGTAGTCGCCGGCGCCCTCGCCGGACATCGTGCTGTCGCCGAGCGCCACGACCGCGGTCCTGGTCTCGCGATCGGGCTCCGAGGGAGGCGGGAACACGTGGTCGCTCACGACCAGCAGGATCGTGAGCAGGCCGATCGCCGCGAAGAAGAGCACTTTGCGCATCGCGCACCAGTTTACGGGGGTGGCCGAATGCGAGGGGGATATGGCGTTGCCGCCTCAGGCCGGGGTGAGGAAAGTGGAGGTGTGGGGAATCTGAGGGAGATAGTCGTGGTCGGCTACGACCGCACGGCGCTGCTGGACCTGGCGGGACCGATAGAGGTGTTCCAGGCAGCGAACTACGGCGAGCCGCGCTACGAGGTCACGCTCGCCACGCTCGGGGGAGGACCGTTCACCGCGACCGCGGGCGTGCGCATCGAGGCGGGCGCCGATCTGCGCGAGCTGGACCGTCCGATCGACACGTTGATCGTGGTCGGCGGCTGGGGTTACGACGAGGCCGCGTCCGACGCGGCGCTCATGACCAACCTGCGGCGGCTCGCGCTGAAGTCGCGCCGGGTCGCCGGTGTCTGCACCGGATCGGTGGTGCTGGCGAGCGCGGGGCTGCTGAAGGGCAAGAAGGCGACGACGCACTGGGCGTTCACCGGCGAGCTGGAGAACCGCGGCGTCGAGGTGGAGCCGGACGCGATCTTCGTGTGCGACGGCGAGGTGTCCACGTCCGCGGGCGTCACGGCGGGCATCGACCTGGCCCTGGCCATGGTCGAACAGGACCACGGACCTGAGCTCGCCCGCAGGATCGCGCAGTACCTGGTCGTCTTCCTGCAACGCTCCGGCGGCCAGTCGCAGTTCAGCGTGCACACCCGCGCGAAGCCGGTGCGCGACGGCTCGCTGCGCGCGTTGCTGGACGACATCCACGCCGATCCGACTCGCGAGTGGACGGTGCCGGTCATGGCGCGCAAGGCGATGATGAGCGTGCGGCACTTCGCCCGCGTCTTCTCCCGCAGCGTCGGCGTTTCCCCGGCGCAGTACGTCGAGCGGGCCCGCGTCGAGGCCGCCGCCGACCGGCTGGCCAGCACCGGGGACTCGCTCGACCTCGTCGCCCGCCAGTCGGGGTTCGGCTCCGCCGAGACCCTGCGAAGGGCCTTCCTGCGCGTGCTCGGCGTGTCGCCGGGCAGCTACCGCGCCCGTTTCCGGACCACTGGGGTTGCCTGATGGAAGCCACGTTCGTGCTCTACCCGAACATGACCGCGCTCGACTTCGTCGGCCCGTTCGAGGTGCTCGGCAGCGTGCCGATCGTCACGACGCGGTTCGTCGCGGCGACGCTCGACCCGGTGACGTCCGACAACGGGCTGACCGTCGTTCCGACCGACACGTTCGACTCGCTGAAGTCGACGGACATCGTGGTGGTGCCGGGTTCCGGGCACTGGAAGGAACTGTTGAAGGACTCCGGCGGCGTCGTCGAGTGGCTGCGGGCCGTGCACCCGACGACGAAGTGGACGACGTCGGTGTGCACCGGCTCGACGCTGCTCGCCGAGGCCGGGCTGGTCTCGAAGGCCACGACGCACTGGGCCGCGCGCGAGGACCTGGAGGTGCGCGGCGTCGAGGTCTCGACGGACCGGGTCGTGTTCGACGGCAAGGTCGTCAGCGGCGCGGGCGTCTCCGCGGGCATCGACATGGCGTTGCGGCTGGTCGAGGCCGAGTTCGGCGAGATGGTCGCGCAGGCGGTGCAGGTCGGTATCGAGTACGACCCGCAGCCGCCGCGCGCCTACGACTCGATCCCGCCGGAGATCGCGCAGGGCCTGAAGCAGGCTTTCGACGCTTCCCAGGCCTGACCTCTACGCCCTATGGTCGAACGGACGGTTCAGGGGGAGCCGTCCGTTCTAGGGGGAACGATGTTCAGAACTGTGGCCGCGCTGGCGGCCGTCTTCAGCCTGCTCGTCTCAGGCACGCCGGCCTCGGCGAGTCCGACCGGGATCGACGGAACGGTCACGTCCGCCGCGACCGGGCTGCCGATGAAGGGGATCCAGGTCATCGCGAAAACGCCCGACGGGGGATGGGTGCGCGACGGCTTCACCAACGACGCCGGCAAGTTCGACATCCCGCTCACGGCAGGCAGGCAATACCGGATCTTCGCCCACGCCAGTGAGCACGAGGAGCACCTGAGCGAGCCGGTGACCGCGCCGGGTTCCGTGTCGATCGCTCTCAAGCCCTTCACGTACGGGTCGGTGCGCGGCACGTACCTGCGCAAGCCCGGCCAGCCGATCGCGAACGTCGGTGTCGTGCTGACCGACCTCAACGGCAACGACGTCAAGGACAGGACGATCACCGCGGCGGACGGCACGTTCCGCTTCGACCACGTGCGCACCGGCGAGCGCAAACTCCGCTTCTACTTCCCGGAGTGGTCCGACCACTGGTCGGAGCAGCTGACCGTGCGGGACGGCGAGGAGAGCGTCGTCGAGCAGGTCGCCCGGCCGATGGGCAGCGCCGAGGTCACCATCCGCGACCGGGTCACCGGCGAGCCGATGCCGAACGTGCGGGTCGGTTCCGAAGGGCCGAACGGAGGGGGCGGCGCCACCACCGACGCGCAGGGCAAGGCGCGGTTCGAGAACCTGCTGACCGGCAAGTGGCGTTTCCTGATCCAGCAGCCGACCGGCTATCTCTACGAGACGATCGAGGACGTGGAGGTCAGGACGGACGAGACCGCGGTCGCCACCGGCACGTTGCAGCGCGAGGCCGTCCTCGAGCTGACCTTCACCGACGCTGCCACGGGTGCCCCGGTCGACGGCTGCTACATCTCCGTGTACCCCGACCGGCGCAACGTCGTCGACTGGAACCAGAGCCACTGCGGCTACGACGGCACCGGCAAGCTTCGGGTGAACGGCTACTGGCCCGGCCGGGAGCGGTTCTTCGTCTACCCGCGCGCCTCTGCCTCGCACGGCAGCCAGTGGGTGGGGGAGAACGGCGGCACGGGCGACGTGGATCAGGCCAAGTGGTTCGAGTTCGTCAGCGGTCAGACCACGGCCGTGCCGGTGAGGTTCGACGGCGCGGGCACCATCAGCGGCTCCGTCGTCGACGACGAGTCCGGTGCCGCGGTGTCAGGGCTGTGCCCGTCGGTGACGCCGTCTCACTACTACGTCTCCCAGGGCCGCAACGTGAAGTGCACCTACACCGAGGGCCGGTACGAGATCAGCGGTCTCGGCCCGTACGCGTGGAAGGTGCAGTTCCCGTCGGCGTACGGCGACCACGCCTGGCAGTGGTCGGGCGGCGCGACGGACCGCTTCAGCGCGACGCCCGTCCAGGTCACGCCCGGCGGCACCGCCACGGCCGACGCACGGCTGAAGAAGCCCGGCAGGATCAGCGGGAAGCTGGTGAACGCCACCAGGCCGTTCGAGTACACGACGGTGCTCGCGGTGAACCCCGTGACCGGCGACTACGCCGGGCCGTCGGCATCGCGCAACAGCAAGTACGAGTACTGGATGAAGGGCTACGCCACGCAGGACGTGCGGATGCTGTTCCACGGCAACCTCGAGGACGAGATCCAGACCCACCCGGACCTCGTCCACGTCCAGGAGGGTCAGGAGACCTCGGGAGTCGATCTGCAGGTCAGGTGAGACCTGACTGAACGGCGAACACGACGAGCTGGGCGCGATCGCGTGCGCCCAGCTTCACCATCGCCCGCGACACGTGCGTGCGCACCGTCGCGGGCGAGATCACCAGCACGGCGGCGATCTCGTCGTTGGACGCGCCGGACGCCACGTGCCGCATGATCTCCCGCTCGCGTTCGGTCAGCTTGTCCAGGTGCGGCACGGGCCGCGCCGACGCACCGGACGCGAACCGGTCGATCACCCGGCGCGTGACGGACGGCGAGAGCAGCGAACCGCCGTCGGCGACGACGTGCACCGCGCGCAGCAGGTCGGTCGGGTCGGAGTCCTTCACCAGGAACCCGGACGCGCCGGTCCGCAGCGCCTCGAACACGTACTCGTCGAGGTCGAACGTCGTGAGCATGACGATCCGCACGTCAGCCAGTTCGGGGTTGGCCGAGACGCGACGCAGCACCTCCAGGCCGTCCATCACCGGCATGCGGATGTCGAGGAACACCACGTCCGGTTTGGTGGACTGGATCAGCGACAACGCCTCGCGGCCGTCGGCGGCCTCTCCGGCGAACTGGACGCCGTCCTCGGTCTCGATCAACGTCCGCAGTCCCATCCGGACCAGCGGCTGGTCGTCGGCCACCACCACGCGAATCATGCGGGCAACGGTATCCGGGCGATCACCGCGAAGCCCTGCGATCCGCTGACCTCGAGCGTGCCGCCCAGTGCTTCGGCCCGTGAACGCATGCCGGTGATGCCGTGGCCCTCGGTGAACGCGCTGGGCGTCCCGGTGTCGGTCACGTGCACCACGAGCTCACCACGCACGACATAAACGCGAACGGACGCGGTGACGCCGGGGGAGGAGTGGCGCAGGACGTTGGTCAGCGACTCCTGCACGATCCGGTACACGGCCAGTTGGTAGGTGTCCGGCAGTTCGACGTCGGCCACCTCCACCGACACTTCCAGCCCCGCCTCGCGCATCCGTGCGGCCAGTGCCGGGATGTCGGCGAGGGTGATCGTCGGCGTCAGCGGGGCCGAGCCGCGCAGAGTGTCCAGTTCGGACCGCAGACCGTCGAGCGCCTCCTTCGACGTGTCGCGGATGGCCTCCAGCGAGGCGCGTGCCTTCGCCGGGTCCTTGTCCAGCACGTAGAGCGCGACGCCCGCCTGCATCGCGATCACGCTCAGGCCGTGGCCGACGACGTCGTGGACCTCCTGGGCGAGCCGCAGCCGTTCGGAGATGACGGCACGCTCGCGAACGTCCACAGCGGACTTCCTGCGCAGCCTCATCAGCACGCCGGCCGCGACCGGCAGCAGGATCCAGCCTGCCGACCAGGTGATCCACGAGGTGATGGAGTCGTTCCACCACGGCAGGATCGTCAGCGCGTAGACCAATGCGCTTGCGGCGGCCAGTTCGATGCGCGCGTACACGGCCACCGCGTACATCGCCGCGACGCCGCTCATCAGGATCGGGCCGAACGGATAGGCCTGCGCCAGGTAGACGGCGATGGCGACGGTCGTGACCACCACCGTCCACAGCGGACGGACCGAGCGGAACAGCAGGCCGGCGGCGGCCAGCGTGATGAGCACGTAGGCGAGGACGTCGAGTGACTCCGCGCCTTGAAGACGTGCGGCGAACCGCGTCCCGCCGAGTCCGAAGAACAGCAGCGCCACGGTCAGCGCGATGTCCTGCCATTTGATGCGCATGATCCGACCATACGACCGGCGACGTACGCAGATGTGCGTATCTTCATGACGCTCCGGAGCGGACGCCCTGAGCCACTCGCGGGAACACGATTGTCGGCATGATCGTGACGACGGAGAAGCTGACGAAGCGCTACGGCGACCGCGCCGTGGTGGACGAGGTCAGTCTGTCCGTGCGGCGGGGCGAGGTCTACGGGTTCCTCGGTCCCAACGGCGCGGGCAAGACGACCACGATCCGCATGCTGCTGGGGCTGGTGAAGCCCACCAGCGGCACCGCGACGGTGCTCGGTGAGGCACCCGGCACCCCCAAGGCGTTGCTCAAGGTCGGGTCGCTGATCGAGGGGCCCGGCTTCTACCCCTACCTGTCCGGCCGCGACAACCTGCGCGTGCACGCGGCTCGCCGGGGCGTCGGCAGGACCCACGTGGAAGCGGCGCTGGAACAGGTCGACCTCGTCGGTGCCGCCGACGAGAAGTTCCGCCGGTACTCGCTCGGCATGAAGCAACGGCTCGGCGTCGCCGCGGCCCTGCTCGGTCAGCCGGAACTGCTGATCCTCGACGAGCCGACCAACGGCCTCGACCCCGCGGGCATGGCCGACATGCGCGACCTGGTGCGGGCGTTGGCGGCACAGGGCCAGACCGTGCTGCTGTCGAGCCACCTGCTCGGCGAGGTCGAGGAGATCTGCGACCGGGTCGGCGTGATCTCTCAGGGACGGCTGGTCGCGGAGAGCACGGTCGACCAGTTGCGCGGCGACACCGTGCTGCTGATCCGCGCCGACCCGATCGAGAAGGCGCACGTGCTGATCGAGGGCAGCACGTTGCACGGCGACGTGTTGCACGTGCGCGAGACGGACGCGGGTTCCCTGGTGCGCACGCTGGTGCACGCCGACGTGGACGTGCAGGAGGTCCGGCCACTGCGCCGGACCCTGGAAGAGGTCTTCTTCGAGATGACGGGAGCGGCGTGATGGGCAGCGTGAAGGCGGAACTGCTGCGACTGTGGAAGTGGCCGGCGACCTGGGTGCTGATCGGTGTCTGGCTGGTGATGACGCTGACGTTCGGCTACGTGTTCAACTACCTCGCTCTGAACGGCGGCACCAACACGCGTGACCTCTCGCAGCAGCAGCTGATCAACGCGATGCAACCGGAGAACGTGGGCGCGGCCGTGGTGCGCGGCCTGCCCATGTTCGGCGGGGCGATCGTCCTGGTGCTGGCGGCGCTCGCGGTCGGCAGCGGATATGGCTGGGGCACCTGGAAGACGACGCTGACGGCCGGCCCGCGCCGGGTCTCGGCGATGGCCGGCACGCTGGGGGCGCTGGGGATCATCGTGGTGCTGCTGGTGGCGCTGACGTTCACCGTGAACCTCGGCGCGTCCATCACGGTCGCGTCACTGGAAGGCTGGGACTGGAGCCTGCCGGGGTGGGGCGTCTTCAAGGCTCTGGGCGCGTCACTGCTGATCGCCGCCATGTGGACGGGGTTCGGGGTGTTCCTCGGCGTCGTCACCAAGGGGCCCGCACTGGCCGTCGGGCTCGGGCTGATGTGGGCGATCGTGACGGAGAACCTGTTGCGGGGCGTGGGTTCCCTGCTCGGGCCCGTCGAGTCGCTGACCGAGGTGCTGCCCGGTGGTTCGGCCGGAAACCTCGCCGGTGCCGTCGGCGGATCGGGTGCTCCCGGTGTGCTGACCGATCTCAGCGGCACCACCGCGGCGTTGTTCCTCGTCGGGTACGTCGTGTTCTTCGTCGGCGCGGCGACGCTTCTGAAGGTGCGCCGCGACCTCGTATAGGGCCACGGCGGCCCAGGTCACGATCAGCGCGACCGCGACTCCGGTGGGGTAGTCGCGGTCGTGCAGGCCTGGGTTGACCGGACCGCTGTACTCCCGCCACAGCAACGGGATCGCGATCAGCGTGATGACTCCGGAGACGGTCAGGCCGATGCCGATGGACGGGCGTTTGATCACGAGCCCGGAGGCACCGACGAGCGGGGCGATCAGGAAGTCGTGCAGGACCACGCCGCCGCCCAGCCAGAACAGCAGCTCGACGGTGATCTGGGGGAGCAGCAGCCAGGCGCCCCACGCTCCCAGCCCGACGCCTGCCGCGCCCAGCGCGAACCTCATGCCGGTCGTGGCGCTCACTTCTCGACCTCCAGCGACGTGACCCACTTCGTCTGCAGCACTCCCGGCCGGTTCGGGGCGATGAGCCGGCACGGATAGCCGTGGTCCGGGCTGAGTTCCTCGCCGTTGAGCTGAAGCGCCAGCAACGTCAGCGGGTCCTGGGCGAACGCCTCGGGCAGCGTGGTCGCCCGGTACAGCCCGTCCTTCTCCAGCGACTCGACCCGCACGTCGCCTCCGCTGACGAGCTCGGAGACGCGGACGCCGGTCCAGGTCGCGTTCTGGCTCCAGCCCTCGACGCACGCGATCGGCAGGTCGACGGTGGTCTGCGGCAGCGCTTGCAGTTCCTGGAGCGAGTAGCTCTTCGATCCGGCTTTGAGCCGCCAGTCCTGCGGCACCACGACTTTCGCGGCTTGCGCGGTCCGGTTGACCGGCAGGTCGCCGTCCGACCGCCAGGCCAGCACCGAGATCTTGCGCAGCCACGGCACCGTGACGCCCGCGGTCGCGACGACCGCGACACCTGTGGTCAGCGCGGTCGTGCGCAGGAAAGCCCTGCGGGACAAGATGGTTCGCTCTTCGGACTTGGGTTCGAGGGTGCGCCGGATGACCGGGATCTTCACCGCGATGTGCACGAGCAGCGCGCCGATCACGATCCACGCCACCGCGTAGTGGGCGGTCGGGAAGTAGAACGACCACGGGTAGTTCTGCGCCGCGTTGAACAGCCCGGTGGCCAGCTCGAAGAACGAGGCCGCGATCAGCACGAAGATCGAGCCGCGTTCCAGGGCGTGCGGCACGTTCTTGACCAGCGGCCGTTCGAACAGCTTCGGGTAGACGCTCCACAACTTGGCCAGCAGCAACGGAACCGACGCCACCCCGGAGATCACGTGCACCCCCTGGGTGACGCGGTAGAGGTCGACCGGCCGGGTCGGCCACACCCAGTCGTGCTGCACGCCGTGGCTGAGCAGCCCGGTGACGAAGCACAGCCCGAACGTGATGCCGAGCCACGTGCCGACCCTGCTGGTCACACCGGTGTGGTGGGCGGGGGACTGGAAAGCCGGGGTCTTCACAGCCGCTCCCAGCACGCGAACCAGCGCCCGGCACGTTCGACCTGCCACAGCAGGAAGAACCCGTCGGCGGTCAGGGACTGCGCGTCACTCCAGGCCCACGGGAACCAGTCGCCCCTGGTGCCTTCGGTCCGCACCCGCGCCTGGCCGATGGTCAGCCCGGACCCCGGCTGCTCGACCTCCACGACCACGGTTCCGCTGGGCTTGAGCAGCTGGTGCACGCGCCGGAGCAACGCGGCCGGGTCGCCGCCGATGCCGATGTTGCCGTCGGCGAGCAACACGTGCTGCCAGCGGCCCTCACCGGGCATCAGGTCGAACACGTCGCGGCGGATCGCGATGCCGCCGCGTTCGGTGGTGCGCCGGATCGCCTCCGGTGACACGTCGACGCCGAGCGCCTGGACCTGGCGGGCCAGCAGGGCCGCCACGAGACGGCCGGGGCCGCAGCCGACGTCGAGGGTGGGGCCGGTGCAGGCGTCGAGGAGGACGGAGTCGCCACCGTCCGCGTCGGCCTGCCAGCGGGCGACGCTCAGTTCGCGCGGGGCGGTGCCGGTGAGGTCGAGCCAGCTCGGGCGGCCCTGGAGGGCCTGGTCGAACATCATCGCGCCACCGCCGCCAGTCCGGTCAGCGTCGCGGCGAACCGGGTGTGCGGTGCCAGCGCCGCCACGGCACGCGCGTCGGCCATCGTGTCCACATCGGACAGGATCGGCAGGGTGCGCACCTTCAGGCCGTGCAACGCTTCCAGCGTCCGCGCCCCGGTATCGGCGCGGGACATCGGCACGTCCCGCAGAACCTCGGCCCGCAACGGGTCCCGCAACCCGAGCGCCCACCACCCGCCGTCCAGCGCGAACCCGAGCGCGGCCTCGTCGAACTCCGCGCACGACTCCAGCAGCGACGGCGTCACCTGCGGCGTGTCCATCCCGATCTGCAGCACCGGCATCCCGAACCGCGCCACGTCGGCGTGCGCGTGCACCAGGCGGTCGGCGAAGGTCAGGCCGCGCTGCGGGATCACCACGCACTCCGCCAGCGCGTCCCGCACGTCCTCGCGCCGCACCACTCCGGCCAGCGCGACCACCGGCACGGCGCCGGGCGTGTTCAGCGCGGCCTCCACCGTGTCGAGCAGCGCGGCGGCCGCGATGTCGGCGGCCTCCTCGGGAGTCAGCGGCGGGCACAGGCGGGTCTTCACCTGGCCGGGGATCGGCGACTTGGCCATGATCAGCAGGCAGAACCTCATCGCAGCACCCCCGCCATGTCCCGCGCCGCGCGCATCGTGCCGCGCACCGAACCCGACACCTTCGAGCGCGTGCCGGCCGCCCGCGGGCCGTAGGAGACGTCGACCTCGCGCACCCGCCAGCCCGCCTCGGCCGCGCGCACCAGGAGTTCCAGCGGGTAGCCGAAGGCGCGGTCCTGGACGTCCAGTGCCAGCAGCGCCTCGCGCCGGCACACCCGCAGGGGAGCGATGTCGTGGACGTCCAAACCCCTGCGCCGCAACAGGGACGAGATCACGGCGTTGCCGGCTCGCGCGTGCCACGGCCAGACGCCCGGCTGCACGGGCCTTCGCCGGCCGACGACGAGGTCGGCGTCGGCCAGCAGAGCGGCCATCGCCGGTAGTTCGGCCAGGTCCAGGGAACCGTCCGCGTCGGCGAACGCCACCAGGCCGGAGGTGGCCGCGAGCAGACCGGTGTGCACGGCGGCGCCGTAGCCGCGCTTGGGTTCGTGCACGACCAGTGCGCCATGAGCGGCGGCCACTGAAGGAGAGCCGTCCACAGAACCGTTGTCCACGACGATCGCGCGGTATCCGGTAGGAAGGGAGGCGAGGACCGCGGGCAGTGCGGCGGCCTCGTCCAGGCAGGGCAACACGACATCCATGTGTCCACCCTGGACCATCGGAAAGTGTTGTGGTGCTTACGGAATTGTGACGCACGAAAGAGTTCTTACGATTGTCTTGCAAGGCCCGCGAGAACCGCGGGCACCCCCTAGGTTGGGCGCGGTGCGTCTAGTCATCGCAGGACTGCTCGTCGTTGCCGCCATCGTCGCCGGGGTCGTCGTCAACGCCCTCGACCCGAACCTCCTCTACGCCTCGGCGGCACCGATCTTCGGGAACTGGGAGCCGCACATCGGCCTCGGCACGCCGATCGCGGTCCTGATCGCGTTCCTCGTCGTGGCCAAGGGGCCTGAGCTCGCTGAGCACAGGTTCGCGCTGCCGATCGCCTACGCGGCTTCGGTGGCGTTCACGTTCGCGCTGGCGATGATCGACGGCTGGGGCCGGTTCGTCACCAGGCTGACGACCGAGGACGAGTACCTGCACGAGGTCCCCGGCATCACCGACGTCCCGGCCATGCTGCGCGGGTTCGCCGCGCGCATCCCCGACTTCCAGCCCGACTCGTGGACCACGCACGTCTCCGGACACCCGCCGGGCGCGTTGCTCACGTTCGTCGGGCTCGACCGCGTGGGGCTCGGGGGAGGGGCGGCGGCCTCGATCTTCTGCGTGCTGGTCGGGTCGCTCGCCGTCGTCGCGATTCCCAAGGCCGTCAACAACAACGCCGTGCTGCCGTTCCTCGTGCTGTTCCCGGGCGCGGTGTGGGTCGGCGCGTCGGCGGACGGCATGTTCATGGGCGTCGCGGCCGTCGGCCTCTACCTGCTCACCCGGTGGCCGGTGCTGGGCGGCGTCGTGCTGGGCTGGTGCCTGTTCCTGTCCTACGGCCTGGTGTTGCTGGCACCGCTCGCGCTCGCCGCCGTGTGGCGTCGCGGCGAAGGACTTCCCCTCCGCCGGATCGGCTGGGCCGTCGCGGGCGCGCTCGCGGTCGTGGGGGCGTTCGCGCTCAGCGGGTTCTGGTGGCTCGACGGCTACGAGCTCGTGAAACTCCGCTACTACCAGGGCATCGGCGACGTCAGGCCGTACTGGTACTGGGTGTGGGCGAACCTCGCGGCACTCGCGCTGGTCATCGGCCCGGCGGGCATCAAGGGACTGCGCAAGGACAAGTGGGTCGTCGCGGCCGGCGTGGCGATCCTGGCCGCCGATCTGTCCGGGCTGAGCAAGGCCGAGACCGAACGGATCTGGTTGCCGTTCGCGGTGTGGCTGATGGCCGGCACCGCGAAGCTGGACAACCAGAAGAGGTGGCTCACCGCCCAGGCCGTCACGGCCCTGGCGGTGAACCACCTCGTCCTCACGAACTGGTGACGGACTCCCGCTGCGAGGCGAACGCGAACTCCCGCACGCCCTCCTCGAACCCGACCTGAGCCTCGAAACCCAGCACGTCCAACGCCTTCGCGGGTGACGCGACCACGTGCCGGACGTCGCCAGGCCGCGCCCCGCCCACGATCTCGGGCGTCGGACCGTCGCACGCGTCGGCCAGCGCGAACGCCAGGTCGCCGATGGTGTGCGGGGTGCCGGAGCAGACGTTCACGGCCTCGAAGCCCGGACGCGGCGACGACAGGGCCAGGACGTTGGCCCGCGCGACGTCCGTGACGTGCACGAAGTCGCGCCGCTGCCGCCCGTCCTCCATCACCCGGGGCGCGACGCCGTTCTGCAAAGCCGACCGGAAGATCGACGCGACCCCGGCGTACGGGGTGTCGCGCGGCATCCGCGGGCCGTAGACGTTGTGGTACCGCAACGCCCACACGCTTCCGCCGGTCTGCCGGGCCCACGCCACCGCCAGGTGCTCCTGCGCCAGCTTCGTGGCCGCGTAGGTGCTGCGGGGCTCCAGCGGAGCGTCCTCGGGCACCAGTTCGGAGACCACGAAGTCGCCGCAGAAGCACCGCGGCTCGTACACACCGCGTTCGACGTCGGCGGCAGTCCGTTCGGCCCGCACGATCCCGTGCGAGAGGCACCGGTAGCGCCCCTCTCCGTAGACGACCATCGACGACGCCAGCACCAGCCGCGACACCCCGGCCCGGTACATCTCGGCCAGCAGGACCGCCGTGCCCAGGTCGTTGTGGCGCGCGTAGGAGGGCGCGTCGAACGGATCCACGCCGTGCCCGACCATCGCCGCCTGGTGGCACACCGCGTCCACAGTGGACAGCAATGGCCGCAGCACGTCGGGGGAGGTCACGTCGCCAATGACAAGTTCGTGGTCCAGCAGGGGAACAGCGCTGTGCGCCTCGGGCAGCAACGCGTCGAGCACCACGCATTCGTGGCCCTGGGAGGTCAGCTCGTCCGCGACGTGCGACCCGATGAACCCGGCCCCGCCGGTGATCAGTACTCGCATGCACCGACCGTAGGACTCACGCGACGGCCCGGCGTGCTCGAGCGGCTAGCCGTCAGAACTCCGTAAGACCATCTCGACGACGAACCGGGAGCCGCACGGCGCACGGTCCTCCACCCAGACCCGGCCGCCCAGCCGGTGCACGTGGTCGCGGACCAGCGCGAGCCCCAGCCCGCTGCCCGTGTCGTCGCCCCGGCTGCCCGCCATCACCCCGCGCGCGAACCGTTCGAAGATCTCCTCCCGCAACCCCTCCGGCACGCCGGGCCCGGCGTCCTCCACCACCAGCCGCGCGGAGGAACCACCGGTCCGCACGGACACCAGCACCGCGCCCCCGGCGTGCCGCTCGGCGTTGTCCAGCAGGTTGGTCAGCACCCGGTCCAGCCTGCGCCGGTCACCCAGCACGATGGCGGGTTCCAGGTCCAGGGGCACGGGCACACGGGTCGCGATCACGTTGCGCACCAACGCGTCCAGCGCGATCTCCTCCGGCGCGGGGTCGTCGGTCTGGTCCGCCCGGGAGATCTCCAGCAGGTCCACGACCATCCGCGCGAACCTGTCGACCTCCGAGGTCAGCAGTTCCAGCGCTGTTCCCGCCGTGCCGGGCAGGTGCTCACGACGCCGGCGCAGCACCGCGCCCGCGTTCACCATCGTCGTCAACGGCGACCGCAGCTCGTGCGAGACGTCCGAGGCGAACCGGGCGTCCCGCAGGGCTCTCTGCTCCAGTGCCTGGGCCGTCGAGTTGAACTTCGCCGCCAGCGCCGCGAGATCCGGGTCGTCCTGGTCGGGCAGCCGGGCGTGCAGATCACCGCCGGCGATCCGGCCCGCGGCGGAGTTCAGCTCCGTCAACGGTTTCAGCGCCCGCTTCGACGCCCACGAGCCCAGCGCGGCCCCGAGCAGCGCCGAGCCGATCGTGCCGGCGATCAGCACCGCGCTCAGGAACGCGAACGTCCGGTTGAGCTGCTGCAACCCGAACAGTTCGACGTAGACGGCGTCGCCCGCCACCGGCCGCGCGACGGCGAGCATCGGCAGCCCGTCCACGGTGATCCGCTCCTTGCCCGGCGGGTGCTCCACCAGTCCGGCGGGCAGCTGCGACGGCTCGACCTTGCGGCCCGCCGTCACCAGGCCCTCCGGGCTCATCACCAGGATCGACGAGTCGGGCCCGGTGGTGAGGCCGGTCAGCAACTCGTCGAGGCCCGGCGAGGCCAGCGACCGTTCGACCAGCCGCACGTTGACCTCGGCCTGCCTGGTCGCGCTCGCCTCCCGTTGCCGCAGCATGTAGCCGGAGGCGAGGTTCCAGGTGCCGAACGCCAGCACGCTCGTGACGACCAGCAGGCCGAAACCGAACGAGAGCGTGACCCGGCAGCGCAGCGTGAGCCTCACGAGCGGATCCGATAGCCGGTGCCGCGCACGGTGAGCACCAGTTCCGGATCGTCCGGGTTGGCCTCGATCTTGCGGCGAAGTCTCCTTATGTGCACGTCGAGCAGCCGGGTGTCACCGAAGTAGTCATATCCCCAAACCTTTTGCAGCAGCTGTTCCCTGGTGACGATTCGGCCGCTCGCACCAGCGAGTTCCAGCAACAGCCGGAATTCCGTCCTGGTGAGATGAACGCGTTCCCCCGCTCGGTGCACGAGCCCTTCCTGCGGACGGATTTCCAGTTCTCCGATCCGAACGGCTTCGCGGCCCGGCCCGCGCCTGCGCAACAACGCGCGGATGCGCGCGGCGAGAACTCCCGCCATCAACGGTTTCGTGACGTAGTCGTCCGCCCCCGCCTCCAGTCCGGCGATCACGTCGCGGGCGTCCGTTCGCGCGGTCACCACGATTATCGGCAGGTCACCGCGCGAGCGCAGCGCCCGCACGACCTCCAGGCCGTCCATGCCGGGCAACGTGAGATCGACCAGCGTCACATCGAACGATTCCGTCTCCAAACGCGGTAACGCCTCTTCGCCCGAACCTGCCTCGTCAACGGTGAATCCTTCGTCGGACAAGGCAAGGCTCAAAGCCTGCCGGATTCGCTCGTCGTCTTCGACCAGCAGGACCCGTACGCACACAACGACTCCACTGTGTGAGAGCCGCGGCGACGGCGTCTCACACAGTGGAGTGAAAGTCGATCAAAAGCAAGATTGCTTCGGTCTAGAATCCGGTCAGCGTGATTTTCGCTGAACGCGGGTTCGGTTCGTGAACAAGTGACTCGAACGCGCCGACGTCATCGAACGCGAACCCGTAGGCCTTCCCGTCCACCATGTTCTGGTGCACGATCTTCGAGAAGTGGTTCGTGGTCGCGCGGGTGTAGAAGTCGGCCGCGTTGTAGGTCGGCTGGGTGTGGATGAAGCCGAACGTCGAGCGGTTGAGCCCGGCGCACAGCGAGCGCGAGATCGCGCCGATGTCGTTGTTCGGTGCCGCGAGCCGGCCGTCGCAGTTGAAGACGTCCCGGGTGGACGGCTGCTGGAACGACGCGACCTGCTGGCCCGCCGTGTTGGTGAAGTTGAGGTTCCCGCCGCTGACGCGGCCGGTGAACTTGCGGTTCGGCTCGTTCTGGTACGGCACGACGGTCAGCGGCGTGTTCTGGTACGTCGACCAGGCGCTGCTGACGTAGTTCGCGAAGTACGAGCCGGAGAACACGCCCGCGTCGAGGCCCTTGCTCGGGTTCAGCACGCGCAGCCGTGTGCCGTCCGAGCGCGTGTAGACGAGCCGGGCCCAGTCGCCGCCGAGCTGCTGGTGCTGGTCGAAGATGCGGTTGCGCCCGTTGGAGACCAGCTGGCCGGTCTTCTTGGTGACGCCGCTCTGCGAGGTCGCCTCGACCGCGTGGGGGACCGAGAACATGTCCACCTGCGAGCTGTTCAACCACAACCCGCCGCCGTTGTAGGTGAACTCGCTCCAGTCGAACAGGATGTCGCGGTTCGGGTCACCCGCGGCCCACGGCGCTGGCTGCACCAGGCCGTTGGGGACCAGGGAGAACTTCAGCTTGTCCCGGAAGGACATGTAGAGCCGGCCGCCGGCGAGGTTGAGCGGGATCTGCAGGGTCCGGCTGGCGCCGTTCCCGGGGCCGGGGATCGAGACGTCCGGTGCCGGGGTCGGCGGGATTCCGCCTCCGGACCAGGCCGTGAACTGGCCGTTCGCGTTGACGTACCCGAGCCGGCCGCCCATCTCGCCGAACACGTACAGGTGGGTCGCGTCACCGCGGCCCGAGTTGTTCGTGACGGTCAGGGGGAGCAGGTTCGGTGGAGCGGCTTGGACAGCAGGTGCGGACATCGTTGTCAGCCCTAGTAGGGCCGATGTCGCGAGCAGCAGGAGCTTGCGCATCGACTATCTCCTCACTGAGACAGGCAGTGACCTTTTCAGCGGCGGTGAGAGCGCTCTCATACCAGCGCGTCGCTGTTGATATGTCAAGAATGGTCTTCATGCGCGCACTGACGGTTGATCTTGCACGGGCCGGGTCCCTGTCCCTGACCGAACTGCCCGACCCCGAGCCGGGACCGGAGGACCTGCTGGTCGAGGGCGTGGCCATCGGCATCTGCGGGACGGACCGCGAGATCGTGCGCGGCGAGTTCGGCGTCGGCGGAACTCTCGTGATCGGGCACGAGTCGCTGGGCCGCGTGGTCAGCGGGCCCGGGTTCGCGCCGGGCTCGCTGGTCGCCGGGGTGGTCCGCAGACCCGATCCGGTGCCGTGCGTCGCTTGTGCGCGCGGGGAGTTCGACATGTGCCGTAACGGGCAGTACACCGAGCGCGGCATCACGGGCCTCGACGGCTACGGCTCGACTTTGTGGACAGTGCCTGCCGCTTATGCCGTCGGTGTCAGTTCCTCGACAGGTGTTCTGGTCGAACCCGCGTCGGTGGTCGTGAAGGCGTGGGAGCGGCTGGACCGGCTGGCGCCGTTCCCGTTCGAGAGCGTCCTGGTGACGGGGGCGGGCCCGATCGGGCTGCTGGCGGCGTTGATCGGGGTGCAGCGCGGCCTCGACGTGCACGTGTTCGACCTGGCCGTCGACGGCCCGAAGCCCGACCTGGTCGAGTCGCTCGGCGCCACCTACCACCGCACCCTGCCGGACTGCCCGGTCGTGATCGAGGCGACCGGGGCACCGTCGCTGGTCGCGCGGCTGCTGGGGCGGGACCTGGTGTGCCTGACCGGCGTGCCGTCCACCGAGGTGATCCCGGCCGACATCGGGCAGATCAACCGGGATCTGGTGCTGCGCAACGGGATCGTGTTCGGGACGGTCAACTCGAACGTGCGGCACTACCGGGAGGCCTCGGCCGTGCTGGACCGCGCGGACGACGCGTGGCTGTCGGCGATGATCACTCGGCGGGTGCCGCTGGAGTCTTTCGTCGAGGCGTTCGAGTCGCGTCCCGGTGACGTGAAGGTGGTGCTAGAGCTGTGATCGCGGCCAGCGCGACGACCGCGGCCGCCAGCAGCAACGCCTGGTGGTAGCCGTTGTGCAGCAACGGGGTGGCGATCAGCGGGCCGATGATCTGGCCCGCCGAGTAGCCGGCCGTGAGCGTGGCCGCGGCTCTCGGGAAGCCGAGGTCGCTGCCGAGCTTGAGGGCGGTGGCGGCGATGCCGATGAACGTGCCGCCGAACAGGACGACCGCGATCAGGGCTGCGGCGGTGGTGCTGGTCATTGCCGGGAGTGCGATGCCCACGGCCTGGACTGCGAGCGCGGCGACCAGCACCGGGCGGCCGTTGCCGAGCCGGGCCATCAGCACGGGGGAGAGGGCGGCGGAGACTCCGACCAGGATCCACGAGGTGCTGCCGAGCGGGCCGCTGATGGCGGCGACCAGGAACGTGCCGGCGATGATGTAGCCGACGCCTTCGAGGGTGTAGGCGGCGAAGAGGGTGGCGAAGGCGCGGCGGGAGGACCGGGTGAGCCTCGTGGCGGCGGAGCTCGAGGTTCCCGGCTCCTGCCCGGTCACATCGCCGGCCTGCCCACCCGGCCGTCGCCCGGCCACGTCGCCCGGCTTGTCGGCCCCAGCCTGGCCACCCACTCGTTGCTGAGCGATATCGCTGCCCGGCCAATCGACTTCAGTCCGGCCACCCGCCCGACGCACAGCTGCATCGCTGCCCGGCCCGTCAGCCCCGCTCCGGCCGCCCGGCTGCCGCGCAGCCATATCGTTGCCCAGGCAGTCGACTGCAGCCCGAGCGCCTGCCTGTTGCCCGGCCGCATCGCAGCCCGGCCTGCCGGTCTCACCCCGGCCACCAGCCCGCCGCACAACCACATCCCCGGCAGGCTCCAGCCCCCACGCCACGACGGCCAGCAGACCCGCCGCCACCGCCGCCGCCCACCACGCCGCCTGCCACTGCCCCCAGACCAGCACCAGCAGCCCGGACAGCGCGATCCCCGCCCCGACCCCGCTCATGCCCCACCCAGGCCGGGCGTTCACCGCCGCCACGAACACCACCGCGCTCGCTACCCCGGCCAGCAGCCGCAGCACGAACCACGCGGCCATGCCGTGCGTCAGTGGCATCCCGGCGAGGGTGGCCACGAGCAGCGTGAGCGCGACACGGTTCGTGGTCCGTGACGGCGCGCGGACGATCGTGGCTAGCGCCCCGACGAAGTAGCCCAGGTAGTTGGCGGTCGCGAGCGACGCGGCCGAAGCAGCCGACAGGCCTGCCTGCGCGGTCATCAGCGGCAGGATCGGCGTGTAGACGAACCGTCCGATGCCCATGGCCGCCGCCAGCGCCGCGGCGGCCTGCCGGGCGCTCACAGACGGCCGGGGTCGTTCGGGTGAGGTTGCACGGCCGTGACGTTGAACGCCATCCACGGGCTCAACGGCAGCGTGCCGAGCACATGGGCGTGGAGGTCCGCCTCGTCGTCGGCCCGCCACAGGCCGATGCTGCGCATCTCGCCAACAGGCCGCCACAACCGGATGAGGTTGCCGCTCGTGGTGAGCTCCTTGGCCCGCACCGCTTCGGCCGCGCGGCGTGAGTCCACTTCGGACTGGGGTGTGCCGTCCGGGATCGTGGTGGTGATCTCGACGATGAACTCTCTCATGACCTCATCGTGCGACCGCGCGGCTGCGGGCGCCACGACCGGCTTTCTCCTGCGTGAGAGCCTGAGCCTCCTAGGATGGCGAGGTGGAACTGCGTCAACTCCGGTACTTCCTCGCGGTCGCCGACGAACTGCACTTCGGCCGGGCGGCCGCGCGCCTGCTGATCGCCGGGCCGTCGTTGTCGCAGCAGATCAAGGCGCTCGAACGGGACCTCGGCGTGCCGCTGTTCGCCCGCGACCGCCGGACCGTCGCGCTGACTTCCGCCGGTGCCGCGCTGGTTCCCGAGGTGCGGGCGCTGCTCGAACGGGCCGATGAGCTGCAACGGCACGCACGGCAGTTGTCCGGGTCGCGGCCGGTGCGGATCGGGTACGTGAACTGGCTGCCGCCGGACCTCACGGCCCGCACGGCCGGGGTCGCGCAGCTCTACGTGGACGCCTGGGTCGTGCCGTCGCACCAGCAGGCGGCACGGGTGGCGGACGGCAGCCTCGACCTCGCCGTGTGCTGGATCCGCAGGTCCGAGGCGGCCCAACTGGGCCTCCGAGCACAACTGCTCGGCGCTGACCGGCTCTACGCGGTGGCCGTGGGCACGGACACGAGTCCGGTGCGGGCCAAGGACATCGCGGTGCTGGTGGACGACGACGTGACGTCGTGGCAGTCCTGGAACGACTACGCCGAGGAGTTCGCGCGGGACACCGGCTGCGTCGTCCGGCGCATCCACAACGGCGCCATCACCGGGCCGGCGTTCTTCGACCACGTGCGGGTGTGCACGACGCCGGTGCTCAACTCGCCGAAGGGGCAGACCACGCCGTTGCCGCCGGATCTCGTGCAACGGCCCGTCGTCGATCCCGAGGTCGTGTGGACCTGGTCGCTGGTGCGCCGCGAGGACGAGGAACGCGCGGACGTCATCGCCGCCGCCGACGCGATCGTACGGGACGTCGGTGACCTCGGTCTGGACCGCGTCTGGCTGCCCTCGGACGACCCCTACCGTGCGGTGAGAGGCTGAGCCTCGCACGAGGGAGGAAACGGGTCGCGATTCCGCGAAATTCGGCGCGGGAGCGGGTGGTTGTGGCTGTCAGAACCGCTACTCCTCCTTCGAAAGCGAGCAGGAAAATGACCAGCAGGGTGGCAATCGTCACGGGAGCGTCGCAGGGAATTGGCGCGGCACTCGTTCCGGCCTATCGCAAGCTCGGCTATTCGGTTGTCGCGGTCTCGCGTTCCATCGAGGACTCGAACGACCCCGAGGTGCTCGCGATCCGCGCCGACCTCAGCAAGCCCGGTGAGGGCGCGCGGGTCGTCAAGGAGACGCTCGCGCGGTTCGGCCGGGTCGACTCGCTCGTGAACAACGCCGGCATCTTCGTCGCCAAGCCCTTCACCGAGTACACCGACGAGGACTTCGCGGCCGTCACCGGCACCAACCTCGTCGGGTTCTTCGACATCACGCGCAGCGCGGTCGCGGCCATGGACGACAACGGCGGCCACGTCGTGAACGTGTCCACGACCCTGGTCGACCACGCGCTGTCGGCGGTGCCGTCCGCCCTCGCGTCGCTGACCAAGGGCGGTCTGAACGCCGTCACCAAGTCCCTCGCCGTCGAGTACGCGACCAGGAACATCCGCTTCAACACCGTCGCGCTCGGCATCATCAAGACGCCGATGCACGCTCCGGAGACCCACGAGGCCCTGGCCGGACTGCACCCCGTCGGCCGGATCGGCGAGATCTCCGACGTCGTCGACGCGATCACGTTCCTCGAACAGGCCGGCTTCGTGACGGGCGAGATCCTGCACGTCGACGGCGGCCAGAGCGCGGGGCACTGACATGGTCCTCGAAGACGTCATGGACCGGTGGAAGGACGCCGTGGACGCGCACGATCCCGAGCGCGTGGCGTCGAACTTCACCGAGGACGCCATTTTCCAGGGGCTGCACCCCTACGGAGTCGGACGCCGGGCAGTGGCCGCCTACTACGATTCCCAGCCCATCGGCATGAAGGCCGAGTACAAGATTCTGGAAACGCGCAGGCTGGCCGATGACCTGGTGCTCGGCTATTTGTCGGTCGATTTCTCGTTCGCCGACCGGCCGACCATCACCGTCAATCTGAGCGTGATCGTGAGGGGAGACCTGATCGCGCATTACCAGGTCTCCCGGCTCAGCTAGTGCCTGCGAGGCTCCCGGCCGAACGGCGACGGAGGTCGCTCGAGGTCGGGAGCCTTCGGGATCGGCATGGTCACCGGAGCGTCCGCCGTGATCGTGATCGGCTCACCGTGGTGCTTCGTGGTCAGCGACGTGCCGTCCACGATCCGGTAGGTGGCCTCACCCGCGCACACGTCCACGGAGATTCTCGTGCCCTGGAAGGACATCCGGAACGAGAAGCGGGTCAGCTGGTCCGGCATCCTCGGCGCGAACGTGAGCTCACCGCCGTGGTCGCGCATGCCGCCGAACCCGGCCACCAGCGCCGTCCACGCACCCGCCAGCGACGCCATGTGCAGGCCGTTGGTGACGTTGCTGTGCAGGTCGTGCAGATCGGTGAACGCGGCCTCGACCAGGTAGTCGAACGCCAGCCCGAGGTGTCCGACCTCGGCCGCCAGCACCGCCTGCGTGCCCGCCGACAACGACGAGTCGCGCACCGTGCGGGCCTCGTAGTAGGCGAAGTTGCGGGCCTTTTCCTCGTCGGTGAACACGTCACCACGGACGTGCATCGCGAGCACCAGGTCCGCCTGCTTCACCACCTGGCGGCGGTACAGGTCGAAGTACGGGAAGTGCAGCAGCAGCGGGTACTTCTCCTCCGGGGTGTTCTCGAAGTCCCACTCGGCGTGCTTGGTGAAGTTGTCCGCCTGCGGATGCACCTCGAGCATGTCGTCGTACGGGATCGCCATCGCGTCCGCGGCCCTGCGCCAGGCCGCGATCTCTTCTTCCGTCGCGTCACAGGGATTCCGTTCGGCGGCGTCGGCGGCCGCGCGCAGGTTCTGCTGGGCGATCAGGTTCGTGTAGACGTTGTTGTCGACGATCGCCGAGTACTCGTCCGGGCCCGTCACGCCGTCGATGCGGAACCCGTCGTGCCGGTCGTGATGGCCCAGCGAGGACCACAGCCGTGCGGTCTCCACGAGGATCTCGGTGGCTTGGTCGCGGTCGAAGTCCTCGTCACCGGTGGCGTTCAGGTACTGCTGGGTGGCGTAGGCGACGTCGCCGGAGACGTGGAACGCGGCCGTGCCCGCCGGCCAGTACGCGGAACACTCGGCGCCGTTGATCGAACGCCACGGGAACGCGGCTCCCTTGAGCCCCAACACCTTCGCGCGGTCGCGGGCTTTGTCCAAAGTGGCATGACGCCATCGCAGCGCGTCGCGGGCGGCGTCGGGCAGCGTGTAGGTGAGCACCGGGAGCACGAACATCTCGGTGTCCCAGAACGCGTGGCCGTCGTAGCCCGGTCCGGTGAGGCCTTTTCCTGGGATGGCACGGGACTCGCCGCGCGCCCCGGCCTGCAGGATGTGGAACAACGCGAACCTGATCGCCTGCTGCAACTGGTCGTCGCCGTCGATCTCGATGTCGGCGACCTCCCAGAAGTCGTCCAGGAACGCCTTTTGCTCCTGGACGAGCCCGTCCCAGCCGGTCTGGCACGCGCCCGCCAGCGCCGCCTCGACCTGCGCTCGCAACGCCGGTGTCGACCGCTGCCCCGACCAGCCGTAGGCCAGGTACTTGGTCAGCTTCAGGACCCCGCCCGCCGGCACGTCGACGGCCGCGGTGAACCGGGCCAGGTCGTCCTCCGCGCGGATCTCGGTGTGCACGTCCACGCCGTCGACCTCGACCTCGTGGTCCATGGCGGCGGCCATCCGCAGACCGGACACCTTGGTGCGATGGCACAGCACGGCCCGCGTCTTCTCCGCCATCTTGAAGTCGTTGACCAGCGGAGCGTCCAGCGCGGCGGCGACGCGGGGATCGTTGCTGCGGCTCGCGACCGGTTCGTTCGCGAGCAGGTCGGACTGGACGACGAGTTGTAGAGCGTCCTCCGGCTCGACCTCGTAGCGGATGGCGACGACCGCGCGCTGTGTGAACGACACGAGCCGCTCGCTGCGCACGGTCACACGCCTGCCCGTGGGCGATTCCCAGACCGTGCGGCGGCGCAACGTGCCGGAGCGGAAGTCGAGCGTGCGTTCGTGCTCGATGGCGTTGCCGTAGCGCATGTCCAGCGGCTCGTCCTCGACCAGCAGCCGGATGATCTTGCCGTCGGTGACGTTGACGACGGTCTGGCCTGCCTCCGGGTAGCCGTAGCCACCCTCGCCGTACGGCAGCTGGTGCTCTTCGTAGAAGCCGTTGAGGTACGTGCCGGGCAGACCGCGCGGCTCACCCTCGTCGAGCGTGCCGCGCAGTCCGATGTGGCCGTTGGCCAGCGCGAACGTCGACTCGGTCTGGTGCAGGTCGTCCACCGACAGGCCCTGCCAGCGCAGCTGCCACGGTTCGACCGCGTAGCTCATGAGAGCAGCTCGTCGAGCTCGTCGACGACCACGTCGGCGCCGTGCGACTTCAGCGCGTCGCGCTGGTGGCCGCGGTCGACGCCCACGACGTACCCGAAGCCGCCGTCGTGCCCCGCCTGCACGCCCGCGAGCGCGTCCTCGAAGACCGCGGCGTTCTCCGGTGCCGTCTTCAGTCTTCTGGCGCCCTCGACGAACGAGTCGGGCGCCGGTTTGCCCCGCAGGTTCGACGCGGTGATCACGTTGCCGTCCACCAGCGCGTCGACGTAGTCGAGCAGGTTGCCGGACTTCAGCACGCGCATGGCGTTGGCCGAGGACGTGACGACGCCGATGGGCAGGCCCGCCTCGCGCGCGGCTTTCAGATACGTGACCGACGCGGGGTACGGCGTGATGCCCTCCTTGTCGATGATCTCGTTGACGAGGTCGTTCTTCTGGTCGCCGATGCGGCGGATCTCGTCCTCCGACGGCGTGAGGCCGCGTGAGGTCAGGAAGCTGCGGACACCGTCGTAGCGCGGCTTTCCGTCCACGTAGGCGAGGTAGTCCTGCTCGCTGAACGGCTGGCCCATGGCTTCGAACGTCTGCCGCCACGCCTGCCGGTGCAGCACGGCGGTGCTCGTGAGCACGCCGTCGAGGTCGAACAGCAGCGCTGTGATCTTGTCCGGGAGGCCGAGGCTCATGGTTCGATCATGCACCCGTCTCGCCGACATCGCTGCGTTCTTCTTTGAGGCGTTCATCGAGCGGTCGCGGGTGCGCCTGCTCGTATTCGGTCGTCCCGTACCGGTTGGACTCGGCCCAGCCTTCCTCCGGCTCGGTCTCCAACGGGTCGTGGCCGAGGTTGTCCTCGTCGAGGCCCTCGGCGCCGCTCTCCTGGACGTACGCGCCACGTTCTTCGCTCATGCCCACCGCAGTACCCAGTTCGGCGTCATCCAATGCCTTGGCCCACCAGCGAACCGATCGCATAGGTGACGCCCATGGCGATCAGGCCGCCCACGACGTTGCGGACGACGGCACGCCGCTTGTCCGCGCCGCTGGGCCGGGCGCTGACGAAGCCGGTGAGGGCCAGGGCGAGGATCGCGGCGACGACGGTGACCGGCACGCGCAGGGTGGTGCTCGTGAACGCGATCGCGGCGAGGGGGAGCAACGCACCGATGGTGAACGCGATGAAGCTCGCGATGGCGGCGCCCCACGGGTTCGTCAGCTCGTCCGGGTCGATGTGCAGCTCGGCCTCGGCGTGGGCGGCCAGCGCGTCGTGCTTGGTGAGCTGCTTGGCGACTTCTTCAGCGGTCTGCGCGTCGAGGCCTTTGCCCTTGTAGATCTCCGTGAGCTCTTGGAGCTCCTGTTCCGGCATGTCCCGCAGCTCCGCGCGTTCCTGGGCGAGGAGGGCGCGTTCGGCGTCGCGCTGGCTGCTGACGGACACGTACTCGCCGCTGGCCATGGACATCGCGCCCGCGAACAGGCCGGCGAGGCCCGCGACGAGGATCTGGGCGCGGTCCGTGGTGGCTCCGGCGACGCCCACCACGAGGCTGGCGGTCGAGACGATGCCGTCGTTGGCGCCGAGGACTCCCGCGCGCAGCCAGTTCATCCGGTCGCCGGTGACCTCGTCATGGGGCTCGTGGTGGGTCATTCGCGCAGGTTAGCGCTGGGATCGCGGGGTGCCCGGCGACCACGCCGCCAACCCGGTCGGGCTCTGCTGAACGGGTGAGTTTTGCCTGGTCAGACGGTAGAGGTTCATTTTTTGTCAGACCCCCGTGGCATCCTGTCGAACAGGTGTTCGCAAGGCTTGCTGGAGGAGGTCAGTTTCCGATGCAGATCGAAGCCCGTCGCTGGCCAGGCCGCGTGGTTCCGTCCACCGACGCGGACGTGGACGTCGCCGTCGAGTCCCTGTGCGTGCGTGCCTCGTGGCCGGACGCCGACCGCCGCTGGGTCCGGCGCCTGCTCGAACCGTGGTTCACGGCGGGCTGGTGCGTCGACGCCCTGCTCGTGGCCATCGACAAGAAGCCGGACGGCACCCGCCAGGGCCGCCCTCGTTCGCGGGCCCAGGTGGCCCACGAGTTCCTGCGCGCCCGCCTGCGCACCTGGACGGCGGACGGCGCGGGCCTCGCCAAGCCGCCGCTGTCCGGCGTCTCGCTCGGCGAGTGGTACCGCGTGAACCGCCGCAACGCCGCACTGCACGCCCCGCGCCGCGCCACCGGCCTCACGTCGGACGGCGAGCGCGCACGGGCGGAGTCGCGCGCCCTGGCCCATCGGCGCGACCCGGTGGAGCGCAGCCGCGAGAAGGGGCGCCGCCGCCAGGAGGTGCTCGACAGCCTGCTCACGCCGGGCCAGGAGGTGCCGTCGTTCGCCGACTCGTGGAAGCTGGTCGCCGAGCTCGTGCCGGTGCCGCGGGTGTGCTCGGCCTGCGGGCACGTGCGCAACGAGGTGTCACGGCAGGCGCACCGCGTCGCGTGACGGGGTTGGTGGGCTGGGCGAGAGCCCTCGCGCAAGCCTGAGCACGTTGGTCCCGTGGCAGGTCCGCTGCGGGCCGCGAACGAGGTGGGTGTCGGTCCGGCACGTCCCGCCAGCCAGGCGGCAACGCCTGCTGCGGCCCGCTGACCTGGGATTTCGTCGATCGGTGATTGAGAACGGACCAGGCCGGGAACACGGAACGAGTTTCTTGTTTCCGATGTTAGGGGCCGACATGCTCGAAGTGACGCCGATGGCTGCCGAGGTCATCAACGAGCTGACCTCGCAGTCCGAAGGCACCACCGACGACACCGGCCTGCGCTTTGCCCTGGCCGCCGAGCAGAACAGCCAGGCCGCTCTGGAGCTGTCGCTGAGCCAGCCCGTCGACGGGGACGAGGTGGTGGCCGCGCCCGCCGGGGCCAAGGTCATCCTGGAGCCGGCCGCCGCCCAGTACCTGGAGGACAAGGTCCTCGACGTGCGCCAGGACGACGAGGGCAACCCGGCCTTCGCCATCGCGCGCCAGGAGCAGGCTGGCTGAGCAGAATTCTTGTTCAGGTGGAATCAGCGTGGATGACGCCTGACGTGCGAAACGGGCCGGACCTCCTCGGGGATGAGGGGATCCGGCCCGTTTCGTGAACAGCCCCGGAATCAGGGAATGGTCAGCACCTGACCGGGGTGGATGAGGTCCGGGTTCGAGATCCCGTTGGCGGACGCGATCTCGCCGTAGCGGTTGCCGTCACCGTAGAAGCGCTCGGCGATCGCCCACAGCGAGTCGCCACCCTCGACGGTGTAGGTCTGCACGGCCGGAGCGGCGGGCGCGGCCGGGGCCTCCTCGACCGGGGCCGGAGCCGGAGCGGCCGCCTCGGGGGTGGGCTGCGGCGAGTCGGTGTTGGTGTTGCTGGCCCACTTCGCGCTGCCGTCGGCGGCGAACACGACCAGGTTCCTGTCGTCCTGCAGGACCAGGCGCGAGCCCTCGTTGCCCTGGGTGCCGGTGGACCACACGGCGTTCTCGTCGCTCGTGTAGAGCACGAAGTTGCCGTCGTCCTGAAGGGCGGCCCGCACCGCGCCCTTGCCGTCGGTGCCGCTGGCCCACACCGTGCCGGAGTCCTGCGAGAGCACCAGGTTCCCGTCGGACTGCAGGGTCAGCACGTACCCGTTGACGCTCGTCAGCTGCTGGCCACGGGTGATTTCCTGCCCGGCTTGCAAGGTGTCCACTACAACGCTCCACTTCGGACGACGACGGCCGCCCGAAACGGCGGCGCCCGAAGCGGAACCTAGTCAAGGCGGGCCCGTCCCGCAGGGCCACGAAAGCACGTGCACCCGAGGGAGTGAAAAACGCCCCCTGCCCGGAGGGGCAAGGGGCGTTCGACAGGAACTGAAGGTCAGCCCTCGATGCGGCGGATGACCGAGATCGGGCCGATCGAGTCGATGTCGGCGATCTTCACCGGCACACCCTCGGTCGACGCGTGCACGGCGCGAATGCCGTCCACCGCCATCGCCACGTGGGACTGGCTCGAGTAGTAGACGATGATGTCGCCGGCCTTGACCTCGCTACGGCTGACCGAGCGACCGGCGGCCGCCTGGGCGTAGCTGGTGCGGCCGATGGACACACCCGCGGAGGCGTACGCCTTCTGGATCAGCGACGAGCAGTCCCACGAGTCCGGGCCGTTGGAGCCGTAGACGTAGGGCTCGCCGCGCTGGTCGAGTGCGAACTGCAGCGCCCGGCCCGCCGTGCCCGCCGGCACGTTGATGTTCGACATGTCGCCGGACGCGGCCAGCTGGTTCTTCACCGAGGAGCTGAGCGACCGGTACTGGGTCTGCGCCTCGGCGAGCTGCTTGTCGAGATCGGTCTTCTTCTGGTCCATCTCGGCGAGGAGCTTCTTCGACGTCTCGGTCGCCTCGTTGGCCGACTTCGTCGCCGCGTCGGCCTTGTTGACCGCGTCGGTCAGCTTCTGCAGGGCGTCCGCGTTGTCGGCCGCGAGGATGTTGATGGCCGACATGCGGTTGAGGAAGTCCTGCTGCGAGTCGCTCACCAGCAGCGCGGAGATCTGGCTGAAGTTCGCGCCCGAGTTGGTGGCCTCGGTGAGGAGGTCGACCTGACCGCGGAGGGCCTCCTCGGCCTTCTGGGCCTCGGCCAGGTCACCCTTGGCCTTGTCCAGTTCACCCTGCTTGGCCTTCAGGTCGTCCTGGGCCTTGAGGTGGTCCTGGTTGAGCTTGGACGCCTGCTCGGACAGCTCGTTGTACTTCTTGAGCGCGTCCGCGGCGTTGGGCTGTGCGGTGGCCGGCGCCGTGGGGAGTGTTGCCGCGACGACGGCAGCCGTCGCCACGAGTGCTCCACGCACGATGCGGCGTGAGGGTTGCGACACCACGTCGCGGGTCCTCCTTTTTCCTGGCAGTCGCCCGCGAGAACTACTCCGCGTAAGGCGACAACCTTGGCGTGTGCCCCGAGTGGGTTAACTGCTGGGCCGAAGGTCTCGGACAGGTTACGGAATGACCTTGCCTTCGTCCAGCACCAGGTTCCTCAGCAGTTCACCTGGAGGCACGCTCTCACAGTGGTCCACGTGGGTTTATCGCGGGGTGGGAGAGAAGCGTCACCCGACAACCCGGCGAATCACCGAAATGGGGCCGATCGAGTCGATGTTCGCGATCTTCACCGGAACGCCCTCGGTGGACGCGTGCACCGCGCGGGTGCCGTCCACGGCCATGGCCACATGCGACTGACCTGCGTAGTAGATGATGAGGTCGCCGGGCGCGACCTCGCCGCGACCCACGCCTCGGCCGACCTTCGCCTGGTCGTAGGTGACGCGCGGAATGGACACCCCCGCGGCGCGGTAGGCGGCCTGCATCAGCGACGAGCAGTCCCACGAGTTGGGTCCGTTCGAACCGAACACGTACGGCTTGCCCTGCTCGCCCAGCGCGAAGGTGAGCGCGACGCCGGCCGCACCCGCGGGCGCGTTCACGGTGACCTTGGGGCCGGTGCTGGCCAGTGTCTGCTTCTGCGGCGCGGACAACGACTGGTACTTCGTCCGCGCGGTCGACACCTGCTGCTCCATGGCGACCTTGCGGGTGGACACGTCGGCGGCGAACTTCTCCGCGGCCGACGCGGCGGTGGCGGCGTCAGTACGCGCCTTCGTGGCCGCGGCCAGCGTGGCGTTCATGCGCGACACCGCCTCGTTCTGGTCGGCGGCGATGATGTTCATGGCCTGCATGCGTTCCAGGAAGTCCTGCTGGGACGACGAGGTCAGGAACGCCGACAGGTCGTTGAGCCGGGCGCCCTCGAACGTCGCCTCGGTCAGCGTGTCGACCTGGCCGCGGAACTGCTCCGACTCGGCCAGCGCCTTCTTCTCCGCCTCGGTGGCGGCGACCACGATCCCGTTCGCCCTCGACAAGTCGCCCTGCGCCTTGAGGTGGTCCTGGCTGAGCTTCTCGGCCTCTCGCGTCAGGTCGTTGTAGACCTTCAACGCGTCGTCGGCGGGTTGCGCGTGCGCCGAAGGCATCGACACCACCGTCGCGGCGATCACGGCGGCCAAAGCGGTAGTCCTTGCAGCACGGCCGGGCACGCGGCCTCCTCAGGAGTCGGAATGCGGCTTCTGAGGAGGCGTACGGCCGAACGGGCGCAGGGGTTCAGTCGAGGTCGACGAGCGGTCCGCCGACGACGAGCACGGGACCGTCGAACTCGACGTCCACGAGCTCGTCGGCGAGTGCGGGCGACGCGGTCACCAGCGCGACTCCCGCGGTGGCGGCCAGAACAGTGGCGATGCGTGAGGAAATAGACACGAAGAGCAACATATTGGACCAAAAGGGCAATTCGGTCGGTGTCACCCGATCAGGCGGCCCGGTGTGCCTCGATCGAGGCACGGCACGCGGCGAGCAGACGGGCGGTGGCGGCGCTGCCCCCGTGTCCGCAACGGGGGCAGCGCATCGCGACGGCACCGGCGAGCTCGTCGACCACGACGCCCAGCGGCGAGTCGCAGCCACGGCACCAGCGGTGCCGCGTGACCGGGTTGACGTGCACGGGCGACGACACGCACTGATGGATCCACCTGCCGTGCACGTGGCAGGTCAGCCGGTCGTCGGGCGCCAGGACGCCGTCGTCCTCCGCGTGGTCCTCCTCGACCAGTGTGGCGATGAGCGTGGCGATCATGGCGACCCTCCGATCCGGAACCTTCCTTCTGCTAGGACGTCGAACCGGCGACCGCGGAATCGACACGGGCCGCCAACTTCTTCAACGCCCACGCGCACCCGAGTCCCAGCGCCGTGAGCACGAGCCACGGCACCCACGGCACACCAGCACGCGCGGCGGCGTCGAACCCGACGCCGGTGAGCAGGTTGCCGAGCAGGATCCCGACGCCCACGACCGTGTTGTAGAGGCTGTAGTGCGTCGCCACGAGCCGGTCGCCCGACAACGAGACGATCTTGTCCATCTCGAACGGGAACACCACCATCGTGCCCAGTGCGAGCAGGGCCGCGCACAGCACCAGCCCGGTCCAGCCGCCGTGGATCGCGGGCAGGAACGCCAGGCCCAGCACCGCCATCCCGGCGGCCAGCGACCGGTCGGGTCCGAGCCGGGCACGCGCCCACGCCGTCACCCGCAGCTGTCCCGCCACCGCCAGCACGCCCGACACCGCGAACAGCACGGCGGTCAGCACCGCCGACCCCGAGGCCAGCGGCAGCGCCAGGTAGACCTGGAACGACAGCACGTACGAGCCGGTCATCGCGAGCGCGAACAGCACGAACCGCCGGTTCGAGAAGACCAGCCGCCAGTCCGCGAGCACCGAGTCCCCGGACGGCGAACCGGCCCGCGCGGGCAGCGACCGCCACTGCAACACCGTCAGCACGAGGAACACGAAGGCCGCGACCAGGCACGTGAGCCGGAAGTCCACGGCCGTCAACGCCAGCCCGACCAACGGCCCCACCAGGATTCCGGTCTGGTAGAAGACGTTGAACAACGCGAACGCCTCCACGCGCCGTGGCCCGGCATCAGCGGCCACGTACGCCCGCACGGCAGGGTTGAACAACGCCCCGGCGAACCCGGTGGCCGCCGAGGCGATCACCAGCGCCGGCAGCCCGTCCACCAGCCCGAGCAACGCGAACCCGCCGGTCCGCAACGCGCAGCCCGCCACGATCAAAGGCTTGTACCCCAGGCGGTCCGCCAGCGTCCCGCCGATCAGGAACATGCCCTGCTGCGCGAAGTTCCGCACCCCCAGGACGAGTCCGACGGCCCATCCGGCCAGCGCCAGCGTCACCGACAGGTGCGAGGCGAGGTACGGCATCAACATGTAGAAGCCCACGTTGATGCTGAACTGGTTGAGCAGCAACAACTGCACGCTGCGGTCGAACGAGCGGAACTGCGCGATCACGCCGTCACCGCCAGAGGGTCCACAACGGACCGGCACATGCTCCACGACAGCACTTCGCGTTCTCCCACCGAGGAGATCTCGACCGGATCCACGGCGGGAACCACGTCCATCAGGCCGTGGGCAGCGCAGTACTCGTCACTGAACACCGTGTCGAAGTAGCGCTGCGGCCCGTCCGGGAACACCGCGGCGATCCGCGTGCCGGGCGGGGAGGTCCTGGCCAGCCAGGACGCCACCAGGGCGACCGCGCCGACGCTCCAGCCGCCGCTCGCGTAGTGCCGCGAGGCCAGCGCCCGGCACGCCCACACCGCCTCGCCGGGGTTCACCCAGTGCACCTGGTCGAACGCCGGGTAGTCGACGTTGCGCGGGAAGATGCTCGACCCGAGCCCGCGCATCAGCCGGGTCCGCGCGGGCTGGCCGAAGATCGTCGACCCGATCGTGTCGACGCCGACCAGCCGTAACGCCGGGAAGTGCTGACGCAGCACCGAAGCGACCCCGGCGGAGTGGCCGCCGGTGCCCACCGCGCACACCAGCACGTCGACATGGCCGAGCTGCGCGGCCAGTTCGTGCGCGAGCGGCGCGTACCCGGCCACGTTGTCCGGGTTGTTGTACTGGTCGGGGCAGTAGGCGCCGGGCAGCTCCGAGAGCAACGCCGCCACGCGTTCGCGCCGTGCCTCCTGCCAGCCTCCGGTCGGATGTGGACTCTCCACGAGGTCCACGGTCGCACCGTAGGCGCGCAGCATCCGCCGGATGATCGGTTCCAGGCCGGGATCGGTCACGAGCGTCACGGGAATGCCGTGCACGACCCCGGCGAGCGCCAGGCCGAGACCGAGCGTGCCGCTGGTCGACTCCACGACGTGGCCGCCGGGCAGGAGGTCACCGCGGTCCAGCGCGCGGCCGATCATGTGCAGGGCGGCGCGGTCCTTCATGCCACCGCCGGGGTTGGCGCTCTCCAGCTTCGCCCAGAAACCGGTGGGGGAGGTGCGGGAGAGTTCGTCGATCCAGAGCACCGGAGTGTTGCCGACGATGCCCGCGGGCGTGTTTTCGCGCAGCACGGGAACAGACATGGGGATTCCTCGAAAGAGTGTGGTGACAGGCCGATGTCGGGGGCGGGGGCCGGCCTAGGTTCGAGAGATCCCGAGGTCGAGCAACAAGGTGCGCCCCGAACTCACGTGCTCGGAGCGCCGCGGACACGACCGCGTTCTGACGGCGGGACGCGCGACGGGCTCGGCGGCCACGACCGGCACGACGGGGGCGAAGGGACTCGCCTGGACGGCGGCCTGCGCGGGAGCGGCGGCCGACAGGTGGTGCGTGTCGCCGTGGTGGCAGAACTCGCCGGAGATGCCGGGGGTGAACGCGCCGTGGTGGGTGGGCTCCGGCGGACAGGCCGGGTGGAGCACGAACACCGCGACCAACATCAGTGCGACGACGACGGCGAAACGACGCCCTGTCGTCAGTTGGCTCCGCACGGTGACCAACCTACCGCACATTCCCGGTTCCGGAACTCTCTTGATAGGTTAGGCAAGCCTAAATCAGGAGGTGGACAGGTGCGCAGGACAGTCGCCGCGGTTCTGCTGCTCGGCCTAGTGGCCGGGTGCGGTGGAAACGCTCCCACGGAGCAGGGAAGTGGCCAGTGGTCCTTCAAGGACGATCGCGGTAAGGAGGTCACCGCGCCCAAGCGTCCGGAACGCGTCGTCGCGCAGGTGTCCGCCGCGGGCGCCCTCAAGGACTACGGCATCAACGTCGTCGGCACGTTCGGCCCGCTCAAGCGCGCGGACGGCACGACCGACCCGGAGGCGGGCAGCATCGACCCGAGCCAGGTCACCGACGTCACCGGCCCCGGCTACGGCGAGATCGACTTCGAGAAGTTCGCCGCGCTGAACGCCGACCTGGTCGTCGCCGGCTACTACCCCGAGGTCTCCGGACTCTGGCACCTCACCGCCGAGTTCGAGGAGAAGGTCTCCAAGATCGCCCCGACGGTCGGCATCGGCCAGTCGAAGATCCAGCTGCCGGACGGCGTGAAGCGCTTCAAGGAGCTCGCGAAGTCACTCGGTGCCGACGTCGACTCGGCAAAGGTGAAGGCTGACGAGGAAGCGTTCACCAAGGCCTCCGAGCGGCTCAAGGTGATCGGCAAGAAGATGACGGACGCCAAGCAGAAGATCCAGGTCATCGGCGCGGACCCGAAGCTCTTCTACGTCGCCGTGCCCGCCCGCAACCCGGACCTCGACTGGTACGTCAAGGAGCTCGGCCTGCCGCTGCTCACGCCGGACAAGCCCGACACCGAGGGCGGCGGCTACTTCCAGTCGCTGTCGTGGGAGAACTCCGGCACGTACAAAGAGCACGTGATCATGTGGGACACCCGCCAGCACGTGCTCAGCCCGGAGAAGATGAAGGAGGGCCACCCGGTCTTCCAGGGCCTGCCCGCCGTGCAGGCCGGCCGGTTCGTCGAGTGGAACGCGGTCGCCCCGCTGAGCTACTCCTCCTACGCCGGGATCATGAACAAATTGGCTGACCAGCTCGAC
This sequence comes from Lentzea sp. NPDC092896, assembly GCF_044754905.1. Taxonomy (NCBI): domain Bacteria; kingdom Bacillati; phylum Actinomycetota; class Actinomycetes; order Pseudonocardiales; family Pseudonocardiaceae; genus Lentzea; species Lentzea sp. NPDC092896. The sequence continues at coordinate 281,822 of NZ_JBIVPX010000007.1, forward strand.
CAGGTGTTGGCAAAGTAGCCATGTGCTGACGCTTCTGAAGGAAAACGGCCCGTTGCGCGTGCTCAGCACCGCACGGGTCGTTTCTGTTGTGGGGGACGCGCTCAGCCTCGTCACGCTGATGGTGCACGTGCAGTCCGTGCTGGGGAAAGCGATCGCGGTGGCGGCGCTGCTGCTCGTGGGCGACTTCGCGCCGTCGTTGCTCAGTCCGCTGACCGGGGTGATCAGCGACAGGTTCGACCGGCGCACCGTCATGATCGTCTGCGAGGTCGCGCAGGGCGTGCTGCTGGCGGTCATCGCGTTCACGCTGCCGCCGCTGCCGATCCTGCTCGCACTGGTGGGGGTGCGGGCCGTGATCGGGCAGATCTTCATCCCCGCCTCGCGGGCGGCGGTGCCGAGCCTGGTCGCGGAGAAGGACCTCGCGCAGGCGAACACCGCGCTGGGCCTCGGATCCAACAGCGCCGACGTCATCGGGCCGTTCCTCGCGGCCGTGCTGCTGCAGTTCATGGACACCCGCGGCGTGCTGCTCGTGGACGCGGTCTCGTTCGGTCTGTCGGCGTTGTTGTTGCTGCGCCTGCCGAAACTCGTCGTACCGGCCGAGCCGGGGGAGACGGTGTTCACCGACGTGAAGGCCGGCGTGAGCGAGATCTGGCGCAACCGGGCGTTGCGGATCGTCTTCCTGGGCTTCTGCGGTGTCGTCGCGTGCACCGCCATCGACGACGTCGCGGTGCTGCAGCTGACGATGGGCGTGTTCGGCGAGTCGGAGAGCGTGGCCGGTGTCGTCCTCGGCGCGGTCGGCATTGGTCTGCTCCTCGGCTACGCGTTGCTGGCCAGGGGATCGGCACGGTGGAGCATGGTCACCTTGCTCGTCACCGGGTTCCTGATCAGCAGCGCCGGCAACCTGTTCACCGGCCTGGCGTGGGGCGTCGCGTCGGCGTTCGCGCTGCAAGCCGTGCGGGGACTGGGAATCGCGGCGATGGACGTCGCGCACAGCACGTTGGTCCAGCGGCTCGTACCGGGTGATCGAACGGGCAGGGTGTTCGGCAACTTCTACGGCGGGATCGGTGTGGCGGCAGCGGTTTCGTACATCGTCGGTGGTCTGCTCATCGACGTCGTCGGCCCGCGGCTGATCCTCGTGCTGGCGGGTGGTGCGGGGGTTTTGGTGACGTTGTGGGTGGTTGCCGCTTCACGGGCAAGAGGTGTTGAGTGGGAATCAGCCTCTTGAGGGGAGAAGGCGATGTGGGGGAAACGCATTGCTGTTCTTGCTGTTTCGTTGTTGCTGACCGGATTGACCGCTTCCGTCGCGCAGGCGGGCACCGGGGTCGTGCCCGCGTCGACGTCGTGGCCCGCCGCTGACCGCGGCTGGGTGCTGGGCCTCGACACCCTGTGCCAGACCGCGAACTGCCCGCAGCTCGTCCGCACGCTCGACGGCGGGGCGTCGTGGACGAGGGTGAAGACCCCGGCGCTGTCCGTGCCGGAGACCGACCGGCTGCGGGTGCTCTTCGCGAACGACGCGGCGGGCATGGTGACCGACGGCGAGCAGCTGTTCGTCACCAGCAACGGCGGCACGCGCTGGGAACCGTCCGGCATCAAGGGAACCGTTGGCGCGCTGGGCTTCGACGACTCCGGGTTCCTCGCGGTGATCTACGACGGCACGTCGTCGCGGCTGTTCCACCGCGAGCTGTGGTTCGGCTCGTGGCAACCGGTTCCCGGCGTCGAGGTCAAGGGCCAGTCACGCGGGGAGATCGCTCCCGGTCAGGTCTCGCTGTCGACGATCGGTGTGGAGAACCGGTACTGGACCCGGTCTCCGGCGGGCTGGCTGGAGCAGCCGGCGCCGTGCACCGAGTTCTCGGCGACCCGGCTCGGCACGGTCGGCGCCGACCGCTATGCGTTGTGCAGCTTCGATCCCGGCTTCGGGAACATGACGAAGGAACTGCGCCAGGCCTCGGGCAGCGGGCCGTTCAAGACCGTCAGCGTGCCGCCGCGCGAGGGCATCACGACGGGCTTCGCGGTGTCACCGGAGGCGGCGCTGGTGGCCGCGACCGGGCGCGACTGGTCGTTCGTGCACCGCGGACTCGGCGCGAAGTGGGACACGCCGCTCACGCTCGGCGGATCGCCGTTCGAGGACCTGGCGTTCTCGGACTCGCGGCACGCCACGCTGGTGCGCGGTGGACCCGGCCACGAGTTCGCCGAGGTCTACCGGTCGGATGACGCCGGTCTGACCTGGAAGGCGCTGTCGGTGTAGCTCGGTACGCTCGAATTCATGGAGCCCTGCGAACACGGCATGCTCGACGTCGGTGACGGCAACCAGGTCTACTGGGAGATCGTCGGCGATCCCGACGGCAAGCCTGCCGTGTTCCTCCACGGCGGACCGGGCGCGCCGTCGAAGGGCGCGCGGAAGTCGCTCGACGCCGAGAAGTTCCGCATCGTGATCTTCCACCAGCGCGGGTGTGGTCAGAGCACACCGCACGCCGGTGACCCGGCGGCGGACATGAGCGTCAACACCACCGAGCACCTGATCGCCGACATGGAGAAGCTCCGCGAGCACCTCGGCATCGAGAAGTGGTTGCTGTACGGCGGTTCCTGGGGCACCACGCTCGCGGTCGCCTACGCGCAACGGCATCCCGAGCGCGTCTCCGAGATGATCCTCATCGCGGTGACGATGTCGTCCGAACGTGAGCTGGAGTGGCTGTACAAGGGCGTTTCGCGGTTCTTCCCCGAGGCGTGGGCCCGCTACAGCGCGTACGTCGGCGATCCTGAGGACGTTGTCCGGGCGTACGCCGAACTGATGGAGAGCCCCGACCGCGAGGTGCGGGAGAAGGCGGCGATCGCGTGGTCCGAATGGGAGGACACGGTGCTCTCGTTCGAGAGCTTCGGCACCCCGAACCTGTTCATGGACAAGGCTTCCGACGACATGATCGCGTTCGTGCGGATCTGCGCGCACTACTACGCGAACCACGGGTTCGTGGACGACCTGCTGGGCAACGTGGGCAAGCTCGCCGGCATCCCGGCGGCGTTGATCCACGGACGCCGTGACATGAGCTGCCCGGCGGACACGGCCTACGAACTGGCGCGGGGGTGGCCGGACGCCGAGCTGACCCTCGTGGACGACAGTGGCCACAAGGGCAGCCCCGCCCTCCGAGAGGCGATCGGGGCCGCGGTCAGGAGGTTCTCCCCGTGACACAACGGAAACCGCCCGGGATGGGGTTCGAGTCGTGGATCGACAGGCAGATCCGCGAAGCCCAGGAACGCGGTGAGTTCGACGACCTGCCGGGCGCCGGAAAACCGTTGCCCGGCGCGGGAGAAGCGCTCGAAGAGGACTGGTGGATCAAGAGGAAGGTCCGGGAGGAAGAGGGCAGTGCAGGGTTGCCCCCTTCCCTGGTGCTGCGCAGGCGGGCCGAGACCGCCAGGGCCCGCGCCCTGGCGGCCACGACCGACGAGGAAGCGCGCTCGATCATCGAGCGGATGAACGCGGAGATCCTCGACGCGCTGCGGAAACCGTTGTCCGGTCCGCCGTTGAACCTGATGCCGTTCGACGTCGACGTGCTGCTGCGTGAGAGGAAGGGGACCTCACGCGGTCAGTGATCAGCTCGCGTTGATGTCGATGCACGAGTAGAACGCGTTGGAGGTGTCGCCGATGTTCCACACCGCCAGGACCTTGTGCCGGCCGGCGGAGCCCACGTTGACGGTGTGCGACACGGTCGCCGGCGGCTGCTGGTTGTTGCCGCTGAAGTTCGCGACCTTGCGGCCGTCGACGAAGTAGTCGTAGTCACGCGTGCGGTGGCGGGCGGTGAACGTCCAGTTGAACGTCACCGAACGGCCGGTGTTGGCGACCTTCCAGCCCTTGTTGTCGTTGCTCAGCACCGAGAACTGCGACAGGTTGGCGTGGCAGCTCTGCAGGCCCTTCGGACCCTCGACGGACTGCGGCTCCCACTGGATGGCACCGCAGTCCTTCACGGCGCCGCTGGCGCACTGCGCCTGACGGCTGGCAGGCGAGTTGATGTAGCCGTGCGCGAACGCCGTGCCGCTGGGGAGTGCCACGACGATCAACGGTGCAGCGAGAACGCCGGCCATGGCGGCCGTAACCTTGCGTCCAATCTTCATGTGTCTTCCTTTGCCTTGATGTGTGCGTACTCCCGTTACATCGCGGCGGCGATTGAAGGTCTAGACCATACCGCGCGTAATCGCGGTGCCACAAGGTGTGTCCGATAGATCAGTCAGGTAAGTGATTACCGCTCAACTTCGTACAAGCGCGAAATATCGGTCAAAAGTGAGCGAAGTCGTTGGGTTCTGTGCGACTTCACGCTCGATGAGGGGGCTTCGCGCGTGCGGTCGTGGGCTTGTGCGGGTTCCCGGTTCGCACGGCGCGGACCGGGACGCGGACCGGAATCTCGGTGGCAACTCGACGGAGCGTGAAGTCGCCGTCTCAGCACGCGGCCGGGTCTGTCCCCGCCGGGGAAGGTGTTTGCGCAGTTCACGTCGGTCTGTGAGCTGAACTGCAATTGTCGGCCGTCATTTCTTCGGATTGCATTCGCACTTAGAATCGCGCCCATGTCGTGGTCGATGAACTCGCGCACTCGTCTGGTGGGACGGGAACGCGAGCTGACCACCGTGCGACGGCTGCTGCGGCGGCACCGGCTGGTGACGCTCGCCGGGCCCGGCGGCGCGGGGAAGTCGCGGCTGGCGGCCGAACTGTGCCCCTCCGGCCCCGTCGTCGAGCTGGAGTCCGTGCACCGGCCCGACCTGCTGTGGCACGTGATCGCGTTCTCGCTGAACGTGTGGGAGGAGCCGGGTTCGCCACTGCACGCGACCGTCGTCCGCGCGCTGGCCGAGCACCGGTTGCTGGTGCTGGACAACTGCGAGCACCTGATCCACGAGGCCGCCTCGGCGGTGGCCGAGCTGCTGGCCGGATGTCCGCGCCTGCGTGTGCTGGTGACGAGCCGGGAACCTCTCGACCTGGCCGGCGAGATGTGCGTCGAGGTCGGTCCGCTGTCTCCCGCGGACGCCCGGCAGATGTTCGTCGAGTGCGGCGGCGCTCCGGAACTCGCCGACGCGGTGCACGACCACCTGCCGCTGGCGATCGAACTGGCCGCCGCCCGGACCGACGTGCCCGCGCGGCACCGCACGCTCGACGCCGTGATCAGGTGGAGCTACGACCTGCTGGCACCGGCCGAGCAGGCCGCGTTGCGCCGGCTCTCCTGCATGATCGGCGACTTCGACCTCGACCTGGCCGCCGCGGTGTGCGGCGACCCGGCGGAGGTCGTGCAGCTGATGGCTTCCTTGCGCGCCAAGTCCTTGGTGGTGCGCACGCCGTCGTCCTCCGGCGCGCGGTTCCGGATGCTCGAGTCGATCCGCCTGTTCGGCCTGGCGCGGCTGCGGGAGAGCGGCGAGGACGCGGTGACGTTCGAGCGGCTGGTCGACCACCTGATCCGCGCGATCGGTGAGATCGCGGCGGCACCGATGATCGAGAACAACACGGAAACGTGGCTGGCGAGCCAGGAACACCAGTTGCTGCACGCCGTGGAACGCGTTCCACGCACCGACCCGCGGCACACGTGGCTCGTCGCGGGCGTCGTGCACATCTGGTACCTGCGTGGCTCGTACAGCGAGGCGATGCGGATGGCCTGCGCGGCCCTGACGCACGGCCCGTTGACGTCGCACTCGGAGATGCTGCTCTTCCGCGCGGCGTGGCTCGCGGGCTTCACGGGTGACGAAGTGGCGGCGCTGCGGTTCGCGGAGGCACTGGTGGCGCACCCGGCCATGAGCCAGCCGGTGTGGGAGGCGCGGGGCTGGAACACGTTGGGGTACGCGCGTGGGGCCAACTCCGATCTCGCGGGTGCCCGCGCGGCCAACGAACGGTCGGTGGCTGTGGCGCGGAGCCTCGGTGATCCGAGCCTGCTGATGACCTTCCTCAACAACCACGCCTGGCTCCTGATGCGCCTGGGCGACCTTCCCGGCGCGCTCGCGGCCGCCCTGGAGTCGCTCTCGCTGGGAGTCCTGGACGGTTTCCGCCTGATGGCCTCCCGGCACACCGCCGGCGTGATCGCGTTGGCGGCGGGCGACGTCGACCAGGCCGAGCACCACTTCGCGATCGCTCTGCGGGTCGGCGCCCCCGAGTCGCTGGCGCAGGCCGGTGTGCTGGAAGGACTGGGCGTCGTGGCGGCCCGCAGGGGAGACGCCGACCGCGCCGTGGTGCTGATGGCCGCCGCGGCCGCCACCCGCAGGTCCGGTGGTTCCCGGCAGGAGGAGCCGTGGAACCACATGGTGTCGGACGCCCGCGAGCTCGCGCTGTCGTCGGCGGGGCCGCGGCGGGTGTCGCAGGCCTGGCGGCTGGGGGAGCGGCTCGACCAGGCGGGGCTGACGGCGTACGTGAACTCGGGCCGCCGGGACGAACCGCTGACCGTGCGGCAGCAGCAGATCGCCGACCTCGTGGTGGAGGGGCTGACCAACCCGGAGATCGCGGTGCGGCTGGGGATCTCGACCGGGACCGTGCGGTCGCACGTGACGCAGATGTTGTCGCGGCTGGGACTGAGCTCGCGGACCCAGCTCGCGGCACGAACGGCGCGGGCACGGTGACGTGCGAGGTCTGCGGGGCCGCGCTCACCACCTCCGCCAAGTACTGCTCCAGCGCCTGCCGGCAGCGCGCCTACCGCCGCCGCGCCGCCCGCGACGTCGTCCCGGCCTCGCCACGCCTGGACACGTTCGTCGGCCGCGCCACGGAACTGACCGAGCTCACCAAACTGCTGGCACGCAACAGGATCGTCACCGTCACCGGGCCGCCCGGCGTCGGCAAGTCCCGGCTGGTGCACGAGGCGGTCGCGAACCGGCGGCACGTCCTGGTGATCGAGCTCGCGGACGTCACCAGGGTCCCTGACCTGCTCGCGGACGCCCCTGAACCCGGTCTGCTGGTGCTGGACGGCTGCGAGCCCGTGCTGGCCGACTGCGTGCGCCTCATCGCCAGGCATCCCGCGCTCCGCGTCCTCGCGACGAGCCGGGAGCCGCTGAACGTGCCGGGAGAGCAGGAGTACCGGCTGGGGCCCCTCGGGCAGCACGACGCGAAGCGGCTGTTCAGCGACCGCGCGACGGCGCTCGACAGCGAGTTCGACGAGAGCGCCGCACTGCTGGAAACCGCGTGCGAGCGGCTGGACCGGTTGCCGCTGGCGCTCGAACTCGCGGCACGGCTGGTGCGCGTGCTGACGCTGGACGAGATCGTGGCACGCCTGGACGACCGGTTCGCCGTCCTCACCACCGGCCCGCGCGACGCCCCGGCGCACCACCGGTCGTTGCACGCGGCGATCGACCGCAGCTACGCGTTGCTGACCTCGGCCGAGAAGATCGCGCTGCACACGTTCGCGCTGAGCCCCGGCACCGTCGATCCCGTGATGGCGCAACGACTTCAGGCGCGGTCACTGCTCGAAGCCGACTTCACCATGCTCGAGTCGGTGCGGCAGTTCGCCCTGCCGGGAGTGCGGATCACCACGCCACGCCCGCAGACCGAACCGGAGCAGGCCGCGCCGTCGTGGCGCGACGAACGGCTGCTGCGCGTCGCGGCGATGGTCGCGGAAGGACTGACGAACAAGCAGATCGCGGACGGACTGCACGTGTCGCTGCGGACCGTGGAGGCCGACGTGCGCGACCTCAAGTCCGTGCTGGGTGTGCGATCGCGCGCCCAGATCGCGGCCTGGACTACACAGGCGTGACTTCTTCTTCTGACTTTTCAGCAGCCTTCGCGAGCCGGCGCTTCACGATGAAAACGCCCGCGACGCCGAAGACCACGGCGATGGCCAGGCCCGCGTAGGAGAAACCCTTCAACCACTTCTCGGCCACCACGCCGAGGTAGTAGACGGCCGCCGCCGTGCCGCCCGCCCACACGATGCCGCCCAGGGCGTTCGCCACCAGGAACTTGCCGTAGCTCATGTGCATCGACCCGGCCAGCGGTCCGGCGAGAATGCGCAGCAGTGCCACGAACCGGCCGAAGAACACGGCCCACGCGCCGCGTTTCTGGAACACCTTCCTGGCGTGGTCGAGCTGCGTTTCCCCGAAGTGCTTGGGGAATTTCCGGCCCATCCACGCGAACAACCGCGGTCCGCCGCGCCGCCCGATGAGGTAGCCGAAGTTGTCGCCGATGATGGCGCCCGCGCTCGCCCACACACCGATCCACAACGGGCTCAGGTGGTCGTGCTGCGACGCCATCAGCGAGGCCGTGACCAGCACGATCTCGCCTGGCAACGGGATGCCGAGCGATTCGAAGCCGATCACCAGGCCGACGATCACGTACACGAGCAGAGGTGGGATGGCTTCGAGCCACTGTTCGATCGGCACCTGGCAACTCTAACCTCACGCCCGTGAACGAGCTTGCGTTAGCGGTCGTCGCGGGAATGGTGGCCACGGTCAACCCGTGCGGATTCGCGATGCTGCCCGCCTATTTGGCGTTGGTGGCACGGGACAGCCCGGCACGGGCCTTTATGTCCGGTTTGGTGATGACAGCCGGATTTGTCACTTTCTTCGGCGCGTTCGGCGTTCTGGTCAGTCCGGTGGCCGCGACCCTCAAGCGCTACCTGCCGTTCGTGACGGTCGTGATCGGGCTCGTGATGGTCGTCGTCGGGGTGCTCCTGCTGCTCGGCAAGGACCTCTACGTCCGGCTGCCGAAACTCCAAGCAGCACCCAAGAGCCTTTGGTCCATGTACGGCTACGGCATCGCGTTCGCCATCGCCTCTCTCTCGTGCGCGATCGGCCCGTTCCTCGCATTGGTGGGCGCATCGCTGCAGACGGGCATCGCGGCGTTCCTCGCCTACGCGCTCGGCATGGGGCTCATCGTCACCGTCCTGGCGGTCGCGGGTTCGGCGCTCGCACCGCACATCAGGAAGCTGCTGCCCCACGTCGGTCGCATCGGCGGCGCGGTGCTGGTGGCGGTCGGTGCGTACGTGACCTACTACGGCGTCTACGAACTGCGGTTGTTCCTGGCCGGCGGCAGCGCGATCGACCCGGTCGTGCGGGGCGCGGGACGGTTCCAGAACACGCTCGTGCAGATCGTGGCGGCGCTCGGGCCGTGGCCGTTCGTGGTCGTGCTCGCGATCGTCGGTGCCTGGTGGCTGAACCGGAGGAGGCGCAAGGCCGTACGCCCAGACAGGAGGTGAGGAGCCGAATGCGCATCCTCGGACTGCTGCTAGGGATCCTTCTGCTCACCGGCTGCGCGGAGAAGGCGCCGCCGCCGGAGAAGTTCCAGTTCACGGCCCAGACGCTGGACGGCGCGGAGTTCCGCGGCGACAAGCTCGTGGGACAGCCCGCCGTGCTGTGGTTCTGGACGCCGTGGTGCCCGTCCTGCAACGCCGAGGCGGAGACGGTCGACGCGATGGCCAAGCGGCACAACAAGGTCCAGTTCGTCGGCGTGGCCGCGGAGGACCAGCTCGACGCCATGAAGAAGTTCGTGGGCGACCACAAGATGACCGGGTTCCCGCACCTGGCCGATCTGGACGGCGCGGTGTGGAAGCGGTTCGGCGTCACCGCGCAGCCGACGTTCGCGTTCGTGGGCACCGACGGCTCCGTGGAACTGCTCACCGGATCGCCCACCGAGGAGCAGCTCGACCAGCGAGTTTCTGCTTTGATGCCAAAGGTTTGATCTGGTGACACAACTAGGTCCGGCAGCCGCACCATTCTCTCAGTAGAAAGACCCTGCGCTGTCGGGACCAACGCCTGGTTCGGCGTTGCGATCGGATTCGTATCGTCGAACTGGCCTCGTGGCGGTGCCGCGCGGCCTTGAGGAGGCAGGTGTCGATGGACTACATCCAGGTCTCGCTCGCGGAGGCCATTCCCGAGCAGGCCAGGGACTACGCGTCCGCGCGAATCGGCTCGCTGGAGGAGTACGCGCCGGACCGGGTCGACTTCGCGTGGGTCAACCTGACCTCGGACAAGTCGGTGATCCACGCGCACGCCCGGCTCGACCTCAAGTGGGTCGAGGTGCAGGCGTACGCGGAGGGCCACACGGTCACCGAGGTGATCGACCTGGTGCGGGAACGCATGCGGCGTCAGCTCGTCTCGATGCACGGCGTCCCCGCGCACAACTGACCTCGTCGAACAGAACCCACCACTCGGCGGCGGACGGGTGGTGGGTTCACCGCACCTTCTTCACGGTTCCCCGCGCGCCGTCGACCTGGACGACGTCCCCGGTGGCGATCCGGGTCGTCGCGTTGCCACAGCCCACCACCGCCGGAATTCCCAGCTCCCGCGCCACGATCGCCGCGTGCGACAAGGGCGCGCCCACGTCGGTCACCACGGCGGCGGCACGGGTGAAGAGCGGCGTCCAGCCGACGTTCGTCACCGCGGTCACGAGGATCTCGCCCGGTTCCAGCGCCCTGCCCTCCTCGATCCGGGTGAGCACGCGCGCCACTCCCTCGACGACGCCCGCCGAGCCGGGGAACCCGGTGACGTCCGACGGCACGGGCACGTCCGCGGTCGCGTCGTAGAGGTCGGCCCGCCGGTCCGGCGAGGCGGCCCAGGACTCCGGGTCGAACCGGCCGCGGATCACGGCGGGATAGGGCGGCAGCGCGCGATAACGCTCGTAGGCCTGCCGTTGCGCGGGAACCCGTGCCAGCAACGAGGTCTCGCCGCCCAGCACGCGCAGCACGTCGTCGATCGGCAGGAAGAACAGGTCGTCACCGGACGTCGTCAGCTCCCCGCCCCGCAGCACGAACGCCCGCATCACCCAGAACGCGCGCACCATCTCCGACCGGGCCTGCTCACGTGCCCGCGCCCCGGCACCGATCTTCGCCAACCGCCGTTCGACCCGGTCCGCCTGCCGCGGATGTGCCGCCACCAGCCGTTCCCAGGCGGCTGCCCGCGCCGCCGCCTGCCGTCGCAGCAACGCGACCGGATCCGCCAGCGCGTCCAGCTGCGTCGCGATCCACGTCGGCGCCTCGGCGGGACGCGGCAGGGAGACCTCGAACTCGTTGTGGGACCGATGCCCCCACTCCTGCGCGTACGCCTTCCAGTCCAGCTCTCCCGAACGCACCCGCGCCAGCCCGAGCAACGGCCCCACGCTCGAGAGCCCGGCGCCCGCGTGGAACCCGGTCAGCAACGTGGCCGCGTCCTCCTCGCCGACCAGCGCCACGAGCTCGCGCCGGAACGCCACCGGCCCGCCGCCGATCATTCGCGCACCGGCGTCGAGGATCGGGCACACGAACCGCAACAGCCGGTCGAGATCGTTGCGCCACAAGGCGAGCAACGCGTCCGGCGTGGCACAGGCGGCGATCGCCTGGCGCGCGGCGGTACAACGCGCGGGGTTGTCGCGGACCAGCCGCGGCAGCCTCGTCCGGTAGAGGAACTGCTGCTTGAGAGGCCCGCCGGCACCCCGCAGCACCGCGCCGAGGATCGCCGCCCGTGACATCGGCAGCGGCGGCACGGTCACGCCGGCCGGGATGCGCCCGAACGTCTCCTCACCCGAACGCCGCATCTCCTCCGCCCTGCCGATGGCGGTGCCGACCGCGGTGTAGGTGCTGATGTTGAGGTAGAAGCGGCCGCCGATGTTCCCGGAGATCCGGTGCGGCCCGATCGCCACGCTCGACAGCACCTTCACCAGCGACCACGTCACCGGCGTCATCACCTCGGGGATGGCCTCGCCGACGTTGCCGTTGGACCACAGGTAGTCGCCGTCGAGGGTGTCGTTCCACTCGACCCGCAACGCCGTGATCGGCCGCGCCTGAAGGATCTGGAACCCGTCGCCGGTCAGCGCCCACTCGACGTCCATCGGCGTCCCGTACAGCGCCTCGATCCGCCGGCCCAGCGCGATCAGCGTGGCCATCTGATCGCCGGACAACAGGTCCGCCGGGTTCTCCTCACCGCTGACCAGCGCCTCACCGAGCCCGCGCACCGCGTTGACGACCGGCTCGGCCCGCCCGGTCACCGGATCTGCCGTGAACAGCACGCCGGACACCTCCGCCGGCACCATCCGCTGCACGACGACCGCCATCTCGGCCGAGGAGATCCCGTTGCGCTCGCGGTAGGCGACGGCCCGTTCGGACCGCAGCGAGTCCCAGCACCGCAGGACCGCGTCGAACAGCCCGTCCTCGGACACGTTCAGCACGGTGTCGTGCTGCCCGGCGAACGACAGGCCCGGCAGGTCCTCCGCGGTGGCCGACGACCGCACCGCCACCGGCCCGCCCAGGTCCCGGAACGCCTCCAGCACGCCCTCCATCGACCGCTCGCGGTAGGCGCGGGTCGTGAGGTGGAACCCGGCCGGCACCGGCAGTCCCGCCCGGACGAGCCTCGCCAGCGACGCGCCCTTGCCCCCGGCCGCCGCCAGAACCGCTCGCGAGTCGTCGAGCGGGAGGATCAACGGGATCATGTCGCCATAGTCGTCGAAACGGCCCGCCCTCGTTCGTACAAAGGGTGAAAGGAGACCACCATGACGCAGAAGTACCTGCTCAGCATCTATCAGCCCGACGGTGAGACCCCTCCACCCGAGGTGCTCGACCCGATCATGGAGAACCTGAACGCGCTCAACGAGGAGATGCGGGCGAAGGGCGCGTGGGTGTTCGCCGTCGGCCTGCACCCGCCGACGACCGCGACCGTGCTCAGGGCGAAGGACGACGACGTGCTCCTGACGGACGGACCGTTCACCGAGGGCAAGGAGCACATCGGCGGCTTCACGATCATCCAGGCCGCCGACCTCGACGAGGCGCTCGACTGGGGCCGGCGGCTCGCGGGCGTGCTGAGCCCGTTGTCGATCGAGGTCAGGCCGATCGCGTTCTGATGATCGAGGAGATCTTCCGGGCCGAGTACGGCCGTGCGGTGTCCGTCCTGACCCGCGTCCTCGGCGACATCGACCTCGCCGAGGAGGCGGTGCAGGACGCCTTCGCCACGGCCGTGCGGCGGTGGCCGGTGGACGGCGTTCCACCGGCCCCCGCGGGCTGGATCATCACGACGGCCCGCAACCGCGCGATCGACCGGTTGCGCCGTGAGGCCAAGGGCCAGGAGAAGCACGCGCAGGCGGAACTGCTGAACCACGAACCGGAAGTGCGGGAGGTGGGGGACGTGGCCGACGACCAGTTGCGGCTGATCTTCACCTGCTGCCACCCGTCGCTGGCGTTGCAGGCCCAGGTCGCGCTGACGCTGAAACTGCTCGGCGGGCTGACGACGGCGGAGATCGCCAGGGCGTTCCTGGTGCCCGAACCCACGATGGCGCAACGGATCGTGCGGGCGAAGGGCAAGATCCGCGCGGCCCGCATCCCGTACCGGGTGCCGCGCGACGCCGACCTGCCCGAACGTCTCAAGGCAGTGCTCGCCGTCGTCTACCTGATCTTCAACGAGGGCTGGCTGGACAAGCCGGAACTCGCGGACGAGGCGATTCGGCTCGGTCGCGTGCTCGCCGAGCTCATGCCGGACGAGCCCGAGGTGTGGGGGCTGCTCGCGTTGATGCTGCTCGTCGCGTCACGCCGGGAGGCACGGCTGCGCGACGGCGGGATCGTCCTGCTCGAAGACCAGGACAGGGCGTTGTGGAACGCGGATCTCGTCGCGGAGGGGCAGGACGTCGTGCGCCGCTGCCTGCGCTGGAACCGGCCGGGCCCGTACCAGATCCAGGCCGCGATCAACGCCGTGCACAGCGACCCGCCGACCGACTGGCACCAGGTCGTCGCGCTGTACGACCAGCTGATGGCCATCGCGCCAAGCCCTGTCGTGGCACTGCATCGCGCCGTGGCGATCGCCGAAACGCACGGCCCGGCGGCGGCGTTGCTCGAAGTCGAAGTGCTCGACCTCGACCGCTACCACCTGTTCCACGCCGTGCGCGCGGATCTGTTGCAACGGCTCGGCGAGGACCCGACCGCGGCGCTGGAGGCCGCGCTGGACCGGGCCGAACACCCGGCCGAACGCGAACTCCTGCGCGAGCGGCTACGGCTTGCGGCGGCTGACCAGCAGGACCACGCCGACGACGCCCACTAGCCCGACCAGGAGCCACACCCAGATCGGCACGCCACCGGAGTCCTGCGCGGTCGAGGTCGACGGGGGAGCGTTCGACACCGTCGCGCTCGCCGTCACCGACGACGGCGGGGCGGCGGACGACGAGGGCTGCGCCGCGACCGCCATCGTGAAGGCGAACGTGCCGGACACGGTGTCACCGTCGTCGGACTTGGCCGACCAGGCGATCGTGTGCGCGCCGGCCTTGGCCGAGGACGCGTCGATCTTCGCCGTGATGGTCTTGTCGACGGCGTGCACCTCGGTGACCGGCACCTTGGCACCGTCCGGTCCCGTGACGGTGATCGCGTCCCCGTCCGGCAGCGCGATGGCCTCGCTGAACACCAGCTCGACCTGTTTCGGCGGGGCGTCGAGGGCCGCGCCGGACGCCGGGGTGCTGCTCTTGAGCTCGGCGTGGGCCTGTGCGGGGACGACCATGGCCGTCGCGGCGAGCAGTGCCAGCACGAGAGCGCTGAAGTAACGCGTCACGTGCGCAGCGTAATGGCTCTGTCGATCAGTGCGGCAGGCTCGAATCCCGTGGTGCGGCCGGCACGAGCGACAACCCGGCGGCGAGCACCGCGGCCAGTCCCGCGGCGATCACCGGCGCGAGCGGCTCCACGTCGTAGAGCAGCGCGCTCAGCACGGGCCCGGCGATGAACGTCAGCCCGCCCGTCGCGGTGACCAGTCCGGCCATCAGACCCTGGCGGCCGGACCCGACGCCGAGCGAGGCCGTCGCGCCGAACCCGGTGATCGCGAGACCGATTCCCAGCGACACCACCAGGAACGCGAGCGACATCAGCGCCGACGACGGCGCGACCGCGAGCAGCGCGCAGCCGGCCACCGCGACCGGCGACCCGATCCGCAGCAGCCGGGCGGGGGACCACTTCAGCAACGGCACGAGCAGGCCCTGCGCCAGCAGAAGCCCGATGCCGGACGCGAGCAGCAGCCCTTCGACGGCGCCCGAGCGGTCCGCGGCGAGGTACACGACGACGGTCTGCAGGATCGCGAGCGACAGGTACAGCAGGAACCCGGCCCCGAAGGCCGGCACCAGTTCCAGCGGCCGGACCTCGACCGGCTCCGCGGAGCGTTCGACCGGCTTGACGGTGACCAGCACCAGAACCGCGACCAGCAGGGCGATCACGGGCGCCACGTACAGCGGCAGCCACAGGGACGCCACCGCGAGCACACCCACGGCCACCGGGCCGAGCACGATGCCCAATCCCTGTGCGGCACCGACGAAGCCGATGGCTCGGGTGCGATCGTCAACGCCATGGGTCGAGAGGCCCGCGACGGCGAGCGCGGCGACGAGCACTGAGGCGAGTCCAGCGCCGAACAGCAGGCCGCGGAACACCAGCACCAGCACGAACGCGAGGCCGGGCGTCAGCGTCTCGTCGAGGGCGAACGCCACCGCGGCGGCGAAACCGGCCGGTCCGGCCACGCACAGGGCGAGCCCGGCGACCAGCACGGGACGCACTCCGGCGGCGTCGAGCAGCAGTCCCCAGAGCGGACTCGCCAGCGTGGTCACCGCGGACGCGACCGTGAACACCAGGCTCAGCTGGGTCACGGTGAGCGAGAGCTCCTGGGCCAGCGGAGCGACGACCGAGGTGAGCAGTTGGTGCAACGAGTAGATGACCAGCACTGCGACCAGCAAGGGCGGCAAGGATCTGGGCACGCGGTTCCCCCTGGAGTTGCGGCGGCGCCGTGAGAGTAGTTCAACCACGTGAACGGTTGGTTTGGCCACTGATGCAGTCGGGTATCCGGCGCTCTAACTGATCATCTGACCGAGGAGCGGTTTGGCGCGCGACCAGGCAGCGAGGACGGGCGAGACGGCGAACCTGCCCCTGGGCAGGCAGCGGCCGTCACTCGCGGCCGTCCGGCGCTGGGTGCGGCTGGAACTGATGGGCGAGGACACCGACGCCGTCGCCGACGTGTTGCTGGTGGTGAACGAACTGGTCAGCAACGCGTACCGGTACACATCAGAGCCGTCGTTCTTGCGCGTCGTCGTGGAAGAGCAGAGGATCCGAGTCGAGATCGAGCACAACGCCAACGCCCATCCGCCGTTGCGCAAGGTGTCCCGTCCGCAGCGCGGGTACGGCCTGGTCCTGGTGGCCCGGCTGTCCGATCGCTGGGGCGTGGACAGGGCTCTCGGCGGCACCGTGGTCTGGGCCGATCTCCCGAGGACGTCATGAGTCAATTTCGATGGGTTTCGATGTACGCGCTCCGGGGTATGGAACCCCCTGCCTTGAACGAACAGGGCTCGAGGGGATGCTGATGGGTATCGCAGGACGGTCCAGCGAACGACTGGACCTCGTCCTACCGGAAGGTGTTCTGCCGCTCGCGGACGTGCGGGCGGAGGTGCGTCGCCTCCTGAAGGGAATGCACGAGAACGTCGTGGTCGACGTGATGGTCGTGGCCACCGAACTCGTGAGCAACGCTTATCACCACGCCGCTCCGCAGCGTCGTGCCCGCATTCTTCGCCTGCCGGAGCGGGAGGTGGTGCGGGTCGAGGTCGAGGACGGCACGCCCGGCCGTTTCCCGCAGCTCGGGCGGATGGGGTTCATCGGGCGCCGGCAGCGGGGTTTGTTGCTGGTCAACGGCTTGGCTCAGGTGTGGGGGCACAACCGGTTCCCCGACTTCAAGACCGTGTGGGCGGACGTGTCGACCGTCAGGTGAGGGTCTTCAGGACGTAGGCGGCGGCCTCGGCGACGAGGGCCTCGTCGTAGTCGGCGTCCGCTGTGGACTTGCTCGACATGATCGCGATCAGGACCGGCTCCCGGTTCGGTGGCCACACGACGGCGATGTCGTTGACGGTGCCGTACTCGCCGGTGCCGGTCTTGTTCGCGACCTTGGAACCCTGCGGCACTCCCGCTCGGACGCGCTTCGCCCCGGTGGTCGACCTTTCCAGCAGGTCCTTCAGGAAGTCGCGCTTCCCGGGTTCGAGGGCGTCGCCCAGGACGATCCGCTGGTAGTCCGTGCCGAGCGAGCGCGGGGTGGCGGTGTCGCGCGGGTCGCCGGGCGTGGCCGAGGTGAGGTCGGGCTCGATCCGGTCCATTCTGGTCTCGGTGTCGCCGAGTTCGCGCAGGTACTTCGTGAGTTCCGCGGGGCCGCCGACGTCGCGCAGCAGCAGGTTGCCGGCCGTGCCGTCGCTGTAGCGGACCGCGGCGTCGCACAGGTCGCGCAGCTTCATGCCTGTTTGGACGTGTTGCCTCGTGATGGTCGAGCTCTTCATCAGTTCGGCTTCGGTGTAGGTGACGACGGTGTCCAGATGGGACAGCGGGTTGCGGTGCAGGATCGCCGCCGCGGCCAGGCCCTTGAACGTCGAGCAGAACGCGAACCGCTCGTCGGCCCGGTGCTCGATCGTGCTGCCGTTGTCGCTCATCGCGTAGACGCCCAGCCGTGCGTCGAACTTCTTCTCCAGCTCGAACAACGCGTCGTGCCGCACGGGTGCCGCGCTCGTGGTCGTCGTCGGTGGCGTTGTGCTCGTGGTCTGAACGGCTGGGGTGGCGGCGCAGCCGGCGAGCGGGAGCAGGGCGAGGGACTTCAGGGCGGTGCGTCGATCGATCACCCGGTCACACTATTTCGATCTCCGAGAGGCGCAGCGACGGGTCCTTGGTGACGGCCCGCAGGACGTCGGCGAACCGGGCGAGGAGCTCGACCGCCTGCCTTTGCGTGAACAGCAGCGAGTTGTGGACGACGTGCCCGCCGGAGTCGTGCAGGTGGAACGTCACCTCGGACTTCACGATGACCGGTCCGCGGTGCCGCGCCTCGAACGCCGTGGCGGTCACTCCTGGCAGTCGCAGTTCGGGCACCGGAGGGACGAGCGCGAACGTGATCCGCAGCGGAATTCCTTCCACCACCTCGTGAAAAGGCACTTCCTGGTGTTCGTGGGCTGCCGCCGTGGTCTCCCTGACCCGCCGCAGCACCTCGCGGAAGTCCGGATCACCGGACAGATCCGTGCGCAGCGCCACGACCTTCGCGAACAGCCCGATCACCTGCTCCAGCTCCGGCCGGACGCGGTTCGCCATCGGCGTGCCGACCACGACGTCCGTGGCCTTCGTCGTTCGTGACAGCAGGACTTTGAACGCGGCCAGCAGCACCTCGAACGGCGTGGCCTGCTCCTGACCGGCCAGTGTGGAGACCCGGGAGAGCAACTCCTTCGACGGTGACCACGGCAGCAGCTCGCCGGGGCCGAGCGGGTTGACGTCCCGGTCGCCCTTCGTCGGCAGCTCGATCGGACGCATGCCTTCCAGCTGTTGCTGCCAGTACTTCGCGTGCTCGGGGGACAGCGTGTCCTGTTCCCACAACGTGAAGTCGGCGTACTGCACACCCGGTGCGGCCGCCGTGCCGTTCAGCTCCTCGATCAGCAGTGCCTGGGACCAGCCGTCGCTGACCAGGTGGTGCATGGTCAGCAGCAGCACGTGGTCCTCGTCCGCGAGCCGCAAGATCCTTGCCCGCAACAACATTCCGCTCGCCAGGTCGAACGGCACGGTCATCTCGTCGCCGGCGATGAACGCGGCTTCCTCCACCGAGGACACGTCGACGACCTTGAGCGGAACGGGCTGCGCCGGCCGGACCTCTTGCAGCACCACGCCATCGCGATCGACGAACGCCGTGCGCAACGCCTCGTGCCTGCGGACCACCCGGTCCAGTCCGGACTGGAGGCTTCCGAGTTCGAGCGGCCCGTGCAGGCGCAACGCCAGCGGCACGGTCCAGAAGCCCGCGGCCAGCACCGAGCCGAACCACCGGTTGCCCTGGTTCTGCGCGATCGACAGCGGCACCGGACCGTGCGCACGTGGTGTCACCGGCTTGGTCCAGGACCGTTCGCCGGACAGGATCCGCGCGAGCCGCCGGGGTGTGCGGTGGTGGAACAACGCGGGCAACGGGAGTTCGGCGCCCAGTTCCGCGCGGACGCGGGTGATCACGCGGGTGGCGAGCAGGGAATGCCCGCCCAGTGCGAAGAAGTCGTCGGTCGCGCCGACGTCCTCGATGCCGAGCACGTCCGCGAAGACCTGGCACAGCGCGGCTTCCTCGGTGGTGCCCGGCCGGACGTGCGGCGAGCGCGGGGACGGCACGGGCAACGCGCGGCGGTCGATCTTGCCGTTCGCGAGCAGCGGGAACGTGCTCAGCGGCAGGAAGACGGACGGCACCAGCTGGACCGGCAGCAGCGCGGCGCAGTGCTCCAGCAGGTTGTCGGCCTCGCCGGTGTAGTAGGCGATGAGGTGCTTGTCCCGCAACACGACGACGGCCCGCGTCACGTTCGGATGGGCGTTGAGGACGGCCTCGATCTCGCCCGGCTCGACCCGCACGCCGCGGATCTTCACCTGGTCGTCGACGCGGCCGTGGAACTCCAGCTGGCCGTAGTCGTTCCACGACGCGAGGTCGCCCGTCAGGTACATCAGCTCGCCGTCCTTCGTGACGAACTTCCGTTCACTCAGCTCGGGACGACCGTGATAGCCCGAGGCGAGTCCGGCACCCGACACGCACAGCTGGCCCGCGACGCCGGCTCCGACGGGCAGCAGGTTTGCGTCGAGCAGGTGGATCCGGGTGTTGTCGATCGGCCGGCCGATGGGCGCGACGGCGGGCCAGTCCACCACGTCGGCGGGCAACGAGCACGACGTGATCACGTGCGACTCGGCCGGGCCGTAGTGGTTGTGCACGCGCAGCCAGGGCCTCAACGCGCAGAAGTTGCGCAATTTCACGTCCAGCGTCAGCGGTTCGCCGGCCTGCGAGACGTGCCGCATCGAGGTGAACGACGGTTCCTCGTCCAGCACCGCCCGCAGCACCGAGTCCGGTACGAACAGCCGGGTGATCCGTTCGGCGTCCAGCCAGGCGGCGAACGCGGCGGGGTCGCGGCGGACCTCGTCGGACGGGATGACCAGCGTGCCGCCGAACAGCAGGGCGGAGAAGACCTCCTGCACCGACACGTCGAAGGTGGCGGTGGTGAACTGCGCGGTGCGGCTGTCGTCTTCGCGTTCGAGGGCTTTCTCCTGCCAGCGCACGAGGTTCACCACGCAGCGGCTGGGCATGAGCACGCCCTTGGGCCGTCCGGTCGAGCCGGAGGTGTAGATCATGTAGGCCGGGGCGTCCGGATTCGTCCGCGGTGGCGCGGAGTCCGGGTGGGAGTCCATTTCGGAGGGTGGCAGCGGCCGGTGGAACAGCACGCGGTTCCGGCTCACCACCACGGACAGCCGCGCGTCGTCGACCAGGAACTGGATGCGGTCCAGCGGGTGTTCGGGGTCGATCGGCACGTACGCCGCGCCGGCCTTCAGCACGCCCAGGATCGTGACGATCATCTCGGCGCCCCGGTCCAGGCACAGCCCGACCAGGTCGCCGGTCCCGATGCCCTTGGACCGCAACAGGTTCGCCATCCGGTTGGAGCGGCGGTCCAGCTCGGCGTAGGTCATCGACTCGGACCCGTGCTGGACGGCGACGGCGTCCGGCGTGGTCAGCACCTGCTCGGCGAACAGTTCGGGGATGCTGACGTCCGGCAGGTACTCGGTGGTGGAGTTCCACTTCTCCAGCAGCGCGGCCTCGTCCCGGTCGATCATCGAGATCCGCGAGAGGCGTTCGTCGGTCGGCGCTTTCAGCACCTGGGCGAGGTGGGCCAGCAGCCGGGTGATCCGCGGCCGGTCGAACAGCGCCCGGTTGTAGAGCACGCGGCCGTTCTGGATCTCGAGGTCGAAGCTGGTGAACGCGACCTCGGGGTCGTAGAGGTCCCGGCGCGGCCGCAGATCGACCTGCACCTGCACGAGCGGATGCCGCGACAGATCCCGTTCCGGCGCCAGCAGATCCACGACCTGGTCGAACGGGACGAGCTGCGTCGCGGCCGTGGTCAGCTGCTCGGCCGTCAGCCCGCACAGCTCGCCGAACGCCGGATCGCCGGACAGATCTCCGCGCAGCACCACGAGTTCGTCCGCGACGACGACCCCGATCGGCACGTCGACGGACCGCGTGTAGCGGCCGAGCACCACCTGCAACGCCGCGAGCAA
This sequence comes from Lentzea sp. NPDC092896, assembly GCF_044754905.1. Classification (NCBI taxonomy): domain Bacteria; kingdom Bacillati; phylum Actinomycetota; class Actinomycetes; order Pseudonocardiales; family Pseudonocardiaceae; genus Lentzea; species Lentzea sp. NPDC092896. Next base: position 302,755 of record NZ_JBIVPX010000007.1, read on the forward strand.
CGCGTCGGAGTCGACGTCGGCCGACCACGGCACCACACCGGCTTCCGGCCGGTGCAGCGGCGGCCGCGGCCGATCAGTCGGCAGTTCCAGCACCGGCAGGTCGCGCAGCTGATCGAGCCAGAAGCTGGGAGAACCCTGGGCGGCCGGGGGAGTCGGCCCGCCGAGCACCGTCTCCAGCACGCGGATGTCGCCGAGAATCCCGTGCATCGTCAGGACGAGCAACGACGAGTTGAGCTCCAGCGCGCGCACCAGCGGGCCTTCGCGCAGGTCGAACGGCTGCGTGAGCTCCGCGCGCACCGCCGCCCGCACGTCGGGGACCCGCGCCGACCTCACGACGACGGGCGGCCCGCCGGGAACGGGCCGCCCGTCGTCGTCGAACCGGACCAGGAGGGTGTCCGGCACGCGGACGGCAGCGGGGGTGGTGATCAGCGTGACGTGGTGGCTGGGGTTGCCGGGGTCGAGCTGGTCGAGGAACCACATGCGGCGCCGGGTGTGGTCGTTCACGGTGCCCTCCCGCTGCGAGTCGGGCCTCGACGCTAACCCGCGCGGAACTGGGCGGATCCCTGGACTTGGGCCATCGTGAGGTGCGCGCGATCGCCTCTCAGCACGACCCACGACCGTTCGACCAGGTCCAGCCACGAGATCGACAGCACCGGCGTGGCGGGGCGGACGTCGAGGAGCCTGGCGAGACGGGGTGTGACGAGGGTGGTGGTGCACCAGGCACGCAGTTCGCCGAACCGGACCCGGTAGGTGGCCGAGAGGAACTTCCGCAGCGGTGTGTCGTCGTAGCGCTCGGCGAAGCCGGGGAACCGGGAGGCGGACAGGCAGGTCGAGCGCACGCCGATCGGTTCGTCGCCGCGGACGAGGACCGACTCGACGCTGAGCACGTCCCTGGTGATCCGCACGGCCGCCTGCTCGCGGGTGGCGAGGTCCTGGACCAGCGCGTCGAGGCTGAGGCGGTGGACCTGTGCCGGCGGGGCGACGGTCGTGCCCTGGCGGCCCGTGCCGCGGATGAGCCTGCCCTCCAGCACGAGTTCGTTCATCGCCTTGCGGATCGTGGTGCGGGACATGCCGAACTCGTCCGAGAGCTCGCGTTCCGGTGGGAACGGGGTGTTGCCGGGCAGGTCGCCCAGCAGGTCGAGCAGCCGGGCCTTGGCCTGGTAGTAGCGGGGGATCGCGGGCACCGTCCGGACGTTATTCGCGGCCGATAACCAGCGACTCATCGTCCGGCCTCGACCCGATCTCCCGGTAGATCCGGCGAGCCTCCTGCCGGTCACCACCGAGGTAGGCGACGGCGGCGTCCTTCCAGCGGGACCAGGGCGCCTCGGCGAGGCACTCGGGGCCGTGGCCGGCGGCGGCCAGGACGATCGGCAGGCTGACGCCGACCATGCCGGTGACCTGGCGGCAGGGCAGCAGGTCGATCGTCACCGGTTCGCCGCGCAGCAGCGCGATGTGGGCTCGGAGGACCAGCGGGTGGTGAAGGTCGCCGTGCTGGCCTTTGCTCCTGGCGAGTTCGAGTGCCCGGTCCGCGCAGTCACCCGCGCCGGCCAGATCACCGGTCAGCAGCAGGACGCGGCCGCGCAGAGCGAGGACGTGGGACTGGCTCGGCTCGTCCAGGGCGGCCAGCGCCTCGGCGTACCTGCCGTCCCAGAACAACTCCAGGTACCTCGACGCGTCGAGCCAGGCGATCGTGTCGTTGTCGCCGTGCCGCCGGGCGGCCGCCCGTGCTTCCGCGCGCACCGCGAGACGTGCCTTGAGGTCGCCGAGCACGGTGCAGGCGGTGCTCAGGTTGACCAGGCACAGCCCGGGCGAGATCCCGGCGGCCTGCCGCTCGGTCACGGCCTGGCGCATGTCGGCGATGCCGTCGGGGTCGCCCTGCTTGACCCTCGCGAGGCCCAGGGCTTCCAGCGCGATGGCTCGTTCGAGGCCGGTGGCGCCCGCCAACGCCGTCTTCGCCGCGCTCGTCGCCTCGGTCAGCCTGTCCGCGAGCGTCAGGGAGTGCGCGAGGTACGCCTGCACGCCGTACGCGTGCTCGGTCAGCGCGAGGAACTCGATCGTGCGGTCGAGGTGTCGTCCGGCGGCCGCGTGGTCGTCCTGGTGCCAGGCGGCGCGCCAGGAGGCTCTGGTGGCCGCCGCCGCACCCTCGAAGTTCCCGGCGCCGCGGTGGAGCTCGGCCGCCTCGGCCAGTTCCTCGAGCCCTTCACCGCTCAGGGCGAGGCTCGATCCCAGCAACGTCAGCAGCTCGGCCCGGTCGGGGTGGCCCGGCGGGCAGACCGCCAGAGCGGCGCGGTAGCAACGGATCGCGGTGTCCCTGGCAGCCAGCGCGGTCGCTCTGCGGCCCGCGTCCGTGAGAGCCGCCCTCGCCCTGCGGCCCATGATGTCGCACGGCCGTCCGGAGGCTTCCGCGATCCACACCGCTTCCTGGAAGTGGTACGCCAGCAGCGGAACGTGCTCGAGCGGCAGCGCCTGCACCCACTCGGCCGCGTGGTAGTGCTTCATCGCCTTGGTGCCGCGCGGGACCCGGTCGTAGGCGGCGTCGCGGACCAGCACGTGGCTGAAGGCGTACTCGATCTCGCCCACGACGTCGCTGGTGCTGTGGCGCTTCAGGAAGTCCCGCTGCCGCAACACCTCCAGGCTGCGCGCGATCTCGGCGACATCGCGTTCCGCGACCACCGCGACCGCGCCGGGCCAGACCGTCGGCCCGATGACCGCCGCGTCCTGCAGCACCGCTCTTTCGTTCGGCGGCAACGAATCGAGCCGCGCACCGATGACGTTCCGCACCGTCTCGGGGAGGGCGTCCGGGGCGCCGTCGCGGAGCATGCGGACGTACTCACCGGCGAAGAGCGGGTTGCCGGCCGAGCGGTGCAGCAGCGCCGGCAGGTCGGCGGTCACGTCGTGGCGGGCCATCAGCGCTTCGAGCAGCAGCCTCGTGTCCTGTTCGGACAGTGCGCCCAGCCTGATCGCCTCACCCCGTGGCTCCTGCCTTGAGGTGAGGAGGACCAGCAGCGGCACGTCGTCCGCGGTGTCGGCGAGTCCGTGCAGGAAGCCGAGCAGCAGGTCGTCGGCCCAGTGCACGTCCTCGACGATCACCACCAGCGGTTCGTCCGCGAGGTGCTCGATCAGCCTCCGCCACGCCATCAGCACGTCGCTGCCCTGCGGGCTGACCCCCACGAGCGCGGAGAGCTGGGTGACGAGCCACGGGTCGTCGCCGAGCACCTGGATCTTGGCGGTGACCGCGGCGGCGTCGTCGGTGTCGAAGATGCCCGCGTGGCGCCGCACCATCTCCGCCAGCGGGGCGAAGACGTCGTCGCGCGCGAACGGTGGCGTGCGCCCGGTGAGCGTCCGGCGGCCCCTGGCGAACTCCCGCACGAGCCTGCTCTTGCCCGCGCCGGGCTCGCCGACCACGGTGAGCACCCTCGGCCGGTTCGTCGCCTTGACCTGCTCGTAGGTCTCGGCGAGCAGCGCCATCTCGGCCGAGCGCCCCACGAACGGCGCGTCGTCCCCGGCCGGCGCGAGCGTCCTGTCGGTCACCGGGCACGTCCTGACCTCGCCCCGTGCGGTCTCGGCGAGCAACCGCAGGCAGGCGTCGAGCACCGTGCCGCTGACCTCGACGCGATCGCCGGACGTGACGAGCGCGGGCCCGGTGGACACCGCGGCCGCGGCCGGATGATCACCGGTGATCTCGAACGCGGCGCGCACCGCCCGTTCGGCGTCGTCCTCGCGGTTGACCGGAGCGCCGAAGGCCGCGCAGACCGTTGAACCGAGCGTCGTCACCGTGACGCCACCGAGGTCCTCGACGTGCCGGAGTACCTGTGTCACCGAGGTTTCGAGGCGTTCGTCGGCGGCCTCGTCCTCGCCCGGCAGCTCCAGCCGGACGACGAGCACGCTGACCTTCTTGCGTTCCAGCATGGTCGGCGCCCGCACCGCGGTCGTCGCGAGCGCCGGGTCCTGCGTGAGGATCGCCTGCTCCAGCCGGACCAGCTCGGGCCCTGGATCGATGCCGAGTTCGGCGGCGAACCGCGCGCGTGCCGTGCGGAACACCGCGAGCGCGTCGGCCTGCCTGCCGGACCGGTAGAGCGCGAGCATCAGCTGCCCCTGCACCCGTTCGCGCAACGGCTGATCTCGGGCGTGGGCTTCGAGCTCCGCGATCACCTCTCGATGACGCCCGCACGCCAGTTCGGCGTCGAACCTGTCCTCCACCGCCACGTCGCGCAGGTGCGTGATCTCCACCAGCGCCGGCCACGTGACGCCGTCCGCCACCAGGTCCGCGAGCACCGGCCCGCGCCACAACGCCAGCGCGTCCCGCAGCACGCTCGCCGCTCGTTCGGGACCTGGTGCCGTGGCAGCCCTGGCCAGGGCGGCGCGGAACCGGTGCAGGTCAACGCGATCCGGTTCCACGCGCAGCAGGTAGCCGGGCCTGCGGGTGACGATGTCGAGCCCGGCCTTGCGCAACGCCGACACGACGTTGAGGAGGATTCCGCGTGCCGTCGGCGGAGGCCCCTCCGGCCACAACGCCTCGGTGAGCTCGCTGATCGACACCACCCGGCCCGCGTTGAGCAGCAGGAATCCCAGTGTCGCCCGGCGGGTGAACCCGCCGACCCGGTGCTCCCTGCCGTCCACGCGGACCTGCAGGGGACCGAGAACGGCGAACTCGACAGACATCGCCCGGGACCATACCGCCGATCAGAGCACCAGACGGATCCCTTCGTGGCGGGCTCGTTCGAACAGCCTGGTGCCCCGGTGCCTGAGGTGGAGGTCGAAGAACGCGGCCACGTAGTCGTGCTGGGCCTTCAGCGCGGCCGCGGGATCGATCGTCCCGATGAGACTCTCGCGGCGTTCCGTTGGCACAGCGGCGATCTGCGGCACCGACCACTGCATGTCGCTGAACCCGAGGTGCGCGCCGTCGTCCAGGTGCACGTCCCGCTTCCACCCGCGCTGGTGCGGCCAGAAGTCGGCCCACGTCCTGGTCAGACTCGCGTCGACGTGGCTCAGCTCGCGCTCGCCCAGGTCCCCGCCGAACAGCAGGAACGGCCGGTCGAGCCCCTGGGTGACCGCCTTGCCCGGCGCGTAGGGGCCGTCGTCGCCGGTGTGCTCCATCGCGCCGTCGATGTTGATGCCCGCGTCGAACCTGCGGTCGTTCGCCATGGTCTCGGCCGCCGTGTAGCCGCCGTACGAGTGCCCGGCGATGCCGACTCTCGTGATGTCCGCCCCGTTGTGCAGTTTCGGCAACTCGTTCAGCACGAACCGCATGTCGGCGACCCGTGCGTCGATGGCCTTCTTCATCGTCGCCTGGGAGGCGTCCTGCATCAGGCCCCACTCGATGCGATCGCCGGGGAACTCCACGGCCACCGTCTCGTGCGTGTGCGACACCGTGACCACGACGTACCCGCGGCTGGCCAGGTCGTCCGCGGCCCCGGCGTAGAACTCCCGCGGCGACTGCAGGCCCGGTGAGAACAGCACGACCGGCCACTTGCCCGGTAGCGGCCGGGCGTCGCGAGCCTGTCGCCTGGTGCCTGACCAGTCGACGGTTCCGGCGGGGATGCCCAGGTAGGCCGGGCTGGAGATGATCGGGTCCAGCGCCGTCGCGAGGGCCGCGCCCAGCCACGGCGCCTGCTGCCCGGTGCGTCTGGCCGGATAGCTGATGGTCACCATCAGCTCTCGGTTCTTGGTCGGCTGCCACGGGTCCGCGCGGGTGGAGTCGGTGAGGTGAGCGTCGACCGTGCCGACCGCGAACGGGCCGGTGAGCTGCGGTGTTGTCAGTGTCGACGCGGCCAGGACGGCCGCCATCAGTAGCTGCATTGTTGATCTACCCCCTTCGCGCGCCAGCCTCGCAGCCACGCACTGAGAGGGTGCTGAGAGCTTGTGGCCACCGTGATCCAGTGCCATGTTGGACCGATGGGGCGAACAAAGATGTTCGGACTGGTTGCGGTGTGCGGGCTGCTGGCGGGCTGCCTGGGACAGACGCAGAGCGGTGATCAGGCGCGCAACGCCGACGCCAAGGAGATCACGCTGACGATCGTCGCCAACTCGGCGGTCGGCGGGAAGAACGCCCGCGGGGCCAACTGGATCCAGAACTGGGTGATCCCCGAGTTCACAAAGCAGCAGAAGGCCAAGGGCGTCACCGCGACGATCAAGTTCGAGCAGAACGGCGCCGGCGACGAGGACTTCAAGACCAAGGTCGCGCTGGACCTGAAGACCGGCGGTGGCGGCGACATCATCGAGATCGACGGCATCTGGCTCGGCGAGTTCGCGCAGGCCGGGCAGATCAAGCCCCTCGCCGACGTCGCCGGCAACACCGACTGGGACGGCTGGGACCAGATTCCCAAGGCCGTGCAGGGGCTCGGCGAGTTCGACGGCAAGCGGTACGGCGTGCCGATGGGCACGGACGGGCGCGTGCTGTTCTTCAACAAGAACCTCTTCGCGCAGGCCGGGCTGCCCGCGGACTGGCAGCCGAAGTCGTGGCAGGACGTGCTCGACGCGGGGGCGAAGCTCAAGGCGCTGCCCGGTGTGACGCCGATCCAGCTCAACGCCGGCAGCGCGATGGGCGAGGCCACGACCATGCAGGGCGTGCTGCCCGCGCTCGTCGGCACCGGCAAGCCCATCTACGAGAACGGGAAGTGGCAAGGGGATTCGGCCCAGCTGAAGGACGTTCTGGGGCTGTACCAGAAGGTCTACGGCGGCGGGCTCGGCGATCCCGTGCTGCAGCAGGAGGCCAAGGGACGCGATCGGTCGTTCCAGCTGTTCAGCGAGAACAAGATCGGCATCCTGCTGGAGAGCGACTACTTCTGGCGTTCGGTCGTCGAACCCAAGAACGGCGTGGCGAAGATGGCCGACCGCGACACGGCTGTGGGCTGGGCGCTGGTGCCGGCCAAGCAGGCGAAAGCGGGAGTGGGCGGGCAGGACTTCGTCAGCATGTCGGGCGGCGGTGTGCGGGTGATCAACCCGAACACCCAGTACCCCCGGCAGGCGTGGGAGTTCATGCAGTTCCTCAACTCCGCGCAGGCCGTGAAGGAGTCGCTGGCGGGCACGGCGCAGCTCACACAGCGCCAGGACGTCAACGACGAGGTGCTCAAGGGCGACCCGATGCTGACGTTCATCGCGGAGAAGGTCCTGCCGATCACCCGGTACCGGCCGGGGCTCGCCGACTACCCGAAGGTGTCGGCGGCGCTGCAGCAGGCGACGGCGGACGTCGTGGCGGGCAAGAGTCCCGACGAAGTGGCCACGGCCTACCGCGCGGCACTCGTGAAGGCCGTCGGAGAGGCCAACGTTGGATAGCTCCGGGCTGGGCGTCCGGCGCGCACTGGGGTTCGTCACGCCCGCGCTGGTGCTGATCGGGCTCTTCCTGGTCTTCCCCGCGCTGTGGACGCTCTACATCGGCGTCACGAACTACCAGCTCACCGGGCCAGCGGCGGCCAACCCGCAGGTGGTGGGGCTGGACAACGTCGTCGAGGCCGTGCGGGACCCGTTGTTCACGAACTCGTTGTGGCTCACGGCGTTGTTCGTGCTCGGGTCGGCGGTGATCGGGCAGAACGTGCTCGGGTTCGGGCTGGCGTGGCTGCTGCGGACGGTGCGGCCCGGGCTACGGCGGACCGTCGAGGGGCTGGTGCTGCTCTCCTGGATCCTGCCGAGCACGGTGGTGGCGTACCTGTGGTTCGCGGTGCTGAGCCGCGACACGGGCACGCTGGGCCTGCTGCTCGGCTCGCCGCAGACGGCGTGGCTGGTGCAGTACCCGATGACCAGCCTGATCATCTTCAACATCTGGCGCGGCACGGCGTTCTCGATGCTGCTCTACACCTCGGCGCTGGCCGCGGTGCCGCCGTCGCAGCTGGAGACCGCGCGGCTGATGGGCGCGTCGGGCCGGCAGACCGTGCGGGACGTGGTGTTCCCGCACATCCGGGGCCACGTGCTGACGAACACGCTGCTGATCAGCCTGTGGACGGCCAACGACTTCACACCGTTCCTGCTGACCGCCGGTGGCCCGAACCACCAGTCCGAGGTGCTGCCGGTGCTGATCTACCGGCAGGCGCTGGAAGGCGGCCGGCTCGGGTACGCGTCCGCGATGTCGATGCTGCTGCTGGTGGGCAACCTCGTCATCGCACTGGTGTACCTGCGGTTGCTGCGGAGGCGGGCATGAGTCCTCTGTGGATCGTGCGGCGGATCGGCTTCTACATGCTGGTCACGCTGGTGCTGGCGTTCTTCGCGGTGCCGATGCTGTGGCTGGCGTCCGCGCCGTTCGACGCCAAGCCAGGGCTGGGGCTGCGGTGGCCCGACTGGACGTTGCGCAACGTCGTGGCGACCTTCGAGCACCCGTACGCGCTGACGTCGTTGCTCAACTCGTTGGTGCTGTGCGTGGTCGCGACCGTGGTGACGACCGTGCTCGCGGCGCTGGCGGCCTACGCGTTGTCGCGAGTGCGGATTCCCGGCCGGGATCTGCTGCTGTACCTGCTGTTGCTGTTGTCCTCAGTGGTCACGGGCACGGCCGCGATGGTGCCGATCTTCGTGATGATGCTGCAGCTCGGCCTGATCAACTCGCAGTTCGGCACGGCGCTGGTGATCGCGGGCGGCATGCTGCCCGCGGCCATCTTCATCCTCAAGGACTTCATGGACGCCGTGCCGCGCTCGTACGAGGAGTCGGCGCGGGTGTTCGGCGCCTCGCCACGGCAGGTGCTCGCCCACGTCGTGCTGCCGGTCGCGCGGCCTGGCGTCGCGACGATCTTCGTGTGGGCGTTCGTCAACGCCTGGGGCAACTTCCTGCTGCCGTTCCTGCTGCTGCGCGACGTCGGCCAGCAGCCGGCGGCGGTGCTGCTGCGCACCCTGTACGACGAGGGTGGCAGCGCCAACCTGACGGTGATCCCGGTGTTCTCGCTGCTGTACTCGATCCCGGTGGTCGTGCTGTACCTGTTCGTGAACAAGCGGTACGGGTTCCGATTCCACGGAGGCATCAAGAGCTGATGGCGGGTATCACTGTCGAGGGTCTGTCCACCGTGTACCCCAACGGGGTGCGGGCGGTGGACGAACTGGACCTCGAGATCGCCGACGGCGAGCTGTTCGCCCTGCTCGGCCCGTCCGGGTGCGGCAAGACCACGTTGCTGCGCACGATCGCGGGCCTGGAAGGCGCCACCGACGGGGCCGTGGCGATCGGCTCGAGAGACGTCACCCGGTTGCCGCCAGGAGACCGCCGCGTCGCGATGGTGTTCCAGGACTACGCGCTGTTCCCGCACATGACGGTGGCGGAGAACATCGCCTATCCGCTGCGGGTGCGGGGCGCCGCGAAGTCCGTGCGGCAGGAGACGGCCGCGCGGACCGCCGCCGGGCTGAGCCTGGGGGAGTTGCTCGAACGCCGTCCCGGTCAGCTCTCGGGTGGCCAGCAGCAACGGGCGGCGCTCGCCCGCGCGGTCGCCGCGTCGGCCGAGGTGCTGCTGCTGGACGAGCCGCTGTCCAACCTGGACGCCCGGCTGCGGCTGGAAGCGCGGACGTTCCTCAAGAAGCTGCAACGCGAGCTGGCGTTGACGACGGTGTTCGTCACGCACGACCAGGCCGAGGCACTGGCGCTGGCCGACCGGATCGCGGTGATGGACGCGGGCCGGATCCGGCAGCTCGGTACGCCGCGCGAGGTGTTCCAACGACCCGCGGACACGTTCGTCGCCAACTTCATCGGGTCGACACCCATGAACCTCGTGCCGCGCGGCTCGGAGATCATCGGCGTGCGGCCGGAGTACCTGTCGCCCGCTGCTTCCGGACTGTTCGGCGGCGAGGTGTCCATTGTGGAGAACCTCGGCGTGACGTCGCTGGTGACACTGGACTGCGGCGAGGAGCAGATCGGCTACATCGTGCCCGAGGACGACGAACCCGCCATCGGCGCGACGGTGACCGTGGACGCCCCGCCCGCACGCGTTCTGCGCTATGACAAGGAGACCGGCCTACTCGTGAGGTGACGATGTTCGAGAAGGATGGCTACGAGACGCACGCCAGCGTGCTGGCTCCGGCGAAGTTCGAGGCGCTGGCCGCGCACTTCGAGGCCAGGCTGGCGGCCCTGCCGGAAGGGCAGCGTCCCGAACACATGGACGTACCGCACCTGACCGACCCGGCCCTGTTCGAGTGGCTGCTGGACCCGGACGTGCTGGACCTCGTCGAGTCGCTGATCGGCCCGGACATCGCGTTGTTCTCCTCGCACTTCATCTGCAAACCCGCCGGCGACGGCAAACCCGTGCCGTGGCACCAGGACGCGCACTTCTGGCGCGACAGCATCTCACCCGCGGGCGACGCGATCACCGTGTGGCTGGCGATCGACCCGTCGACCGTCGAGAACGGCTGCCTGCGCGTCATTCCGGGCAGTCATCTCGCCGCCGCCGAACACACGGGCACCGCCGACTCGTTCTTCAACCAGGAAACGGCGGTGGACGAGTCACGCGCCGTCGACGTCGAGCTGGAACGCGGTGCGTGCAGCGTGCACTCGGCCATGCTGGTGCACGGCAGTCCGCCGAACCGCAGCACGTTGCGCCGTTGCGGCTACACCATGAGATACATGCCGACGACCGTCCGGTTCCTGAAGCCGGACAGTCATCGGATCTACCTCGCGCGGGGCCGTGACCACGCGGGCAACACCTACGGCTAATAGCCAATAGTCGGGAAAATCGATTCAGTCGTCAGAGCGGCGGCTTCATCCGTGCTCCTTCTTGACCGGTCAGTGGGTCGGACATAGCGTACGGGAAAGCGCTTTCCGACCCGAGGGAGCTTTGTGAACACGGTTCAGGCGGACCGCTGGCGCGGCGTCGTGGAGCGGACCTGGCGTCCGGTCGCGTTGCTCGCCGCCTGCCTCGCGATCTGGCACCTCGTCACCGTCACCGGCCTGGTCGAGGCCTACCTCGTGCCGTCACCGGCCAAGACCTTCGGCCTGCTCGTCGACAAGTGGTCCTACCTCTGGGGTCACACCTGGGTGACCACCTACGAGACCATCCTCGGCTTCCTCATCGCGGGCATCCTCGGCGTGCTCATGGCCGTCGCGATGGTCTACTCGAGGACCGTCGAGAGCACCGCCTACCCGATCCTGCTGTTCGCGCAGGTCATCCCGAAGATCGCCATCGCGCCGCTGTTCGTGGTGTGGCTCGGCTTCGGCTTCGAGCCCAAGGTGATCGTGGCCGTGCTGATGGCGTTCTTCCCCGTGGTGATCTCCACGGTCACCGGTCTCAAATCGGTCGACACCGAGATGCTCGAACTCGCGGCCACGATGGGCGGCGGCCCGGTCAAGACGTTCGTGAAGATCCGCTTCCCGGCCGCGCTGCCGCACCTGTTCGCGGGCCTGAAGGTCGCGGTCACGCTCGCCGTGACCGGTGCCGTGGTCGGCGAGTTCGTCGGCTCCAACGAAGGCCTCGGGTACGTGATCCTGCAGGCCAACGGCAACATGGACACCCCGATGCTGTTCGCGGGCCTGATCGTCATCTCGCTGGTCGGTGTCCTGCTCTTCCTCCTGCTCGACCTCGCCGAAAAGCTGATGCTGCCGTGGCACGCCAGCCGGCGCGGCGCCGCCGTCACAACACTCCTAGCTAAGGGCGGATCATGAAGAAACTGCTCGCAGGCCTACTTCCCGCGTTGCTGGTGGTTGCCGCCTGCGGTGGTGGCGGCGGAACGACGTCCGAGTCCGGCGGTGAGGTCAAAGACGTCACGCTGACCCTCAACTGGTACCCGTACGGCGAACACGCGCCGTTCTACTACGGGGTCAAGCAGGGCATCTACGAGAAGCACGGCATCAAGCTGAAGATCCAGGCGGGCCAGGGGTCCGGCAAGACCGTCACGGCGACCGGCGCGGGGCAGACGGACTTCGGCTGGGCCGACACGTCCGCGCTCGCCACGGCCGTCGAGCAGGGCGTGCCGGCCAAGAGCATCGGGGTGTTCCTGCAGACGACGCCGGCGTCCGTGCAGTTCTTCACCGACAAGAACATCAAGAAGCCCGAGGACCTGAAGGGCAAGTCCGTCGCCACGACCGCGGGGGACGCGCTGACGAAGACGTTCCCGGCTTTCCTGAAGCAGAACGGCATGCAGGAGTCCGACGTCTCGATCCAGAACATCGACCCGGCGGGCAAGATGGCCGCGGTCATCTCCAACCGGACGGACGTGCTGCTCGGGTTCGCGTCCGACCAGGGGCCGACGATCAAGGAGAAGTCCGGCAAGGACGTCGGCTACCTGCGGTTCTCCGAGTTCGGGCTGAACTACTTCAGCAACGGGCTGCTGACGTCGAAGTCGATGCTGCAGAAGGATCCCGAGCTGGTGAAGAAGATGGTCGCCGCGACGCAGGAGGCGTGGGCGGCGTCCGAGAAGGCGCCGGAGGCCGCGGCCGAGTCGATGAAGGGCGCCGCCGAGCAGCTGCCGTCGCCGACGGTGGTGCTGGAGCAGTTCAAGACGACGCTGACCCTGCTGCACACCGATGCCACGAAGGGCAAGGCGCCCGGCGTCAACACCGTGGACGACTGGAAGAAGACCATCGAGACGTTCCAGAAGACCGGCATCATCAAGGAAGCGTCCGAGCCGTCCGCCTACTGGGAAGAAAGCGTGGCTCCCAAGGGATGAGCACAACTTTGGAAACCGCCTCGTCCGTGTCGATCAACGACGTCTCCGTGCGCTTCCAGTCGAAGCGCGCGGAGGTGACCGCGATCCAGCAGGTCTCGCTCGACGTCGCGCCCGGCGAGTTCGTGTCCATCGTCGGGCCGTCCGGCTGCGGCAAGTCGACGTTGCTGAAGCTGGTGTCCGGCTTGCTGACGCCGTCGTCGGGCACGGTGACGTTGCTCGGCGAGCAGGTGCGCGGGCCGCGGCACGACATCGGGTTCGTGTTCCAGCGGGCCGCGTTGCTGGAGTGGCGGTCGGCGCGCAGGAACATCCTGCTGCAGGCCGAGATGCGCGGGATGAACTCGGCCGAGGCGGGCAGACGGGCGGACGAGCTCATCGAGATGACCGGGCTGTCCGGGTTCGAGAACGCGCTGCCGCACGAGCTGTCCGGTGGCATGCAGCAGCGGGTGGCGTTGTGCCGGGCGTTGTTGCACCAGCCGCGCGTGTTGCTGATGGACGAGCCGTTCGGCGCCCTGGACGCGTTGACCCGGGAGCAGATGAACGTCGAGCTGCACCGGGTGTGGCGGGAGACCGGCACGACGGTGCTGCTCGTGACGCACTCGATCGCGGAGTCGGTGTACCTGGCGAACCGGGTGATCGTGCTGACGCGACGGCCCGCGGTGGTCAACGAGATCATCGAGGTCGACCTGCCGGGGGACAGGGACTACTCGGCGACGATGGCCCGTCCGGAGTTCGCGTCGGCGACGGCGCACATCCGCGACCTGCTGGGAGCCGTGACAGGGCACGACTGAGCGCGTAGAGTCTGGCTCGCCGCCGCGTGGTAAGCGCTTTCCCAAGCTGATTCCACGAGGTGGTGCGCGATGTTCAGATCGCTCTCATTCGTTGCCGCGCTGGCTGTCGCGGCGGCCACCCTGGTGCCACAGGCGGCCGCCCAGGCAGGTCCGGTCGCGGACCCGCTTCCCGCACCGGCGCCGTCGGGCGTGGGCGTGCGACTGCAGGAGATCGCGAGACTGCCGCAGTCGTCGACCACGCCCGCCGCCGGGGACAGCAGGCTCAAGCAGTACAACCGGATCAACTACCTCGGCGAAATTCCGGACGGCTCCGGCAGGTTCTTCGTGCCGGACATGAACGGCAAGATGTACACGCTGAACCGCGACGGCAGCGGGCAGCGGACGTACCTGGACGTCCGCTCGGCCATCGGCGCGAACTTCCACAACCACCAGGGACTCGGCAGCGGGTTCGGGTTCGTCGCGTTCCACCCGCGGTTCGCCACGAACGGCAAGTTCTACACCGCGCACACCGAGGCCAAGGACGCGCTGAAGAACCGCACGCCCGACCTGCCCTCGCCGAACTCGGTGGTGCACGGCGTGATCACCGAGTGGACGGCGTCCAATCCTCGCGCGACGACGTTCTCCGGCACGCACCGGGAGCTGCTGCGCATCGGGTTCGCCATGTACCTGCACGGGTTCCAGGAGATCGGCTTCGGCCCGGACGACCTGCTGTACCTGGCCGTGGGCGACGGTGGCATCGGCTACCGCTCGGACGTGCCGCAGGACGTGAAGGTGCCGCAGGGGAAGATCCTGCGCATCGACCCGGCGGGAACCAACAGCGGCAACAAGAAGTACGGCATCCCGCCTTCCAACCCGTTCCTGGGCAAGCCGGGCGCGCTCGCCGAGCTGTACGCGATCGGCATGCGCGACCCGTACCGGTTCAGCTGGGACTCCGCCGGCACGCGCAAGATGCTCCTCGGCCACATCGGCGAAAAGGTCGTGGAGTCGGTCTACGAGGTCAAACCCGGCGCCAATCTCGGCTGGGGGCAACGGGAAGGCCATCTGACCTACCGCCGCGACGACCCCAAGTGCCAGCTCTACCCGTTGCCCGCCGACGACGCGAAGTTCGGCTACACCTATCCGGTCGCGGGCTTCGACCACAACCGGCCGGGCGGCGGCTGCGGGGACAGCGGCAACGCGTTGATCGGCGGTTTCGTCTACCGCGGCACGGCGATTCCGTCGTTGCAGGGCAAGTACGTCCACGGCGAGGGCGTGAAGGGCCTGCTGTACTACGCCGACGAGAAGGACATGCGGGCCGGAGCGCCGATCGCGAAGACGTTCGAGCTGGCGGTGTACGACTCGGCGGGCAAGCGCACGACCATGCAGTCGCTGGCCGGCAAGAGCCGCGTCGACCTGCGGTTCGGCACGGACGCGGCGGGTGAGCTCTACGTGCTGGCCAAGGCGAACGGCAAGATCTGGAAGGTCACCGGCACCGTTCAGACCCAGCAGGCCTGCGACTCCGGCAACGACGTGGTCAGCGGGGTCACCGGCGCGGGCGACTGGAAGACCGTCTCGCCGTCGCGCTGGCGGTTCCCCGGCAACGAGGTGGTGCTGTCCAAGGCCGGAGCGGTGCGGCCTGGCCCGAAGCGTCCCAACGAGTACGCGGTCGTCACCAAGGGGCCCGAGTTCGGCAACGTGACGGTGGACGCGCAGGTCCGGTTGGACACGCCGGTCTCGCAGAAGGACCGCGACGTCGTGATCGTGTTCGGGTACCAGTCCGACACCCGCTTCTACTACGCGCACCTGTCTTCGGACAACAAGATCTACCCGCACAACGGGATCTTCCTGGTGGACAACGCGGATCGGGTGCGCATCGACGACCAGTGGAACGGCTCGGTGGGCGCCGCGCCCGCCGTGACAGACATGAAGTGGCACCGCGTCCGCATCTCGCACTGCGCGGACACCGGGGCGATCGCGGTGTACGTGGACGGTTCGTCGCAGCCGTTGATGACGGCGACGAACACCGTGCTGAAGTCCGGCAGGGTCGGGTTCGGCTCGTTCGACAACGTCGGCCGCGTCGCTGACCTGCGGATCACCGGCAAAGCCGCGTCCGTGCAGGCGGAGGCGTCGCCGGAGGTGTCTCCCGGCATCGCGTCCGCGGTCGTGCACCACTACGACTTCGAGCATCCCGCCACTGATGCGAAGAAGGAGGACGACATCGGGCGTGCCGACGCGCGCACGCCGATCTCGCTGATCAACGGTGGCGCCGCCATGCGGGTCCAGGACGGTGCGTTCCCGGCCTCCAGGACGTCGCTGCAGCTCAAACAGGTGCGGCCGAACGACAAGACCAACGACGACTGGAAGGCGGGCGTCTACGGCTCGTCCGGGGTCGCGTCGATGAAGGCGTTCACCAAGGCACGCGGCATGTCGATCATGACCTGGGTGAAGATCACCGGGGAGGCGCCCGCGCGGAATTCCAACTCGTCCGAAAATTCGGACCTCTACGGCGCGATCGGCATCGCGGGCGTGCTGTCGGGCGACTCGGACGGCCACGCCGCGCGGGCGTTGCTGGAGACGGAGAACCACGACGGCGCGATGCGGCTGATCGCGCTCGGTCGGCGTCTGGACGGTGGTGACAAGCAGTTCTTCGTGGCCAAGGCCGACTGGAAGACGCTGCTGCCGTTGAACAAGTGGGTGTTCCTCACCGGGACGTTCGACTTCGACAACGGCACGATCGGCCTCTACATCGACGGCAAGGCCGTGGAGGGGAGCTACGCGGTCAAGGGCGATCCGTGGAAGATCATCGGAGCACCCGAACCGGACGTCACCTCGGCGACGGACCCGCGCGGGATCAAGATCGGTGGCAGCCACCCGCAGAACAACCGCGAGGCCAACGCCTGCAACTGCCGCCTCGACGGACTCATGTTCCTGGACCGCGCGGTGAGCGCCGACGAGGTGCGCGAACAGTACGAGTGGGTGACCGCAGGCCGTCGTTGAGGGGTTGTAACCACCTTATTAGCTGGGTAGATTCCGGGTGCCGCTGCATTGGAAAGCGCTTTCCGCTGCCGTGCTGGCACGGCCTGGCCCACAGGGTGGTGGGGGATGTACAGACGCTTGTCCCGTTTGGCTGTCACAACATTCGTGCTCTCGGCGTTGTTCGTGCCCATCGCGTCGGCGCAGCAGGACGCGCCGATCGCCGACCCGTTGCCGACACCGGGCGCGTCCGGTGTCGGCCTGGAGCTCACGGAGGTCGCGCAGCTGCCGAAGTCGCAGCCCGTGCCACCGCCGACCGACACCAGACTGGTGCGCTACAACAGGATCAACTACCTGGGCGAGGTGCCCGACGGCTCCGGCCGGATGTTCGTGCCCGACATGAACGGCAAGCTCTACCTGCTGGACAAGGGGGTCCAGCACGCGTTCCTCGACCTGGGCACCGCGGTCGGTCCCGACTTCCACACCCATCGCGGCCTGGGCAGCGGCTTCGGGTTCGCCGCGTTCCACCCCGACTTCAGGCGCAACGGCAAGTTCTACACCGTGCACACCGAAACCGGTTCCGCGCTCACCACCAAGAAGCCTGACCTGCCGTCGCCGGCGGACACCCAGGTGCACGGCGTGGTCACCGAGTGGACGGCCTCCGATCCACGCGCTGACATCTTCTCGGGCACGCACCGCGAACTGCTGCGGGTCGGCTTCGCGTCGTTCATCCACGGCTTCCAGGAGATCGGCTTCAACCCGGCGGCCCGCTGGTGGGACGAGGACTACAAGCTGCTCTACATCGCCTCCGGTGACGGCGGCATCGGCGTCTCGACGACCGTGCCGCAGGACCTGGCGCTGCCGCAGGGCAAGATCCTGCGCATCGACCCGGCCGGGCACAACGGCGTGAACGGCCAGTACGGCATCCCGCGCGCGAACCCGTTCGTGCGCAAGGCAGGCGCGCTGGGCGAGATCTACGCGTACGGCATGCGCGACCCGTACCGCTTCAGCTGGGACCCCAGCACGCGTCGGATGTACCTGGGGCACATCGGCGAGAAGGCCGTCGACTCCGTCTACGAGGTGCGCAAGGGCGCCAACCTGGGCTGGAGCGAACGCGAGGGCATCTGGGAGTACCGGCGCGGCGACCCGTCGTGCGGAGTGTTCCCGCTGCCCGCCGACGACGCCAAGTACGGCTACACCTACCCGGTCACGGCGTTCGACCACAACCGCCTCTCCACCCAACGGCCTTGTGCCGACAGCGGCAACGCGTTGATGGGCGGTTTCGTCTACCGCGGTTCGAAGATCCCCTCGTTGCGCGGCAAGTACATCTACGGCGAAGGCGTGAAGGGTCTGCTCTACTACGCCGACGAACGCGAGATGCGCGCCGGCAAGCCGATGGCCACCTCGCGCGAGATGATGGTCTACGTCAACGGCGCGCTGACGACGATGAAGGCCCTCGTCAACGACCCGAACCGGGTCGACCTGCGCTTCGGCCAGGACGCGGCCGGTGAGCTCTACGTGCTGGCCAAGGCGAACGGC
The DNA here is from genome assembly GCF_044754905.1 of Lentzea sp. NPDC092896. Lineage (NCBI taxonomy): Bacteria > Bacillati > Actinomycetota > Actinomycetes > Pseudonocardiales > Pseudonocardiaceae > Lentzea > Lentzea sp. NPDC092896. Next base: position 320,598 of record NZ_JBIVPX010000007.1, read on the forward strand.
AAGATCTGGAAGGTGACGGGTGCGCGCACCTTCGCCTCCTGCCGCTCGGGCCACGACTTCGTTTCCGGGGCCACGTCAGCGCGTTCGTGGCAGCCGGTGACGCCCGACCTGTGGCAGTTCCCCGGCCGTGAGGTCGTGCTGGCCGAACCCGGTGTCGCCCGGCCGGGTCCGCGCCGCCCGTTCGAGTACGCGGTGCTGCAGAAGGGACCCGCGTTCGGCTCGGTGCAGGTCGACGCCTCGGTGCGGCTGGACACGCCGGTCGCCGAGTCCAACCGGGACGTGATCATCGTGTTCGGCTACCGCTCCGACACCGAGTTCTACTACGCGCACCTCTCGTCGGACAACAAGATCTACCCGCACAACGGCATCTTCGTCGTGAACAACGCCGACCGCCTGCGCCTCGACCACCAATGGGACGCCGTGCGTTCCGTCGGTGCCGCGCCTGCGGTCAGCGACACGGCCTGGCATCGGGTGCGGGTCAAGCATTGCGCCGACTCGGGGGAGATCGCCGTGTACGTGGACGGTTCGCCGTATCCGCTGATGACCGCCGTGGACAAGACGTTCTCCTCCGGCCGCGTCGGTTTCGGCTCGTTCGACAACATCGGCAGGCTCCGCGACCTCCGCGTGCAGGGAAAGGGAGTCCGGTGAAGCGGCTTCTGGTTCTCGGCCTGGTCGCGGCGTTCAGCGTGGGACTGGCCGCACCGGCGCAGGCCACGTTCGGCACGGTCCTGCCCACGTTGGCGCGCAACCTGGTGTCGTACTACGACTTCGAACACCCGGCGCGCGGCAACCAAGCGCTGGAACGGGACAGCGGCCGTTCGGGCACGTCGTTGCAGCTGATCAACGGCGGCGCCGACATGCGCGTGCGCGACGGAGCATTTCGGCGTAGCCGCAACTCGGTGCAGCTCAAGCAGATCAACCCGGCGACCGCCGGCAACGACGACTGGAAGGCAGGTCTTTACAGCGACACCGGCGTCCCGACGCTGAAGGCGTTCAACGGCGCGCGTCAGGCGTCGATCATGGGCTGGGTGAAGATGACGGGCCAGAACCCGGCCCCGAACTCGAACTCCGCCAACCCGGACGACCTCTACGGCGCGATCGGCCTGGCCGGCGTCCTGACCGGCGACTCGAACGGCCACGCGGTGCGGGCGCTGCTGGAACTGATCCAGGTCGACGGCGAACTGAAGCTGGTCGCCCTGGCCCGCAGGATCGACGGCGGCGACTCGCAGACGTTCGCCGCCGCGGAGCCGTGGCAGAAGCTGTTGCCGCAGAACGAATGGGTGTTCCTCGCGGCCACGTTCGACTTCGACACCGGCACGATGGCCCTGTACCGCAACGGAAATCCGCTGGCGGGCAAGTACGTCACCGCCGGTGACCCGTGGAAGCTCGAAGGTGAACCGGAACCCGACCTCGCGTCGGCGACCGACCCGCGCGGGTACAAGATCGGCGGCAGTTACCCGCAGAACACCCGCGAGGGCAACGCCTGCAACTGCCGGATGGACAGCCTCATGTTCCTGGACCGGGCTGCCCATCCGTGGGAGGTGTACCTGCAGTACCGCTGGATGAAGGGCTAGTGGCGCGACTCGGAACGTTGGCGAGGTGATCCACGCTCAGCAGGGCACCTCGCGGCGCGGCTCCCATGCCCCCGTACAACCAGTACGGGGGCATGGGGGCGACACCACGATGCTCCCGTCTGACCGCGAATTCCCCCGGCGACGTTCCGAGCCACCCCACTAGTCGAAGACCGTGACGCCCTGGGCGGCCGGCTGCATCGTCCCGACCTTCGCCTCGCTGACCTTCAGCTTGGCCAGGTCGGCGATCGGCTGGCCGTCCGTCCCGACGAACGTCACCTTCACCGGCACCATGCCCGGCAACTCGGCGGTCATCTCGTTGATGGCGAACGAGTTGGCGTCGTCGTCCACGTCGAGCAGCACCCCGGCGAACGCGGTCTGCCCCGGCTGCAGCGTGATCGACGGCCCCTCGCCGGGCACCAGCTTCTGCTCCACGGGGATCGCGGCGGGCTGGTTCGCGGGGTTGGTGAAGGCGAGCTTCGGCCAGCCCTGGAACGTGATCGGCGCGGTGCCCTGGTTCGTCGCGGTCAGCAGGCCCAGGCCGGGCTTGCCCTGCATGGTCAGCTCGGCCTTCACCGCGGGCTTCTGCTTGTCGCTCGACGAGGCCGAAGCCGATGCCGACGTGGGTGCGGTCGAGGTCGTGGAGGCCGCCTGACCCTGGGACACCGGGGTCGGCGACCCGCAGGCCGTGGCGCCGACCGCGAGCACGGCGGCGAGGATCGTGAGACGCATGCGTGGACCCCTTACCGGTTCGTTTTGATCTCCGACGAATAGCCGGGCGATCGGGGTTCGCAAACCCCGATCGCCCGATAGTGTGGTCCACATCTCGTTTGGGGAGGCTGGTATGGAGGAGTTCACGGCTGGGGTCGAGCAGGTGTTCGGTGTCGCGCCGAGCCTGGAGACCGGACTGGTTCTGGACACGTTCGACGGCGCCGGACTGGGCACCGGAGCGGAGGCCGCCCTCTGCTTCTGCACGCAGTCCGTCAGCCCCTGTCGTGCCTGTGGCGCCACTCGCGTCGCCGCCGCGGAGTGACGTCACGGCACATCGGCTTCAAGCGGCACCTGCGTGCCGAGGTCGTTCCGGGCGACGCGGTGTACGTGTTCTCCGAGGAGGACACCACCGCGTTGCGCGGCGCCGGAGTCGAGGCGCTCGCCCCGCTGCTCGACGGCAGCCGGGACCTCGCCGCGGTGCGCCGTGAGTTCGACGCGTCTCCCGAGCACGCCGCCGGTCTGCTGACCCAGCTCGCGCAGGCGGGACTCGTCAGCATGAGCACGTCCGGCTCCGCCTACTGGGACGCGCTGGGCGTCGAACCCGCGGGGACGCCCGACGTCGACGTGATCTGTCTCGGTGTCGAAGCCGGACTGCCGCCGATCGCCGAGGGCGACGGCGCGCTGACCGTCGTTCTGGTGTCCGACCACCTCGTCGACGGTCTGTCCGAAGTGGACGCGAAGCTGCGTGCCGCCGGCCGGTCGTGGCTGCTCGCCAAACCGTTGGGCGCCAAGGTGTCCATCGGCCCGTTCTTCACGCCGGGCTCGGGTCCCTGCTACCACTGCCTTTCCCATCGGCTGTGGGCGAACCGCGCCGCCGAGGCCCACGTCCGCTCCGCCCTCGGCCTGCCGGGTGCGGTGCCGCGGTCTCGCGTCGACTTCGAGCCCCTGCGGGCCGTCGCGCTGAACCTGGTGGCCCTGGAGGCGGCGAAGTGGGTCGCCGGTCACCGCTACACCGGCCAGCGCGACCTGTGGACGTTCGACAGCCGCGACCTCACCGGCAGGCGGCACGCCGTCTCCGCCCGGCCCCAGTGCCCTTCCTGCGGCGATCCGTCCCTGGTGCGGGAACGCGCCTGGCGTCCGGTGGAACTGTCCTCACGCCCGGCGGTGCACACGTCGGGAGGCGGACACCGTTCCTCGACGCCGGAGGAGGTGCTGGCGGCCTACCGCCACCTGATCAGCCCGGTCACCGGGGTGGTGAAGGACGTCGTGCGCGACGACCGCGGCCCGGCGTTCTTCAACGCCTTCCGCTCCGGCCCGAACGTCGCCCTCGGCCACCGCGGCGCGGCCCACCTCCGTTCCGCCCTGCGCTCGGAGAACGGCGGCAAGGGCGTCACCGCCCTGGACGCCGAGGTGGGCGCGTTGTGCGAGGCGCTGGAACGGCACAGCGCCCAGATCGACGGCGACGAGGCGCGCGTGCGAGCCAGCTTCCGTTCGCTCGGCCCGCGGGCGATCCACCCGGACCAGGTCCAGCTGTACGACCCGCGCCAGTTCGACGGTCGTGCGACCTGGAACGCCGCGCACTCGGGCTTCCAGCACGTCTGCACCCCGTTCGACGACGACGCGGAGATCGACTGGTCCCCGGTGTGGTCCCTCACCCGCGGCGAACACCGTTTGCTGCCAACAGGTCTGCTGTACTTCGGCACCGGCGTGGACGAACGGCTCATCGCCGACTCGAACGGCAACGCGGCCGGGTCCTCGCTCGAGGACGCCGTCCTGCAGGGAATGCTGGAGCTCGTCGAACGCGATGCCGTCGCTTTGTGGTGGTACAACCGGACTTCACAGCCGCCCGTCGTCCTGGACGGGGACCCGTGGATCGACGAGCTCCGGTCCGTCCACGCCGGACTCGGTCGTGAGCTGTGGGCCCTGGACCTGACCTCCGACCTCGGCGTGCCCGTCGTGGTCGCGTTGTCGCGACTGGTCTCCGGTGAGCGCGAGGAGGTCGTGATGGGCTTCGGCGCCCACCTCGACCCGGCGCTGGCGACGCGCCGCGCGCTGACCGAGATGAACCAGATGATGCCCGCCGTGCTGGCAGGCCACACCGGCGACGACCACGACCTGCGGCACTGGCTCACCACGGCCGCCGTGGCGAACCAGCCCTACCTGCTCCCCTCGGGTTCGCCGGTGCGCCACCCGTACACCGCCTCCGGCGATCTGCTGACCGACGTGCTGGACGTCCAGGCACGGCTGGAGAAGGCGGGCCTGGAGGTGTTCGTGCTCGACCAGACCCGCCCGGACATCGGCCTGCCCGTGGTGAAGGTGATCGTGCCCGGGCTGCGCGGCTTCTGGGCGCGGTATGCCCCCGGACGGCTGTTCGACGTGCCGGTCCGGCTCGGCAGGCTCACCGCACCCACCCCGTACGCGGAGCTGAACCCGATCCCGATGTTCCTGTAGGCCACGTCAGAGCGTGGCGATCTTCACCGCCTTCGCCATCGCCTCGAACCCCTTGTCACCGGGGTGCAGGTGGTCGCCCTGGTCGTAGTCGGGCTTGATCCGCTGCGGGTCGGCGGGGTCGCGGATCACCTGGTCGAAGTCCACGACCGCGTCGAAGTCGGTGCTGGTGCGGATGAACGCGTTCACGGTCTGGCGGACCTGCTCCAGTTCCTCGGTGTAGCTGTTCCAGCCCTTGAACGGCGTGATCGTCGCGCCGATGACCCGCAGGCCGCGGTCGTGCGAGCGCTGGGCGATCTGCTTCAGCGCGGCGATGATCTTGGCCGGGTCGGTCTCGTGCGGGGTCTGCTGGATGTCGTTGATGCCCTCGAACACGATCACCGACCGGACGCCGGACTGGGTGAGCACGTCGCGGTTCAGCCTGGCCAGGGCGTTGGGGCCGGCCGAACCGCCGTCGAGCAGGAGGCGGTTGCCGCTGATGCCCGCGTTCAGCACGCCCAGGCGGGTGTTCACGCGGTCGGCGAGCTGGTCGGGCCAGCGCAGGTTCGCGCCCCACGTCGAGTTCGCACCGTCGGTGATCGAGTCGCCGAGCGCCACGACGCTGCCCTGCAACGTGGACGTGCGCACGTCGACACCGGAGACGTAGTGCCAGTTCGTCGTGCGTTCGCGGTAGGCGGCGGCGGACTCGTCGGCCGTGTGGTTGCCGTCGCGGGTGAAGTACGAGTTCTGCATCGTGAGCTGGTGGTGCGTGACCGGCCCGCCGGGCTCGGGCGTGTAGACGCTCACCAGCAGGTCCGAGTCGGCGGGGACGGTGAGCGCCACGCCGTCGCTGATCACGTCGGCGCCGGGCGGCGCGGTGATGGACTGCGCGCCGCCGAATGTCAGCGTGCGCATGGTCCCGGCCAGCGCCAGCGGTGTGTCCGGGCCGGCCGCGCGGGCGACCGTGACCTGGCCGAACAGGATCGGGGTGCGGCCGTAGGCGTTGGAGAGCCGGACGCGGATCTCCTTGCCTCCGGCACTGACGTGCACGATGTTGCGCAACGAGAAGTTCGGATAGCCGTTCTCGGTGCCGGAGACCGCCGAGGACGGCGCGGTCGCCCACGTGCCGACCCATCGGAGCGGTGCGGCCTGTGCGGGAGAGGCCGCGGCCACGAGCAACGCCACTGCCAGCAGAAAGCGCGTCATGTCCTCGACCTTGGCAGCGCTCTCACACATCCGGTATCCGCCGATCTGCGGGTCTAGGCGGCGCCTGGCCGTTCTCGTCCGCGATAGTCGCGGCCGTGCCTCTCGCCCGTGACTCTCATCGAACGGAACGGTCAGGCGCCGCCTAGGCTTGCGTCTCGTGTGGAACGGGGCGGAGTACCAGCAGAGATTCGACGCACTGGCCGAGTCGGGGATGGACGTGCACGGCGAGGCGACCTTCGTGCGCGCGTTCGGCCCGGCCTCCGTGCTGGACGCCGGATGCGGCACCGGACGGGTCGCGATCGAGCTGGCCAGGCACGGCATCGAGGTGGTCGGGGCGGACGTCGACCAGTCGATGCTCGCCCACGCGCGCGAGCTGGCGCCGGACATCACCTGGGTGCGGTCCGACCTGGCCGAACTCGATCTCGGACGCACGTTCGACGTGGTCGTCATGGCGGGCAACGTGCCGCTGTTCACGGCACCGGGGACGCAGGACGCGCTCGTCGCGGGGGTGGCACGGCACGTGGGACGGTTCCTGGTCGCCGGGTTCAGCCTGAACCGCGGCTACACCGTCGAGCAGTACGACGAGCACTGCGCCCAGGCCGGGCTGACGCTCGTCGAGCGGTTCGCCACCTGGGACCGGGAGGAGTTCCGCGGCGGCGACTACGCGGTGTCGGTGCACCTGTCTTGATTGGGCCAGAACTCTTCTCCTGCGTCCGCCTCACGGTGTAGGTCTGGTTGATCTACTACCAGGGGGATGCATGCGTTTACTGGGAGCGATCGCCGTCACCGCGCTGGTGCTGAGCGGGCAGACCGCGGTGGCCGCGCCGGCGGTGGTGCAGCCGGACCCGTTGCTGGCCTTCCTGGCGGATCCGGGCGCGGTCGACCTGGCCAAGGCGGCCAAGGCGCGTGAGGCGAAGACCAGGGCACGGATCCTCACGGCCGCGGCGCCGGGTTACACCTACGCCGAACGTGAGCCGGCATCGGCGCGTGGGCGCAACGACAGCCCGTGGACCGCCGAGTCCACGGACTTCCGCCGGCACCGCGCCGCCCTCTTCACAGGCTCGCTGGCCGCGGACCCGACCATGCCGGTCGTCGCCGAGTTCGCCGAACCGAACGACGGCCAGCAGACCGCGAGCGACTCGGGCGTCGGCACGACCCACCGGGCGATCAGGACGACCGGCCGGATCAGCGGTGCGGACCAGGACTTCTACCGGTTGCGCGGCAACGGTCACACGACCTTCGACACGCGTACCGAGGGCAGCGACCTCGACACCGTGCTGACCGTGTTCGACGCGGCGGGCACGGAGATCGCGGCCAACGACACGGTCGGCGTCAGCACCGACGCCCGCCTGGAGGTCGACCTGGCCACGGGCGCGGACTTCTTCGTCCGCGTCACCGGTGCCCTGAACACCGCCGGCTCCTACGAACTGACGATCGCGACGGGCGAAGGCAAGGGGGACAAGGACTTCTTCGCCGTCGACCTCAAGGCGGGTGACGTGATCGGCGCGTCCGTCGCGGGTGCCGCGCGCAAGGTCGCCGTGCACGACAGCAGGGGCCGCGAGGTGATGGGCTCGCGGCAGGACTTCTCCGGCGTCTACCCGAAGGAGAACCCGTTGCCCGGCGGCGGAAACGCGGCCGCCGACTTCCTGGCCCCGCGCGACGGCCGCTACCACGTCGGCGTCGAGGACGGCACCGGTCAGTACCAGCTGACGGTCAAGGCTTTCCGGCCCGGCAGCGAGAAAGCCGGGACGCAGACCGTGTTCGTGGACTTCGACGGTGCCCTCGTCGACACCACGGTGTGGGGCCCGCCGGGGGAGAAGCAGCTGTCGCCGTTGTCGAAGTTCCTCGCGAACTGGGGCCTGACCGCGGCCGACGAGAAGCGCGTGGCGTCGGTCGCGGTCGACACGATCCGCGAGAACCTGGCGCTGCACGGCAACTTCGGCGTCAAGCTGCTCAACAGCCGCGACCACGCCGACCCGTGGGGTCAGAAGAACGTCAGCAGGCTCGTCATCGGCGGCACGATCGCCGAGTCCGGGGTGGAGACGGTGGCGATCGCGCAGTCCATCGACCCCGGCAACTTCGGGCACGAGGAGACCGCGATGGTCCAGCTCGACCTGCTGAGCGCTCCGGCGGGCCCGTCCGTCTCGCTCAACACCTACATCACACCGGCCAGTGACAAGGTCCTGTTCGTCGGCCGCGCGCTGGGCAACATCGCGGCGCACGAGCTGGGACACCTCTCCGGTTCGTGGCACCAGCACCAGTTCAACGAGCACGACACGCTCATGGACCAGGGCGGCAACCCGAAGGCGATGTTCGCCGTCGGCGCCGACGCCGTCGGTGGCAACGCCGACGACACGGACATCGACTTCGGTGAGGACGTGTTCGTGCCGAACGAGGGCTTCACCGGCGTCGAGGACGCGGCGACGCGCACGAAGTGGGGTTACAGCCGGGGATAGGCCTGCGTCGCCGCCTGGACGAAGTCGAGCGTGAGCGGGTCGTCCTTGACCCACGCGATCACGACGGGACTGGGCGGCATGTCGGTCAGCGGCACCACGACCAGCTCGCCCAGGTCGTGGCCGAGCGGCGCCAGACCCACAGAACCGTTCCACAGCACGGATTGCACGCACTCCTGGACGGCGCGGACCGTCGGACCGCTGCGCGGTTCGCCGCCGTTCCAGTAGTTCCGCCAGATCTCGTCGGTGCCGTCCGGGAACTGGAACCAGTCACGATCGGCCAGGTCCGCGGTGGTGATCCGCTCGCGAGCGGCGAGCGGATCATCGGCACGCAGCACCGCGCCGACCGGATCCTCGCGCAGGACAAGGGTTTTCAGGCCGCTCTCGTCGAACGGACCGCGCGTCAGCGCGACGTCGACCTGGCCGGTGCGCAGGCCGCAGGTCGGGTCGGTCAGATCGGTCTCGCGGACGCGGATCTCGACCTGCGGGTGCTTGCGCCGGAACGCGGCGGCGAGCCTGGCGGCGCCGTGGTCGCCCATCATGCCGACGGTGATCGTGGTCCGCGCGAGCTTGGCGCGGATGCGGTCGGCGTGGTCGAGCAGGACCTTCGCCTCGGCCAGCAGGACCTGGCCCGCGTCGGTCAGCGTCACGCCGGCGGGGGAGCGGTCCAGCAGGGTGACGCCGAGGTCGTGCTCCAGCTGCTTGATCGCCCGGCTCAGCGGCGGCTGGCTCAGGTGGAGTCGCTGCGCGGCGCGGCCGAAGTGCAACTCCTCGGCGACCGCGACGAAGTACCGCAGGGTGCGCAGCTCCATGATCAGGCACGATACTCGCGCGGTATCGGGTGTGCGCAGACGGTCTTGGACGCGCGCCGCACTGCACGGGTGGAGTGGGGGCATGAACCTTCCTGACCCCGTCGTCCACGTCTCCGGCGCCGTCGAGGTGGCCACCGACGTGCTGGTGATCCCCAACGAGCACGTCGCACTGGTGCCCAACATCGGGATCATCGGTGGCACCGAGGCGATCCTCGTCGTGGACACCGGACTCGGCCTCGCCAACGCCACCGAGGTGCTCACCTTCGCTGACAAGATCGCGAACGGACGGCGGATCCACCTGACGACGACGCACTTCCACCCCGAGCACGCGTTCGGCGCGTCCGTGTTCGAAAGCTCCTACCTGGTGAACCGGGCACAGGCGGATGACCTGCGGCGCAAGGGATCCGGCTACCTGGAGCAGTTCCGCGGGTTCGGCGGGACGATCGCCGAACGGCTGGCCGGCGTCGAGGTGCCGGTGCCCGACGAGGTGTTCGACGGCACCCGCGCGCTCGACCTCGGCGGCCGGACGGTGCTGCTCAGGCCGACCGGCCGCGGCCACACGCTGGGAGACCAGGTGGTCGAGGTGCCGGACGCGGGCGTGCTGTTCACCGGAGACCTGGCCGAGACCGGGCAGTTCGCGATCTTCCCGTGGTTCCCGCCGCACGACACCGACGTCTCCGGCCTCGCGTGGATCGACGTGATGGACGGGCTGATCGCCGATCAGCCGCGGGTCGTCGTGCCGGGACACGGGTCGGTCGGTGACATCCAGGTGCTGCAAGGAGTTCGGGACTACCTGGGGGAGTTGCGGGACGAGACGTGGCGGCGCCGCGACTCCGCCATGGCGCTCGACGAGATCGTCGCGGAGGTGCGGGCCGTGCTGATCGAGCGGCATCCCGACTGGGCGGGCCAGGAATGGATCGAACCCGGGGTGGGCTGCCTCTGCGCTGAGTAGCCTCGATCTTGTGAGACTGCTCGAATGCGGCCACGCGGCCGTCGCCGGTTCATCGCGCGTGTGTGAACACCTGCTCGTGGAGGAACCGCCGGACTTCTACCGCGTGCTCACGGGTTCCGGCATGCGGTACGACCTGGCGTGCGTGGAGTGCGTCGAGAAGCCGCTGCTGACCGCCTGCGAGGGATGCGTCGAGCGGGCCGTCGACGAGAGCTGCACCGTCGGCTGGAAGGGAACTCCCGAGGTCCGCCACGAGGACCGGCCCGTGGCGGGGACCCGCCGCTCGGAGCCCTGCGACGTCCAGCCGCTCAACGACCGCTGCCTCGTCCTGGTGGAGGGTGGCTGGCTGGCGGTGACGGCGTACGGACTCGCAGGCTCGGATGGCGCGCGGTGGGACGTGCCGCTGCTCCTGCCGGCGACAGGGCGTCCGTCGCCGGCGCTGCACGCTTCGGCTGACGGCCGGTACGCGGCCGTCGTCCACGACCGCGGGCGGAAGGCCGTCGTGCTCGACACCCGGTCCGGGGACGTGGTGCTGCGACTCGACCGCGGCACGTACCACGTCGAGCAGACGCCGTACCCGCTCGCGTTCCTGCCGGGGGACCGGGTCGTCGCGGCGACGGCCTGGCACCGGCTCGACGTCTTCGCCCTGCCCTCCGGGGAACTGCTGACCGAGCGGGAGCCGGCCCTGGACTACTTCCAGGGCCGGCTGGTCCCGAGCCCGTCCGGACGCTGGCTCGTCGCCGACGGCTGGGTGTGGCACCCGGTCGGCATTCCGCGGGTCTTCGACGTCGACGCGTGGCTGCGGGACGGAGGCGACCCGCCCTACCAGGACCTGGCGGACCGCTACTACGCGTGGAACCAGCCCATCACCTGGGTCACCCCGCACGTCGTCGCCGTCCAGCGGATCGGCGAGGACGACGAGGAGATGATCGACGGCGTCGAGCTGTACGCCGTGCCCGGTGGCCGCCGGATGGAGCCGTTCGCGGGACCCGTCGGCACGATGTGGGGCCACGGAGGACTGCTGTACGTCGCCGGCGCGGACGGGATGGAGGTCTGGGACCCCGACCGCGGCGCGCGAATCGGCCTGGTGCCGGGGTTCCGGCCCACCGCGCACCGCGGCGGCACGTTCGTCTCCCTCAACGACGGTGTGCTCGATAGCTTCAGTGTTGACTAAATGAAGTCCTCGCCGAGGCGCGCGCGGATGACCTTCTTCGGCACGCACATCGTCCAGGCGCCGATGACGAGCTCCGTCATCTCCTCGACGTCCAGCTCGGCCATCGAGGCGTGCACCCACTGGAAGCGCATGTCCGACTCGCTCGGGAACGCGAACTTCACGGGGTCGCTCGCGACGAGCGCCTCCCGCTCCTCGCGGGGATAGCCGAAGCCCAGCACCGTCTCGTCGCGCGAGAGCGCCGCGTAGACGATCTGACCCACGCGGAACTTCACGCGGTCGCGGATGAGGTGTTCGGTGGTGCGCGGCAGCGTCAGTGCCACGGCGCGAATGTCGGCGACGGTGACCATCGGTCCATTCTGCCGGACACGCTCCGTGAACGGAGTCACTTCAGGCAAATTCGGCAAACCAGCGCCAATCGGACAATAGTGATCAAGAACGGTTGCGTTCTTCAATTGTTGAGGCTGTCTCAATTCGAATTTGCAGGCACAACGAACTCGCGTCGGAAGGCCTTGTTGCAAGGTATTTGCGGATGCCGTGACCTGCATCGACGCACTTCCGGAAGCTGAAGCACTTCAGTGTTGTCCCGTTTGGTTCGCGGGAATATTTCCGGCCGATGAGAGCGCGAACACACTCCACTTCCGCATTTCACCCGATCGGGTGAAAAGTAACGTTATGAACCTCAAGCGGTCCCTTCCGGCTCTTCTTCCGCTCGTGCTCACCGCGACCTTCTTCGCGAGTGGCGCGGCCGAGTCGGCGACACCGACGCAAAGCCCCGTCAACGTCACGCCCAACGCGATCCGGTTCGACCCGCACGCGGCCAAGCTCGACGTCTCGTACGGGGATTCAGCACTGGAGCTGAAGTACATCCGCAAGGACACGGATCAGGCCAACGGCTGCACGACCCGCAATCACGAAGAGACAGAGGAGGCGGAGGTCGAGCCAGGAGCAGGCCACGTCACCGTCGCGGGCACGCGGTACGACCTGGTCCAGTTCCACTTCCACACGCCGTCGGAGCACGCGTTCGGCGGCCGCCACACCCCGCTCGAGATGCACCTCGTGCACCGCAGTGCCGCCGGTAAGCTGCTGGTCGTCGGTGTGCCGCTGGTCGTCGGCTCGCACTCCGTCGTGGACGACGTGCTGGCCAGGCTCTCGCCCGAGTGCGGTGCGCCGGTCGACGTCGAGCCGATCAACCTCAACCGGTTGCTGCCCTCGGGTCACCACACGCTGCACTACACCGGCTCGCTCACCACGGCGCCGTTCACCGAGGGCGTCGAGTGGTACCTGACCGGCGAGCAGCACGTGACGGCCGCGACCATCGCGCGCTTCAAGGGCCTGTTCACCGCGGGCAACGCTCGCGCGACGCAGCCGCTCAACGGCCGGACGTTCGTGGACGTCCCGCGCATCTGAGTCCGTTCCGAGAGAAGGCCGGTCCCGCTGGGGCCGGCCTTCGTCCTGTCTACCGGCGGGCCGCCGAGATGATCGCCTCGGTGACGGCGGTGATCGCCGGCGTGGCGGTGCCGGGGAGCCTGGCCACGAGGACCCTGCGGATCTCGGGTGGCGCGCCCTGGACCCGCAGGAAGATCACGCCGGGCGGGAGGACCGCCGTCAGGCCCTCCGGAACCGTGGTGACTCCGGCACCTCCGGCGACCAGGTGCAGCTTCGTCAGCCAGTCCCGTCCACTGTGGACGACGTGCGCCCGCCCCGGCAGGCCGGGCCAGACGCCGAGCAGCGGCTCCGCGCTCGACGACGGGCTGGCGATCCAGGGTGCGTCGACCAGCTCGTCGACGTGCACGGACGTGCGGCCCGCGAACGTGCCGGTGGCCGACGCCGCCACGAGGAGTTCGGTGTCCTGGACGGCCGTGATGTGCAGGCGTGGTGACTCACCGTCCGGTGGCCGGTGCGGCGGGCGAGAGGTGAGCACGGCGACGTCGATCGAACCGGTGCGCAACGCCCGGGCCAGGGCGGGCGTGGTGCCCTCGCGGGTGGACACCTGGACCCAGGGCGCGGTCCTGGTGAGCAGGGGGAGTGCGGAGGGCAGGATCACCGGTCCGGCGCTGAGCACCAGTCCGAGCCGCACCAGTTGCGTGGTGGGTGCCTCGTCGGTCAGGTCGCGCTGGGCCGCGTCGACCGACTCCAGGATCGACCGGGCGTGGCGCAGCAGCGTCAGTCCTGGCTGGGTGAGCCGGACCCCGTCGGTCCGCCGCTCGAACAGGGTGGCGCCGACGCCGCGTTCGAGGGCGATCGCCTGGCGCGAGACCGCGGACTGCGTGTAGCCCAGCTGTGCGGCGGCCGCGGTGAAGCTGCCCGACTCGGCGATCTGACACAGCACCCGGAGGCTCGCGCTCGACACGTCCATGCTGACTACGCATAGCAGAGATGCCAGATCTTCGCTTCCCGCATGTCGTTGGCGTACCTAGCGTGACGAGGGACGACAGAGAGGCTTTCCCATGCGTGCAGCGACGTTGACGGCGTTCGGATCCCCGCTCGTGGTGCGGGAGGTGCCCGATCCGGTGGCCGGCGGCGGTGAGGTGCTTGTCGAAGTTCTGGCGACCTGCGTGCCGCCGTACGCGGCCGAGGTGTTCAGCGGTGAACGGCGCTATCCACTGGAACCACCGGTGGTGCCGGGTGTCGGGGGCATCGGCCGAGTGGTGTGGGTGGGCCCGGACGCGACCAGGCTGAAGGTGGGAGACCTGGTCTGGTGCGACTCGACGGTCCGTGCCCGCGACGACGCCCTGATCCCCGACATCACCCTGCAGGGCTGGAGTTCTCGCGGCGAAGGCGGCGCCAAGCTGGCCAGGTACCTGCACGACGGATCGTTCGCCGAACTCATGCGGGTTCCCACCGAGAACGTGTACGTGCTGCCCGCGGGGGTCGATCCCGCACGCTGGTCCGCACTGGGCGTGCACACCATTCCCTACGGCGGACTGCTGGCCGGCGGGCTCGCGGCCGGTGAGACGGTGCTGATCAGCGGAGCCACCGGAAACCTCGGCAGCAGCGCCGTCGCGGTCGCGCTCGCGATGGGCGCCGGGCACGTGGTGGCGCCGGGACGCAACCGAGCCGTCCTCGACCTGCTCGCCGACCGGTTCGGTCCACGGGTGAGCCCGGTCGAGCTCAGCGGGGACGAGGACACCGACCGCTCCGCCATGACCGCGGCCACCGACGGCCCCGTCGACCTGGTGCTCGATCTCCTGCCACCCCAGGCGCCGAGTTCGGCGGCGCGTGCGGCGGCCATGACCGTGCGCGAGTACGGGCGGGTCGTGCTGATGGGCGGCGTCGGCATGCTCGGCGGCGCGGATCTCGCCCTGCCCTACCCCTGGATCATGCGCAACTCGGTGACCGTGCGCGGCCAGTGGATGTACCCGCGCACGGCGAACGTCGGCATGATCCGGCTCGTCGCGGCGGGTGCCCTGGACCTCGGTCCCGAACGCAACACCGGGTTCGGCCTCGGCCGGGTCAACGACGCGGTCACCTACGCGGCCGCACACGGCGGCCCCTTCGACCGCACTGTCCTCACGCCCAGGGCGGCGTGACGCGCTTCACCGATACAGGAGTCGCATGCAATTGCCCGCGTGTGCAACTATTGCTCGCGCGGACAACCTACGACTTCAAGGACTGTGTGACATGCCTGTCGCCCTGCTCGCCCTCGCGATCAGCGCCTTCGCCATCGGCACGACCGAGTTCGTGATCATGGGACTGCTGCCCGAGGTGGCCACCGACCTCGGCGTTTCCATCCCGAGCGCGGGTCTGCTGATCTCCGGATACGCGCTCGGTGTCGTGATCGGCGCGCCGTTGCTGACCGTTCTCGGCGGACGCCTGCCGCGCAAGAAGATGCTGCTCGGGCTGATGGTGCTGTTCATCGCGGGCAACCTGGTCTCGGCGATGGCCGACACGTACGGCGTGCTGATGAGCGGGCGCGTGATCGCGGCACTGGCGCACGGCGCGTTCTTCGGCGTCGGTTCGGTCGTCGCCGCTGACCTCGTCGCACCGCAACGCAGGGCGAGCGCCATCGCGTTGATGTTCACCGGTCTGACCGTGGCGAACGTTCTGGGCGTGCCGATGGGCACGGCACTCGGTCAGGAACTGGGCTGGCGTTCGACGTTCTGGGCCGTGACCGTGCTCGGCGTGATCGGACTGCTCGGCATCGTGTTCCTCGTGCCGAAGCAGCAGGCCCAGGGCGGCGACCTGCGCAGCGAACTCGCCGTGTTCCGCAACCCGCAGGTGTGGCTCGCACTGCTGATGACCGCGTTCGGCTTCGCGGGCGTCTTCGCGTCGTTCACCTACATCGCGCCGATGATGACCGAGGTCGCGGGCTTCTCGTCCGGCGCCGTGACGTGGCTGCTGGTGCTGTTCGGCGTGGGCCTGTTCGCGGGCAACCTGCTGGGCGGCAAGGCGGCGGACCGGTCGGTCATGAAGAGCACGATCGTCATCCTGATCGCGCTGGCCGCGATCCTCACCGCGTTCGTGTTCACCGCGCACTCGCCCGTCCTGGCGGCGATCACGATCGTGCTGTTCGGTGCTGCCGGGTTCGCCACGGTGCCGCCGTTGCAGATGCGGGTCATGCAGACCGCGGAAGGCGCGCCGGCCCTCGCCAGCGCGGCGAACATCGCGGCGTTCAACCTCGGCAACGCCGGTGGTGCGTGGCTCGGCGGTCTCGCGATCGAGCGCGGCCTCGGCTACACCGCGCCGAACTGGATCGGAGCGCTGCTCGCGGTCGGGGGACTCGTCATCGCGCTGGTGTCGGTATTCCTCGAACGGCGTGTGAGGAGCGGCACCGGTCCGGAGTCTTTTGAAGCGCTTCAGAAGACCCGTAAAATCGATGCGGTAGCTAACTAGTCTCTGCTGCTCACCGACCATGGGGAAGCCTTGAACACCACCCGCGCCATGACCGCTCTCGCGCTCGGCGGGTTCGGCATAGGTACGACCGAGTTCGCGACCATGGGACTGCTTCCGCAGATCGCGGAGACGTTCGGCATCCCCGACTACCAGGCCGGCCACGCAATCAGCCTCTACGCCGCCGGAGTCGTCGTCGGCGCGCCGCTGATCGCGGTGCTCGGCGCCAAGCTCCCGCGCAAGGGCATGCTGATCGGACTGATGCTCGCGGTCGCCCTGGGCAACGGGCTGTCGGCCGCCGCGCAGAGCGAGTCGCTGCTGCTCATCTCGCGGTTCGTCGCCGGACTGCCGCACGGCGCGTTCTTCGGCATCGCGGCCGTTGTCGCCGCGACGCTCGTTGCTCCCGAACGGCGCGGCACGGCCGTCGCGCGCGTGATGGTCGGACTGACCGTGGCGAACCTCGTGGGCGTGCCGCTCGCGACGGCGGCGGGGCAGCAGATCGGTTGGCGCACGGCCTACCTGGCGGTCTCGGTGATCGCGCTCGTCACGGCGGCGGCGATCGCGGCCTGGGTACCGCTGGTGCCCAAGGTCGAGGGTGCGTCGATGAAGGGCGAGGTCCGCGCGTTCGGCCGCCCGACCGTGTGGTTCGCGATCTTCACCGGCATGATCGGCTTCGGCGGCATGTTCGCCGTCTACTCCTACGTGGCCCCGTTGACGACCGAGGTCGCCGGCCTGTCCTCGAGCGCGGTGCCGTGGATCCTCGCGGTGTTCGGGCTCGGCATGACCCTCGGCGCGACGTTCGGCGGCCGGTTCGTGGACAGGTCCGTGACCGGGTCGGTGTTCGGCGGACTGATCGCGGTCACCGTGATCCTGGCGCTCTTCGGGCTCACCGCGACCATCCCGGTGTTCCTGTTCGCCTTCCTGTTCCTGCTCGGCTTCACCATCCAGATCCTCGCGGCCGCCCTGCAGGTCAGGCTGATGGACGCCTCACCGGACGCGCCGTCGCTCGCGGCGTCGTCCAACCACTCCTCGCTCAACGTCGCGAACGGCGCGGGCGCGTGGCTCGGCGGCCTGGCCATCGCGGCGGGCTGGGGCTACACCTCGACGGCGTGGGTCGGCGTGGCGCTGTCCGTCGCCGGACTCGCGATCGCGGTGGCGTCGGTGCTCTACGAACGGCGTGCCTTCCGGCGGGAGACCACGAACCAGACGATGGCGATGGCCAGCGCGGCCAGCACCACCGTCGAGACCCAGCCCAGGTAGCGGTCGACCAGCTCGTAGTTGTCGCCGAGCGCGTATCCGGCGAGGATCAGCGCGGTGTTCCAGACGAGGCTGCCCGCCGCGGTGTAGAGCGTGAACTTCACGATCGGCATCCCGGAGACCCCGGCGGGGACGGAGATCAGGCTCCGCACGACCGGCACCATCCGGCCGATGAACACGGCCTTGTTGCCGTGCTTGTCGAACCACGCGTCGGCCTTGTCCACGTCGGACGCGGTGACGAACGGGATCTTGTCCGCGACCTTCCGCAGCCGTTCGAGCCCGAGCCACGCGCCCAGGCCGTACAGCACGAGAGCGCCGACGACCGAGCCCACCGTCGTCCACAGGATCGCGGCGACCAGCGAGATCCTGCCCTGACCGGCCGTGAACCCGGCGAGCGGCAGGATCACCTCGCTCGGCACCGGCGGGAAGACGTTCTCCAGTGCGACCGCGAGGCCCGCGCCGGGCGAGCCCAACGCCTCCATCAACCGGGTGATCCACTCCATGGTTGTCGAATTACCCGTTTTGCCCCGGCTCTCAACCCTCGGGTGGAGACGGATCTCCACCCTGGCTACGGCGCTGGGTCCACGCGCTGACCTGCGCGAATTCCTAACGTTGACGGCATGAACACAACCGTGGAGATCGTCCTCATCGCCGCCGCCATCATCTTCGTGATGGCCCGCAGGCTGCTCGGAGAACCCGCCGTCGGCAAACGCCTGTTGCTGCTCCCGGCGATCCTGGGGGTGATCGGACTGACGCAGACGTCGGTGGACTCGGTGGACGCGCTGGCGTTCCTGCTCGTCAGCGCCGCGCTCAGCGTCGTGTTCGGGCTGCTGCGCGGACTGACCATCCGCACGTACGAGCGGAACGGCATCGTGATGCTGCGCTACACGGCCATGACGATCGTGCTCTGGGTGGCGAGCATCGCCGCGAGGTTCGCCCTCGGATTCCTGCTCGCCCCCAGCGGAGCGCAGGCGGCCAACGGGTTGATGGTCGTCGTCGGCGCCGGTCTGCTCGCCGAGGGGCTGGTCGTGATGTCGAAGGCCGTGCGGGTGCGCGGGCAGGTGGTGTGGTCGAAGGGCCGCAACGGGGCGCCGCACCGCACGTCGGCGTTCCTGGACTCCTGGCAGGAGAAGGTCCACGGAACCCGGCATGATTCGACCCGATGAGACTCGCCGACGAGATGTTCAGGCCGCTGGTCACGCTGGCGATCGCGACGGTCACGGTGGTCCAGCTGATCGACCGGCCACCGCGACTGCCTGAACTGACCTGGACGCTGACCGCCGTGGTGATCGCCGCGGCGGTCGCGTCCGTGTTCGTGATCGGCCGGCTGCCCGCACGAGCGCAGGTCGTGCTGGCCGCGGTGTTCGTGCTGTCCAGCGCGCCGATGTTCGCGCTCGCGCCCTCGACCGCGGGCGTGGCGTTCGTCTTCGTGGCGACCGGATCGGCCGGGCGCGAGCTGGCGTCGAGGCGGGCCTCGGTCACGATCGCCGCGGCGGGCTCGCTGGTCGCGATGGCGTCGACGTGGGTCGCGGAGGCCGCGGGGCACTCGGACGTGCCGCCGTGGTGGTTGTGCCTCACCGCCGGGCTTCCGGTGCTGCTGGGCCTGATGCGCCGCGAACGGCTCGCCGCGCTCGCCGCCGCCGAGTACACGGCGGTGCTGGAGGAACGCGGGCGCATCGCGCGCGAGATCCACGACGTCGTCGGACATTCGTTGTCCGGTATCGCCGTGCAGTTGGACATGGCCGACGCCCTGCACGGCGCCGGCAAGACCACCGAGGCGAACGAGGCTGTGCTGCGCGCACGGGCGTTGGCGGTGTCCGGGTTGAAGGAGACTCGTCGCGCCGTGCACGCGTTGCGCGAGGAGACACTCCCGCTGCCGGAGGCGATCGCACGGCTCGCGGAGACACATCGCGCGTCGTTTCACGCCTCCGGTGACGCGGGACAGGTGAGCGTCAAGATCACGCAGACCATCATTCGTGCCGCGCAGGAAGCCCTCGCCAACGCGCACAAGCACGCGCCTGGCGCGGAAGTCGCGGTGTCGCTGGAGTTCTCGGCCTCGGCGGTCGTGCTCACGGTGACCGACGACGGGACGCAGCACGGGCAGGGGAGCGGGATGGGGCTCGCCGGCATGCGGGAACGGGCTGCTTTGCTGGGAGGAACGCTGTCCGCCGGGCCGGGCGGTCCGGGATGGACGGTCAGGATGGAGCTACCCCGATGATCAGGCTGTTGATCGTGGACGACCAGGCCGCGGTGCGCGACGGGCTCGCCGTCATGCTCGACCTGGACCCGGACATCACGGTCGTCGGCACCGCGGCCAACGGCCAGGACGCCGTCGCGGCCGTGGGGGAACTGGCCCCCGAGGTCGTGCTGATGGACCTGAACATGCCGGTCATGGGCGGCGCCGAGGCCACCAGCGTGCTGCGGCGGTCGCATCCCGATCTGCCGGTCGTCGTGCTGACCACGTTCGACGACGACGAGTCGATCCTGGAGGCGTTGCGCGCGGGCGCTCGCGGCTACCTGACCAAGGACGCCGACCGCGCCACGATCATCCAGGCCGTGCGCGGTGCTCACGCCGGCAACGCGATCCTCGACCCCTCCGTGCAGCTGCGGCTGCTGGACCTCGCCAGCCGCCGGCCCGTCGAACAGCCCGGCATCGACCTCACGGTGCGCGAGCGCGAGGTGCTCGACCTGATCGGCGAAGGCCTGCGCAACGGCGAGATCGCCCGGCGGCTGTTCATCAGCGAGGCCACGGTGAAGACCCACATCAACAACCTGTTCGCCAAGGCGGACCTGCACTCCCGCGCCGACGCCGTCCGGCTGGCCCTCAAGCTCCGATGAATCTTGTCATTCAGAGGCAATTCTAGTCACGTTCGTTGACAACGCAGGTCGAGACCTCCTACCTTCGGTGCTGCCGCCAGGAAGGAAGCTCGATGAAAATCGCACTGACGGCCGCCGCGCTGATGCTGGTCACCGTCATCCCCGCCCACGCCGCACCCGCGTGGAGCCCGAACCCCGCGACCGACGGCCTCAAGGCGTTCGAGGGCATCGAGGTCGACCGGGGCAACAAGTTCCCCGACCGCAAGGGCAAGTACATCGTCGTCCAGGGCGACGCCTACCGGTTCAACATCTGGAAGAACGACCGCGACACCACCGGCGGCGGCGACCGCCAGCGCACCGAGTCCAAGGGCATGGTGTCCGGCGGCAACGCGCTCAAGATGAAGAACGGCGAGACGTGGGTCATCTCGTACGAGATGTACATGCCGTCGTCGCTGCACGGCACGAGCAAGTTCACGCACATCTTCCAAACCAAGACGCCCAGCACCAACGGCGGCCCGTGGACGACGCTGTCCCTGAGCCGCAGTGGCAGCACCGAGACGATCCGGGCACGCGCGTTCAGCACTGATGGCGCGCCGGACATCGCCGCCACGAACCTGGCCCCGCTGCGCGACAAGTGGGTCACGGTCGAGTGGACGATCACGCCCGGTGGCAGCGGCACGGTCGGTTTCGTGCTGCGCAACGGCACGGGGGCGAGCGCACCGATCGCGGTGCAGGGCAAGCGTTCCGGCGTGAAGATCCCGGACGAGGGCGACTACGTGCGGCCGAAGTGGGGCATCTACCGCTCGGTCGAGAGCGCGTCGTCGGACATCCTCGACACCTACATCAACTTCCGGAACTACTCGGCCACGAAGAAGTAGGACGTAGTCCCGGTGGCCCGCCGCTCACGCACAGGTCTACCGTTGACTGCCTTCACTTCTGGAGGTCGACGGTGCGAGGCGCGATCGCGGCGGGCCACCCGCTCACCGCACAGGCGGGCGCGGCGCTGCTGCGTGCCGGTGGGAACGCCGTGGACGCGGCCGTCGCGGCGATGCTGACGTCGTGCGTCACCGAGCCGTTGCTGACGGGGCTCGGGTCCGCCGGGTACATGATGATCGCCCCGGCCGGGGAAACCCCTGTGCTGCTGGACTTCTCCGCCATGGCGCCGGGCCGCGAGCAGACCGGCGACCGCGCGCCGCTCGACCCCATAACCGTCCACTTCGGTGACGCGCAGCAGGAATTCCACGTGGGACCGTCCTCGGTGGCCGCCTACGGGATGCCCGCCGGTGCCGCGAAGGCCGCGACGTACGGCCGGGCGCCGTTGCACGAACTCGTGGCCACGGCGGCGATGCACGCGCGTGAAGGCCATCGGGTCAACCGGTACCAGGCGTACGTCACGACGTTGCTGCTGCCGCTCGCCCACAGCGCGGGCCTCACCGCGTTCGAGGAGGGCGAACTCCTCGTCCAGCCCGAACTCGCCGAGGCTCTCGACCGGCTCGGCAGCGATGGCGCGGCGCCGTTCTACACCGGCGACGTCGCGGGCGCGGTCGCCGACTGGATCACCTCCCAAGGTGGCGATCTGAGCCGCGCCGATCTGGAGGCCTACGACGTCGTGCAGCGAGAGCCGTTGCACGTGAAGCATCGCGGCCGTGACATCCACACGAACCCACCACCCGCGGCGGGCGGTGCGTTGCTGACGCAGATGCTGGAAGCGTTGCCGGACAACCCGTCCCAGCAGGACCTCATCCGTGCGCTGGCCACGCCGAAGACGCACCTGAACCGCCTCGGCTCCACCACGCACATCTCCGTGCTCGACGCGGACGGCACTGCCTGCTCGGTCACGACGACGAACGGCGCGGGCTCCGGCATCTCGATCGCCGGCGTGCACCTGAACAACATGATGGGGGAGGAGGACCTGTCGCCGGACGGGTTCTTCAGCCACGCGCCCGGCGACCGGCTGCCGTCGATGATGGCGCCGACGGTGGTGAGCAACCACGGCCGGACCGAACTCGTGCTCGGCAGCGCCGGGTCGAGCCGGATCAGCGGCGCGATCCTGCAGGTGCTCGTGAACGTCCTGGACCGCGGCATGCCCGCCCAGGACGCCGTCGACGCGCCCCGGATGCACCTGAGCGGAGACCACCTCCACGTCGAGCCGGGAATTCGACCGGAAAGCGAGCTCCCGGTCACCCGGTTCCGCGCTCCGAACATGTTCTTCGGCGGCTGCCAGGTGGTCGAAATGACCGGATCAGGCCTGCTCAGGGGTGGTGCAGATCACCGTCGGGACGGCGCGATCGTCGTGGTGTGAGACATTGCCCGCATCATGGGATATCTAGTTTCCTGATTGACCGGTCAACGAGCACGATTAGCGGGTGACGGCACTCAGCGAGAGAAGATCCTCGCCGCTCCTGTCCCGTACGTTCCTCCAACTCTCCGTCATCAGCGTCGTGTCGGGCGTGTCGATGGCGTTCGCGCTGCCGTTCGGCTCGCTGTTCCTCACGAGCGAGATCAAGGTCTCGCCGTTCCAGCTCGGCTTCTTCCTCATCGTGAGCCCGCTCGCGTCGGTGGTCGCCAGCACGATCATGGGCAGGCTCTCCGACGGCCGGGTGCAGCGCCGGTACATGCTCGCCGTGGGCGGTGTCGCCGGCGCGATCGGCTACGGGCTGTTCGCCGTGCTGCGCGACTACTGGTTCCTGCTCGGCACGTCCGTGGTGTTCATCGCGATCACGTCGTCGTTGCTGCCGCAGCTCTTCGCGTACGGCCGTCAGGTCTCACAAGGACCGTCGATGGTCGTCAGCGTGTTGCGGACGCTGCTCTCGGTCGCGTGGGTCGCCGGACCGCCGGTGGCCGCGCTGCTCGTCGCGAAGACCGGGTGGATCGGCCTGTTCGCCTCCACCGCCGTGCTGCAACTCGGTGTCGCGGTGCTCGCCCTCACGCTTCCGGTGCCACCCGCTCAGACCGAGGAGCAGGCCGAGGAAGAAGAAGCCGCAGGGCCGGCGCGCGGCAACATGATGGTCGTGTCCGCCGCTTTCCTGTTCCTGCAGGGAGCCGTGGCGATCGCGGTGAGCGGCCTGCCGTTGTTCATCACGACCGAACTGCAGGGCACGGCCGGGGACGCCGGGCTCGCGATGGGGCTGTGCGCGGCGCTCGAGATCCCGATGATGCTGTGGTTCGGCTCGCTGGCGAACCGGATGTCGCAGCACAAGCTCGTGCTCATCGGCGCCGTGATCGCGTTGAGCTATCACGGCGTGATGGTGTTCACCGACTCGATCTGGCAGGTGATGGCCGCGCAGTTGCTGCACGCCACCGTCATCTCGTTGATCATGGGCGTCGGCATCACGTACTTCCAGAGCCTCGACCCCGGCCGTCCCGGCCACGCCACGACGATGTTCAGCAACACCCAGATCGTCGGCGGCATGGTCGCGGGCGCGTTGCTCGGTGTGTCCCAGCAGCTGGGTTTCCGCTGGGTCTACGGCTTCAGCCTCGCGATGTCCGTGCTCGGCCTGGCGCTGCTGCTCGTCGCGGGCAGGCTCACTGCACCGTCGAGGCGGTGACCTTCGGCTTCTCCCCGACGCCGAGGTAGAAGATCCCCTTGATGGTCTCGAAGCCGAGGCTCGGGTTGCGGCGCAACGTGGAGCCCTCGACCGACATCGAGCCCGACTTGTCGTTGCTGACGAAGAACACCGCGCCGCCGCCCTCGTTGGCCTGGTTGTCCTCGATCAAGGTGCCGGCGACGCGCAGCGTGAACGTGTTGCCGTCGTTGTAGATCGCGCCACCGCTGCCGCCACCCGGCGTGCCACCGCGCGCGGGGTTGGCGCCGCGGCCGATGGCCTTGTTGTTCTTCATGAGGCTGTTGAGCACCACGAACGACGCGCCGATGCTGCTCAGCGCACCGCCGTTGGAGCACACACCGCCCTCGAACGTGCTGTTCACGACGTAGATCGGCGCCTTCTGGGCCCAGTCGGTCACCCGGATCGCGGCACCGCCGAGGTCGGGACCGTTGGCGTCGCACTTGTTGTTCGCGAAGCGGGAGTTCACGACCTTGAGCTGACCGCCGAGCACCATGATCGCGCCGCCGCCACCGCCCTCGGTCTTGTCCCCGGTCGAGTTGCCGTCGGCGAGGGTGATGTTCTGGACCACCAGCCGCGGCCCGTTCTGGTCGAGCAGCCGGCGTTGTCCCTGGCCGCTCAACGTGATCCGGCCGCCGCCGTCGAGCACGGTCTTCGCGCGGACCTTCGCGGTCGCGGCCATCGGGATGATGTGCGGCTGCGGCCCGCAGTTGAAGGTGACGACCCCGCCGGCGGCGACCGCGTCGACCACGGCCTGCGACGTGCAGGACGCGGGCGTGCCGGTGCCGATCACGCGGGTGGGCTTGGAGGTGTCCTCGGCGGCGGCCTCTGCCGGAACGGCGGCGGTGCCGGCCGGGTTGCCGAACTTCGCGACGGGAGGAGGCGGCGGCGGAGGAGCGGGCGGGGGAACGGCGCTGCTGCTGCTCGAAGGTGGCGCCGGCGTCACGACGGTGACGGTCTGGGACGTCGATGTCAGAGGTAACTGCGGTCCTGCGACGGGGGAACCGGGGATCGCCGTGCCGCAACCCGCCACGAGGGCGGCAAGCAGCACGACGGCCTGTCTACCTGAGGGCATGGCGGGCACCCTAAACGGCGCTACGAGAGCTTGGCTACTGCCGCTTTCGCCAGCAAGATCGCCCCGGCGCACAGCGTGGCGGGATCCTTGGCGTCCTTGTCGGCCAGCGTCACCACCACGACCTCGAACCGGTCGTCCGGAAGCGCCTTGTGCTGGTACGACAACTCGCAGGCGCCGTCCTCGGGTTCGTAGACGGCCTTCCCGCGGCCGAGGTCGACCGGTGTGCCGTCGTCGGGCTCGAACGGCCCCTGGCGGCTGAACTCGATGAACGCGGAGCGCTGCTGGTAGTCCCAGCCGCAGCCCCAGTAGCCGAGCTCGTTCCACGGGTAGGGCGTCGCCTCGGCCTCCAGCTGGGTCCGGATGACGTCCTTGTCCAGCAGACCGCAGGCGTTGGCCGCGCCGAGCGAGTCCCGCGGCCACGACTGCGCGCGGCGGGGGATCTGACGTTCGCCGAGCACGGTCCGCGCGTGCTCGGCCGCCACGTTCCCGATGTCGCACAGCGGGCGGTCCGACGTTCCGCCCGTCTTGACATCGATCTGCAGGACGTTGCCGTCGACCAGTTCGATCGCCTTCGAGCAGGCGCCCTTGGCGGGATCGCTGTGCTGGATCTGGCCGAGCACGCCGCTCGGTTCAGCCGCGCCGTACTGCACGAACTGCTTGACGGAGTACTCGACGACCACGCCGTCGTCGCCCTTCTCGTCGAACGAGACCCAGGTGGCGCAGCCGTTGAACCAGTACGACTTCTCCGCGGCCGTGTCGGCGTCGCGGGCTTTGAACCGCTGGTAGTCGTCCTTGCCGGCGGCGAGTCCGCAGACGTCCATCGTGGCCGGATCACCGACCGTGCCGGCCGCCGGGAGCTTCGCGTAGATCACCGCGCCGGTCGCGAGCACGGCCACGAGGGCGGCGGCGCCGATGACGATCGCCTTGCGGCGCCACGGTTTCGGGAGCTTCGCACCCTCCAGCAGGGGCCGGACGTTCTCGGTGGCCGGGCGGTCCCGCGGGTCGCGGCGCATCAGCTGGGCGAGCAGGTCGCCGAACGGGCCGGAGGTCCGCGCGGGCGTGATGTCGTAGGCCTTGGCCCGCCGGAGTTGTTCCTGCGCGCCGGCGTCCGGCGACCCCCACGGCGAGGTGCCCTCGACGGCGGCGAACAGCGTGGCGCCCAGCGCGAAGACGTCGGACGCGGGCCGCGCCTCGTGTCCGTCCGCGACCTCGGGGGCCAGGTAGGCGGGCGTGCCGGCCACGTCACCGCCACCGACGCGGGTCGCCTCCGCCCACCGGGAGATGCCGAAGTCGCTGAGCTTCGCCACGTCGTTCTCGGTGACCAGGACGTTGCCGGGCTTGACGTCGCGGTGGACCATTCCCTTGGCGTGCATGGCGGTCAGCGCGTCCGCGAGCTGCGCGCCGATCTTCGCGGCCCGCTCGTGCGAGATCGGGCCGTCCGTCTCGATGATCTCCGCCAGCGTGCGGGACGGCAGGTACTCCATCACCAGCCACTGCTCGGCGCCGTCGGTCACCGTGCCGTGCACCGTGATCACGTTCGGGTGGCTGAGCTCGGTGCCGATGCGCGCCTCGCGAGCGGCGTCGTCCGTCCGCTTCAGCGCGACCGTCTCCCGCAGTTCCAGATCGGTCGCTCGCCAGACCTCGCCCATGCCGCCCGAGCCGAGGTGCTCCTCCAGCCGGTAACGGTCCGCGACCGTCCGCTCACCCACGAACGAGGATCTTAGGGACAGGTCCCCGAACGGCGGGTGCACACTGCGAAGAATGTACGAAAGCCTCGCGCGGCAAGTGCCGCAGACGGTGCCCGGCGGGATCGTGGCGCTGGCGCTCGCCGGACGCGTGAACAGCGCTCCCGTCGACGGCCACACCGTGGTGTTCGGCCGCAACCGGCCAGAGGTCGACATCTGCGTCGGGGAGAGCGACCTGCGGGTTTCCCGCAGGCACGGCGCGCTGACCTGCCGCGACGGGTCGTGGTGGGTCAGCAACCTCGGCCGGCTGCCGATCAGGCTGCCCCGGTCGCGGTGGCTGTTCCCCGAGGAGGACCCGGTGCCGCTGGACGGTGGCTACACGCCGTTGTTCATCCGCGGCACCCGCGACCGCGAGCACCTGCTGGAGCTGTACGTGGCGGGACCGGACGGCGGCCAGCCTTCCGTGCCGCACGGTGCCATGACCGAGCCTCCGCGCCGATGGCGGCTGACCGACGACGAACGGCTGCTTCTGGTCGTGCTCGGCCAGCGCTACCTGATGCACGAGGCGAACCCTCAGCCGTTGGCACGCCAGCACGTCGCCGTCGTGATGTCCGAATTGCGGCCAACGGAGCAGTGGAGCCACAAGAAGGTCGAACACATGGTGTCCGCGGTCAGGGCCCGGTTGTCACGCGAGGGAGTGCCGGGGCTGGTGCGCGAGGAGGTCGGCGAGCCGGTCGGGAACGCGTTGAACGACAACCTGATGCGGGAACTCGTCCTGTCGACGACCCTGGTGCCGCCAGATCTTGCGTTGATCGACGCCCTGTCCTGAATCTGGCCGCGCTTGACCGGTTCCGTTGCCCCAAAACACCACGAGATCAAGGCGTTCTTCAGGTGTTTCCGTTCTGTGACACGAAAACCGGGACAAGATCCGGTTTTTCGGGGGCGGCGCGGGGGTTGTGCGCAGGTGCGGCACGGTGCTTAGCCTGACTCACGAGTCAGGAATGAGGGTCCGGTCGGACTAGTGTTCGTGACGGTGCGTAGACGAAACGGGCTAACGGTCGACACAGCGTGCGGTCCATTGAGTTCAAACAACCCGTTCGTGAATGAACCACACGTTCGGGTAGCCCTGTGTCCCTGGCACACTGCGCTCCGTGCCGACCCAGTTCCCCGACGAACCACCGACCGAGCGTCATCTGGCGCCCGACCCTGCGTTGATGGAGGCCGCGCGCGCCAGGGGAGCCGCCCGGTGGGCGGCGGCCGGTGAATCCCAGGAGCAGGAACAGAAGCCGCCGAGCGGTCCGCTCAAGCCGCGCGCCGCCGCGATCGCCGCCATCGCCGCGCTGCTCGTTCTCGGCGGGATCGCGATCGTCACGTTCAACGGCGGCTCCGGCAACGGCGTCACCGACGTCGCGCAGCCCTCGCACAGCTACATCCCCGGCCTGATCACCCCGCCGGAGGAGTTGCCCGCGGAGTCGACGTCGAACGGCATGGACCCGTCGCTGGCCTCGTCGGCGCTGGGCCTGATGCCGACGACCACGCAGAACGTCGCCCCACCGCCCGCAGGGGACGCGGGCAGGGCTCCCGGCGGTGCCAAGTCGTTCACGACGGGCCCCGGTTGCGGCGGCTACAGCAACGTCGGCTCGTACCGCGACGGCCGCAAGGGCTGGGTCGACCACGGCGACGGCAAGTGCGGCTCGACCTTCGTGTCGATCCCGATGTCCGGCGACTCCCGCAAGGACGACAGCTCCGCGTACGGGCAGTGGACGTTCGCGGTCACCGGCACGTGCGACGTCTCCGTGCACGTCCCGAACGGCAGCCTGGAGGAGGTCGGGGGTAACCCGACCGTGTACTACGTCTTCGACCGGGCGAGCGTCGGCGGCACCCCGCTGGCGTCGTTCGCGATCAAGCAGGTCGACAAGCGCGGCCAGTGGGTCAGCGCCGGGAAGTTCAAGGCCAGCGGAAACCTGACCGTGCAGCTGCTCACCCGAGGTCAGGACTGGACCGGCTCCGGACCGACCTACGCCCATCACGCCGCCAGTGCCATCAAGGCAGACTGCACGGCGTGACACGAGATCTGCATCTGGTTCGGCACGGCGAGGCGACGAAGGACGAGTCCCGGCTGACGGCACGGGGCCGCAAGCAGGCCGAGGCACTCGCGGAACGGTTGCGGGGCACGGGTTTCGCCGCCGTGCACCACGGTCCGCTCCCTCGGGCCACCGAGACCGCGACGATCCTGTCCGAGGTGCTGAAGGTGCCCTGCCGGGTCGAGGCGGCGGCGGACGACTACGTGCCGCACTTCGTTCCTGACCACGACGAGTTCTTCGACCAGTTCCCCGAGTCCGAACGCACCCGCGGACCCGCTTTGGCGCACGAGGCCGAGACGCGGTTCGCCCGGCCCGGCGACGGTCCGGTGCTGGTCGTGACGCACTCGTTCCTGATCAGCTGGCTCGTGCGGGACGCGCTGGACGCCCCGCCCGAGCGGTGGCTGACGCTGAACCACGACAACGCGGCGCTGACGGTCATCCGCTACACGACCGGCAAGCCACCCCGTCTGATCAGGTTCAACGACTCAGGGCACCTCAGCTCGCCTTGAGCGTGAGAAGCGTGATCTCACTGGGCGCGAACACGCGCATCGGCGGGCCCCAGAATCCGGCGCCACGGCTGGTGTAGAGCTGCGTGCGGTCGCTGTGCCTGCTCAGGCCGGCGACCACCGGCTGCTGCAGCCGCACCAGGTAGTGGAACGGCCAGATCTGCCCGCCGTGCGTGTGCCCGGACAGCTGCAGGTCCACGCCCGCGTCGACGGCCTTCTTGATCTCCGACGGCTGGTGCGCGAGCAGCACGACCGGCGCGGTGGAGTCGGCGTCGCGCAGCGCGCGCGTGAGGTCGGCGGCGTGGCCGGGTTCGCCGGAGTGGTCGGCGGTGACGTCGTCGATGCCCGCGAACACCAGCTTGGCGTCGCCGCGTTCGAGCGCCACGTGCTCGTTGCGCAGTGCCTTCCAGCCCAGGCGGGTCATGAGGTCGATCCAGCCCTGCGCGTTCGAGTAGTACTCGTGGTTGCCGGTGATGTAGAAGCGGTGCGGGGTGTTCACGTCGCCGAGCGGGGTGGCCTGCTCCAGGCGCTGGTCGGCGGTGCCGTCCGCGATGTCACCGACGTGCACGGCCACGTCGGCGCCCAGCTCGTTGACCGCGTCGACCATGCCGCGCGACCACTTCGCGCGGTTGATGGCGCCGTAGTGGGTGTCGGTGATGACCGCGACGGTCAGCCCGTCGAACGCGGGGTCGAGCCGGGGAATCGTCACGTCTTGCCGCTTGATGCGAGGCACGCGCATCGCCTCGTACACGCCGTACACCGTCACGGTGACGATGAGGACCGCGAGCAGCACGGCGATGAAACGGGAGCGGAACGGGTTCTCGACGCCGGCCATCGCCAGGCCGAGCCTGACCACGTCGGAGATCAGCGTCCACACGAACGCGATCCACACGAAGCCGAGCAGGAACTGGGAGATCCGGGCGGCGCGGTCACTGCCGCGCTGGGTGAACAGCACGATCATCGCGATGGCACCCGCGACGAACACGATGGCGGCGATCGGGCGGACCGGGTCGGGCCACTCGGCACTGGCCGCGAACAGCCCCTCGAACGGCACCCAGAACAGCAGCGTCGTCACGGTGAAGAGGACGAGCGTGAACACCACCCGCCGAACCGTGATGCGGGGCCGGGCAGCGGTGGTCGTCATGCGCGAATCCTCCAGGAGTGAGCTTTCTCAAACCATCTCAACGCGCAGACCGGTCAGTTTGTTCGCTTCCCGGCCGATAGACGTCCGTCACAGGCGTTTTCCCAGCTAGGGAGCAACCGGCAGGCCGACCGCGCATCCTCATATCAGGACCGGAACACCCGCCTGACCCGACGACCTAGAGTGGGCCACATGATCTTCTACACCGACGAGGAGAGCCGCACGCTGCGCACCGCCGTGTACGGCGCGATGCTGCTGGTTTCCCACGCCGACCCCGGCCCCGTGCTGGAGGAGCGCTTCGCCGGCCTGCGCGCGCTCGCGAACCTGTCGCCCGACCTGCGCGGCGTCCTGGGCGCCGCCCGCCCGTCCGTGCCCGCCGGCACCGACGAGGAGATCGAGCCGGTCGTCCTGGAGGCGCTGCGCTCCTCGATGAAGACCCTCACGGCCAAGTCGCCCGAGGACGCCGCGGACTTCCCGCGCGGTGTGCTGGCGATCTGCCGCGAGGTCGCCGAGGCCGACGGTGTGGTCGTCGACGCCGAGGACGCGATGGTGTCCCGCATCGAGGGCGCGCTCGCCCTCTGACGACTGGTGGGCCGTTCGAATGAACGGCCCACTGATCGCTAACGCGGCTGTGCCGTCAGCACGACAACTCGGTCATGAACGGCCTGTACGACGGTGAGTTCGCCGGCTACAAGATCGCGGCGCCGGACGAGCTGGACACGGCGCTGCGCGAGGCGGTGGTCGCGGTCGACGCGAACGTGCTGCTCGACCTGTACAGGTTCACGCCGCAGACTTCGAACGACCTGATCAAGACCTTCAAGAGCCTGGGCGACCGCCTGGTCGTCCCGCACCAGGCGCTGCGCGAGTTCTGGCGACATCGCCAACGCTCGCAGGGAAGCCCGCGTGGTGCCACCAAGACGGCCACCGATGCTCTCGCCAAGTCCGGGCGGGCCATGAGCGACGCCCTGAGCAACTGGGCGAAGGCCGTTGGAGTCGACTTCGGCGAGCTGTCCACGCTGACCGCTCAGGTGAACGACCTCGTCGGCGGACTTCAGCACGAACTCCAGCGGGTCCTCGCCGACGCCGACGCCGACCGCGCGGGAGACCCGATCCTCGAGCAGCTGGAGGAACTCCTCGACGGCAGGGTCACTTCGCCGTTGAACGAGGAAGAACACGCGGAGTGCGTCGCCGAGGCCAACCGGCGCATCGACGCCGAGGTACCGCCGGGCTACCTGGACGCCGGCAAGCAGCACGACGATTCCGCCGACGGCGGCACCGGCGACTACCTCGTCTGGTACCAGGCCACCCGGTACGCGAGCGACCAGAACCGTGACCTGCTGATCGTCACGCGGGACGAGAAGGAGGACTGGTGGTGGCGTCAGGGCGCGGACTTCATCGGGCCACGTCCGGAGCTCTCGCTCGAGTACGGAGGACTGACGGGGCGGCGCCTGTTCCTGATGAGGCCCACGGATCTGCTCGCCCGCGCCTCCGTGCTGGAAGTGGTGGTCAACGAGGAGTCGACCGTTGACGCCGGGCGCGTGGCCGACGACGAACTGCTCGATGAAGAGCCGACGGCGGAGTGGACGCTGGAGGCGTTGCGCGCACTCCTGATCCAGCTCGACGAGCAGGCTCCCGTGCAGGCTGAGGCACTGCGGCTCGCCACGCCGGACAAGCGGGGCAGGGTCAGCCGCGAGGAGGTCTACGCGCTCGGCGACTACGCCGATGACCGGATGCTGCGCGGCTTCACCAGGCCGTACCGCCGGCTCACCGCGAACCTCCAGGCCAAGGGGTTGATCCCGCTCGGCGTTCCGCCGATCCTCGTCGCGCGCTATCCGGACGGCGTCAAGACCTCGTACTTCAGCGTTCCCGACGAGGTGCCGCCGTTGCTGGAACTGCTGGCGCGTCGCTGACCACCGCAAGCTTTCGGCCCAGCGTCCCACCAGGTGGATGCTGGGCCGAATGGCCGATGGCGCAAGGCTTTCGCGGTGCCAGGGTGGATCTCCTAGGGGATCAACACTGGGGAGTGTGCCGCCGTGGAACTGTCCCGTCGTGAACTGCTGACCCGCACCGGCCAAGCCGCCGCCGTCGCCACCGCCGCGTCCACGCTCAGCATCGGGACCGCGCAGGCGGAACCGGGCGCACGCGTGAAACTGACGCAGGGCACCAACATCTCGGTGTCGCGGTCGCGGGACGGCAAGTGGCTGGCCATCGACCTCGTCACCGCCATCTGGGTTCTGCCTTCTGCAGGCGGGGAAGCGCGCAAGCTCACCGACGAACTGCAGGACGCCACGCTGCCGTCGTTCGGGCCGGGCAACCGGATCGCGTTCCAGTCCTATCGGGACGGGAACTACCACCTCTACGTGATCGGGCTCGACGGGCACGGCTTGAAACAGCTCACGCAGGGCAAGTACGACCACCGCGAACCGGCGTTCTCACCGGACGGCAAGCAGATCGCGTTCGTCAGCGACCGGGCCGGCAGCTACGGCGTGCACGTGCTCGACCTGGCCACGAACGCCATCACGCAGCTGACCGGTGTGCCGGACGAGGCCGCGGCACCGCAGTGGTCGGCGGACGGCCGGCGGATCATCTTCACCGTCGGCAACGCGGCGATCGACACCGTGACCTCGGACGGCAAGCGCGAGCGGCTCGTCACGGCACCGGCGGGCACGCAGCTGTTCGGGGCCGCGTTCGGACCCGGCGACCAGCCCAGCTACACGCAGATGAAGCCCGGCCAGGCCGATCTCGTCCTCGGCACGACGGCGATCACGTCGAAGGAGGACGTGTTCGGGTTCGCGCCGGTCTGGAACGGTGACAGCGTCCTGTACACGTCGGACGGCAAGCTCCGGTCGCGCACCGGCGGTGCCGTGAAGGACATTCCTTTCGAGGCAACGGTTCCGGTGCGCACGACCAGGCGGCAGCACCGCACGAAGAACCTCACCGGCGGCACGGTGAAGGGCATCGCGAGTCCTGTCGTGTCGCCGGACGGCACGAAGATCGCGTTCCGCGCGCTCAACGCCCTTTATCTGCTGAGCGGCGGCAAAGCGACGAAGCTGACCGACAACAGGTACTTCGACTCCGACCCGGACTTCTCGCCGGACGGCACGAAACTGCTCTACACCAGCGACCGCGGCGGCATCCCGCAGCTGCGGGTCCGCGACCTGAAGACCGGTGACGACAAGGCGTTCGCGCCCGCCCCGCACGCGCAGACGATCCCGAGGTTCTCGCCGGACGGCACGAAGGTCGCCTACCTGGACCACGACGGGCAGGTCTGGATCGCCGAACCCGCCGGGCTGCGCCAGGTCACGCCGACGCTGTTCCAGCCGGGCAGGCCGACCTGGTCGAAGGACGGCACCACGGTCGCACTGGCCGCGGTGAAGCCGTTCTCGCGCCGGTTCCGCGAAGGCACCAGCCAGTTGCTGTTCGTCGACCTCGTCGGCGGCGCGCTCACCTACACCGAGCCGCTGCCGTTCCGGTCGATCGCGACGCGGGGCGACGACGGCCCGGTGTGGTCACCGGACGGCAGGAACATCGCGTTCGTCGTGGAGAGCGTCGCCTGGGTCGTCCCGGTCGACGGCAAGGGCAAGTTTCTCGGCGAACCGCGCCAGGTCACCCGCGAGGTCACCGACTCGCTGGCCTGGAGCGGCACCGACTCGCTGGTGTACCTGAACAACGGCCGCCTCCGGAAGTCCACACTGGACGGCAGGGTCACGACGATCCGGCACGACCTCACGTGGCGCCGGGCGAAGGCACCTGAGCGCAAGGTGATCCGCGTCGGCGCCTACTGGGACGGCGAGGCGCACGAGCTCAAGCGGAGCGTCGACATCGTCCTGGAAGACGGCAAGGTGAAGGAGATCCGGCCCCAGCGGGGCAAGGCCGACGTCGACGCGTCAGGGCTGACCGCCATCCCCGGTCTGATCGACGCGCACAACCACTGGCACCTGCGCGGTCGTCAGTGGGGTGCGAGGCAGGGCCTGACGTGGCTCGCGTACGGCATCACGACGGTGCGCTCGCCCGGCGACCCGGTCTACCAGATGGTCGAGACCCGCGAGGCGCTGGCGGCCGGAACCCTGGTCGGGCCGCGGTTCTACGCGACCGGCGAGGCCGTCGACGGCGGCCGCGTCTACTACAACTTCATGCGCCCGACGCTGAGCAAGGCCCAGCTCGACCTCGAACTGCGCCGCGCCCACGAACTCGACTACGACCTGATCAAGACCTACGTCCGGCTGCCCGTCGAGCTGCAACGCGCCGCCGTGCAACGGTCCCGGGTCCCGCTGTCCAGCCACTACCTCTACCCGGCCGCCAACCTCGGCATGGACGGCATGGAGCACGTCGGCGCCACCAACCGCCTCGGCTACTCCCACACCGTCACCCGCCAGGGCCGTGCCTACCAGGACGTGATCGCGCTCTTCACGGCGTCCGGCATGTCGATCACACCCACGCTCTTCCAGTCACGCGCGTTGTACGCCAAGGACAAGTCGATCGTCACCGACGAACGCACCCGCGTGCTGTACCCGCCGTGGGAGTACGAGCGGTTCGTCGCCGACGCCGACAACCAGGGCACCCCGGCCGGCACGTCGTCGCTGGACGTCCTGCGCGGCTGGGTCGAGTTCGCGCTGAAGGTCCACCGGGGCGGCGGCTTCGTCATCACCGGCACCGACGCGCCGCTCGACAGCCCGGCCACCGCGACCCACACGAACCTCCGCGCGCTGGTCGAATTCGGCTTCACGCCACGGGAAGCGCTCATCACCGCGACCCGCAACCCGGCGAAGTGGCTGGGCCTGCCGCTCGGCGCGATCAAGCCGGGCGCACCGGCCGACATCGCGTTCGTCGAGGGAAACCCGCTCGCCGACATCAAGGCGGCGGCGAACGTCAAGCTGGTCGCGGTCGGCGGGCAGGTCCACAACGTTCCGGACCTGCTCGCGCCGTACCGGAACCAGCAGACGCTCACCGCCCACACCGCCGAGCTGCCGGCGGCGCCGTCAGCCGAGAACAAGCACTGGTGGCACGAACCGGAGTGGGCCGAGCGCGTCTGCTGCGATCACTGAGGCGCGAGCACGATGTCGAAACGGGAGCGCGCCCAGGGCTTGTCGCCCAGCGCCCTCCCGTCCGGCGTCGCAGCACCGGCCGGCTGTTCCTCGAACCGCTTGACCAGCGACTCCTTCACCCCGAACACCGAGTCGCCGATCTCCAGCTGGGGATCGCCCTCCACGAAGATGTGCGTGACGAGCGTGCGGAAGTCCTGCGCAGACACCATGAAGTGCAGGTGGGCGGCGCGCACGGGGGAGCGGTCCACGGCGTCCAGCAGGGCGCCCACCGGGCCGTCGTGCGGGATCGGGTACGGGGTCGGTGTCGTGCACCAGAACGCGAAACCGCCGTCCTCGCCGGAGAACAGGTGGCCTCGGCCCGCCACCCGTGAGTCGGTGTACTGCACGTCGTAGAAGCCGTCCTCGTCGGCCTCCCACACCTCGATCCGCGCGTTCGGCACGGGGTTGCCGGCCGTGTCGCGCACGGTTCCCTCGACCCAGCAAGGAGTTCCGGCGGCGCCACCGGCGATGTCGCCGCCGGCACCGACCAGCGGCGACTCCTCGACGAAGAACGGGCCGAAGACCGTTGCCTCCGTGGCGTTCTCGTAGGCCTCGTTGTTCACCGCGATGGTCTGCATCGAGGCGCCCAGCACGTCGGACAGCAGGATGAACTCCTGCCTCTTGTCGTCGGTGATGTGCCCGGCGGCGGTCAGGAACTCGATGGCCCGCGTCCACTCGGCCTCGGTCAGGCGGGTCTCGCGGATGAACGCGTGCAGGTGCCGGGTGAGCGCCTCCATGAGCTCCTTGAGCCGCGGGTCCGGGGTGCGGGCGAACGACGCGATGACCTCGTCGGTGAGCTGTTCCTCGATGCGGTGCTGGGCGGTCATGCGTCGAGCCCCTTCTGGGCAGCGGTGAGCAGGGCGATCAGGTCGTCCTCGGTGACGGGTCGTGGATTCGACGGAGGCACGGACGGCAGCACGAGACGCGCGGCCTCGTGCACATCGGGCACGCCACGAAGCTCGTGTGAGGCACCGATTTCGTCGTACAGGTCGACGAGCCCGCCGCCGAGCGCCTCGGTGATCCTGGCGGCTGCCTCGGGGACCGCGGGGGAGTTGAAAGCCAGCACGTGCGGCAGGATCGCCGTGTGCGTCTGGGCGTGCGGGAGGTTGTAGGCGCCGCCGAGCACGTGGCAGATCTTGTGGTGCAGGCCGGAACCCGCCGACGCGAACGCCACGGCGGCCAGGTAGGCGCCGTAGAGCAGCAACTCCCGGCCCTCGACGGTGCTGACCAGGCGAAGACCGCGGCTCAGCGCACGGGCGCCTTCCAGGGCTAGCGCCTGGTTGATCGGATCGGCGCGCGGAGCCCACATCGAGTCCACGCAGTGCGCCAGCGCGTTGCAGCCCGAGGCGATCGAGAGGTCCAGCGGTAGCGACGACGTGAGTGCCGAGTCGTAGATGACGGTCACCGGAAGGACCCGGTCGTCGACGCCGGTGGTCTTGCGGGACGCCTCGGTCAGGCCCCACACGTTGGTGGCCTCCGAGCCCGCGTACGTCGTGGGCACGGCGACGATCGGCAGGCCGGTGGTCAGCGCGACCGCCTTGGCCAGCCCGGTCGTGGAGCCACCGCCGACGCTCATCAGCAGGTCCGCGCCGGATTCCAAGGCCAGCTCGCGGGCACGTTCGGCGTTCTCCACCGGGACGTGCGGCGCCACGTCCGTGCAGTGCGCGGCCACGTCGATCTTCGCCGTCACCTCGGGAACGGGCTTGGAGGAGATCAGCAGCACCCGCCGCGCACCGAGGCGGGCGACCTCGGCGGCCACGTCGTCCGCCGCCGTGCCGGTGCCGAACCGCACCCGCTGGCCGAGCGTGACGTGCTCGAACTGCCAGGTCACGCGCTCTCCTCCCGGCTCAGGATCGTGGTCAGGACGGACATCAGCTCCGCCTCCGGATCTGCGGGCAACGACGTGCCGCGCCACGCGACATGCTTGTCCGGCCGCACCAGCACGGCTCCATCTTCGTCCACACCGGACAGTCGCGACCAGTCGAAGTAGAGGTCCGTGACCGCACGACCTGGACCGATGACCACCGTCTGCAACGGCACGCCGAGCCGGTCGGCCGCCTTCTGCGCCGCGTCCGCCCACACCTCGCCGGTGATCCCCGTCAGCAGCGTGAACTGCCCGTACGGCACCAGGTCGTGGGTGGAGAGCTTGCTCCTGCTGTCACCGACCCAGGCGTGCGGCAGCCGCGCTCCGGGCCGGGTCGACGGCTCGTAGTACAGCTCGGGGTCCCGTGAGGGGGAGGGCCGCTCGGTGCCATCGGCCACCACGGCGCTGGACTCGTACGACTGACCCATCTCGACGCCATGAGCGTTGAACTCGTAGTTCTTCAGCTCCATGGCCTCCCGCACGGCGGCGCGCTTGGCGGCACCCGCGAGGCTGCCGGACTTGCGCTCCTCGATGCGCGCGTCCATCTCCTCGGCGGACTGCGAGGCGTCGAGCCCGAGTGCTTCGAAGAGCGCACCGAACTCACGAGCGGACTTGTTGGCCCGCGTCACGATCTGCCGCGCCACCGGGGCACGTTCGGCGGAGTACGTCTCCAGCAACTCGGGCCCGGCCTGTCCGTTGAGGACGAGAGCGAGCTTCCACGCCAGGTTGTAGGAGTCCTGGATCGAGGTGTTGGAACCGAGCCCGTTGCTCGGCGGGTGCTTGTGCACGGCGTCCCCTGCGCAGAACACCCGGCCGCGTTGCAGCCGTGTGGCGTACTGCTCGTTGTTGCCCCACAACGAGATCCCGGTGATCTCCGCCTCGAGTGCGGGATCGCCGACGAGGTTGCGCACGATCTGCAACGCGTCGTCGTCGGTCACCTCGGGCACGCCCTGCGCGAGGTCGAAGCCCCAGACGATCAGCCACTCGTTCCACGGCCGGACCATCCGCACGAGCCCCGCGCCGATCCCGCCGACGTTCGCGCCGGGCTGGATCACCCAGTACAGCACCGAGGGCCGGTGCCGGCACAGTTCGGAGAGGTCGGCCTTGAAGGTGATGTTCATGGACCCGGCGACGTCCATCTCGCCCTCGTAGGGCAGGTCCAGGTCGGCGGCCACGGCGGACCGCGCGCCGTCCGCGCCGATCAGGTACTTGGCCCGGATCGAGTACTCGGTCCCGGTCAGCCGGTTCAGCACCCGCACGGTCACGCCGTCGGCGTCCTGCGCGTGCCCCAGGTACTCGGTGCTGAACTGGGTCTGCGTGCCGCGCGCCGTGGCGTTGCGGACGAGGATCGGCTCCAGGTACGTCTGCGGGATGTCGCAGTTGAGCGACGGCGACGCGAGCACGTGGTCGGCGTGCCGGGCGGGGTGGGTGCCCCAGGTGAGGATGCGGCCGATCTCCTCGCCGGTGATCGCGGTGCAGAAGACCGTGTCGCCGATCAGGTGGTGCGGCGTGGCGTCGGCGAGCACCTGGTCCTCGATGCCGACGTCGCGGAAGATCTCCATCGTGCGCTGGTTGGTGATGTGCGCGCGGGGAGTGTTCGCGGTCCACCGGTACTTGGTGATCATGATGTTCGGCACGCCCAGTGTGGACAGGAACAACGCTGCGGAGGCCCCGGCCGGGCCCGAGCCGACGATCACCACATCGGTCTCGACGAAAGTCACCATGCCGGAACGGTCGCAGTCTCACGCCGTCGCGAGGGCCGGGTGGTTCGCACGTGGCGGAAACAGGCAAAAACTCAGGCCCGCAGTGCCGCGCGGTCCTGCCGGGGCGTCACCCCGAACCG
The DNA here is from genome assembly GCF_044754905.1 of Lentzea sp. NPDC092896. Taxonomy (NCBI): domain Bacteria; kingdom Bacillati; phylum Actinomycetota; class Actinomycetes; order Pseudonocardiales; family Pseudonocardiaceae; genus Lentzea; species Lentzea sp. NPDC092896. The sequence continues at coordinate 359,650 of NZ_JBIVPX010000007.1, forward strand.
CGCCCGGTAGGTCCGGGAGAAGTGCGCCTGCGACACGAAACCGTGTCGTGCGGCGACCTCGGCCAGTGAGATCGGCTCGGTCAGCACGCTTCTGGCCGCGTCGAGCCGCGCGTTCAGGATCGCCTGCGGCACGCTCTGCCCGGACTTCGCGAACAACCGCGACAGATGTCGTTCGGAGTACCCGATCGCGGCGGCGATCCGCAGCGCGCACAGCTCCTGTTCGTGCAGATGGGCGGCGATGAAGGCGTGGGCCGCCGCCAGGTCCGCGGCCGGGCTGCGGGCGCCGAGCAACGTGTCGAGCAGGTCGGCGGCCGTCTGCTCCAGCCCGTCCCAGTCGGCGGGGCCGCGCAACGCACCCGACAGAGCGCTGACCAACGCGGACGCGTGCGCGTTGTCCCGGAAGCTGAACACCTGAGGCCGCACCGGTCCACGCCGCGGCGCCTTCAGCACGAGTTCGGTGAGGCCGTCCGAGAACTCGCGCCGGAACGGCCGGTCCCCGTCCAGCACGAGCGCCTGGCCGGGAACGACCAGTTCCCGGCCGCCCCGGTGCTCGAAGCGGCTCTCCCCGGCGAGCGAGAAGTAGACGACCACGCCGTCGGCCGGGTGCTCGGCGATCTGCCGGACGTCCCGCTCGACGGCGTGCGGCGATCCGCTCACCCGCGCCACCTGCAGGCGGGGGAGCGTCAGGTTCACCTCGGTGCCGTCGAACGGGCGGTCGGCCGTGACGCGCAGCCCCACCAGGGCGCGGGCGTTGTGCTCCTCCCACCCGGTCAGCCTGCGCGCACCGGGCAGGTCGTGCGTCCGGAACCTGGTCAGGCCGGGCGGGTGCACGAGTGCCATCCGTTCACGGTAACCCGAGTTCAGACCTGGGCCGCGAAGTGCGGTTCCGCCGCGGCCAGCCGGGGTGCGGGCACGCCCAGCCGGCGTGCCTCCGCCAGGGCGTCCTGGCAGATCACCCGCGGCTCCACGGCATGGGGGTCGGAGTGCGCCTTGAAGCTCAAGCGGGCCGGTGGGAAATGAGCGGTCATCAAGGCGAACACGGACGCCGTCAGCCAGGCAGGCGCGCGGAGGAACATCGCACGGCGACGCAGGTCGACACCGCGTGCTTCCAGCAGCGGCAGGAGCTCGCGGCCGGCCAGGATCGCCTCGCGCAGGTCATGACGGCGTCCTGCCAGGTCGGCCAGCGAGCCCAGCCTCAGGCCCTGCGAGTGGATGCCCGCGTCCGAGATGAAGTGGATCAGCAGCCAGTCGCGCAGGCGGGGCTCCTCCTTGATCCGGAACCCGGCCTCGCGGAACACCTGGCGCACGGCCCGTTCCCGGTCCGTCAGCGTGCCGATCGTGCCGAAGATGATCAGCGGCATCAGCATCCCGCGCAGCACGCCGTCCTCGCCGAAACCGCCGCCCGCCATCGGAAAGCCCCAGGCGACCCGGTCGAGCGGGAGGGCGCCGACCGCGTCCGCCGGCTCGGTCCAGACGTTGCCGGAGATCAGCACCGTCGCGTTGCCGACGCGGGGAGCCAGGAAGTCCGCCGCCTCCGTCAGGCGGTGGTGCCCCACGCTCAGCACGATCAGGTCGAAGTCGTGGTCCGGTGCCAGTTCCTCGCGGTAGCGCACCGCCCACTTCTCGCGGACGGGCTGTCCCAGGACTCGCCGCCGCATGTCGCTCAGGTCGAGGTCGATCGTCGGCCCGTACTCCGCCGCGCGGCCGGGCCGGACGTAGAACTCGACCTCGTGCCCGGCCCGTTCCAGCGCCCATCCGTACACGGTGGCGATCACGCCACGCCCGAACAACAGGATCTTCACACGGCACCTCGGTGGACTACGATGAAACGGAGGCTGTCTCCACTTCCGAAAATATGGAGATGGTCTCCGTTTGTCAACCACGAGGGAGCGCATGAACGCCGCCAAGCCGCTACGCGCCGACGCGCTGCGCAACCGGGAGGCCCTGCTGGCCAAGGCACGGGAGGTCTTCGACGCGGGGGAGTTCTTCGACCTGCGCTTCGACGACTTCGCCCGCCTGGCGGGCGTCGGCACCGGCACGCTGTACCGCCACTTCCCCACGAGGGAGGCGCTGGCCGAGGCGGTCTACCACGACCAGGTCGCCGCGCTGTGCTCACGCGCTCGCCGACTGCAGGCCACGATGCCCGCCGGTGAGGCCCTGGCCGCCTTCCTCCGCTCGATGGTCGACTACCTGGACACCCACCGGGGCCTCGCCCGGACGCTGGCCACGCTCATGGGCGCGGCCTCCGACACGCTCGCCGAGGGCAGCCGGGCGCTGGAACAGGCGGTCACCGACCTGGTGGCCGCCGCCGTGCAGGCCGGTGCCATCCGTGACGACGTGGGGGTCGGCACGGTCATGATGGCGCTGCACGGCATCGGTGCGGCCCACGACCGGCCCGACTGGAGGGCCGAGGCGGACGGCGTCATCACCCTCGTGGTGGACGGGCTGCGCCGGTGAGGTCCCACCCGAGCACGCTGAACGCCTCGCCCGCGAGATAGCCGGCGATCCCGGCGGCGGGGTAGGCGATGATGTCGGCGGGCAATGCCTGAAGCCCGAACCACCGCAACTCAGAGCACTTCTCCGGCTCGCGGTTCTCCGGCTCGCCACTCCAGCGCCGGACCTCGAAGTACAGGCCGAGCCGCGGCTCCACGCCGAACCCGTTGGCGTGCGAGGTGTGCACGAGCTTCAGGTCGGCGGGATCGATGCGCACCCCGACCTCCTCCGCAGCCTCGCGCACGGCGGCGGCGAGCACGGACTCACCCGCGTCGAGCTTGCCGGACGGCAGGTGCCAGAGGCCGTCGAACCGCGGGTCGGCGTCGCGGCGCCGGCTGAGCAGCACCTCGCCGTCGCGGAGGAGCAGAACGTGGGCGTCGATCAGGTGCCGGTCGGCCATGCACCCCACCGTAAATGATCTGCGTTCGCCGCAGAGGTCGTGGCACGATCGTGCGATGACAGCCTTCGCGACCCCCGAAGACATCGCCGGCCGCACCGCCGCTGCCACCGAAGCCGCCGTCGCCGCCGGTCGCGAACTCGGCCTGGAGATCACCGAGGGCAAGGTTCTCTACGAACTGTTCTCCGTCGTCGTGCACCTCGCGCCGTCGCCGGTCGTGGCCCGCATCCCCACCGTCCTGCCGCACACCACGACGCTCGAAAGCCTGGCCAAGCGCCAGCAACAGGAGCTCGACGTCGCACAGTGGCTGCACGACCAGGGCACGCCGGTCATCCCGCCGAGCCCGCTCCTCGAGCGCGAACCCGTGCAGCGCGACGGTTTCTCCATCACGTTCTGGCCGTTCACCGACGAGGACAAGTCCCAGGAACCGGACTACGTCAAGAACTCCGAGCTCACCGCCGACCTGCACAAGGCGCTCAGGGACTACCCCGGCGAGCTGGACTTCCTGTCGTCGGCGGAACCGCGGTTCGTCCGGGAAGGCCTGGAAAGGCTGGAGGGCCTGGACATCGTCACCGCGGAAGACCTCCTGCGGGCCCGCGCCGAGTGGGAGGTGCTGGAGCCGATCGTCAGCTCCCAGGCCGCGTTCCAGGAGAAGTTCCCCGGCGTCGACCTGCAGCCCGTCCACGGCGACTCGCCGCCCGCGAACATCTTCGCGAGCACCGGCGGCCCGCTGTTCTCCGACTTCGAACTGATCACGTACGGCCCGGTCGAATGGGACCTGGGCGGCCTCGGCCTGGAACTCGAAGCCGCCTACGACCGCGGTGCCGCCAAGAACGGCCTGCGCCCGCTCGACAAGGAGGTGCTCAGGTTCGTCAACGCCGTCGGCGCGATCCGGGTGATCGCCTACCTGTCGGTCGCGGACCAGTTGCCCGCCATGGTCGACTTCATGCAGCCGTTCATCAACCAGTGGCGGGACACCGAGTCCTACGCGTGAGCGGCCGCCCGATCTCCTAGCCAGGCAACGATTTCCTCGGCGGGCAACGGCTCGCTGAGGAAATACCCCTGCACCACGTCACAGCCGGCCTTGGCCAGCGCCGTCCAGGTGTCCTGGTCCTCCACGCCCTCCGCGACGGCCTGCAGCCCGAAGTTCTGGGCCAGGGCCACCAGGGCGTGCACGATCGCGCTGTCACCGGCGTCGGTGCACATGTGCGTGACGAACGACCGGTCGAGCTTCATCTCGTGCACCCGCATGCTGCGCAGGTACGAGATCGACGAGTACCCGGTGCCGAAGTCGTCTATCGACAGCCGCACGCCCAGGTCGGTCAGGCCGCGCAACACCTCCACCGCGCGGTCCGGGTCCGAGATGATCGCGGACTCGGTGATCTCCAGCGTCAGCAACCGTGCCGGCAGGCCGTGCCGTTTGATCAGGTCGGCCACGTCGCCGGGGAACTCGGTGTGGTGCAGGCAGGCCGCGCCCACGTTCACCGAGACCGGCACCTCCCAGCCCGCGTCCTGCCACGTGCGGCACTGGCGCAACGCCGCGTCGATCACGTAGCGGGTCAGCGGCTCGATGAGCCCGTTCTCCTCGGCGATCGGGATGAACTCGTCGGGACGCACGAGCCCGCGCGTCGGGTGCTGCCAGCGCGCCAGGGCCTCGACGCCGCACACCGCGCCCGTGTCGGCCAGCGCCTTGGGCTGGTAGTGCAGGAACAGCTCGCCGCGGTCGATCGCGTGCCGAAGCTCCGTCACGGCGGTCAGGTGTGCGGCGCCGCGTTCGTGCAGGCGTGCGTCGTACACGGCAACGCCGGACTTCTCACGCTTGGCCGCGTACATCGCGATGTCCGCGTGCCGCAGCAGTTCGTGGCCGTCGCCCGAGTCCGACGGGCACAGCGCCACGCCGACGCTGCCCGCTATCTCGAGCTCCAGGCCCTCCAGCGTCACCGGCATCGCCAGTGCCTGCAGGATCTTCTCCGCGACCATGCCGGCGTTCTCCGCCGAGCCGACGCCGGGCAGCAGCACGGCGAACTCGTCGCCGCCCAGCCGTGCCACCAGGTCCGTGTCGCGCACCGCCCACGACAGGCGGTTCGCCACCTGGCGCAACAGCAGGTCGCCGGTGTGGTGCCCGAGCGAGTCGTTGACCTCCTTGAACCTGTCGAGGTCCACGATCAGCAACGCCAGCGGCTCGTCCTTCTTGCGCGCCTTGTCCACGGCCACGTCCATCCGGCGCGCGAGCAGCGTGCGGTTGGCCAGTCCGGTCAGGGCGTCGTGATGGGCCTCGTGCTCGTTCTTCGCGGCCTGGCGCAGTATTTTGCGGCGGTAGCCCAGCAACACCCCGCCGAACAGCGCCACCAGGACCGCGTCCAGCACGAACGCGACGATCTGAGCGACCCGCAGCCGCGCGTTCTTCTCGTCGGCCTCGCGGAGGTACTCGGTGGTGTCGAGCCGCTTGGCACCGATCTCCGCGGAGATCTGGCGCCGCAACGACGAGTGCGCGAGCGAGGCCTGGTCGGCCTGCAGCGGGTCGTCGCCGGCGACGACCTTGCGCAGGATCTCCGTGGTCTGGTCGTAGAACGGCAGCAGTCTGGACGCCACCGCGGCGTCGGACGGCATCCCGCTGGTGCGCAACCACTCCAGCTCGACGCGCGCGGAGCCGGCGGAGTTCTCCAGCGGCTCGACGGTCTGCTGGGTGCGCGCGACCTGCAGGTCGCGCAACGCGTTGTCGGCGACGTTGATGTGTTCCAGCACGCGGGCCCACCGCTCGCTGGTCTCGTTGAGCTGCCGCACGTGCGCGGTGGTGTCCTGCGCGCTGACACTGCTCCACAGCGCCAGTCCCGCGAGGACCAGCAGCCCGAACGTCAGCCCCACCGTCGCCACCTTCGCGGTGGCGCGGCCTTCCCAAAAGCTCACCGTGCCTGCTCCAACGGTCGCACCCAGCTCGCCGGATCCTCGACGAAGCTGTCGATCTGAGGCTGGAAGTAGTCCTTGCGCGCCTTCTCCGACTCCTGCCGGTGCAGGATCTGGTCCAGGTTCCCGGTGGTCACCGTCAGCCCTGGCGTCTCGATCCAGCCCTCCGGCAGCGCCGCACCGCCCTTCGCGTGCCGGGCGAGCAGCCAGCCGGCGACAGCGCCCTTGAGGTAGTGCTCCGGCGAGATCGTCGCGACCATCGCGCCGTCCTTCACCGCCTGCAACGTTCTCGGGTCGACCCCGAAACCGCCCACCAGCCACCTCGCCGACTTCTCCGTCTTCAGCGCCGCGAGGCTCACTCCGTCGCAGTCGCCCGTACCAACGAACGCGAGTGCGTCCGGGTTCGCCGCCACGAGACGTTTCCACGCGTCGCGATTCGCGGCGTCGTCACGTTGCGTGTCGAACGGGCCCAGCACCACTACCCCCGGTAGCTTTTCGGCGAATCGGCCCCGGATTCCCTCTGCCCGGTCGTCGAACCCGGCGAGTCCCGGAGCCGTGTTTCCCAGCACCACTGTTCCGGTCGCGTCCGGAGGCAATCGGCGCATCAACTCGTCAGCCAGCTTTTCGCCGAGTTCGTAGTCGTCGTTACCGATGTGGAGTTTCACGCCGGAACTCGCGGTGAGCCGCATGTCCACACCGACCACGGACACGTGCTGAGTGAGCGCCTCACCGATGGACGGCGCCATCAGAGCGGGCTCGGACGTCGCCACGGCGATTCCGCCTTTCGCCGCCATCGTCAAATCCCGGAACAACTCGACTTCCTTGTGCCCGTCCTGTCCGGGAGGACCCGTCACCGTCGCGCTGACCCCGCCGATGCGGCCGACACCCTCGTGAAAGCCGCTGGTCATCTCCTGGGCGAAGGAGCCGCCCGTGCGCTTGACCACGAAGCCGACGTGCGGCAACGCCTCCGACTCCGCGGCGGCACCGCAGCCCGCTAACAGCACCAGACCCAGCACCAGCGCCGCAGCTCGCATGGATGACCTCGGGCTCGCTCGACCTACGGGTGATTGATCTCCAGAGCGGCCGATGCTACATCCATTGGTGCCAAACCGGGATAACGCCTGCCAATACCGGCAAGCGCTTTCACGTCGAGGAACCGTCAGGCGGGTTCGTAACCGAGGTTCGGGCGCAACCACTGCTCGACTTCCGCGAGCGGCTTGCCGTACCGCGTCGCGTAGTCCTGCACCTGGTCGCGGCCCAGTCGCCCCACGGTGAAGTACTTCGCGCCGGGGTGCTGGAAGATCAGGCCGCTCACGCTCGCCGCCGGGTTCATCGCGAACGATTCAGTGAGCGAGATCCCGATTTGCTCCTCCGCGCGCAGCAGGTCGAACAGTTCGCGTTTCACGGTGTGGTCGGGGCAGGCCGGGTAGCCCAGCGCGGGCCGGATGCCGCGGAACTTCTCCGCGTGCAGGTCAGCGAGTTCCGGCTCGGCGTCCGGCTCGAACCAGTCGCGGCGGGCGCGCAGGTGGATCCACTCGGCGAACGCCTCGGCGAGCCGGTCTGCCAGCGCCTTCACCATGATGGCGCGGTAGTCGTCGTTCTGGGCCTCGTACTTCGCGGCCAGCTTGCCGGCGCCCAGGATCGTCACGGCGAACCCGCCGATGTGGTCGCCCTCGGGCGCCACGTAGTCCGACAGGCAGCGGTTCGGGCGCGACAACGGCTTCTTGGTCTGCTGGCGCAGCATCGGGATCCGCACGCCGCTGTCGAGCAGGATGTCGTCACCGTCGGAATGCGCGGGCCAGTACCCGTACACGCCCTTTGCCTCGAACAATTCCCCGGCGACGATTTCGTCCAGCAACGCGATCGCGTCGTCGTACAGTTCGCGCGCCACCGGCTGTTCGAGGATCGCCGGGAACTTGCCTTTCAGCTCCCAGGCGAGGAACAGGAACGTCCAGTCGATGAACTCGCGCAGTTCGCCCAAAGTCGGCGTCATCAGTCGAGTACCGGTGAACTGGGGAGTCGGCAGATCGGAGAAATCGACCTCCTCCCGATTTGCCCGCGCTTCGTCGACCTTGAGCAAAGGCACCGACTTGCGGTTTTCGTGCTGCTCGCGCAACCGGGCCTGCTCCGCGCGGTTCGAGATGTTCAGGTCGTGGGCGCGACGGTCGTCCAGCAGGTCGGAGACGACGCCGACGACTCGTGAGGCGTCGAGGACGTGGACGACCGGCTCGTCGTACATCGGCGCGATCTTCACGGCGTTGTGCTGCTTCGAGGTCGTCGCCCCGCCGATCAGCAGCGGCAGCTTCATGCCGCGCCGCTGCATCTCCTCGGCGACCGAGACCATCTCGTCGAGCGACGGCGTGATCAGCCCGGACAGGCCGATGACGTCGGCCTGCTCCTTGATCGCCGTGTCGAGGATCTTCGCGGCGGGCACCATCACGCCGAGGTCGATCACCTCGTAGTTGTTGCAGCCCAGCACGACGCCGACGATGTTCTTGCCGATGTCGTGGACGTCGCCCTTGACGGTGGCGAGCACGACCTTGCCGTTGCCCCCGGCCGTGGCCTTGGGCTCGGCGTCCATGAACGGCTCCAGGTACGCGACCGCGCGCTTCATCACGCGGGCGCTCTTCACGACCTGCGGCAGGAACATCTTGCCCGCGCCGAACAGGTCGCCGACGATCTTCATGCCGTCCATCAGCGGGCCCTCGATGACGTCCAGCGGACGCGGGAGGGACGCGCGGGCCTCCTCGGTGTCCTCTTCGATGAAGTCGACGACGCCGTGCAGGATCGCGTGCTCGAGCCGCTTGCCGACGGGGGCCTCGCGCCAGGACAGGTCGACGACGCGCTTCTGGCCGGGGCCCTTGACGGTCTCGGCGTGCGTGACGAGCCGGTCCGTCGCGTCCTCGCGGCGGTTGAAGATGACGTCCTCGACCAGTTCCAGCAGGTCGGCCTTGATGTCCTGGTAGACGACGAGCTGACCGGCGTTGACGATGCCCATGTCGAGGCCGGCCTGGACGGCGTGGAACAGGAACGCCGAGTGCATGGCCTCGCGGACGACGTCGTTGCCGCGGAAGGAGAACGACAGGTTCGAGATGCCGCCGCTGATGCGGACCCCGGGACATCGTTCCTTGATCCGCGGCAGGGCGTCGATGAACGCCCTGGCGTAGCCGTTGTGCTCCTCGATGCCGGTCGCGACGGCGAGCACGTTCGGGTCGAAGATGATGTCCTCGGCCGGGAAGCCGACCTTCTGCGTCAGCAGGTCGTAGGCGCGGCCGCAGATCTCGACCTTGCGGTCGGTCGTGTCGGCCTGACCCTGCTCGTCGAACGCCATCACGACGACACCGGCGCCGTAGTCGCGGATCGTGCGGGCCTGCCGCAGGAACGGCTCCTCGCCCTCCTTGAGGCTGATCGAGTTGACCACGCCCTTGCCCTGCACGCACCGCAGGCCGGCTTCGAGCACGGTCCACCGCGAGCTGTCGATCATGACCGGGATGCGGGCGATCTCCGGCTCGGTCGCGATCAGGTTGAGGAACGTCGTCATCGCCTGCTCGCCGTCGAGCAGGTCGGCGTCCATGTTGACGTCCAGCAGGTTCGCGCCGCCGCGCACCTGGTCCAGCGCCACGGTGAGCGCGGCGTTGTGGTCGTCGGACTCGATCAGCCTGCGGAACTTCGCCGAGCCGGTGACGTTGGTGCGCTCACCGATCATCACGAACCCGGTGTCGGGGCCGATCTCGAACGTCTCCAGGCCGCTGTAGCGGGTGGTGTGGCGGTGCTGGACGACCTCGCGCTTGGTCTCGCCCCTGACCGCGTCGGCGATGGCCTTGATGTGCTCGGGGGAGGTGCCGCAGCAGCCGCCGACGACGTTGACGATGCCCTTGCCCGCGAAGTCCTTCAGCAGGGCGGCGGTCTCGTCCGGCGTCTCGTCGTAGCCGCCGAACGCGTTGGGCAGGCCGGCGTTCGGGTGGCAGGCGACGTAGGTGTTCGCGAGTCGCGCCAGGTCGGCGACGTGCGGGCGCATCTCCTCGGCGCCCAGCGAGCAGTTCACGCCGACGATCAGCGGCTCGGCGTGCGCGATCGAGTCCCAGAACGCCTCGACGGTCTGGCCCGACAGCGTGCGGCCGGACAGGTCGACGATCGTGACCGAGATCCACAGCGGCAGGTCGGGCGCGACCTCGCGGGCCGCGGCGATGGCGGCCTTGCAGTTGAGGGTGTCGAAGATCGTCTCGATCAGCAGCAGGTCGACGCCACCCTCGTGCAGGGCCGAGATCTGCTCCGCGTAGGAGGCCTTGACCTGCTCGAACGTGACGGCGCGGAACGCCGGGTCCTCGACCTTGGGCGACAGGGAGAGCGTGACGTTGAGCGGGCCGACCGAGCCCGCGACGAACCGGCCGCCGAACTCGTCCGCGGCCTGGCGGGCGAGCCGTGCGCCGGCGATGTTCATCTCGCGGACGCGGCTCTCCAGCCCGTAGTCGGCCTGGCCGATCGAGGTGGCGGTGAACGTGTTGGTGGTGGTGATGTCCGCGCCCGCCGCGAGGTACTGCCGGTGCACGTCGAGCACCAGGTCCGGGCGGGTGAGGTTGAGCAGGTCCGGGTCGCCGGCGACGTCGGGGACGTGGCCTTCGTACTCGTCGCCGTAGTAGTCCTGTGGCGAGAGCCTGGCCTGCTGGAACATCGTGCCCCAGGCGCCGTCCAGCACTGCGATTCGCTGGTCCAGCAGGGATTTGAGTCCACTCACGCGCGCTCCCGAAAGGTCCGGAAGCGCCCTTGTCCGTGGTGGAACGAAGCCGAGCGTGGCAGGCGTCCCGGCCCGTTGCAGCGCTTCTCGGTTTCACTTTAAAGGCTACCAACCTAGACCATTCCCCAGGAACTCGTCTCACTCCATAGGATGGGCGCCGTGACCGGAAAACGCGCGTTGGTGCTGGGTGGCGGTGGTGTCACCGGAATCGCCTGGGAGACCGGGATTGTGCACGGGCTTGCCGAACAGGGCGTCGACCTGACGGACGCCGACCTCTTCGTGGGGACGTCGGCCGGGTCCGTGGTGGCCGCGGAGCTGGCGGGCGGTGGTGTGCTCGCCGACCTGTACGCGGGTCAGCTGCTGCCGCCGGACGGGGAGATTCCCGCCCGTCTCACTTCGTGGATGGTCGTCAGGTACGCGCTTTCCTACGTGATGCCGGGAACTCCGGCGCGGAAACGGGCCCGTCTCGGGCGTGCCGCGCTGAAGGCCAGCACGCCGTCCGAGGAGTCGCGGCTCGCGGTGTTCGACAGTCGACTGTCCACTAAGGACTGGCCGGAGCGCGCGCTCAAGGTCACCGCCGTGGACACCGCGGACGGGAGGTTCGTGGCGTTCGACCGGGACAGCGGGGTGCCGCTGGTGAGCGCGGTGGCGTCGAGCTGTGCGGTGCCGCTGGTGTGGCCGCCGGTCAGCATCAACGGCAGCCGGTACATGGACGGCGGCATGCGGTCCGTGGCGAACGTCGATCTCGCGGCGGGATACGAACGGGTCGTCGTCATCGCGCCGATCACGCGGGCGGCCAGTGCGGCCGCGACGCCCGCCGCGCAGGCCGCGAAGCTCGGGGTGCCGTCGATCGTCGTGAGTCCCGACAGTGCCGCCCTGGCCGCCATCGGGTCGAACCTGCTGGACCCGGCCAAGCGCAAACCCGCTGCTGAGGCGGGGTACGCGCAGGCCGCCTCGATCGTGGACGCCGTCCGGGACGTCTGGAAGTAGGTTCCGCAACCGGTTTCGGTTCAGATGACCGGTCCACACCTCTTGTCCAAAGTTGACTTGCCCGCCTAGGGTCGCCGCCATTGCCCCTTTAGGCAGGTTTGTTAACCAATTGGCAGGTGGTTGTGGACAGACGAGCGGCATTAGCTGCGGTCAGTGCGGTCGGGCTCGTGATTGGTCTCCTGGTGGCGGGGACGACCAGTGCGACGGCGGCGGATCCACTGGTATCGCAGGGCAAGGCGGTCACGGCGTCCTCCGTCGAGGGCGCCGGGCTGGAGGCGGCGAAGGCCGTGGACGGCAGCACGACGACCAGGTGGGCGTCGGCGGAGGGCAGTGACTCCGAGTGGCTGCGGGTCGACCTCGGTTCGGCGCACGCGATCAGTCGCGTGCGGCTGACCTGGGAGGACGCGTACGCGAGGGGGTACCGCGTGCAGACCTCCCCGGAGGGTTCGGCGTGGACGGACGTGTTCTCGACGAGCGCCGGTGACGGTGGCGTCGACGACTTGACGGTGTCGGGTTCCGGCCGGTACGTGCGGGTTCTCGGCACGGCGCGCGGGACCGCGTGGGGCTACTCGCTGTGGGAGGTCGAGGTCTACGGCGTGGCCGGCGGCACCCCGCCGACGACCACCACCACGACCACTCCGCCCTCGAACGGTCTCGGCTACGCGTTCGGCAGCCGGCAGACCCCGTACGCGGCGGGCATTCTGCGCCCCTCGGGTTCGACGTCCACTTTGGACGCCGCGGTGGTGGACTACTACCAGCGCTGGAAGTCCGCGTTCGTGCGGCAGAACTGCGGCAACGGCTGGTACCAGGTGATCTCGCCGGATGCCGACCACCCGTACGTCGCCGAGGCGCAGGGCTACGGCATGGTCGTCGTCGCCACGATGGCGGGCGCGGACCCGGACGCGAAGAAGATCTTCGACGGCCTGGTGAAGTGGAAGATCGACCACCCGTCCTCGATCAACCGCGATCTCCTCGCGGCCGAGCAGGACGTGAACTGCCGCAGCGTCAACGGCGGTGACGGCGCCACGGACGGCGACATGGACGTGGCCTACGGGCTGCTGCTCGCCGACCGGCAGTGGGGCAGCGCGGGCACGTACAACTACAAGCAGCTGGCGATCCGGCACGTCAACGCGATCAAGGCCAGCGAGGTCAACCCGTCGACGAACCTGCTCAAGCTCGGCGACTGGACCAGCTCTGGCGACCAGTACTACTACCTGTCGCGGTCGTCGGACTGGATGGTCGACCACTTCCGGGCGTTCCGGAAGGCGACCGGTGACGCGGCGTGGGACACGATCCGTTCCGCTCACCAGAACCTGATCTCGACGCTGCAGCAGAACTTCGCGCCGAACACGGGCCTGCTGCCGGACTTCGTGGAGAACACGAACTCACTCCCGCGCCCGCCCGCCGGTCAGGTGCTGGAGGACGCCAACGACGGCAAGTACTGGTGGAACGCCTGCCGCGTGCCGTGGCGGATCGGCGCGGACGCGGTGACCAGTGGTGACTCGCAGTCCCTGGCGGCCGCCCGCAAGCTCAACACGTGGGTGAAGTCCAAGGCGGGCAACAACCCGAACAACATCGGCATGGGCTACCAGCTCAACGGCACGCAGATCTCCGGTGGCAGCGCCGCCGCGTTCTTCGCGCCGTTCGCGGTCGTGGCCGCGACCGATCCGGGTAGTCAGGCGTGGCTGGACGCGTTGTGGACCAAGATGGTCCAGACGCCGATCGACTCGAGCAGCTACTTCTCGGCGAGCATCCAACTGCAGGTGATGATCACGGTCACCGGCAACCACTGGGTGCCCTGACCAGCACTGTTCGATCGCGCAACAACGGTCTGTACCTCTTGTCGAGGGGTCCTGACCTGCATAGCGTCGCCAACCACTCGCATTGACAGCTTTGTTAACTAATTGCTGGAGGCGGTCGTGGGCGGCAGAACAATGGCGTTCGGGGCGGCCGGGCTCGTGCTCGGCCTCCTCGTCGCGGGAACGACCATCGCATCGGCGGCGGACCCTCTGGTCTCCCGCGGCAAGGCGGTAACGGCCTCTTCTTCTGAGGGGTCTGGATTCGAGGCCGCGAAGGCGGTCGACGGCAGCACGTCGACCCGCTGGGCCTCGGTGGAAGGGCACGACCCGGAGTGGCTGAGGGTGGACCTCGGTTCGGCGCACACGATCAGCCGGGTGAAGCTGAGCTGGGAGGCCGCGTACGCCAAGTCGTACCGCGTGCAGACGTCGTCCGACGGCTCCTCCTGGACCGACGTGTACTCGACCAGCGCGGGTGACGGCGGCACCGACGACCTGACGTTGTCCGGTTCCGGGCGATATGTCCGTTTCTACGGCACGGCGCGCGGCACCGCATACGGCTACTCGCTGTGGGAGTTCGAGGTGTACGGCGTGGGCGGCGGAACCCCGCCGACCACGACCACTCCGCCGACCACCACGACCACGACGTCTCCGCCCCCGAGCGGCCTCGGCCATCCGTTCGGCAGCCGGCAGACCCCGTACGCGGCGGGCACTCTGCGGCCGTCGGGCAGCACGTCCACTTTGGACGCCAAGATCGTCGACTACTACCAGCGCTGGAAGGCCGCGTTCGTCAAGCAGAACTGCGGCAACGGCTGGTACCAGGTCATCTCGCCGGACGCGAAGTTCCCGTACGTGGCCGAGGCGCAGGGCTACGGCATGGTGATCACCGCGCAGATGGCGGGCGCCGACCCGGACGCGAAGAAGATCTTCGACGGCCTGCTGAAGTACAAGCTCGCGCACCCGTCGGTCAACAACCCCGACCTGCTGGCGGCCGAGCAGGACACGGCCTGCAAGAGCGTCAACGGCAGCGACAGCGCCACCGACGGCGACATGGACACCGCCTACGGCCTGCTGCTCGCCGACAAGCAGTGGGGCAGCAGCGGCACTTACAACTACAAGCAGATCGCCGTGAAGAACGTCAACGCGATCAAGAAGAGCCTGATCAACCCCAGCACGAACCTGCTGCTGATGGGCGACTGGTCCGGCCCGGACGACAGCAGGAAGTACTACGGCTCCAGGTCCTCTGACTGGATGGCCGACCACTTCCGGGCGTTCCGCAACGCGACCGGCGACTCGGCCTGGGACACGATCCGCGCCAAGCACCAGGACCTGATCGCCACGCTGCAGTCGAAGTACGCGGCGAGCACCGGCCTGCTGCCGGACTTCGTGCAGGACACCAACTCCACCGCCAAGCCGGCGGTCGGCGAGTTGCTGGAGGAGGCCGCGACCGACGGCAAGTACTGGTACAACGCCTGCCGCGACCCGTGGCGCATCGGCGCGGACGCCGCCCTCACCGGCGACGGCAAGTCACTGGCCGCCGCGCGCAAGATGAACTCGTGGATCAAGTCCAAGACCGGCGGCGACCCGAGCAAGATCGCGGTCGGCTACCAGCTCAACGGCACGCAGATCGACAGCGGCAGCGACGCGGCGTTCGTGGCGCCGTTCGCGGTCGCGGCGACCACTGATCCGGGCAGCCAGGCCTGGCTGGACGCGTTGTGGAACAAGATGGTGAACACGCCGATCGCCACGGACACGTACTTCGGCGCGAGCATCCAGCTGCAGGTGATGATCACGGTGTCCGGAAATCATTGGATCCCGTAGATCTTCGAGGGCTTCAATGGAGTGATGGGGACAGCTGGAGCACGCCGCATCGCGAGGCGGGCACACCGGGGGCAGCTCACGTACGGCGGTGAGCTGCTCCTGGACAAGTTGGAACGGGTCGCCGGCGCCGTCGCGGAGCAGGGTGGCGACTGGGTGGCCGTCCAGGCGGTGTGGCTGCACGCCGTGCCGGTGTCCGTTGAGGACCTGGTGCGTGAAGGCGTCCCCACGCGGGTTCTCCAGGTGGTGCGGGCATTCCGGTCGTGGTCGTGGTCAGCACCGGCCCGAGTGAGGCGTGACGCGGAACTGGTGCACGCGGCTCTGCTCGCGGACCGCAGCTTCGATCCACCGCCCGAGACTCCGCCCGATGAGCGCACGTTGACCGAACTGGTCGCGGAGTACCGGGAAACACGGGACTACCGGCTCCAGTGGGCGATCAGCAGGCTGCTCCGCGAGCCGAACACTCGGGGCGGGGCCGAGCTGGCCGAACAGTGGTGGGACTCCGCCGACGACTGGGAGGCCCAGATGGCGGTGCTGGCGGCTCGCGGAGCAGGTCTCGCGGACCGGGAACGCCTGCTGCGCAAGGTGGCCGGTGGAGGTCCCTACGCTGTCGGCACGGCGATCAGCGTGCTGACAGGTGAGGGTGATCAGCGCGAGATCGAGCTGCTGCACGCGGTCCTGACCAGGCAGGAGCCCGTGTGGCAGTGGGCGCGTTCTCTCGCGAAGGGACGGCTGGCCGCGATCGGGGGACCCGAGGCGGAAGCCCTGGTGATGGAGTTCGCCGTCGAACTGACGGACCTGCCGTGGCGCCACGACCGGACCTGGTTGCACCGCAACGCGGCGAGCGTGACTCCGCGGCTGATCGAGCTGCTCTCCGACCCTGACTGGTGGCACGAGGCTCCCGTCGCGCTGGCCTCGTTGCGGGCAGTCGAGGCGGTCGGCCCGATGTGCGAGACCGTGCGCGTCGCCGAGTACCCGATTCCGATGATCCAGGCTCTGGGCGCGATCGGTTCCCCCGAAGCCGGGCCGACGCTGGTGTGGTTGCTCGGGCACGAGAGCGCGGAGGTGCGTGCCGAGGCCTTGCAGGCGCTCAGCCGGACCGGTGGCGCGGACGTGGTCGAAGTGGCGATGACGGCTTGTGACGATCCTGATGTGCAGGTGCGGGACCGGGCGGCGACAGTGCTCGCCCGGCACGCGGACGGCCGCGCGGTGACGACGCTGATCCGGCTCTGCGACACCTGGCACGCGGCTGAGGCGGCGGACGCTCTGGCCCGCATCGGTGACCCTCGCGCGTTGCCGACGCTGTGGAACCTGTTCGTGAACCACTCCGACAGGGCGGCTCGCCATGCGGCGGGACGGGGCCTGGCTCGTATCGAAGGAGATCAGTGGTCCTGGTGGCATTCGTCGGGCGATGAGTGGGTCGAGCGCGCCCGCATGTGGCTGCTCGGCCACAAGCCGGAGTGGAGCCGCAGCCGCCTGGTGGACGGGACCAAGCACGCCAAGGCGATGGTGCGGGTTCGCGCCGTGGAGGCCTTCGGGCGCCTGCGTGACCGTGCCGGCGCAGAGCACGTCCGTCCGCTGGTCGACGACCCCGATCAGCGGGTCAGGTCGGCCGCGAGGAACGTGCTCCGGGTTCTCGAGAGTCCGGGCTTGACCTTGCCCTAGGGTCAAGGTTCGAGGGTAGGGGCATGGACAACGACTTCATCGCCCTGACCGCCGCCCGCTTCGACATCCCCGGCGCCGCCGTCGGCGTCTTCCACGACGGGCGTGAGCACTTCTTCTGCCACGGCGTGACCAGCGTCGAGAACCCGTTGCCGGTCAACGAGGACACGCTCTTCCTGCTCGGCTCGATCACCAAGACCTACACGGCCACGGCGATCATGCGGCTGGTGGCCCAGGGCCGGGTGTCATTGGACGCCCCGGTGCGCGAGTACGTGCCGGAGCTCCGGTTGCTGGACGGCCGCGAGTTCACCGTCCGGCAGTTGCTCAACCACACGTCCGGGCTCGACTGGGGCACGCTGGTGGACACCGGCGAGGGCGACGACGCGCTGGCCCGCCACGTCGGTGAGCTGGCCACGCTGAAGCTGGTCGGGGCGGTCGGCGAGCGCCCGTCCTACAGCCAGTCCGGCTTCAACCTGGCCGGGCGGATCATCGAGAACGTCACCGGGCAGACCTACGAGCAGGCGCTGATGACGTTGTTGCTGGAGCCGTTGGGGCTCGGCAACACGCATTTCGACCGGGACGCGGTGATGACCCGCCGGTTCGCCGTCGGGCACGAGAAGGGCGAGATCGCGCGGCCGTGGCGGCATTGGCGGGCCAACAATCCCGGTGGCGGCATCGCGGCCTCGGTCGCGGATCTCCTCGCGTGGGCCCGTTTTCACCTGAGCGACGGTGACGGCATCGACTTCGCGGAGATGCGGAAGCCCACGGCGTTGTTGCGCGGCAGCAACCTCGGTGACGCCATCGGGGTCGGCTGGTTCCTGCGCGAGATCGACGGCGTGCAGGCGATCGGGCACGGTGGTTCGTCCAACGGGCAGTTCGCCGAGCTGCTGATCGTGCCCGAACGCGGCTTCGCGGTGGTGTCGATCGCGAACCAGGGGCCGGACGGCATCCCGTTCAACCAGGCCGTGGTGCGCCGCGCGTTGGAGGACTGCGTCGGTGTCGTGGACCGCGACCCGGAACCGTTGCCGTACAACGCTTCCCAGGCCGTTGAGGTCTCGGGTGGGTACGACAACGACGCGATGGTCATGACCATTGAGGACACCGGGTCCGGGCTGGTGCTGGAGGTGCTGATCCGGCCGGAGATCCGGGCGTCCGCCGAGATGGACCTGCCCGCCGACCACGCCCCGTTCCCGATGGGACTGCTGCCGCGCGACGAGTACGTGATCACGGACGGCGCGTTCGCCGGGCAGCGGGGGTTCTTCAGCCGCAACGCCTCCGGCGAGATCGTCGGGGTCGATCTCGCCGGTCGGATGTTCGGCCGGGTGCGATGATGCCGCGATGATCACGATCGGCCAGCTCGCCCGGTACGCGGGCGTGACGATCAAGGCGGTGCGGCACTACCACAAGGTCGGGCTGCTGCCGGAACCCGAGCGCGACCACTCCGGCTACCGGCGCTACACCGCGCAGGACGCGGTCGACCTGGTCAAGATCCGCACGCTCGCCGAGGCCGGTGTGCCGCTCGCCCGCGTGAAGGAGCTGCTCGTGGCGGGGGAGCAGGAGTTCGCCTCGTCGATCACCGAGATCGACGAGGCGCTGCGCCGCCGCGAAGAAGAGATCCGGCAGGCCCGCGAGCGCGTGGTGCGGCTGCGGGCCGGCAACGCGCTGTTCGTGACGCCGGAGGCCGCCGCGATGCTGGACCTGTTGCGGGAACTGGGAGTCAGCGAGCGCGGCGTCCGGATGGAACGCGAGGTCTGGGTGCTCATGCAGGCCG
Organism: Lentzea sp. NPDC092896; assembly: GCF_044754905.1. Lineage (NCBI taxonomy): Bacteria > Bacillati > Actinomycetota > Actinomycetes > Pseudonocardiales > Pseudonocardiaceae > Lentzea > Lentzea sp. NPDC092896. Next base: position 378,216 of record NZ_JBIVPX010000007.1, read on the forward strand.
TCGCGCCGTACGAGGCGGCGGTCTGGCTCGCGGACAAGACCGAGTCGCTCGCCGACCCCGGGTTCCGGGAGATCTACCTGGCCTACGACGAGGCTTTCGGGCTCCCGGCCGACGATCCGCGGCTGCCCGCGCTGGCCCGGCGGGCGGCGGACTGGCTGGCACGGCGCCCGGTCATGCCGATGGCCGATCCGGAGGCCATCGCGCTGGCCATGGCGGCGGCCGGTGCGTCGTCGCCCGCCTGGGACCGGATGGCCGCGCTGAGCGGCACTGCCTAGCGGCCCAGGTGCCCGTCGACCGCGTGCCGCGCGGCGGTGCGGGCGCCCTCGATCACGGACCTGTTCTGCAGCAACCGGCCCGTCGCGAGCGCGCCGTCGATGAGCAGGCCGATGTGCGCGGCGAGTTCGGCGGGTTCCGAGGCCCCGGCGGCCGCGCTCAGCTCGGTGAGCCAACGCTGACGGCGTTCGGTGTGCGCGACGGTGGCCGCCTGCGCCTGGGAACCCGCCGCCGTCTCCACTGCCGCGCTGATGAACGGGCAGCCGAAGAAGCCGTGCCGGTCGAACGACGCCTCCAGCGCGTCGAACAACCCGACGAGCTGGTCTCGAGGCTCGTCACCGGCGGCGCGCGCCGCGGTCCGCAGCTTGTCCATCCAGGAGTCGTCCGTGCGGCTCAGGTACGTCGCCAGCAGGTCGTCCTTGGTGGGGAAGTGCGCGTACATCGTGGACTTGGCGACGCCCGACTCCGCGATCACCCGGTCCATGCCGACACCGCGCACACCGTCGCGGTGGAACAGCTCCGCCGCCGCGTCCAGGATCTTCTGCTCGGTGTTCGTCCGGCGAGTACGGGTGGCCACACCGGACAGACTAGTGAGTCCGGTCATCCGCCGATCTCCACGGCGACCTTGCCCCGGCCGATCTCCCCGAACGCCTTCTCGACGGCGTCCAGGCCGAACGTGCGGGGCTCCGAAGGCCGCAACTCGCCCGCGTCGACCAGGGCGGCGACCTCCCGCAGGATCTCCCCGTGGTGGGCGCGCCCCTGACCGGTGAGCATCGGCAGCAGCGTGAACACGCCGGAGTAGGTGGCGCCGCGGAACGACAGCGGCGCGATGCTGTGCGTGCCCCAGCCCAGCGCGCTCACCACATGTCCCGTGTAGACGCGAGCCGCGCGGAACGACGCGTCGAGCACCTCGCCGCCGACGGTGTCGAAGACGATGTCGAACCCTTCACCGCCGGTGTGCTCGGCGACGTAGTCCTCGACGGACCTGGCGCGGTCGATCGGGACCGCGCCGAGCTTCTCGACGACGTCGGCGTGCCCCGGCGAGCACGTCGCGTAGACGTCGGCCCCGCGCGCCCGTGCGATCTGGATCGCGACCTGCCCGATCCCGCCCGCGCCGCCGTGCACCAGCACCTTCAGCCCCGGCCGCACCCGAGCCCGGTCGACCAGGCCCTCCCAGGCGGTGATCGCGACCAGCGGAAGCACCGCCGCCTCGGCCATCGTGAGTTTCGCCGGCTTGCGGGCGAGCAGCCGCGCGTCGACGGCGGCGAACTCCGCCAGCGACCCCTGCAGCCCGCCGACCCCGCCGGTCAGTCCGAAGACCTCGTCGCCGGCCTCGAAGCCCTCGCCGGCCGTCTCCACGACACCGGCGAGGTCGAGCCCGAGCACCGCGGGCGGCTCGACCTCCGCGTGGCCGGCCTGACCCGCCGCGATCTTGACGTCCAGCGGGTTGAGGCCGCTCGCCGCCACCCTTACCAGCACCCGGCCCGGTCCCGGCTCCGGCCGGTCGATCTCCTTGAGCACCACCGGCCTGCCGAACTCTTCGAGTACTGCCGCACGCATCCGAACCAACTCCTCGATGTCTTAATCGAACAGACTAGTCCGTTCGATTAAGACGTCAAGCGCAGCGCCCGCATGTGTGTCGCATAGCGCTTCCGGCCGACGAAGCGCCACAGCAGGCGGGCCGGCGGGGGCAGTTCGTGGAGGAACCAGGCGCGCTCGGGTTCGGTCGCGTCTTCGAGCACCAGCCCCGCGATCGTCAGCTTCGCGTTCAGCGACTTGGGGCCGTGCTTCATCGCGTGCTTCTGGGGCGCGAGCCACTCCGGCACGGTGAGGTGCTCGTGGATGAGCGGCAGGACCGCGTTCTCCTCGAGGTCGAGGTGCTCGGTCAACGTCGGCTCGAGGTCGCGCAACGCCGCCGCGAGCCGGTCGCGTGAAACGGCACTCGCCGTGGCCGCCCAGTCCGGCAGCACCTGTTCGATCAGGGTGATGGCCTGGGCGATCGCGTCGTGCTGCTTCTCCATGATCGCGATCAGGTCGTGCTCGACCGGGACGCGCAGGGTCAGCACCGGCCACAGCAGCTCGTCCTCGGCCTCGTGGTGTCCGTGCAGCATGTCGAGCATCAGCCTGAGGTGGCCGGCGAGCAGTTCGGCGCGGGGAACGTCGCCGGGGGCCACGGCCGTGACCAGGCCTGGGAGCAGGGAGAACTCGCGGCGCATCGCGCGGTGGATGACCTTCATCTGCTGGGTCTCCGGCTTGTCCGCCGGTGCGTTCGGATCGATCGGCATGAATTCATAGTAACGGAGTTACTATGAATGTAGGTCTGTACACTCAATCTGTGGCGAAGCAGACCTACACCTCGGCCGTCCGGGCGGCCGCGGCGCGCGAGACCCGTGCCGCGGTCCTGCGCGCGGCGGGAAAGCTGTTCGCGGAGCAGGGTTTCGCGCAGACGACGGTGGCGGGCATCGCCAGGCAGGCGGGCGTCGCGCTGAACACCGTCTACACGAGCGTGGGCGGCAAACCCGCGTTGATCGAGGCGCTGGTCGAGGACAGCACGGGCGACGAGCACATCGACGAGTCGTTGAAGGGTGTGTTCGCCGCCGACGACCCCAGGCTGGTGCTGCGCCTGCTCGCCGAGGGCACCGCGGAGTCGACCAGGCGGCACGAACAGGTGCTCAACCTGCTGTTCGACAACATCACCGCCGATCCCGTGGTGGCCACGGCGGCCTCACGCGCCGTCGAGCGCTACCGCGAGAGGCTGGGGCGCGTCGCCGATCACCTCGTGACGCTGGGCGTGCGCACCGATCGGGAGCGGACCGAGCAGATCCTGTGGTTCTACTTCGGCCGGGGCGGCTGGCGGACCGTGCGCGAACTCGGCTGGGACTGGGCCGAGGGCGCCGGCTGGCTGGCGGACCAGGCCGGCGCCGCTCTGCTGCCCTAGAACATCGTGCGCAGGAAGGCGGGCCCGCCCTCCTCGGCGTTCAGTCCTTTCTCGACGAACGCGATGTTGTGGTGGAACGAGATCCCGCTGATGTTGCGCTCCAGGTAGGAACCCTCGCCGCGCGGGTCGCGGACCTCCGCCTGGTTCAGACCGTCCACGAAGGACTTGAGCATCCCCATCGACGTGCCGGCGGCCGCCTCGGGATGGCCGCCCCAGCTCGGCCAGTACGCGGTCTGCAGGTCCTCCACGACGTAGAGCCCGCCCGCGCGAACGTGCGGGAACAGCGCGTGGAACGAGGTCCGCACGTGCTCGTTGAGGTGGCTGCCGTCGTCGATGACCACGTCGAACGGGCCGAGCTCACGGCCCAGCGAGTCGAGGAACTCCGCGTCGGACTGGTCGCCCAGCACGGTCATGATCCGCGGGCCGCTGACGTTCTTGCGCGCGATGTCCAGGCCGTGCACGAGGCCGCGCCGGAAGTACCGCTGCCACATCCGCAACGAGCCACCGCCGCGGTCAGGGTCGTCGTAGCCGCCGATGCCGATCTCCAGCACCCGCACGGGTTCGGTGCGCAGGCGGGCGAAGTGGCGGTCGTAGTGCTGCGTGTACCAGTGCATGTCGCCCCACTTGTCCGAGCCGTGCTCCACGGCGAGCTCGCCCAGGTCCCGGTGGGCGGGCCGGAGCGCGGACAGCAGCTCCTGAACGGACTCCGCGAGGCCCTTGCGGTCCTGGAACCACCCGCCGATCCCGCGCTCGTCGAGATCGGGATCCGGGGTCGTCACGGCGAGACTCGGCCACGGGCGTTCGTCGGTGCCGTAGAGGCCTCGCACGGCGTCCGCGAGATCAAGTGTGATCACGACCTCCGCGTCCGTGCACAGGTGACGGGTCGTGCGGCCGTCGAAGCCGAGGTCGAGCCGGACGTCGTGCTCGCCGATCTCCCGCAGGACCTCCCCGGCGACGGCCTCGGGGGTGAGCCTGCGGATCGTGTCGTCCAGCAGATCGCGGCCGGCGGTGGCGGCCTGCAGCAGTGGGGCGAGAACCGTCCACCGTTCGGTGTCGAACACTGAGGTCCCTTCGTCTGGCTTGAGTCCGGCTTGAGCATGTCCGTTTTAGGATCGAACGCATGGGGATCCGACGAGTGTTGAGCATGGTTTTGGCCGTGGGTCTGGTTGTGTCTGGTGCGGGATCGGCACAAGCGGGAGAGCGGCAGTTGTTGTACTACAACCACGCATGGGGAACGCTTGATCGCGCCACAGCGGACGCGGTCGAGCACTCGCGTTACCTCAGGCAGTTCGCGGATTTCGAGGTCAGGACCACGACCGGCGCGGACGGCAAGGTCTGGACAGGCCGTTACCTGCGCGGCCGCGAGACCTATCTGGAGGTCTTCGGCATCGGTGACGTGCCGGGCCAGGACGGCGAACTGGGTGCCGCCGGCCTCGGGCTCTCGACCGAGCACGACGGTGACGTCGAGAAGCTCAAGGCGAAGCTGGTCGCCGCGGGCGAGAAGCCGAACGACTTCCTGCAGACCCGCGACTTCGGCGACGGCAAGCCCGTGCCGTGGTTCGACGGCCTGTTCCTGAACGAGACGTACGAGAAGTTCGGCGCCTGGGCCATGGAGTACCGCGACGAGTACCTCAGCGACCCGCGCAGCAACGTGGGGCCCGCGAAGTTCCCCGGCGACGTCACGCGTGAGCGATACCTGCCGGACGCGTACAAGGACAGGGTGATGCGCGACATCACGCTCATCCGCATCGCCGTCACGGCCTCGGACCTGGCGGACACCGTGCCGCTGCTGCGGGCGGGCGGCTTCTCGCTGCGCACCGATCCGGGCTCGGTCGTGGCCTCGCGCGGTGGCACCACGATCCGCTTCGACGAGGCGCCGATGGGGCAGACCGGGCTCCAGCGCGTCGAGTTCGACCTCAACCGGCCGACCGCACGGCACGTCGAGAAGCTGGGCACGTCCACGCTGGTCGTGGGTCCGGGCAAGCGCGCGGTCTGGACTTTCTGACACCCTGGTCCAGAAGGACCAACGAACGGGGTGTCGGGCGGGTGTCACTGGTCGGGCGGGATCGGGAACGGGAACGGCTGGTAGCGCTGGCGGACTCCGGCGGGTCGCTGCTGGTCGTCGGTGAGCCCGGCGTGGGCAAGTCGGCCCTGCTGTCCTGCCTCGACGGTCACCGGGTCGCGGGCGTCGAGGCCGAGCAGGACATGCCGTACGCCGGACTGCACCAGGTCCTGCACCCGTTCCTCGCACTGTCCACTTCGTCCGGTGTGCGGCGCGGCGCGCTGGAAGTCGTTCTGGGACTCACCGACGGCCCCGCGCCACCCGTGCACCTCGTCGGGCTCGCCGCGCTGGAGTTGCTGAGCGCGGCGCGGCCCGTCGTCCTGGTCGACGACGCGCACTGGCTGGACCAGGCGAGCCAGGACGTCCTCGGGTTCGTGGCGCGCCGCCTCACCGGTGCCGCACTGGTTCTCGCCGCCCGGACACCCTTGTTCGCGGGCGTGCCGACGCTTTCGTTGGCACCGCTGGATTCTCCGGAGGCCTGCGCGGTGCTCGACGCGGCCGCGCCCGGCCTGGATCCCGAACGCCGCTCGTGGGTGCTCGCCCAGGCGGCCGGGAACCCGTTGGCGCTCACCGAACTCCCGTTCGGCGGCAACTCCCTGGAGGAGACCTTCGCCGCCCGTGCCTCGACTCTGCCCGCCGACGTGCGGGCGTCGTTGCTCGACCTGGCGCTCGGCGGTGCGTCCTCCGCGGATCTCGCCCCTGCCGTCGAGGCCAGGCTGGTCGACCGGGACGGCGCGTTCCGGCATCCGTTGATCAGGTCGGCGATCGCCGGTGCCGCAGGCCTTTCCGAACGCCAGGAGGCTCATCGCCGGCTCGCCTGGGCGACCGACGAGCCCGACCGGCGGGCGTGGCACCTCGCCGGCGCCGCGACCGGTGCCGACGAGAACGTGGCCTGCCTGCTGGAGAAGACGGCCGACCGCGCGCTCCGGCGTGGTGGCGCGGTGGCTGCCGTCCGTGCGCTGGAACGCGCTGCCGCTCTGGGTGACGGCGGTGAGCGCGCCCGGCGGTTGTTGCGGGCGGCCGAGCTGGCGGCGGAGGCGGGACGGCGCGACGACGTCGAGCGGATCCTGCTGGACGTGCGCGGCCTGGACCTCACAGCACGGGAGCGCGCGCTCGTGACGTGGTTGCCCACGGCGTTCGACGACGGTGTGAGCGAAGGTGTGGCGGGCCCCGGCGAACTGGTCGGGCTGGCCGAGTCCGTGGTGGCCGGCGGCGACGTCGAACTGGGCATGCGGATCTTCTGGAGCGTCGCGATGCGGTGCTTCTGGGTGGAGCCGGGGGCGGCCGTGCGGGAGCGGATCGCGGCGGTGGCGCGGCGGCTGCCGATCGACCCGCGCGACCCGCGGATGCTGGCGATGACGGCTTATGTGTGCCCGGTGCAGCAAGGGGACGCGGTGGTGGCCGGGCTGCGTGCCGTCAGCGGCGAGTGCGACGACCCCGCCACCCTCCGCTTGCTCGGCAGCGCCGCCCTCCAGGTCGGCGCGTTCGCCGACTCCGTCCGGTTCTCCCTTGCCGCCCAACGGGACTTTCGCGCTCAAGGCCAGTTCGGACTTCTGGCCAGGGCCCTCGCCGTCGAGGCCTGGAGCCGGACCCGCCTGGGCGACATCGCCGCCGCCGAACCCGCCGCCGAGGAAGCCGCCCGCCTGGCCGAGGAGACCGGCCAGCCGTACATGCGCGGATTGGCCGCGGCCGTCCAGGCCGAGATCGCGGCCCTGCGCGGCGAGTACGAGCGGTCGGCCGGACTGGCGGCTCAGGCCGAACGGATCGGGCTCGCGGCGGGCGCGCGACCCGTCCTCGCCACCGTGCAGCTGGCCAGGAGCCTGGCCGCGCTCGGGGAGGGCCGCTACGCCGACGCGTTCGCCGCCGTCCGCCGCGTCCACGACCCGTCCGATCCCGCCTACCAACTGGCGTTGCGCCGGTACGTGCTGCCCGAACTGGCCGAGGCCGCTACCCGCAGCGGCAACGCCGACGAGGCCGCCAAGATCGTGCAGGAACTCGACACCGCGACCAGTTCGCCCGCGCTGGCGGCCGGGCTGAGGTACGCGCGGGCGCTTCTGGCCGCGGACGACGAGGCCGAGGCGTTGTTCGAGGCGGCCCTCGACGCCGGCAGCTCGCCGTGGGACCGGGCGCGCGTGCAGCTGGCGTTCGGCGCGTGGTTGCGCCGGCAGCGGCGGGCGGCTCAGGCCCGGCCGCACCTCAAGGCGGCCGCGGAGGCGTTCGAGGCGTTCGGCACCAGGGACTGGGCGGAACGCGCCCGCGAGGAGCTGCGGGCGTCCGGCGAGTCGCGGGGCGGCAACGGCGAGCTGACCGAGCACGAACTGACCATCGCGCGGATGGCGGCGGACGGGCTGACCAACAAGGAGATCGGCGAGCGACTGCACCTGTCGCACCGCACGGTCAGCACGCACCTGCACCGGATCTTCCCGAAACTCGGGGTCACCGCACGCGCCGAACTGAAGCAGGCCCTGGCGACGGACTCCGGCACTGCGCCTGGCTGACCGCGTGGGCTGAGCCCCGGCAGCCGCCGTGACGTACTCCGACACCGTCACCTGACGCTCGCGAGCACCGACTCGACGCCCCTAGCGTCGACGCCATGATCAGCAGGCGACAGTTCTCCCAGGCACTGGCCGTGGCCGGCCTCGCGGCACCCCTCCTCACCGCGACCGCGCACGCCTCGCAGCCGTCCTGGGGCCCGATCAAGCAGGTCAGGGCAGGTCTGCTCGACATCGGCTACGCGGAGATGGGCCCGGCGGACGGCCCGGTCACGATCCTGCTGCACGGCTGGCCGTACGACATCCACAGCTACGTCGACGTCGCCCCGGCCCTCGCGGCGAAGGGCCACCGCGTCCTCATCCCGTACCTGCGCGGCTACGGCCCCACCCGGTTCCTGCACGCGCACACGACCCGCAACGGCCAGCAGTCGGCGCTGGGCGCGGACGTCATCGCGTTCATGGACGCCCTGAAGATCCGCAAGGCGACGGTGGCCGGGTTCGACTGGGGCGCGCGGACGGCTTGCATCGTCGCGGCGCTGTGGCCGGAACGGGTCAGGGCGCTCGTCTCGGTCAGCGGCTACCTGGTCGTCAACCTCCAGCAGAACCAGGAACCGCTGTCCCCGCAGGCCGAACTCGGCTGGTGGTACCAGTACTACTTCGCGACCGACCGCGGCGTGAAGGGCTACGAGCAGAACTCCTACGAGTTCAACAAGCTGATCTGGAAGATCGCCTCGCCCCAGTGGAACTTCGACGAGGCCACCTACGCCCAGAGCGCCACGGCGTGGAAGAACCCAGACCACGTCGCGATCGTCATCCACAACTACCGCTGGCGGCTGCAGCTCGCGCAGGGTGAGCACCGCTACGACGGGCTCGAACGCAAGCTGCAGGCCAGGCCGGTGATCAGCGTGCCGACGATCACCATCGCCAGCGACTTCGACGGGCCCAACAAGGACGGCATGGCGTACCGCAAGCAGTTCAGCGGCCGCTACGACCACCGGATCCTCGACGGCATCGGGCACAACGTGCCGCAGGAGGCCCCGGAGGCGTTCACCAAGGCGGTCCTCGACATCAGCTAGGCGGCGTGAGGATCCCACCGGCGGACGTGCGGATGCGCAACGAGGAAGCTTTCGCGTCCCGCACGATCCGGTCTACGTCGTAGGCCACCAACCGGCCGCCGCGCTTGATGATCCGGCCGTCCGAGAACACCGTGTCAACGTTGGCAGCGGTCGCCGCCTGCACCAGCGTCGTCTCGAACAACCCGCCCGGCGCGAGGTTGATGTCGTTGGCACGCACCAGGATCACGTCCGCGCGCTTGCCGACGGTGATCGACCCGGTGACGTCACCGAGTCCCAGCGCGCGGGCGCCGTTGAGGGTCGCCATCTCGAGCACGTCGGAGAACCCGACCTCGGGCAGGCCGGCGGAAGGCGTGCCGGACCAGGGGATTCCGGTGTTCCAGACGAGCCTCATCGCCTCGAACACGTCCGACGTCGCGATCGACGTGGCGTCCGAGGACAGCGACACCGGCACCCCGGCCCTGCGGAACCGCAGCAGCGTGTCGCGCGGATCGCCCCCGGTGCCCAGCCGGAACTCCGAGTGCGGCGCCCACGACAACGGTGTCCCGGTCCGCGCCATGATCTCCATGTCGCTGTCCAGAGCCGTGACGTAGTGGCACAGCAGGGTGCGCGGACCGAGCCAGCCCCGCCGTTCGTAGTCCGCCGCGTCCACGGTCCGCGGCGGCGCCTGACCGGCGTGGATCGCGACCGGCAGACCTCGTGCCAGCACGGCGTCCATGTCCGCGAAGAACGCCGGTTCGGTGCTCTGCGACAGCCCGCGCACGCAGACGCCCAGGTGCACCAGCCCGTCGAACGCCGTGCCGCCAGCGAAGTACTGCTGCCGCACGCGATCCACGTCCGTCAGGTCCATCGGCAGGTCGCGCGGCATCTGGTCGACGTGACCGTAGGAGAACCGGGCGCGCAGCAGTCCATCGCGGTGTGCGTGCAGTTCGGCGTCGGCGTGCGCGGGGGAGCGGGTGTTGTTGGACCAGTTGTGCACGGTGGTCACGCCCGCGTTCGCCAGTTCCGCGAGCCCGAGCAGGACGCTGCGGTGGACGTCCTTCGCCTCGTACAGCGTGGAAGTCGCCCGCTTCGCCGCGAAGTACGGGAAGCCGTCGGCCACGAAGTTGCGGCCCAGCGCGCTCCACATGTGGTGGTGGGTGTTGACGAAGCCGGGCAGGACGATCATGTCGGTCGCGTCGACGATCTTCGCGCCGCGCGCGTCCAGGTCCGGCCCGACACCGAGGATCCGGCCGTTGCCGATCAGGACGTCCGCGCGCGGCAGCACCCCGAGTGCCTTGTCGACGGTGACGACGGCGCCGCCGCGGATCAGGTACCGCCCGCGTCGTGTGTCAGTGGATTCAGCACTGGCCACGCCACCAGTGGCCGGCACGGCCAGAGCCGCGCCCATGAGTGTCCTTCGGTTGATCATGCGGCCTCCAATGCGGGGAGAGCCGACATGCTCGCCGACCGTCAGAGGCCTGTCACGGGAGTTGCGCCGCCCGGCTCAGCGCGTCTGGTCGAGTGGACGCAGGTGCTTGTCCGGCGCGGTGGTCAGCTCGTCGAGCTGCGGCCGTGCGGCGTCCAGCCGGTTCGACTCGCTCGACTGGCGGCGGATGATCTCGTCCACGTTGGACGCCTGCACGAGCAGTCCCGGTGCGACGAGCCAGCCCTCCGGCAGTGCCCTGCCCTGGGTGGCGTGCTTCGCGAGCAGCCACCCGCCCACCGCGCCCTTCAGGAAGTGCTCGGCCGACACCGTGGCGAACAGGTGCCCGTCCTTGACGCCCTGCAACGCCTTCGGGTCCAGGCTGAACGCCGCGGCCAGCCACTTCGCGTCCTTCTCCGCGTGCACGGCGGCGAGGTTGATCGCGTCCACGTCACCCGCGCCCAGCAACGCGATGGCGTCGGAGTTGGAGTTGGCCAGCCGTTGCCACGTGGCGAGGTTCGCCGGCTGGTCGCGGCCGGTGTCGAGCGGGCCGATGACCTGGACCTTCGGCAACCGCTCCGCGAGCCGTTCGCGCAGGCCCAGCGCCCGCAGGTCCAGTGCGGGCATCGCGGGGGAGTTGCTGCCGATGACGATCTTGCCCGTGCTGTCCGGCGGCAACCGCTCGGCTGTCGCGTCGGCGAGCCGGCGACCGAGCTCGTAGTTGTCGTTCTCGATCATCAGCTTCGCCCCGCTGCCGGGCGCGACCTGGCCTCCCGCGACCGCGATCAGGGGGATTCCCTCGCCGATCACCTGCGCCATCGGCTCGGCGACCAGTTCGGGCGCCACCGCGGACACCCCGATCCCGCCCTTGGCCCGCGTGGCGAGGCCGCGGAGCAGTTCGGCCTGCTTGAGACCGTCGTGCGTGTCCGGTCCGGTCGTCTCGGTCCTGACCCCGCCGGCGATGGTCGCGCCCGCCCGGAAACCCTCGCTCATCTCCCTGGAGAAGTCGCGGCTGGTGTTCTGCGACACGAATCCGATCGTGGGCGGGTCATCGGACGTCTGCTCCCCACCGCATCCGCCCACCCCTGCCGTCAGCAGTAAAACAGCAGGTAGAGCGATGTGGGTGAGGCGAACCACGGGGACGTCCTGTCAGTCGGCCGGTAGAAGGCGAGAAGGCTAGTGCACGGCGGCACGAGGTGTCGGCTTGCGTGCGATCCTTTGGCTGCGTACCAATAGCACCTTCGCAAGGACGCGACGTGAGGCTTTTGTAGATGCTGTCCAACTGGGTCGAGACTCGCACGACCGTGCAGACGACCGTCGTCAGCCTGACGATCGGCCTCGCCACGCTGGCGGGCCTCGCGCTGTGGACGAACCTCAGCATGCAGCGCGCCGCCACGCACCTGCACGAGCTGAACGAGACCAGCGACCGCTGGGGTCTGGTCGTGCAGAACGTCGACGTCGCCGACCACGCCCTCACCGACTACCTCAGATCCGGCACGCCGGTGATGAGTCAGCCCGTCGCGACCGCCGCCGGAGCCGCTGACGAGAGCCTGCGCTGGCTGCGCGACCACGGCGCGCCGGCCGACGTCCGCGCGGCCAGGATCGTCGGCGACCTCTACGGCGACTACAGCGGACTGCTGCGCGAGACGGTCGCGGAGGGCGATCGCGGTGACACCACGGCCGCGTTGCAGAAGGCGGACCAGGCCGAGCTGACGCTGGCGTCGTTGCGCAAACAGCTCTCCACGGTCGTGCAGCTCAAACGCCTGGAGACGACCGACTACCTGCGTGCCGCGGAAATGCAGAACGGCAACCTCCGCATCGCCGCCCTCGTCGCGTTCCTCATCGACTTGGGACTGGTGGGGCTGTGCGGCCTCGTGCTGCTCGGCCACCGCCGCAAGATCCTCCGCCAGGCCGCCAGGAGCGAGCACGAGGCGATGCACGACGCGTTGACCGGCCTGGCCAACCGCACGCTGCTGACCCAGCGCACCGCGCAGGCGATCCGCCGCAGCAACCAGACGGGCGACCCGCTCGGCCTGTTCCTGATCGACCTCAACCGCTTCAAGCCGATCAACGACACCCTCGGCCACGCGTTCGGCGACAAGCTGCTGCAGCTGGTCGCCAACAGGCTGACCGGTGCCGTCCGCGACGTCGACACCGTGGCCAGGCTGGGCGGCGACGAGTTCGCGGTCCTGCTGCCGTCGGTGAGCACGTCCGACAACGCGCTGATCGTCGCCGAACGCGTGCACCGCGCGCTGGACGAAGCCGTTGACCTGGAAGGACTTTCGGTCGACGTCGGGTGCAGTATTGGCATCGCGCTGTACCCGACGGACTCCGCCGACGCGCATGAACTGCTCAAGCACGCCGACATCGCGATGTACGCGGCCAAGCGGGGCCGCCTCGGCACGTCCGTCTACGAGCCGGGCCTCGACGAGCACCACGCCGCCCAGCTCACCGTGATCAGCGACCTGCGCCGCGCCCTCGACCAGTGCGAGCTCGTCCTGCACTACCAGCCGAAAGCCGACCTGCGCAGCGGCGAGGTCTGCGGTGCCGAGGTCCTGTGCCGCTGGCAGCACCCGGCCCACGGCCTGCTGGGCCCGGACAGGTTCATCCCGGCCGCCGAGGAGACCGGCCTGATCGAACCGCTCACGCAGTACGTGCTCGACCACGCGCTGGCCCAGTGCCAGGCCTGGCACCTCGCCGGTTGGGACGTGCCGATCTCGGTCAACGTGGGCGCGCAGTGCCTGCACGACATGACGTTCCCCGAACAGGTCGCCGCCGCGCTCAAGCACCACGGCCTCGACGCCGCCGTGCTCACGCTGGAGATCACCGAAAGCGCGATCATCGCCGACCCGCACCGCGCGACCGACGTGCTGACCCGCCTGCGGGAACTGGGCGTGCGGCTGTCCATCGACGACTTCGGCACCGGCTACTCGTCCATCGCCTACCTGCGCACGATGCCGGTGCACGAGATGAAGATCGACCGCTCGTTCACCACGAACATGCGCACGGACGCGTCCAGCGGCGCGATCACCCGCTCGTTGCTCGGTCTCGCGCACAACCTGGAGCTGGAGGTCGTGGCCGAGGGCGTCGAGGACGAGGAGACCTGGGCCGTCCTCGCCGCCCTGGGCTGCGACATCGTGCAGGGCTACTGCCTGAGCAAACCGTTGCCGGCGGACGAGTTCGTCACGTGGCTGCGCGAACGAACGCTCGCCGAGCTCGTCGTCACCGCTGACTAGCGAGCTTGTAGGCCGCCGCCCCGATCAGCTCCAGCGACACCTGCAACCGTTCCAGGCTGATGTTGGCGCGGATCGTGTCCTCCGGCGTGTGGTAGATCGGCTCCAGCTGCGCCGGCCCGCCCTCGCCGCGCCAGCTGAAGTTCGCCGACGCCAGACCCTTCTCGTGGAACGGCACGTGGTCGCTCGACCCGCGCGCCACCGGTCCGTGCACCCGCGGGTCGTAGCCGAGCCGCCCGGCCGCAGCGCGAACGTTGGCCGTCGTCGCGTTGTCGGCGCCGTCCACGGACAGCAGCCAGTAGGCCGTCGCCGGGTCGTGGCTGGTGGCGACCATGTCGTTCTGGAACACGCCCTTGATCCTGGCGATCTCCTCCGGCGGGAGCTGCGAGACGTAGTGCCGTGACCCGAGCAGTCCCTGCTCCTCCGAACCCCACAGCGCGAATCGCAGCGCCGTGTTCGTTGGCAGGTAACGCAGAACGCGCGCCAGCTCCAGGCACAGGACCGTGCCGCTGCCGTCGTCGTTGGCGCCCGGCGAGCCCGGCACGGTGTCGTAGTGCGCGGTGACCATCACGACCCCGTTGTCCCGCCACGGGAACGTCGACGGCCGGTCCGCGATCACGTTGTAGGACGTGAGGTTCGGGTGGTGGACGGTGCTGATCGTCAGCTCGCCGGAGCCCTGGGCGCGCAGCTTCTCGGTGTGCACCTGGGCGAGGCCGACCACAGGCACGGCGACGTCGCGGTCGAGCGCGGGGGAGAAGGCGCTGGACTTGCTCGCCGTCGCGGAGATCCGGCCGAGGACCACCGCCACCGCGCCGCGTTCGATCGCCGCGTGCGTGGGCGCGGATCCGGCCGGAGCGTTGACGTAGAACGCGATCTTGCCGGTCAGATCCGGCAACTGGCCGTCGACGACCTCGACGAACGGCGCCTTGACCGTGACGCCGAGACTGCCGAACCGGGAGGCGCCCGCCTGCCACTGGCCGTTGACGTCGGCGAGGTACTTGTCCGGCACGGTGAACGGCTGCGTCGTCACCTGGTACCGCAACGCCTTGAGCTCGCGGACGAGGTAGTCGCGCGCCCGGTGCTCGGACGCGGTGCCGCCGATGCGCGGACCGATCTTGTCGCTGAGCACCTTGAGGTGTTCGAGTGCGTTGCGGGCCCGAACCCTTGCCACGACGGGGAAATCGCCGAGGTTGAGGTCCGGCACGTGCGAGGCACCCGGCCGTTGCTCCGTGGCCGCCAGTGCGCTCGCGGGATTGGCCACCACGGCGGCCACCCCGGCCGCCGCCGCGAAGAAGTCACGTCTGCGCAAGTCGTCCCCCATCTCCGAAGTTCCCAGGCCGAACGTAGGCAGGGCGGCGGGGGCGGGACAAGCGACTAGTGGCTGGCTTTCACCATGTGGTCGTCGGAGTGCTCGATGACCAGGTCCTGCACCTGTTTGCGCGCGTCCGCCCGCGCCTTCTGGACGCACGCCATCAGTTGCGCGGCGAGCACTTCCGGTTCGAGTTCGCGGACCTCGGGGCTCAGCAAGATGCCCGTCGTGAGGCCGTTCGAGTCGACGGTGACGCTGATGCCGCCGCGGGTGGCCTCGCCGCTGACCGCCGCGAGCAACCCGACCAGGTCGAGGTAGCGGCGCTGCTCGCGTTCGGCGGTGGCGTCGCGGCGCTCCTCCCACCACGTGATCCGGCGGCGCAGCAACGCCTGCGCGGTCGCCGGGTCGGCCACGGGGATCGTCCACGAGCCGGACGCCGTGTGCAGCGCGATGGCGTTCGCCTGCGCTGTCACGCGGAGGATGCGGGCGAACGAGACCCCGGCGTCGACGCGGGAACCGTGCCGGGTGGTCCAGTCGACGCGGTCGGTGCCGATCATCACGCGTGCCCCGTCGCCGACCAGCACGAGCGGGAACGCGGTCGAGCCGAGTTCGAGAACAGGGGAGGAGAGCAGCGAACGATGGGCCAGCCGGGCGAGCGCGCTGGCGGACCCGGCGCCGAGCACTCCGGCCGCGCACAACGCCTTCACCGCGAGCGCCGCGCCCGGACTGAGCCGCAACGCGATGCCCGAGCCCGGCAGGACGCCGAGCACGAGCTGCGCCGACGTCATCAGGGTGGTGGCGGGCAGCCACGAGTGCGGGTCGCTCAACCCGTTGCGCCGCAACCAGGTCAGCAGCGCCCACGCGCACGCCGCCGCCGCGACGGCCGGAATCGCCGACCACCACGGCATGATCCGCTGCCCGGCCGAGGTCATCCCGGCGAGCACGATGCAGACGATGCCGATGGCGACCGGCAGGACACCGGCGGAGAGCAGGAGCAACGTCCTCGTGCGGCGCCAGCGCGAGGCCAGCGCGTGCACGACCTGAGGATCGTTGATCAGGGGGATGGCGTGGGGAATGAGAGTCATTCGGGCACCCCTCGTCAGCTCTCCGCCGCCACCTCGTGTGACGTGCGGGCCGACCAGACTTCCCGGCTCACCTGGCCATTAATATGCCGTAAATGTCCAGATCAGGCAAGCCTTGTCCACAATGGACGGTCAGGAGGTCGTCGCTTTGGCCCTCCTGCCGAGCAGCACGTCGACGGCCAGGAAGACCACCAGACTGACCCCGAGCAACGGCACGAACCACCCGACGAGCAGCGTCGCGAGGCCGAGCCCGATCAACGCGCCGGGCGAGGCCTTGCGCCACTGGCCGCGCGGCGTCGGACGGCCGAACCCGCTGGTGGGCCTGCGCTTCCACCACATGCGGTAGCCGAGCACGACCAACGCGACCAGCCCGCCGCCGACGAGCAGCAGCAGGAGCTGGTTGGGCCATCCGAACAGCACGCCCATGTGCGCGTCGATGCCCCACCTCGTGAGCTTCGCGCCCAGCGGGAAGTCGGCGAACCTGAGCGAACTGACCACCTCGCCGCCGTGCACCGCGACGGAGTCGCCCTGGCTGGGCAGGCCCTTCTCGATCTCGGCCACCTTCCAGGCGCCGCCGGACTCCGCGGGCAGGCTGATCTCGATCGACTTCGCGTCGATGCCCGAGGTCTTCGCGGCACCGAGCACGGTGTCGATCTCACTGTGACCACCGGCGGACGAGGTGCTCGAACCGTGGTCGCCGTGGCTCTCGCCGGCGCCGGGCATCTGCAACGTCGGCGTGGACCAGCCGATGGCCGTGCGCAGCATGGCGACGTTCTCACCGGCGTAGGCAGACCACGTGAGACCCGTGGCGGACAGGAACAACGCGCCGGCCAGCACCCAGACGCCGATCAGCCCGTGCGTCTTGATGCGCTTGCTGTTGCGTGCCCGGGAGATCCACAGGACCAGCCCGCCCAGCGCGACGACCCACAGCCAGGAGGCGGCGAGTTCGCTGTAGAGGCGGCCGGGTTCGCCGAGCATCAGGTTGCGGTGCAACTGATCGAGCGTCGTGCGCAGAGGTAGCACGCCGCTCGACCCGTAGACGACGAGATCGCCCGTCACGCGTCCGGTGCCGGGATCGACGAAGACCGCACGGCGTTCGGACTCGCCCAGACCCTTCTCGGAGAACAGGACCCTCGTCGTGGCACCGGGTTCCGGAGCCGGCCGGACGGCGACGAGTTCGCCCTGGGGTGAGGTCGCGAGCGCGGCGTCGACCTGCTTGGACAGCGGGAGTTGTTGCGCGGAGGCGGGAACGCTGAGCTGGTCGGAGTAGACCCACGACTCCAGTTGTGGTGTCAGGGCGTACAGCACGCCGGTCAGCGCGGCGATCAGGACGAACGGGCCGACGAGCACGCCGGCGTAGAAGTGCAGGCGCAGGAAGAGTCCCCGCCACGCGAACGATGTGCGTGACGGAGCGGCTGTGGTGGTCATGGCGCTCCTGGATGGGCGTGAACAGGGGCAGGACCGCTCGGGGAGCGGCCCTGTGAAGGGGATTCAGACCTGTTCAGCCGGAGGACCGCGCCACGACAGCACGTCCAGGAAGACGATCGCGGTCGGCGCGAGCGAGGGCGTGGCGACGACCAGGGGAGCGGTGGCGGGCAGAGCGGCGAGCCTGCGGGGCAGAGTCGCCTTGACCGCGCGGACGAGCGTGAGGATCGAGCGTTCGGCCGCGGCCAGCACGACGACCGTCAGTGCCGTGGCCACGACGTGCGAGGCGATCATGCGCGACGGCTCGGCCTCGTGCGCGTGCCGGAACGCGGCGAGCGACACCAGGACGTGCATCGCGAGCTGCCCGCCGCCGATCAGCAGGAGCAGTCGCTGCCAGGTCAGCTCGTGCCGGGCGAACCCGGTCGTCGCCCACGTCAGCAGCGCGACCAGCGAGAAGAGCAGTCCCGCGTCGGGTAACTGACCGTCCGCGCTGGAGTGCGCGAGTACCGCGAGCGTGCCGTTGACGATGCCGACGGCAGCACAGCGCGCACGGCGCAGCGGAGCAGTCGGCAGGGTCACGACCAGCAGCTTAGCGGCCGAATTGGTCGAAACCACCCCTACGCAATATGTGAGAACTTGGTTCAATGCGCGGGTGATTTCGTACAGCACCGATCTCAGCGGCCTGACCGAGGCCGATCTCGCCGGCTTCTTCGTGGGCTGGCCCACCCCGCCGTCGCCCGCCCAGCACCTCGCCGTGCTGCACGGGAGCTACCGCGTGGTGATCGCGCGCTCACAGGACGAGGTCGCCGGCTTCGTGAACATGATCAGCGACGGCGTGCTGACGGCGTTCATCCCGTGGCTGGAGGTGCGGCCGTCGTTCCAGGGCCAGGGCATCGGCACCGAGCTGATGCGCCGGATCGTGGCCGAGGCCGCGCACCTGTACTCGGTGGACCTCACGTGCGACGAGGCGCTGCGGCCGTACTACGAACGCCTCGGCATGGCCGCGCTGACCGGGATGGGACTGCGCAACCGTTCCGTGCTCTAGATCCCTTCGAGATCCAGCGTCTGCTGGTGCGGGCCGCCGGTGAACGAGCTGGTGAGCAGGCCCGCACTGCGGCACCGCCCGCACGTCACCGGTGAGGTCGTCGCCTTGAACCGGGTGAAGTCCCAGCTGCCCGTGCCGACGTGGCAGCCGGGGCCGGGCACCTCGAGGCCGAGCCAGCCCTGCAACCGCACGGCGTGCACGACGTCGGATCCGTCGAGGTAGCCGTTGAGCCGCCCCGCGAACCGGTGACGCGCCTCTGCCGCGGGCGCGCTGAGTGCCTCCTGCAAGACCGAAATGCCGTTCATGAACCCGATTCAACCTCACGTGGACGCGTCGAGCCGTGCACCACGCCGCTCCAGCACGGTGAGGCTCCTGGCACACCACCGCACGTTGTCCCGCTCGAAGGACAAGCCGCGCAACAAGGTCAGGTACGGCCCGACCCGTTCGGCGGTCTCGAGGAACTCGTCTTCGGTGCGGCCGTCGAGCAACTTGGCCCGCAGCCGTTCGTAGCGCTGGATCTTCGCCTCGGCCCACTGCCTGCGTTCGCGGATCGAGGCTTTCACCGCCTCGACGTCACCGGAGTCCGCCGCCAGCACCGCGACCAGCAACTCGTCCCGGATCGCGGTCGGCTTGTGCTGCGCGGACGTGAACCTCGTCAGCTCGTCGCGTCCTTTCGGCGTCAACGAGAACAGGCGCTTGTTCGGCCGGCGTTCCTGCTCGACCGTTCTCGCCTCGATCAGCCCGTCGGTCTCCATCCGGTCGAGCTCCCGGTAGAGCTGCTGCGGCGTGCAGATCCAGAAGTTCGCCACGGACGCGTCGAACGCCTTGGCCAGGTCGTAGCCGGACGACTCCCCGTCGAGCAGGGCGGCCATCACGGCATTGCGCAGCGACATCATCCCAGGTTACGGTGCATCGACCTAGTCAACAAGTTGAGTATGCGAGGGTTCCCGTGAACGCATTCCGCAAGGCGGTCGAGGCACGCGACACCGAGGCGATGGCGGCGTGCCTGGCCGACAACGTCGTGTTCACCAGCCCTGTGGCGTTCGCGCCGTACCCCGGCAAGCCGCTCACCGCCGCGATCCTGCGCGGCGTGATGCGGGTGTTCGAGAACTTCCGCTACGAGCGCGAGATCATCGACGGCCAGAACCACGCGCTGGTGTTCCGGACCGAAGTGGGCGGCAAGGAGATCCAGGGCTGCGACTTCCTGCATCTGAACGAGGACGGCCTGATCGACGAGTTCACCGTCATGGTGCGCCCGCTGTCCGGTGCCCAGGCCCTGTCCGCCGCGATGGCCGCCCAGTTCGACCAGATCAAGGCCGAAGCCCTAGAAGCGTTCAACTCCTAACGCGGTCAGCGCGAGGTCGAGGTTGCTCAGCCCCTGCAGGTTGCGCCCGGTCTGCGCGGCCAGTTCGACGATCGCCACGTTGCGCTGGTCGTCGGCCGACATCTTCTTGAGCGCCGCGTCGTCGCGGATCCCGGTCTCCCGCAGGAACACCATGACCGCGCCGACGCCGGCCAGGTCCGCGTCGCTGTAGGCCTGGTAGTTCTTCTGGTTGCTCAGCGAGGACATCACGACGATCAACGTGTTCCGCATGTCGTCGCGGGACATGGTGTTGAGCTGGTGCTGGCTGCGGAACCTGCCCGCCAACAGCACCCCGCGGCCGTAGAAGGGCGTCGAACCCGGCCGTCTGCCGCGGGTGGCGAGGTCGCTGCCCAGCGCGATCTGGGTCAGCTGCAGGTTCGTGAACCCCTGCAACGCCTGTCCCGCACCGGTCTGCGCGCCGAGCTCGACGATCATCACGTTGCGCTGGTCGTCGGCCGACATCGCCCTGAGCGCCGCGTCGTCGCGCAATCCGTTGCGGCGAAGGAAGACCATCGCGGCACCCATGCCGGCGAGGGTGTCGTTGTCGTAGCGCTGGTAGTCGCTCTGCTTGCTCAGCGAGGACATCACGACGATCAACGTGTTGCGCATGTCGTCGTGCGTCATGGTGTTGAGCTGGTGCTGCGTGCGGAATCCGCCTGCCAGCAGCACTCCCCGGATCGGGAACGAGATCACCGACCCCGCGCGCACCTCCACGTCGACGAAGTCCGTGCCCACGGTGCTGCGTCGCAACGAGAAGTCGCCGGCGGGGCAGGCCCAGTCGGTGAGCGACAGGGCGGCCACGCCGTCGTACCGCACCAGGCCGTCGGGGTTGAGCGAGTGCACGGTCAGTCCCTCGACCCCGATCGCCTGGTCGTAGGAGTCAGGCGTCGCGAGGCGCAGCTCCACGAGGAACGTCCGCCCGTCGCGGCGCTGGGACGGCACGGCGATCAGCACGGGTTTGCCCGAGCCCTGCGACCGGTAGTCGGGTGTGTACAGCCGTGTCGTCACCGGCAGGCCGCGGACCTTCAAGACCGACGAGCTGTCGCGGAACCGCTGGTCGGAGTACAGGTGCGCACCCGGTACCAGCGGTCCGACGATGCGGTTGGCCGGCACGCCCACGTGGGGCGACTGCATGTTCGGGCCACCGTCGGGCAGCTTCGCCGTCGCACCGCGGACCCAGCTCTGCGGGCCCGGCGCCGTCGGGCCGTAGCCGCGGGCGCTCATCGCGGAGTACGGCGAGGCGTACTCCCTTCCCTGGGCGTCGACCTCGTGCTGGAGCCCGTAGCCGTGGCCGAGTTCCTGGCACGCCGCGTCGAACGGGGTGATCGAGTCGACCACGGTCACCCGGATCCGTTTCGTGCCACCGGGAACGGGCACGTCCACCTCGCCGCCGCCCCACCAGCCGGTCGGCTGCGCGAGCCAGATCAGCAGGACGTCCGTGTGCGCCCAGTCGACCTGCGTGGCGGCCTTCACCACGGCCTCGTGCAGGCTCGCCCGCTTGGCGTTGTCGGACACCGGAACCGGGTTGGGGATCTCCACCGGGTCGTACACCTGGCTGCTCACGTCGAAGAGCCCGCGGGTCGACCGCCACCAGAAGTCACCCAGGCCGTGGTCGATGCCCGGCCGCATCCAGTTCTCGAACTGTTCGCGCGACCAGACGCTGTCCGCGGCCGCGTACCGCACCGGAACGACTGCGATCATCGTCGCCTCCTCTGTGCCGCCTGAGTGGACACAGAGGAACTCGGTTGCCGGCCAAGAACGTTACGCGGCCCGTTCGTACACGCTCACGTGCCGCGTGCTGGCCGCGACGAACGGCTCGCCGTTCCAGCCGCCGTGCCGCTCGCGCAGCCGCAGCCCCGCGATGCGCGCCATGAGATCGAACTCGGAGGGGTAGGCCTGCCGGGTCTTGATCGGTCCGAACCGGATGCCGTCCCCGCTGATGCGCACGTGGTTCTCGTCGAGGATCTGGGTGACCGGGTCGAAGCGATTGACGTCCAGCCGGACGTGGTCGACCTCGACGGCCTCCACGTCGATGAACTGGTGACGCGGGCGCGCCACCCAGCTGGGCAGGCCGCACTCGATCACGAACACGCCGTCCGCGGTGAGGTGGCGTGCCGCGTTCTCGAAGCAGCGGACCTGGTCGTCCTGGGTGAGCAGGTTCGTGATCGTGTTGTAGACCAGGTACACCAGCGGATAGGTGCGAGCGGTGCCGACTCTGGACATGTCGCCCATCGTCACGTCGACGTCCGGGCCGCCTGGCTTCTCCCGCATGCGCGCCACCATGTCGGGCGACAGCTCGATGCCGTCCACCTCGACACCGGATTCTCTGAGCGGCAACGCGATGCGGCCGGTGCCGATCGCGAACTCCAGCGCGGACTTGCCGAACGCCGCGAGGAACCGCACGGTGTCGGCCTCGTCCCCGCGGGGCTCGTTGTCGTAGGTGCTTGCCGATTCAGGGCCGAAACTCGGGTTGAATCCCTTCACCCGTCCCACGCTAGCCAGGCTGCCAACCGGTTTATCGCGCCAAGACGCGCAGCAGGGCCAGATCGTGCAGGTCTCGTTCGCGCGGCTCGTAGCCCTGGTGGAAGAACAGCTGCTGCTCGGCCGACAGGCACGGCACGGTCGTTCCGAGGACAGTGCCGGTGACGAAGCACGACGCCGGGTAGCGGAACGGTTCGCCGGGCGTCAGCGAGGACTGCTCGGCGCTGCCGTCCTCCTTGTAGCGCAACGGGTGCAGGTCGATCTCGCGGCCGTTCTGGTCTGTGAGCACGAATCGCACCGGCCGCCACGACAGCGTTTCCGTGAACCCGCGCGCCACCAGGGCTTGGAGGACTTGCGGTTCCTGCTCCTCGCGGTGCATGAGGTCGAGGTCGCCGTGCGGACGTGTCTGTCTGCCCACCAGCGCGTCGATGCCCCAGCCGCCGCCGACGCAGACGTCGAAGCCGTCGAGCGCCGCCAGGATGTCGAGCACGTCCTCACCTGTCACGATCTCCACGGTAGCTGCTACGTTGAAGTTCGTGCCGGACTTCAAGCTGCCGCTCTACGGCGCTGACACCGAACGTGGCGACCTCGCTCCCTGAGTCGCCCGCTCCTCCGCCACACCTCTCACCTTCGTGCCGCACAGGGAGCTTTGCCATGCGTTCGTTCATCCACGCCTTGCCCAAGGTCGAGTTGCACGTCCACCTCGTCGGATCGGCCGGCCTCGACACCGTCCTGGAACTCGCCCGGCGCCACCCGCAGGCCGGCGTGCCTACCGACCGCGGCGAACTGGAGCGCTTCTACACGTTCCGGGACTTCGACCACTTCCTGAAGGTGTACTGGGCGGTCCAGTCGATGCTGAAGGGCCGCGCCGACATCCACACCCTCGTCGTCGGCCTGGCGCGGGAACTGGCCCGGCAGAACGTCCGGTACGCCGAGGTCACTGTCACGCCGTACAACCACGTCACGGACGGCATGGCCGGCGACGAACTCCTCGCGGGCCTCGAGTCCGGTCGCGCGGAGGCGGCGGCGTTGGGCGTCGACCTGGCCTGGTGCTTCGACATCCCGGGGGAGAAGGGGCTGGTGGCCGGACGGGAGACGCTGGCGTTCGCGCTGTCCGAACGCCCGGACGGCCTGGTGTCCTTCGGCCTGGGCGGGCCCGAAGCGGGCGTCGGGCGCGCCCAGTTCGCGCGCTTCTTCGACAAGGCAAGGGATGCGGGCCTGCACTGCGTGCCGCACGCGGGGGAGACCACCGGCCCGGAGACCATCTGGTCCGCCGTGCGGGACCTGCGGGCCGAACGGATCGGCCACGGCACGAGCTGCGTCGAGGACCCGGCGCTGGTGGAACACCTGGTGCTGAAGGGAATCCCGCTGGAAGTGTGCCCGACGTCCAACGTCCGCACGCGACAGGTCGCGTCGATCGAGGTGCATCCCGTGCGGCAGATGCTCGACGCGGGCGTGGTGGTCACGCTGAACACCGACGACCCGCCGTTCTTCGGCGCCACGCTCGAAGGCGAGTACCTGGCGGTGGCCACCGCGCTCGATCTCACGCCCGCGCAGGTGGCGACGCTGGCGGAGAACGCCGTGCTGGCCTCGTTCCTGCCCAACGACCGCAAGACGTCGTTGCTGGAGGAGATCGCGGGCGTGCGCGCCTCGGCCTGAGGCCGGTGGCCCGCGGGCGTTCACCCGCGGGCCACCGCGAACTCACTGCTGTGGAACGGAGTACGACCGCTCGAGGTTGCCGGACACGACGCCCTCAGGCGTTCTGCTCGACACGGTCAGGTAGAACGTCCCGCTGGACGGCATGGTGACGGTGAACCGCGCCTTGCCGTCCGCGTCCACCGGAACGACCTGCGGCGTGTTGAAGGCGACGTACCACAGGACCTCGTGCGACCCGGCCAGTGCGGGCGTCACGACGTACTCGATCGGCACGTTCGGCCGTGCCGTCACCGGACCGCCGTCCGGGAACTGCGGGCTCGTCAGGGTGGGAAGCGCCGGCTTCACCTGGAACACGTACGACTGGTCGTCGCTCTCCACACCGGTGTCCGTGACGCCGCGCACGTACAGGTAGTGGTAGCCCGGCTTCTTGGGCGCCCACTGGACCTGCGTGCCCGTGGTGGTCTGCCACGGCTCGTCGCCGAACCTGTACTTGTACGACACGACGGGGAGCCGTGGCGACGAGAACGTGAACGTGCCGGTCTGGCCAGGAGCACCGCCCGGCTGGTTCTTGTAGTCGTTGCTCGTCACCACCGGTGCCGGCGCTTCGGCGTCGATCGCGCTCTCACCCCAGCCGGAGCGGACTCCGGCCGCGTTGACACTCGCCACCAGCACGTCGAAGGTGCCCTTGACCGTCGGCGTGTACTCGAACGTCAGCGTCCCGTCCGGTGCCGCGGGCAGCTGCTGCTCCGGGTCGTCGCCGATCTTGTACACATAGGACACAACATCGTCCCGGGCCGGTGTCACGGTGATCGTGCGCTTCTCGCCGACGAGGCCGGACCACGGGGTGGTGTCGACCTCCGGTCGCACCTGGTCGACGGTGAACGAACTGGTCGTGACCCCCGACCGGGCACCGGCGGCGGTGACCGTCCAGACCTTCAGGTCGTGCCACTCGGCACCGGGCTCGGTGTAGGTGAGGGTGAAGCGGCCCTTGCGGTCCTCACCGACCGGCACGGTCTGCTCCGCGCCACCGTCGATCTGGTAGACGAACCGCGTGGCGCCGTCCTGGGTGGCGTTGAGCACGAACTGGCCGGGCTTGCCGAGCTCCAGCAACGGCCTCTGCACCCAGGGCGCGGTGGTGCGGACCCAGAAGCGGTAGGTCGTGCTGTCCGAACGGAGTCCGGCGCGGTCGATGCTCTGGACCTGGACGTACAGCGGGCCGTCCCGGTCCGGTGTGATGGTGATCGTCGCCTTGCCACCCGGTGCGTCCGCCTCCACCCGGCCGTAGGGGACGCCGACGCCGTCGTACGTGAACGCGACGACGTCCTGCGCGCCGTTGGCGTCGAAGGTGAACTGACCTGGGAGACCCTGGCCGCCGTCACCGGGAGGCGCACCGTTCTCCTGGTAGGTCGTGGAGGAGATCTTCGGAGCGCTCGGAGCCGTCACATCGGCGGTGAACTGGCACGGCGCGGACCACTCGGAGTTCGCGAACCCGTCCTCGGTGCGCACGGCGAACGCGTAGGTGCCGCCGTCCTTGACCATGCCCTCGGGGAACTGGGTGTCGACCACCCCGGCGCCGGGGACGGGTGCCGCGACCTCTACCCGCTGCTCCGGTGCGTCCACCGGCCAGAACGCCATCCGCCCGGTGACGCCACCGCTGGGATCGGGGTCGGCGTCGTGCAGGGTCGCCCTGACGCGCGGCGTGAGGCTCGGGATGAAGCGCGTGGTGCCGTCGCACGCGCGGGCGTCGATCTTCAGGTCGGTCGGCGTCCCCGGCGGCGTGTTGAACGTCGTGCTCAGCACCGCGGCCGGGTCGTAGGTGCGGCCGTACTCGACCTTGCCCTGGAACTGCTCGGCGATCCGGAGCACGAACGTGATCTCCGTCCTGCCCTTCTCCAGCGCCTTCCTGATGGGCTCGGCGACGTTCCAGACGACCGCGGGCGACACGCAGTCCTGGTTCGGGTTCGGCTCGATCTTCGAGCTCTCCCACGGCTGGTGCGCCCACGTGATCTTCTTCGGCGGCTGCACGACCCACAGCTGCGTGGCACGCGGCTTGGCGCAGTCGTTCGCGGCCTTCTCCGGCGTGCGCAGGTTCGCCGTGAACAGCTGCGTGCCCTTGAACCGCGTGATGTCGAAGGTGAAGTAGGACTTGCCGATGTGGTGCTTGTCGTCCCGCCAGGCGCCGACCTTCGCGTCGCCCGTCGTGATCTCCTGATGCGGCTGCTTGGAGTCGGTCGTGACCCACTTGGCCGGGTTGGACATGGCCCAGTTCGGTTGCTGGGCGGCGTGCGCGGTGCCGGGCACGGCCACCACGAGACCCGCGACGAGCGCGGCAACGAGTGCCCCGGCGCCACGCCAGGGTCTGTCAGATGTTCTCAACGATCCCCCTAGAGAAGAACAGTCCGGCGGATCGTGACATCCACCCAGGACGTTTGTCATGGGAGTTCGAAAAGTAGGTCCTCGCTGATGAGCGCACGTGGAGGGGCTGCCGCATCTCGTTTGGCGGCGCACGACTTGGTGTTTCGGGCACTATGGCGACGGCATGACATCAACATCGGGGGTTCAGTGAAAAGAACTATCGTTGTCCTCACAGCGGTTCTGGCCGCGCTGGGGATCGCTCCCACGGCCGGCGCGAGCTATTCCACGTCACTCGTGGTGCTCGGCGACTCGTACGCGTCGGGCACGGGAGCAGGCTCCTACCAAGACGGAACGACCGGGAACTGCTGGCGCAGCAACAACTCGTACGGTGAGCAGGTGGCCGCACGGCTGCGTGCTGCGGGCAGGCTCGGCTCGTTCGCGAACGTGAGCTGCAGCGGCGCCGCCACCGCGGACTTCTCCCGTCCCTTCAAGGACCGCCCGGCCCAGCTGGACGCCCTGAAGCGCGACACGAACCTGGTGCTGCTCACCGTCGGCACCAACGACATCGACTACGCGACGTACGGTGGCATCTGCGTCCAGGCCGACTGCACGGGCGCGCCGACCGAGGCGATCCTGGCGAGGCTGCCGCAGATGGGGCTCAACGTCACCGCCCTGCTCACCGAGATCGACAAGCGCAGCCCGCACGCGCGAGTCGTCGTCGTGGGCTACGGCCGTCAGGTGTCCACTTCGGACAACCCGGAAGGCGCCACGCTCGACCCGATCTGCGGCGAGGGAATCCTCACCACCGAGGAACGCGCCCAGGGCAACCAGGTGGCCGACGGCATCGACGCCACCCTGCGCTCCGCCGTGACCAAGGCGACCTACAAGGGCGTCAACGCCACGTTCGCCAGCCCGTTCTCCCGCCCCGGCACGTTCGACGGCCACGCGCTGTGCGAGTCGGGCACCCCGTTCCTGCGCGGGTTCGACGCGCTGGCACCGGGCCAGGAGGGGCCGGAGGCCGTGTTCCACCCGAACCAGCAGGGGCAGACCGCCCTGGCCTCGCTCGTCCGGGCCTAGGTCCTGTGTGTTGCTTCCGCTCGCTCATCGGGCGAGCGGAAGCAACCGTATTGGCGATGGACACCGGCCAGACGGACGAGGATCGTGCAGCACGTGGAACAGGTCGTCGAGGTGGCGGACTTGGACGCGGCGCACGAGGTGTTGAACGCGGCTTATGGCCAGATGCGTCTCAACGCCGGCAGCGAGAACCCTCACATGCGGCTGTCGTCGCGGATACACGGGGACGTCCGGTTCGACGAGTTGTGCGGGCACATCTCGCTCGAGGTCAGCGTCGACCCGATGCGCAACTACGTCTTCGGGCACAACGGTGCCGGGGTCGTCTACTACAGTTCGGGCGGCGAGGACCGCTTCTGGCTGCCTGGCGAGGTGTTCCTGAGCGCACCGCCCGAAAGTTCGTTCGTCGGGGCGATCGCCGACCCCAGGTTGTCGACGGTGACGCTGCCGCAGTCGGTGATCGACCAGGTGGTCGACGGTGTGCGGTTCGCCGGTTTCGGGCCGGCCTCACCCCAGGCCGCGGCGGTGTGGTGGTCAACCTGCGTGCAGCTGCGTGACGTGGTGCTACCGCATTTCGAGGACAACCCGCTGGTCACGGCGAACGCGATCCGCCTGCTGGTGACCACCACCCTCGCCACGTTCCCGAACACCACCCAAGCCCCGCCGACCTCTGCCGACCGGCGTGACGCGCACCCGAGAAGCCTGCGCCGTGCGGTCACGTTCATCGAGGACCACGCCGCGACGGACATCTCCGCGGCCGACATAGCGCGTGCGGCGCGCGTGTCCAGCCGGGCGTTGCAACTCGCTTTCCGCCGCTACCTGGGCACGACACCGATGGCCTACCTCCGGGGTGTGCGTCTCTCGTGCGCTCATGAGGACCTGAAGGCGGGCAACGGTTCCGTCACGGAGATCGCGGCTAGGTGGGGTTTCGCCCGTCCGAGTGTCTTCGCCGCGCACTACCGCCTCGTCCACGGCGTCTCGCCGTCCTGGACCTTGCGATCGCGTTGAGGACTTCGTTTTCTCGTCGGTGGCTTCGTTTCCGCTGCTATCGTTCGGGCCTCGCAGTGCGGTGAAGTGATGGCCCGTCTGCGAGGTGAGGCCCGATGACCGCCTGTGAGACCAGCCCGTTCGCCGTGCGGACCCAACGCTCCGGCACCCGTTTCACGGCCACCTGCCGTGGCGAGATGGACATGACGACCTGCGACCTGCTCTTCGCCGCCGTGCTGCCCGGCGTCACCGACACCACCACCGACCGCGTGTCGGTGGACATGGCGGAGGTGACGTTCCTGTCCGCGAGCGGCCTGCGCACCCTCCTGCTCCTGCTCTGCGCCGCGCACCACAGCGGCAAGTCGTTCGAGCTGCGCCACACCCAGCCCCAGGTGCGCCGAGTGCTGGACCTGTTCGGCTTCACCACCTTCAAAGCGGGCCTTGTGTGGGAGGCAACCATGTCGCCGAGGAGCCACCACAACTAGCTTGACCAGCTATGTTGCTCCCGCTGGTACTCGTACTCGCGCTCACCCCGCCGACGTCCGCGATGACGGTCCCCGGCGCCGAACATCAGCAACTGACCCACCTGGCCGACCTCACCACGACGGGCCTGGTCGCCACCGGCCACACCGACCCGGCCGACTGGGCGGGCCTCACCAGCGCCGCCCTGCCCGTCCCCGCCGCCGTGCCGGGCACCCAGATCGACGGCTACTTCCCGGACACCTCCCGCACGAACACCAACCACGGCTGGCACGACTCCCAGTTCGTGGTCAGACTGCCCGACCGCTGGAACGGCGGCCTGGTCGTGACCGGCGCCCCCGGCGTGCGCGAGCAGTACGCCAACGACAGAGCCATCTCCGACTGGGTCCTCTCCCGCGGCTACGCCTTCGCCGCCACGGACAAGGGCAACACCGGCGCCCAGTTCTACCGCGACGGCCGAGCGATGGAGGAGTGGAACCACCGCTTCACCCAGCTCACCATCGCCGCGAAGTCCGTTGTCTCCCAACGCTACGGCCGAGCCCCGCGCAGGACGATCGCCACCGGCATCTCCAACGGCGGCTACCTGGTCCGCTGGCAACTGGAGAACCGTCCGCACCTCTACGACGGCGGCGTCGACTGGGAGGGAACACTGTGGACGGTCGCGGGCCCGAACCCGCTCACGTTCCTGCCACCCGTCCTCCGCACCTACCCGGCCTACCTGGCAGGCGAACCCGGCGCGCACGAGGCGATGGTCGCGGCGGGCTTTCCGGCCGGCACGGAATTCCTGTGGGACTACCACTACCGCTACTACTGGGACCTCACGCAGCGCATCTACCGCGAGGAGTTCGATCCCGGGTTCGACGGGGAACTGGAGGCCGGCGTGCCGTTCTGCGCTCCTGGTAGCGCTGCTTGCGACGTTGACTACTCCTACGCTTCTCGACGTCGCATCGCTGGTCCTGCGGTTTCCCGGGTCGCGTTGACCGGCAAGGTGAAGCGGCCGTTGCTGACGGTGCACGGGACTTACGACGTGTTGCTGCCGATCAGTCAGGATTCGGACGTGTACGCGGGGATGACGCCTGATCGGTTGCACCGGTACTACCGGGTGGAGCAGGGCACGCACGTGGATGGGCTGGTGGATGCCTATCCGGATCGGTTGCGGCCTCTTGCGCCTTGTCATCGGGCGGCGTTCGTGGCGCTGGAGCGGTGGTTGGACGGGGTGGAGCCGCCTCGGTCGGCGACCCTGCCGCGACCAAATGACGTGGCCACCTGCCCGTTGTCGTGATCCAATCGGCGACGTGGCCACCATCGAGTACGTCCTCGGCGACATCACCGAGCAGGAAGTCGACGTGATCGTGAACGCCGCGAACTCCTCCCTGCTGGGCGGCGGGGGAGTGGACGGCGCGATCCACCGCAAGGGCGGCCCGGACATCCTCGCCGACTGCCGCGCACTGCGCGCCGGCCACTACGGCGGCGGCCTCAAGACCGGCCAGGCCGTCGCGACCACCGCGGGCCGCCTGAAAGCGCAGTGGGTCGTGCACACCGTCGGCCCGGTCTGGTCGGCCACCGAAGACCGTTCCACCCTCCTGGCCGACTGCCACCGCAACGCACTCCAGGTAGCGGCCGAACTCGAAGCGCAAACGATCGCGTTCCCAGCCATCTCCACCGGCATCTACCGCTGGCCCCCGGAAGACGCCGCGAGAATCGCCCACGAGGCCACGAAGAACTCCCCGGTACCGCTGATCAGGTTCGTCCTGTTCGACCAGCGAACCTACGACGCCTTCGCCCGCCCGTAGTCCGCGATCTCCATCGCCCACCGGTACACCTCGGCCGGATCACCCAAGGTCGCGGGCAGCGAAGGATGAACCAAAGTCCCGTTCAACGCCCGAAGCAGGTCGTACAGCCCGAGATGGGTCCAATCCCACAACATGCTGTCGAAGTTGTAGGCACGCATCAACGGCGTGAGCCGCGCACGAATGGAGTCGATCGAAGCCTGCGAGAGCCCCACTGCGTGCAGCCGGGCATCAGTGGCGGCCATGTGCGCCGCGCTGAACGTCGTGTCGAGGAACGGCTCGAACAGGTTGCCCCACACGTCGAGGCGCCCCGCGACGGAAATCCCGTGGCGCTGGCAGAACCCGGCCAACCCGGCCGAATCATCCCAGGACAAGAACAGGGTCTCGCCGGACGTGGTGCGGATCTCCGGCGGATCGACCTGCGTGGACGCGTCGCGGACAGCGGACGCGGGCAGGACGCCGTGGGGGTGCACGCTGGCCCACGGGAACTCGTAGTCCGCGAAAACGATGTGGTCCGGGCCGAACGTCACCGTCATCGGGCCACGGTGCTTTCCCTCACCTGCAACGAGAACGGGGTCTCGACGTCCTCCAGCGCCGAGTCGCGGGATTCGGCGCGGCGGTGCAGCAGGTCCACGGCGGCGCGGGCGATGGCGCCCTTGTCCGGGGCGACCGAGGTCAGTGACGGGGAGCTGTAGACGCTCTCCTCGTTGTTGTCGAAGCCCACGACCGCGAGGTCCTGGGGCACGCGCACGAAACGTTCGGCTGCCGCTCGCATGGCGCCGATGGCCAGCAGGTCGTTGAAGCAGAACACGGCGTCCGGCGGGTTGCGGAGGTCCAGCAACGACTTCATCGCGGCGGCACCGTCCGCGCGGTGGTAGTTCAGCGCCGGCACGACCAGCTCGTCGACGAACGGCAGTGAAGCCTCGGCCAGCGCCGCGCGGTAGCCCTCCAGACGCAGGGCGGCAGTGCCTCGGTGGGGGTGGGCGCCGATCGCGGCGATTCGTTGGTGCCCCAACGAGATCAGGTGGCGGACGGCGGCCTGGGCTGCCGCGACGTTGTCGATGCCCACGCGGGAGATCGGGACGTCGACGGCGTGCTCGCCCAGCAGGACGGCGGGGACGGACAGCTGGAAGTCGTCGACCTGCAACGCCTCCGGGCTGAGGATCGCGGCGTCGACCAGGTGCGGGCCGAGTGACGCCAGCGCCGAGCGTTCGCCGGCCAGGGTGCCGAACGTCTGCTCGATGAGCACGTTCCACTCGTGTTCCTGGGCGGCGGCGATGACGAGACCCGCGAGCTCCGCGAAGTAGGGGATCGAGAGTTCGGGCAGCACCAGGGCGATGAAGCCGGTGCGGCCGCGGCGCAGGTTGCGGGCGCCGAGGTTGGGGCGGTAGCCGGTGGCCTCCAGTGCCTCCTCGACGCGGCGGCGGTTGTCCGCTTTGACGAACGAGTAGCCGTTGACCACGTTCGACACCGTCTTGACCGAGACGCCCGCCAGGCGGGCTACGTCCTTGAGCGTGGCCAACTGTTCCTCCAGAAGATTCCGGGAAAAAGATACCGGGACGGTCTCAGGTCTTTACAACGTTGGAACAACGATGCAAATCTAGCGCCTGAGAGCGCGTCCACGCATAGCCCGCCGTGTAGGAGCCAACGATGTCTCGCATGTTGCTCATCGCCGTCGCCGCCTTGCTCGTGACGGGGTGCACAGCCAGAGAAACCCCGACGACCGCGACGAGCGGAGGCCCCGCGGCGTCTGCCGCGCAGAACCAAAGCGCTGGTCCCGGCTGTGCACGGAGCAAGACCGGGTACCCGCAGGTCGACCTGAAGGGTGCCAAGGTCGGCTTCTCCCAGTCGGAGAAGGAAGCGAACCCGTTCCGCACCGCCGAGACGCAGTCGATCAAGGACGAGGCTGCGAAGCGGGGTGCCGAGCTGCTGTACACGAACGCGCAGAGCGACCTGAACAAGCAGATCAGCGACATCAAGTCGATGATCGACCGCGGCGCGCAACTGCTGATCGTGGCGCCGCTCAACTCCGACGGCCTGCAGCCCGCGTTCGACGCGGCCAAGGCCAAGAAGGTGCCGGTCGTGACGATCGACCGCAAGGTCACCTCGCAGCCGTGCACCGACTATCTGACCTTCATCGGTTCAGACTTCGTCAAGCAGGGCGAACGCGCCGCCCAGCAGATGATCAAGGCGACCGGCGGCACCGGCAAGGTCGCCATCCTGCTCGGCGCCTCGGGCAACAACGTCACGGTCGACCGCACCAAGGGCTTCAAGGACGGCATCGCCGGCACGCCCGGCCTCACCGTCGTCGCCGAGCAGACCGGCGAGTTCGACAGGTCCAAGGGCCAGGCCGTGATGGAGCAGCTCATCCAGAGCAACCCGGACATCACCGCCGTCTACGCCGAGAACGACGAGATGGGCGTCGGCGCCGTCACCGCGCTCAAGGCCGCGAACAAGGTGCCGGGCAAGGACGTCAAGGTCGTGTCCATCGACGGCACGCGCAACGCCGTGCAGCTGATCGCGGACGGCAGCTACACCGCCGTGGTCGAGTCCAACCCGCGCTTCGGCCCGCTCGCGTTCGACACGCTGGAGAAGTTCGGCAAGGGCGACGAGATCCCGCAGAACATCGTGATCTCCGACGACGAGTACGACACGACGAACGCGGCGCAGAAGCTCGGCAATGCCTACTGATCCGGTCATCGAGGTCGCCGGCGTGACGAAGACGTTCGCCGGCGTCCAGGCTCTCGGCGACGTCGACTTCACGCTCCAGCGCGGCGAGATCCACGCGCTGGTGGGGGAGAACGGCGCCGGCAAGTCCACGCTGATCAAGGTGCTGACCGGCATCCACACCCCGGATGCCGGTCAGATCACCCGGAACGGGCACATCTCCACGATCTACCAGGAGGTGAACCTCGTTCCGCTGATGAGCGTGGCCGCCAACCTGTTCCTGGGCCGCGAGCCGCGCAACCGGTTCGGCCTGATCGACCGCGCCCGCCGCAACGCCGACGCCTCAGAACTGTTGAGGGGCTACGGCATCACGGCGGACGTGAGCAGTCCACTCGGGACGCTCGCGGTCGGCGAGCAGCAGATGGTCGCGCTCGCCAGGGCGGTCGAGGCGAACGCGGACGTCGTGATCATGGACGAGCCCACGTCGTCGCTGGAGCCGCGCGAGGTCGAGACGCTGCTCGGCGTCGTGCGGAAACTCCACGAGGCGGGCATCTCGATCATCTACGTCAGCCACCGCATGGACGAGCTGTACCGGATCTGTGACACGGTCACGGTCCTCAGAGACGGGCGAAACGTTCACAGTGGTCCTCTCAAAGAACTTCCGCGCATCGAACTGGTGTCGCTGATGCTCGGCAGGTCGGTCACGGAGATCGAGAAGCACGGCACCACGGCGTTCGGCGAGGGTCACCACGCCGACACCCAGCCGGTGCTCGAAGCGCGGGACCTGACCAGCAGGCCGCGCATCAACGGCGTCAACGTGTCGATCAGGCCCGGCGAGGTCGTCGGCCTCGCCGGCCTGCTCGGATCGGGCCGGACCGAGACCGCGAAGGCGATCATCGGCGCGCTGCCGCTCGACGGCGGCACCGTGCTCGTCGCGGGCAAACCGGTGTCGCACAACGTGAAGTCGGCGATGAGGGCGGGCATCAGCATGCTCGCCGAGGACCGCAAGACCGAGGGCATCATCCCGAACCTGTCCGTGCGCGAGAACATCGTGCTGGCCGCGCTGCCGAGGCTCAGCCGGTTCGGTGTGATCAGCAGGTCCAAACAGGACCGGATCGTGGACACGTTCATCAAACGTTTGCGCATCAAGGTGTCCAGCCCCGAGCAGAAGGTCGCGGAACTGTCCGGCGGCAACCAGCAGAAGGTTCTGCTGGCCAGGTGGCTGTGCACCGAACCCAGGATCCTGCTGCTCGACGAGCCGACGCGCGGCATCGACGTCGGCGCCAAGGCGGAGGTCCAGGAACTGATCGACGAGCTCGCGCGGGAAGGCCTGGCGGTGCTGCTGATCAGTTCCGAGCTGGACGAACTGCTCGACGGAGCGGACCGTCTCGTCGTGCTGCGCGACGGATCGGTCGTCGGCGAGCTGGAAGGCGACCAACTCACGAGTGAGCACGTGCTCAAGGCGATCGCGGCGGAGGTGAGGGATGGCTCAGACGACCACGCGGTCAGCCACCAGAACGGCAACTAGCACCGCGGCCGCGAGGACACGCTGGTTGCAGGACAACGGTGTCTACGTCGCCGTTGCCGTGCTGCTGCTGTTCAACGCCCTGTTCACGTCCAACTTCCTGACGCTGGGCAACTTCACCACCCAGCTCGTCCAGGCCGCGCCCGTGCTGATCGTCGCGCTCGGCATGGCACTGGTGATCGGCACCGAGGGCGTCGACCTGAGCGTCGGCGCGGTCATGGCGCTGGCCGCCGCGATCATCCCGCTCTACCTGGGCGCCGGTCCGCTCGTCGCGATCGTGATGGCGCTCGTCGTAGGCGTGCTCGCGGGAGCGTTCAACGGGTTCCTCGTCGCCAAGGTCGGCATCCAGCCGATCGTCGCCACCCTCGCGCTGCTGGTCGGCGGGCGCGGACTGGCACTGGTCATCGCCGAGGGCCAGCTCGTCCAGCTGCACGACCCGACGTTCCTCGAGCTCGGCACCGGCGACGTGCTCGGAATCCCGATCAGCGTGCTCATAGCAGGATTGTTGGCGCTCACAATCGCCGGCCTGACCAACCGCACCACGTTCGGCCGTCAGCTCGTCGCGGTCGGCGGCAACCGCAAGGCGGCCACGCTGGCCGGGCTCCCGGTCAACCGGGTGCTGATCGGCGTCTACGCGATCTGCGGTGTGCTCGCGGCGATCGCCGGCGTGCTGGCCACCTCGAGGCTCGCCGCCAGCGACCCGGCCGACATGGGCCTGCTCATGGAACTGTCCGCGATCACCGCCGTGGTCGTCGGCGGGACCCCGCTCACCGGGGGCAAGGTCCGCGTGCTCGGCACGGTGTTCGGCGTGATCCTGATGCAGCTCGTCAGGGCCACCCTGATCAAGCACAACCTGCCGGACTCGATCGCGCAGATGATCCAGGCCGCGATCATCATCGCCGCCGTGTACGTGGCACGGGAGCGCCGATGATCACCACAACCACTCCCGCCGTTCCGAAGGCGGCCGCGCGGACGAAGGTCCTGCAACGGCAGGGCGCCGCCGTCGCACTCGTGCTGATGGTCGCGGTGTCGTGGCTGGTCTTCCCGCGCTTCGGCAGCCTCGACAACCTCCGCGACCTCGCGCTGCAGGGCTCGTTCCTCGCGGTGATCGCGATCGGCATGACGTTCGTGATCATCACGGGCGGCATCGACCTGTCCGTCGGCTCGCTCTACGCCCTCGGTGGCGTGCTCGCGGCCTGGGGCTCGCAGTACGGGTTCCTGGCGGCGCTCGCACTGCCGTTGGTGGTGTGCGGGTTGATCGGCCTGATCAACGGTCTGCTGATCGCCCGCACGAACATGGCGCCGTTCATCGTCACACTGGCGTCGCTGCTGTTCGCCCGCGGTCTCCTGCTCGCGATCACCGACGAGGGCGCCAACACCTACAAGATCCCGGCGGACAGCGCGTTCGTCGAACTGGGCCGCGGCACCGTCCTCGGCTTCGGCTATCCGATCTTCATCGCGGCCGTGCTCGCCGTCCTCGGCGGGATGATCCTGAACCGCACGAGCTTCGGCCAGAACGTGTTCGCGACCGGCGGGGCCGAGCAGTCGGCGGTCCTGCTGGGCGTTCCCGTCGCGAAGACCAAGATCCTCGTCTACACGATGAGCGGCACGCTGGCGGGTCTCGCCGGCGCCCTGACCGCCGCTTATCTGCAGTCGGGCGTCACGGTCATCGGCGTCGGCCTCGAACTGGACGCCATCTCGGTCGTCGTCATCGGCGGAACCCTGCTGACCGGTGGCATGGGCACGATCCTCGGCACCGTCATCGGCGTGGGCCTGATCAAGGTCATCCAGAACGTCATCAACCAGATCGGCACGCTCGACAGCAACTACCAGTCGGTGGTCAGCGGCGTGTTCTTGCTCATCGTCGTCGTCCTGCAGCGAATATTGCGAAGATAGGAGAGCCATGACCAGACGCGTCCTGGGCGTATTGGTCTCGATCCTGATCACAGCAACGTTCTCAACGCCAACAGCGCACGCGGCGGAGTGGGTACCGAAAGTCCCTCCGCTCTCGACACCCTGGACCGCCCAGGTGTCGCCGACGAACGCCCTGCCCGAGTACCCGCGACCGCAGCTGGT
The DNA here is from genome assembly GCF_044754905.1 of Lentzea sp. NPDC092896. Lineage (NCBI taxonomy): Bacteria > Bacillati > Actinomycetota > Actinomycetes > Pseudonocardiales > Pseudonocardiaceae > Lentzea > Lentzea sp. NPDC092896. Next base: position 415,004 of record NZ_JBIVPX010000007.1, read on the forward strand.
GCGCACCGAGTGGCAGAACCTCAACGGTGTCTGGGAGTTCGCCGGAGCACCGAACCTGAACAGTCCGCCGATCGGCCGCCCGCTGGCCGAAGGCGTCCTCGTGCCGTACCCGATCGAGTCCGCTCTGTCGGGGATCAAGCGGCACGAGGACAACATGTTCTACCGCCGCACCTTCACCGTTCCGTCCACTTGGAACGGTCGCAACGTCAAGCTCAACTTCGGTGCCGTGACCTGGGAAACGCGGGTCTGGGTCAACGGCAGGCAGGTCGGCACGCACACCGGCGGCTTCGACGCGTTCTCGTTCGACATCACCTCGGCACTCACGACCGGTGCGAACGAGATCATCGTCGGCGTCACCTCGACGGTCGACGGCAGCCGCTATCCGATCGGCAAGCAACGCCGCAACCCGAGCGGGATCTTCTACACCGCCGCGTCCGGCATCTGGCAGACGGTGTGGCTGGAACCGGTGCGGGCAGCCAACATCACGCGTCTCGACACCACGCCGAACGTCGGCGCGGGCGCGCTCGACCTGGTCGTGCAGGGCACCGCGGGCCAGTCGGTCACGGCCGAGGTGCTCAGCGGCGGGCAGGTGGTCGGCAGGCAGACCGGCACGACCGGCGGCTCGCTGCGGGTGCCGGTGCCCAACGCCCGGCTGTGGTCGCCGGACGACCCGTTCCTCTACGACCTGCGCGTGACGCTGGCCAGCGGGGACGTCGTGACGGGCTACTTCGGCATGCGCTCGCTCGGCAAGGCGATGATCGGCGGCGTCATGCGGCCGATGCTGAACGGGAAGTTCGTCTTCCAGAGCGGCACGCTGGACCAGGGCTACTGGCCGGACGGCATCTACACCGCGCCGACCGACGAGGCGTTGCGCTTCGACCTCGAACGCCAGAAGGCGCTGGGGTTCAACATGGTCCGCAAGCACATCAAGGTCGAGCCGGCGCGCTGGTTCTACCACGCGGACCGGCTGGGCCTGATGGTCTGGCAGGACATGCCCGCGGTCGACTCGATCGACGAGGCACCGAACTCGCACGCCAACTACGAGTCCGAGCTGCGCCGGATGATCGACCAGCTCAAGGGAATCACGTCGATCGTGCAGTGGGTGCCGTTCAACGAGGGCTGGGGCGAGTACGACGCGGGCCGGATCGTGAACCTGATCCGCTCGATCGACAACACCCGCCTGATCAACCACAACTCAGGATCCAACTGCTGCGTCTCGGATCCCGATCCCGGCAACGGTGACGTGATCGACGACCACCACTACCAGATCTCGGCCAACACCCGGCTGCCCGACAGCAACCGGGTCGCGATGCTCGGCGAGTTCGGTGGCCTGGGCCGCCGGGTCGTCGACCACGAGTACCAGCCGGGCGCCGGATTCGCCTACGGTGCCCTGTACCCGGACGAGCAGTCGCTGACCAAGCGGTACGAGGAGATCATCAAGCAGGTCCAGCGGCTCATCCACACCCGCGGGTTGTCGGCGATGGTCTACACCGAGCCGTACGACGTGGAGAACGAGGTCAACGGCTTCTACACCTACGACCGGCGCGTGTTGAAGATGACCGAGTCGAGGGTGCGGGACGTCAACCAGAGGGTGCTCGCGGTCGCGCGTGGCACGGCGGTCAGTCCGGACGACGTGGTGTCGTTGCGCGTCACCACATCGGGCTACACCGACCGCTACCTGCGCCACCAGGACTCGCTGGCCCGCACCGACCTGGTCAGCACGGACCTGGGCAGGCTGGACGCCACGTTCCACCCGCGTCCCGGACTCGCCGACGCGGCCTGCCTGTCGTTCGAGTCGCGGAACTTCCCCGGCCAGTTCCTCAGGCACAGCAACGGACGCATCCGCCTGGACGTGAACAACGGCACGATCGCCGCCGATGCCACGTTCTGCCCGAGGGAAGGCTCTGGCGGTACCGCACTGGAATCGTTCAACGTGCGCGGTTCGTTCGTGCGCCACTACAACGAGGGCGTGTACCTGGCACGCTCCGGCGGCACGAACCCTTGGGACACCGCGAACTCGTTCGCCGCGGACACCACATGGGCGATCGGAACCGGTCTGTGGCGCAGCGGCGCGGAACTGCCGCTGGACCAGGCCCGTTCGTTCCGCGTCACCTCGCCCGGCTTCACGGACCGCTACCTGCGGCACCGGGAGTCGTTGGCGCGCACTGACGTCGTGACCAGCGGGAGCGACAGCCTGACCAAGGCGGACGCGACGTTCGTCATCCGGCGCGGGCTCGCCGACCCCACCTGCTACTCGTTCGAGTCCCGCAACATCTCCGGCCAGTTCCTGCGGCACGCGGACTTCCGCGTCCGCCTCGGCACCAACGACAACACCGACCTGTTCCGCCGGGACGCGACGTTCTGCGCGCAACAGGGCACTGGCGGCGTCCGGCTCGAATCGGTCAACGAGCTCGGCACCAACATCCGGCACTACGCGGAGGAGGTCTGGGTCGCCTCGAACGGCGGCGCGCACACGTACGACAACCCTGCCTCGTACAACCAAGACGTGAGCTGGGCCGTGAGCTCACCTTGGACACCGTAGGAGAGAACATGCTGCTACGCATAGTTTCCGTGTCCGCGATCGTGCTGAGCACGATCACCATCCCTGCTGTGACGGCGTCGGCGGACGTCGTCGACGCGATGAGCCGTGACCTCGGAATCACCCAGGCGCAGGCCCTGACCAGGATCCGCGCCGAGAAGGTGGCGCTGAAGATCGCACCGGCCGCCGAGCAGGCCGCCGCCGACGCGTTCGGGGGCAGCTGGTACGCCGACGGCAAGTTGAACGTGGCCGTGACGGACCCCGCGAAGGTCGAGGCGGTCAAGGCCGCGGGCGCGCAGCCGGTGTTGCGCACGAAGACACTCGCGTCCCTGAACGCGGTGAAGACGGGCATCGACAGACTGTCGAAGGCCGGATCGGTGTCGAAGGACGTCGCCGGGTGGCGGGTCGACGTCCAGCGCGGCGCCGTGGTGGTCGACGCTCTGCCGGGAGCCGACGTTTCGGGTCTGCCCGAGGACGTCGTCGTCAACACCGAGGGCGTCCAGAGGCCGCAGACGTTCGCGGCCGGCACTGTCGGCGGTGACCCGTTCTACACGGGCAACGTCCGCTGCTCGATCGGCTTCTCGGTGCACGGCGGCTACGTCACCGCCGGGCACTGCAACGTCGGTGCCTGGAACGTGTACGGCTGGGACCGTTCGTGGCAGGGCGAGTTCGTCGGATCCTCGTTCCCCACCAACGACTACGGCTGGGTGCGCACCGGTGGCGGCTGGTGGAACGTGCCGGTCGTGCTCGGCTGGGGCCAGGTGAGCGACGCGCTCGTCCGCGGTTCGTGGGAGGCCCCGCCCGGCACCTCGGTGTGCCGCTCGGGCTCGACCACGCACTGGCACTGCGGCGTCGTCCAGGGCCGCAACGAGACCGTGAACTACCAGCAGGGCGCGGTCTACGAGATGGTCGGCACCAGCGTGTGCGCCGAGCCGGGCGACTCCGGCGGCTCGTTCATCACCGGTGACCAGGCGCAGGGCGTGACGTCCGGCGGTTACGGCAACTGCTCCGGCGGCGGCCGCACCTGGTTCCAGCCCGTCAACGAAATCCTTCGCACGTACGGGCTGACGCTTCTGACGGCCTGATCGATGTCCTCCGGGACGTGAATGCGCATGGTGTCGCGTTCACGTCCCGGCGGCGTTCCGCGGCGAAGATCGTCATGTGCGGAACCACCTGATCTTTCGCGCGTCCTGGGGAGATGGGGCCGAACAAACCATTCAGGGACGATGAAGTTGGACCGCCGAGGCGCATGCCCCCGCGCAGACCGGGCGAGGAGCGCACGGCACGGATCCCTCCGGCGACCCGGCCACCGCAGCGCGAGCCCGAACTGATGACGCATCGCGAGCCCGCCGACGAGTACTACGAGGACGAGTACTACGAGGACGAGTACTACGACGACGAGGAGTACTACGACGACGAGCCGGAGCTCAGCGAGGACGAAGCGCGTCGTCTGCGGAAGAAGAAGATCTGGAAGCGGGTCCGCATCGGCGCGTTCGTCGCGATCGGCCTCATGCTCCTCGCTCCGGTGATCGCGATCGCGGTGACGTACCCGCTCGTGGAATGGCCGCGCCCGAACGAGATCGCGGACGCGCAGGACAAGACGATCACGTTGCTGTACTCCAACGGCGACGAGATCGGGAAGATCACCTCGCCGGGCCAGAACCGCACGTTGCTGACGTACGAGGAACTCCCGGACACCGTCAAGCAGGCCGTGATGGCCGCGGAGGACGCGGACTTCTACGAGAACCCCGGCTTCGACGCCAAGGCGATCGTCCGCGCGGTGTGGATCCAGGCGACGGGTGGTAGCTCGGGTGGTTCCGGTCTGACGCAGCAGTACATCAAGAAGGCCACGGGCAACGAGGATCCGACGCTGACCCGCAAGTTCATGGAACTCGTGCAGGCCTACAAGATGAGCAACGAGTCCGACCACAACACGATCCTCACCGCGTACCTCAACACGGTGTACTTCGGTCGTGGCGCGAACGGCATGAAGGCCGCGGCGCAGGTCTACTACAACAAGCAGATGAAGGACCTCACGCCGTCCGAGGCCGCGTTGATCGCCGGCATGATCCAGCTCCCCTCGTGGTCGGAGAAGGCCGACCACTCCAAGAAGCGCTGGGAGTTCGTGATGCTCCAGATGCTTCAGAAGAAGTGGATCTCCCAGGCGGACTACGACGCCCGCCAGTACCCGACGCCGTTGCCGCTCGAGCAGACGCAGCCCCAGGGCCTGGACGGTCCGCTGGCCCGCGTGAGCCAGCAGGTGCAGGACGAGATCGACGGTGAGCTCGTCGGCATGACGATGGAGAAGGCGCAGAAGATCGGTGTCACGGTCACCACGACGATCGACCCGAAGATGCAGCAGGCGGCGGTCGACGCGGTGAACTCCGTGATGGAGGGCCAGGACGCCGACCTGCGGACGTCGCTGAGCGCGATCGAGCCGCAGTCCGGCGCGGTGCGCGCCTACTACCCGGGCAAGGACGGGTTGAAGGGCATCGACTACGCGAAGGGCACGGTCCAGGAGGCCGGGTCGTCGTTCAAGCCGTTCGACCTGGTGGCCGCCCTGAAGATGGGCAAGGGCATCGGCGACACCTACGACGCCGCGCCCCGCAAGATCGGTGGCGTCGAGATCCGCAACGCCGGCAACACCACCTGCGGCAAGCAATGTCCGATCAAGCAGGCCATGAAGGAGTCGCTCAACACCGTGTTCTACGACATGGTGGCGGGCCCCGAGGGCACTGGCACGAAGGCGGTGGCGGACGCGGCGCACGCGGCCGGCATCCCGAAGGTCGTCCGGATCAACGGTGCGGACAAGCAGACGCTGGTCGGTGAAGGAGGCGGAGCCCCGAACGCGGGTATCGCCATCGGCGCCGACAACGCGCAGGTGCGGCCGTTCGACATGGCCTCGGCGTTCGCGACGTTCGCCGCCCGCGGCATGTACCGGGCTCCGTTCTTCGTCGCGAAGATCACCGGCCCGACCGGTGACGTGCTCTACCAGCACGTGGACCAGGCCGAGCCCGCGTTCGACCCGGTGGAGACGAAGAGCCGCGACATCGCGGACAACGTCACCGAGACGCTGAAGGAGATCCCGGGCTACTCGAAGATCGCCTGCGCCGGCAACCGCGAGTGCGCGGGCAAGACCGGTACGCACGAGCTTCCCGGCAGCCTCGACCAGAACTCGAAGGCCTGGATGGTCGGCTACACGCCGCAGCTGTCCACGTCGGTGTGGGTCGGCAAGGACGCCGGCAACGTGGCCATCAGGGACAAGAGCGGCAAGCCGGTCTTCGGCTCCGGCCTGCCCGGCCAGATGTGGAAGAAGTTCATGGACGCGGCTCTGCAGGGAGTCCAGGCGGAGAAGTTCCCGAAGCCGAACCCGCTCGGCAACTTCGAGCCGCGCAAGTCCGACCCGCCGTCCAGTTCGCAGACCACCACCAACCCGACCACCACCACCGCGCCGCCGACGACGACCACGACCACCACCACCGCGCCGACGACGACCACGACCACCACCGCGCCGACGACGACGACCACGACCGGCACGCCACCCGGAGGAGGCAACCCGGGAGGCTGATCGGCCGATGACGACCGGGACGCAAACGCGTATTTTCTTCACGTCCGCGTCCCGGTCGATCTCTTTGACGAGGTGGTCACGTGCTGGCAGCCGGTCTGGTGCTCGCGATGCTCGCTAACGGCGCTCCACTCGACCCGAGAGAGCCTGGCGAGCACTCGGTGGTCTACCGCGCCGAGACGGTGATCTCCGCGCCCCAGGAACGCATTTACGGCCTCATCACCGACTTCCCCGGCTACGCGCGCTGGAACCCGTGGGTCGTCAAGGCGGCGGGCGGCACCGCGCCGGGCGACGAGGTTCGGGTGGACGTGCTCCTCGGCTCGGTGAAGATGGCCGCGAAGCACACCGTGCTCAACGGCGTTCCCGGGCAACGCTTCTGCTGGAAGGACGCGGGCTGGAACGCGTGGTTCGTCTACGGCCAGCGTTGTCGAACGCTCACAACGCAGCCCGACGGCACCGTGCTGGTCACCAACGAACTGCTGGTCGACGGCGTGCTGTCCGGGGGAGCGGACCTCTTCATCGGCAAGGCCATGAAGGACGGCATGCAGGCCGAGAACGCCGCTCTGAAACGGGCCGCCGAGCTCTGAGGCGTCAGCGAGCCAGTTCGGCGAGCAGGCCGATGGTGCGGTTCTGCTCGTCGGCGGTTCCGTAGGGCGCGGCCATGAACTCGGTCACGCCGGCTTCGCGGAGCCGGGAGAGTGCCTGCGCCACTTGGGTTTCCGTGCCGACGATCGCGACGTCCTGCGGTCCGGCCGCTCCTTCCCGGTCGAGCGTCGCGCGGTACTCGGACACCTGCGCGGCGAGTGCGAACTGCTCGGCGATCCGGGCGCGGACGTCGTCGGCGGTGTTCGTGACGCACACGGGCAGTCCGGCGACGACTCGTGGCGTCCTGCTTCCGGCGGCCTTGGTGATGGTGGGAACGATGTGCTCTCCCAAGGCTTTCGGGCCCGTCATCCAGGTGACCGTTCCGTCGGCGAGTTCTCCCGCCAGTCGCACCATCCGCGGCCCCATCGCCGCGACGATCACGGACGGCGCCATCACCTCGCCCGGGACGGTCACCGCTCCGACCGTGGTGAGCGTTTCGCCGCGGTGTTCGACGCTTTCCCCTCGCAGCAACGGTCCGAGCACCGTCAGGTAGTCGCGCATGCGCTGCACGGGCCGGTCGGTGGGCAGTCCGAACATCCCCGACACCATCGCGGCGACACCTGCGCCGATGCCCAGCGTCAGGCGACCTCCTGTGGCTGCCTGCGCCGTCAGTGCCTGCCCGGCCAGCATCATCGGGTGCCGCTGGGGAACGGGGACCACGGCCGTGCCCACGGCGATGCCGGGGACGGCGGCACCGGCGATCGCGATGGCGGTCAACGCGTCCCAGCCCAGTGCCTGACTCGCCCACGCCGTGGCGAATCCTGCGTCGGCCGCCGCCCGCACCTGGCCGACGACCTCGTCCAGGGTCGCGGGACCGCGCACGTCGCCGACCGCTAATCCGATCTTCATTCTTCTCCGCTCGTCCGGCTCATCTAAGTGGAGGGGCCACCCCACTTGTCGTCCGGTACGATATGGGGGACCCACCCCACTTAGCAACAAGGTGCCGGACCCATGGGAGAAACCCCCAGCTCGTCAGGTCGGCGGGCCGATGCGCAGCGCAACCGCGACCGAGTGGTGGCGGCCGCGAGCACGGTGATCGCCGAGTCCGGAGCCGGAGCGTCCCTGGAGGAGATCGCCCGCCGCGCCGGCGTCGGATCGGCCACGCTGCACCGGCACTTCCCCCGCCGCTTGGAACTGCTGGAAGCGGTGCTTCGTGATCGCGTGCAGGCCTTGCGCGATCGAGCGGAGGACCTGCTGACGGCGCCTGCCGCAGGGACGGCCCTGGTGACCTGGTTGCGTGCCGTGGTGGCGCACGCGGCCACCGTGCGGGGGCTCGGGCCGGCGCTGACGGGGTACGAGTCCGATCCGGAGTTCTCGCCCCACACCACGATCCGGGAAGCCGCACAGCGGCTGCTCGACCGCGCCCAGGCAGAGGGTTCGGTCGGCCTGGGCGTCACCGTGGACGACGTCCTGCAACTCGCGAACGGGATATCCCTGGCGGTCGAGTCCTCGCCCGATCCGGCGGAACGCGCGGAAGTGTTGATGGCCCTCGTCGCTGACGGGCTTCTGGTGTCCTAGTTGAAGAGAATCCGCCTGGCCACGGCCTTTCCCGGCGGCGTGCGCAGCGTTGTGAACGCGAACTCGGCGAGGTGTGGACTCCTGACGAGCGACAGGCCGCGCCGCAGCAGCGACCTGGTGCGGTAGCGCCGTCGCATGGCCGCGGCGTCGTAGTGCTCCAGCACGTACCTGTTGCCGCTGCGCAGGTAGTCGAACGTGACCGACGCCGCGAGCTCGGACATCCGCATGCACGGATCGAGCCCGCCCGCCGTCAGCGGCGAGACCGCGCCCGCCGCGTCACCGACCAGCAACCCTTGCGGTGACACGATCCGGCGCAGCAGCCCGCCGACCGGAATCGGCCCGCCCCGGCGCTTCACCGGCCCGGCGGGTGCCGGCGTCGGGAAGCTGTCGCGGAAGCGTTGCAGCAGTTGGGGGAGGGGCGCGCTGAACCGGTCGGCGCGTCCGGCCAGTCCGACGTGCGCGTGCTCGCCGTCGTCGACGACCCAGGCGATGTAGCCGGGTGCGATCCGCGGGTCGACCACGCAGTGGAACGTCGGCGTCGAGCCGGATCTGACCGGGTAGACCTCCTCGATGCCGGTGATGAGCCGCCGGTTGACGTCGAGGCCGAGGTTCTTCGCGACCGTGGACCGGGCGCCGTCCGCGCCGATCGTGAAGCGGGCTTTCGTGGATTTCGCCGGATAGCTGGAGTTCAGGCTGACGCGCGCACCCGCCCGTTCGGCTTCCTTGACCGCGGCGGCGTAGATGCCTTCCATGTCGCCGACGCGGAACTCGTCGCGCGTGCTCACCAGTTCCACCGGATTTTCGTGCGACGGCGGGTAGAGCAGCACACGCCGGACCGCCGGGCCCAGGTGGGGAAGCTCGTAGTCGTCGAGCGTGCGGCGGACGAAGATCCCAGTCGTGCGGATGCCCGTCTCCAGGCTTGTCCTGCGTTCACAAACGGCCACGTCGAGGCCTGCCTGCGCGAGCAGCCGCGCGGTGTTGAGACCGGCCAGCCCGGCGCCGACGACGAGCACGTCCACGGTGTCCATGCCCCGACGCTAGGTCCGATCACCGGACCGGTTCCCGTTTCCCGGCAACACCTTCACCGGATCTGCACCGTTTCTCCACGAATGTGAGCCCTTGACACGTCGGAGGTCTGTCCCAGATCGTGTGCGTACCGCTGCCTCGAACCGCCGCCCTGGTTCGAGGAGGAACCGCATGCAGTTGTTCAACCGCCGCACCGCGCTGCGAGGAGCTCTCGCCGTCGCGGCCACGCCACTGGCCGCGGGTGTGGCCTCCGCTGACGTGGGTGCGATGGCGTTCGTGCAGAAGTGGGCGCCGAACCCCGGTTCGGCCGGCCTCAAGGCGTTCGTCGGCATCGAGGACGACCGCTCCAACTCGCATCCCTCGGCCACGCACATCTTCGCCGAGAGCGACCAGTACCGGTTCGTGATGCACAAGTCCGATCGGGACGGTTCCGACCGGCAGCGCAACGAGGTGCGCGCGATCCAGACCGGCAGCACCCGCCACGACATGAAGAAGGGCGAGACCTGGCGCTTCAACTACCAGATGTACATCCCGGCGTCGTTGAAGGGCACCACCAGCTTCTCGCACATCTTCCAGGTCAAGCACACCGGCGTGGACTCGCCGGTGGTCACCATGTCGCTGTTCCGCTCCGGTTCCACCGAGACCGTCGAGATGCGACTGTTCGGCGCGGGCCAGGCGAAACTCGGCAGCACGCCGCTGGCGCCGTTGCGCAACAAGTGGATCGACGTCGAGATCGAGATCAAGGTCGCCGACTCCGGCAGCCTGCGTTATTCGTTGAAGGACGGCGGCACGACCGTCGTCAACGCGTCGCGGTCCGGCTTCGACACGTGGCTGGGCGGTGACCAGGCGCATCCGAAGTGGGGCATCTACCGGAGCATCAACGACTCCGCGCAACTGCAGGACACCTACCTGTTGCTCCGCAACATGAAGGCGTACCGGAACGAATAGAGGGTGTTCCCAGGAAGCCTTCGAGAGGTGAGAATCACTCGCGTGGGGGACCTTCACGGACGAACTGTCGAGAGCAGGGCCGGTGTCGCCGCGTTTCTGGCGGGCGTGTGGCTCATCGCCGCACCACCGGTCCTGCACTTCGGCGCGTCACTGCACGCTTTCCGGCCGTACTGGTGGTCGATGGGCCTGGCCGTCGTCGTGATGCTGCTCGGCATGGTGCGGGCGATGGCACCGCTGGACGTGCCGCTGGCGCAACCGATCACCATCGGCCTGGCGGTGGGCCTGATCGTCGTGGCCTTGCTGCGCACGGACGGCGGCACCGCGGCCGTTTGGCTCAACCAACTGGTTGTTGGCGCTCTCATCGGCCTGTCCGCCGGGCTCGCGTTGCTGATCAGCATGCGCCGATGAGGTGGTCGGACCACTGCCTGATCTGCTCGGGTCAGCAGGAACTCGTGGTCAACGTCCGCGAACGCGGTCCGTACGAGCAGATGCACGACTACACGCGCGTGCTCTTCTGCCGTGCGTGCTCGGTCGGCGAACTGCGATCGTTCAGCTACGACGGTTTCGTGGTGTTCGGCGAGGAGGACGAGGTCATGGTCTGGTCCTCGATCCTCCCCGCCGCTGACGTCGACCGGCTGCGCGCGGCCTTCGCCTGCCCGACCCCGCTGGCGGGCAACTGCGAATGTGCCGAGCACGTCCGCGCCTACGACACGAGCCTGCGCGTGAACAAGACCCGGCTGCCAGAGCACGGGCCCGACCGGCACAGCCCGGCCGGGCGCACCACCGCCGCCGTGGAGTTGGCAGACGGCCTGGCGGAGTTCCGCTCAGCGTCCTAGCAACGCTCGCTGGTCTTGGCGAACAGGAAGTAGCTGCTCCCGTCAACCTCACCGTGAGCGCGCGTGCACACGTCCAGCGTGTCCGCCCCGCCCGACCACAACTCCTGCTGCCCACGAGCACCGGTCTTGTAGCCGTTGGAGTTGTTCGGCCGCGTCTGAACATACGTGCGCAGCACGAAATCCCTGCCATGACTGGCAATCCACGAATCCCACACGTAGACGTAGGAGTAGTTCTTCCCACATCCCGCGTACTGCTTGACCGAAGCGACCGTCGTGCTGCCGTTCTTCACGTACGCAGTCGACCCGATCTGCCCGGCACCGGGACAGGCGGGGTTGGTCTCGGCCTGAGCGGTACCGGTCAGCACGGTGGCTGCCGCAGCCGCGATCGCCGCCACGGCCAGAATCTTGCGCATGGGTAGCTCCTCCTGGTTTTGCCCGGGAGCCTGCGCGTTTCCGGTTAGCCGCCGGTAAATCAGTCGATCACGGCCGTGGCCTCGATCTCGACGAGGTGCTCCGGCACGTCCAGCGAGGCCACCCCGATCAACGTGGCCGGCGGCTTCGCGCTCTCGCCGACCCGCGCCCTGGCGTTCTCCAGGCCCTTGAGGAGCTCCGGCATCTTGTCCTGCGTCCAGCCCACGACGTAGACCCGAACCCTGACCAGGTCCTTGAACGACGCCCCCGCGCCCTTGAGCGCGGTGTGAACGTTCACATAGGCCTGCTCGGTCTGCAGCGCGAGGTCAGGCGCGGCGTCCCAGGCCACTTGTCCGGCCAGGTAAATCGTCTTCGAGCCGCTGGCGACGGCCACGTGGTGGTAGACGTCAAGCTGCGGCAGCTCGTCGGAGTTGATGAGCGTGACTGCCATTGCGTTCTCCTCTTTCGCTCTCTTGTGGTTACTCGGTAACCGTAGGAGAGTGAGCACTGACCTGGAAGAACGCACTTTTCCGAGAGTGAGGCACCAGAAGGTGAGCAAGCAGCTCAGCGGCGATCTGGCCCGCGCGGATTCGCTGGCCCGCGAGATCTTCTCCGACATCGCCAACAAGTGGGCGCTGCTGATCGTCGAGACCATCGGCGACACCACGAAGCGCTTCACCGAGCTCAAGACGGAGGTGGACGGCATCAGTCACAAGATGCTGACCCAGAACCTGCGGCTGTTGGAGCGCAACGGGCTGGTGTCGCGGGTCGTGCACCCGACGGTGCCGCCGCGTGTGGACTACACGCTGACGGAGCCTGGTCAGGCGCTGCGGGCGACGGTGGATGCGATGTGCGCCTGGACGACGCGCTACCTCGCCGACATCGAGGAGGCCCGTCACCGCTTCGATGCCTAGTCGTCCTGTGGCGCTCCTCCAGCCAACTCGCGCAGCACGGACAGCGCTGCAAGCTCCTCGTCGGTGTCTTCGACTGTTCGGCTGCTTAAATAAACGGACGCGAAGTTTTGTATCCTGGGTTTCGTCGCTCCGGGCTGAAGCCGTTCGATCAACTTGATCATGGTTTGTGGGGTCACCTGGTTGCCAGCGCTCATAGTGATAGTCGTGAGGTCGTCGATCAGACTGTCGTTGAATGCAGGCTCTGCCTTCTGGGGCGATGCCAGATATTTAAGGGTTTCGACCGGAAGATAGCCGCCATCCGCCTGTGTGATATGTTGACCTGCGGCGGATTCGGCATCTGAAATGAAATCTCGGAAACGGTCGTCCACTCGGCTGTCCTGGGAGTTCGCGGTCGCCCACAGTCGCACAACTGATGGAAATATGACGAAGTTTTCCTGGAATAGACTGGGTAGAGCTTCAGTCGGAATTATGCCATCGTGAACCAGATCCGGATGTGCGCAGATCATCTCGATGATTCCCAGTCCGTCGGCGCGGCTAATCCGAATGTTGTTTGTAATACGCGGTAATAGGTAATCCACGCCTCGCTTCACCACGTGGCGGGGAAGTCGGGAGGCTTCTCTTGATAACGCGTTGATTAGGATGGATCGAGCGCTCGCGTTCAGCCTCACCCCTCGTTCCAGCTCTGAAAGAATCCTGATGAGAGTGTTGACCTCATATGGAATGAGTTGGCCTGTGCTGTCTGGTCCCGATATGGAGACAAGCCAATCGGAAAAGTCTCGCAGTAGAACTTGTTCTTCATCGTCTGAAGTCACGTCGGCGCTGACAAAGTTTCTGCCCGTACGGATCATTCCTTCCAGAGCCGGGTTGCCGAGGAGTCGTGCTTCCATGAGGTCAGGTGCGGCCTTCGCAAAATCGAGCCTTGATATGTCCCATTCGTTGTTCTGGGTGAGCGAGAGTGTGATCGTGTCGAGGATGGCGTCCCAGCCGTCCGTTTTCACTCCTGCCTTCCAAAGGTTCACTGTTGATCGCCACTGTCTGAGGGGCTTCTCGTCGAGCTCGAACACTTCCGTGGTCGGGACCGACCTGGCTTCGGCCAAAAGTGCGCGAAGGCAGACGAGATTGGCGGAGTAGTTGGCGAGGCGGGAGACGACTGTGGCATGTGCTGGCCGATAGGGCGGCTGGGGATCGATCTGTGCACTGTCGTGAAAGGAGCGGATCAGATCGCTGAGTACATTGAGCAGCTCGTCACGCTCGTCCTCCGGGAACGCGTTGAACAAGCTCTGGCAGAACTCGATGATCGGCTTGCGTGTGGCGAACACCTGGTAGGACAGCAACTGATAGAGCTGGGGGACGTCGGGCGGTGCCATGGGTGGATAGGTGGAGGCGGCCAGTTCACGCACCTGCACCAGCTTGGCGAGGTACTTCATCGTCAGGTCGGCGATCAGGAACTCGCCGAACGTGGCGTGCAGGAACTCGTAGCTGCGTCGGTCGGCCGACTCGCCCTGGGCCTTCGCTGAGTGGATGAAGAAGAAGTTCTCCACCGTGCGATCGGCGCCGTCGACCGGAGTGTCGAACGAGGTGTGCTGCGTGGACTCGCTGGGCACGAAGGCCGCGAGGTCCTGGTTCAGCTCGGTCGAGGTGACGTACTGGCGCCCGCGGTTGAACATCGCGAAGGCGGCGACCCCCAGCCACAGCCAGCTCTTCGCTGCCAGATGCTGGACGGTGTGTTTCGGCAGAGGGGCGGCGCTCTTGCTGGCCTGGCGCAGGACGAACCGATCGATGAGGCGCCGGTACAACTCGGCGTTCGAGAAGTCCTCGTCGTCGAGTGGCGGGGTCTCGGGATCCGCCGCGTAGATCGCCAGCATCAGAAGGAGGAGCGGCTGCCGGGCCAGTTCGAGGTGTTGACCGAGCGAGTCCCGGCGGAGCTGCTGGAAGCGTGCTGTGCCGCTGTTCGCCTTGTTCCACTCCTCCAGCCAGCGGTCGATGCGATTGTCGTCGAACTCTTCCAGCTTCACGACGGGCACGTCGTCCGGGATGCTGGCCCGGTCGGCGACGAGTACCCGTGAGGTCACCACGACGGCGGTCGGCTGCCCGCACCTCTCCTGGAATTCCTGGACCAGTCGGAGGTAGGTCGATTGGTGCGCACCGCTGATCTGGATCAGCTCGTCCAGACCGTCCAGAAGGATCACGGGCGTGACGTCGGGGCCGCACTCGGCGGCGACCTCTCCCCAGTCGACCCGCTTCTGCAGCGTCTCGTGCAGCGCCGTCGCGATCTGCTCGTGAACCCGATCCTGCGCGCGCACGGTGCGGAGTTGCACTCGCACCACGGCGAACTTGTCCGCCGGCAGCCGGGCCGCCAGGACCTCCATCAGCAGCGACTTGCCGGCACCGGGATTTCCCAGTACCAGCAACGGTCGTTTCGTGCTCTCCTCGTCAGCCAGGTGTGCTGCGAGGAAAGCGTCCAGTCCGTCACGTGGCTTGGTGTTCCTCGACCACCAGTCCTCCGATGACGGGAAGGTGGTGCCATCGCGATACACGGCGAATCGGTAGCTGGGCGCTACGAACCCGTTCTCGACCGTCGGAAAAGCCGCGTCGACGGTGGAGGTGTCGCTGTCCCCTCTCAGCAGTGGCTGGCTCAAGATGCGCTTGGCCTGCTTGCTGAGCAGTTCGCGGAGTTCGGGGCGTGGGGAGGACTGAGCGGGAGTGACCTGGGACAACCAGCGGGAGAACAACTCGAGGGACTCGGTCTTGGTCTCGAGGAGCTTTTGGTTGAACTCGGCGCGGGTGGCGGCGTGCTCGCCCAGCATCGCCCACATCTGGAACTCGGGGATCGTCGCGCCGAGTTCGACGTAGTGGTCGGCGTAGGTCTGGCGCACCCTGGCGTTCACCGCCGAGGCGAAGTCGAGTTCGCCGACGCGCTTGGGGACGTCCGCCAGTTCGTTGATGAAGGAGTGCACCTCCAGGACGGCCTGGTCGAAGAACGTACCCAGGTCTCCGTTGAGGTTCTCGTAGAAGCCGCGGGTCGCGCTCGGGATCGCCACCGGCATCGACGTCAGGACCGGCAGGGCGGCAGATTCCTTCTTCTTGTCCGGTGGCTCGGTGCCGAAGATGCGGAACTTCTCGCGATCGGTGATCTTGAACTTGTCGAAGTCCTCGCCGAGTTCGTCGCGGTAGGCGTCGAAGACGGACGTGACGGCGATGATGGTGTGGGCCGCTGCGATCAGGTCGTGGCGTGACCTGCCGGCGAGCCCGGTGAGCTTGTTGGTCACGCCGTTGAAGATCTTGCGCAGGCAGGCTGTCGCCTCGTTCTTCGGGTCGACCAGGCTGAAGACGTCCGGCTCGATGGCGCCGCCCACCAGGATGCCGACGCCGAGGAACGTGTCGGCGGCGTCGAGCCAGGGTCGGTCGTACTTGCCCAGGACGCGGAGCGCGCCTTCGTACGAGAACAGGGCCGGGCGCGACATCCACATACCTCCGCAGGGCGACTGGAAGCCCTATCGCGCGGCGTGTGGCACGGGTTACACCCAAACGAATTGGTCACCAGACTTGATAGTCATCAATCAGTGACTATATGGTGAAGGCATGAGCGAGAAGAAGATCATTGCTGTGGTGGGGGCTACTGGCGAGCAGGGTGGGGCGGTGGCAAGGGCGCTGCTGACCGACGGGGAGTTCGCGGTGCGTGCGCTCGCCCGCAACCCCGAGTCGGTGGCGGCCAAGAAGCTGGCCGAGTTGGGGGCCGAGGTTGTCGCGGCCGATCTGTACGACGTGGAGAGCCTGCGCAAGGGCTTTGGAGGGGCGTACGGCGCGTACCTGGTCACGCCGTTCTTCACGCACATGTCGGCGGCCAAGGAGTTCGAGGAGGTGCAGAACCTCGTTGCGGCCGCGGAAGGCTTGAAGCACGTCGTGTGGTCGACGCTGGAGGACACGCGTGAGGTGATCGCGCTCGACGACGACCGGATGCCCACGTTGGACGAGAAGTACAAGGTGCCGCATTTCGACGTGAAGGGTGGCGAGGCGGACGCGTTGTTCGAGAAGGCCGGGTTGCCGACGACGTACGTGCGGATGTCGTTCTACTGGAACAACCTGCTGGGTGGCATGGCGCCGCATCGTGCGGAGGACGGGTCGCTCAAGTTGTCGTTGCCGATGGGGGAGAGCCGGATCTCCGGGATCGCCGCCGAGGACATCGGCAAGGCTGTTGTGAGCGTGCTCAAGCACCCGGAGTCGACCATCGGGCAGACGATCGGGCTTGGCGTCGAGCACCTCACCGGTCAGGAGGTCGCGCAGGCGTTCAGTGAGGTGCTCGGGGAGAGTGTCGCTTACGAGCCGTTGTCGCACAACGACTTCCGGGCGCTCGGGTTCCGGGAGGCGGTGGAGATCGGGAACATGTTCCAGTACTACGCGGAGTTCGACACGCACATCCTGCCTCGGCGTGACACCGGGCAGACGCGTGCGCTCGTGCCGGGGTGGTTGACGCTCAAGGAGTTCCTGAGCCTGCACCGCGAGGACATCGTGATCGGCTAGTGGGCGCGCGCGATCTCGGTGAAGACGGCCTTGAACTCGGCGAACCGGTCGGGGCCGACCAACTGGGCGAGCCTGGTCTCGATGTCCGCGATGATCTTCTGCGCCTGGACCATCTGGTCGCGGCCCAGGTCGGTGGGCACGACCAGTTTGGCCCGCCGGTCCGCGGGATCTGGTTGGCGGGTGACGTAGCCGAGGCGTTCCAGTTCGTCGATGAGTGTGCCGACGACCTGCTTGTGCTGGCCGGAGCGTTCGGACAGTTCACTCGCGCGCGTGCCGGATCGGGCGATGTAGGCCATGACGGCGCCGTGGCGGGGGCGCAGGTGCTCGTGGCCCGCCTCGGCCAGGCGGGTGAAGAGTTCCTTCTGGAAGCCCGAGAGCAGGTGCGCGGAAAGGACGCCGACGTCTGGCATGAGAGAGATGTTAACCCGGTGGCGGCCGAGTCCGAAGAGGACGGACGAACTCGGCACGCCTCGCCGGGCGGGGGTCAGGCCTTCGGCTCGTACAGGCTGAACGGGGTGCCCTGGTCGTCCGAGCAGTGGGCGATGCGGCCGACGTCCGGCACGGTCTGGACGTCTTCGCTCTTGCCGCCGAGATCTGCCACCTTGCGCACGGACTCGTCGATGTCCGTGGTGTGGAAGTAGATTCGCGGCTGGGTGAGCTGGGCGTCCTTGACCGCGATCGCGCCTGACGCGCCGTTCGTGATGAAGTGGTAGTCCTCGCCCATCTGGCTGGTTTCCCAGCCGAACATCCCCGCGTAGAACGCCCGTGCCCGCGCGGTGTCCTCGGCGGGCAGTTCGAACCAGTTGACCTGTCCGGACATGTCGATCGCTCCTTCGGTTGTCGGGACTGACGAGCGAAGGACGAGCGAGCGGGCCGGAACTCGACATCAGCCGCGAAGAACTTCGAGGCCGTTTTCGTGGTGGTCGAGTGCGGCGCCGACGGCAGCGGCGACGGTGACCTCGAAGATCTCGTCCTCGGTGTGCTCCTGCCTGAGGTGGTCGATGTCCTCGTCGGTGAGGCGGTAGGAGGCTGTGCGAACCGTTGCCGCGTACGAACCCCACGCGTCACCGGCCGCTGCCGCCTGCCTGAGTGCGGGCGTCGTGCGGGCAGGGGCCTCCAGCACGGCACGGCGGAGTTCGGCGGGGGAGCCGGAACCAGGGCCCGTGAGGAAGCGCGGGAACCGGTAGCCGAACCGGTGCAGCGACCGCGTGCCCGACTCCAGTTGGCCGGGCAGCAGCGCGAACCCGAACGCGTTCGCGAGCCTGTTCACCACCTGCCAGATCAGGCTGACGTTCAACGCGTCCACCGCCGCGTCGGCAGGCACGCCCGCCGGTGGCGTCAGATCCTCCAGGAACGCAAGCGCCGCAACGAGTTCAGGACGCAGCGGCGAAGGATCACCGGCGATCTTGACCAGTTCGGTGTGCGTGACGGCGCAGTACGGACATCGCAGCCGTTCGGCTGTCCGCTGCGCCATGTACTCGCGTTCGCCCGCCGTCCAGAACGACGGCCCGCGCATCGCCTCCGCGCTCAGGTCGAGGAACACCGCGCCGAAGAAGTCCGGGCGGTACAACAGGGTCTTCGGCACGTCGGACATCGGGACGCGCGACACCAGCCCGGTGAGACCGAAGAACATCCGGGCCGGCAGCCGGTGGCCGTGGTCGAGCACGTGCAGCCGCATCAGGAGACCTCCAGGGAACGCAGGCGGGCGGCGAGGAACCGGCGATCGGCCGGGCTGACCGCCAGGTCGTGGGCGAGCCGGTACGCGGCAACGGCTTCGGAGTGCCGGTCCAGGCGGCGCAGCAGGTCGGCGCGGGCGGAGTGCAGCAGGTGGTAGGAGTCCAGCCCGGTGATCCCGTCGATCAACGAGAGCCCGGCCTCGGGTCCGTCAACCATCGCGACGGCGACCGCGTGGTTGAGTTCGATCACCGGAGTCGGTGCCACCGCGAGGAGTTCGGCGTACAGGGCGGCCACGCGCGCCCAGTCGACCGGGTCCTGCACGTGCAGGGCGGCGATCACGGCGTGCAGCACGTACGGGCCGGGCGAGCCGAACCGCAGCGCGCGGTCGAGCAGCGCCATGCCCTCCGAGATCTCCTCGGTGTTCCAGAGCGAACGGTCCTGGTCCTCGAACAGCACGACGTCGCCGGCCGCGGTCAACCGGGCCGCGCTGCGCGAGTTGTGCAGCAGCATCAACGCCACCAGGCCGTGCGCCTCCGGTTCGTCGGGCATCAGCGTCGCCACGAGCTTGCCCAGCCGCAACGCTTCGAGCCGCAGCGACGCGTCCGCCGTCGTGTAGCCGCGCGTGAAGATCAGGTAGAGCACCCCGAGCACGCCCTGCAGCCGTTCGGGCAGCAGGTGGTCGGCGGGCACCTCGAACGTGATGCCGGCGTCGCGGATCTTGCGCTTCGCCCTGACCAGCCGCTGGGCCAGCGCGGACTCGGCGACGAGGAACGTCCGCGCGATCTGCGCCGCCGTGAATCCCGCCACGGCCTGGAGTGTTAGCGCTGACCGGGCGTCCTCGGCCAGCGCGGGGTGGCAGCAGGTGAAGATCAGGCTCAGGCGTTCGTCGCCGAGGTCGACGAGCTGCTTCTCGGTCATCGCGACCGGCTCGGGCACGGCAGGCAGCTTGGTGCGGGCCATTCGAGCGTGCCGGATCCGGTCCAGGGCGTGGTTGCGGGCGACGGTGAGCAGCCAGGCGAACGGATCGTCCGGCACTTGTGAACGTGGCCATTTCCGCAACGCCTGCGAGCACGCCTCCTGCAGCGCGTCCTCGGCCAGTTCGAAGTCGCCCAGCGCTCGCACCAGCGCCGCGAGCATCCGGGTCCGGTGCTCGCGGTACACCCGTTCGACCGCGGCCGACGCGAGATCGCTCATGTCACCCCGTGGTTCAGGCCGGGGATGTGGTCGACCGGGCGCACCTCGATCGTCGCGCCGAAGTGCGCCTGCGGGATCATCTCGGCCAGCTCCAGCGCCTCGTCCAGGTCGCGGCAGTTGAGCAGGTAGTAGCCGCCGAGGTGTTCGTGGGTCTCCGCGAACGGGCCGTCGGTGAGCAGAGCCTTGCCGTCCCGCACCCGCACCGTCGTCGCGGTGGCGACGGGTTTCAGCGGGTCACCGGACACGTACACGTTCCGGCGCCGGCACTCGTCGGCGAACGCGTTGACGCGCGTGAGGATCTCCTCGAACCGCGGGTCACCGGGGTGCGGGCGGTCCTCGCAGTTGTAGATCAAGAACATGTAGTGCATGCGTGCCCTCCAGTCGTCGTTCCGAGGACGAACGAGATCCCTGGAAGTCGACATTCGAGCACGCGGTGTTTCTCACGGCGCGGCGAGCGCCTCCGTCGGGGTCAGCCGCGACGCCCGCACGGCCGGATAGACCCCGGCGACCACACCCGTCACGACCGCCGCGCCGAGCCCGGCCAGGACCATCTCGATCGGGATCACCGCAGGCCAGTTGTGCGCGAACGCGTAACCGGCGGTTCCTGTCAGCCCTAACAACACGCCTGCCACGCCACCGAGCAGGCACAACACGACCGACTCGGTGAGGAACTGCGTCCTGATCTGACCCCGGTTGGCGCCCAGGGCCCGGCGCAGGCCGATCTCGCGCTTGCGTTCCAGCACGGAGATCACCATCGTGTTCGCGACCCCGATGCCGCCGACCAGCAACGCCACCCCGGCGAGGCCCAGCATCAGCGCCGAGAAAGTGTTCTCGGTGAGGCGCTTGGCCGTGAGCGCGTCGGACGGGCGGCTGACCCGCACCTGGGACGGCCGCTCCGGGGAGATCGTCTGCGGCAGCACCGCCCGCACGTCGTCGATCGACGTCTCCTGCGCCCTCAGGTAGAGCACTGTGGGCCGCTGGTCGAAGCCGAGGTCCTCGGCCGACTCCCAGCCGACCAGTGCCGACCGTTCGACCTCCGGCGCGAGTGGCAGGGGAGCGAGGATGCCGATCACCGTGAACCACGTGTCGTTGATCCTGACCTGGGCGTCCGGGGCGGTGATGCCGAGCCTGGTCGCGGCGATGTCGCCCAGCACGACGGTCGGGAACTTCGACGTGGTCTCGTTGAGGAACGTGCCGGTCCGCACCTGGCCGTTGAGCGTGTCCAGGAGGTTGAGCTTCGAGGCCAGTACGGTCAGCCCGGACGTCTCCGAGTCGGGGATCCGGTCGGAGCGGCGGATCACGGCGTGCGTGTTCGCGACCGCGCTGACCTGGTCGGCCGGGCCGATGCGCTCCACCATCGCGACGGAGTCCGGTGGCAGCGACGCGGCCTCGTTGTTCGTGCCGGTGGCGGCCTCGGCGCGCAGCAGGTTGGTGCCCAGCGCGGCGAACTCCTCCATCAGCGCGGCGCGGCTCGACGCCGGGATGCCGGTGACCACGACGAGCGTGGCGATGCCGATGGAGATGCCGAGCGCGGACAGCACGGCCCGCATCGGCCTGGTCCGCAACGGGGACAGGCCGAGCAGCAGGAGGTCGGTGAGGCTGAGCCGGGTGGGTTTGACGTCACGGGGGTTCGCGCCGCTGACCTCGG
This sequence comes from Lentzea sp. NPDC092896, assembly GCF_044754905.1. Classification (NCBI taxonomy): domain Bacteria; kingdom Bacillati; phylum Actinomycetota; class Actinomycetes; order Pseudonocardiales; family Pseudonocardiaceae; genus Lentzea; species Lentzea sp. NPDC092896. The sequence goes on from NZ_JBIVPX010000007.1 coordinate 436,446, forward strand.
TGCGACTGGCGGTGTTAACGCTCACGCCGCCACCTCCGCGCGGATGCGGCCGTCCCTGATCTCCACCTGGCGCGGCAGCCTCGCCGCCACCTCCCGGTCGTGGGTGATCACCGCGAGCGTCGTGCCCTCGCTGTTCAGGTCGAGCAGCAGGTCCAGCACCGCACGGCCGGTCGCCGTGTCCAGCGCACCCGTCGGTTCGTCGGCCAGCACCAGTGCGGGCCGGTTCACCACGGCGCGGGCGATGGCGACGCGTTGGCGTTCACCACCGGACAGCTCGTGCGGCCGGTGCCGAAGCCGATGCCCCAATCCCACGCGGGTCAGTGCTTCGGTCGCCATCGCGGCCCGCCACTTGCGCGGGGTGCCGGCGTAGAGCAGGCCGGTCGCGACGTTGTCGATGGCCGTGAGGCCGTCCGCGAGGTGGAACTGCTGGAACACGAACCCGATCCGCCGTCCGCGCAACGCCGACAGCTGCCGGTCGGACAGCGTGGAGATGTCGTGCCCGTCCAGCCGCACCGTGCCGCTGGACGGACGGTCCAGCGTGCCGAGCAGGTTGAGCAGCGTCGACTTGCCCGAACCCGAGGGGCCGACGATCGCGACGGCCTCACCTTCGTGCAGCGTCAGGGAAACACCGTCGAGTGCGCGCACACCACCCGCGTACTCCTTGACGGCGTCCAGGATCTGGAGAACCGGGGTCACGACGTCGTCACCACCCGCATGCCCTCGCTGAGGCCACCGCCGCTGATCTCGACGAGCCCGCCGGCGAACAGACCGGTCTTCACGGCGACGAGCCCGCCTTCCTCGGTCTGCACCGCGTATCCGCCCTCGCGCAACGCCAGCAGCGCGGTCACCGGCACGGCCAGCACGCCCTGCCGCGCGGTGCTGGTCAGCCGGAGTCGCACCGGGCCAGAGTCGAAGTCGCCGACCTCGGTGTCGAGACCGATGTCCACGGCGATCACCGGGATCTCCTCGCCGTTGCCGTTCTTCTCGGACTTGACCTCGGTGCTGACCGACCGCACGGTTCCCGCGGTCTCGGTGCCGTTGGGCAGCACGACGGTGACCTTCAGGTCCTTTTTGAACACTTCGGCCTGCCGTGCGTCGATCGAGGCGTCGACGGCCTTGCCCGTCGCGGTCACGCTCATCAGCGGACCCTCGCCGGACGCCGACAGCTTCGCGGTGACCGACTCGACGCGCACCTTCCCGGACAGCACGACGACGTCACCGGGGTCGATCACGCCGCTCTCCTCGACCTTCTCGGCCTTCTGCCAGCGCTTGACGGCGTCGATCGTCGCCTGCGTCAGCTCGTCCGCGGCCCCGCCGAGCTGGTAGCCGAGAGCGCCCAGGTTGTCCTTCACGATCTTCACGTCCGGGCCCTTGACGCCGGCCTTGTCGAGCTTGCGCCACAACGGAGTGTCACCGAAGAACAACCACACCGGGCGGTTGTCCACTTTGTACACCGCGCCGCCGCGGTCGACGGCCGCGCCAGGAGCGGGGAGCCAGGTGAGCGTGCCCGCCCGCCGTCCCGTCACCTCCTGCGAGGCACCGAAACCGAGGGTGGCCTTGAACTCCCGGACGTCGGTCAGGTCGGTCTTCACCACGGCGACGGTCTGCGGTGTCGGTGGTGGTGCGGACTGGGCGGGGGCGCGCCGCGTCCAGGTGAGCGCTAACACGCCGCTGACCAGCACGAGAGCGACGACACCGGCGATGATCCACCGCTTCACTTGCGCCCTCCGCCGAACACTTCCTGCTCGCAGTCCTCCTCGATCTTGCGGCGCTGGTCCTCCGGCAGGGTCTGCTCGCCGTCGTAGGTCCAGCTGCCGGGCTCGGTCTCGATGACCTTCATGCCGCGGCTGTTGATGCACTGGACGTTCTTGTGCCAGTTGTCGGCGAAGGTCGGGTTCTTCGAGTCCATCTCCCACGGCGGCAGCGGCCACTTCTTCGCGCACGCCTTCCACGCCTCCTCGCTGTACTGCCGGCGGGTGGGGATGTCGCCCTTCGCGTTCGGGTCCTTCTCGGCCAGGCAGGCGGTGTGAGCGTCGCGCAACCGCTGCTTCTCCTCCTCGGTCATGTCCATGCGCAACCGCGGCTGCTCGCCGTCGTCCGGCTTGACGGCGGTGGAGGAAGAGGGCGCGCCGGCTCCGGAGGACTGCAGGGACGCGACGTTCGAGGACGACGGGGGCGCGGCCTGGCCGCACGCGGAAAGCAGCAGCACGGCGGCGCCGATCAACAGCCTGGGATTCATGGCGGCGATGCTGCCGGGCGGTTGTGAGGAAAATATGCGCTCAGCGTGCCGGCAGCGTGATCGTGAACGTCGTCCCGCGCCCGACCGTGCTGTCCACGGTGATCGTGCCGCTGTGAGCGCTCACAATCGCGTGCGCGATCGCCAAGCCCAGACCGCTGCCGCCGGTGTCGCGGGTGCGGGAGCGGTCCGCGCGCCAGAACCGGTCGAACACGTGCGGCAGGTCCTCGGCGGAGATGCCGGAACCCGTGTCGCTCACGGTGATCCGGCCGTCCCGTGCCACGAGACGGACCGTGCCGGTCGACGGCGTGTAGCGGAAGGCGTTCGTGACGAGGTTCGTCAGGACCTGTCGCAGCCGCACCGGATCCGCGTGCACCACCCCGCCGCCCTCCGCGATCAGCCCGGGATGCGCGGCGACGAGCTGGTCGAACAGGTCCCGCAGGTCGACGGGCTCTGGATGCAGCCGCAGCTCGCCGGCGTCGGCCAGCGCGAGGTCCTGCAGGTCGTCGATCAGGCGTTGCAGCACCAGTGCCTCGTCGAGCAACGCCGTGAGCGTCGTGCGGTCCAGCTCGACCATGCCGTCGCGGGCGCCCTCCAGCCAGCTGCGGATCGTGCCGAGCGGGTTGCGCAGCTCGTGCGAGATGTCGCTGGTCATGGCCTTGCGCTGGGCGTCGGTACGCGCCCGGTGCGCGGCCATGTCGTTGAACGCCCGCGCGAGCTGGCCGATCTCGCTGCGCGACCGGATGTCGACCTGGGCGTCGTCGCCGTGCCGCAACCGCTCGGCGGCGGCTGTGAGCGTGCGCAACGGCCTGGTCATCCGCAGCGCGACGACCACGCTGACCCCGACGGTCAGGACCAGCACGATCGCGGCGACCAGCACGATCCGGCCGACGTCGAACCTCACGACGGTCGCCTGGGTGGTCTTGCCGGCGGGGTCGGTGACGAACAGGAGCGCGGGCGGCGCCACGTAAGGCCGCAGCTGGGTCCGGCGCGCGCTCACCAGGCACTCGGTGTTCGTGGCGGTGGGCTGCCACGACGCGTTCATCTTGATCCGCTCGGCGGGCAGGCCGCGCTGCTTCAGGCAGTCGTTGACGAGGAGGTCGAGCTCGTTGAACGCGGCGGACTCGCCCAGCGTGAGCGTGGTCAGCCGGGTCTCGATCTCGGTGCAGGACGCCGAGGCCGGGGCGGCGGTCGTCCTGTCCACGTTCACAATCGGGCGGCCCCACGCGGTCGTCGGCGTCGTCTCCGCCTGCGCCGCCTCCGAGCTGCGGCAGCGGGCACGGTAGATCTCCGCGTCCTGGGCCAGGCTGCCCTTCTCCCGCTCGGTGAGCTGGAACGGGCCGGCGACCCTCGCGTCGATCCGGTCGGCGGGGGAGTCCGGGGCCTGCGCGAGGTCCAGCTCCAGCGGGTTGATCACCGCGGACGGCACCGCGGGCAGCTGGCTCGGGTCGAGGTTCGCGCCGGTGTCGGAGATGACCTCGCGGTCGGCCGTGGTGAGGATCAACCGGCCCTTGCCCGGCTGCAGCGCGACGCCGTTCCAGTCGCGGTGCTCGACGGCGAACGTGATCAGCTCGCGGTACGTGGCGGCGTCCCCCGCCAGCGCGTTGCCGAGCTCCTGCCTGATCGACGTCGACGTGCTCTGGGCGGCGAGCCACGCGGTCGCGGTGATCGAGCAGAGGGCGACGAGCACCGACGCGGCGAGCAGCCGCGCCAGGACGCTATGCACCGGACCCGTCCACCAGCTTGTAGCCGACGCCGTGCACGGTCAGCAGGTAGGCGGGTTTGCGCGGCTGGGCCTCGATCTTCTTGCGCAGGTTCATGACGTGAGCGTCGATGGTGCGGGAGGTGATGTACCCGTCGAGCCCGTGCACCGCGCTGAGCAACTGCGCGCGGCTGAACACGCGGCCGGGGCTCGCCGCCATCGTGTGCAGGATGCGGAACTCCGACGCGGTGCACTCGGCCGCGTCACCGCGCACCCGCACCTCGTGGCGGTCGGGATCGATGACGAGATCACCGAGCGCGATGTCGTTCGCGGCCGTGCGCTGGACGCGCCTGAGCAACGTGCGCACGCGCGCCATCAGTTCACGCGGGCTGTAGGGCTTGGTGACGTAGTCGTCGGCGCCGAGGTCGAGACCGTGCAGCAGATCGTCCTCTGTGGACTTCGCGGTGAGCATGAGCACCGGGATCTCCGTCTCGTTGCGCAACGTCCGCACGACTTCGAGACCGTCCACCTTCGGCATCATCACGTCGAGGATGAGCAGGTCGGGCGGATCGCGGCGGATCTCGTCGAGCGCGGCCGATCCGTCGTGGACGATCCGCACCCGGTAACCCTCCTGGCGCAGGTATCTCCCGAGCATGTCGGCCTGCATCACGTTGTCCTCGGCCACCAGCACGCACATGCCCATGTGTCGCAACATAGTCACCCGTGCCGCCGCCGCACGGGATGAGGACTCGTTCCGCACAGGATCCTCACAACTGACTGCCACGGTCGACCGCATGCGAATGCTGAGCGTGGTCGCGCTGCTGCTCCTCGGTGTACCGGGCCTGGCGGCGGCTTCTCCCTCCGGCCCCGACGTGGTCGTGCACGATCTCGACACGGACGGCGTGGCCGCCTACTGGACACCGGAACGGATCGCGGCGATGCCGACCGGACCGTCCGCGCCTCCCGGAACGCCCGCCGTCGACGACCCGACCGGTGCACCGGCGCCGAACAGCAGGTCCATCGGCCGCCTGTTCTTCGTCGACCGCGACGGCGAGGACTCGAGTTGCACGGCGACCGTCGTGGTGAGCGCTAACAAGCGCACCGCGGTGACCGGCGGGCACTGCGTCCACACCGCGAACCTGATCGGCCAGGACCCCCGGTGGCACTCGAAGATGCTCTTCGTGCCGGGGTTCCGCGACGGCACCCGGCCGTTCGGCGAGTTCGTGGTGCGCCAGGCGATCGTGAACAGGACCTGGATCACCGACGACCAGCAGTCCGAGTACGACCAGGCGTTCCTGGTGCTGGACAAGCCGTCCGGCGCGAGCGAGAACATCGCCTTCGACCGGCCGGCAGACCGGTTCGCGCGGGAGTACGGCTACCCGCGCGCCGCCGGGCAGCCCGGCCACCAGGGCAGGCCGGAGTTCACCGGCCAGCGGCTGGCGCAGTGCTGGGGCACGCCCGCCCACCACCCCGGCTATCCGGAGCGACCCGCGGACGAGAACCTCTGGGGCGTGCCGTGCGACATGGGCGGCGGCTCCAGCGGCGGGCCCCGGATCAGCGGAAACGCGGTTGTGGGCGTGAACATCCAGAGCTTCCACCTGGACGCGAACGGTCAGCTGGTCCCGCCCGGCCAGGGCGTGCGGCACCTCGGCGGCGCCCAGTTCAGCTGGAGGATCACGGCTCCGCTCTACCAGCGGGCGCAGCACGGCTAGCCGGAGTGGCCGCGATCCTGTCGCGGCCTCACCCGGTGGGGTCGAGATCGCCGACGACGGAGGCGAGCAGCTCGTAGCTCCGGCGGCGGTCCGCGTGGTGGTAGATCGGCGAGGTGATCATCAGCTCGGACGTGCCGGTCTCGTCGAGCACCGCCTGGAGCTTGCGCGCAACAGTCTCCGGCCCGCCGACCAGCACGCGGCCGTCGTCGGGAAGCGCGGCCGCGTCCTGCGGGCTGGGCAACAGGATCCGGTTGCCGTTCTGTCTGCCGCGCACCTTCGTCCTGATCGGCCCGGCGAGCCACTCGGCCCGTTGATCGTCCTCCGCGCAGATCACCGAGACGCTGACCAGATCCGCCGCGCACGTCAGTTCCGGACTGAGATGCCGCGCGAACGCGAACGGCACGCCCAGTTCGGCGGCCAGCGTCGCCGTGCCCGGTGACGAGCCCAGCAGCCACAGTTCCGGCACGTTGCCGCCCTTCACCGGTACCGCGACGGTGTCCGACGGGTTCAGCAACGACTGCAGCTCGAGGAGTTGAGAGCGGTACGGCCGGTCGCTGCGGCGCAAAGCCGAGACCACCGACGGCGCACCGCCGGGCGCACGGCCGACACCGAGGTCGATCCGGCCGGGATGCAGGGCCGCGAGCGTGCCGAACTGCTCGGCCACCACGAGCGGCGGGTGGTTGGGCAGCAGAACACCACCGGAACCGACGCGCAGGCGGGAGGTCACGGCCGCCAGATGCGCGACGAGCACGGCCGGTGCGGAACTGGCGACCCCGCGCATGCCGTGGTGCTCCGGCACCCAGTACCGGTGAAACCCCAGCTCCTCCGCCAGTTCCGCGAGATCGACCGTGTTGCGCAACGCCTCGCGTGGCGTCGACCCCTGCACGATCGGTGACGTGTCGAGCACCGACAACCGCAGCCCCATGCCCGGCACACTAGGGCGATGCGCATCGATCGACTCGACCACCTGGTGCTGACCGTCGCCGACCTGAACGCCGCGATCGGCTTCTACGCGGGCGTGCTGGGCATGCGCGAGGTGACGTTCGGGAACGGCCGCAAGGCGCTCGAGTTCGGTTCCGGCAAGATCAACCTGCACGAGGCGGGCCACGAGTTCGAACCCAGGGCGCGCCACGCCGTTCCCGGCAGCGCGGACCTGTGCTTCATCACGGAGGACCCGCTCGACGACGTGATCGCGACCCTGGCCGGCCACGGCGTCGAGATCATCGAGGGCCCGGTCGGCCGCACCGGCGCGACGGGCCCGATCCGCAGTGTCTACGTGCGTGATCCCGACGGGAACCTGGTCGAGGTCAGCAACTACGTGGACTAGCAGCGTTCGTCGGTCTGTCCCCAGTAGACGTTGCCGTCGCCCCACACCTCGCCGTACGCCCGCGTGCACTTGGTGAGCGTGTTGGTGCCCTTGGACCAGACGTCCTGCTTGTTGGTGCCGTTGACGTTGCTGTTGTAGTCGCGCGACCCGTTCACGACCATGGCGGCGCTGGAGCTGAAGCCGCCGGGCTGCGCGGCGTAGGAGTCCCACACGTAGGTGTAGGCCCAGTTCTTGCCGCAGCCCTTGAACTGCTTCACCGAGGCGATGATCGTCCCGTTCTTCTTCACATAGCCGGTGGAGCCGATCTGCACGGTGCCGGCGCATCCAGGAGCGGACTCGGCCTCCGCCTTGCCGACGGAGGCGAGTGCCGTCAGCGCCACGGCGGGCAGGAGCAACATCACTTTGCGCATGCCGCCACGGTGACGGGGGCCGGTTAGCCGGCGGTTAATCGATCCTTCGCAGCAGGTGGGCGGCGACCGCGGTGTTCACGATCTCAGGGCGTTCGGCGGTGAACAGATGTGCGGAGCCGGCCACGACCTCGAACCGCGCGCCGGGAATCCCGTCCGCGATCTCCCGCACCAGGTCTGGAGGCGTCGCTGGATCGTCGGCACCCGCGAGCACGAGCGTCGGCACGGCGACTCCGCCCAGTTCGGAGCGCACGTCGAACGCCCCGATGGCCTCGCAGCAGCCCGCGTACCCCTCGGCGGACGTCGCGCGCAGCATCTCCAAAAGCCGTTCGGCCTCCGCAGGCTCACGGGCGGCGAACTCCTCGGTGAACCAGGTACCGGTCCGCGACGGCACGATCGCGCCAGTGCCCTCGGCACGGACCGTCGCCGCCCGCACCGGCCACTGGGGCGGATCGGCGAACCGCGCGGCGGAGGCGCAGATGGTGAGCGTTAACAGCCGCGAGCCGGAGTGCAGGGCGAGCCACTGGCCGATCGCGCCGCCGATCGACACCCCGAGGTAGTGGAACCTCCGCACGCCCAGGTGATCGAGCAGTTCCACGACGTCGGCCGCGAGGTCCGCGATCGAGTACGGGCCGGGCGGCACCGGTGAACCGCCGTGGCCGCGCAGGTCGAACCGGACCACCCGCCAGCGGTCGGAGAGCCCGGCCACCTGGGCGTCGAAGAGACCGAGTTCGGTGCCGAGCGACGGGCCGAGCACGAGCACCTCGGCCTCCGGCGGACCGTCGACGGCGTGGTGGATCACGCGTGCTCCCCACGAGTGGCGCGGGCGGAGTCGAGGCTGAACCGGCCGTGGTCCCAGCCCTCCGACAACGGCGCGAAGTAGTCGAAGACGACGCGTTTGCGCTGGTAGCGCCATTTCGAACCAACGCGGACGAGATCGTCGTGATAGCGGCCGCCGGCCACGTGCGGTTCGCCGTGCAGCACGCAGGGCTGGAAGAGGAACGAGCAGACGTGCGCGCGGTCGCCGTCCAACTCGATCTCCAGGTTCGTCACGTGGTGCCAGAACGCGGTCAGCCCGCCCGAAGCGAGCCCTCCGAAGAACGAGGTCAGTTCCGCGTGCCCGCGCGCCGTCGACAGCCCGGCGAACTCGCCGTCCTCCACGAACAACTCGACCAGCGCGTCCCACGAACCGGAGTCGAGCAACCGGCAGTAGGCGGCGTCCAGCGCCCGGATCTCCTCCAGATCCTCCAACCGCCGCACCCGATCCGTCACAGCCGGTCCAGGAACTCGACGACGGCCGGCCCCTCAGGACCGGTCACCAGCACCGAACCGGAGGACACGACCAACCGGGCCGCCCGCCCACCGAGAGTGCCCGCGTACCGGCCGTCCGGCGGCAGCGCGGTCCCCGGCGGCACGACCACCACGCCGGCGGACAGCACACCCTCCACCCGGTGCGGCCGCCCGAGCACGAGCGCCGCCGAACGGACATCGCCGTGCCGCACCAACTCCCGCACCCGCGTCGACGAACACCCGTCCACCAGGTCGACGCCGAACGCGGGAAGTCCCAGCTCCCGCAACGTGTCCACGGTCCCGGCGCCGCGATGACCGAACGTGAAGTTCGCCCCGACCACGACGGCCTCGGCGCGCAACGTCCCGACCAGCACCTCCGCCACGAAGTCGGCGGGGGACAACGCGGCGAAGCGACGGGTGAACGGCAGCACCAGCGTCGCTTCCACCCCCAGGCAGCGCCCGAGCTCCGCACGCCGGTCGACGGTGCTCAGCGCGGACGTGTCGCGGGGCAGGCCGAGCACCCGCGCGGGATGCGGGTCGAACGTCACGAGCACCACCGGCCGCGACCCGGCGACCTCCCGTGCGGCGGAGATGAGGTGGGCGTGCCCGCGATGAACGCCGTCGAACACCCCGATCGTCACCACGCACCCCGGCCAGTCGCCGGGTACGTCGGCGAGCGAGCGCCACACCGGAGCTTCCCGGACCGCCGTCATGGCTGGGCCGCCAGATCGGAGGGGTGCGTCGCCAGCGGTGTCACCTCGACCCGCATGTACTCCCACAGCGGCAGCGACGACAGGAACGCGTGCAGCTCGTCGTTGGACGGCACCTCGAAGACGCTGATGTTGCTGTACTGCCCGACGACGCGCCACAGATGCGGCCACACGCCCATCTTCTGCAACTCCAGCGCGCGTTCCTTCTCCGCGCGCACCAACTCGGCACGACGCTGCGGGTCCATGTCGTGGGGCAGGGAAACGTCCATCCGCACGTGGAAGAGCACGGTCACCTCCTGGTGAAGGCCGCGACGGCCGCGGGGTCCAGCTCGACGCCGAGCCCCGGTCCGCCTGGCAGGTGCAGGTCGCCGCCGTCGTAGCGCAGCGGCGTGGCCAGCAGCTCCTCGCGCATGAGCAACGGCCCGAACAGCTCGCTGCCCCACGTGACCGCCGGTGAGGCGCACGCGAGATGCAGCGACGCCGCCGTGCCGACCGGGCTCTCGATCGAGGTGCCGCCGTGACACGGAATACCCGCCGCGGCGGCGATCGAAGCGATGGCGGCGGTAGCGCGCAGCCCGCCGGACTTCGTGGTCTTCAACGAGAACACGTCCGCCGCCCGCAAACCCGCCAGCCGCAACGCGTCCGACGGCGTGCGCAGCGACTCGTCGGCCATCACCGGGATCGGCAGCGCGTGGTTGATCTCCGCGAGCCACTCCACCTCGGCACCCGGCACGGGCTGCTCGACCAGCTCGACGCCGGCGTCCACGAGTTCGGGCAGGTACCGCAACGAGGTCAGCCGGTCCCAGCGCGCGTTCAGATCCACCCGCACGCCCGCGACGCCCTGCAGCTTCTCCGCGATCGCGCACACCCGTCGCACGTCGTCCACCGGGTCCTGCGCGCCCATCTTGAGCTTGAAGCTGCGATGCCCCGCGTCGAGCTTGGCCATCGCCTCCTCGATGACGACGGCCGCGGGTTCGGTGCCCAGCGCCCACGTCACCGGGATCGACGTGCGCGCGAGCCCGCCGAGCAACGTGTGCACCGGAACGCCGAGCGAACGTGCCCACGCGTCGTGCAACGCGACCTCGACAGCTGCTTTGGCGTAGAGGTTGGCGTTCACAACGTCGTTGACGGCCTGCAGGATGCCCGCGATGTCGTCGGTTCGACGGCCCACCAGAAGCGGGGCGATGTACTGGTCGATGACCACCTTCATGGTCTCGACCGACTCACCGCCCCACCACGGCCCGCCCGGCACGACGCCCTCGCCGAGGCCGACCGCCCCGCCCGCGGTCCGGACGTGGACGAGCAGCACGGGCTGCGCGTCCATCCCGGTGCGGGCGAAGCGGTGCGGCCGGACGAGCGGGACGTCGAGCAGAACGGTGTCCACGCCGTCGATCTGGAGGTCGTTCATGCGGGTTCGAGCACGAAGTCGTAGGACACGCGCTGGTCGGCCGGAGTCAGGACGAGTTCGGGCTTCACCGCTTCGGCGACGTCGCTGTCCACGTACTCACCACCGGCGAAGTAGAGCTGCGTGGTGATCGGCCGATGCCCGGGAGCGCGCACGACGAGGTGCAGGTGGGCGGGCCGCCACGGGTGCCAGCCGGCCGCGTCGATCAACCGGCCGGTCGGGCCGTCGGTCGGGATCTGGTACGGCGCGGGCTGCACCGTCGTGATCTCGAACCGGCCCTCCGCGTCCGTCGTCACGACCGCGCGCAGATTCCCGTCCGGGATGCCCGGCGCGAACCCCGAGTAGTAGCCCTCGGAGTCGGCGTGCCAGATGTCCAGCTCGGCACCGGCCAGCGGCAGCCCCGCGAGGTCGGTCACGCGACCGGAGAACACCAGAGGCGAGCCCTGCTCGTCGGCACGCATCGGCAGCGTCGCGACGGAAGGCAGCGCCACCTGGTCCGGCAGGTAGTACGGGCCGAGGATGCTGCCCTTGGTGCCGTCCTGCGTGCGGGCGGCGACCTCCTCGACGACGTGCTCCACGAACACGTCCAGGAACAACGGCCACTCGCCGCCCTCGCCGAGGTCCATCAGCCACTGCTTGGCGGCCTGGAACTCGGCGTAGGTGACGTCGTGCTCACGGATCGCGGAGTGCACGCCCCGCAGCACGGCGGTGGCCACAGTGGACACCCGTTCGGGGGAGACGTCGACGGAAGACCGCGTGGTGGAACGGAAGCTGGCGCTCGCGGAAGCGCCGGAGTCCGCCGCGGTGGGGGAGTGAACGGCAGTCATCGGGAGGTCACCTTCCGCTCAGCGAGGTCGCGCCGGGGTTGAACAGGTCGGGAACGGTCCAGCCGTTCAGGTCGTACTCGGCCATGCACTGCTCGGCGAATCCCTTCATGGAATCAGCCATGCCGGACTGCTGCGCGGCGAACAGCATTTCGGCGCGCACACCCTCGTGGTTGCCGGAGTAGTTGCGTTCGTAGAGCTCGTGCCGGCCGCCGAACTCGCTGCCGATCGAGTCCCAGATCAGTTTCATCAGCTTCACGCGCTCGACGGCGTCCATGCCGTTCGAGCCCCGCACGTACTTGTCGAGGTACGGCCGCGTCTCGTCGGACATGAAGTCCTTGGCCGACGACGGCAGGTAGATCAGCGCGGAACCCATGTCCTGCATGATGATCTCGCGGATGCGCGGGTAGCCGACCGTCATGAACCACCGGTAGGCCAGGCCGAAGTCGAGGTGTGGCAGCACGGCGCCGTCGACCCACTCGTCGGGTTTCGCGCACATCGCCTCGGACAGCGCGTGGAACAGGTTGCGCCACCCGATGACCTCGCCGACGCGGGTCTGGATGCCGCGGAAGTCCTTGACCCCGGTGGCTTCCACGCCCTTGAGCAGCAGTCCGGCGATGAAGTCGAGCTTGACCGACAGGCGCGTGACGCCGTGGAACGTGAAGCGGTGCAGGAACCCGGATCCGGGGAAGAACGTGCTGGCCTTCTCCGCGTCGCCGTAGATGAAGACGTTCTCCCACGGGATCTTCACGCGGTCCAGCACGAAGATCGTGTCGTTCTCGTCGAACCGCGACGACAGCGGGTAGTCGAACGGCCCGGTGGTCTTGTCGACGTTGGCGGAGTAGGAGTTGCGGCAGATCAGCTTCATGCCCGGCGCGCCCATCGGCACCGTGCACACCAGTGCGAACTCGCGCTTCTTGATCGGCAGCCCGTAGTGCGCGATGAAGTTGTAGTTCGTGATCGCCGAACCGGTCGCCACGACCTTCGCGCCGGACACGATCAGGCCGTCGTCGCGCTCCTCCTCGACGTGCATGAACACGTCGCTCACCTCGTCGGGGTTCCGGTTGCGGTCGACCGGCGGGTTGATGATCGCGTGGTTCCAGTACAGGACCTTCTCCTGCGACTCCTGGTACCAACGCCGGGCGTTGTCCGCGAACGGGTTGTAGAAGTCGGCGTTGGCGCCCAGCGTGCCGAGGAACGCGGCCTTGTAGTCGGGGCTGCGGCCCATCCAGCCGTAGGTCATCTTCGCCCACTCCGCGATGGCGGCGCGGTCGGCGTAGAGATCGGCGCTGCTGCGGGGCGTGCGGAAGAACGGGTGCGTGAATCCGCTGCTGCCGGTGTCGGTCGGCGCGGTCAGCACGGCCTGCTTGTCCGGGTCGTGCAGCGCGTCGTACAGCCGGGCCGTCATCCGGACGGAGTTGCGGAACGCGGGGTGCGTGGTGACGTCGCCGACCTTCTCGCCGCCGAGGAAGACCTCTCGTCCGTCCCGAATGGACTCGATGTACTCCTCGCCGGTCATCGGCCGGGTCGTGCGTTGCTGCTGCTGCGTGGTCATGCCTAACCCTTCAGCGTCGAAGTGGTTCGCAGTGGGGCGAAGTCGGATCCGAACCACCCGATGTCCGGGCAGTCGACGGAACTCATCCAGTGGTCCGCGGTGCGTCCGGCGATCTCGCGGAACGCGCCACCGAAGAACAGCAACGGATCGGCGTCGCTGGTGCTGAGGTGCGCGACCTCGCCGATGACGATCAGGTGGTCGCCGCCGTCGTACGTGCGCCAAGGCAGGCACGAGATGGTCGCGGCGGTGCCGAGCAGAACGGGGGCGGTCGGCCCGTCGGCCCAGCGCGGTGCGGGGCCCTGGGGGCGGCCCGCGAAGGTCCAGGCCGCGTCGATCTGGTCGGCGGCGAGGACGTTGACGGCGAACGGCTTGTCGTCGAGGAACCGGCAGGCCTTGGAGTTGCGGGTCAGCGTGACCTGGCACAGCGCCGGTTCGAGCGAGATGGCCGTGAAGGCGTTGACGGTCGCGCCGTGCGGCTCTCCGTCGTCGTTACGGCAGGTCACGACCGTGACGCCGGTGGCGAACCTGCCGAACCCGTTTCGGATTGTGCGGTGATCCAGAGTCATCTCCCGCTCCTCCTGTACGCTGTGCGTACAAGATGTACGCTTTGCGGTTACATGAGGGTGCACCGACGTTGCGGGCATGTCAACGGGTCGCGGTGCGGAAAGATGGGGCGATGACCAGCGGGCCGGACGAGCGCGACTTCATCCAGAGCATCGAGCGCGGGTTCGCGGTGCTGCTCGCGTTCGACGAGGACCGGGTCAGCCCGAACCTGGCCGAACTGGCCGCGGCGACGAATCTCTCGCGGCCGGCCGTGCGCCGGATTCTCCTCACCCTGCAACGGCTTGGATACGTGCGCAACGAGGGCACGCGGTGGACGCTGACGCCGAGGGTGCTCAGCATCGGGCAGCACTACTCGGCGTCGCACGCGATGATCGAGATCGCCCAGCCGCACCTGCTGGAGCTGTCGGCGAAGACCGGCGAGTCGGCGTCGCTCGCGGAACTGGACGGACGGGACGTCGTCTACGTCGCGCGGGTGCCGGTGCGGCGGATCATGAGCATCAACGTGTCGGTCGGCACGAGGGTCCCGGCGTTCGCGACGTCGATGGGCCGGGTGCTCCTCGCCTGGGCACCGGACGCGGTGGCCGAGGAGGTCGTCGCGGCCGGTCTGCCCGCGCTGACCAGGCACACGATCACCGACGCCGACGCGTTTCTGGCGAGTCTGCGGCAGGTTCGCTCGGACGGGTGGTCGATCGTGGCGGAGGAACTGGAGATCGGGCTGCTCTCGGTGTCCGCGCCCGTGCGCGACCGCACCGGGGAGGTGGTCGCCGCGCTCGCGTCCTCCACCTCCGCTGGGCGATCATCTGTGCGGGAGATCCGCGGCGAGGTGGTGCCGTTGCTGCTCGACGCCGCGGAACGGATCAGCGCCGACCTGGGCCACAAGGGCTCGGCGCGGCGTGAAGGCTTCTACTGACGGCACAGCGCGGACGGCGCATGTCCGCTCGGCCGAGGGTCCTGGTGATCGGTGCCGGGTTCGCCGGATTCCACTGTCTGCGCAAGCTGGAACGCAAACTCCCGAGGACGCGGCAGACCTGGTCGCGATCAACCCCGTCGACCACATGCTCTACATCCCGCTGCTGCCCGAGGTGGCGGGCGGTGTGTTCGACCCGCGCCGGGTCGCGGTGCCGCTGCGGAACACCCTGAAGCGCACGAAACTCGTGCTGGGCGCGGCAACGGGCATCGACCTCGCCCAGAAGTGCGTGCGGGTGACCGATGTCGAGGGCCGCGCGAACACGATGCCGTACGACAAGCTGCTGATCACGTCCGGGGCGCGCTGGGTCCGGCGGCCGCGGGTACCGGCGGATCGGTCCGTTGTGGACGGAGCCGGTCGAGGCGGTGCCGTCCGTCGTGCTGGGCAGTCCGCCGCGCTGGTTCGCCAGTTCGCGGGAACTGCGGCTGTACCGGCGAACCGTCGAGATCCGCGACGCCCGGCTCGACCTGTCCGGCCGCGTCCAGTTGGGACGACGAGCTGGCCGATCTGCCGGCACTGCACCGCGCACTGCGCGACCCGGCCGTCGTGGCGGCGGCGCGGCGGAACCTCACGCCCCTGTGACGCCGTCGATGCCCTCGCGCAGGAAGTCCGCGTGACCGTTGTGCCGGGCGTACTCGTGGCAGAGGTGGTTCATCACCAGCCGCAACGACACCTGCTCCTCCCACCGCGGCTGGTAGCCCGTGACGTCGAGCGACTCGGCCTCGCGCTCGATCCGGCGCGAGTGCTCGACCTCGGCCTGCCACGCCTCGAACGCCTCCGACCGCGTGGACTTCGAGGCGTCGTAAGCCACCTGGTAGTCACCCGCGTCCGACCACACCAGCGGGATGTCCTCGCCGTTGATGACCTTGCGGAACCAGGTGCGCTCCACTTCGGCCATGTGCCGGACGAGGCTGAGCAGCGTCAGCGTGGACGGGGGCATCGAGCGGCGGCGCAGGTCCTCGTCGGACAGACCGTCGCACTTCATCGCGAGGGTGGCGCGGTGGAAGTCGAGGAACGCGCGCAGGGTCTCGCGTTCGCCCGCCTGCACCGGCGGGCTGGGGCGTTCGGTGATCACGGCGTCAGTTTGAGCACAAAGCGGGTCTTCCGCATCCGGATTTGGTGTATGTGTAGTCACGTCGTCTACGTGATTCTGGGGGAATCAATGATGCGTGGATCAGCGCTTGTCGCTGCAATTGGCTTGGCATGCACGGCTTTCACGGCACCGATGGCGGTGGCCGATCAGGCAGCCTGTGAGTGGGCCGTGTCGAACGTCCCGGTGCCGTCCGGTTATGACGCCCGGTTCACGACGGTGAAGGGCACGGACAGCAACGGCAACTACTCGGGCAACGCGCTTCGGCAGGGCTCGAGCGACTACGACGCCGTGTTCTGGACCGGCGGGCAGCCGAGGGTGCTCCAGGAGGTGGAGAACCTCAAGAACCTGCACGTCGCCGACGAGAACCGTTCGGGGACCGTGCTGATGTTCGGCCGTTTCCCGGACCGCACGGCCGCGGTGCTGTACACCGGCGCGCACGAGAGCACCGGAACGATCACCGAGCTCCCCGGTCTGGAGGGCTACCGCATCGGCGTCCCGCAAAAGATCAACGAACGCGGCGACGTGCTGGGCGGCGCCACGCGGGTCTCCGACGGCGAAGGGGTGACGGTCCTGTGGACCGCGTCCACGCCGGGGGCCGCGCCCCAGATCATCGAACGGTCGGCCGGCCTGGGGCAGGACCTGGACGACGACGGCACGGTGCTGCTGCGCCACCCGAGCGGCAACGGGGGACGCCTGTGGCGCAACGGAGTCGTGACCGATCTCGAGCACCAGGGCAAGCCCCAGCACGTCCAGGCGATCCGGGGCGGCAAGGTGGTCGGCTACCAGCTCGAAGGCTCGTGGCCCAACGCGCAGGCCCTGCTGTGGGACAGCAACGGCGTGGTGAAGCGCATCGCGGGTGCCGCGTCCGCGTACACCATCACCGGTGGCGGTCTGGTCACCGGACAGCGGTCGTCGCTGACGGGCAAGGCCGCGATCTGGCGGGACACCAACTTCAAGACCGAGCTGCCGTTGCCGAGCGGCGTCTCCGGCGTGTCGGAGCTGTTCGTGGCGGGTGACGACGAAACGCTCTTCAGCAAGTCCGGCTCCGGCCCGCTGAAGTGGAGCTGCGACTAACTCCGTGTGAGGCGCCACATCACCGCCTTCTCCCATCGGCGCTACGGTGGCCGGTGGGAGAAGGGGTGGCGCATGACGCAGCAGCTGGACGAGGCCGAGTCGGTGTTCGCGGCGGCCCGGCCGAGGCTGTTCGGCATCGCCTACCGCATGACCGGCAGCGTGGCCGACGCCGAGGACCTCGTGCAGGAGGTGTGGGTGCGCTGGCAGCTCGCGGACCGCGCCGCCGTGCTCAACCCCGAGGCGTACCTGGCCACCGCGATCACCCGCCTCGCGATCAACGAGTCGCAGACAGCGCGGGCCCGCCGCGAGACCTACGTCGGGCCGTGGCTGCCCGAACCCGTCGACACCTCGGCCGACCCGCAGGTCGGTGCCGAGCAGGGCGCGGTGCTGGAGCTCGCGGTGCTCATGCTGCTGGAGAAGCTGACCCCGACCGAACGGGCCGCGTACGTGCTGCGCGAGGCGTTCGACTACCCGTACCGGGAGATCGCCGAGATCGTGCAGACCAGTGAGGTCGCGACGCGGCAGCTGGTCAGCCGGGCGCGCAAGCACCTCGCGGACGAACGCCGCGTGCCCGTCGAACGAGCGGACCAGCGCAAGCTGCTGGAGGCGTTCGTGGCGGCGGCGCAGGCCGGTGACCTGGCCGGGCTCGAGAAGCTGTTCGCGCAGGACGTCGTGAGCTGGTCCGACAGCAACGGTTCCATCCGGGCGGCCGGTCGTCCGCTGGTCGGCGCGGCCTCCCTGGCGAAGATCATCTCGGGGTGGGCGCCGTCGTTCTGGGCCGGCGCCGAGGCGTCGTTCGTGGAGGCGAACGGGCTCACCGCCATCCGGCTGCGCAAGGACTCCGGCACCTACGCCGTGATCACCGTGACGGCCTCCGACGAGGGCATCGACCAGGTGTTGTGGCTGGTCAACCCCGACAAGCTGGCCGCGTTCCGGTAGGCCTGTCACAACTTCGAGGGCTGTCCTGTCTTAGCTCGTGAACACCCGCACGCGGCGGGCTCACGAGAGGGACGGACCCATGAGGATCGTTGTCATCGGCGGTACCGGGTTGATCGGCAGCCAGGTCGTGAAGCGGCTCGGCGAGCACGGCCACGACGCCGTGCCCGCGTCCCCGAACAGCGGCGTCAACACGCTGACCGGAGAGGGCGTCGAGGAGGTGCTGAAGGGCGCCGACGTGCTGATCGACGTGTCGAACTCGCCGTCGTTCGCCGACGACGACGTGATGAACTTCTTCACCACCGCCACGACGAACCTGACCAAGGCCGCGGCCGAGGCGGGCGTCGGGCACTACGTCGCGCTGTCGATCGTCGGCACGGACGAGCTGCCCGAGTCCGGCTACCTGCGCGCGAAGGTGGCGCAGGAGAAGCTCATCACGGAGTCGGGCCTCACGTACTCGATCATCCGCGCCACCCAGTTCTTCGAGTTCGCGGGTGCCATCGCGAACTCCGCCGAGCAGGACGGCGCCGTGCACCTCCCGCACGGTGGCGTCCAGCCGATCGCGGCCTCGGACGTCGCCGCGGTGGTCGCCAGGACCGCCGCGACCGAGCCGGTGAACGGCGTGCTGGAGATCGGCGGGCCGGAAGAGTTCACAATGGACGGTTGGATCCGCACGGTGCTGACGCAGCGCAAGGACGAGCGCGAGGTCGTGAGCGACCCGGAGGCCAAGTACTTCGGCACGTTCCTGACCGGCAAGCAGCTCGTGCCGAACGCGGGCGCGCAGCTCCAGCCGACCAGCCTGGAGCAGTGGCTCGCCGCCGGGAACTGAAGCCGCGTCGTGGAGAGTGCGGCCGTGCGGTCGCACTCTCACGCGCAGCGGTTGCACGAACTGGTGGCCGACTCGATCGACCTCTCGGTACCGTGAGCATCGCTTGGCTCACGAACTCTGGGGGAAGACATGAGTCGAAGACTCTCTTTTGCGCTGTCCGCGGCCTTGTTGGCCACCATCGTCGTCGCGCCACAGGCGCACGCGGACACGACGATCACCTACCTCGGTGGCATTCCGGGCGCCACCTCGAGTTGGGCCCTGGCCGTCAACGAACTCGGCGTGGCGGTGGGCGGCAGCGGCTACGGCGACGGCCGCACGGATCGCCCGGTGAAGTTCGACGGCCAGGGCGGGGCGACCGAGTTCGCCGGGCCGGCCGACGGGCGCACCTCGGTGAAGGCGGTCAACCGCTTCGGAGTCGCCGTCGGCACCACCAGCGGCCCCAGCACGGGAACGAGGGCCATCCGCTTCAACGCGGACGGTTCGTACTCGGTGCTGTCCGTGCCGTTCGGTTTCGAGAACTCGCTCGGGCTGGCGATCGACGACCGCGGCACCACGTACGGCATCGCCACCAACTCGAACAACCAGCAGATCCCCGTGCGCTGGCGGCCGAACGGCGTCCTCAACGCGATGAAGCTGCCGACGGGCGCCACCTGGGCCTACGTGTCGGACGCGGCGGCGAACGGACATGTGGCCGGATACGTCTCCGGCCCCGGTCTCCCGACCACGGCGGTGCGCTGGAACCCCGACAACACCGTGACCGTGCTCGCCAGGCTGGCGGACGGCGCGATGACCAGCGCCCAGGCCGTGAACCAGGTCGGTGAGGTGGCCGGCAACGCCAATTCCGCGAACGACGAGGCGACGTTCGGCGTGCGGTGGAACACCGACGGATCGGTGACCAACTTCGGGCAGGGCAGCCTGCCGAAGGGCATCAACGAGCACGGTGTCGTGGTCGGCAGCTACTACGTCGGAGCAGACCAGCACCCGTTCCGCTGGGACCGGTACGGGACCAAGCTCGAACTGGGCCACCCCGACGGTGTCACCAGTGCCGCCGCGCTGGACATCAACAGCGACGGCGTGATCGTGGGATGGGCGGGGTCACGCGCCGTGAAGTGGGTCGTCGGCTGAGCCGTCGCGCGAACCACCGCTCCGCTCATCGAACTGGGGGAAACGAACATGAGAAGGCTCTCTTTTGCTTTGTCCGCAGCACTTCTGTCGACGCTCGTCGTCACGGCGCCGGCCCACGCGGAAACGACGATCATCCGACTCGACGGCCTGGCGGAGGCCACCAGCACCAAGGTGATGTCGATCAACGACTCCGGCCTCGCGGTGGGAAGTTCCATCGTCGGGGGCGTTACTCGCGCGGTGAAGTTCGACGCCGGCCGGGTGACCGAGCTCGTCGGACCGGACGGCGCGTCCGTCAGCCTCACCGCGGTCAACAACCACGGGGCGGCCGTGGGCAACAGCAGCGTCCGCGGCATCAGCGACAACGCGATCCGGTTCAACCCGGACGGTTCGTACGTGGTGCTCGGCATTCCGTCCGGCTCCACCTTCACGACGGCGGTGGGGATCGACGACAACGGGATCACCTACGGCGTCGCCCATGGCAGCGGCCACTCGATCCCGGTGAGCTGGCGGCCGAACGGCGTCCTCACCGCCATGAAGTTGCCGGCGGGTGCCACCGACGGGACTGTGGTGAGTGCGTCGCCGAACGGGTACGGGGCCGGATTCGTCTCCGGTCCTGGCCTGAACAAGGTGGCGGTGCGCTGGAACCCCGACCGCAGCGTGACCGTGCTCCCCAGGCTGGCCGAGGGTGCCTGGAGCAGAGCGACGGCGGTGAACCGCAACGGTGACGTGGTGGGAAGCGCCGATCTCGCGGGAGGCGGAGAGCCGTACGCCTTGCGCTGGAACGCAGACGGGTCGATGAACATGTACGGCCAACTGGACGAGCCGACAGGTGTCAACGACCACGGCATCGCGGTCGGATACGGCTGGGCCGACGGCCAGTGGCGCCCGTTCCGCTGGACCCGCGACGACCTGAAGCTCGATC
Organism: Lentzea sp. NPDC092896; assembly: GCF_044754905.1. Classification (NCBI taxonomy): domain Bacteria; kingdom Bacillati; phylum Actinomycetota; class Actinomycetes; order Pseudonocardiales; family Pseudonocardiaceae; genus Lentzea; species Lentzea sp. NPDC092896. The sequence continues at coordinate 457,124 of NZ_JBIVPX010000007.1, forward strand.
TCGGTCTCCTCGCGCCCGCTCCGAGCATCGAGAAGCTGGCCATCAACAACGACGGCGTGATCGTGGGATCGGTCTGGGGCAAAGCGTACAAGTGGATCGTCAGCTGACGGACCGGCGAGGTCACCGGGTCGTTGCCCGGTGACCTGGCCAACGCGATCACTCCCTCTATATCGTGGCCACCGCATGGCTCACGAACTTGGGGGATTGGGAATGAGTCGAAGACTCTCCTTCGCTTTGTCCGCAGCACTTCTGGCGTCGGTGGTCGTCGTGCCACAGGCTCACGCGGCCACGACGATCACCGAACTGGGCGGCCTGCCGGGCTCCACCGGCAGCTCGGCAGCGGCGATCAACGACTCGGGCGTCGCGGTCGGGACGTCCAACAGGGCCGGTTTCAACCGGCCGGTGAAGTACGACGGTGCCGGGGTGACCGAGCTCGCCGGACCGGCCGACCGCCACACCCAGCTCGAAGCGATCAACAACAACGGTGTCGCCGTGGGAACCGCCACCGGTACCAGTCCTGACGTCGGCGGCAGGGCCCTCCGCTTCAACGCGGACGGTTCGTACGCGGAGCTGTCCGTGCCGTTCGGCTTCTGGTCCGCGGCAGCGGTCGCGATCGATGACTCCGGCACGGTCTACGGCACCGCGGTGAGCCGCGACAACGATCGCGAGATCCCGGTGCGATGGCGGCCGAACGGCGTTCTCACCGCCTTGAAGTTGCCGGAGGGCGCCACCTGGGGCCGCGTGACGGGCGCGTCGTCGAACGGGTACGCGACCGGGGTGGTCTCCGGGCCGGGCATGAACCGTCTGGCGGTGCGGTGGAACCCCGGCAACACCGTGACCCCGCTGCAAAGGCTGGAAGAGGGTGCCGAGTCCACGGCTCTGGCGGTGAACCGGAACGGTGACGTGGTCGGCACCGCCTCGTTCTGGAACGAGGGGTCGTTCGGCGTGCGCTGGAACCTCGACGGGTCGATGACCAAGTTCGGCCCGAACCTCACGCCGTGGAGCATCAACGACCACGGCGTGGCGGTCGGGTGGAGCACGACCCCGAACCAGAACGTCCCGTACCGCTGGAGCAACGAGGGCGAGGAGCTCGACCTCGGGTTCCCCAGCGGCACTCAGTTCGCGTACCCGCGGGACATCAACAACGCCGGCGTGATCGTCGGACTTGGAGGCGCGACCGCCTGCAAGTGGACCGTCAGCTGATCATCGGCTAGAACCTCGCGTCGCGCAGCTGGCGGCGCGAGGTCACGCCCACCTTGCCGAACACCTTGCGCAGATGCCATTCCACGGTGCGCGGGCTGATGAACAGCCGCGTGCCGATCTCCGGGTTCGAGTAGCCCTCGCGGGCCAGCCGGGCGATCTGGTACTCCTGCGCGGTCAGTTCGTCGGTGGGCTCGGCGGTGCGCTTGCGGGCCGTCTCGCCGGTCGCCTGCAGTTCGCGGAAAGCCCTGTCCGCGAACGCTTTCATGCCACTGGCGGTCAGAACCTCGTGGGCGGTGCGGAGATGCTCCCGCGCCTCGACGCGCTGGCCCTCGCGACGCAGCCACTCGCCGAACAACAGGTGAGCGCGGCCCAGTTCGCCGCGCAAAGCCGTGCGTTCCAAGGAAGAGATCGACTCGGCGAAGGCCGAAGTCTCCCCGTTCAACGCGCGCAGCCGGGCCTTGATGCCCGACGACCAGTGCGTGTCGACCCACGGCGCCGAACGTTCCAGCGCCTCCTCGACGAGAGCCGTGTCGCCGGTGCGGGACGCGGCCTCGGCCAGTTCGGACGCGATCAGGCAGCTGTAGACGAGGGTGTCGGACGCGAACACCCGCAGCGCCGCGTCGCGGGCGAGGTCGTGGCGGCCCAGTCCGTTGTGGAGGATCGCGGCGGTCCAGTCGGCGATCACGGCCAGCCGGCCCTGACCCGCGGCCAGTGCCTCCGCCCGCGCCGTGGTGGCCACGTCCTCGCCGCGGTAGGCGGCCTGCAGCAGCACCGCGTAGCCGACCGGCGGGATGCCGGTGACCTCCGAGATGCGCTGGTCCTCCTCGATCAACGCCTGCGCGGCCGCGGGTTCGCCTGCGAGGAGTTCGTTGTCCGCCAGGAAGTTCAGCGCGAACTGCAGTTGCACGAGCGCGCCGGCGTCCCGGGACAGGCGGACCTGCTGCTGGGCGAACGCACGGCGCGTGTCGAAGTCCCACAGTTCGCTCGCGACGATCCCGCCCGCGCGGTTGCCGAACAGCCACGGCACGCGGCTGATGTCGTCGGCGCCGACCTTCAACGCCCGCACCTCGTCCAGCGCGTGCGTCATCTGCGGAACGGCCGCCGCGTAGCCCGACGTGATGCGGGTCGTCAGCGCGTCGAGCACCAGGTCCAGAGCGCAGGCCGGGGTGCGTGCCGGGGGAGCGGTGCGGGCGGCGTCGGCCAGCGGCGCGCCGGCCCAGATCGCCGCCGAGAGACCCTCCAGGTGCGTCTCACGGGCCAGGTCGGCGTCGAACGGCGTGAGCCGGCGGGCCGCGCTGAACAGCAGCGGCGCCGCGTCGGCGACCCGGCGCTGGTCGAACGCGATGTGGCCGCGCAGGTGCTCGATCTCGGCACTGCGGCGTTCGTCCGGTGGCCCGGCCTCGACCGCTGACAGCAGCCGCAACGACGCGTCCAGCGCCCCCGCGTCACGCTTGGCGCGTGCGGCGGCGAGTTCACGGGAGGCCCGGCGGCCGGGTTCGGGGGTGAGCACGGCGGCCTGTTCGAGGAACGCGGCCGCGGCCAGCAGCCCGCCACGGGCCTGCGCGCGACCCGCCGATCGTTCCAACGCGGCGGCGACCTCCTCGTCCGGCGCGGCGGTGCCCTGCGCCCGGTGCCACACCCGGCGGTCCGGGTCGATGGCGGGATCGGTCACGTCGGCCAGCGCCCGATGCACCCGCATGCGGTCCGCGGTGGACGCCGACCGGTACACGGCGGACCGCACCAGCGGATGCCGGAACTGGACACGGGCGCCGAACTCGATCAGTCCGGTGCCCAGAGCGGCGGCGGCCGGGTCGGCGCCCAGCCCGAGCAGACCGGCCGCCTGCCACAGCAGGGTCGCGTCCCCGAGCGGTTCGGCGGCGGCGATCAGCATCAGCAGCCGGGTGTCGGCGGGCAGCGGTGCGATCTGCCGGACGAAACCGGCCTCGATGCGGCTGGTCAGCTGCTCGCCGTCCAGCCCGTCCGCCAGTTCGGCGGTCGTCCAGGCGCGCGGCAGTTCCAGCAGCGCCAGCGGGTTGCCCCTGGCCTCCGCGACGATCCGGTCGCGCACCCGGCCGTCCACCGGCCCCTTGATCACCGACTCCAGCAACGAGCGGGCGTCGGCGTCGTCCAGGCCGCGCACGAACAGCTCCGGCAGTCCGTCGAGGTAGTCGTTGCCCTCGCGCAGCACGAAGACCAGCGCGATCCGTTCGGCGAGCAGCCTGCGGGCGACGAACCCGAGCACCGCGGACGACATCGAGTCGAGCCACTGCGCGTCGTCGACCAGGCACACCAGCGGCTGCTCGTCGGCGACCTCGGCGAGCAGCGTCAGCACCGCCAGCCCGACCATGAACCGCGTCGGCCGGGGCCCGGTGGCCATCCCGAACGCCGTGCCGAGCGCCTCGCGCTGGGGTGGCGGCAGCTTGTCGAGCCGGTCGAGGAACGGGACGCACAGCTGGTGCAGCCCCGCGTACGGGAACGCGCTCTCGGACTCGACGCCCGCGGCCCGCGTGACGCGGAAACCCGCGGCCCGCGTCGACACGTGGTCGAGCAGCGCGGTCTTGCCGATCCCGGCCTCACCCCGCAGGACCAGCACCTGGCCGGCGCCCGACCGCGCCCGCGTGAGCAGCCGGTCCAGCGTTTCGCCCTCCGCACGTCTGCCCAGCAGACCTTCGTCCGACACGGGTCCGAGCGTAGTCACCAGGGATCGACCAGGGGGTTCCACGGGTTCGAAGGGACCCCTGGCGGGAGCAGTCTCATGTCATCAGCGAAACGAAGGAGATGGACCCGATGGACTACAGGTTCGAGGTCACCGTCATTCCGGTCAGCGACATCGACCGGGCCGTGCACTTCTACAAGACGCTGGGCTGGCGCTTCGACGCCGAGTTCGCCGACGACGAGGGCTACCGCCTGGTCCAGTTCACCCCGACCGGCTCGCCCGCGTCGATCATCTTCGGCAACGGCGTCTCGAACGCCGCGCCGGGCAGCGCCGAGGGCATGCACCTGATCGTCGACGACATCGAGGCCGCCCGCGAGGACCTGATCGGCCGCGGTGTCGACGTCAGCGAGATCTTCCACGACAAGACCGGTGTCTTCCACCACGCCGGCACCGCCGGCCGGGTCGCCGGTCCGGACGCCGCCCGCACCAGCTACGGCTCGTTCGCCTCGTTCAGCGACCCGGACGGCAACGGCTGGGTGCTGCAGGAGGTCACGACGCGCCTCCCGGGACGTGTGTGATGACCTCGCACTACGACGTGATCGTCATCGGCGGCGGATCGCCCGGCGAGCACTTCGCCGCCGCCGTCGCCGAGGGCGGGCTCCGGGTGGCGCTGGTCGAGCGCGAGTTGCTCGGCGGGGAGTGCTCGTTCTACGCCTGCATCCCCTCGAAGACGTTGCTGCGTGCCGGTGAGGTCGTGGCGGCGGCCCGTGAGGTCCCCGGTGCCCGTGAGGCGGTCACCGGCGAGATCGACGCGAAGGCCGTGCTCGCGTACCGCGACTTCATGGTGTCGTCCTACGACGACGCGGGCGGCCAGAAGTGGGCTGAGAGCGCGGGAATCGACGTGCTGCGGGGCGACGGCAAGATCGCCGGGCCCGGCGCGGTCTCCGTGGGCGACCAGACCTACACCGCCGACCACGTCGTGATCGCCACCGGTTCGGCGGCGTTCATCCCGCCGATCCCCGGCCTGCGCGACCTGGACGTGTGGACGAACCGCGAGGCCACCTCGGCGCGGGAAATCCCGCGCCGGCTGCTGATCCTCGGTGGCGGCCCGACCGGTGTCGAGCTCGCCCAGGCGTTCACGCACCTCGGCGCCTCGGTCGCGCTGGTCGACGGCGCCGAACGGGTGCTGTCCCGCGAACCGGAGGCGGTCGGCCGCGCACTGGGCGAGGCGCTCACCACGACCGGCGTCGAGCTCCACCTCGGTGTTCACGCCAACAACGCCTCGTTCGACGGCGGCGAGTACGTCCTCGACCTCTCGGACGGCACGCAGTTGCGCGGCGACAGGCTCCTCGTCGCCACCGGCAGGCGGCCGCGGGTCGACGGCATCGGGCTCGAGAACGTCGGTGTGGAGCCGGATCCGCGTGGGCTCGCCACCGATGAGCGGATGAACGTGGCGGACGGCGTCTGGGCGGTCGGCGACGTCACGGGCCAGTGGAACCTGACCCACGTCGGCAAGTACCAGGGCCGGGTGGCCGCCGCGAACATCCTCGGCCAGAACGCGACCGTCAACTACGACGCAGTGCCACGGGTCGTGTTCACCGATCCGCAGGTCGCCGCAGTCGGTGCGGCAGAAGGAAAGTACACCGCGACAGCGCACCTGTCCGGAGTTGCGCGCACGGCCACCTACACCCGTGAGTACGCGACACGGCCCGGATTCCTGACGCTCGTGTCCGACGGTGAAGTCCTCACCGGCGCCTACGCCATCGGCCCGGAAGCGGGCGAGTGGTTGCAGCAGGCCACCGTCGCGATCCGCGCGAAGGTCCCGCTGTCCGTGCTGCTCGACGTCATCCAGCCGTTCCCCACCTTTTCGGAGGCGTTCCTCAACGCCCTCCGCGATCTCGCGAAGGAAGTGGCGAAGTGAAGAACCTCGACCAGATCGACATGTTGCTCGAAGTCACCGTCATCCCCGTGACCGACGTCGAGCGCGCCAAGGAGTTCTACTCCCGCCTCGGCTGGCGCCTGGACGCCACCCCGCCGTGGGTCGTGCAGTTCACCCCGCGCGGATCCGACGCCTCCATCCACTTCGGCGAGGGCGCGACGACCGCGGAACCGGGTTCCGGCAGGCACTTCCTGATCGTCTCGGACATCGTGGAGACGCACGAGGCCCTGCTCGCCGCCGGCGTCAAGGTCGGCCCTCTGTTCCACGGCGGACCGGACGGTCCCGTCGAGGGCGCCGACCCCGAGCGTCGCAGCTACTTCACGCGCGCCGAGTTCGCCGACCCGGACGGCAACACGTGGATCCTGCAGGAGGTCACGACCCGCCTGCCCGGCCGCGTGGACGCCGACGACACGTCCTACGCGTCGATCGCCGACCTGGCCGCGGCGTTGCGCAGGGCCGCGGTGGCGCACGGCGAGCACGAGAAGCGCAACGGCGGCGAGTACGACGAGAACTGGCCCGACTGGTACGCCGAGTACATGGTCAAAGCGCAGACGGGCGAGCAGCTGCCGCAGTAGGTTCGGGCGGGTGAACGAAGAAGTTGTCAGAGCGCTGCGCGGGACGCCGACGTCGTTGGCGTTCCGCGCGCTTTGTGCCGCGGTGACCAGGGCCGACGAGGATCTCGTCGCGTGGTGCGAAGAACAGCTCGCCTCCTGGCCCGACGAGACGCGACAGGCACCGTACTCCTGGGTCGCCGCACTGGAATCCGGGTTCACGAAACCGGTGTGGCCGCTCGTCCGCTCGCTCGATCTCCGCAGCGACCGGGACGGTATGCGCGACCTGGACCTGCCGGATCCGCGCGTCAGGCCCGAAGTGCGCGCGGTGAGCGACCTGCGGCTCGCCTGGTACGCCCACGACCAGGTGGCGGCGTTGGCGGAGACCGCCGACCACTGGGAGAACCTGCGTCTCGTCGAGTTCGCGGGCCTCTGGGAGTTCGACGGCAAGGCGATCGACCGGTTCGCGGCGAGCGAGGCGGTCACCCGGCTCGAGTCGCTGACGACGGTGCGGGTGTGGGAAAGCCTGTGGCACTTCAAGATCCCGCCGTTGCGCGTCGACCGGCCGACCCGGCTGCGGCACGTGGGCCTGCTCGCGCCCGACCTGATCCACCTGCTGCGCAACGGCCTCGCGCCGGACCTGAGGTCCGCCGACGTGCTCGTGCAGAGCGCTGACGAGGCCCGTGACCTGGCCGGCTGCGAGGGCCTGTCCGGACTGGACCGGCTCGCGATCGGGTTCCGCTGCGGCAAGGACGGCAAACAGCCGCCGTGGGCGCCGTACTTCGGCAACGTCATCGAGGCGGACGACAGCGCGTGCGAGGAGTTCTTCTCCCAGGCGAAACTGACGAACCTGCGCAGTCTCACCGTGCAGGGCTCCACCATGGGCATGGGCCGCGAAGGCCTTGGCGCGCGTGGTGTCGAGGCGGTCGTGCGCAGCGGTGTGCTCGGGCAGCTCACCGAAGTGTGCCTGGGGGCGTTGCCCGTCGGCGACGACACGATCGCGGGTGTGCTGAGTGTCATCGACTCCGCGATCGTCGAGAAGATCGTGCTGACCAACCTCGTCGCGACCGACCGGACCGCCGACGCGTTCGCCGCGGAGTACCCGCGGCTGCGGCAGCTCGACCTCCGCAAGAACCACCTCGGCCCGGACGGCGTGCGGAAGTTGTTCTCCGCACGCATGCCCGCACTCGAACAGCTCGACCTGAGTGGTGGTACGGGCGGCTCGCCGCACTACGGCCGGTCGGACGTGCAGCCGATCGGGGACGCGGGCGCACGGGCCGTCGCGGAGTCGAAGGGCCTGAAGTCGCTGAACCTCTCCGCGACCGGGCTCACCGCCGCCGGGCTGGCCGCGGTGCTGGAGCTGCCACTGGAGTCCTTGACCGTGTCGGCCAACCCGTTGGGCGCCTTGCCTTCCGCGCCGGACGCGCCCGCGTGGCGCACCTTGCGGAGGTTGAACCTGGACGACTGCGCCCTCAGTGACCTGATGCCGTTGCCACCGGACGCTCCATTGCTGGAGAGCGTCTCGTTGGCGCACAACAACATCGACTCCGACGGCGCGCGCCTGCTCGCCGGGTGGGAAGTGCTGCCCCAGTTGTGGGAACTGGGCCTGCACGACAACGTGATCGGCGACGACGGCCTGACCGACCTGGCCCGTTCCCGTGCGGCGCAACGGCTTCTGGAACTCGACCTGGAACAGGACGTCTGGACCGCGCACCACCGCCGCGACAGCGTGCCGTTGCCGGTCGAGGTCGTGGCGCGGGAGTCGTTCCCGAACCTGGACGCGCTCCACCTCGGGGTGATCGACGCCTACCACGGTGCCCGCTACTCGTGCGGGTTTCCCGCAGACCGGCACGAGGAACTGATCAGGACCGGCCGAGCCGAACTCGCCGCGTTCCTCACCCACGTCAAACCCTTCGAGTACCTCCCGGACGAGGACCAGGATCCGGATCCGCCCACGGAGGACTTCCGCGCCGGACGCGCGGCCAAGTACGCGAAGGACTTCGCCGACGCCGAGGAGTTCGCCGCCAGAATGATGTCGGACGACATTGGGTGGCCGCCCTAGGGGCGGTCCCTGATGTGCCGGTGCGTCGCCGCCGCTTACCTTCCTTCGCAAGGCAGGGAGGCCGCGATGAAGGCGATCGTGCAGGACAGATACGGCTCCGCGGACGTGTTGGAGTTGCAGGAGGTCGAACGGCCCGTGCCCGCGGCCGGCGAGGTGCTGGTGCGGGTGCGGGCGTCGTCGGTGAACGCCGCGGACTGGCACATCATGCGCGGCGACCCGTACTTCGCGCGGCTGTTCCTCGGTTTCACGGGCCCGAAGGCGCGGATCAGGGGGATGGACTTCGCGGGCGTGGTCGAGGAGGCCGGCCCCGGGGTGGGCGGCATGGTGCAGGTCGGGGACGAGGTGTTCGGCGAGGTCGAGGGGTCTTTCGCCGAGTACGTGACGGTGCCCGCGAACCTGGTGGCGCACAAGCCGTCCAACCTCACGTTCGAGCAGACGGCGACGCTGCCGCTGGCGGGCAACACCGCGTGGATGGGGTTGCGGGCCCTGCGGGCGGGGCAGAAGGTGCTGATCAACGGCGCGTCCGGCGGGGTCGGGCTGATGGCGGTGCAGATCGCCAAGGCGCGCAAGGCGACCGTGACCGCCGTGTGCAGCACGCGCAACGTCGAGCAGGTGCGGTCGGTCGGGGCCGACCACGTCATCGACTACCGGACCACGGACTTCACCCGCACCGGGCAGCACTACGACGTCGTCTTCGACCTGGTGGGGAACAGGTCGATGGGGGAGTTGCGGGCGCTGCTCACCCCGGACGGCACGCTGGTGCTGTCCGGCGGTGGCAGCTTCAGCGGTGGGGCGTTGTTCGGCCCGTACCGGTTGATCATCCAGGGCAGGCTGCTGGCGTCGTTCTCCCGGCAACGGCTGGTGGTGCTGGAGGCCAAGCCCAGCAAGGAGAACCTGGCCGCGTTGCGGGAACTGGCCGAGTCGGGACAGCTGGTGCCCGTGATCGAGCGGACCTATCCGCTGACCGACGCCCCGGACGCCATCCGGCACGTCGAGTCGGAGCACGCGCGGGCGAAGGTCGTCGTCACGGCCTGAACCGCTCAGCGGTAAATCCCTGGCCATTCCGGGAGCGGTGCGCCGACGATTCGGCCATGGTCGAGGTTCGAGTCAGCGGTGGAACGGTCCGGGGCGCTTCCGAGGCGGGAATGGCGGTGTTCCGCGGGATCCCGTTCGCGGCGCCACCGGTCGGTGCGGCGCGGTTCGCCGCACCGCAGCCAGTGGTGGCGTGGGACGGCGTGCGGGAGGCGTTGGCGTTCGGGCCGCCGCCACCGCAGGCCAGCGTGTTCGGCATGGACGGCGTCGGGGTCGCCGGCGACGAGTGGCTGACCGTCAACGTCTGGTCGCCCGACGTGGCCGGGGACCTGCCGGTGATGGTGTGGATCCAGGGCGGCGGCTACACGATCGGCACGTCCGGTCTGGCCGAGTACGACGGCGCACGGCTGGCGGCCGACGGCGTCGTCGTGGTGACGTTCAACTACCGCGTCGGCATCGAGGGTTTCGCGCTCATCGAGGGGGCTCCGGCGAACCGCGGCCTGCTCGATCAGGTCGCGGCGCTGGAGTGGGTGAGCGCGAACATCCGGGCGTTCGGCGGTGATCCGGCCCGCGTGACGATCTTCGGCGAGTCGGCGGGCGGGGGTTCGGTGGCGGCGTTGCTCGCCATGCCGCGCGCCAAGGGCCTGTTCCACCGCGCGATCGCGAGCAGCGTCCCGGTGATGTTCTTCGCGCCGGACCTGGCCGCGGACATCGCGGTGGCCTGCGCGGCCGAACTCGGGCTGCGGCCCACCGTCGCCGATCTGTCCACTGTGGAGCCGGAGATGCTGACGGTCGCGGGCGACGAGGTCATGGCCAAGATCGGCCAGTTCCCGCAGTGGGGGCAGGCCGCGCACAAGAACGTCCCGTTCGCACCTGTGGTGGACGGCGAAGTCCTGCCGATGACGCCGTGGGAGGCGCTGGAATCGGGTGCGGGCCGCGAGGTCGAGTTGATCGCCGGGCACACGCGTGATGAGCAGCGGCTGTTCACCGTGCTGGAAGGGCTGCTCGGCCAGGTCACCGCGGAGCAGGCCGCGTGGGCGTTGGAGGTGTTCGCGCCCGGCCTCGCCTATCCGGCACTGCCGCCGGAGGAACTGTTCGAGACGGTGTGCTCGGACTGGCTGTTCCGCATGCCGTCGCTGCACCTCGCGGAGGCCCAGATCGCGGGTGGCGGTCGTGCGCACGTCTTCGAGGTGACGTGGGCGCCGTCCGGCCCGTTCGGCGCGTGTCACGGTCTGGACGTTCCGCTGGTGTTCGGCAACCTCGGGGTCGGGGGGACCGCGGCGATCCTGGGTGAGGTCACGGCGGAGACCGAGGAGGTGTCGGCGCGGATGCGGACGGCGTGGAGCGGGTTCGCGATCCACGGCGATCCCTGGCCGGCCTACGACACGACGAACCGGCTCACGCGAGTGTTCGGAGTGGAGGACGAGGTGACCGCCTATCCGGAGGAGGTCTCGCGGATGATCTGGCGGGCCCACGCTTTCCGCCAGATTTCGCTCGTTCCGCAACGCTGATCTTGCGTTCGGTGTTGGCTGGCCGTCATGAGTTCATTCGCCGTCGAGGTGGGGAACCTCGTGGACGCCGCGAAGATCATGGAAACCCAGATCGCGGGCTCGTTCGAGTCGGTGCACCGCTGGATCAAGGACGCCACCGAGAAGGACGACGACGCCTTCTACAGCGGCGACGGACAGGGCGGACGCCACCTGTACGACCAGGTGGGGGACGAGTGGCGGGTGACCGCCGATTTCATGAACCGCATCGCCGCGGACAACGCGGAGACGATGCGCCTGGCCGCGGAAGCGCTGCGGGAGATCGCGCAGCGCTACCGGGAAGCGGACGGTCAGGCATGAGCTACACGTTCGAGGTCGACGTCGACGACGACGCCGCGTGGCTCTCGACCATGAACGACCTGGGCCCCGCCTGCATGCAGATGCTGGCGGTCTGGGCGGACATGGAGGGGGAGGTGGACCAGCTCCCCAACTACCTGCCGAGGATGGAGGAGATCTTCCGCTGCTTCTCGTCGGGCTCCCAGCACCCCGCGAACGAGATCGCGGACGCGATGCGCGACGGCCGTGACGTCATGAAGGCGGTGCGGGAGAAGCACATCAAGGACGTGCACGACGCCACCGGCACCTGGCACGGCGCCGCCGCGGACGACTTCCGCACGTACCTCAACTCCATGAGCCTCGCGGTGACCAGGTACGAGGACGCGCTGGACGCCCTCAACATCCTGGTCGAGGCCTACCGCAGCCTGGTCGTGTCGATGCGCGGGGACGTGTCGGCCATGGTGCAGCGGGTGTTCGCGGCGATGGAGGCGGAGGAGCAGACCGATGTCAAGATCGGCCTGGCACTGGCGTCCGCGTTCGTCGCGGTGATCGGCACGGTCGCGACGGGCGGTACGGCCACCGCGCTCGTGGTCGCGGCACTGGGCGGCGGGATCGGCATCGAGATCGAGCAGATGGGCGCCTCCGACAACTTCCACATCGTGGCGAGCATGGTCGACCAGGGCGAGGACATCGTCCACGGCGTGAACCGGGCCCGCGCGAAGATCGAGAAGGGTTTCCGCGACGTGACCGAGTCGATCGTCGGGTCGAAGCTCGGCGAGGTGCGGCCCGGCCGTCCGGAGATCATCACCGCGCCCAGCTTCGACCCGAGGGACTTCGCGTTGGAGGAGGAGTACCAGCGCGGGCACGGCGTTCCCGCCGCGGGAGGCCCCCTGGTGGAGGCGCCGCCCGCCGAGAAGGGCCCGGACAGCGACATCGACGACGAGACGGGCCTCGACGTCTACCCGGAGCAGGTGAAGCGATGACCTCGCCACGTGAACTCGCCGCGCAGGGCTCTTTCCTCCTGGAGAGGGCGAAACGCCGCCGGGACACGCTGCTCGCCGCGCAGCACCAGTCGTCGTCGGAGGTCGGCGAAGCGTCCTCTTCGGACGGTCTGGTGCGGGCGCGGGTCGACGCGGGCGGCATGCTGACCGGCCTGTTCCTCGCGCCCGGTGTCCGTCAGCTGGATCCGCGCGCACTGGCCGCGTTGATCACGTCGGTGACGCAGCAGGCGGCCGCGGTGCCACGTGCCGCGATCCGGCGGACCTACGAGCAGTTGAACGACGAGGGCCTGCTCAAGCAGATGCCCGCGTTGCTGCCGGTCCCCGTCGTGGCACCGGTCTCGCGACCGCGCCGCCCGGAGCCCGTCGAGGACGAGCCGGACCGGCCGGTCCTGCGCGACCAGGGCTGGTAGGGAATACCTGCTCCCGGACGGCGTTGTACGGGCCGGAAGGGAGGTTCGATGAACAACGAATTCGCGGTGCACGACAGCACCGGCTTCAACAGCTACCAGCCCAACGGTGAGGTGGCGGCAGATCGCTGGGTGACCGTGAGGCACCTGTTCGACGCCGACTACGTCGAGACTCCCGCCGAGAAGTGGGAACGCGCACAACTGCTGTTCGAGTCCCGCGACTACATCAAGGCCGCGCAGGTGCTGGCCGAGGTCGTCGGCGAGGTGCCGTTCCAGACGGACGTCTGCCTGCTGCTGGCCCGCGCCTACTACCACTCGGCGCAGCTGAACAAGGCCGAGGCGCAGCTCCGCGTGATCGTGGACCGCGACCCGGTCGAGCACTACGCCCACCTGCTCCTGGGACGCACCCTGGAGCGGCAGGGCCGGCCCGAGGAGGCCGCGCCCTGGCTTCGGCTCGCCGCCGCCTTCGGTGGCGAACTAGCCGACGTCTAGCTTGGCGAACGTGCGCAACAGGCCCGGTGCGACCCGGCTGGCGAGCCGGGCCGCCCTGGCCTCGGCCGTCACCGGCACGACGGGCTTGTTGCGGCGCACGGCCCGCACGATCTGGGTGGCCACGCCCTCCGGACCGAAGCCGCGCCGGGCGTAGATCCGGGACGCGCGGTCCTGCTTGCGGCGCTCCTCGTCGGAACTGACGCCGGAGAACGTCGTGGTCGCGGTGATGTTCGTGTTCACCAGGCCAGGGCAGATCGCGCTGACGCCGATGGCGTGCGGCGCGAGTTCGGCCCGCAGGCAGTCCGAGAGCATGAACACCGCCGCCTTGCTGGTGGCGTACGCGGAGAGGATCTTCGACGGCAGATAGGCCGCCGCCGAGGACAGGTTCACGACGTGGCCGCCCTCTCCGCGCTCCACCATCAGCTCACCGAACGCCCGGCAGCCGTGCACGACGCCCCACAGGTTGACGTCCAGCACCCGTTGCCACTGCTCGGTCGAGGTCGACAGGAACGACCCGGAGTGGCCGATGCCGGCGTTGTTCACGACCACATCGGGCACGCCGTGCTCGTCCGCGACCTGCCGCGCCCAGGCCCGTACCGCCTCCTCGGAGCGCACGTCGACCTCGTAGGCGTGGCCGTCGATCATGTCGGCGGTCTCTTTGGCAGCCGTGAAGTCCACATCGGACACCACGACCTTCGCGCCGGTCTTGGCGAACGCCACCGCGGTCGCCCGCCCGATCCCGCTGCCACCGCCGGTGATCACGACGAGCTCGCGCGGGGGAGTGGAGTCGGTGACGAACTCGCTGATCATCCGGGCGAGCGGTGCCGGGTGGCTCAGGGGCGCCCAGTGTCCTGCCGCGATCTTCCTGCGCGTCAGCGACGGCACCCAGCGTTCGAGATCGAGCGGTTCGGTCCGGATGTAGCGGTCGCGGGTCGGCTGGATCACCTGCACCGGCATGGGCGCGAGACGTTGCCGCGGTGAGCGCATGACCTGCCGGATGTTGGCCCGGTACAACGAGATCCCGCGCACCGCGTCCGATGTGATCGTGCGCGCGGGCTTGACCTTGACGCCCTCCAGCCGTTGCAGCACCTCTCCCCAGCGCGGGCCGAGGTACAGCCGCCAGAACAGCGGCGCGAGCACCGGCAGGTGGAACGCGCCGATGTACCAGGACCGGAAGAACTGCCGGAGGTGGGCGATCGACAACCCCTTCCGCGACCAGTGCCCCATGTGGTCGAGGCACGGCCCGGAGATCGAGGTGAACGTGGCGATCCGCGCGCCGGGCGTCGTCACGGCCTCCCACGACTGGATCGAGCCCCAGTCGTGACCGACCAGGTGCACCGGCTCGTCCGGGCTGACCGCGTCGATCACCGCGAACAGGTCGGCCGCCAGCCGTTCGAGCCGGTAACCGTCCTCTGTGGACGGCGGCGTCGACTCGCCGGCGCCGCGCACGTCGTAGGTGACGACGCGGAAGTCCTTCTCCAGCAACGCGGCCACGCGGTCCCAGACCTCGTGCGTGTCCGGATACCCGTGCACCAGGACCACGGTCGGGCCGGAGGTGCCGCGCACCTGCACGGCGAGTTCGACTTCCCCGGAACGCACCTTCACAGTTCCTCCAGAACTAGTCGATCACCGGTGGGCCGGTCCACGCAGATCCGCACGCCGCCGACGTCGCACGTGCCGCAGAACCCCTGCCGGCACGAGTAGGCGACCGACGGCCGGAAGTCCCTGATCACGTCCAGTGCCGACCGGTCGGCCGGCACGTCGAGGGATACCCCGCTGCGGCGCAGTTCGACCGTGAACGGCTGCCCGTCGACGATCGGCGGCGGGCTGAAGCGTTCGAAGTGCAGCCAGCGCGACGAGAACTCCGCCCGCACCTGGTCGAGCATCGACGCGGGCCCGCAGCAGTACACCGCGCCACGAGGGGAAGCGTCGCCGAGCAGCGCCTCGCCCCGGCCGATCCGCACGTCGACCCGGCCGACGGGCAGCTCGTCCAGGAACGGCATCGCCGCCATCGACCGCCCGCAATACACGAGCCGCCAGTCGAGGCCCGCCCGCGCGGCCGCGTGCACCATCGGCAGGATCGCGGTGATCCCGATGCCGCCCGCCACGAACACGACGGGCCCGAGCCCGGCGAACGGGAAGGCGTTGCGCGGTCCGCGCACCTGGATCCGGTCGCCCACCTGCAAAGCCTGCACCTCGCGCGAACCGGCACCGACCTCGCGCACCGCGATCCGGTAGGTGTGCTCGCCCGGATCGCCGCACAGCGAGTATTGGCGGCGCAGTCCGGACGGCAGGTGCAGGTCGAGGTGACAGCCCGGTTGCCAGGCGGGCAGCGCCGTCCCTCCGAACCGGAGGCTCACCACCCCGTCGGCGACTTGTGAGCGTTCGACAACGTTGAGCCACAACGCATCCCGTGCGACACCAGGTCGTGCCCGGCCCCCGAACCGGGTGACCGCGGCGTCGTAGAGGGTGCCGAACCGAGTGAGTCCGTTCAGCATCAGTGGGCCTCGCGGGCGGCGGGGGAGGAGGCGAGGTACGCGATCGCCTGCGTCGTCGAGCCCTCCTGCTTCGGGTGGTAGGCCGGGTGGAAGTACCGCAGGAACGCCCGGAGGATCTCCGACAGCTTCGGCAGCAGTCCGCGCCGGGACGCCCGCATGAACTCGCGCCAGGTGAGCCGCACCCTCGTGGTCCTGTCCGCGCGCACCATGAACCGCGCCCCGCGCACCCACAGCCCGAACAACACCGGTGCGACCAGCAACATCGTGCGCGCCCGCCGCACGTATCGGCGATCGAGATGACACATCAGGTCGTACGCGACGCTGCGGTGCTCGACCTCCTCGGCCGCGTGCCAGCGCAACAGGTCCAGCATGACCGGGTGGATGCCGGCCTTGTCGAGCGCGTCGGCGTTCAGCATCCAGTCGCCGAGGTAGGCCGTGAAGTGCTCGATGGCGGCGACGATCGCGACCCGTTCGAGCAACTGGTCCCGCGTCTGCTCCGCGCTGAGCCCCGGCCTGGGCGCGAGGATCCGTTGGAACACGTGCTCCATCTGCCGCGTGAACGGCCGCGGGTCCAGCCCGCCTGCCAGCAGGTGGTCGAGGACCTCGCTGTGCGCCTCGGCGTGCATGGCCTCCTGCCCGATGAACCCGAGCACGTCCTCGCGCAACGTGTCGTCGGTGATCAGCGGCACGACCTGCTGGAACGTCCGCACGAACCACCGCTCGCCCTCGGGCAGCAGCAGGTGCAGGACGTTCATGACGTGCGTGGTCACCGGCTCGTCCGGGACCCAGTGCATCGGCAGGGTCGACCAGTCGAACTGCACGTCACGCGGCTGCAGAACGAGGTTGTCCGGCTCCATCGCAGTACCTCCGCCAATTACTACGCCAGCGTAGCTTTGTGAAAGCTACGCCACCGTAGCAATATGGTCCCGTGAACACAACGCGTCGCAAGTACGCCCGCCGCCTGCCGCCCGAGCAGCGCCGCGAGCAGCTGCTGGACGCCGCGCTGAGCCTCATCCCGGCCGGCTTCGACACCGTCACGATGGAGTCGGTCGCAAAAGAAGCCCAGGTCACCAAGCCCGTGCTCTACGACCTGTTCGCGAACCGCGGCGAACTCATCAGCGCCCTGCTCGACCGCGAGGCGGGCCGCGCCACCGAACAGGTCATCGCCGCCCTGCCCACCGACTTCGCCACGCGTTCCCCGGACGACGCCTTCGCCGACGCCGTCCGAGTCTTCGTGAACGCGGTTGTGGAGGCCCCCGACCGCTGGCGCCTCGTGCTCCTCCCGCCCGAGGGCACCCCGACCGAGTTCCGCGCTCAGGTGGAGCTGGTGCGAGCGGGCGTGCTGGCCCAGATCGAGGACCTGGCCGCGCTGGGCCTCAAGGAACTGGGCCGGCTGGACGACCTGGACTCGGCCCTGCTCGGCCACGCGATGCTCGCCCTGGCCGAGATGTCGGGCCGCCTGGTGCTCACCGACCCGGACAAGTTCACGCCGGACCGGCTGGCGGCCTTCGTGACCCGGATCGCGCACGGCCTGCGCTGAACTGCGGCAGCGGCGTCAGCCTCGCCTCGTCCGGACGTGCGTGAGCAGCGCCAGCCCGGTCGGGTCGTGGCCGACGGACACGTCGCAGCCCGGCAGCAACGCGCGCACGGCGGCCTCGTCGCGTTCGATCACCGACCAGTCCATCAGGTACTCCAGCGACCACCGGAACGGGTTCCCGGACGTGATGCTGGAGAAGTAGAACGTGCCACCGGGGCGGCAGAGCCTGGTCAGCACCGCCTCGGTGAGCCGGACGGCCGCGCGGTCGTTGAGGTAGTCGTACAGGCCGTTGACGAGCACGAGGTCGAACGGGCCGAGTTCGGCGAGCTTCGGGAGCGCGCGGAACACGTTGCCGGAGATCGAGGTCGTGACGTCGTTGAGCGGCCCGAGCCGCTTCTCGGCCAGTTCCAGCGCGTCCGGGTCGACGTCGGTGAGCACGAACCTGTCGCCGGGCCGCACGATGCCGGGCGGGATGAGCCGCAGGTCGGGGGCGGCGCCGGCGGCGATCACCAGGATCGACCGAGGGCCGTTGCGCGGCGCGGTGAGGGTGTCGCTGATCAGCCGGGCCTGGTGCATCACCCGGTTGCGCTGCTGCTGGGTGATCGGCGAGTTCTGCAAATTCGTCTCGACGTGCCAGCCGAGCGTGCCGGGCGCGGCCTCGTTGGCCTGCGCCATCACGTGCTCCACCAGCTTGTAGTCGCTGGGGTAGCCGCGCGCCCACTCGTTCTCGTCGCGCATGAAGGGTGAGCGTGAACATGCCGAGCGCGCGGGCTGGACGATGGCGGCGATGTCCTCGTCCGGGATGCCCGCGGCCACGCTGGTGCCGATCTGCGCGCCGAGCGTGCGCAACCGGCCTCCGACCAGCATGTGCGTCGACGGGTCGGTGAGGTTGAACTCCCTCTCACTGCGCAGGAAACCGTCAACGGCGTCGCTGAGCCGGTGCAGGGCGTCTGTGGTGTGCGGGAGCACGGTCATCGAACACTTCCTCGGTGCGGCAACGGTTCGAGAGCTTGTCAGGCGTGGACGCTGATCAACAGAGTCTTTCGGGTAATACGGGGACAACCCTGCTCCGGTTCGCGGGTTGGCCTCGTGGTCCCGCTGTGCGGGAGAGCGAACTCTGGAGGCCACTCGAGAGGAGCAAGAAGATGATGGAGTGGCTGAACGAGTTCGCCGCGTGGGCGTGGGCGCGGCACCACAACGAGCTCAGCTGGTACATCCGGCCGTTGTTCCTGTTGCCGTTCGCGTACTTCAGCTACAAACGCAGTGGTTGGGGACTTGCGGCGACGTTGCTGGCGCTCGCCACGAGCATGGCGTGGTTCCCCGCGCCGGAGCACCCGACCGCAGGCGCGATCGAGATGCTCGCCGCGGAACGCGAGTACCTGCTGGGGGAGTGGACGCCCGCGAAGCTCGCCGTCGGCCTGCTCGTGCCGCTGACGTTCGGCGGTCTCGCCGTGGCCTTGTGGCGGCGTTCGCTGCCGTGGGCGCTGGTCGCGATCAACGGCGGCGGCCTGTTCAAGATCGCGTGGACGTTCGTCGTGAGCGACACCGCGGGCGCGCTGCAGCACCTGTGGCCGGCGGTGGCCGGGCTGACCGTGGTGAACGTGGTCATGGTGGTCGTGTGGCGGCGACGGCAGGCCGGGCACGTGGTTGCATCAGCGCATGCGCGTAGTAGTAGCTGACGACTCTGCGTTGTTCCGCGAAGGCGTCGCGCGGTTGCTGACGGATGCGGGGTTCGAGGTGGTGGCGAAGGTCGGCGACGCGGCCGAACTCCTGGCCCGCGTGCAGGCCGACCCGCCGGACGTCGTGGTCGTGGACATCCGGATGCCGCCGGGCTTCACGACCGAAGGCCTCTACGCCGCGCGGAAGATCCGCGGGACGCACCCGGAGATCGGGATCCTGGTGCTGTCGGCGCACGTCGAGCCGCACTACGCGGTGCAGCTGCTCGACTCGGACGCCCGAGGAGCCGGCTACCTGCTCAAGGACCGCGTCGCGGACACGGCGGAGCTGGCCGACGCGGTGCGGCGGGTCGCGGCCGGCGGGCTGGTGATCGATCCCGGCGTGGTGGCGACGCTGGTGGGCAGGCGGCGGGCCGGCGATCCGCTGGAGTCGTTGTCGGAACGGGAACGCGAGGTGCTCGCCGTGATGGCGGAGGGCCGGTCGAACCAGGCGATCTGCGAGCGGCTGTTCCTCAGTCCCAAGACGGTCGAGGCGTACGTGCGGTCGGTGTTCACGAAGCTCGGGCTGCACCAGGGACCCGACGACAACCGGCGGGTGCTGGCCGTGCTCGCCTACCTGCGCCGATGAGGATCCTCTGGCTGGGCACCGGGTTCCTCGCCCTGGCCGCGCTGGTGTGGGGCGGCTACGAGGTCCCGGTCCCCGCCGTGGTGCTGAACCTCGCGGTCGGGCTCGCGTTCATCGGCGCCGGCATCGAGGCCGCGGACCGGCGCCCGGACAGCCTCGCCGGGCAGCTGATGATCGCCGTCGGGCTGGCGTGGTTCGTGCGGCTGGCCGGGGCCGTCGAGGCTTCGTGGGCCTACGCCGTCGGGGTCGCGACGAAGACGCTCTACCTGGCGGTGCTCGGGCATCTGCTGGTCACCTATCCGACCGGGCGGATCGCGAGTCGTCGGCAGCGCGTGGTCGTGAGCGCCGCCTATCTGCTGACGGTGCCGGTCAACGTGGGTTACCTGCTGCTCACGCCGTTCGACGGGCCGCAGAACATCGTGGTGATCCGGGAGGTGTCGTCGCCGGGGATCCCGGTCGTCGCGGTGGTCGTGCTCATCGGCGGGATCGCGTTGCTGGTCGCGTTGCTGGCACGCATGATCACGCGCTGGCTGCGTGCGGGGAGCGTGGCCCGGCGTGATCTCGGGCCGGTGGTGTGGGGCGGCGCGGCGATCGTGCTCACGCTGGTCGTCACGTACGCGGCGGCGTTGCTCGGGCTGCCGGCCGCGGTGCAGGTGCCGTTGCAGTGGTCGACCGAGATCGTGCTGGTCGGGTGGCCGTTGGCGTTGCTCTACGGGTTGGTGCGGGCGCGGCTCGACCGGTCCGCGGTGGGCGAGCTCGCGGTCTCGCTGGGCGCCGGGGTGCCCGAAGACCTGCGTTCGGTGCTGGCTCGCACGTTGCACGATCCGTCGTTGGAGATCGTGTACGGCGACGTGGCACCGACCTCTCGTGGCGTCACGTACCTCGAAGCGGGAGGGACGCGGCTGGCGGCGCTCGTGCACGATCCGGCGCTGGACCCGTCGTTCGTGCGGGCGGTCGCGGCGAGTGCGGCTTTGGCCGTGCAGAACGAGTCGCGGGCGCGACGGATCGTGGAGGCCGCCGACGAAGCACGCCGCCAGGTCGAACGCGACCTGCACGACGGCGCCCAGCAGCGGCTGGTGTCGGTGCTGCTCACCCTGCGGCTGGCCGAGAACTCGCCCGAGCTTCTCGCCGCCGCCCGCGAGGAGCTGGCCAGGGCGCTGGACGAACTGCGCGAACTCGCCCGCGGCATCTACCCGGTGCTGCTCAGCGACGCCGGACTGGGTCCCGCGCTGCTCTCGCTGGCCGAGCGGTCGGCTGTTCCGGCGGTGCTCACCGGCGTCCCGTCGGCCCGGCTCTCCGCCGTCGCCGAACGCACCTGCTACTTCGTGGTCGCCGAAGCGCTCACCAACGCGGCCAAGCACGCCGAGGCCGGCGAGGTGCTGATCGAGGTCACCTGGGTGGACGGCCTGGTCACGGTCGTTGTGAGCGACAACGGAACCGGCGGCGCCGACACGTCCGGTTCCGGGCTGCGGGGGCTGGACGACCGGGTGGCGGCGGTCGGTGGACGGCTGACCGTGCGCTCCGTCGCGGGGGAAGGGACCTCGGTGCGGGCGGAGTTCAGCGACCCGCGGCCGTGATGGCGTCCGCGATCGCCTGGTGACCTGCCGGCGTCGGGTGGACGTCGGTGTCCTCGCAGATGTAGGTGAGCGTGCACACCTCGGCGACCGAGACCGGGATCTGGCCGTACTTCGGGTCCTCGGTCAGCTCGGTCAACGCCCCGTAACCGCCGGTCGAGCTGGTGACGTCGATGAACTTCGCGCCGAACTTCGCGTACTCCGCCGCGATCTCGCTGTTGAAGTCCTCGTACAGCGTCACCGACGTGCGTGCGAGGTCCTCGCCGTTCGGAAGCGAGGGGTTCACCCACGCGCCGAGGAACACGTCCGGGTAGCCCACGCCGACGATCCGCACGTCCGGCGCCACCTCGCGGAACCTGGTGAGCGCGGTCGCGATGTTGACCCTGGTGTCGGTCATCGCCGACATCGCGCACTCGGCCGGGTCCTGGGCGACCGCGCACGGTTCCAGCAGGTCGTTGCTGCCGATCACCATCGTGACCAGGTCGACCTGGCCCGTGCGCAACGTGTCGACGGTGACGTCGACCTGGGTCCGGTCGCTGGCCTCCGCCTCGCACGCCTGCGAGGAGAGCAGGTCGGCGGAGGTGGCGCCGTTGCAGGCGACGTTGACGAGCCCGAGGCCGGACTGCCTGGCGACGATCTGCGCGAAGCTCTCACCGGTGCCGTTCGGCCCGAGTCCGGTGGCGTAGGAGTCGCCGAGCGACACGTACAGCCGCTGTCCGGCCTCAACTGTGCTGGTCACAGGGGGTTCACTCGCGGAACACGAGGCCACCAGCAGCGTCAGCGCAGAGGTCAGGACCAGCGAGAACCTCTGCACACGTGCTCCTCATCCCTGCGCGCACCGACGTGTCGAGGGTACGAGATCGCCCGTGAGGCCGTCGTGATCAACGACCCGCGGCGGTGACGGCCTCCGCGATCGCCTGATGACCGGCGGGCGTCGGGTGCACGTCGGTGCGGTCGCAGAAGTGTGTGAGCGTGCACACCTTGGCCACGGAGGCCGGGATCTGCCCGTACTTCGGGTCCTGGGTGAGCTCGGTCAGCGCGCCGTAGCCGCCGGTCGAGTTCGTGACGTCCGCGAACTTCGCGCCGAACCTGCCGTACTGGGCCGCGATCCTGGTGTTGAAGTCCTGGAACATCGTGACCGACAGCTTCGCGAGGTTCTTGCCGTTGGGGAACGACGGGTTCACCCACGCGCCGAGGAACACGTCCGGGTAGGTCAGTCCGACGATCTTCACGTCCGGCGCGACCTCCCGCAGTTCGGTGAGCGTGCCGGCGACGTTGGTCTGGATGTCGGCGACGGTCCTGGTCGCGCACTCCAGCGGTTCCTGCGACAGCGCGCACGGCGCCAGGTCGTTGCCGCCGATCACCACCGTGACCAGGCCCGCCTTCTTGCCGCGCAACGCCTCCACGGCGGCGTCGAGCTGGGTCTTGCCGCCGGCGTCGGGCCCGCAGGCGGGCTTGGCGGCGAGATCGGCGGACGTGGCCCCGTTGCAGGCCAGGTTGATCAACTTGAGGCCGGACTGCCTCGCGACGATCTGGGCGAAGCTCTCGGTGGTGCCGTTCGGGCCGAAGCCCGTCGCGTAGGAGTCGCCGATCGACACGTAGACCTGCTCGGCCGGTGGTGGGGCGCTGCTGCTGGGCGTGGGCAGCGGGGTGGATGCCGGCGGCGTCGAGGTGCACGCCGTCAGCGTTACGAGCAACGCCGCGACCAGGGCGAACCTCGGCACACCTGACTCCTGTCCTGCAGAGGCTGATGTGCCGAGGCTACGGAACCGCCCGTGTGGGTCCTGTCAGCGGAAGCCGCGCAACCGAAGGCTGTTGCTCACCACGAACACCGACGAGAACGCCATCGCCGCACCCGCGATCATCGGGTTGAGCAGGCCCAACGCCGCCAGTGGCAGCGCGGCGACGTTGTACGCGAACGCCCAGAACAGGTTGCCCTTGATCGTTGTGAGCGTGCGCCTGGCCAGCCTGATCGCGTCCACGGCGGCCCGCAGGTCGCCGCGCACCAGCGTGAGGTCGCCGGCCTCGATCGCGACGTCCGTTCCGGTGCCCATCGCGAGGCCGAGGTCGGCCTGGGCGAGTGCGGCGGCGTCGTTCACACCGTCGCCGATCATCGCCACGACGCGCCCCTCGTCCTGCAGGCGCTTCACGACGTCGACCTTGTCGGCCGGCAGCACCTCGGCGATGACCTCGTCGATGCCGACCTCGGCGGCCACGGCCTCCGCCGCGGCCCTGTTGTCGCCGGTCAGCAGGACCGGGCGCAGTCCCAGCCTGCGGAGACCCTCGACGGCTTCCTTCGACGTGGGCTTCACCGTGTCCGCGACGACCAGCACGCCGCGGGCCTTGCCGTCCCACGCGACCAGCACCGCCGTGCGTCCCTGCCGTTCGGCCGCTTCCTTGGCCTCGGTCAGGCGGGCGTCGAGCTTGACGCTCCAGTCACCCAGCAGGCGTTCCCGGCCGACGAGCACCGCGTGAGCGTTCACAACCCCTTGCACGCCAAGGCCTTCGACGTTCTGGAAGTCCTCGACGGCCGGCACGTCCCCGGCGGCCTGGGTGATGGCCCTGGCGATCGGGTGCTCGGAAGCGTTCTCCAGCGCCCCGGCGAGCTTCAGGACCTCGTCCTCGTCCTCTCCTTCGGCGGTGTGAACGCTCACCAGGCTCATCTGGCCCGTCGTCACGGTGCCGGTCTTGTCGAGCACCACCGTGTCGACCCTGCGGGTGGACTCCAGCACCTCCGGCCCCTTGATCAGGATGCCCAGCTGGGCGCCCCGTCCGGTGCCGACGAGCAACGCCGTCGGCGTGGCCAGGCCCAGTGCGCACGGGCAGGCGATGATCAGCACCGCCACCGCGGCGGTGAACGCCGCCCCCACACCTCCGCCGGTGCCGAGCCAGAAGCCCAGCGTGCCCACGGCGAGTGCGATCACGATCGGCACGAACACGGCGGAGATCCGGTCCGCGAGGCGTTGCACCTCGGCCTTGCCGTTCTGCGCCTCCTCGACCAGCCTCGCCATCTGCGCGAGCTGCGTGTCCGACCCGATCCGGGTCGCGCGCACGACGAGCCGTCCGCCCGCGTTGACCGTCGCGCCGGCCACCGCGTCACCGGGCCGCACCTCGACCGGCACCGACTCACCGGTGAGCATGCTCGCGTCGACCGCGGAGCTGCCTTCCTCGACGACGCCGTCGGTGGCGATCTTCTCGCCCGGCCGCACGACGAACCTGTCGCCGACCTTCAGTTCGCTGGTCGGGACGCGGACTTCCCGGCCGTCCTTCAGCACCGCGACGTCCTTGGCGCCGAGCTCGAGCAGCGCCGTCAGCGCCGCGCCCGCGCGCCGCTTGGACCGCGCCTCGAAGTACCGTCCGGCCAGGATGAACGTCGTGACGCCCGCCGCGACCTCGAGGTAGATGTTGCCGGTGCCGGCCATCCGTTCGATGGTGAACGTGAACCCGTGCGTCATGCCGGGAGTGCCCGCGGTGCCCAGGAACAGCGCGTACAGCGACCACAGGAACGCCGAGCCGACGCCGATGGAGATCAGCGTGTCCATCGTGGCGGCGCCGTGCCTGAGGTTCGTCCACGCGGCCTTGTGGAACGGCCACGCGGCGTACGTGACGACCGGTCCGGCGAGAGCGAGCGACAGCCACTGCCAGTACGTGAACTGAAGTGCCGGGATCATCGCGAGCGCGACGACCGGCACCGACAGCACGGTTGACGTGATCAGCCGCTGCCGCAACGTCCTCGTCGGGTCTGCCTCGGTCTCTTGGGGCTGAGCGGCGGGGAGTTCGGCGGTGTAGCCGGTGTCCTCGACGACCTTCACCAGGTCGGCGGGCGTGAGGTCGCCCGCGTAGCTGACGCGTGCCTTCTCGGTGGCGTAGTTGACCGTGGCCTCGACGCCGTCCAGCTTGTTGAGCTTGCGCTCGATCCGCGCCGCGCAGGAAGCGCAGGTCATGCCGCCGATCGAGAGTTCGATGGTGTCAGTGGCCATGACCGCCCTCCCCTTGGGTGGTGAGCGTGAACTCCGCCGTGCGGACCACGTCGTCGTGCTGGAAGTCCAGGAACAGCCGGTACTTCCCGGCCGTGGGCACCTCGACCGCGAACTTCACCTGGTCGCCTTGTTCCGGGTGCACGTGCAGGTAGGCCAGGTCGGACGCCCGCAGTGCGACCAGGTGGCCCTTGGCGCCCAGGTAGTTCTGCAGATCGGTGACCTTTCGGCCGTCCTTGGTGATCTCGATGGTGACGGTCGACGCCTTGCCCGCGTTGAGTTCTCCGGTGAGGGACACCTCGTAGCCGTCTACGGTGAACGTGCTGCTGTTGATGTGGTTCTGCGGGCGGTAGTCGCCCGCTACCTGGATGTCCGCGCCCAGTGTCGTTTTGGGGCCGTCCTCTGGTTTGAAGTCGGCGAACACTCGGTAGCTGCCGGCGTCCGGGAGGCTGAGAGGAACCGACCAGGTGCCGTCCGGCGCCATTTCCGGGTGGACGTGCTGGAACTTCGAGCCGTCTCGGCGGACGACGATCAGGTGCAGGCGTTTTTCGTGTTCTACGGCGAACTTCGTTGTCGGGCGGCCGTCTGGGCCTTCGATTTGGAAGGCGAGCGACCTGTTCTCGTTCAGTCGTAGCGTGTAGCCGTTGTCCGAAACGGACAGTCCAGGTGGGAGCGTGGACTTCGTCTGGTCGTGGCTGCCGCCGTGCGTTGCTTCTTCTGCGTGTGCCGGCGGTGGTTCTGGTGGGCCGGTCGCCGCGCCCGCTGCCCAGGTGCCGCCGAAGATCACGGCCAGTGCGGTGGCGTAGAGGGCGACCTTGTGTCCGGTCTTCATTTTCAGCCCGCCAGTTCGTAGCCGGCCTCGGCGACTGCTGTGCGCACGTCGTCCAGGGAGACCGGGGTGGTGCTGGTGATCGTGACCTTGCCGGTGGGCAGGTCCGCGGCCACTGTTTGCACGCCGTCGATCTTGGTGATTTCCCTGGTCACACTGCTGACGCAGTGGCCGCAGGTCATGCCGGTGACGGTGTGGACTGACTTGCTCATGGCCTTCTCCTCGCGGGTTAGGAGCGGACCAGGCGGGCGATGGCGTCACTGGCTTCCGCGATCTTCGCGTCTGCCGCGGTGCCGCCCTCGGTGATGGCCTGGCTCACGCAGTGCTTGAGGTGCTCGTCGAGCAGCCCCAGTGAGACCGCCTGCAACGCCTTGGTGGCCGCGGAGATCTGAGTGAGCACGTCGATGCAGTACTCGTCTGACTCGATCATCCGCTGCAGGCCGCGGACCTGGCCTTCGATTCTTCTCAGGCGGCGCAGGTGGGAGGCCTTCGTGGTGGCGTAGCCGGGCATGTCTCGCTCCCTTTCCGGCCACCGCGCGGCCGGGTGGTTATCCGGGGGAGCGGTGGGCTCATGGCCATTTATACCCTAGGGGGGTATGGGTATGTCAAAGGTTGGGTCGTGGACATGTGGGCGGTGGGCGGGTGGGTGGCGACCTTGCGGGTCGTGACCGGGCGGGTGGTCACCTTGCGGGTCGTGACCGGGCGGGTGGTCACCTTGCGGGTGGCGACCTTGCGGGTGGCGACCTTGCGGGTCGTGATCGGGTGGGTGGTCACCTTGCGGGTCGTGACCGGGCGGGTGGCGACCTTGCGGGTGGCGACCTTTGCGGGGTGGCGACCGGGCGGGTGGGTCGCCGTGCGGGCGGCCGGGTTGCGTTGGGTGCTTCCCCTGGGGGCTCTGCCCCCAGACCCCCGGCAATCTGATCGGGGGATAGCGCCACACGCGGGTAGATGGCACGCCTGTTG
>NZ_JBIVPX010000008.1:0-85376 GCF_044754905.1 Lentzea sp. NPDC092896
GGCAGCCGCCCAACGCAACAGGCGTGCCATCTACCCGCCCGTGGCGCGGACCCCCCGATCAGATTGCCGGGGGTCTGGGGGCAGAGCCCCCAGGGGAAGCACCCAACGCAACGTCGCCGCCCGCAAGGCGACCCACCCCGCAAAGCCGCGCACAGCACCCACCCGGAATTGGTCTAAACCTTGACACCGAAACCCACCCCCTGAAACGGTGACTGAACGCCGCCAAGGTCCCCCCATGCCCGTGGAGGATTGGCGTGAAATCAAAACAACTGCAGGCCGCACTAGCGGCGCTGGTGATCGCCGGATCAGGAGTGCTGGTGACCGACACAGCCGAGGCAGCCAAGTCCACCGCCCTGCAAGAGCTGGTCCCCCAACCGGTCCAGGTGCAACCCAGGCCAGAAACCTTCACCCTCTCGGCAACCGCCAAGATCCAACTGGCCACGCCAGACGCCCGCAAGCCAGCAGAACTACTGGCCGGAATCCTCCGCCCCTCCACCGGCTACGCCCTGCCGATCACCGACCAACCAACAGGCGACGGCATAGTCCTGACCACCGGCGCAGACCCGAAAACGGGCCCAGAGGGCTACCAACTGGACGTGACCCCAAAACAGGTGGTCATCCGCGCCAACACCACAGCCGGCCACTTCAACGGCATCTCCACCCTCCGCCAGCTACTCCCCCCAAAGGCAGAGGCGAAGACCAAACAACAGGGCCCGTGGCAGGTCCCAGGCGCCAGCATCCTGGACCACCCCAGGTACCACCACCGAGGCGCCATGCTCGACGTCTCCAGGCACTTCTTCACCCCGGCCCAGGTAAAGCGCTACATAGACCAAATCCAGGCATTCAAGATCAACTACTTCCACCTGCACCTGAGCGATGACCAGGGCTGGCGCCTGGAGATCAAGAGCTGGCCAGAACTCACCAAGATCGGCGGCAGCACAGAGGTAGGCGGCCGCACAGGCAAACTCTTCTACACCCAGGACGAGTACAAGGACCTGGTGAGCTACGCGGCATCCAGGGGAATCACCGTGATCCCGGAGTTCGACATGCCGGGCCACACCAACGCAGCCCAGGCCAGCTACGCCGAACTGAACTGCGACGGCAAGAAGCGCCCGCTCTACACGGGCACCGAGGTCGGCTTCAGCTCCCTCTGCATCAACAAGGACATCACCTACAAGTTCGTGGAAGACGTGATCCGTGAAGTCTCCGCGATCACCCCAGGCCCGTACTTCCACCTGGGCGGCGACGAGGCCCTCTCAACCCCAGACGCCGACTACACCACGTTCATGAACCGAGTCCTCCCGTTGATCAAGAAGTACGGCAAGACCACCACGGGCTGGCACGAGTTCATCAAGACCACCAAGGACACCACGGCAATCCCCCAGTTCTGGGGCACCGAACGAACCGACGCCAACGTGGCCGCAGCAGCCCAACGCGGCAACAAGATCCTCATGTCCCCGGCGAACCGCATCTACCTGGACATGAAGTACAACAAGGACACCAAACTGGGCCTGGACTGGGCAGGCCTGGTGGAGGTCAAGGACGCCTACAGCTGGAACCCCGGCGCGTACCTCAAGGACGTGACGGAAACCAGCATCCGCGGCGTGGAAGCTCCACTGTGGACCGAAACGCTGAAGTCCTCGGCGGACATCGAGTACATGGCGTTCCCGAGGCTCCCGGTAGCCGCGGAACTCGGCTGGTCCCCGGCGAACATCCACAACTGGGACCGCTTCGCCCCACGCCTGGGCGCACAGGCCCCACGCTGGAAGGTCCAGGGCATCAACTTCTACGCGAGCACCCAGGTGCCGTGGAAGAAGTAGTCCACAACCCCGCTCAGAAATACCCCTGCCCACGGTCCGAGTAACTGACCAGCAGGTGCTTCACGCGACGGTAGTCGGCGAGCACAGCCGTGTTCGCCGGGTACGCGTAGTAGTTGTTGACCCACACCCGTTCGGCGCGCAGTTCCTGGCCGACGTTGTGCGCGAGCGCGACGTCGCGGCACCAGATGCCGGCGCCGAGCTGGGCAACAGCCTCGTTGGCGATCTTCAACGCGTCATCGCGGTCGTCGAACCGGGTCACCGACACGACGGGTCCGAGCACGTCATCGCAAAACACGGAAGACCGGTGATCACCCTCGAAGATCGTCGGCTCGACGTAGTGCCCGGAGGCCGACCCACCAGCAACCAGCCGCGCGCCCTCAGCCTTGCCCCGCTCCACGTACGCAAGAACTCGATCGCGTTGCGCAAGACTCACGACAGCGCCGACCATCGTGTCGGTGTCGAGCGGGTCGCCCATTCGCAACGCCTGCGTGCGCACCGTCGCGAGGTGCAGGAACTCCTCGTAGATCGCGGTCTGGATCAACGCGCGCGACGGGGCCGTGGAGATCTCGCCCTGGTTGGCCGCGAACATCGCGAACCCCTCCAGGGCCTTGTCCAGGAAGCTGTCGCGCTGAGCGGAAACATCCGAGAAGAAGATGTTCGGGCAGCGTCCCGCCACCACGGGGTGGTCGTCGGAGCCGGTCACGACGTTGACGACGCCGGGCGGCAGCAGGTCGGCGATCACGCCCAGCAGCACGTGGATCGAGGCCGGCGTCTGCAGGGCGGGCTCCAGCACCACGGCGTTGCCGGCGGCCAACGCGGGCGCGAGCACACGGCAGGCGTTCAACAGCGGGAACGTCCACGAGACGCGTTCGTGCACGACGCCGAGCGGCTGGAACGAGCGGTAGTCGTAGGAGTTGCGGCTGAGCTGCTCGACCTCGCCCACCTCGGCCCGGACGACGGCGGCGAACTGGCGGAACAGCTCGATCAGCATCGGGATGTCGGCGACCATGGCCTCGCGGACCGGCTTGCCGTTGTCCCACGTCTCGGCGACGGCGAGTTCGGTCGCGTGCTCCTCGATGCGGTCCGCGATCTCGCACAGCACGGTGGCGCGCTCTCGGGGCGTGGTGCTCCCCCACGCGCGTGCGGCGCCGCTGGCCGCGTGCAGCGCACGGGCGCGGTCGGCGTCGGTGCCGCGAGCGACCTCGGTGAACACCTCACCGGTCACCGGCGTGACGTTCTCGGCGTAGTCGCCGGCCACGGGCGCCACGTAGTCGCCGCCGATGAAGTGGTCGTACCTCGCTCGGTACGCGACCACGCTGCCGGGCTGACCCGGTGCCGCGTACTGCGTCATTTCTCGACTCCCTGCCAGAAGAGGGCCCACACGTAGGCTGAGGTGGGGGAAATGAGAAAGTAGGCAGCAGAACGTTGCATGCTCGTTGCAAGCCGTGGATGGATCAGTGACCCACGAACCCGGGCAACACGCACTGTTGCTGAGTCGCGTCAGAGAAGCCGTGTTGAGTGGCACTCGCACGGTGAATTCGCCACGCTCAGTGATTTCCGCGTCGTGGCAGCGGTCACTCGCCGCGAACGTCGATCCCGACCTGCACACCGCGCCGACCGTGTTCGCCGCGGACGAGCTTTCCGACCTGCGCAAACGGCATCCGCTGCACCCGACGCTGCCGCTGTTGCGCGAGACGTTGCTGGGCTTCGCGGAAGAGGCCAAGCACATCATGATCGTCGCGGACGCCCAGGGCCACATCCTGTGGTGCGAGGGCTCCAAGGACACCCGCGGCAGCGCCGAGGACGTCGGCCTGGCGGAGGGAACGCTCTGGTCAGAGGGTGCGGCGGGGACGAACGGGATGGGCACCGCACTGGCGGTGAACTCCCCCGTCACGGTCCACTCGGCCGAGCACCTCGTGCGGACCTACCACCACTGGACCTGCGCGGCGAGCCCGATCCGCGACCCCGACACGGGCACCACGATCGGGGTCGTCGACCTCAGTGGCCCGATCGAGACCGTCCATCCCTCGATGGTGGCACTGGTCTCGGCGTCGGCCCGGCTGGCCGAGTCGGAGATGCTCGCGCGGACGCACGCGCAGGACGAGGAGCTGCGGGCGCGCAACATGCGGCACCTGATCGCGTTGCGCGGTGAGCCCGGCGCACTGCTCAGCCCCACCGGCCGGGTCGTCGCCGTCGAGCCGTACGGGCTGCTGCCCCCGCGCGTCGACGTCTCCACGGACCGGGTGAAGCTGCCCGACGGCCGCGAGGCGGTGCTCGAACCGCTCGCCCACGGCTATCTGCTGCGCATTCCACGCCAACGACACGTGCGGCGCAGCGTGCTGTCGCTCTCGTTCCTGCTGCCCGAGCCGAAGGTCGTGCTGGACGGCCGTGAGGTGCCGCTCTCGTTGCGGCACGCGGAGATCCTGTGCGCGCTGGCGTTGCAGGGCAGGGTGACCGCCGACCAGCTCGCGCTGCACCTCTACGGCGAACGCGGCAACCCCACGACCGTGCGCGCCGAACTGCACCGGCTGCGCGCCCAGCTGGGCCCCGACGTGCTCGCGACCAGGCCGTACCGGCTCACGGCCGACGTCGAGACCGACTTCCTGGCGGTGCGGGCCGCGCTCAAGGCCGCCGACCTGCCGCTGGCCGCCAGCAGGTACCGCGGCTCGCTGCTGCGCCGTTCCGAGGCACCCGTCGTGCTGGCCGAACGCGACGACCTCGCGACCAGCGTGCGCAAAGCGGTCCTGCAACGCGGTGACGCGAACGCGCTGTGGACCTTCACCCAGACCGACTCCGGCGAACACGACGTCGAGGCACTGGAACAGCTGGTCAGGCTGCTTCCGCCGGACGACGTCAGGCTCGCCATCGCCACCGCGCGGCTCAGGAGACTCAGTCAGGACGATTGACAAGAGTCTCATGAACTGAATATCTTCCTCACTAAGAGACTTAGTGAGGGGGTTGTCATGCGCGTACTCATCATCGGAGCGGGGACCGGTGGCCTGTGCCTGGCGCACGGGCTGAAGAAGGCCGGCGTGGACGTGGCGTTGTTCGAACGCGACCGCACGCCGCGCAGCATGTTGATCGGCTACCGGGTCGGGATCAGCCCGGACGGCAGCAAGGCGCTGCACAGCTGCCTGCCGCCGGAGGTGTTCGCGGAGTTCGTCCGCACCACCGCACGGGCACCGAAACACATAGTCATGCGCACCGAGAAGTACAAGGAACTGCTGGTGGGCGACATCGCGACGGACCGCGACGACAGCCGCAGCGAGAAGTCGGTCAGCCGGATCGCGATGCGCACGGCGTTGCTCGGCGGCCTGGACGACGTCGTCCGGTTCGACAAGACGTTCACGCGCTTCACCCGCAACGACGACGGCACCGTCACGGCGTTCTTCGACGACGGCACGTCCGAGACCGGTGACGTGCTGGTGGGCGCGGACGGCGCGCAGTCCAGGGTGCGCAGGCAGCACCTGCCGGACGCCAAGGTGGTCGACACCGGCATCACGTCGATCGCGGGCAAGCTGCCGCTGACCGACGAGAACGTCAAGCTGCTGCCCCCGCTGGCCGACGGCGGCATCACGTTGCTGTTCGGGCCGAACGGCGAGTTCGTGATCATCCACGTGATGCGCTTCGACGGTGTGGGCGTCGAGGACGACTACATCATGTGGGGCTACGCGGCCTCGCACCACAAGTTCCCGGACCTGAAGAACATGAGCCAGGCCGAGCTCAAGCAGGCCGTCCTGACCATGACCCCGAAGTTCCACCCGAACCTGCGCAAGCTCTTCGCGCTGGCCACGCCGGAGACCGTGTTCCAGATCAGGGTCCGCACGTCCGAACGGCTGAAGCCGTGGAAGCCGAGCAACGTCACGATGATCGGCGACTCGGTGCACCTCATGACGCCCGGCCGCGGCATCGGCGCGAACACCGCCCTGCGCGACGCGGAACTGTTGTCCCGCAAGCTGATCGAGGCCCACCACGGCAAGAACGTCGTGGAGGCGATCGGCGAGTACGAGCAGGAGATGGTCGAGTACGGGTTCAAGGCCGTCGAAGCGTCGCGCGAGATGATGGACGGCAACAGCATCGTCCACAAGCCGGTGGTCGGACGGGCCGCGGCGGCGTTCCAGCGGACGTTCCTGCGCGTGACCAACGCCGTGCCCGTGCTCAAGCGGAAGATGCTGGCCGAGGACGCGGCGGAGCGTGATCACGTAAGTTCTGACCATGAGGTTGTTCACGCCGGGTGAGGTCGTGGTGCGGCGTGAGGTGCTGCACGGCAAGGTCTGGTCCGAGATGCCGACCAGGGTGATCGTCGACGAGCCGGGGCTGCTCGCGGTGTTCGTGGAGCCGGGTACCCGGCTCACCTACCCCGACCACCACCACCCGCACCCGTGGGACAAGCCGGAACGCGGTTTCTGGCGCGGTCACGGCAAGCTCATGCTGCACCGCCCGCAGGACGCCTACTCCGTCGACCTGTTCTGGAAGGGCGACGACAGGACGTTCGGCAACTACTACCTGAACCTGCAGGCGCCCTACCGCCGAGTCGAGGACGGGTTCGAGACCCTCGACCACGCGCTGGACTACACCCTGGACCCCGACGGCACCTGGGCGCAGCGCGACCTGGACGAGTTCGAGGAGCAGGTCGCCTCCGGCAAGTACTCCGCACAGGAGGCCGAGGAGATCAGGGCCGAGGGGCTCAAGATCGAGAAGATGCTGGCGTCCGGTGAGATCTGGTGGGACACGGCCTGGGCGGCGTGGACGCCTTGAAGGTTCGGCCGCTCACGTTCGACGCACTCGTCGGCGAGATCGTCGACCAGGTGTCGGAGATCGGCGGGCGGGTGCGCGTGCTGATCGACGGCGCACCCGCCGCCGAACCTGGCAGGCTCGCGGACGCCGCCGTGGAACCGTTGCGCGCCCTGGGCCGCGCGGTGCAGCGAGTGTCCCTTGAGGACTTCCTTCGACCGGCTTCCGTACGGCTGGAACACGGCCGCACCGACTCGTACTCCTACCGGCACGACTGGTTCGACTACGGCGGCCTGCAACGCGAGGTCCTCGACCCGGCGATGGACGGCAAAGTGCTGCCGTCGCTGTGGAACGCGGCCACCGACCGGGCCAGCCGCGCCGAGTACGTCGACGTGCCGGAGAACGGTGTCGTGCTCGTCGACGGCACGCTGATGCTCGACCGGTGGCTGCCGGCCGAGCTCACGGTCCACCTGTGGCTCTCCCCCGGCGCTTTGAAACGCAAGACGGCCGAGGAGTGGACGTTGCCCGCGTTCGACGACTACGAGCCGGTGGCCGACCTCTTCGTGCGCTACGACCACCCGGAACGGCCAGGTCTGGTCGAGTCGTGAACCGCTCTCCCCGCCGCGGACATAGGTGGGACGGAGAGGAGGGTCCGTGACCGACGAAGAACTCTGGGGGCAGGTCCGGGCCGGGGTGAGCGAGGCGTTCGGGCAGCTGTTCGAACGTCACGCCCAAGCCGTGTTCGCCTACTGCCTGCGCCGCACCGGCATCTGGGCGGTGGCCGAGGACCTGGTGTCCGTGGTGTTCATGGAGACCTGGCGCAAACGCACGTCCGTGACCGTCGACGAGTCGCTCCTGCCGTGGTTGTACACCGTCGCGTTGGGTGTCACCCGCAATCACCAACGTGCCCGCAAGCGGTACAAAGCCGCACTGGCCAAGGTTCCGCCGCAGCACGCCGACGACGACCACGCCGATGACGTGGCGCGGCGCGTGGACGCGGAGGCAAGGACCAGGACGGTGATCGCGGAGCTGGAGAAGCTGCCCGCCGGGGATCGGGAGGTGCTGGAGATGTCCGCGTGGTCGGACCTGAGTCAGGCGCAGATCGCCAGGGTGCTCGGCATCCCGGTCGGCACGGTGAAGTCCCGACTCGCTCGCGCGCAACGCACCGTGCGTGGCGCACTGGTGGAGGAGGTTCTGTGATCAAGCCAGACATCCCGCAGATGGACCCCATGCGCCTGCAGGTCCGCAAGCACGCGCTCGTGAACGAAATCAGCACGAAGCCGTCCCGTCGCTGGTGGCGGCTGGCCGTGCCGGTGACGGTGCTGACCGCCGCTGTCGTCGTCGGCACCGTGCTGTGGACGCCGACCAACCCGTCCGCCTACGCGTCGTGGACCGCCGAGCCACGCGCGCCCGGACCGGAGGTGGACGGCCTGATCGCGGCCTGCCGGGAGGAGATCGCCCGGCACGACGAGGCCAGACGACGTGACTTCCCGAACTGGCCGGCGGCGCCGGCCGACGTGTCGATCGTCGACCAGCGCGGTGATCTCACGCTGGTGGTGTTCACCGGTCCGCAGAGCGACCAGCAGTGTCTGGGCACCCCGAAGGGGATGGAGATGCAGGGCGGCGGTGGCGATCCCAAGGGACGTCCTCCGCTCGGGCAGGCGAAGTTCAGCCTGGAGGGCCTGCAGCTGTCGAACCCCGAACCCGGCAGGGGAGAACCGCGGCGGACCCTGCTCGGCCGGGTCAGTCCCGACGTCGTGAAGGCGCGGGTGGAGACCGAGGACGGCAGGAAGGTGACCGCGACGCTCGGCAACGGGTGGATGGTCGCCTGGTGGCCGGCGCTCGCGAAGGCGACCTCGGTCACGCTGTACGACGCCGAGGGCGAAGTCGTCGGGACGGCGAGCGCCGAGTTCGAGTAGCCTCGGCGGTATGTGGCGGCCGGAGACCAGGCAGCGAGCGATGCTGATGCTCGCGGTCTTCCTGCCTGCCCTCTACGCCTTCACGTTGTTCTCTTCTCCGACCGAGGTCGTCGCGGCCGTGACCGCGCTCGCCCTCGCGTTGATCGTGGTCGTCGCGCTGGTGCCGCTGTCGGTGGCACCGGCGCGGTCGCTCTCGATCCGCGAACGAGCTCAACGCTCGGCTCAGCTGCGGCTGCGAAACCCTGACGCCGCAGGCAAAGCCCGTCCCCGAGCACCGGGATGCCGGACGTTCTGACACGTCCCGCACACCCAACTCAAGACGGAGAAACAACCCTTGTTCGCTGACCTGGGCGCTGCCCTGGCGGGCTTCGGCATGCCCGCGCTCGCCATCGTTCTGTTCACGATCGTCGTGCGGCTCGCGCTGCACCCCTTCTACCGCGCGGCTGTGCGCGGCGAGAAGGCCAAGGCCAAGCTCGCGCCGGAGATCCAGAAGCTGCAGAAGAAGCACAGCAAGGACCTGATGAAGCTCTCGGAGGAGTCGCAGAAGGTCTACAAGAAGAACGGCGTCTCGATGTTCGCGGGCATGCTGCCGATGCTCGCGACGGTCCCGTTCTTCATGGTCATCTACCAGGTGGTGACGACCCCGAACCCGTTGCTGGACGGCACGTTGTTCGGCATCTCGCTCGGCTCGCACTTCACGACCGGTTTCGCGTGGGTGTTCTTCGTGCTGTTCGGGCTGCTGGCCGTGGTCGCCTATCTGACCGTGAAGTGGCAGCAGTCGCGGATGACCACCACGCCCCAGCCGGGGTTCATGACCGGGCTGGTCAAGGTGCTGCCGTTCGGGACGATCCTGGTGGCCGCGTACCTGCCGCTGGCCGCCGGGTTGTACCTGCTCACCACGACGACGTGGACGATCGCGGAACGGGCGTTGCTCTACCGCATCCTGAGCTGAAGCTGGGCTACGAGCCGGACGAGCGGGTCGTCCAGGTCGAGGTCGATCCGCTTGAGCCGGTACCTCAACGTGTTCGGGTGGACGTGCAGCCGGTCCGCCGCGGCGCGCACGTCGCCCAGCGCGTCGAGGTAGGTCAGCAACGACTTCGCGAGTTCGGGGTCGAGCGCGTCGATCCTCGGATCGCGGATCCGCGGATTGTCCTGGAGCAGAGCCAGGATCTCGCTCACCAGGACCTGCGAGCGGACGTCGGCGAGCGTCGCCACCTCGGCGTCGAGGTCGCGCGCCATCGCGTCCAGCACGCGTTCGGCCTCCTGGCGGGAGATCTGCGCGTCGTCCAGTGTGGACACCGTCGAGCCGACCGCGGCTTGGACCGCCGTGTGCAGGTGACGGCGTGCGGTGGTGACGATTTCCCTTGTCAGGCTCAGGAGTTGGGCGTTCGGGGCGAGGTCCGGCAGCAGGACGTAGGTGCGGCCGCCGGACTCGCTGACCAGGGCGCTGCGCCGGTAGGCCGCCGCGTGCACGGAGATCAGGCCGGTCATCTCGGCGCGACGGAGTTCGTGTTCGCTGCGGTCGCCTTCGGCGCTGCGCACCGCGAACACCACGACGGCGGCGGGTTTCTTCGGGTCGGCGCCGATCTGGCCGGCGACGGTGGCCGCGTCCATCCGGCCGGTGAGCAGGGCGGCGAGGAGGTTCTCGCGGAACCTCGACGTGGGCTGGTTGCGCTGCTGGATCAGGTGCGGGGCTGTGACGCGGGCGGCGCCGAGCAGCGCTCGTTCGGCCTGGTCGGTCAGCGGCTGGTCGCCCTCCTGCACCCAGATCGTGCCGAGCGGCTGGCGCCCGGCATGGATGCCCACGGCGATGCGCTTGCGGATGCCCAGCTCAGGGCGCTCGTCGATGCGGACGACCTCTTCGCCTGACCGCAGCAGGTTGTAGACGCCCCACTCGCGCAGCATCTTCAGGTACGGCTCCGGGCCCTGGCGGCCGAGGATCGAGAGCCGGCGCAGTTCGTCGACCTCGTCGGTCGAGCGGGAGTAGGCGAGCACGCGGCTCGCCGTGTCCTCGATGCTGACGATGCCGCCGGTCAGGGTGGCAATCGTTTGCGCGAGCGCGAACAGGTCGCCGAGAACCTCGCCGTCGTCGGTCGTGGTCGTGAGGACGCTCTTGGCCAGCGACTCCAGGTGACCCCAGCGAACCTCGGGGCGGACCTCCAGCAACGCCACTCCCGCGTCCGTGGCGGTCTGGACGAGGGCCGGGGACGACTCCTTGACGGCGACGGCCGCGGCTTTGGCTCGTCCAGCGGCCCTGATCAGCGGTAATGCTGCCCTGCCCCGTGCCCCGATGAGCAGGGCGAGGTCTCCGGCCGCCACATCCGGTGGGTCGTCCGGATCCATGATCACCACATCGCGCACGTCTACTTCCAGGCCCTGCGGGGCAACCTGCAGTTCGACGAGCGGATCGCCCAGCGCGATGAGAACGTGGCGGAGGCTCGACACTGTTCGATCGTACATCTGACCTGGTGAATATTGGCGGTTCGCACAACTGAGGCCAGGTCGCTCGGACTTACGGTTTGCGTACCGAACAAGCCCATAAGGAGTTGCGAGTGGACGCGGTCACCCAGGTTCCCGCCCCGGTCAACGAGCCGGTCCTGCAGTACGCCCCCGGTACCCCGGAGCGCGCTGAGCTGCAGGCCAAGCTGGTCGAGCTGCAGAAGGAGCCGCTCGAGCTGACGCTGACCATCGGTGGCGAGCAGCGCATGGGTGGCGGTGAGCGTTTCGACGTCGTCCAGCCGCACAACCACCGCTC
The DNA here is from genome assembly GCF_044754905.1 of Lentzea sp. NPDC092896. Taxonomy (NCBI): domain Bacteria; kingdom Bacillati; phylum Actinomycetota; class Actinomycetes; order Pseudonocardiales; family Pseudonocardiaceae; genus Lentzea; species Lentzea sp. NPDC092896. The sequence goes on from NZ_JBIVPX010000008.1 coordinate 11,229, forward strand.
GGTCCTCGGCACTCTTGCCGGCGCGACGCAGCAGGACACGACCGACGCGCTGCGTGCCGCCCGTGAGGCCGCTCCGGCGTGGCGCGCGATGTCGTTCGACGACCGCGCGGCGATCATCCTGCGCGCCGCCGACCTGCTCGCGGGTCCGTGGCGGCAGACGCTGAACGCCGCCACGATGCTCGGCCAGTCGAAGACCGCGATCCAGGCGGAGATCGACGCGGCCTGCGAGCTGATCGACTTCTGGCGCTTCAACGTGCAGTTCGCCCGCACCCTGCTGGCCGAGCAGCCGATCTCGTCTCCCGGCGTGTGGAACCGCACCGACCACCGCCCGCTCGAGGGCTTCGTCTACGCGATCACGCCGTTCAACTTCACCGCCATCGCCGGCAACCTGCCGACCGCGCCGGCGTTGATGGGCAACGTGGTGCTGTGGAAGCCGTCGCCCACGCAGTCGTTCGCCGCGCACCTCACCATGCGCCTGCTCGAAGAGGCCGGCATGCCGCCCGGCGTCATCAACCTGCTCCCCGGTGACGGTCTCGCGGTGTCCGAGGTGGCGTTGAACTCCCCCGACCTCGCGGGCATCCACTTCACCGGCTCCACGCCGACGTTCCAGAAGCTGTGGGCGCAGGTCGGCGCGAACATCGCCAACTACCGCTCGTACCCGCGCATCGTCGGCGAGACCGGCGGCAAGGACTTCATCCTCGCCCACCCGTCGGCCGACCCCGACGTGCTGCGCGTCGCCCTGATCCGCGGCGCTTTCGAGTACCAGGGCCAGAAGTGCTCCGCCGCGTCGCGCGCCTACGTGCCGCGCTCGGTGTGGAACAAGATCAAGGACCAGTTCCTGTCCGAGGTCGACGCCCTGACCTACGGCGACGTCACCGACTTCTCGAACTTCGGTGGCGCGGTGATCGACCGCCGCTCGTTCGACAAGCTGTCGGGCGTGCTGCAGGCCGCTCGCGCGGACTCCTCGCTGGAGATCGCCGCCGGTGGCACCGCGGACGACAGCGACGGCTTCTTCGTGCGGCCGACCGTGCTGCTCGGGTCCGACCCCACGAACTCCGTGTTCACCACCGAGTTCTTCGGCCCGGTGCTCGCGATCCACGTGTTCGAGGACGCGGACTACCTGACCGTGCTCAAGCAGATGGAGAGCGCGGCGCCCTACGGTCTGACCGGCTCGATCATCTCGCGTGACCGTGCCGCCGTGGCGCACGCGCAGGAGGAGCTGCGGTTCGCCGCCGGCAACTTCTACGTCAACGACAAGCCGACCGGTGCCGTCGTGGGCCAGCAGCCGTTCGGCGGCGGCCGCGCGTCCGGCACGAACGACAAGGCGGGGTCGGTCCACAACCTGCTCCGCTGGGTCAGCCCGCGCTCCATCAAGGAGACCTTCGCGGCGCCCACCTCCCACCTCCACCCGCACCAGGGCTAGATCCGGCCCTTCTGAGTGAGGGGAACGTCCGTGCGCCACAAGTGTTCGGACGTTCCCCTCACCTTTCACACCCTGAGGACGTGAACCATGTTGCGCTCCAGCCTTCTTTTCGCGGCCCGCAACGCGAGCGCCCGCAAGCTCGTCGAGTCGACGCCGCTGACCCGGCCCGTCGTCGAGCGGTTCGTCGCCGGTGCCGACGTCGACTCCGCGATCCGCGCGACCGCCGAGGTGCTCGGTGACGGTCGTCTCGTGACCCTCGACCACCTCGGTGAGGACACCTTCGAGGAGTCGCAGGCCAACGACACCGTCGAGGCGTACCTGACGCTGCTGTCCCGGCTGGAGGCCTTCGGCCTCACCGAGGGCGCCGAGGTGTCGGTCAAGCTGTCCGCCGTCGGGCAGTCGCTGGCGATCGACGGCGAGAAGATCGCGCTGGAGAACGCCCGTCGCATCTGTGCCGCCGCCGCTGTCGTCGGCACGACCGTGACGCTGGACATGGAGGACCACACCACCACGGACTCGACGCTGGGCATCCTCCGCGAGCTGCGGGTGGACTTCCCGTGGGTCGGCGCGGTGTTGCAGGCGTACCTCCACCGCACGGAGCAGGACTGCCGCGACCTCGCGTACTCCGGTTCGCGGGTGCGGCTGTGCAAGGGCGCCTACCAGGAGCCTGCTTCCGTTGCGTTCCAGGACAAGCACGACGTCGACCTGTCGTACGTGCGGTGCCTGAAGGTGCTGATGGAGGGACAGGGCTACCCGATGGTGGCCTCGCACGACCCGCGCCTGATCGCGATCGCCGCCGACCTGGCGTCCGCGCGCTCGAAGGACACCTACGAGTTCCAGATGCTGTACGGCATCCGGCCCGAGGAGCAGCGCCGCATCGCCGCCGAGGGCAACCGCATGCGCGTCTACGTCCCGTACGGCGACGAGTGGTACGGCTACTTCATGCGCCGCCTCGCGGAGCGTCCGGCCAACGTGGCGTTCTTCGTGCGCTCGCTGCTCACGAAGAGCTGAGCTCCGCGGCCGTCTCGAGGGCGAACCGCAACTTCACCGGCTCACCCGCCTCGCGGAAGATCTCAGCCGCGCGGTGGGTGAGCCGAAGTGCTTTCGCCGTCTCGTGCTTCGTCTCCGCGCACAGCCTGCCGTAGATCGTCAGCGCGTCGCCGTAGCCGGCGTGGCGGTCGAGGTCGAGGCCTGCCATGTGCCACAGCACCACGGCCGTGTGCGCGGTGTTGCGCGCTTCTTCTTTCCGTTCCGCGCCACGGAGTCGGCACACGTGCTGCTGGAGGGCCGAGAGGTAGACGGTGGGCGCCGTTCTGGCCTTCAGGGCCTGGCAGACGCCGACCGCGAACTCGGACATCCGCAACGCGCGGACGTGATGCTCCGCTTCGGACAGTGCGCGGGCCGTGTTCTGCAGCGGTGGCGCCAGTTTCGCGCCGAAGAACTCGACGAGCTGCGACGGCAGGCGGTGGCAGAGGTCGAGGCACTCGTCGGCGGTCTGCAACGCCTGCTCGTCCTGATCGTGCAGGAGTTGTTGCTGGACCAGGGACGCGAGGGCGATCACGAGGCCCGCCTGGTTCCAGACCAGGTCTTCGGTAGCCAGTTCCCGGTACACCTCAACGGCTTCCTCGGCCGCGGCGACGTCGCCCACGACCTCGGCGACGTTGAGCAGTGCGGCGCCCAGGCCCTTGCGGTCCCCCGTCTCACGCCAGAGCATCACGGCCTCACGTGCGGTGAGCGCGGCGTCGATGTCGTCGGCCAGTTCGCTCAACGCCTGGCTGCGCTGGGTGAGCGCCTCGGCGAGGTCGGTGCCGAACGTCTCGGGGTTCGCGACGGCGAGCCGGCGGAACAGGTCGATGGCCTCCTTCAACGCCTCGCTGGCGGCCTCCGCCCTGCCCAGGTCGACGAGCATGGTGCCCGCCGCGACGAGGTTGCGGGCGAGTTCCGGTTCGAAGCGCGGGTCCTCCTGGGCGAGCACCCGCCAGTTCGCGATGGAGAGCTGCATCGAGTCGGCGGCGTGCTGCCGGTTGCCCTCGACGTGGAAGCGGCGGGCCATCGCGGCGGCGACCCTGGCGAAGTCGGCGCGGAACAGCGCCGGGTGGTTCTTCGCGAGCTCCTGGAAGAGCAGGGTGGCGCGGCTGATGGCGGTCATCGCGTCCTCGTCGCGGCCGAGCGTCTGGTAGCGGTAGCTGATCTGCTCCAGGGCGGACGCGAGCTGCGGGATGGTCTCCGGGTCGTCCTCCGCGATCTCGCGCCAGAGGTCGATCGCCTCCTCGGAGACGGCGAGCACCTCGTCGCCCCGCTGCGCGTTGATCAGCCGGAGTCCCAGGTCTCCCAACGCGTCCGCGAGCAGCGGGCGGTTCTCCCGGTCCTGCTCCACGAGTTCGCGGTAGCACTCGACCTCGGCCTGCGAGGCCTCGACGGACTCCTGGCGCAGGCCGCACAGCATCGTGCGGGCGCTGAGCATCCCGTACATCTCGGCGCGTTCGAGGACGTCGTCGGCGCGGTCGATCAGCCGGTGGGTGAGGATCGACGGGATCGCGTCGGTGGCGAAGCGCTCGTCGCGGAAGATCTGCCGCGCGATGGTCTCCAGGGTGGCGAACGACCCGATCTCCGCGGCGATGCGGAGGCTGTCGCGGGCCAGGTCGCGCACGATCTCCGGGTTGCCGGTGACGAGCTCGTCGAGTGCGGGCCTGAGGTTCGGCCAGCGCTGGGCGGCACGCGCCAGCAGGTCAGGGTCCGGGGTGCCGGGGGTGGCGACCGCGAGGTAGTCCTCGGCGATGCGACCGGTCTTGCGGCCCTCGTCGCGCTTGAGGAGCTGCCGCACGAGCTGGGTGCGGTTCACGTCGCACGGGTCGCCGTGCACCGCGGTCAGCGCGGCCATGTGCAGGTCGAGGACTGTTTCCCCGGCGATGTTCGGCGGCGGCTCGTCGGGTGCGGTGACGGTGAGGTGCTTGGCGAAGTGCTGGCAGGCCAGCGTGAACGACTCGGCCCGGTCGTCGAGCGTCGCGGCCAGTTCGAGGGCGGTGACCTCGTGGTCGAAGTCCGCGATGCGCTGGCGGGTGGAGGACCACCACCAGCCCGTGGTCCTCGCCGCCAGCAGCACCCGCGTGCGCGCCGGTCCGTGCCGGAGCGTGTCCTGCAGCAGCAGGAAGACGTCCTGCCACCGGAGGCGATCGGCGTCGTCGATCACCAGCAGCCTGCCGTGCGCGTCGTCGTCCCAGAGCTCCTCCTGGAAGTGCTGGAGCAGCCTGGTCTTGCCCGCGCCCGCCGGGGCGTGCAGCAGCAGAGACGCCTGCGGCGCGGGGCTGTCGCGCCACAGCGTGAGTGTGTTCAGCTCGGATTCTCTGCCGTGAAAGGGGACCACCTGATGGGTGGGATCCAGCAATGCGGCGACGCTGAGTGCTCGGTCCACCACTTCATAGTCGGTCGCAGGTCAGGTCAGGGGTAGCAAGACCACACCATCGTGGCCTTTTCCCGTTTTTCCTTCACCCCATCGCCTACTGGCTTGGAGAAGGTCCAACAGCTACGCCCGACGCGCGAGGTGGTGCCGGTAGCTCTCGTACTCGCCGACGAACTTCGTCCGGATGCGGGCGAGCTCCAGGACCTTCGACAGCGTGTCCTTGTGACCGATGAAGTCGGCGCCGGCGTAGTGCGCGCCGCCGAGGCCACCGATGATCCGGGCGCGCAACGGCATCTGCTTGCGGGCGTACTCCTTGCGGAAGAAGCTGCCGGGAGCCATCCGCTGGCGGATCGCGCTCTTCACGTTCTCCGTGACGTCGCGCTCGGCGATCCAGTCGAACTCGGTGACGTCCTGCTGCAGGCTGTTCCGGAACCGCTGGTTGGAGCGGGGGTCGAAGACGTCGATGATCGAGAAGTGGCCGCCGGGCTTGAGGACCCTCGCGACCTCGCGGAAGAACTTCTCGACGTCGGGGTAGTTGTGCGAGCTCTCGACGTTGATGACGAGGTCGAACTCGCCGTCCTCGAACGGCAGGCTCTCCGCGTCGCCCTCGACGTAGGTGAGCCGGTCGCCGCGCGCGAGGATCGCGTTGGCCCTGCGGATGGCCGCGCCGGAGATGTCGAGGCCGACCGCCTGCGCCGGGTCGATCAGGCGGGTGAGGAAGTTGAGGCCCTCGCCCATGCCGCAGCCGACCTCGAGGACCTTGAGGGTCCTGAAGTCGCTGGTCGTGTACGGCAGCCCGCGCAGGGTCTGGAAGTAGAGCTGCTCCGAGAACCCGTCGCTCACGCCCGCGTTGAAGTTCGGGCGCAGGCTGTTGAGCTCGTTCAGCAGTTCGGGGCAGTGCATGCCCCAGTTCCAGAAGTCGCCTGTCCGCGACCACGACGCCACGTCGTCGTAGACGGCCGAGACAGCGCCCTTGAGCTGGGCCGCGTCGGGGATGCCGGCGTTGAGGTCGCGCAGGCCGGTGGCCGCGTTGCCGTTGGTCATGAGAGCTCTCCCAAGGTGAGCGTTCCTTGGTTTGGCACTGTGGCAGCGCTTCCACTAGGGGATGACCTGTGGTTTCTTGCAAACGTTTCCGGTCTTTGGTTCAGCCTGGACTGAAATTGTCAGACCTGACCTGCACAATTTGAGTGTGCTGGTCGCTCTGGTTGTCGACGCCGATGGTGCCGGGCGGTGGCAGAAGCTGCACGACGACGGGACGCCTTCTGGTCCCGTGATGACAGCTTCGTCACCGGCTTCTGCCGTCGCGTCGCTGGAGCGCGCCCACAGGCCGCGCTGGGTGTGGGCGGACACGTCCGAGATCTACCCCGTGCTGCTGGCCGCCGGGGTGCGGGTCGACCGGTGCTGGGACCTGCATCTGACCGAGTCGCTGCTGCTGGGTGCTGAGGGCCGGCATCGCGAGCCGAAGGAGCTGCCCGGCGCGTTGGCGCGAGTGCTCGGGCTGCCCGCTCCTGCCGACGTCGGGCCGCCGAAGAAGGACGACGCGCTGACGTTGTTCGGGCCGGAGCCGGTGGTGCTGCCCGGCGACACGGACGAGCTGGCCGCGTTGTCGATGGTTTTCCGTTCGCAGCAACGGAATCCGGCCTTGGGGTTGCTGATCGCGGCGGAGTCGGCGTCGGCGCTGGTGGCGGCGGAGATGACGTTCCACGGGTTGCCGTGGCGGGAGGACGTGCACACCCGGCTGCTGGAGGAGGTGCTCGGACCTCGCCCGGCGCCCGGTCAGCGGCCGAAGTTGTTGCAGGACCTGGCGGACCAGATCCAGGAGGCGTTCGGCGGCAAGGAGATGAACCCGGACGCGCCGGCCAGCATCGTGCGGGCGTTCGCGCGGGCCGGCGTCGAGGTGCCGTCGGCGCGGCGGTGGGTGCTGAAGAAGGTCGACCACCCCGCCGTCGCACCGCTGCTGGACTACAAGGAGCGGGCACGACTGTGGGTGGCGCACGGCTGGTCGTGGCTCGATGCGTGGGTTTCGGAGGGGCGGTTCCGGCCTGATTACGTCGTCGGTGGCGTGGTTTCCGGGCGTTGGGCGTCGCGGGGCGGGGCGGCGTTGCAGATTCCGCGGTTGATGCGCCAGGCCGTGATCGCGGACGACGGCTGGTGCCTGGTGGCGGCGGACGCGTCGCAGCTCGAACCGCGGATTCTCGCTGCGCTGTCAGGGGATTCGCGGTTGATCGAGGTGTGCACGGACGACGATCTCTACGCGGCGCTGGCGGAAGACTCGTTCAAGGGCGAACGGCCGCGCGCGAAGATCGCGATGCTGTCGGCGATGTACGGCGGCACCTCGGGGGAGGCCGGGCCGCTGCTCGCCGTGCTGCGCAAGAGGTTTCCCGTCGCCGTCGGCTACGTGGAGAGCGCCGCGCGCGCCGGCGAGCAGGGCCGGATGGTGCGCACGAGGCTGGGGCGCACGTCACCCACGCCGTCGGCGGCGTGGCAGGAGCTGACCGGCGGCGCCGACGAGTCGGGTGAGTCGTCGAGCTCGTCGCGGCAGGCGGCGCGCAACTGGGGCCGGTTCACCCGCAACTTCGTGGTCCAGGGCAGCGCGGCGGACTGGACGGCGGCGTTGCTGGGCGTGCTGCGCAGCCGGTTGCCCGCCGACGCGCAGCTGGTGTTCTTCCAGCACGACGAGGTGCTCGTGCACTGCCCGGTCGCCGACGCCGACGCCGTGATCGAGGCGATCGCCGAGGCCGGGCGGGAGGCGACGCGCCTTCTGTTCGGCGACACCGCGGTGCGCTTCCCGATGAACGCGGTGCCCGTGACCTGCTACGCAGACGCGAAATAAGTCCAAACGAGACGCTCGTGTCCTCGTGCGTTCTGCGTCGTTGGTCCGAACGGGCGCTTGTTCTTACACCGTGAGAGCGCTCTCATAAGTGGACTGCACCCGTGACAAGGAGGTCACTCGCGCATGAGGCAACGCCGCCGCATCCTCGCGGCCACGACAGCTCTTATTGCCGCGGTACCCCTGGCGATCGCCGCCATGTCCGCCAACGCTTCGATCCCTCCCCCTGCAGCGGGATGGACGCAGGTGTGGGGTGACGACTTCAACGGTTCCAACGGATCGCTGCCGTCGAGCTCCAACTGGATCATCGACACCGGCCACGGCTACCCCGGCGGACCTGCCAACTGGGGCACCGGGGAGATCCAGAACTACACGAACAGCACCAACAACCTGAAGCTCGACGGCAACGGCAACCTGCGCATCACCGCGTTGAAGGACGGCGCGGGCAACTGGACGTCGTCGCGCATCGAGACCCAGCGCTCCAACTTCAAGCCTCCGGCGGGCGGCAAGCTCGCCATCGAGGGCCGGATCCAGATGCCGAACGTGACCGGCGAGGCCGCTCTGGGCTACTGGCCCGCGTTCTGGACCCTGGGCGCGCCGTACCGCGGCAACTACTGGAACTGGCCGGGCATCGGCGAGTTCGACATCATGGAGAACGTCAACGGCATCAACTCCGTCTGGGGCGTGCTGCACTGCGACGTCGCTCCCGGCGGTGCCTGCGGCGAGTTCACCGGCATCGGCAACTCGCGGGCGTGCCCCGGCTCGTCCTGCCAGTCCGCCTTCCACACCTACCGCTTCGAGTGGGACGACGCCGCGAAGACGTTCACCTGGTTCGTCGACGGCCAGTCGTTCCACCAGGTCACGCAGGCCCGGGTCGGCGTCAACGTGTGGAACGCGATGACGTCGCACGCGGGGCACTTCATCCTGCTCAACCTGGCGATGGGCGGCGCGTTCCCGAACGCGCTGAACAACAACCAGCCGACCCCTGTCGCGGCCACGCAATCCGGGCACTCGATGGTCGTGGACTACGTGGCCGTCTTCTCGGCTGGTGGCGGGACCACCACTCCCCCGACGACCACGACCACCACGTCGAACCCCGGCGGTGGGGGTTCCGCGTACAGCGAGCTGCAGGCGGAGAACGCCTCGGAACGCTCCGGTGGCTCGGTGGCGCCAGGGGATGGTGGTTCCGGCGTTCATCAGATCGCGAACGGCGGCTACCTGAAGTTCTCCGGCGTGAACTTCGGCAACGGCCCCGCGACCCAGTTCCTCGCTCGCGTCGCCTCCGGCGCCGGGAGTGGGGTGAGCGGCCTGGTCGAGGTGCGGCTCGGATCGCGCACGGCGACTCCGGCGGGTTCGTTCGCGGTCGGCAACACCGGTGGGTGGGATGCGTGGAGAACGATCCCCGCGAACATCTCGAACATCTCCGGCACGCACGACGTGTACGTGACGTTCACGAGCGGCCAGCCGGCGGCTTACGTGAGCGTGAACTGGGTGAAGTTCGGCCTCTGACCCCCTGAGCGAAGGGACCGGTTCGTCCGCTAGAATGTCATCCGTACGACACGGATGATTAGCTCAGCGGGAGAGCACTACCTTGACACGGTAGGGGTCACTGGTTCAATCCCAGTATCGTCCACTTGAGAGAAGGGCCCGTCTGCCGACGGGCCCTTCTTCTTGTTCTAGCCCAGGTTGTCGCCGTGGGTCAGCGTCTCCCACGACACGAACAGGTTGTTGGTGCCGAGCGGGCGGCGCTGGGTCGTCCACGTCTCGGTGTTGGGCATCGGGTTGCCGAGCCGGTTGTGCATGGCGTTGTAGCCGACCTCGGTGATCGGGCCGAGGCCGCGTTTGACCGCTCCCCCGCACAGCCACGACGGCGGGCCGTTCAGTTCGTAGGTGGCCTGGAAGCCCAGTGCCTCACGCAGGCGCGTGCCGACCTCGGGGTAGAGGTCGACACCCTGGATGCGGGAGGTCTCGGCCACGTGCGAGATCGCGGACAGGCCGTATCCCGTGTGGACGAAGTCGCGGCAGGTCTCCTGGGTGAGGCCGTTCACGAACGTCGACTGGTCGTGCCAGAAGCCGATGATCTTCTCGCGGGTGTTGAGGTTGTTGCTGGGCACGGTTTTCGGCAGCGCGCCGTCCGACGTGAGGTAGATGAACGCGGGGACCCTCGCGCGGTAGAGGCTGATGCCGCGGTCGTAGATGGCCTTGTCGTCCAGGAACACGCCGATGCCGACGATGGCCTCGGCGATGCTGAGCTCCCAGTTGCCCGTGCGGGGGTCGCTGCCCTGGATCTCGTTGTAGTAGACGTTGCGCAGCATCGTGCCGAACCTGCCCGCGTTGGGCCAGGTCCCGTAGACGTGCTTGATGATCTCCGCGGCGCGCGGCCAGCTCGACGCCGACCACGCCGTCTGCAGGTGGGCGTTGTCGTGGGTGTGATCGCGGATCGTGGCGGACCAGGCGTCCATGATCTGGATGGCCTTGGTGGCGTACCTGGCGTCGCGCGTCACGTACCAGGCCAGTGCGTGGGTGTAGGCGGCGATGGCGTCTTCGCGTTCGTCGGTGCAGCCGTTGTTGGGGTTGGACACCGGGCCGCACTCGACCACCGCGCGTGGGTGCGGCGTGTACGACAGGGACGCGTACCGGGAGCCCATCATCGCGTCGTAGGCCCGCTTTTGCGGTTGGGTGCCGGCGTTGACGCGGGTGCGCATGACGTCCAGCTGACCCTTGCTCACGAGCACGCCGGGGTGGGTGAACGTGGGCGGGGCGGCCTGGGCCGACGGCGCTCCGGTCAGCAGGAGCAACGCCGCTGTCGCTGCCGCCAAGGCTTTGTGCAGGGGTTTGCCTCGCATGAAGTTGTCCTTTGGTCGTCTCCTCGTGGGGTGTGGCGACGGGAGTTTTGTTCTTGCCTACCACGGATGACAACGTTTGCAGGGACCGGAAACAGGTCCGGTCCTCTTGCGGAGCTGAGACAATGGACCGGTGTACGCCGAACGTCCTGCTCCCGCGGGTCTGGCCTGCCTCTGGACGCGGACGGTGTCTTCGCCGACCGTGCAGCGGGTGGTGCCGGACGGCTGCACCGACCTGATGTGGGCGCCCGCCACCGGCGCGTTGTTCGTGGCCGGTCCGGACGCTTCGGCTCAGCTCGCCGTGGTCGCTCCCGGGACGTTGTACGGGGTGAGGTTGCCGCCGGGAGCGTTTCCGTCGGTGTTCGGGGTGCCCGCGCACGCCGTCCGGGATCTGCGGGTGCCGTTGTCCGACCTGGTGCCTGCCGCGCGGCTCTCGTCGTTCTCCGAGATGGTGGCGTTCTGCGCTTCGCGGGTGGTCGTGGATCCGGCGGTGGCCGCGACGGCCTCGTTGCTGCGTTCCGTGGACGTGGCGTCGGCGGCGTGGGAGATCGGGCTGAGCTCACGTCAGCTGCGGCGGCGGTGCCTGGACGCGTTCGGGTATCCGCCCAAGGTGTTGCAGCGGGTGCTGCGGTTCGACGCGGCCCTTCGGCTGGCCTGGAGCGGGGTGCCGTTCGCCGCCGTCGCCTTCGAGGCCGGCTACGCGGACCAGGCTCACCTGGCCCGCGAGGTGCGTGCGCTGGCCGGAGTGCCGTTGGGTCAGCTGATCCGGCCGTAGCGGCGCAGGGTCAGCAGTGCGTCGACCGTGGCGATGGAACGCCATTCGAAGTCGACGATCGGGGTGAAGGCGGGGAAGCCGAAGTTCCAGCCGCCGTCCTCCTGCTGGCCCCGTTCGAGTTCGTCGAGGTCTTCGGCCAGTTCCTTCTCGGTGAACCAGCCGCAGGCGAGGCTGGTGGGCTTCTGCGCGTAGGTGTGCGGCTCGAGCGCTTCGCCGTCCGCGTATCCCTCGGTGCTCGGCTGGAGGTGCTTGAGCTTCTCCGCCGCGAGCTCGGCACGGGCCCGGTCCGGCACCTCGTCCAGGAACATCGCCGCAGCTCGCAGCTCGTACGGGTGGGTCTGCTCGAGCTTCTCGATCTCCTGCCAGCAGTAGTCCGTGGCCTTGTCGAGCCACGGGTGGGTCGTGCCGAGCGCGTGGAGGGCGGCGGCGATCTGGGCGGTCAGGAGGAGTCCGCCCTGGTCGTCGGCGGCGACCCAGGGTGCCTTGGGGTGGTCCTTCGAGGTGGACATGCCGAACGGGACACTTCCGTCCGGGCAGGTGTCGGTGAGCCAGCGCAGGATCGATTCGGCCTGCTCCGGGGCGTTGACCTCGACGAACACCTGAAGCGCGCGCAGGGCGTGCAGCGGCTGGCTGGTGGGACCGCGGTGGTCGGGTTCGAGGCCGTACCCGTAGCCGCCGTCGTCGTTGCGGTAGGCCAGCACGGCGCTGACCACGTGCTCGGCGCTTCCGCCGGCGAAAGCGTGTTCGAACCAGCGCTGTTCCAGCGTGCGGGCGTTGAGCCAGAGGAAGTTCCTCGCCTGTTCGATCATGCCTCGAACCTATGCCGGTCACCGTGTGCGGTCTTGAACGAATCGGCCATGTGACCTGATCAGCTGATCCGTTCGACTCCGCGGGGAACCGGTCCTATGCGAAAATCCTCTAACAGGGGTGTGGAGTTCTGAGGGGAGCTGGCCAGGATGCTGATGTTCGACGCACTCGTACCCGTGAGCACTTCCGGGGCCGTCGGCAAGGGTGTCGGCGCCGCCATGGGTGCCGCGGCGGGAGCAGCCGCTGGTGCGGGCGGTGGCGGAGTCGCGAAGTTCAGCGTCGATCCTGACCAGGCGCAGAAGATGATCGACGGCCTGAAGAAGGCGATCGAGAAGCTGATCGATCTCAGGGACAAGTCCGACGAGATCCAGAACTCGGGTGCTCCTGGGCCGGACCCCTACAGCGGCTATGCGACGCTCGCGATGCGCAAGACTGCGGGTGCCGAGCCTGGCGGGTATCTGTGGGCGAACCAGGAAGCGCAGAAAGCGCTGGAACAGACCGTCAAGAACATCGAGAAGGCTCTTGCCGAGTACAAAGCCACCGACGACGCGGCGCAGTCCGCGATGAAGGGCTGACACGATCTTGAAGCGCATGACCGCCCTGCTCACCGCTGTGCTCGCGTTCGGCGCCCTGGCGGGGTGCACGACCTCCCAGACCGGCGGCAATCCGACGACGGCGCAGCCGACCGGCACCGGGCAGACGAGCAGCGAGCCCACGAGCGATGGGTCCGGCGCCGGACTCAGCATCGCCAAGTACGTGAGCAACCCGTGCAGCATCCTCACCGCGAGCCAGGTGACGACGCTCGGTTCTGTGCGAGCTCCAGAGCCCGGCACCGGCGAACTCGGCCCCAACTGCGTGTGGAGGGGCCAGGACGTCATCAAGAACTCGAAGTACACGGTGCACGTGACCGAGAACAAGTCCTTCGAGGACATGGTCAACAACGTCAAGACCAACCCTGTCTTCACCGACAAGAAGATCGACGGCGTGCGGCTCTACTCGACGAGTCAGACCGACGCGTCGACCGGTTGCCTGACCACGCTGCAGGCCGGGAAGACCGACTCGATCACCATTCAGGTCGCCACCGCCGCAGACGAGCGCGCGACCAAGCCCGCCTGCACGGAGTCCGAGCGGGTCGCACAGCTGATCATCACAAACCTGAAGGGGTAGCGAGATGGCTGGGGATGAGCCGAACATCGGCGGTTTCGCGATGCTCCCCTTCGCGGGCGGCGAAACGATCTACAAGTGGTTCGCGAACGGCAAAGGCCCTGGCCAGAGCACTTCGGTCACCTCACAGGCCTGGCGCACTCTGTCCACCGGACACGGGGACGTCGCGCAGTTGATCGAGAAGGCTGTGAGCGACTCCGGCGCCGCCTGGGAGGGCTCTGCGGCCGACTCGGCCCGCGGAGGCACCTCACCGCTCGCGACCTGGGCGACCGTCACCGGTGAGTCGGCGACTCAGGCAGGCACGACGGCGGACACCGTCGGCAGCGCGTACGTCGACGCCAAGAACTCGATGTCGATGCCACCGACCGTCCCCGACAAGCCGTTCTTGAACGACTGGCGCCCGTGGGACACCGACTACGACAAGGCGCTCGAGAAGAACCAGCAGGTCAGCGAGCAGAACGTCCGCGCGTTCAACCAGTACGCGGGCGCCGTCAACGCGAGCATGAGCAACCAGCCGACGTTCATCGCTCCGACCGCTAATGAAGGGTCCGTCGAGCAGGAGCCGGGCGGCGACAAGAACATCGGCACCATCGGCATGAAGAGCGAGCCGCCACCCAACATCGGCACTCCGCCCGGTGGTGGCGGGGACCGCACCGGCGGTGGCCAGGACGGCACGGACCTGTCCTCGTGGAAGCCGCCGGGCACCGGCGGAGGCGACGACACCGGCACGTCCGGCGTCAACGACCCCAAGTTCACCCCACCTCCCACCGATGACGGTGGACGGCGCCCGCCGCCCAACATCGGCGTGCCGACCCAGCCGCCGGACGGCGTGTTCAACCCGAACGACCCGCGTCGTCCTGGTGGCCCGCTCGACCCCAACAACCCGCGCAACCGTCCTGGCGGCCCCAACGGTCCCGGTGGACCCGGTGGCCGTGGCCTTGGCGGGCCTGGCGGCGGTGGCGGTGGTGGTGCCGGCGGTGGTCGCGGTGGCGGTGGCCTCGGCGGACCCGGCGGTGGCGGCCTCGGTGGTGCCGCGGCGGCCAAGGGCATGGGTGGTCCCGGCGGCATGGGCAGCGGCTTCGGTGGCGCGTCCGGTGTTGCCGGTGACGGTCGTGGTGGCGCCGGTGGCTTCGGGCCGTCCGGTGCCGGTGCCGCGGGTGCCGGTGGCCGTGGTGCGGGCGGCATGGGCGCCGGAGGTATGGGCGCCGGTGGCGGTCGTGGCGACGGCGAGGAGGACAAGGAGCACAAGTCCGCGTCCTACCTGCAGGAGACCGAGGACATCTTCGGCGACGGAACGATGGTTGCTCCGCCGGTCATCGGCGGATAAGGGGGAATCGTGCTGCGGAGCAGGGTCGCAATCCCTGTCACGGCGCTCTACCAGGCGTGGCAGGCCGCGGGCCTGCCGACGCTGCACCGTGCACTGATCGCTCAGGTCGACTTCGACGAGGATCTCCTCGAGTCGGGCGACGTGAGCGAGCTCGAACGGTTGCAGCGGTCGGCGTGGGCGCAGCTCGAGCAGTACGGGCTCGCGCGCGGCGGGCAGATCCACCCGGATCTGGCGAACGCGTTGCGGCTCGTGGTCGAGGCGGGTGTGGAGTACTGGGCGTTCTTCAGCTTGAAGGACGGCCCGCAGCAGAGCGTGCTGGTCGTGTCGAACGGCCAGGACGCTCTGCGGATCCTGCTCACCCAGGACCAGCAGTTCGTCCTCGAACCGGTGCGCGCGGACGAGGCACCGCAGGCGTTGGTCGGCGCGTTGCCGCCCACACCGGCGGGCAGGGGCAACCCGATCACGCTGCCCGAGGAGGCGCTGCAGCAGAAGCCGCGGCAGGCCTACGAGGACACCGGCTCGTTCATGCAGCAGAGCAGGCCGACGAGCACGCCCAACGACCAACTGGTCGCGCAGCTCAACGAGATCATGAGCCAGCCGCGCACCGGTGGCGGCCAGGTCTTCTCGGCCAAGCGCGACCACCTGGGCCGCAAGCAGCGCTGCGTCAACCCGCTCACGTACATCGACACACCGAGCGGGCGGTACCTCGCGGCCAAGAGCGACGGCTGGCTGCGGGTGCAGCCAGCCGACTTCGGCACGCTGGCGCGGATGACCGCCACCATGCCGTAAAGGCGAAGAAGAACTGCCACGTCAGCCGGGTCGCAGCTGCGGCCCGGCCGACGTCGTTCAGGAGAACCGCAGCGCGTCCGGCCCCAGGTCGGCCGGGCTGCGGTGACCCGACAGCCCCAGCGTCAGGTCGAAGTCCGCGAGCAGGCTGCGCAGCACGTGCTTCACGCCGACCTGACCGCCGTGCGCCAGCCCGTACGCGAAGGGCCGCCCCACCATCACGGCCTTGGCACCCAACGCCAGCGCCTTCACGATGTCCGCGCCGGTGCGGATCCCGGAGTCGAACAGCACGTCGATCTGCTCCCCCACCGCCTCGACGATGGACGGCAACGCGTCCAGCGAGCCGACCGCGCCGTCCACCTGACGCCCGCCGTGGTTCGAGACGACGACACCGTCCATTCCGTACTCGACAGCCTTGCGCGCGTCGTCCGCGTGCTGGATTCCTTTCAGGACGATCGGCCCGTCCCAGTGCTCGCGCAGGAACGACAACTGGTCCCACGACTTGTCGGTGCCGGTGAACAGCTGCACCCACCGCAGGATCGCCATCGGCAGGTCCTCCTCGGGCGACTTCTGCAGGCCGGCGCGGAAAACCGGGTCGCTGAACGGAATCGCCGTGCCCACCCCACGCAGGAACGGCAGGTAGGCCTGGTCCAGGTCGTGCGGCCGCCACGCCAACGTCCAAGTGTCCAAAGTGACGACCAGCGCCGTGTACCCGGCCTTGCGCGCCCGATCCAGCAACGACGCGCACACGTCGGGATCGTTCGGCCAGTAGAGCTGGTACCAGCGCGGCCCGTCGCCGGACGCCTCGGCGACCTCCTCGATGGTGTGCGACGAGGCCGTCGACAGCACCATCGGCACACCGAGCTCAGCCGCCGCCCGCGCCGTTGCCAGCTCGCCGTCCGGGTGCAGAATCGACTGCACGCCAACGGGTGCGAGCATCACCGGCGCCGGCAACTCGGTGCCCAGCACGGTGACGCCGAGGTGCCGTTCGGTCGCGTTGGTCAGCATCCTCGGCACGATCCGCACGCGGTCGAACGCCTCGCGGTTCGCCCGCACGGTGGCGCTCGAACCCGCGCCTCCCGCCACGTACCAGAACGGGCCCGGTCCGAGCCTGTCGCGCGCGGACTGCTCCAGCGCGTCCGGATCGGTGGTGAACGGCGGCACGGCGCCACCGAGCCCCTGCAGGTAGATCTCGTTCTGGTAGGCGGCGAACTGACCAGTCATTTTGTGCCTCTCCATCCGCTCAGGCCGTCAGCCTGGCCGTCGAGGTCGTCAGCATCCTTGGC
This sequence comes from Lentzea sp. NPDC092896, assembly GCF_044754905.1. Lineage (NCBI taxonomy): Bacteria > Bacillati > Actinomycetota > Actinomycetes > Pseudonocardiales > Pseudonocardiaceae > Lentzea > Lentzea sp. NPDC092896. The sequence goes on from NZ_JBIVPX010000008.1 coordinate 27,870, forward strand.
GACCCGATCATGCTCGTTGTCACTGGACGGAGGCGCAAGCACCCGGTCCACTGCCTTCCGCGTCCGATCGCTGCTGGACGGCAGCAGGTAGATGTAGACGCGCATCGTGAACGCGGGGTCAGCGTGACCGAGCCACTCAGCCAGAGCTTTGATCGACTCGCCAGTGTCGAGGAGCACCGAGGCGTAGAAGTGCCTCAGCGCGTGCACGCGGGGATCTTCCTGGTCGAGCGCCCGACGTTCGTACGCGATGTCAAGAGGAAGGCAGCAGCTGGCGCGCGAATCCGGCTGATCTTCGGTGACCCCGCGAGCCTCGAAGTTGCCCGACGCAGCGACGAAGAGCAGCTCGGCAAGGGCACGCTCGGCTCCCGCATCCGCAACGCGTTGGCGTTCCATCGCCCGCTGGTCGACGTCGACGGCATCGAACTGCGGTTCCACAAGACGACGCTCTACAACTCGATCTTCCGGTTCGACGACGAGATGATCATCAACACGCACATGTACGGGTTCCAGGGCGCGCACGCTCCGGCCCTGCACCTGCGCCGCCTCGGTGCGGGCGACCTCTTCGAGACCTACTCTGAGAGCTTCGAGCACGTCTGGAACCTGCCGAAGCCAGCAACGTTCTAGGGAGCCACATGGCCCGCGTGGACTACTTCCACGACCCCAAGGCCAACAGCCTCAGACCCGCCGTGAGCGCGTTCGTCCAGGACGAAACCGGACGGTTGCTGATGATCCGCCGGACGGACAACGACAAGTACGCCATCTCTGGTGGACAACAGGAGGTTGGCGAGACGCTTGCTCAGGCGGCGGTCCGGGAGGTCAAGGAGGAGACCGGCGTTGAGGTCGAGGTGACCGGCCTGATCGGGCTGTACTCCAACCCTGATCACGTGATCGCCTACGACGACGGCGAGGTCCGTCAAGAGTTCTCGATCTGCTTTCGTGCACGCTTTCTCGGCGGCGAGCTGCAAACTAGCAGCCAGTCCAAAGAGGTAATGTGGGTCGAACACGGCCAACTACCCGAGCTTAACATTCACCCGTCTATCCTAATGCGCCTCAAGCGCGGATTCGAGAACCGCGCAGAACCATATTTCACCTAAGCATAAAAGGGAGATTCGTTTGCGAGACGAAGCCGAGCGCAACGCAGGCGCGAGCGAGAGGGTTCGTACGCGAGTCACAAAAGGAGAGGTCGAGCGGTACATACTTGACTTGGTCTACCCGAAATCGAAGTTTGAGATAATACCTCAAGACAAGCCTGACTTCATCCTGAAACAACAAGAGCGCAGCACGGCGTTCGGAGTGGAAATAACCACTCTCTACCGAAGCGAATCAGACGCGCGCCTATCATTCATACCTGACTACTTTACGGACATCATTTACCGCGGACACTACCGCCATAAGGACGACATCAACGAGCTTCGGGTTACTCATGTCACGGTCACCGACGAAGACGGTACCGTCACGCATGAAAACCTCCCCGGGATTCTTCGCCAGAATCCAGAAAACAGCGTCTACCAAAAGGCGCTAGCGTCGATAATCCTCGAAAAGACCAGGAAGTCGGTCAGCTATACCGACGGACTCGATCATCTAGAGCTCGTCATACTCGACAGAGCTGCGCCTCAGTCAGATGCCAACAGTGCCTACTCAGTCACCGACCTTCTATCAGAAGGCGTCAGAGAGGCCCTCCTTCAGTCTAATTTCCATGAAGTCTTTCTCGCAATGCCGACGTCAAACAAGACCAGCACTTACCGTCCACTGCAACTCATCCTCCTTCTTGAATCCTTCTACATGTTCTGCGGAGCAGCAGAATCATACAGCGAGGAAAATGGCGGCCTTGAAGAGCAACACCTGGTGCCACTCTTCATTCATATGCAACAGAACCAAGGATTAGACGTCAAACACGCCGTAGTCAACGAAAAGGACGTCGCCGTCTATAGATTCTCCGGAATTGGGATTCAAGACGGCGGGATCTCGGTGCTTGACTACCCGCATGGCCCGGGGCCTGAGATCTCGACAGGACCGCCCTCAGTGCCCGACTCACTCAGAGAAAGCTTTCTCCCCTATTACGAGAGCTTTGTTCAGTCGAACGGCTTCAGCGCGGCCATGTGGACGCCAGGGCCTCACCGCAGCGACCCGGCCCCGGCGCCCATCTAGGCTTCACGATCGACTGCTGAATTCTGCTTTATGGGATCAAGGCGCCGCCGTCGGCGGCGCGCACGGGGCCAGTCGCCTACCAGCGTGGCTCGCATCCATCCGGGCACGTCGGGCTCCCGCTTCGCTCGGCCCGCCGGCCACGGCGGCGCTATCCGCGAGGTGCGCGGCAGCACGACGCCGACGGCGCAACGTGTCACAAGCAACCGCCGTAAGCCCACGGGACAGGCCGATCGCGCAGTTGGTCGACTTGATCGAGCTGGGCACGGCGATCGACGCCCGCCGACGCTTCGCGCCAACGGCCACCGGGTCGTGTCAACTCGCTCCGTTCAGACCTGCTCGTTTGAGTTCAGCCTGGAGCCGGGCCACATCCCAGTCAGTATCGATCATGGCCCCAGCGAAAACGGTCCGCGCACCGAAGAGGGTCTTCCAATGATCGCGCCAGCCTTCTTGGTTCACTTCAGGAACAAACAAGAACTGCACGTCATCCAGCGTGAAGCCGAGACCGCCAGCCACGCGCCACTCCCGCTCCCACTCGAACTCATAAGACCACCCCGGCCCTGAGCCAGGGTTGTCCACGAAGGGCGTGAGCACCCAGAGCGGATCATCAGGTTTAGCGGCGCCCTTCATCTTTTCGTTGACGAGGGCCTGAAAGCTGGCTTCCTGCTTCGTTCCTCGCGCCAGGTACCAGACTGGTGCACCTCCTCGCGACCGCACAAAGTCGCGCGTGAACCCCACACCGAACCGACCATGTCGATCTGCGAGCCGGCCCAACAGCCCCAGAGGAATCTCACTCAGGCAAACCGCATGTTGCGTGGTTCCGAGGCCGACAATAGAACGTGCTGTCCCCTGTGCCGTGGTGGCACGCAAGGTCCCTTCATAGATGATCTTGAACAGGGACTCCCCGTCCGTCAGGTGCACGAGGTAGTCCGACATGTCTTGCCAGTCATCGTGGCCCATGTACCCAAGCACTGCGCCTCCTCCGACCGCACTCATCCCGCACCCCATGATGAGTCACGGCCAGCAGCACCGCGTCAAGACGGGAATGCGTGTCTTGACCCGGTACCACTGACCGCGAAGACCGGCTCAGTGTCGGGATGAGGCCCCGATGTGGTTGATCACCGCCAGGCCGTCCCCAGGCCGTGGGACGTCGGGCGACCACGAGAATCCGTGAGAACTACCGAGACAGTTCCCGCAGCTCAAGCGGTGTCCTCTGCAGACAGACGCAGGTCCGCCGACCACGCAACCAGAAGATCTCGTTCTGGTACCCGGCGAAGGAGGTCATGCCGCCTACTTTGCTATGAAGCGAGCTGCACTAGGAAGAACTCGTTGCCGAAAGGGTCGCTGAACCAGGTGGCCCGATCACCCCACGGCATGGTCTCCGGCGCGCCCTTCACCCGCACCCCCTTCCCCAGCAGCCCGGCGACGTCGCCGTCGATGTCGTCGGAGATGAGCGAGATCCCGCAGCCCATCGCGAACGACACGTTCGGCGCGTCCGCCAGGGTCAGTGCGAACGCCGTCCGGGCGCCGGGAGGAGCGACGGTCAGCCAGCGCATGCCCGCCGCGTTGCTGTCCTGTCGCTTCTCCCAGCCCAGCACGTCCACGTAGAAGCTCAGGGCCTCGTCCAGATCGCGGACGTTGATGGTGGTCGAGTGCACATGAGTGATCATGCGCAGAACGTTAGGCCCGCGCTCCCGCCGGGCGCTTCTTCAAAACCGCTCGCCTTGGCCAGCGCGTCTCCAGCCAGATGGCTACGGGTGCGGCGGTGACCACTGTGGACGCGGTGCCGGCTACCAGGCCGATCAGCAGTGCGGTGGCGAAGTTGGCCAGGGAGCCGTCGCCCAGGACCAGCAGTGCCGACAGCACGAACAGCACGCCGATGCCTGTGTTCACGGTTCGTGGCACGGTTTGGACCACCGCGTCAGACACCACGTCCGGGTACGAGGCTTTCAGGCGGGAGCCGCGCAGTTCGCGCAGGCGGTCGAAGACGACCACCGAGTCGTTGACCGAGTAGCCGATCACGGTCAGCAGGGCCGCGAGGAACACACCGTCCGCGGTCTTGCCCATCCACGCGAAGATGCCGACCAGGACGAGGACGTCGCTGAGCAGTGCGGCGACGGTGGCCACGCCCAGGCGCCAGTCGAAGCGGATGGCCAGGTAGCCGAGCTGGGCGGCTACGGCGATGGCCAGGCCGATCACGGCGTTGCGGCGCAGTTCGGACGAGAGTGACGGGCCGATCAGCTCGTTGCTCGACTGGCGGGCGCCGCCGTCCACGGCCGAGGAGACGACCTCGCCCAGGCGGGACGAGGTGGCGTCGTCGATCGGGCCGGTGCGGAGCGAGACCTCGTTGCCCGACGACGAGACGACCACGTCGGAGAAGCCCGCGTCACCCAGGGCGGTGCGCACGCGGCCGGAGTCCACAGCACCGCCCGCGGTGAAGTCGAGCATGCGGCCGCCGGTGAACTCGACGCCCAGGTTCAGGCCCCTCAAGATGAGGCCCGAGAACGCCACCAGCACCACGGCACCGGCGCTGATCAGCCACAACGACGGGCGCCGGTACAGCACGACGGACAGGCGCTGGCGGACCCAGCCCAACGTGTGCAGGCCGCTCAGCCGAGGATGCCGGCCGACGAAACGGGTGCCGAGGGCCCAGACCACCAGGACGCGCGACAGCACCAGGGCGCTGAACATCGACGCCAGGACACCGATGGTCAGCGTCACGCCGAAGCCCCGGACCGGGCCGGTGGCCAGCCAGAACAGCAGGCCGGCTGCCAGCAGGGTCGTCACGTTCGAGTCGGCGATCGCGCTCAGCGCGCCGCGGAAGCCGTTCTCGGAGGCGCGGCGGAGATTGGGTTTTCGGGCGTACTCCTCGCGCGCTCGTTCGAAGATCAGGACGTTCGCGTCGACCGCCATGCCGATCGCCAGCACGAAGCCGGCCAGACCCGGCAAGGTCAAGGTCGCCCCCACCGCCAGCAACCCGGCGTAGGCGACGCCCGCGTAGCCGACCAGGGCGACCACGGCCAGGAATCCGGCCAGGCGGTAGGCGACCACGAGGAACAGCGAGGTCAGCGCGATGCCGATGATCGCGGCCTTGGCGCTCGCCTCGATGGCCTCGGCGCCCAGGGTCGCGCCGACGGTGCGCTGTTCGATCACCTCGACCGGCACGGGCAGCGCGCCGGAGCGGATGACCAGGGCCAGTTCCTTGGCCTCCGGCTGGGAGAAGCGGCCGGTGACCGTGGTCGCGCCGCCTGCCTGACCTGCGCCGCACGGCGTGTCGAGGCTGACCTCCGGTGACGAGATCGGCTTGCCGTCGAGCACGAACGCGATCTGCCGGCCGGGGGTGCCGGACGGCTCGCAGGCCGCCTCGCCGGTGACCTTCTGCCAGGTCTTCGCGCCGTCGCCCTGGAACTGGATGTTGACCACGAAACCGGCGCCCTGCGGGTTTCGCGCGGACTGCGCGTCGGAGATGCCCTCGCCGGTCATGACGGTCTGGCCGCCCCGCTGAACGGTGAGCTGCGCGGTCTGGCCGAGGACCTTCACCGCCTCGGCGGGGTCCTGGACTCCGGGCAGTTCGACGACGATGCGGTTCTCGCCGGAGCGGGCGATCACCGGTTCGGCGACGCCCAGAGCGTCGACTCGGCGGCGCAGGACCTCGAGCGAACGGTCAGCGGCGTCGGAGTCGCCCTTGGCCTCCAGGACGATCTGGGTTCCGCCGCGCAGGTCGAGGCCGAGGCGGGGATCTGTGGTGAGCAGCAGAAAAGCGGATGCGACGAGGACCCCGAGCGCTATGAGACCGCGCACGAGAAGACCCCGGCGCGCGTTGTCGCGCGACATGGGTGAGTGAGCCTTCCGGAGATGGTTGCTGGAAAAGGAGATTCAGCGACCGGAAGGCGGTGAACGAGCGGGCTGCGGGGTCCAGCGGATGCCCTCGGGCGTGCGGTGCACGCGACGGGCGAAGGCGACGACGAACCGCATCGGCATCGCGGGCTTCGCGATGGGCGGCACGTCGGACGGCACCTGGGCCTGCGGGACCTGGGCTGCCTGGAGGTTGTGCGGTTTGGGCGTGGTGACGGGCAGGTTCGCGAAGTCGTGGCCGTGCCGGACGACAGCACCGGAGACCACGGGCTCGGCGGGCGCGGCGACGATGAACAGCTGTCCGAGGAACAGCAGGAACGCGAGCGCGACCGCGTTGCGACGCATCACCGCTTCCTGCCTCCACCGACGTAGACGAGCGCTCCCCCCACGACAGCGCACAACCAGGAAAGCACAAGTGGCTGCATCGTGGTGGCTCCGAAGAACAACGCGACGGTCCAACCGACCAGGATCAGGGCGGAGGCGGCGAGCAGGGACACCGTCACGGCGAGCTTGCGCAGGCTGAACAGCAGCTTGAACGGACGCAGCCGCAACGCCACGACCAGGCAGCACAGCACCAGCGCGCCGGTGAAGAACCCCAGGTAGGGCGTCGGCCGGGGCATGCCGGCGATCAACGCGAGTAAACCGCCGCCGACCAGCAGCAACGACAGCATGCGCAGCGCGCGCCACACCTGCACCTTGTTCAACTGCAGCTGCGTGGGCCGTGAAGAACGCCGCCGTTGCACGGTCGCGAGGTTCGCCTTGGAGTCCGCGTCGGACGGGTCGAGCTTGATCGCCGACCGGTACGCGTGCTCGGCGGTACCCCAGTCGCGCATGCGCAGCGCCGCGTCGCCGAGCACCTGGAACGCCCGTGCCTCGGTCGGTGCCAGCTGGGAGGCGTGCAGAGCCGAGTCGAACGCCTCCACGGCGCCGTCCGGGTTGTCGGCGAGGACCTCGGCGAGCACGACGTAGCAACGCCAGTCGCCCGGCTTGCGCCGCACGGACTCCCGCGCCGCGACCGCCGCCTCGACGTGCCTGCCGAGATCGCTCAACGCCAGCGCGGCGAGCCGCTGCGGCCAGGCGGGCTCGCCGTCGAGCACCATCGCGCGCTTCGCCGAGTCGAGCGCCTGGTCCGCCTCACCGAGGTCGAGGTGGGCGGCGGCGAGCCGGCACCACGCCTCGGCGTGCCGAGGGTTCGCCGCCACGAGGGGCCGCAACAGGTCGATCGCCTGCCGCGGCTTCCCCGAGGCGGTGAGCTCGGCTGCGCGCAGCAGCACGGCTGTCATCGGCTCGGACACGCCGCACAGTGTGGCAAAGCGCCTCCGGCCCTCGAACGGGTGACCTCAGCCGGCCGTCCCGAACCAGCGCGCGAGCTCCACTTCGAGCGCCTTCTGGTCCTCACCGGCCCATGCCACGTGCCCGTCCGGCCGCACCAGCACGGCGGGCGCGTCGAGGTCCTCGCTGACGTCGACGAGGTGGTCGACCCGGTCCGCCCAGGAACCGACCGACAACGATCCGGACTGGTCGAGCAGGATGCCGCGACCGGCGTGCATCTGGCCGTAGAGGCCGCCGCGCTTGAGCGACAGGTCCCCGATCCGCCTGCCCACCAGGTCGTTCTCCGAGCCGAGGTCGTACCGGACGGAGACCGCGATGATCTTCTCGATCAGGTAGCGGTTGACCTCCTCGAACTGCACGAGCTCGGTGAACAGCCGCCGCACCGACTGCGGTCCCGGCTCGACCTTCATCAGTTCGATCTGCGCGCGGGTGTTGTTCAGCACCTCCTCTGCCACCGGGTGCCGTTCGGCCTCGTAGGTGTCGAGCAGGCCGGAGGGTGCCCAGCCGTGCACCGCGCCCGCGAGCTTCCAGCCCAGGTTGAACACGTCCTGCACGCCGAGGTTGAGCCCCTGCCCACCGGTAGGCGGGTGGACGTGCGCCGCGTCGCCCGCCAGGAACACGCGGCCGGAGCGGTAGCGCTCGGCCTGCCGGGTGGCGTCGCCGAAGCGGGACAGCCAGCGCGGCGAGTGCACGCCGAAGTCGGTGCCGGCGACCTTGACGAGCTGCTCCTTGAAGTCGTCCAGGGTCGGCATGACCGCGCGGTCCTCGTTCACCCCCTCCGCGGGCACGACGACCCGGTACGTCGCGGTGCCGCCGATCGGGCCGATGCCGAACCGCTTCTGGAGCTTGCGGACCTCCAGCATCAACGGCATCGCCTCCTCCCACGGCATGCCGATCTCCATCTCCCCCAGCAGCGTCTCCACCCGCGACGGCTCGCCCGGGAAGTCGATGCCGGCCAGCTTCCGCACGGTGCTGCGGCCGCCGTCGCACCCGACCAGGTACCGCGCCCGCACCGACGTGCCGTCCGCCAGTGCGACGGTCACGCCCTCGTCGTCCTGCGCGAACGCGGTCACCGCGCTGCCGCGCCGGATCTCGGCGCCGAGCTCGGTGGCGTGCTCGGCGAGCAGCCGTTCGGTGATCGGCTGCGGCAGGCCGAGGACGACCGGGTACTTCGTGTTCAGCCGTTCCGGCGCGGGCTTGTCGATGCCCGCGAAGAACCCGGCCAGCGGATGCGTCTGGCCGGCCGTCAGGAACCGGTCGGCGATACCGCGCTGGTCCAGGATCTCGATGCTGCGGGCGTGCATGCCGAGCGCCCGGACGACCTTCGTCGGCTCGGGATCCCGTTCGAGCACCAGCACGCTCACGCCGTGCAAACGCAACTCGCCAGCCAGCATCATGCCGGTCGGTCCACCGCCGGCGATGATGACGTCGATCATGGAGTCTTCCCCATTTCCCCAGGTAGATGACGTTGGCCGGGAAATGATGAAGCACACCCGGGGTCTTGTGGCAAGGCCCCCCATGCGCTATATGTTGAAGTGGGAGGAGAGCGCTGCTCTCCTCTTTCGTCGTTTCTGGGGGGTCACGACGTGCGGTGGTACTTCGCCGGGCTCGTGCTGTCGTTCTTCGGGACGAGCGCGATGATGCTGGTCTCCGGCGTGTGGGTGAAGTCGCTGACCGGCAGCGACGCCCTCGCCACCCTCGCCCTGCTGTGCGTCTACGCGCCGGGCGTGCTGTCCCCGTGGATCGGCCGGTTCGCCGACTCCTACCGCCGCAGGCCGTTGCTGATCTGCACGGACCTCGCGATCGTGCCCGCGCTGGCCGTGCTGCTGCTGACCGACGAGGTCTGGGTGATCTTCGTCGTGCTGCTGCTCTACGGCACGAAGGCCGTGCTCGTCAGCGCGGCGGAACCGGCGTTGCTGGTGGCGCTGCTCCCGCCCGACCGGCTGGCCAGGGTCAACGGGCTGCGCATGTCGTTGCAGGAGGGCATGAAGCTCATCGCGCCGTTGGCGGGCGCGGCACTGTTCGCGGCGCACGGGGCGTGGCCGGTGGTGGCGATCGACGCGCTGTCGTTCCTGCTCGCGGCCGGCGCCACAGCGATGATCAAGGTCGACGAACCGCCGCCGGCTCCGCGCGAGTTCGCGAGCCTGCCGCACCTCAAGGCGCTCAGATGGCCGATCATCGGAACGGCGGTGGCGTTGTTCGCCTCCTCGCTGAACACGGCGGCGGCGTTTCCGTTGGTGGAGCACGGCCTGCTCTACGGACCTGAGTTCCTGGGCGTCCTCGCCGCTGCCCAGGGCGCGGGATCGGTGCTCGCGGGCCTGCTGGGCGGGCGCGCGAACGTCACGGCCGGGCTGGTGCTGATGGCCGTCGCCGCGGCGGCACGCGTGTCGGCGTGGTTGCCCGCGGTGCTGGTGTCGGGGTTCGTGAACGGCGTGGGTCTCGCCTGGACCGTGATCGCGGTGGCGACGCTGGTCCAGCAACGCACGCCGGCGGCGGTGCTCGGCCAGGTCAGCGCCACGGCGATGAGCATCGTGTTCGGTGCCGTGCCGCTCGGGCTGGCCGCCGGTGCCGCTCTCGTGGCGAACGTGGGCTTCGAGGCGATCTACCTGGTCATCGCGGCACTCACCGCGGGAACGGCGCTGTGGACGGGCGTTCGCGGCCGCGGTCCGCGAACGTCAGGACAGCACTCCGATGTCCCGCAGGTGGGCGAAGATGATCCGGTCGACCGGTGAGATCCGGTCCGCGTCGGCAGTGGTGAGCCAGGCGAGTTCCTCGATCTCGGCCGACGCCACCGGTTCCCCGTCGAACGACGCGGTGTAGCAGGTCATGCGCACGGTCACCCCCGACGTGTGGCCGTGTGCCTGCGCTTCGAACGTCCCCAGGTGCTTCGCCGACGCCGCGTCGATCTCGACGGACAGCTCCTCGCGGATCTCGCGCACGAGCGTCTCGACGTCGGACTCGCCCGGCTCGCGCTTGCCGCCGGGCAGGTAGTACGTGTCCTTGCCCGCTGACCGCGTGCCGAGCACGCGGCCGTCCTTGAGGTAGATCCAAGCCACCTTGTCGATCACAAGGCCGAACCCTAGGCGCTGGCGAGTTCCTTGACCACGCGGTGCGCGTCGGCCAGCGACTCGACGGCGAGCTCGCGGAACTGGTGCATCTGCGGCACCACGTCCGCCAGGGTCAGCTCGGCGTGCACGAACTCCAGGTTCTGGTCGAGGCCGACCATCGACAGCACGGCGCGCAGGTACGGCTCCTGGAAGTCGAAGCCCTCGCGCGGCGTGCCCGGCTTGTACGAACCGCCACGGGCCGTCACGACGACAACGCGCTTGCCGCCCCACGCGAACGTGCCGTCCTCGCGGGCGAAGCGCTCGGCGGTCGCGACCTGGTCGATCCAGGCCTTCAGCGTCGACGGGATCGAGAAGTTGTACATCGGCGCGCCGATCAGGAGCACGTCGGCCGCGTCGACCTCGGCGATCAGGTCGGCGGAAAAGCCCTGGTCCGTGCCGTCCTTGTGCGGGATCGGCGACGCGTGCAGGTCGCGGTAGGTGTAGCCGGAGCCGGGGTTCGCGGCACGCCAGCTCTCCGCGAACGCGCTGGAGATCTCGCGGGTCACGGAGCCCTCGTACCGAATGCTCGTGTCGATGTGCAGCAGATTGGTCATACTCGGAACATACGAGTGAAGAACTTCCGAGTCAAGATATTCTGAGCCGAGAACATCTCTCCTGGGATGTAGGATGGAACACATGGAGGAGCAGCCGGAACTCGTCGAAGCCTGCTTGGAGAAGTGGGATTTGAACTGGCTGCTGCACCGCGCCACCCAGCGCGTCGGCGCGGCGTACGCCGACGAGATCGCGAAGTTCGGGATCTCGTTGCGCGGTCAGCTGGTGCTGGGCGCGCTCGCGAACGAGGAAGCCATGCGCACCCAGCTCAAGCTCGGCGCGATGCTCGGCCTCGACAAGACCACGCTCACCAGCGAGCTCGACAAGCTGGAGCGGATCGGTCTGGTCATGCGCGTCCCCGACCCCAGCGACCGGCGCGTGCGCACGCCGATCATCACCGACAAGGGCCGGGAGCTGCAGAAAGAGGCGGGTGACGCGCTCGCCGAGGTCGAACGCGCCTTCCACTCCCGCTTCACCGCCGAGGAGATGGCGATCATTCGCAAGGCCCTGCAGGACCTCTCGCGCGGCGAGGGCCCGATGCACGGCTCCTGCATCTAGCCGATCTAGACGAGCGCGCCCAGGTCAGCGTCCCGCAACTGCTCCGGCGTCACGGTCGCCTGCGCGTCCACCAGCGCCTTCAACGCCGTGCCGTGATCCCAGACGTTGACGTTCATGGCCGCCCGCAGCCGTCCGTCGCGCAGCCAGAACGCGATGAACTCCCGCGCGGCCACGTCGCCGCGCACGACCAGTTCGTCGTCGGGGCCGGCGAGGCCGCGGTACTCCATGCCCAGGTCGTACTGGTCGGTGAAGAAGTACGGCGACTTCAGGTACGGCTCGTCCAGCCCGATCAGCGGCCCGGCCACGTGCGTGCCCTGGTCCTTCGCGTTCGCCCAGTGCTCGACGCGGACCCGGTGGCCGTAGCGCGGGTGGTCCTGCGCCGCGATGTCGCCGGCCGCGAAGACGTCGGGCGCGGACGTGCGCAGCAACGAGTCCACCGCGACGCCGCCCTCGGCCAGTTCCAGGCCGGCGGCCTCGGCCAGTTCGAGACGGGGCGTCGCCCCCACGGCCAGCACCGTCACGTCCGGGTGCAGCTCGGTGCCGTCGTCCAGGCGCACGCCCGCCGGCGAGAAGCTCGCGACACCGGTGCCCAGCTCGAACTCCACGCCGTGCTCGGTGTGCAGGCCGCGGAACATCGCGCCCATCTCGGCACCCAGCACGCGCACCAGCGGTTCGGCCAGCGGGTCGACCACCGTGACGCGGCAGCCGTGCGTGCGAGCGGCGGACGCCACCTCGCACCCGATCCAGCCCGCGCCGACGATCACGACGTGCCTGCCCTCGAGCAGCGCGGACTTCAGGGCCAGCGAGTCGTCCAGCGTGCGCAGCACATGTCCTTGCGCGCCAGGCAGAACGCGCGGACGCGATCCGGTCGCGAGCAACAACCGGTCGTAGGGGCGCACTGCTCCATCCGAGTCCACGATCGTGTGATCGCCGGGCCGCAGCTCCAGCACGGACACGCCGAGCTGGAGGTCGATCTCGTTGTCGGAGTAGAAGCTCGGCTCGTGCACCCACGCGGGTTCGGCCGCCTTGCCGAGCAGCACGTCCTTGGACAGCGCGGGAAGTTCGTACGGGCGGTGGTGCTCGGTGCCGAACATGGTGATCTTGCCGCCGTAGCCGCGGTCTCGGAGCGCGCCGGCTGCGGAGGCACCGGCGAGGCCAGTCCCCACGATCACGATGCGTTGCGGTTCCGCCATTTTCACCCCTCCAGGTGACCAAGTCTCATCCCACGTGCGACGCTATCCGCAGCTCGGCGCGGTCGCTGAACGGAGAACGCGAAACCTTCGTCATGACCGACGGTGACGCGCGTCTCTACTGACGCGAGCACCGGCATCACCGGGCCGGTGCGCCGAGGTAGCTGGAGGAAGAAACCCGTGGGAGCCCAAGAGGAGTGGCAGGTGAGCTGCCGCGACATCGCTTCGCGCCGACGGGACATGACGGTGTTCGTCAGCCAGGGGCACATAGTGATCACCGTGCCACCGGGTGAGGCCGCCGTGCTGACACCACTGGAAGTCGGCCGCCTGCGAGCGGCGTTGCGCGATGCGGTCGTGAGCGCGTCCAACACCGACATGTGACCGCCGTCACACCGTTACCTACTCGCTAGTAGGTAGATGGCAGAGTGGGTCGCATGGTGACCCGCGTGCTGCTGACCCTGGTCAAAGCCGGAGTGATCCGGCCGTTGGGCCCGCGCGGGCTCTCCGGCACCGTGCGCGGGTATCTGCAGTGGGACATCACGCTGGCGTGGGGCTTCCAGACGGGCGCGGGACGGCACCCGGACCGTGCGGCGATCATCGACGACGACGGCGTGCTCACGTACGCGGAAGTGAACGAGCGCACCAGCCGGCTCGCGCACGCCTTCCGCCCCAAGGAGCGCGTCGGTCTGCTGTGCCGCAACGGCCGCGCCTTCATCGAGACGATGACCGCGTGCACGAAGATCGGCGCGGACGCCGTCCTGCTCAACACCGGTCTGAGCAAAGGACAACTGGCCCAGGTCGCGCAGGACCAGCAGATCGGCAGGATCGTCGCCGACCGCGAGTTCGCCGACGCGCTGCCCGCGGACATCCCGGTGTTCTTCACCGACGAGCTCGAGTCGCTGATCGCCAACGGGCCCACGACCTCGTTGCCCCGCAGGCCTCCGCGCGGCCGGCTGATCATCCTCACCTCCGGCACCACCGGCACGCCGAAGGGCGCCCGCAGGCCGGAACCCGCGAGCCTCGCCCCGGCCGCCGCGCTGTTGTCGCGGATCCCGCTCAAGCACGGCGACGTCATCTCCATCACCTCCCCGCTCTTCCACGCCTGGGGCCTCGCCGCGTTCCAGCTCGGGCTCGTGCTCGGCGCCACCCTGGTGCTGCGCCGCAGGTTCGACCCGGCGCAGGCGCTCAAGGACGCCGACAGGTGCACCGCGATGTTCGTGGTTCCCGTGATGCTGCAACGCATGCTGGAGACCTCGCACCGGCCGAACCTGCGGATCATCGCCTCCAGCGGCTCCGCCCTGCCGCCCCGCGTCGCGGCCCGCACGCTGCAGGAGTTCGGCCCGGTGCTCTACAACCTCTACGGCTCAACGGAAGTGAGCTGGGCGAGCATCGCGACACCGGAGGAGATGCTGCGCGAACCGGGCACGGCGGGCAAGCCGCCGCTCGGCACCAGACTGGCCATTGTGGACGATCAGGGCAAGCCGGTGACACCGGGCGAGACCGGGCGCATCTTCGTCGGCAACGAGATGTTGTTCGACGGCTACACCAACGGCACCAGCAAGGAATCGCTGGACGGCCTGATGTCGACCGGCGATCTCGGTTATCTCAAGGACGGCCTGCTGTTCGTGGCCGGACGCGACGACGAGATGATCGTGTCAGGCGGTGAAAACGTTTACCCGCACGACGTCGAGGATTTGCTCTCGACGCTGGACGGCGTCACGGAGGTCGCGGTGCTCGGCGTACCGGACGACGAGTGGGGCCAGCGCCTGGCGGCTTTCGTTGTCGGCGCAAAAACCCTGACGGCCGAACACATACGTGAACACGTGAAGGCGAATCTGGCGCGATACTCCGTTCCCCGGGATGTTTTCTTCGTCAACGAGTTGCCGCGCAACGCAGCCGGAAAAGTGTTGAAACGTCAATTGCGAGATCACCACTAGAGTCAGCCTCCGAATGAGGGGGCTTCACCATGACGGTTCCCGGCAGGACCGCGGATCCGCGTTCCAACGCCGTGCACAACCTGCGCGAGGCACGTATAGCCCTGGACGAGGGCAGGCCGGGCGAGGCGTTGGAGTACGCGGAGAAGGCGGTGGCCGCGTTCGCGTGGCTGGACGACGTCGAGGGTGTCGCGGAGGGCGTGCTGGCGCAGTCGGTGGCACTCGGCAAGCGGGGGCTGTGGCCCAGCGCGCTCGACACGATCGACAAGGTCCAGGAGATCGCGGCGGCGAACCGCCACATCGGACTCCAGGCGCGATGCAGCTTTTCCCGTGCTGTGGTGGAACTGCGGCTCGACTCGCGGGAGCGGAGCTTCAACTCCTTCGCCCGCGCGCTGGGTCTCGCGGAGCTCACCGGCGACAACGAGCTGATCGGATCGGTGCTGTTCGAACAGGCACGGGTGATGCGCATGCAGTACCACGAGCACTGCATGATCCGCACCGAGGAGAACCGCTGCAGCCTCGACGGAGAGCCGTGCGTGCGCAAGATCCGACGCGCGGAAGCGTTGTGCGCTCAGGTGCGCGACCGGTGGAAGACGCTCGGCGACCCGGTGCGGATGGCGATGGTCAACGTCCTGCTGACACACGTGCGCATCGATCTGGGTGAACTTGACCGCGCGCACCGCAGCTGGCAGCGCGCTGACCAGTTGCTTGCCGGAAGGAACCGCCCGGTGGCGCGGGCGGAGGCGCTGATGGCACGGGCACGCCTCAGTGGAGCGCGGGCGCGCTACCCCGAGCAGATCGCCCAGCTCACCCAGGCCGCCGAACTCGCGATGAGCTGCCTGGCACGGGAAGTGGCGGTGCACGCGCACCAGCAGCTCAGCGAGGCGCACGAACGGGCCGGCGATCTGGAACGAGCGTTGCGGCACGCGCGGCTGCAGTTGGAGCAATACCGGTTGTGGGAACTGCAGGAGGGCCGCGATCTGCTGCGGATGCGCGAGCACGACCTGTCGTCACGACTCGTGGAACAGTTGGCGCACAGGCGTTTCGAGCCCAAGCGGGAAGACACCGTGGTGCGCGTCCCGAACGCGGGCGAGCTGCACGAAACCGGTACCGCGGAACACACGAACACCCGGATCGCCCGCGCCCTGCGGGCGGGACTCACCAAACGCGGCATCGAGGTGCTGCGACTCGTGGCCGCCGGAGCGAGCACGGCGATGATCGCGGAGTCGCTCGGCCTGTCCCCCAAGACCGTGCAGAACCACCTCCAGCGCATCTACACGACGCTTGACGTCAACGGCCGCGCCGGTGCCATCGTCTGGTGGATGAACCTCACCGCCAGCTAGTCATTCGTTGTCAACCCCTTGACAACTGGGCCGACCGGACAGGCGGGCCATCGCCCGTTCGGTCGCTTGTCGTTGACCGGGAACTGCCGGTTCCCGGGTGTTTTACCCATGTTCACGCGGTGTAATTGGGTGATGTGATGGGTAACTGGTCTGTGTCATGCTCCGTTAACAAGGTGTCCAGTTAACGAGCGAGGGGCGGTCATGACGAGGCAACGCCGCCCGAACGCCGGGCTAGTGCTTGCGCAGCGCGATGCGTGCCACGTCTCGCCACAGCAGGGGGTCGACGGCCTCGGGGTTGATGTGTTCGAGCATCGCGGCCAGTGCGGTGCGCGCGTCGCCGCCGTCCGCGTCGACCTCGTCCGCCGCCCGCACCAGGAGCAGGTGGCACCGCAGCTGTTGCTCGGCGTCGAGCTGGCCGGTCGCGAGCGCGACCTCCGCCAGTTCGCGGGCCCGGTCGACCTCGCCGTCGCGCAACGCCAGTTCCGCCCGCAACGCACGGGCGTGCGCGAGCAGGTTCTCCTGGCGGCGCATGGCCGCGACCGTCGTCTCCACCTCGTCCAGCAACGCGACCACGTCGTCGAGGTTCGCTCCCGGCGTGCGCAGCGTGATGGACGCGCCGGCCAGGCGGACGCGGCAGCGGTACTCGGGATCGCCGTCGAAGTCGTCGAGCATCGCGACGGCCTCGCGGATGCAGTGCGCGGCCTCCATCCGGTCTCCCAGCCGATCCGCGACCTTGGCGCGCACCCACCAGGTGGAGATCGCGAGCCGGTCGCGGCCGAGTTCGGGCAGCCGCGCGGAAAGCTGGTCGACGACCTGTTCGGCGTCCGCCAGGCGGCCGGCCGCGGTGAGCTCCGCGCACAACGCGATGAGCGCACGCGTGTGGACGCGACGCACTCGGTCGCCTTCGCCGTTCGACAGTTCGACGGCCTCGGTCGCGGCCTTCACGGATTCGGCCGTCCGGCCGAGGCGCCGCAACGAGGATGCGCGCAGGATCTCCACGAGCGCGTCCACCGCCGGACCGGGAGACCACGACTTGCGCAGCTTCGCCCCCGCCAGCAGCAGACCCTCGTGGTCTCGCTGCCGCGCGAGCATCACCAGGCGCGTCCAGCGCACGCACCAGCCGAACATCTCCTCGTCGGACCGCTTTCCCAGCGTTTCCAGCAGATCGACGGCCATCACGAGGTCACCGTCGTGGTACGCGAGCAGCGCTTCGCACCACGCCAGCGCCTCGTCCTGCATCGCGGTGCGGTCCTCGTCGACCATCAGCTCGGACGGGTCGACGCCGAGCACCTCGGCGAGCCTGCGGACGACGGTGGGCGACGGCACCCGTTCGCCGGACTCCAGCCGGGACACGTAGCTCATCGAGACGCCGGGGCACGCGAGGTCCTTTTGCGACAAACCACGTTGCAGCCGGACCGCCCGCAACCGCGCACCGAACCTCGTCAACGACTTCCTGCCCTCATCCACGGCCGCCACCTATCGAAGGAGCCCCTTAATGAAGTTGAACACTATCGCTCGAACCGTCGCGGCCGTGATCCTCAGTTTGGGGGCACTGCTGGCGATGTCGGGCGCGGCCTCGGCTGACGAGCACGACAGCAGCTTCACTCCCCCGTACTGCGCCCGGCCCTGATCGGATCGTCTGAGCCGGGGTGGTCCCGCCTCCCTCGCAAGCGGGACCACCCCGGCCACCGACACACCAATTGACGCACCTGGCCACACCACCAGGTACCGGTGAGGCACCCTTGTGGGGTGACTCTGCAACTGCGCACGCCTCGTCACCAGGTGAGTCCGAAGTCCGTCCTGCTGTGGACGATGCAGGCCGCCGTGTTCTGGCTCGTGCTCTTCGTGCCCCAGCTGATCGTGTTCCTGCTGGTGAGCAACCCGCCCACGTGGGAGCTGGTGCTCATGATCGCCACCCTGGTCGTCGGCGTCGTGCACACCGCGGTCGAACCGAGCTGGCGCTACCGCGTCCACCGCTGGGAGACCACGCAGGACGCCGTCTACACCCTCTCCGGCTGGCTGAACCAGGAGTGGAGAGTCGCGCCGGTCTCGCGGATCCAGACGATCGACACGAAACGCGGGCCGTTCCAGCAGTTGCTCGGACTGTCCACCGTCACGGTGACGACGGCGTCGGCCGCCGGTCCGGTGGAGATCGAGGGCCTGGAGCACGAGGTCGCGCAGAGGCTCGTGGTGGAACTGACGAACACGACGCAGGCCACGCCGGGTGATGCCACGTGACCACCCCCGCCGAGCTGCCCGCGGCGCCGGAGTTCACCGAGCCGCTGCAGGAATGGCACCGCCTGCACGTGCGGATGCTGGTCGTGCGGCCGCTCAACGAGGGCATCGCGATGCTGGTGCCGATCCTCGTCCTGCTGTTCACCGGCAACGGCGAGAAGTGGCGGCTGATCGCGTCCGGAGCGACGGTCGCGGCGATCCTCGCGTTCAGCTATCTCATTTGGCGCACCACGAAATACCGCATCACCGGCGACCAGGTCGAGCTGCACACGGGTCTGCTGACCCGCAAGCAGCTCGCGGTGCCGCGTGATCGCATCAGGACGGTCGACCTCACGTCCAAACCGGGTCACCGGATCTTCGGGCTGTCGGCGGTCCGGATCGGCACCGGGCAGCAGGACGCCCCCGGCACGGACGGCCTCACGCTCGACGCCGTGACGCAGCAGGAGGCCGAGCGGCTGCGGTTGTTGTTGCTGCAGAAGGGAGTCGTGCCCAAGGCGACCCCTGAGGGCGAGGACTCGGAACCGGTTCCGCTGCCCGAGTCCGAGGTCATCTCGCAGCTCGACCTGAAGTGGCTGAAGTTCGCGCCGCTGTCGTTGTCGGGCCTCGTCGCGATCGGCGCGGTGTTCGGCGTGCTGTCGAACTACGCCGACGACCTCGGCCTGCACCCGGTGCAGGACCTGTGGGAGTGGCTGTTCGAGAACCCCAGCCTCGCGCTCTTCGCCGTGTTCCTGGTCGTGCTGGCCGTCCTCGGACTCGTGCTGTCGATCCCGCTCTACATCCTTCAGTTCTGGAACTACAAGCTGACCCGCGAGCCGGACGGAACCCTGCGCGTGCAACGGGGTCTGCTCACCACCCGCTCGGTTTCGGTGGAGGAGCAACGGCTTCGCGGCGTCGACATCCAGGAACCGCTGCTGGTGCGCGCCGGCAAGGGCGCGAAGCTCGCCGCCGTGACGACGGGCCTCGGTTCCAAGGGCGAGAGCAACCTGCTGCTGCCACCCGCGCCGCTGTCCGTGGCGCACCAGGTGTCACGGGACGTGCTGAAGGTCGGCAACGACCCGACGACGTTGAGGCTGCGCAAGCACCCGTTCGCCGCGTTGCGCCGCAGCATGGTCCGGCACACCATGCCGTGGATCGTGATCGCCGTCGGCCTCGCGATCTTCGCGCCGTCGTGGGCGTGGCCGATCCCGGTGGCGATCCTCCCGTTCGCCGCGCTGGTCGGCTGGGACAACTACCGCTCGCTCGGCAACGCGCTGGACGAGCGCTATCTGGTGACGCGCAACAACTCTCTCGTGCGCAGCACCGTCGCGTTGCAGCGCACCGGCATCATCGGGTGGCGCATCCACCGGTCGTTCTTCCAGCGCCGCAGCGGTTTGGTGACGATCGGCGCGACCACCGCGGCGGGTGCGGGCGTCTACCACGTCACGGACGTCGGCGAGTCCGACGGACTGGCGCTGGCCGACGAGGCCGTGCCCGATCTGCTGCGGCCGTTCCTGATCGACGAGTAGTTCCTTTGTGGAGGGTCACGCCGAGCGGAACGTCTGACGGTAGGCGCTCGGCGAGACCCCGATCGACGCCGCCAGTTGCTGGCGCAGCGCCGCTCCAGTGCCGAAGCCCGCGTGGTTCGCGACCTGGTCGATCGGCAGGTCGGTGGACTCCAGCAGGTGCCGGGCGCGGTCGACGCGCTGCTGCGTCAGCCACTGGCCCGGCGACATCCCCGTCTCGGCTCGGAACCGGCGGGTGAAGGTGCGCACGCTCATCCGCACCTGGACGGCCATCGCGGCGAGGTCGAGCGGTTCTTGGAGGCGTTCCAAGGCCCACTCGCGGGAGAGTGCCGTGGAGGTGTCCGGGTAGCTGGGCACCGGGCGGTCGACGAACTGGGACTGCCCGCCCTGCCGCCACGCCGGCACGACGCAGTAGCGGGCGATCCAGTTCGCCACCTCGCTGCCGTGGTCGGACCTGATGACGTGCAGGCAGAGGTCGATGCCCGCGGCGACGCCCGCCGACGTGAGGATGTCCCCGTCGTCGATGAACAGCACGTCCGGGTTCAGTCGCACCTTCGGGTAGAGCGCGCGGAACTCGTCGGTGGTGCCCCAGTGGGTGGTCGCGGGCCTGCCGTCGAGCAGCCCGGCGGCCGCGAGCACGAACGCCCCGGTGCAGATCGACATGATCCGGCGCGCGTTCGTCGTCGTGAGCGCCTCCAGCACGGCCGGTTCGAGCCAGCCCTCGCGTGCGGGCTTGTAGTGGGTGCCCGGCACGAGCACCGTGTCCGCGTCTTGGAGCACCTCCAAGCCGTGCTCGGGCGCGATGGTGAAGCCGCCGCTGGTGGGGATCGGGCGGCGGTCCGGCGAGCAGACGACCACCTCGTAGCGGTCTTGGAGCCGGGCGAACATGTGCGTCGAGCTGCCGATGTCGAACGCGACCGACTGCTCCAGCGCGAGAACGGCGATCCGGTGCATGGCCTGATTCTTTCACATGTTGGCCATCGGGCCACTGGTCGCTGAATCCGCCATCACCGAACCTTGTCGGCGTGAGACTGCATTGGGCCTGGGTTGTCGCGGGCGTGTCGTTCATCGCCCTGGTCGGTGCCGCGTCGTTCCGCGCGGCGCCGGGAGCGTTGATCGAGCCGTTGCGGGCGGAGTTCGGCTGGTCGACCGGCACGATCTCGCTCGCCATCTCGATCAACCTGTTGCTGTTCGGGCTGACCGCGCCGTTCGCGGCCGCGCTGATGGACAGGTTCGGCGTGCGGGTCGTGGTGACCTGCGCGTTGACGCTGGTCGCGATCGGCAGCGGGCTGACGGTGTTCATGACCGCGTCGTGGCAGCTCGTTCTGCTGTGGGGCGTCGTGGTCGGGCTCGGCACCGGCTCGATGGCACTGGCGTTCGTCGCGACGATCACCGGCCGCTGGTTCGTGCGGCACCGCGGCCTGGTCACGGGCGTGCTGACGGCGGGTGGCGCGGCCGGCCAGCTGGTGTTCCTGCCGACCGTGGCCTGGCTGTCGGAGTCCTACGGCTGGCGGTACGCGTCGCTGGTGATCTGCATCGCCGCGCTCGCCGTCGTGCCGCTGGCCGCGTTCTTCCTGCGCGAGTACCCGCGTGACGTGGGACTCCTGCCGCTGGGCGCGACCGAGGACACTCCCCCGCCACCGTCCGGCGGCGCGGCCAAGCGCGCCCTGACCGCGTTGGCCACCGCCGCGAAGACCCGGCCGTTCTGGCTGCTGGCCGGTGGGTTCGCGATCTGCGGAGCGTCCACGAACGGTCTGGTGGGCACGCACTTCATCCCCGCCGCGCACGACCACGGCATGCCGACGACGACCGCAGCCGGACTGCTGGCGCTGGTGGGCGTGTTCGACATCGTGGGCACGATCGCGTCCGGCTGGCTGACCGACCGCGTCGACTCGCGGCTGCTGCTGGCGGGCTACTACGCGTTGCGCGGCCTCTCGCTGATGCTGCTGCCCCAGCTGTTCGGCGACTCGGCGCACCCGTCGATGCTGGTGTTCATCATCTTCTACGGCCTGGACTGGGTCGCGACGGTGCCGCCGACCGTGGCGTTGTGCCGTCAGTACTTCGGCATGTCCGGGCCCGTCGTGTTCGGCTGGGTGTTCGCGTCGCACCAGCTCGGCGCGGCCGTCGCGGCCTCGGCGGCCGGGCTCACCCGCGACCACCTGGGCAGCTACGACCTGGCCTGGTACGTCGCTGGCGCCCTCTGCATCGGCGCGGCCGTGCTGTCAGCGTCGCTTGCGCGAAGTCCCGAACAGGCCTCGCGTGATCTCGCGCGCCAGGGCACTGCCGGCTGACCGCAGGAACGACTTCACGGCGCTGTTGCCCAGCACCTTCTCGACCATCCCCGGTTCCTCCTTCTCCTGACGAGGAGGAGCCGGGGCCTGCTGCTGTTCTTCCTGCGGTGGCGCGACTTTCTGCATCAGCTGCTCGTACGCCGACTCGCGGTCGATGGTCTCCGAGTACTTGCCGTGCAGATCGCTGGAGGACGCCGCCTGCCTGATCGCGTCGTTGCCGATGGTGTCCATCAACGAGCGGGGCGCCCGCAGCCGAGTCCACGCGACCGGTGTCGGCGCGCCCTTCTCGCTGAGCACGGTGATGATCGCCTCGCCGATGCCGAGCGACGTGAGCGCCTTCTCCAGGTCGTAGTGCGGCGTCGTCGGGTACGTCTTCACCGTGCGCGCCAACGCCTTCTGGTCGTCCGGCGTGAACGCGCGCAGTGCGTGCTGGACGCGTGCGCCGAGCTGCGACAGCACGTCGTTCGGGATGTCGGTCGGCAGCTGCGTGCAGAAGAAGACGCCGATCCCCTTGGACCGGATGAGCTTCACGGTCTGGGTGATCTGGTCGAGGAACGCCTTGGAGGCGTTGGAGAACAGCAGATGCGCCTCGTCGAAGAAGAAGACGAGCTTGGGCTTCTCGACGTCACCTTCTTCCGGCAACGTCTCGAACAGCTCTGCCAGCAACCACATCAGGAACGTGGAGAACAACGCCGGGTTGCCCTGCAGCTCGGCCAGTTCCAGCAGGCTCACGACACCCTTGCCGTCGCGCTGCCGCATCAGGTCGGCCGGGTCGAGCTCCGGTTCGCCGAAGAACCTGTCGCCGCCCTGCGCCTCCAGGTTGACCAGGGCGCGCAGGATCACGCCCGCCGTGGAACTCGAGACACCGCCGATGCCCTTGAGGTCGGCCTTGCCCTCGTCGCTGGTGAGGTGCTGGATGACGCTGCGCAGGTCCTTGGTGTCGAGCAACGGCAGGCCGCGGCTGTCGGCCCAGTGGAAGATCAGGCCGAGCGTCGACTCCTGCGTGTCGTTCAGGCCCAGCACCTTCGACAGCAGGATCGGCCCGAAGCTCGTGATCGTCGCCCGCAGCGGCACCCCGAGACCGCCGGTGCCGATCGACAGGAACTGCGTCGGGTACGACTGCGGCTGCCAGTCGTCGCCGGTGTCCTTGGCACGGGCCGTGGTCCGGTCGCTGACGCCACCCTGCTGCGACAGACCGGACAAGTCGCCCTTCACGTCCGCCATCAGCACGGGAACGCCGTTGTTGGACAGCTGTTCGGCGAGCAGCTGGAGGGTCTTCGTCTTGCCCGTTCCCGTTGCGCCGGCGACGAGTCCGTGGCGGTTGACCATGGCCAACGGGATGCGGACGTGAGCGGTCGGCTCCACGGTGCCGTCGACCAGCACGGCGCCGAGTTCGATGGCCGCGCTCTCGGACGCGTACCCGGCAGCGATCTCAGCTTGAGCCGTCATGCACGAGGAGCGTAATCAGGTTGCTGCACGCCGCCACTCGAAGTTGAGCCCTCGCGCAGTAATGTTTCCGGCGTGATGGATCGTCTGGTGTGGATCGACTGCGAGATGACCGGACTCGACTTGGGCAAGGACGCTCTGATCGAGATCGCGGCACTGGTCACGGACGCCGAGCTCAACGTGCTCGGCGACGGCGTGGACATTGTGATCCACGCGGATGACGACGTGCTCGCCTCGATGCCGGACGTCGTCATGGAGATGCATGCCAAGTCGGGCCTGACCGAGGAGGTGCGCGCGTCCGCCGTCTCCATGGAGGAGGCAGAGGCCGCCGTGCTGGCCTACATCAAGGAGTGGGTGCCGGATCCCCGGACCGCTCCCCTGGCCGGCAACTCCATCGCCACCGACCGCGGGTTCATCGCCCGCGACATGCCGGCGTTGGACGCGCACCTGCACTACCGCATGGTCGACGTGTCGTCGATCAAGGAGCTGTGCCGGCGCTGGTACCCGCGCATCTACTACGCGCAGCCGGGCAAGGGCCTCGCGCACCGGGCGCTCGCGGACATCGTCGAGTCCATCCGGGAGCTCGCGTACTACCGGCGGACGGCGTTCGTGCCGCAGCCCGGTCCGTCGTCCGAGCAGGCCCAGGCCGTGGCCGCTGACCTGCTGAAGAACGCCGAATGACCCCCTGATTTCAATATCGGTAGCTCTCGTTGCTATGCTTTCCTCGCCGGTCAACGACTGGCAATGGTGGGTGTAGCTCAGCCGGTAGAGCACTGGGTTGTGATCCCAGGTGTCGCGGGTTCAAGTCCCGTCACTCACCCTTTGTCGAAAGGCCTCCGCACTCGCGGGGGCCTTTCTTCACGTTCAGGGAGTCTTCATGACCACGCTCGTCGCCAAGGATCTCGCCGCGGGTCACGGTGACCGCGTCCTGTTCTCCGGTCTGGACCTGGTGGTCGCTCCCGGCGACGTCATCGGGCTCGTCGGCGTGAACGGCGCGGGCAAGTCGACGCTGCTGAAGACTCTGGCCGGGTTGATCCCCGCCGAGTCCGGCCGCGTGACGCTCAGCCCGCCAGGGGCGAACGTCGGACACCTGTCGCAGGAACCCGAACGCCGCGAAGGCGAGACCGTGCGGGACTTCCTGGCCCGGCGGACGGGTGTCGCAGACGCTCAGGCGGCGCTGGACGTGGCCACCGAGGCGTTGACCGCGGGCAACGACGAGGGCTACTCGGACGCGCTGGACCAGTGGCTCGCGCTGGGCGGCGCCGATCTGGAGGAACGGTCGCTGGAGGTCATCTCGGACCTGGGACTGACCGTGGGCCTCGACGCGCTGATGACCTCGCTGTCCGGCGGCCAGGCCGCACGAGCCGGCATGGCGTCGTTGCTGCTGAGCCGCTACGACATCTTCCTGCTGGACGAGCCGACCAACGACCTGGACCTCGACGGCCTGGAGCGGCTGGAGAAGTTCGTCACGGGCCTGCGCGCCGGAACCGTGGTGGTCTCGCACGACCGCGAGTTCCTGGCCCGCACGGTCACCAGCGTGCTGGAGCTCGACCTGCACCAGAACTCCGTGCGCCTGTACGGCGGCGGCTACGAGTCATACCTCGAAGAACGCGCACGAGCCCGTCAGCACGCTCGTGACGACTACGAGGAGTTCGCGGACACCAAGGCCTCGCTGGAAGCCCGCGGGCGCATGCAGCGCGCGTGGATGGACAAGGGCGTCAAGAACGCCCGGCGCAAGGCCACGGACAACGACAAGAACGCCCGCAAGTTCCGTGCCGACGCCACCGAGAAGCAGGCGTCGAAGGCCCGTCAGACCGACCGCATGATCGAACGCCTGGACGTCGTCGAGGAGCCCCGCAAGGAGTGGGAGCTGCGGATGGAGATCGCCGCGGCCCCGCGTTCCGGCGCGATCGTGGCGTCCCTGCGGGCAGCGGTGGTCGAACGGGGTGGCTTCCGGCTCGGCCCGGTGGACCTGCAGATCGACTGGGCGGACCGGGTCGCGATCACCGGCGCGAACGGCGCGGGCAAGTCGACGCTGCTGGGCGCGCTGCTCGGCCGGGTCGAGCTGACCTCTGGCTACGCGACGCTGGGCTCCGGCGTCGTCGTGGGCGAGGTGGACCAGGCGCGGGGGCTGTTCCTGGGCGACCTGCCGCTGGTGGACGCGTTCGAGGAGGCGGTGCCGGAGATGAACCCGGCCGACGTGCGCACGTTGCTGGCGAAGTTCGGGCTGAAGGCCGTGCACGTGAAGCGTCCGGCGGCGTCGCTGTCACCGGGTGAGCGGACGCGGGCGGCGCTGGCGTTGCTGCAGGGCCGCGGGGTGAACCTGCTGGTGCTGGACGAGCCGACGAACCACCTCGACCTGGCCGCGATCGAGCAGCTGGAGTCGGCGCTGGAGAACTACCCCGGCACGTTGCTGCTGGTGACGCACGACCGGCGGATGCTGGAAGCGGTGCAGGTGAACCGTCACCTGGCCGTGTCGGGTGGCCAGGTGACGGTCTCCTAGTGGTGTGGCCCGGAAGGTTGCCGGGGGAATTCGCGGTCAGACGGCCGTGAGGCGCCCTGCTGAGCGTGAATTACCTCGCCAACGTTCCGGGTCGCGCCACTAGAGCTCTAGCGGTTGCCCTGGACCCACTGGTTCCACGGCACCTGCCAGTCGCCGAAGCCGTCCCACGACTCCAGGGGCGGGCCGCCGGAGTTGGTGACGATGACGACGTCGCCCTGCTTGCTGTTGTCGATGACCCACTTGGCGTTCTCCGGCGACAGGTTGAGGCAGCCGTGACTCACGTTCCGGTTGCCCTGGTCGCCGATGGACCACGGCGCGCTGTGGAAGAAGATGCCGCTGTTGGACATGCGGTAGGCCCAGTCGACCGGCGTCTTGTAGCCGCCGTTCTCCAGCGCGAGGCCGTACGTGGTCGAGTCCATGATCATGTGGTCGTGCTTCTCCATCAGCACGTACGTGCCGTGGGGGGTGGTGTTGGCCGCGTTGCCCATCGAGGTCGGCATGGTGCGCACGACGTTGCCGTTGACCTTGACGTTGACCTGGTGCGACTGACCGTCGGCCTCGTAGATGACCTCGTCGCCCACGGTCGTGGTGATCGTGCGGTCTTCCTGGCCGTAGATGCCGTCACCGATGTGCTTGCCGTAGACCTTGATGTTCATCGTGATCTTGGTGCCCGACTTCCAGAACTTCTCCGGACGCCAGTGCACCTCCTTCTTGTTGAACCAGTAGAAGGCGCCCTCGACCTTGGGCTCGGTGGTGATCTCCAGCATCTTCTCGGCCGCGACCTTGTCGGCCACCGGCTCGTCGAAGTAGAAGGCCAGCGGCTGGCCGACGCCGATCGTGGTGCCGTCCTGCGGGTTCGTCGACACGTACGTGAGCGTGCGCGGCTTCACCGTGGTGAAGGACGACTCCTTGGTCTGCGGCTTGCCGTCCTCGCCGGTCGCCGTGGCGGACAGCTTGTACGTCTTGGAGTACCCGAGCGGCTCGGTGTTCGTCCACTGCGTCGACTCGGGGTTCATCTTGCCCTCGACGACCTTGCCGTCGGGGTTCGTCAGCTTGACGTCGGTCAGCTTCCCGTCCGCAGCGGTCGCGATGACCGGCAGACCGGGCGACACGTCCGCCGCGCCGTCGTTCAGCGCCAGTGTCAGCGTGACGGGCTTCGGCGGAGGAGGAGCAGCACTCGACTCCCCGCCGGCGCCGCCCGTCCCGCTGTCGCCGCCTCCTGAACAGCCTGCGATCAGCATCACAGCGACGCCCGCTGCGACGACCCCACGACCGCGCCTGCCCCACATCCCCATCGACGTACTTCCGATCTGCTTGTCGCCACTCCCGAGACTGCCTGCACGAAGTCGTTTTGGCGTCCCCCGACTAGGTGACGACAGGGGGTGGGTCGAAGTTGCGCAAGTGGCCGGATCGTTACGTGGACGATGCACCCCCAAACCCGTGCTGACCAGCCGATTGGGAGCGCGTGGAGGCGCTGTGCTAACGTTCTTCCCGTCGGAACGAGCAAGCCTCCGGCACACAAACAAGCGCCGCTAGCTCAGTTGGTTAGAGCAGCTGACTCTTAATCAGCGGGTCCGGGGTTCGAGTCCCTGGCGGCGTACTTCAGAGAAGCAGGTAGAGATTCGTCTCTACCTGCTTTTTTGCGTTTCCGGACTCAATCGTCATTCACCCGTTGTCGATCATGGTTTGCGGCCCGGCACGAGGTGACCTTCTCTTTCCCGCAAAGCATGTACAACGAGCCCGCGAACCGCCTCCCTCTCATGAGGACATTCTTCCAGGCGACGACGGAAACGACTCCTGCGCCCGAAGACGCGCGGTGCGTCCACAATGGACTCCGATGGACCGAACACCGCCACCATGCCGACAGGACATCCCTGGCAATCGTCCTAGAAGTTGCATATTGATTTTGCTATAGCATCTCCAGTAGCGTGACGGCGCGTTACCGGTCGGTAACCCATGGGGAAGAATCCAGAACCACGGCGCGACCACCTGTGCTGAGCACGGCGCTGAGGGCCCGGCATCGCCAGGCGGCTCAACGTTCCTCGCACCGGTCGCACCTTCGAAGATGGAGCGGTTTCTTGAACACATCCGACGCACGCCCGTCCGGCTTGGCACGACTTCCGGCTCGCCGCGCGATGGCGGCAATGCTCGTCACGACACTCGCCGCCGGCACTCTCGGCGCCACGCCCGTCGCGAACGCCGGGACCTCACCCGGCGCGGTCGCCCCGTGTCCCGCGCCCCTGGCGGAGAAGGCCACCTGCTACACCGGTCAGGACGCCAACGGCGCCTACTTCACCATGGCCGTCCCGAAGCGGTGGAACAAGTCTCTCGTCGTGCACTCCCACGGTGGTCCCGACTTCGCCTACGACCAGTCCAGCACGGACGAAGAGCTGGAACGCTGGGCGGTGATGGTCCACCAGGGCTACGCCTGGGCCGCGTCGTCGTATCGGCGTGGCGGGTACGGCGTCCGCATGGCCGCAGCCGACACCGACAACGTCCGGCGGTTGTTCATCGATCGTTTCGGCAAGCCCGCGCGCACCTACCTGCACGGTCAGTCCTTCGGCGGGAACGTCGCGGCCAAGGTCGCGGAGACCTACGGCAAGCAGCCCGGCCTCTACGACGGCGTGCTGCTGACCAACGGTCTTGTGGGTGGCGGCTCACGCGGCTACGACCACCGGGTCGACCTGCGGGTGGTCTACCAGTACTACTGCGCCAACCTGCCGCGTCCCACCGAGCCGCGATACCCGCTGTGGCAAGGACTTCCCGCCGACTCGACGCTGGCACCCGAGGACGTCCTGGCCCGGCTGCGGGAGTGCACCGGCATCGGCTCCGACGCCGCTCAGCGGACTGCGGCGCAGCAGCGCAACCTCGGCGAGATCCTCGCCGTCACCCGCATGTCCGAGGAAGTGCTGCCCACCAACCTGCTCTACGCGACGTTCCTGTTCCAGGACATCGTCTTCAAGCGGGTCGACGGCGGGAACCCGTTCGGCAACGAGGGTGTCCGGTACACCGGTTCGAGCGACGACAAGGCGCTCAACGCCGGAGTGGAACGGTTCTCGGCCGACCGCACCGCACAGCGTGACCTGTCCTACGACGCCGACCTGACCGGCAAGATCTCCCTCCCCGTCCTCACCTTGCACGCGATCCACGACCCGCAGGTCTACGTGGAGCACGAGTCCGCCTACCGGGAGACGGTCCAGGCCGCCGGACGCGCCGGCAACCTCGTGCAGACGTTCACGGACGAAGCCGACCACAGCGAGCTGAGCGACGCCGAGTACGCCAACTCGATCGCCGCGCTCGACGCCTGGGTCCGCACCGGCCGCAAGCCCACCGCCCGGTCGATCGCCGACTCGTGCGGCACGTTCGACAAGACCTACGGCAGCGGGTGCTTCTACCAGCCGGAATTCACTCCCGCGTCGTACGCGTCACGGGTCCCGCCGCGGCCGGGCGGCCAGAAGTGGCCGGCGCTGACGGAGGCACAGGAATGCGCGTGGAGCCGGATTCCCGGCATCGGAATCGCTCCCTGACGAGACCTTCCGAGGTCGGCAACGCAACGAGGCCCGTCCCCGCACGATCCACCGCGGGGCGGGCCTCCTCCGCGCGCTACCGGATATCAGACTGGTTCGTCCACTTCGGACCTGGCGGCCGGCGGCGACGGCCGTCGCAACAGACTTCTGCAAACGGTGCCATTTTCCTAATTCACATATCTGACTTTTCACACCCTTGAACATTATCGCGAATTGGCCGCGAATCATTGACGACGTCTCAGGAACTATTCACAATTCGACTCCACGATGTGAGCCGCCCCACATACGTGGTCGAACTGTTCCTTGGAGGCATGCGTGTCCCGAAGTCATGGCCTACGACGAGCCGCCACGCTCGGAATTGTGGGCACTCTCGCCGCGGCGGGCATCGCCGTGCTGGTCAACGCCGCGGGCGCGGCTCCCGGTGCGGGCGCGCTCACCGGGCTGGACACCTCGGCGGGCAATCGGCGGGCGGCGGTCAGCGGGCTGTACGACTGGAGCAAGGCCGGTTATCGGGGCGGCCAGAACCTCCCCGGCGCGAGTGAGATCAACTCCAGTGCGGCGTGCCAGATCACCGCGGCGGAATTGGCGAGCCAGTTCGGCGTGAACCCGAATGACGGCCAGGACGATTCCGCCGGTCTGCAATCGGCCATCGATTCGATCAAGACGACCTGTTCGCCGTCCGCGGGCTACTCGAAGCTGAGCCTGATCACGTTGCCCGCCGGTGAGCTGGCCGTGTCGCGCGAACTGCACGTGGACGCGGACTACCTGATCCTGCGCGGCGCGGGCAAGGACGCCACGAAGATCACCTACCGGCCGGACGCGAACACCCTCTACGACGCCCTCACCCCGGACGGCTCCGACTGGGACGAGGACGGCATGACCTCCGGCGCGGGCAAGGGTGGCTGGCTGTGGCCCGGCCGCGGCCTGTTCCGGGTCCAGTCGCGCGGGGTCGACCCGAGCTACGCGAGCGACTACGCCGCGGCTCCCGCCAACCGCAAGGACATCTTCGAGGGCACGGTCAACGTGCACTGGAAGGTCGGCGCGAAGGTGGCCACGGCCGCCAAGACCGGTGACCGCACGATCACCGTGCAGTCGGCGAGCAGGATCAAGGCCGGCATGTTCGTGAACGTGCGTGCCGCGAACTCGGTCAAGTTCTACGAGCAGCAGCAGGCCACCGGCACCGAGTTCCCGATGCTGAACATGCACATGCGGCAGCAGATCTTCACCGTCACCTCGGTCTCCGGCAACACCGTGACGCTGGACAAGCCGCTCGAGTACGACGTCCCGGTCAACTCCACTTCGGACGGTTCGGCGCCGATCGACGGCACGCCGTACGACTCGAAGGTGTCCCCGCTGGTCGACCCGGTCGAGGGCGTCGGCTTCGAGGACTTCGGCTTCACCCAGGCGATGCCCGGTCTCGACCAGGCCGACGCGATCAACAACTACGGCAACATGGCGCCCGCGGCCGAGATGCACGGCATCGTGTTCAAGTGGGCGGCCAACTCCTGGGTGCGCGGCATCAGGGCGGAGATGACGGGCTCGCACCCGATCGTCACCGAGGAGGCCAAGAACCTCCAGATCGTGAACAACGAGCTCGACGGCTCGTGGAACAAGGGCAAGGGCGGCAACGGCTACTTCCGCGGCTCGCGCGTGTGGGACTCGCTGTACACCGGCAACACCTCCCGCAACCTGCGCCACTTCACGTTCCAGTGGTCCGCGTCGGGCAACGTCGTGATCGGCAACGACTTCGACTCCGACCTGAACCTGCACGGCGGCTGGGAGCGCAACAACCTGTTCGAGCTGAACACGGTCCGGGTGCCCTACGCGCACCGCTCGGCCAACTGCCGCGCCAACTGCGGTGAGGAGGGCGGCGGCGGTCCCGACAACTCCAACTGGTTCCCGATCTGGTGGGGCGCCGGCAAGAAGGCCGTGAAGTGGTCCGGCGCGTCCGGTCCCCGCAACGTCTTCCACAACAACACGATGACCAAGCAGACCGCGACCGGCGGGCCGTTCAACGACTACTACGCCGACCGCGCGCGGATCTACCAGTTCGGCTGGAACGGCACGGCCTACCAGCACCTGGACATCGGCGGCACGCCCATCACCGACTGGGCGACCAACGAGCAGCGCGACTTCACCGGTGGCCACGGCGTGGACGCCACGAAGACCGACTCGGCGGCGTCGCTGTTCCTCAGCTCGGTCAACGGCGCCCCGCCGACCAGCACCACCACGTCCACGACCACTACGACGACGTCGACAACCACCACCACGACGACCACGCCGCCTGCGGGTGCGTGCGTCACCGCCAAGATCACCCAGACCTCGGTGTGGAACGGCGGCTACGGCGCCGACGTGACGATCACCAACGGCTGCGCCACCGCGACGACGGCGTGGACGGTCGAGTTCGACCTGCCGTCGGGCACCACGGTCAGCAGTTCCTGGAGTTCCGTGCGGACGTCCACGGGCCAGCACCACAAGTTCACCAACGCGAGCTTCAACGGTGCCGTCAAGCCCGGCGCCAGCACGAAGTTCGGCTTCAACGCCTCGGGTGCCGGGCTCCCCACCGGCTGCACCGTCAACGGCAAGTCCTGCGGAGGCAACCGATGAGCACACGAACACTCGCGCTCGCCGCGGTGACAGCGACGGTCGCGGCACTGCTGAGCGGCGGGTCCGCGCAGGCCGCGGCACCAGTGCTGAAGGCGGCGGTCACCCAGACGTCCGTGTGGAACGGCGGCTACGGCGCGGACGTGACGATCACGAACTCCGGTGACGCCGCGAGCACGTCGTGGACGATCGAGTTCGACCTGCCGTCCGGCACCACGATCACCAGTTCCTGGAGCTCCGTCCGCACGTCCACGGGCCAGCACCACAAGTTCACCAACGCGAGCTTCAACGGCGCCGTGAAACCCGGCGCCAGCACCAAGTTCGGCTTCAACGCGTCCGGCGGCAGTCTTCCCACGAACTGCACGATCAACGGCGTGGCCTGCGGCGGCGGCTCTCCGCCCACCGACACGCAGGCACCCACCGTGCCCGCGGGTCTGCGGTCCACGGGCGTGACGTCCGGTTCGGTGTCACTGGCCTGGACGGCGTCCACGGACAACGTCGGCGTCACCGGCTACGAGGTGTTGCTCGGCAACGCGGTCAACGCGACCGTCACCGGCACATCGGCCACGGTCACCGGCCTGTCCCCCGCCACCGCGTACTCGTTCTCGGTGCGCGCCAAGGACGCGGCGGGCAACACCTCGGCGGCGAGCGCGGCGGTCAGCGCCACGACCAGTCCGGGCACCGGCGGCGGCAGCACGGTCAACGTCTCCACCGCGGCGCAGCTCCAGGCGGCACTGGCCGCGGCCGTCCCAGGCCAGACGATCAAGCTCGCGGCGGGCACCTACCGCGGTTCGTTCGTCGTGAACGGCCGCGCGGGCACCGCGTCCCAGCCCATCACCCTGAGCGGCCCGCGCGACGCCGTGCTCATCAACGACGGCCCGACCGGCGAGGCCCCGTCCTGTCCCGCGCCCACCGCGGGCTGGGACTCCGGCTACGGCCTGTGGGTCTTCGGCTCCCCGTACTGGAACCTCACCGGGTTCACCGTGCAGGAGTCGAAGAAGGGCATCGTCCTCGACAACTCGCACC
The DNA here is from genome assembly GCF_044754905.1 of Lentzea sp. NPDC092896. NCBI lineage: Bacteria > Bacillati > Actinomycetota > Actinomycetes > Pseudonocardiales > Pseudonocardiaceae > Lentzea > Lentzea sp. NPDC092896. Next base: position 61,020 of record NZ_JBIVPX010000008.1, read on the forward strand.
ACACCACGATCGACTCGGTCTCGGTGCACCACGTCGACGAGGAGGCCGTCCACTTCCGCCGTTCCTCGGCCGACGGCATCCTCCGCAACTCCACGATCACCGACACCGGCCTGGTCCAGCCCGGCTTCGGCGAGGGCGTGTACCTCGGTTCCGCCAACTCCAACTGGGCCTGCCACGGCAACAACGGCGGCATCGACCGCAGTGACCGCGTCCAGGTGCTGAACAACAGGATCGGCCCGAACATCGCGGCCGAGCCGATCGACGTCAAGGAAGGCACCTACGAGGGGATCATCCGCGGCAACACCTTCGACGGGCAGGGCATCAGCGGCCAGAACTCGGCCGACTCCTGGATCGACGTCAAGGGCATCGGGTACCTCATCGAGGACAACACCGGCACGTTCCGCAGCCCCGGCACCTTCGCCAACGGCTACGAGACGCACAACACCAGCACCACGCCCAGCCTGCCCAACGGCTGCGGCAACGTCTGGCGCAACAACCGTTCCGACCTCGGCGGCGTCGGTCAGTACGCCATCAACATCACCTCGGTGTCGAAGTGCTCGGCGATGCCCAACGTCGTCTACGCCTCCAACACCGTGACAGGGGCGGTGAAGGGCCTGACCAACGCACCGGTCACCCCGTAACACCGTCCTGCGGTGGCCCGGCGGTCCCGACAACCGCCGGGCCACTTTCGCTACTCTCGGAAGCCGGGGGGACGCATGAGCGGAACGGATCTGTACGACGAGATCGGCACCGGGTACTCGTGGGGACGGCGCACCGATCCGCGCTGGATGGCCGAGATCCTCGCCGCGCTCGGCACCGCTGGTTCCATCGCCGACGTCGGCGCGGGCACCGGCTCCTACGAGCCGCACGACCGGACGGTGCTCGCACTCGAACCGTCCGTCGAGATGATCCGGCAACGACCACCCGGCGCGAGTCCCGCCGTGCGCGCCGTCGCCGAAGCGCTGCCGATCCGCGACCACGCCGTCGACGCCGCGCTGGCCGTGCTCACGGTCCACCACTGGACCGACTGGCGCGCCGGTCTCGCCGAACTCCGCCGCACAGCGCCACTTCAGGTCGTCCTCGCCTACGACACGCTGCGGCACAGCGACTTCTGGTTCGTCCGCGAGTACGTGCCGGAGATCGCCGACCTGGAACGCACCCGGCCGTCAGCGGACGCCATCGCGCAGGAACTCGGTGCTCACAGCGTCACCGTTCTGCCGCTGCCGTGGGACTTCACCGACGGCGTGTTCCCGGCCTACTGGCGACGGCCGGCCGCCTACCTCGATCCCCGCGTCCGCCGCGCCTGTTCCGCCCTCGCCCAAACGGATCCCGGCGCCGTCGACCGGGGTGTCCGGCGGCTGCGCGCCGACCTGGACAGCGGTCGCTGGCACGAGCGGCACCAGGACCTGCTCGACCTCGACGAGTGGGACGCGGGCTTCCGCCTCATCGTGTCGCACAGCTGATGAGGACTCACCACTTCGGCGAGCGCCCCAAGGCGGCGAGGATTCGGTTCAGCGGATCGTCGTCCGTGGCCAGCGCGGGCCCGAAAGGCGCGCCGGGCTTCAGCCTGCCCTCACCGTCCGGCACCGCCAGCGCGATCCGCAACGCGGGCTCGGCCAGTTCCGGGGCCAGGCGGTAGTCGCGCCCGAGCGAGCGCGCGACGTCCCAGCCGTGCACCACGTAGTCGATCAGGTGGAAGCCGATCGCCTGCGTCGCCGGGAACCGCGCCCCGAACTCCGGCAGGTCGAACTCCCGTTGCGGCACTTCGGGTTCCGCGAAGGCAGCGAGCACGTCCTCCGCGGCTTCGCTGTAGTCGGCGACGGGCCGCGAACTGGTGAGAACCTCCCAGGCCGCGAGATCCGAGCCCGTGCCCCTGGCCGCGGCAGCGAACCCGTGGTGCTGGGCGGTCATGTGGGCGAGGAGTTCGGCGAGTGTCCACTCCGAACAGGGCGTCGGCTTTCCCAGGTCGTCGGCGGACACCTCAGCCACGATCTCGACGCTGGTCCGCACCGCCGTGCGGTGGAGGACCAGCAGGTCATTAATAAGCATGTGCCTACGATAGTCACATGCTTACTATCGGCGCAAGGTCGCTATCATCCTGTTCGTGGATGGCCGGCGACGTGACCTCGCGGCGATGATCGCGCCGTTGCAACGAGCGCTGGTCGCCGCCGAGCAACCGGTGCTGCGCGCGCACGGCCTGAGCATGTGGGGCTACGTCGTGCTCGACACGGTCGAAGGCCAGCCGGTGCGCACCCAGGCCGCGCTCGCGGAGTTCATCGGAGCGGACAAGAGCCGGATCATCGGCGTGCTCGACGAACTGGAGAACGACGGCCTGCTGGAGCGCACCCGCGACCCGGCGGACCGGCGCGCGCGGCTCGTCACGATCACCGAGGAGGGCCGTCGCCGGCACGGCGCGATACAGGCCGAGATCCAGCGCGGTGAGGAACGGCTGCTCGCCCAACTGCCCGCCGCGGACCGGGAGGCGTTGCTGCGTTCGCTGGCCGTGCTCGTCGACGCACTGCCGAAGCTCGGCCAGGACTGAGGGAAGCCCGCACCCGTGCGGCGTGAGGAGCGCGCAACTCCGCGCACCTCCTCCATCGCTCTGTGTGTCGCAGGTGTTTCACATAGCGCACAAATAGGTTGTGACCTGCGCTAACTACCGCCAGGATGGGCGCGTCACACAACGACTGATTGTCATGGGGGCAGTCGAATAATGCGATTCAAGCGTGTAATGGCAGCTGTGCTCGGCATCGCGGCGATGGTCACCGTCGTCACGGCCGCTCCGAGCGTGGCGCAGGGGGACAAGAACGACTCGATCTCGGCCAAGGGCCTTCCGCGTGACCGTGGCGCGACCACGCTCACGACCAACGGGCAGTCCTTCCTCGAGATCAACGCCGCCAACGAGCTCGTCCACTGGTCGCGCTCCGGCGAGAGCTACGCCAAGCAGGTTCGCGGCTGGGGCTGGAGTGGCACGCGTGCCATCACGACCCTCGACGAGCAGAACTTCCTCGAGGTCAAGAACGACGGCCGCCTGTCCAAGTGGTCGTGGAACGGCACCTGGTACACCGAGGCCGTCATCGGCTGGGGCTGGAACAACGCTCGCCTGATCACGGGCACCAGCCTGGGTCAGTTCATCGAGGTCAACAACCAGGGCGAGCTCGCCTACTGGACGATCGACGGCTCGAACGGCCTGAGCAAGATCGTTCGGGGCTGGGGCTGGGGCGCGACGCGCAGCATCACCGGTCTCGACCCGTACCTCTTCCTGGAGATCAAGGGTGACGCGTTCAACAGCGTCTCCTACTGGGTCAACGGTTCTACCGGCCTGCAGGAGTTCCCGTCCTACGGCAGCGACTTCCGCTGGGTCCGCCTGATCGCGGGCGGCGACTCAGACCACTTCACCACCATCGCGACGGACGGCACCCTCGTGGAGTTCGCCTGGATCTCGGACGGTGACAACAGCCGCTACCAGGGCACCGCCCGCGGCTGGGGCTGGGGCGGCACGCGCCTGATCGGCTGATCCACCTGCTGTGAGGAAGGGCCTCGACCGGTTCGCCGGTCGGGGCCCTTTTGCATTGTCCGCCCGCGGTGGTCAGGATCTGGTGATGACCGACCTGCACGAGCTGTACCGCGATCTGCACAGCCACCCCGAACTGTCGCTGCACGAGTTCCGCACGGCGGGCGTGCTCGCCGATGCCTTGCGGCCGATGGGTTTCGACGTCACCACCGAGATCGGTGGCACCGGTGTGGTGGGCGTGCTGCGCAACGGCGACGGCCCGATCGTGATGCTCAGGGCGGACATCGACGCGTTGCCCGTCGAGGAGACGACCGGTCTGCCGTACGCGTCAACGATTCGCGCGACGAACGCAGATGGCGAGGACGTGCCGGTGGCGCACGCGTGCGGGCACGACATGCACGCCACGTGCCTGATCGGGGCGGCCGAGCGGCTGGCGCAGACCCGTGCGGAGTGGACGGGGACTCTGCTCGTGGTGTTCCAGCCCGCCGAGGAACTGGGCACTGGCGCGCGGGACATGGTCGCCGATGGGCTGTTCGAACGGTTCGGCAAGCCGGAAGTCGTGCTGGCGCAACACGTCAGCCCCCTGCCCGCCGGGATGATCGCGTACGGCAGCGGGCCGTTGATGGCGGCGTCCGACTCGGTGCGGGTCACGTTGTTCGGCCGGGGCGGCCACGGTTCGGCGCCGGAGACCACGGTCGATCCGGTGCTGATGGCCGCGCATGTCGTGGTGCGGTTGCAAGGCATCGTCGCGCGTGAGATCGCGCCATCAGAACGTGCCGTCGTCACGGTTGGACGGTTGCAGGCCGGCACCAAGGAGAACGTCATCCCGGAGACGGCCGAGATCGGCGTCAACATCCGGACGTTCAACGAGCACGTCCGCGGCATCGTCCGCGCCGCCGTCGAACGGATCGCCCGTGCCGAGGCCGCCGCGTCCGGAGCACCGCGCGAGCCCGAGTTCGACTGGTACGACGGCACTCCCGTGCTCGTGTCCGATCCGGACGCGACCACGACGACGATGGCCGCGTTCGCCGAGCACTTCGGCAAGCAGAACCTGATCCCCGGTGCGGTGGTCAACGCCAGCGAGGACGTCGGCGTCTTCGGGACGGCCGCAGGGGTGCCGACGGTGTTCTGGTTCCTCGGCGGCACGGATTTCAGCACCCGTGAACCCGGTCAGCCCGTCGCGATGAACCACTCCCCCGAGTACGCGCCCGACATCGAGCCGACGCTGACCACCGGGGTCGACGCGCTGGTCGTCGCCGCGCGGACGTGGCTCGGGTAGTCAGCGGGCCGCGATGCCGTCGTACATCACGCGCCGCAGCGCTTCGCTTTGCGCCGCTTGCGCTTCCGGCGTGCGCAGCGACGAGATCGCGGTGCCGAGGATCATGCCGTTGATGGCCCTGGCGGTGTTCTCGACGTCGAGGTCGGCGCGCAGGTAGCCCAGTTCGACGCCGTGCGAGAGGTACGCGGACGTGAGCGCGGCGGCCAGGTCGAACAGGTCGAGGATCCGTTCGGCCATGGCCCGGTCGATGCCGGGCGCCTCGAACAGCAGCAGGCGCGGCACGCGGGGGTCCTCGCCGAAGATGCGGCCCAGCGACTCGCCGATGCGCGCGGACTGCTCGCGGTACTCGGCGAGCGTCGACACCGCGTCCGGCGCGTTCTCGGCCGTCAGGGCGCCGGTGATGCGTCCGACGAGGTCGTCGACGACGTGGTCGACGATGTCCCGCTTGTTCTGGAAGTAGCGGTAGAACGTGCCGTGCCCGATGCCCAGGCGCGTGGCCACGTCGGCGATTCCGGTGGCGTGGTAGCCGCGTTCGGCGAAGCAGTCGAAGGCCGCGTCGATGATCTCGCGGCGCAGCTCCTGCTTCTTGCGCTCGGCGCGGCTGACGGGCTCGGCACTGGACGTCATGCGCCCAAGTCTATGACCTGCGGAGTCTTGCGATCACCCCAGAACTGACATACGGTTCCGAAACTGACACGCGATTCCGTTCCAGCTGGAGGTCGGCATGGCCCCGCAGTACGACGCAGTCATCGTCGGCGCCGGGTTCGGCGGCATGGGCGCGGCGATCGAGCTCAAGCGGCTCGGGCTCCACGGCCTGCTGATCCTGGAGCGGGAGGACGACCTCGGCGGCACCTGGCACGTGAACCGGTATCCGGGGCTGGCCGTCGACATCCCGTCCTCGACCTACTCGTACTCGTTCGAGCCGAATCCGCACTGGTCACGGCTGTTCGCGCCGGGTGCCGAGCTCAAGCGGTACGCCGAGCACGTGGCCACGAAGTACGGGCTGCGGCCGTTGACGCGCTTCGGCGTGACGGTGACGGGCGCACGCTGGAGGGACGACCACTGGGAGGTCGTCGCCGGCGACGAGACCTTCACCGCGCGGTACCTCGTGACGGCCACGGGGTTCCTGTCGATGCCGAAGACGCCGGACATCGCGGGCGTCGAGTCGTTCCAGGGCAAGGTGATCCACACGGCCGCGTGGGAGCCCGCCGACCTGACCGGCAAGCGGGTGGCGGTGATCGGCACCGGGGCCACCGCTGTGCAACTGATCCCCGAACTCGCGAAGCAGGCGAGCGCGCTGACCGTCTTCCAGCGCACGCCGATCTGGGTCAGCCCGAAGCCCGACCACCCGATCCCGTCGCCGGTCAGGAAGTTGTTCGCACGGCTGCCGCTCGCGCAACGGGCCGTGCGATGGGTGGGCAGTTCGGTCCTCGAGCTGATGATGATCTCGGGAGTGGTGCGCTACAAGCAGTTGCGGGTCGTGAACCGGCTGGCGGAGCGGTGGTGCCGGGCTCATCTGCGGCGCCAGGTCCGTGATCCGGAACTGCGCCGCGCGCTCACACCGGACTACTCGTTCGGCTGCAAGCGGCCCACGTTCTCCAACGACTACTTCCGCACGTTCACGCGACCGCACGTGCGGCTGGAGACGTCGGCGATCGAACGGATCGACGCCACCGGTGTCGTGACGGCGCGGGGCCGCACCGAGATCGACGTTCTGGTGCTGGCGACGGGATTCAACCTGTGGGACACCAACTTCCCGGCGTTCCAGGTGATCGGACGCGACGAGAAGGACCTCGGTGTGTGGTGGCGGCAGAACCGGTTCCAGGCCTACGAGGGTGTGACGGTGCCGGGGTTCCCGAACTACCTGTCGCTCAACAGTCCCTACTCCTACAGCGGACTCTCGTACTTCACGACGATCGAGTGCCAGATGACGCACATGCGCAGGCTGTTCACGGCGATGCGCTCCCGCGGTTCGGAGGTCTTCGAGATCTCGCAAAAGGCCAACGACGAGTTCCTCGAACGCATGCGCGCCAAGGTCACGCAGAACTCGGTGTTCTCCCTCGGACAGTGCTCCACCGCGCACAGCTACTACTTCAACCAGCACGGTGAAGCCACGCTCCTACGGCCGACCTCCACGGTGAGCGCGCACCGTGCGGCGAGGAGTTTTCCGGTGTCGCACTACGACTTCTCGAACGTCCGCTTGACGACCTCCAGTCCGCGCGACATCGAGTCGGCCATGGGCGCGGCCAGCCGGTCGGGCAGCACGTCCCGGGTCCACACCAGCCGGCAACGCCCTTCGCCGTAGGGGAAAGCCTGCATGGACGCGTTGTCGTGGACCGGTTCCACGGAGCCGCCGACGATCGAGTAGGCGATCCGGCGCGCCTGGTCGTCGACGCCGATCCGCCGTTCCGTGACCACGGTGCCGTCGGCGAACGTGACGGTGCGGAAGTCGGCTTCGGACTGGGTGTCCACGACGAGCCCCGGCGCCATCCGGGACGGGCCGGTGGCGAACTCGCCGATCACCTTCCACACGTCGTCGGCACTGGACTCGACCACGACTTCCAGGACGATGGAGGCCACGTGATCACGCTGCCAGGCAGAGCAGATGGCCCTGCGGGTCGGCGAGCACGGTCCACTGGCCCTCGCCGGGCTGGAAATCCGGTTTGGTGGCACCGAGTTCGAGCAGTTGCTTGATCGTGAGCCCGACGTCCTCGACGTGGAAGTCCAGGTGCGCCTGCTTGTCCGAGCCCGGCCACGCCGGGGGCCGGTAGTCCGGCACGCGGACGAACGCGAGCTGGACGCCGTTCTCGCCCAGGTAGGCGGAATCGTCGTCGCTGGAGGTGATCGTCCACCCGGTGACGGCGCGGTAGAACTCGGCCAGCGGGCCGGGTTCGGCGCAGTCGAGGACGATGGTGGTGAGCTGGGCGGGCATGGTTCGTTCTCCTTCTGGGTCGACGGGCACCAGCCTGCTCCGCGACCGCGTTCCGGGTCTTGAACATCCTTGCGCGCGAAAATTGTCAGACCCCGTCCCTAGCCTGAAGGGGTGCTCTCCTTCATCGCTCTCGCGGCCCGCCCGGAGTTCACCGTGTCCGCCGTGGACTGCCGGGACGACCACCGCGGCTGGTCGGCCGAGCGGCCGCGCGCGGACGTGCGGCTCGTGCTCGTGCGCAGTGGCGGGTTCCGGCGCCGGGTTCGCGGCGTGTGCACGGACCTGGACCGCACGGTCGGCTATCTCGGGTTACCCGGCGAGGAGGAGCACTTCTCCCATCCCGCCGGCGGGGACGTGTGCACGTCCATCAGCCTGCGGCCCGACCTGTGGCGTTCGCTGGCGGGCGAGACACCGCTGCTGGCCGGGTCGTCGCTGTACGTGGACGGCAGGCTCGATCTCGCCCATCGGCGGCTGCTGCTGGCCGCCCGCGAGGACGGGGCCGAGGAACTGGTGGGGCTGGTGGCGCGGGCCGTCCAGCAGGTCGTCACCACTCCCGCTCCGAGTGGCAGTGGCGACGGCGCGTTGGTGGCGAGAGCTCGTGGCGTGATCGGCGACGACCACCCGGCGGCGTCCGGGCTGATTCCGTTAGCTGATCTTCTCGGTGTCTCGCCGTACCGCCTGAGCCGCGCTTTCACCCGTGAGCTCGGGGTGTCGCTGACCCGCTACCGCAACGGGATGCGCGTCTCCCGCGCGCTGGACCGGTTGGAGGAAGGGGAACCGAGCCTCGCCGCGCTCGCCGCCGACCTCGGGTTCGCCGACCAGGCCCACCTGTGCCGCACAGTGCGCGAACACCTCGGACACACGCCAACCGCCCTGCGCAGACTTCTCGGGGCAAATCGAACATCAAGCCAGACAAAGGAATGCGCGGACGCAAGTCCTACAAATGCGCACGAATTGTTGGTGTGAATAAGTTAGTACTTGTTAACGGTCGCCGCGCAACTCATCCTTTCCCTGCTCCGCCACCACATTCACCTCGACGAACGCACCGGCTCCCCCTGCAAACGAGGGCCGGTCCGTTCGCCCTGCAACGAGGAGAAAAATGCAAGCGAGACGCACACTCGTGCTGGCCGCGGCAGGTTCACTGGTCGCAGCCGTTCTCACCCAGACCGGCGCGCAGACCGCCGCCGCCCAACCCGCTCAGACCGCCGAGGCGCTGGCCGTGGACGCGGCCGCGAGCCTCGTCGCGAACCGCCCGGCCCAGCTGCACGCCGGCGCGAACGACGAGTTCGTCCGCCACGGCGTGATCTCGTCGACGAACGGCCTCAAGTACGTCCCGTACGACCGGACGTACAAGGGAATTCCGGTCGTGGGCGGCGATTTCGTCGTCGTCACGAACTCGACCGGCCAGGTCCTGCAGACCTCCGTCAGCCAGAACGCGACGATCGACCTCGCCAGCACCACGCCTTCCGTCACCAAGGCGCAGGCCGAGACCGCCGCGAGGACCACGATGTCCACTGTGGACGGGGTTGGGACCGCGGAACAGGTCGTCTACGCGCTCGACTCCGCCCCGACGCTCGCCTGGAAGGTCACCGTCACCGGCCGTGACTCCGAGGGCCCGAGCAAGCTCGACGTGGTCGTGGACGCCGCCACCGGCAAGGTGCTGCGCAAGCAGGAACGCGTCATGCACGGCACCGGCACCAGCGGCTGGAACGGCCCGAACCCCGTCACCATCGCCACCACGCACTCCGGCTCGAACTACTCGCTCAAGGACCCGACGCTGACCAACGTCAGCTGCCAGGACGCGGCGAACAACACGACGTTCACCAAGACCACCGACACGTGGGGCAACGGCACCCAGACCAACCGCGAGACCGGCTGCGTCGACGTGCTGTTCGCGGCGCAGACCGAGTCGAAGATGCTCTCGCAGTGGCTCGGCCGCAACGGTTTCGACGGCAACGGCGGCGGCTGGCCGATGCGCGTGGGCCTGAACGACCAGAACGCCTACTACGACGGCAGCCAGGTCCAGATCGGCAAGAACTCCGCGGGCCAGTGGATCGGCTCGATCGACGTCGTCGCGCACGAACTCGGCCACGGCATCGACGACCACACGCCCGGCGGCATCTCCGGCGCGGGCACCCAGGAGTTCGTCGCGGACGTCTTCGGCGCCACCACCGAGTGGTACGCGAACGAGCCGTCGCCCTACGACACCCCGGACTTCCTCGTCGGCGAGACGATCAACCTCGTCGGCCGCGGCCCGATCCGCAACATGTACAACCCGTCCGCGCTGAACCACGCGAACTGCTACTCGAGCTCCATCCCGAACACCGAGGTCCACGCGGCCGCCGGCCCCGGCAACCACTGGTTCTACCTGCTCTCGCAGGGCACGAACCCGACCAACGGCCAGCCGACGAGCACCACGTGCAACAACACGTCGATCACCGGCCTCGGCGTCGAGAAGGCCATCAAGATCTTCTACAACGCCATGCTGCTCAAGACCTCCAGCAGCTCGTACCTCAAGTACCGCACGTGGACGCTGACCGCGGCGAAGAACCTCTACCCCGGCAGCTGCGCGGAGTTCAACACGGTCAAGGCGGCCTGGGACGCGATCAGCGTGCCCGCGCAGTCGGCCGACCCGACGTGCAGCGCGACCGGCACGGTGACGATCGGCAACCCCGGCAACCAGTCCAGCACGATCGGCACCGCGGTGAGCCTGCCGCTGTCGGCGAGCGGCGGCACCGCGCCGTACAGCTGGTCCGCCACCGGTCTGCCCGCCGGCCTGTCCATCAACGCGAGCAACGGCACCATCTCCGGCACCCCGACCACCGCGGCCACCTCGAACGTCACGGTGACCGCGACGGACAGCGCCTCCAAGAGCGGCACCGCGTCGTTCAGCTGGACCGTCGGCACCAGCGGTGGCAACTGCTCCGGCCAGAAGCTCGCCAACCCGGGCTTCGAATCCGGCGCCACCTCCTGGACCGCGAGCTCCGGCGTCATCGGCCAGCACAGCGCGGACGGCGAACCCGCCCGCTCGGGCACCTGGTCGTCCTGGCTGAACGGCTACGGCTCCTCGCACACCGACTCGCTGTCCCAGTCGGTGACGATCCCCGCCGGCTGCAAGGCGTCGCTGACGTTCTACGTCCACATCGACACCAAGGAGACCGGCAGCACCGTCTACGACAAGCTGACGGTCACCGCGGGCACCACCACCCTCGCCACGCTCTCGAACACCAACGCGGCGGCGGGCTACGTGCTCAAGACGTTCGACGTGTCCTCGTTCGCGGGCCAGACGGTGACGGTCAAGTTCACCGGCGTGGAGGACGCCTCGCTCCAGACGTCGTTCGTGATCGACGACACGGCGGTCACCCTGAGCTGAGGCTTTTAGTCTGAGCCCATGAAGAAGCAGGCGTACGCGGTTGCCGCGATCGTGGACTCGATCGCGGCAGCCGTGCGCGGTGCCAAGCCCGCGCGCACTGTGACGAAGACCGCTCTGATGCCCGCACTGGCCGTGGCCAGCCCACCGAGCGACCCCGGCATGGCGGTCGGTCTGGCCGGCTCGTGGCTGGGCGACGTCGCACTGCTCGGCGACTCGGACAAGGCGTTCCGAACAGGACTCTTCAGCTTCCTGGTGGCCCACGTCGGCTACACCGCCGCACTGGCCCGCCGCTCCTCCCCCGGCTCGCGCAAGGCCGTCGTCCCCATCGTCGTGGCGTCAGCCGCAGGAGCCGTGGTGTTCGGCAAGGCGGCAGGCCCGATGGGAAAACCGGTGAGCCTCTACGCCCTGACGCTCGGCACGATGGTCGCCGCCGCCTCCACGGCCCGAGGCGCAGGCGCACGACGGGTTTTCGGTGGTGCGGCCCTGTTCGCGGTCTCGGACGCCCTGCTCGGCGCGAGCCGGTTCGTCCTCAAGGGACGCGCGGCACGAGTGGCGTCGACCGGCGTCATGCCGACCTACGCGGCGGCCCAGTGGCTCCTGCACACGGGGTTCAAAGCGTCGAACGGGTGACCCGCGTGAAAACCCGTTGGAACCCCTGTGCTAACGTTCTTCACGTCGGATCGAGCAAGCCTCCGGCACACAAACAAGCGCCGCTAGCTCAGTTGGTTAGAGCAGCTGACTCTTAATCAGCGGGTCCGGGGTTCGAGTCCCTGGCGGCGTACTCCAGAGAAGCAGGTAGAGATTCGTCTCTACCTGCTTCTCTGCTTTTCGCGTGCTCCTCCGAAATCTCCCCCTGGCCGGGAAACAACTGATGGCGGACCACCGAGGTGGCCCGCCATCGCGCACCTCGTCACCACTTGCCGGAGGTGACGATCGCCTTCATCTGCTCGACGGTCAGCGGTGGCTGCGGCGAGAAGATCCGGCCGCCCGGCGTGCCGACCACAGTGCCCCGGGGGTCCTCCTGGTTGCCGACGTGCAGAAGGATCATCGTGCCGTCGGGCCGCTCGATGCACGCCATGTGCGACACCGCGCCGGTGTCCGGCCGCCCGGTGCCCGTCGCCAGCCGGGAGCCGTCGGGCAGCGTGGTGACATCGCAGTTCTCCGTGCGGGCGAGGCGGCACCACTCGCTTGGCTCGGAACGGCTGGGATGGATCGTCAGGGCGAAGCTCCCGGTGATGCCCGCGGAGGTCAGGGTTCCGCCGACGAGCGCGGTGGGGTTGGGGCCCAGATCCGCCGGTTGTGGTGTCCCGGCCGAGCCCGTCCCCGGCGGCTCCGGGTTCCTCGACGGGGAACCTCCTGGCACGGTGGTCTTCATGGTCGCGTCGAACGTGGCGGTGTCGCCGAGCACCACCCTGAACCGGGCGATCAGGTCGTCCGGCGAGGTGGGGACTGGGTTGCGCGCCGGGGTCGTGGACAGTGCGGTCGGCGGATCGGCGATCTGCGTGCCGGAGTCGGCCGGCAGCAGCCACACCACACCCGCGGCCAGACACGCCACCGCGACGACGGTGGCCGCGACGGGCACCAACCGCACGGCCCTGCGCCGCCGCACGACCGGGGCCCGGTACGCGGCCTCGGCGTCGACCTGCCGTTCCAGCTCGGCGAAGGCGTCGTGGAGAGTGCGCAGGTCGCTCATGAGGTCTCCTGGAAGTCCGGGGCGGTGGCGGTGAGGTCGATGCGCAGAACGTTGAGTGCCCGATGGATCTGGCTGCGCACGGTCGGTTCCCGGCACCCCAGTTGTGCCGCGATCTCCCTGTCGGACAGGCCCGCGTAGTAGCGCAGGACCACGGCCGCGCGTTGTTTCCTGGGCAGGCCGGCGAGGCGGCTGATCATCGCGTCCCGCTCGGCCCGCTCGTCCGCGCCGTCGGAGACCGCTCTCGGCTCGACCTCGGCGCGCGGGGACGTGCGCGTCAGCCTCCTGCGCCAGGACAGGTACTCGTTGACGACCATCCGCCGCACGTAGGCGTGCGGCTCGTCCATCTCCGAAATCCGTTCCCAGCGCTCGAAGGCCCGGCCCAGCACGTCGCTCACCAGGTCCTCGGCCAGCCACGTCCGGCAGGTCAGGACCATGGCGAACCGCATCAGCGCGGGACGCTGCCTCGCCACGTACTCGGCAAACTCCACCGGCCACTCCAGATCGTCGACGCGCCTTCGATTTCGACCCCTAATGGAGAAGTGGCCCCCAACGTTGCATTCGGTCTCCCCACAGTTGCCGGGAGCCCCACGCAAACGGGGGAGCCCTCCGGACCTGAGGTCCGGAGGGCTCCCCCGTTCGATGGGTCAGGCGAAGGTCAGGAGCACTTGCGCCCGTCGTTCACGCACTTCACGATCTTCGCCATCGTCTGGTCGGAGTTGACGTTGGCGAAGTCGTTGTGGTCGGAGAACGGGTTGTGGTTCTCCTCCGGGAACGCGTCGAGCTGGTACTGGCCCTTCTGCTGGATGTCGCGGGAGATGTTGTAGGAGATGCTGATCCGCAGCTGAGGGATGGCCTTGAAGCCCTGCGGGCACGCGCCGGTCTGCTTGTCGGCGAACCGGACGTGGTCGCGGTGGTTGGCGCTGTCCGCGTTCTTGCCGTCCCAGCAGCCCGCGAAGTCGTGCACGCGCATGACCTTGCTGCCGTTCGGGCAGATCACGTACTTGTCGGACAGACGGTCCTCGAACCCGCTGCAGGTCCACGTGGCGCGGGCGTTGGCGGGGCCGCGGCTGGTCGGCTTGGCGTCACCGACGACCATCTTCAGGAACTTCGGCATGCCCGTGACCTTGCTGGTCGCGTTGCCGCGGTACTCGATCTTCACCTCGGCCGGCCGGACGATCTTGCCGTTGTTGCCGACGAGCTCCAGGTTCTTGCCGGTGGGAGCGGCCAGCGGCGGCGCCGGGGCGACGGTCGTGGTCGGGGCGGCGGTCGTGGTGGTGGCACCGCCGTTGTTGTTGCCGCCGTTGTTGTTGCCGCCGTTGTTGTTCTCGTTGCCGTTGTTCTCGTTGCCGCCCTCGTCGCCCTCGTTGAGGCCGCACTTCGCGAGGCGGTCCAGCCCCTGCGGCTTCTCGGCGTTGCGGCCGATCGCGATCGCGATCCGGTCGAGAGTGGCGGTCCGCTTGTCCTTCAACGGCCCGAGGATCGCGTTGTCGATGAAGTTCGCCCCGCCCTGCCCCTTGGTCTTCACCAGGCGCTGGTTGGCTTCGGCGATCTGCTTGTCCAACTGGTCGAGGTTGTTGTCCACCTCGTCCAGAGCCTGGTCCGGCACACCTGGCAGCGCCTCGCGCGCCGACGGGCACTTGATGGTCGGCGTGGCGGCGTCCTGCTCGGCGCCGTTCTGCTCGGCCTGCTGGAGAACGCCGTCCGCGGCGAACTTGTGCGGCTTCGACGAGTGGTTGCCGCCGTTGCCGTGACCGCCGCCGTGGCCGTGGCCCCAGCGCAGGTCGCAGTCGGCGAGCGGCGTCAGGTTCGGCTTGCGGCCGGATCGGCTCAGGGCGTTCGCGATGCGTTCGAGGGTGGCGACGCGCTTGCCGCGCAACGGGCCGAGAACGGTGTTGTTGACGAAGTTCGGGTCGGCCGGGTTCTGGGCGCTCGCCACCCGGTCGCTGGCTTCCTTGAGCTGCTGCGAGAGCTGCTGGAGGTTCCGGATGATCTCGTCGCGCACCCGCTGCGGAACGGCGGGCAGGCGCTGGGCGACGCCCGGACACGCGACCTCGCCCGGACCGTTCTCCTTGATCTTGTCGGGGTTGGAGCCGACGTCCTGCGGGTTGGCCTTGGTGTTGATGCGCACGACCGGCCAGAAGTAGGACGAGCGGTCACCGTTGCGGCAGGTCGTCTCCGCGTCGACCAGGCTCTCGTCGGTCGACTCGGCGCTGATCGACTGGTTGCCCACGAAGTCGTGGACGTGCTGTGCGCCGTGCTTCAGACCCGGCTGGGCGACCGGGTTGTCGGCGCTGAACTTGCCGGTCTCGTTCGTGCCGCAGTCGACCCTGAAGACGCCACTGGCGCCGTTCTTGCCGATCTTCGGCTCGACGACGTTCTTGCTCACCTTCTCGATGGGCGCGAACGCACCAAGAGGTGCCGGCTCGCCGTCCTTGGCGGCCAACGCCACCGTTGCGGTACCCGCTGCGACCACGGCTACCGCCGACAACGATGCGATCAGGCGAAACTTCCGTCTGTCCGTCACGCGGTGCGTCATGCGTACTCCTCGTTCATGCGGCGCATGAACGGGAGTACGTACGGAGAGGTTCATCGGCTCAACCGAATTGTTACCGACGACCCATCTCGTCGCGGGCGGCCGGGCGGGCCGTCACCACCGCAGGGCGCTGAGCTCACGGATCAGGACGGGCGAGAGCGTCCCGTCGGCGGTGGTCATCGCGTGCCCGACACCGGGAAGCACGACGCGGTGGCCCACGACGGACGCGAGCTGGTCGGTCGCGTGGCAGGGCACCTGGGGATCCAGCTCACCGCAGGTCAAAAGCACGGGCATCCGCGGCAGCCCGCGGGCGACGTCGGGCGGGAAGATCGCGTCGTCCGTCATCACGAAGCGGCGGCTCGGTCCCGCCAACGACTGAAAGAGTGCGGCGAGCGGTGCGGGCATGGCCGTCGTGTCGACGGCGCGGCCGCCTCGCAGATCCGCGACGGCCACGTCGATCGACCGGTCGATGATCTCCGCCTCCTGCTCGGTGAGCGCTCCGGCGGCGACGAGCTGGGCGATCTGGTCGTGCAGCTGGGTGGCGAGCACGTCCAGCAGCCGCAACGACTGGGGCTGGAGCATGATCAGAGCGGCGGCGCGCTGACGCGGAGGTGCCTGCGCGGCGAGCACCAGTGCCGTCATGCCTCCTTCGCTGTGACCGGCCAGCGCCACCCGGTGCCAGGCCACCTCGGCACGGCGTTGCAGGAGATCGCGAGCCGCCGCTGCCTGGCGCACGAAGGCCGGGTAGTCGAGGTCCTGGGGGTGCCCGGCCCAGGCTCCCAGTCCCGTGCGGCCCGTTCCGTACTTGTCGAACCGGAGGGTCACCACCCGGTCGCGGTCCAGCGCGGCGGCGAGGTCCCGGAGGGTGTTCGGCGTGAGCGAGGGCGGCTGGTTGCCGTCGCGGTCGGTGGGACCGCTGCCGGGCAGCAGAAGCGCGGCGGGCAGGCGTTCACCGCGCCGCCGGGCCGGTACGTGGAGCGTCCCGTAGGTGGTCGTGCCCTCGACCACGAAGGACACCTGCTCGTCGCGCGCGGGCACCCAGGAGTCGTGACCGCTGGCGGCGGCGGGCGTGATGCCGGCGGCCAACACAGCAGCCACGAGCGCCGAAGCGACTTTGACGATCATCGGCTCGTCGCCTGCTCGACCATGGCCACCACCGCGCGAGGGTCGTCGACCTCGACGACCAGACGGGTGTAGTGCTCGTCCGCCAACTCCACGACCACTGCCTTGCGCCCGTCGCGAACCGCCCAGAAGACCTTTTCGCCGTCCTGGTGGAACGTGCCGGCCGTGATCACCCCTGGCAGATGCGTGCCCGGCGCCCGCACCCCCTTGGGCTCCCCCAGGATTCCCGGATCGACCGTGGCACCCCGCACGTGGGCGAGCGGGATGGTCAGCTTGCTCTTCAACGACCACAACTTGTCCAGGCCGTTCATCTCCACCACCAGGTCCTGGCCTTGCACGCTGATCGTCGCCATGTCAGATCTCCTTGCCCGGCACCGTTTCCGGCGCATCGTGAATGGTGGGGACGTCGTGGCGCGCGAGATCCGGCCGGCCGCGCAGCCATCGGCCGAGCAGCACCTCGGTGGCGCGCGGGTCACCCGTCGCCTCGTCGACCTCGGCGAGGACCGCCGACACCAGGCCGGCGACCTCGGGGTCGTCCGGCGCCCGGTCGACCGCGGCCACCAGCAGGAAGTCCCACGCGGGCACGTGGTCCGGCGGGGCGGCACGAGCCAGGTGCGGGCGGACGTCCTGCTCGATGTGCCGGCGCAACGCCGCCAGGTACAGCCCGCGTTTGCTGCCGAACACGCCGTAGAGGCTGTTGCGGTGCACTCCGAGTCGAGTGACCAGGTCGTCGATCGAGACACCGTCGTAGGCACGACGGGCGAACAGGTCGGCCGCCGCGGCCACGGTCTCGTCGACGTCGAAAGACCTGCGTCGTCCCATGTGACGACCGTAGCGTTTTCAGGAACGGTCAGTCAAGAACAACCGTTCCTAAAAAATGGCGCGGCACGCGGACGGGCCCGCCACCGCGGAGGTGACGGGCCCGTTCCGCGCGTTGCGGGATCAGCAGTTGCCGAGCAGACCCCAGTAGATCCACACGCCCGAGGCCCCGCCGGAGATGTTCCCGTGGGCCCACGTCAGGTCAGGGCCGCCGGACTCGAAGACGTCAAAACGCCGGCCGCGGTGCACCTGGCCCAGCGGAGTGCCTTCCGGCGTCTTGCGATAGATGACGTTGTTCTCCTGAACGCAGACAACCGACTGTGCGGACACCGGCGCCGCCGAAGCGCTGGACGCCCCGGCTGTGATCAGCGTGGCGCTCACGGCGAACACAGCGGCCAATGCGGCGAACTTCATGCGTTGAACTCCCCAGTGAAGAAGTGATTCACGACCCAGGTCGCAATACCGGCCCAGCCTCGATGACACCCCCAATTGATGGCCATCGAGGCCGGACCCGTGATGTGTATAGCGTGGTCGTGTTGTCAGGCGCCGGAGAGCGGCGCACCGGACAACACGAATCCGAGGAGAGACATCAGGTGCCACGCCCGGAGCGACCGCTGGAGCTCGATGGGACGGCGCTGGTCGAGTTCGCCGTTGACCTGCGACGTCTGCGTCAGGACGCCGGTGGTCCGTCCTACCGCGAGCTCGGGAAGCGCGGCGGCTACTCCGCGACGACGCTCGCCGAGGCCGCCGGCGGGCGCAGGTTCCCGAGCCTGGAGGTCGCGCTCGCCTACGTCCGCGCCTGCGACGGCGACGTCGAATTGTGGGAGCAACGGTGGCACTCTCTCGCGACCGAACTCAACGCGACCGTTGTCGCCGAACCGGAGGATTACGACCAGGCGCCCTATGTCGGACTTTCCGTCTATCGCGCTGAAGACGCGTTTCGGTTCTTCGGCAGGGAACGCCTTGTCGACGATCTCCTCGCTCTGGTGGAACGGCAGAAGTTCGTCGCGGTGTTCGGACCGTCCGGGTCGGGAAAGTCGTCCCTGATTCGCGCGGGACTTCTTCCGCGACTGCCGGCGCACGTTCTCCGGACACCGGGTGAACATCCGATGCGGCTGGTGCCCGGTTTTCCTTCCGATCCGGAGACCGTGGTCGTGGTCGACCAGTTCGAGGAGGTCTTCACCCTCTGCCAGGACCCGGACGAACGGACGCGGTTCATCGCCGAACTGCTCGGCCGCCGGGCGGTGATCGGTGTGCGGTCGGACTTCTACACGCACTGCTGCATGGTTCCCGAGCTGGCTGCCGCGCTGCAGGACTCCCAGTTCACCGTCGGGCCGATGACGGCCGAGGAGCTGCGTCGCGCGATCACCTTGCCCGCGATGAAGGCGAACTGCACGGTCGAGAGCGATCTCGTGGCCACGCTCATCGCGCACGCCCACGGCCAGGCGGGTGTCCTGCCGTTGCTGTCGCACGCGTTGCTGGAGACGTGGCGCCGGCGCAGCGGGAACCGGCTCACGCTCACCGGGTTCCAGGCCGTCGGCGGCATCGACGGCGCGCTCGCGAAGACGGCCGAGGCGGTGTACGGCTCGTTGGACGCGCGCCAGCAGGGCCGTGCGCGGGACCTCTTCCGGCGCCTCGCCGTGCTGGGTGAGAGCACCGAGGACACCAAGCGCCGCATCTCCCCCGACGAGCTCGACGACGACCACGACACCGCGGTGGTGCTGGACAGGTGCACCGCCGCACGGCTCGTCGTGCGCGACACGGACAGCATCGAGATCACGCACGAAGCGTTGATCCGCACGTGGCCCCGGTTCCGGGACTGGCTCAGCAGCGACCGAGACGGGCAACGCGTCCACCGGGAACTGACCCACGCCACCGACGTGTGGGAGCAGCTAGACCGCGACCGCAGCGCGCTGTACCGGGGAGCCCGGCTCGCGACCGCCCGCGAGTGGGCCACCCGGTCTCAGGCCCTCACGGCTCGCGAACGGGCGTTCGTCGAGGCCAGCACCGACGCCGAAGCCGAGGAGCACGTGGTGGCGAGGCGCCGCGCGAAGCGCCTCGGCTACCTGGTCGGAGTGCTCGCGGCACTGCTGGTCGTCTCGGCGGCGACGACGTTCTACGCGGTGCGGGCGCGCAACGACATCACGTCGCAACGCAACAGCGCGATCTCCCAGAACCTCGCGTCCGAGGCGGTGGTGGAGCATCGCGCGAACCCGTCCCTCGGGCTGCAGCTCAGCCTGGCCGCACACCACCTCGCCGCGACGCGCAAGACGCGCGACGCGGTGCTGAGCACGCTGGCGACCGTCGTGAAAGCCCACGACGAGGAGGTCTACGCGGCGACGTTCAGCAGCGACGGGACGCTGGCGACGGCGGGCCGCGACCGTTCGATCCACCTGTGGAACGTCAGCGACCGGCGCGCACCGGTCCGGCTAGGCACTCTCACCGGCCACACCGGCGCCGTGCGCGCGCTGTCCTACCGCGCGGACGGGAAGGTCCTCGCGTCGAGCAGCGACGACGGAACCGTGCGGTTGTGGAGCGACCAGAAGGAGATCGCGGCGCTGACCGGCCTGGGATCCGTGCGCGCGGTCACGTTCAGCCCGGACGGCCGGACCCTCGTTGCCGGCTCCGGCACGGGAGAGGTGCGGACGTGGAACGTCAGCGACCCGCGCACCCCCGTCCTGACCGGCACGCTGCGCGGCCACACGGACGCGGTGCGGGCGGTGGCGTTCAGCTCCGACGGCAGGACGCTGGCCACCGGCAGCGACGACCACAGCGTGCGGCTGTGGCAGGACGGCGCCGAGATCACGTCGTTGTCCGGCACCAGGCTCGACGTGTACGACCTGGCCTTCAGCCCGGACGGGCGCACGATCGCGGTCGGCAGCGGCAACGACAAACCCGTGCGGCTGTGGGACGTCTCCGACCCGCGCAAGCCTTCCGAGCACCCCTCGCTCACCGGCCACGAGGACGTCGTCGGCAGCGTCGCGTTCAGCCCGGACGGTCGTACGCTCGCGTCCGGCAGTGACGACCGCACGGTACGGCTGTGGAACGTCAGCGATCCCGGGCACGTCACCGAGATCGCCACGTTGTCCGGACCCGCCATCGCCATCGCCGACATCGCGTTCAGCCCGGACGGCCGGACCCTGGTGTGGACCATGTTCGACCCGACCATGCGGCTGCTGAACGCGGATCTCGACGCCGCCGTCGCCGAGGCGTGCGGCTCGGCGGGACCGCGCCTGACCGAGGACGAGTGGCGCAGGTACGTCCCGGACGTGCCGTACTCCCCGCCCTGCTGACGACTGCGGCGAGGCAGGTCGGAGATCTCGACCTGCCTCGCCGCGTTCACGGACTCTTCCTCAGCCGCGGTGCCACTTCTGGTTGGCGCCGCCGACGCAGTCCCACATGTGCAGGACGGCGTCGTTGTTCGGGTTCCACTCGGCGATGTCCACGCACTTGTTGGCCTGCGGGTTCACCAGGTCGCCGTTCCCGTTCAGCACGAACTGCTGCGCCGCGTTGCCGGAGCAGGTCGCGAGCTGCACGGCCGCGCCGTTGTCCCGCGAGCCCCACGCCACGTCCACGCACTTGTTGTTCTCCGTGCGCAGCGTGCCGCCGGTGAACTCGAACTTCTGGTTCGTGCCGCCGGTGCAGTTCCACACGATCAGGCGCTGGCCGTCGGCGAAGTTCCAGTTCGGCACGTCGATGCACTTGCCGTGCCAGTCGCTGACGATGCTGCCGGTGGTGGCGGGCGGAGGCGTCGTGGAGCCGCCGCTGAACGGGGTGAGGATGATGCCGGCCGAGCGCGGGTCGCCGTCGTGCACCAGCGACTCCTGGGCCTGCACGTCGTCGAACGCGAACCCGTACGCCTTGCCGTCCACCATGTTCTGGTGCACCAGCCGCGAGTAGTGATTGGTGATCGCGCCCTGGTAGAAGTCCGCGGGACCGCCGCCGGGCTGCACGTCGATGCGGCCGAGCGTGGAGCGGTGCAGTGCGGCGCACAGGGTGCGCGCGATCGGGCCGACGACCTGGTCGTTGGGAGCGGCCAGATTGCCGTCGCAGCCCCACACGTTCGACGTGGACGGCTTCTGGAACGACGCCACCTGCTGCCCGGCGGAGTTCCTGAAGTTCATCGTGCCGCCGGAGGTGCCGCCGAAGTACTTCACGTCCGGACGGTCGCCGAACGGCTGCACGGTCAGCGTCTTGGTCATGTACGCGTTCCACGCCTGGGTGATGTACGAGTCCAGGTAGTTGCGGTCGAAGTTGCCGACGTCGGCCGCCTTGCCCGGCGCGAGCACGCGCAGGACCGTGCCGTCCGAACGGGACATGACCGATCCACCCCAGCCGGACTGGTTGCGGATGCCGTTGATGACGGCGTCCCGGCCGCCGGACTTCAGCTCACCGGTCTTCTTGGTGGCGCCGCTCGCGCCCGTCACGGTCACCGCGTGCGGGACCGCGAACATGTCCACCTGGGAGCTGTTGAGCCACAGTCCCGCGTCGTTGTAGGTGAACTCGCTCCAGTCGAACAGGATGCCGCTGTTCGGGTCGCCGCCCGCCCACGGCGCCGGCTGCACCAGGCCGTCGGGCGTCAGGAAGAACTTGAGCTTCTCGCCGAACGACATGTAGACGCGGCCGGAGATGAACCGGGGCACGCGCAGCGAGGCGGTGCCGCCGGGACCGGGGCCGGCGATCGACACGTCCGGCGCGGGCGTGGGCGGGTTGCCGCCCGGCGACCACGGCGTGAACGCGCCCGCCTGGTTGACGTACCCGAGACGTCCGCTGCGGATGTCGGTACCCAGGACGTACAGGTGCACGGCCTCGGACCGGCCGCTGTTGTTCGTGACGTTCAGCGGCAGCAGGTCGGGGCCGATCGCCTGTGCCGGTGTGCTCGCGATAGCCGCCGATGCGATCGCCGCCAGTGCGGCGAGCGCGCTGAACCACTTCGTTCGAGTGCGCATCTGACTCCTTGTGCAGGGGTGCTCCGTCAGCAGGGCCCCGACCGGCATCAGGGTGGTCGGCGGCCTCCGGTCCGAGAACTGGTCCAGACCGGTTATGAGAGCGCTTCCATGGTTGTTCGCAGATGGCAGCTCTGTCAATACCGGGCGAGAGGCGGGCAGGAGTCGGGCAGGCGGCTACCAGTCGAGTCGCACGGGAAGGAACGGCGTGCTGTCGGAGGCGTCCTTGCGGGCCTTGAGCAGCGTCTCGGCCGGAACACCGACCGGGACGCGCAGCGCGGGTTCGGGGTGTTCGACCACGTCCGCCACGGCCGCCGCGACTTCTTCCGGGGTGATCGCTTCACCGCGCAGGGCGCCGACCTGACGCAGCAGCGGCAGGTACGGGTCGTCGTCGGCGAAGAACGACTTCGCCCGTTCCGCACCGCCGGACGACACCGCCCCCGGCTGCACGATGCTGACCTTGACGCCGAAGTGACCGGCTTCGAGCGCCAGGCCTTCCGCGATCGCCTCCAGGGCCCACTTGCTGGCGCCGTACGGCGCGATGATCGGCAGCACCACCCGGCCCTGAACGCTGGAGACGAACACGAGCCGGCCGGAACCGCGCTCGCGCATCGCGGGCAGCACGGCCTGCGCCACCCGCAACGCGCCGAACGTGTTGAGCTGGAACAGGTTCTCCACCTCGGAGATGGGGACGCTCTCGAGCGGCGCGCGCACGGTCGTGCCCGCGTTGCTCACCAGCACGTCGACCTCGCCGGCCGCGCGGACGGCCTCGTCGACGCTCGCCTGGTCGGTCACGTCGAGCCGCAGGCGCAGGTCGGCGGGCAAGCCGGCCAGGTCGTCCACGTTCCGGGCAGTCGCGATGACGCGGTGGCCGCGGCCACCCAGTTCGACGGCGATGGCGCGGCCGATACCCCTCGACGCGCCCGTGATGAGAACAGATGACATGAGAACCCTCCCGAGGTCGGTGGGATCCATACTATGTCGGTCGGCATACTTGGCAATGAGCTATGTCGTACGTCATACCTTCGAGGTAGGGTGGGTTCATGGCAGGCAAGCGCTCCGACGCGAGGCAGAAGATGGTTTCCGCTGCCCGGGAGCTGTTCCGCGAGCAGGGCTACCACGCGACCGCGCTGTCGGACGTGCTGAAGCGGAGCGAGGCGCCGCGCGGTTCGGTGTACTTCCACTTCCCCGGCGGCAAGGCCGAACTGGCGACGGAGGCGGCGGCGGAGCACACGCGGGAACAGGTCGGGAACATCGACCGGGCGGCGGCGGACGCCACCACACCCGGCGACCTCGTCCGCGCCTACCTGAGACTCGCCAGGACCAACCTCACGGCGAGCGACTACCGGCAGGGGTGCACGATCGCGCCACTGGTGATCGAGTCGACCAGCGAGTCCGACGAACTCGACGCCGTCGGCGGCCGATCGTTCACGATGATCATCGACGCGCTGGCCGGGCACTTCTCGGCGTTCGGGATCGAGCAGGCGGACGCCCGTCTGCTAGCGCACGCGGTGCTCGCTGGGGCCGAAGGCGCTTTGATCACCGCGCGGGCGTTGCAGTCGACCGCGCCGTTCGACGCCGTGCAGGCCGTACTGGAAGCACAGGTCGCCGCTGTGCAGAAGAAGTGAAGCGGCACAACGCTTTGGTTCCATGAAGAAAGGCGGGGCCGACCGAAGTCAGCCCCGCCCTGATCACCTCGTGGTCACGCCTTCACGGAGTGCTTCCCGTGCGTCCAGGACGAGGCGTCGCCGCCGTCGCCCGCAGGACCGGAGTTCCCACCGACCGTGTTGCTGTGGTTGGAGGCGTCGCCGGTCGAACCCGTGGCGCCGGTGTCACCGGAGTTGCCCGAGGTGGCCTCGGTCCAGGACTTGGTGCCGTGGTTCTTCCAGCCGTGCTTCCAGCCGTGGTTCTTCCAGCCGTGGCCCTTGTGACCGTTCCACTGCTGGTGCTTGTTCTCGGTCTTCACGACCGCGGTGTTGCCACCGGTGTCGCCCGAGTTCCCGGAGTTGCCCGAGTTACCGGTCGTGGCGTTGTTCGAGCTGCTGGCATTGCCGCCGTTGCCCGAGTTGCCGCCCTTGCCCGCAGTCGCCTCCGTGGAACCGGAGTTCTTGTGGTGGCCCCACTTCTGGTCCTTGGACATCACGGCCGC
>NZ_JBIVPX010000008.1:85473-442412 GCF_044754905.1 Lentzea sp. NPDC092896
CGCGTCGCCACCGTCACCGGCAGGACCGGAGTTCCCACCCACGGTGTTGCTGTGGTTGGAAGCGTCACCGGTCGAACCGGTGGCACCCGTGTTGCCGGAGTCGCCCGACGTCACCTTGGTCCAGGACTTGGCGCCCTGGAACCAGTTGTGGCCCTGCTTCGAACCGATCGAGCGGACGACGGCCTTGTTGCCACCGGTGTCGCCCGAGTTCCCGGAGTTGCCCGAGTTACCGGTCGTGGCGTTGTTCGAGCTGGAGGCGTTGCCGCCGTTGCCCGAGTTGCCGCCCTTGCCCGCAGTCGCCTCCGTGGAGCCGGAGTTCTTGTGGTGGCCCCACTTCTGGTCCTTGGACATCACGGCCGCGTCGCCACCGTCACCGGCAGGACCGGAGTTCCCACCCACGGTGTTGCTGTGGTTGGAAGCGTCACCGGTCGAACCGGTGGCACCCGTGTTGCCCGAGTCGCCCGAGGTGACCTCGGTGTGGCACTCCGCCAGCAGGCAGACGCCGTAGGCGCTGTTGCCACCGGTCGCGCCGGAGTTCCCGGAGTTGCCCGAGTTGCCGGACGTGGCGTTGTTCGAGCTGGAAGCGTTGCCGCCGTTGCCCGAGTTCCCGCCGTTGCCCGCGTTCGCGTTGGCGTTCTGCGAACGGCCGGCCGCGGTGGCGTCGCCACCGTTGCCCGCGGCACCGGACTTGCCGCCCACCGTGTTGCTGTGGTTGGAAGCGTCGCCGGTCGAACCGGTCGCGCCGGTGTTGCCCGAGTCGCCCGAACTCACCTTGGTGTGGCACTCGGCCAGCACGCAGACGCCGTAGGCGCTGTTGCCACCGGTCGCGCCGGAGTTGCCCGAGTTACCGGAGTTGCCGGACGTGGCGTTGTTCGAGCTGGAGGCGTTGCCGCCGTTGCCCGAGTTCCCGCCGTTGCCGGCGTTCACGACCGAGTGCACGACATCGCCAACGCCGCCCAGGAGGCCGTTGCCACCCGTGTCAGCGCTTGCGATCGCCGATCCCGCCAGGAGGAAGCCTCCTGAGAACACTGCGGCCATGAGACCGCGTCGCACATAGCTGTGCATGTCGAACCTTCCTGTCAAACAAGCTTGGTGATCTGTCGGCTTGGTTGTCAGGACTGATCAACTGGGATGACTTCGGCCGTAGTAGTAGCACCACGACCCGTGCACCTGGTGGCCGGTGACCACCACGAGCGACTCGCCGCTCGGGCGAACTCCCGATCCTGCCGGGAGATCCGCGAGCACGAGGCCCGTCGATCCACCGGAGGACGCCGATCCCATCGTGCCGGGCAGAACGAACGGCACGTCAGGTGGCGGCGGGGAGGGCGCCTCGATCGGTGGCGCCACGTCAGGTGCGGTGATCTGTCGCGGGGTCTTGACCGCTGGAGCAACACCGGACGGCGCCACGGCCTGAGCCTGCGGTACGACGACCGGAATCAGCGGAGCGTCCGGAGCGGCAACCTCCGCCGGAGCGGAAGGCTGTGCCACCAACGGTTCCGCGATCCGCGGCACCACCGGCACGTCCCGCACCGTGTTCACCACAGGGGCGAGCAACGGCTCGGTCGCGGGAGAAAGCGGTTCCAGCACCGGACTCAGCGTCCGGACGGTGGTGTCGACGACCGGCGCCAACGGTGCGAGCACCGGTTCGGTCACCGGTTCGACGGCCTTCAACACCGGCTTGAGCACCGGATCGGCCACCGCCGTGACGTCTCGAGTCACCGGCGCGATCGTGTCGGTCACCGGCGTGAGGAGGTCAGCAACGCCGCCCAGCAGGCCGGGCGAGTCACCGTCGTCCGCGCTCGCGACTCCCGCGGAGAGCAGGCCGAACCCGATCAGGAACCCGGCCACACCGAGAGTGCGGCGAAGCGCTGTGGAGCATGTCGCCTTCATGTAATCACCCCCTTTCGGCGAATCAGCACCCGTACATCCAGGTATTCGGATTCACCCGATAGAGCAGATTGCACGAAAGTGGAGAAACTTTTGTTATTGCAGCTCAACGCCGCAAAACAATTCGAAACATCCATTCTCCACTACTTTGCGACACAAAATCGACCGCGTCACGTCGACGCACGGTGATCACCTCGTTGCGAATGCGGTGACGTGGTGCCCGACGGTCTTGGCCGCACTCGCTCAGGACCTCCGGACAACAGGCCCC
The DNA here is from genome assembly GCF_044754905.1 of Lentzea sp. NPDC092896. Taxonomy (NCBI): domain Bacteria; kingdom Bacillati; phylum Actinomycetota; class Actinomycetes; order Pseudonocardiales; family Pseudonocardiaceae; genus Lentzea; species Lentzea sp. NPDC092896. The sequence continues at coordinate 87,629 of NZ_JBIVPX010000008.1, forward strand.
AGAACGCAAAAACTCCGGGAACCGCCTGCAAAGCACGGTTCCCGGAGTCGCGGTACTGCTACCTCTGGAGATGTCAGGCAGGCAGCAGGACCGAGTCGATGAGGTAGACGGTGGCGTTGGCGGTGTGCACGCCACCACAGATCACGTTGGCGTCGTTGACCTTCAGCGCGTCCTTGGAACCGCTGACCTTCACGGTGCCGGTCTCGACGGTCTTCTGGTCGCCGACGATCTTGTCGGGCGAGATCTGGCCGGGGACGACGTGGTAGGTCAGGATCTTGGTCAGCAGCGCGTCGTCGGTCTTGAGCTTCTCGATCGTCGCGGCGTCGATCTTCGCGAACGCCGAGTCGACCGGCGCGAACACGGTGAACTCGGCGCCGTTGAGCGTCGAGACCAGGTTGACCTTCGGGTTGAGCTTGCCGGACACGGCGTCGACCAGCGTCTTGAGCAGCGGGTTGTTCGACGCGGCGACGGCGACCGGGTCAGCGGCCATGCCGGAGACGGAACCGGCACCGGACGGAACCTGCTTCGCGTAGTCGGCGCAGCCCGGGCCGACGAGGTCCTTGGCCGGGTCGGCCATCGCGGCGGACGAGGTCGCGGTCGAGGTGGGCGCGGCGCTGGACGAGGTGCCGCTGCTGCTGGCCGTGTCACCCGAGCCGCACGCCGCGCCGAACAGGGCGAGCGAGACGGCGCCGACGGCCAGGACGGTGTTGCGGACGGTCTTGTTCATGACAGGACATCTCCAAGGGGTGATCGAGCAGTTGCTGCCCGTGATTCGCCACCCCTCGGGGAACGGATGGGTGTGGTTATCGATCCGTTACCAAACGAGATCTGACGCATTCAGCACCGATCCATCAGCGCCTCCGCTGCGAACACCAGAGGACAACGCTGAGGAGAGGACCTGGGATGCCTGAGCGTGAGCGGGCGCTGCAAAGCCTGCCGAGGACCCCGCGAGACGTGGGTCCGACCGCCGACGAACTGCTCGCCCTGGTCGCACGGGGCGACGAGGCCGCGTTCGAGCGGCTCTACGACGTCGTGTCCGGATCGGTGTTCGGGCTGATCAGGCGGGTGGTGCGGGACCAGGCGCAGTCGGAGGAGGTGTTCCAGGAGGTGATGCTCGAGGTGTGGCGGACCGCGACCAGGTTCGACCCCGACCGCGGCAGCGCCAACACCTGGATCCTCACGCTGACGCACCGCCGCGCCGTCGACCGCGTCCGGTCCGCCCAGGCCGCCACCCACCGCGAGGACCGCGCGGCCCGGCTCGATCCGGGCAGGCCCTTCGACGAGGTGAGCGAGCAGGTCGACGGCCGGCTCGAACAACGTCAGGTGCGCCGGTGCCTGAGCTTCCTGACCGAACTGCAGCGCGAGTCCGTGCTGCTGGCCTACTACCAGGGCTACTCGTATCCGGAGGTCGCGAGCCTGCTGAGCATTCCGCTCGGCACGGTCAAGACCAGGATGCGCGACGGCCTGATCCGACTGCGGGACTGCATGGGGGTGACCGGATGAGGACCACATCCGCTGATCTGCACACGCTCACCGGCGCCTACGCCGTGAACGCGTTGTCCGAGATCGAACGAACCGCCTTCGAGGCGCACCTGATCCGTTGCGAGAGCTGCGCGCTCGAGGTCGCCGAGCTCGCGGCCACGGCGGCGAGGCTGGGTGTCGCGGTGGAGTCCCCGCCTCCACCGCAGCTGCGCGCCCGCGTGCTCGCCGCGGCGGCCGAGACCCGGCAGCTGTCCCCGCATCCGGCCCGCGTGCCGAACCCGCGCAGGATCCGCTGGGCCGGAGGGCTGCTCGCGGCCGCCTGCCTGGTCGCCGCTGTTTTCGTGACGGTGCAGTACACCGAGTCCTCGCAGGACAGGCAACTGGCGCAACTCTCCAGCGAGTACAGCCGCTTCTCCGACCTGCTGTCCACTCCGGACGCCAAGCTGATCAGCGGCACCGCGCCGAACGGGGCGACCGGTACCGCGGTGATCTCGGCCAGCCGCGACGAGGCGCTGTTCCTCGCCAGGGGCCTGCCGGAACCGGGCCCGGGCAAGGCCTACCAGCTCTGGCTGGTAGGCGAGAACGGCCCGCGCTCGGCGGGTGTGCTCAAGTCGCTGACGTCGCCGCTCGCGGTCTCCGGGCTGACCGGCGCGCAACGGGTCGCGCTCACCGTCGAGCCCCAAGGAGGTTCGCAGCAGCCGACGACGGATCCCGTGATGGCGATGCCACTCGTGTGATCCAGGGCGGTCGCTGTCCTCGATCCGTGCCAGCATCCCGCGCATGATCGGACGTTGGCACGGACTGGTGATCGACTGCCCTGACCCGCAGGGCCTCGCGGAGTTCTACGAGAAGCTGCTCGGGATGATCCGGGTGCAGGACGACGGCGCGTTCGTCGTCATCGGTGACGCCCCCGACCGGCCCGGCGTGGCGTTCGCGCTGGTCGAGGGCTGGCAGCCCCCGAACTGGCCGGCCGAGACCGCCCACATGCACTTCGACGTGCGCGTGGACGATCTCGGCGCGGCCGGCGAGAAGGTGCTGGCACTGGGCGCGCGCAGGCTCGAAGGCGGCGGCGAGCGGTTCCACGTGTACGCGGATCCCGCAGGCCACCCCTTCTGCCTGGTGCGTTAGCTCAGCCGGGCGCGCATGACGTGCGCGTCGAGCGGCAGCGCGTGCGTCTCGACCAGCTCGAAGCCCGCCTCGGCGAGCAACGCGCGGTAGTGCGACTCGGTGCGCTCACGGCCACCGGTGTTGCACAGCATGTGGATGTCCCACGGGATCGCGAGCGAGTCCACCTCGCCGGCCTCGGGCAGCAGGCGCTCGATCACCAGCAGTTCGGCGTGTGCGGGCATGTTCCGCGCGCACGTGGCCAGGATGGTGCGGCACTGCTCGTCGTCCCAGTCGTGCAGCACGCGGGACAGCAGGTAGATGTCGCCGGTGCCGGGGATCGAGCGGGTGAAGTCGCCGGGGACGAGGGTGACTCGGTCCGCGAAATCGGCAAGGCGCGGTTCGGCGGCAGCGAGGGCGTTCGGGAGGTCGAGCAGAACGCCCCGCGCCGCCGGGTTGGCGTGCAGCACGCGCGACAGCAGCTCGCCGTTGCCACCGGCCACGTCCACGACCGTGCCGGCGGTGGAGAAGTCGACGACCTTGGTGACGCCGGTGAACATGGCGTTGCTCGCGGCCATGGAACCGTGGAACAGCTCCGCCAGGTCCGGATCCGTTGCCATGTGGGCGAAGTGGTGGGCGCCGAAGGCCTTCGCGTACGACTCCTCACCGCTGCGGACGGCCTCGGTCAGCTCGGCGAACGACCGGTAGAACGGGCCGCCGTACATCAGCGCGAGCGGCCGCATCGACCCCGTCAGGTCCGACCGCAGCAGCTCGCCGAGGTCGGTGAGGCTGTGCCGCTCACCCGACATGTGCACGACGCCGAGTGACGTGAGGTACCGCAGGAGCCTTGCCAGGCTTTGGGGTTCGGAGCCGGTGGCCGCGGCGAGACCGGGCAGGTCCTGGATCGTCACGAGGTGGTCGAGCAGCCGGAGCTCGGCGGCGGTCGCGATGGCCTGCGTGGCCCACGCGCCGGTCAGCAGGCGCAGCAACTCCGTGCCGGCACAGGACTCGCGCTGGTGGGTGGCCTGAAGCTGCGGGAACCGGCCGGTGGAGATCAGTTCCAGGCGGCGGAACGCGGGGTCGGCGCAGTGCGCGTCGCGGAAGTAGAGGACCGAGTGGTTCTCGTAGCCGTTGTAACCACCGCCGTCCGGGCGCATGACACCGGCGATCATCGTGCGGAGTCCGCGCAGCAGCACCGGATCCGGCCGCCGCACGGCCAGTGCGACGTGGTTCTCGTGTTCGTGGCGGCGTTCGTCCTCCGCGATGTGCGCCAACTCCGGTGGCGTCACCATCACGAAGATCTCCAGTTCGCACGGCCAGCCGTTGCGGTCGGAGACGGGTGCGCGCAGGATGCCGACCTTCAGGTCCGCGACGGGCACGGAGTAGCGGGCGCTGAGGCGTTCGCGGACGACGACGCTCGGGGTCATCGTGCCGACCTCGATGCCGTGCCGCGCGAGCTCGTCCGCAAGTCCCGCAAGGGTTTCCGGGAAGATCAGCAACGCGGCGTGGTCGAGGGTGGCGTGCCGCGTGACGGCGGCGCGCTGGTCCGCGGGCAGCGACGGCACGGCGGCGGCGAGGGCCGAGTGCGTGTCGTGAGCGCCGATGAGGGCCATCGTGGCGGTCAGCCGGTCGAGGTCGGCCGCGGCGATGACGGGTGTGCTGGTCGAGATCATGGTGACGGTTCCTGTGGCTCAGATGCCGACGTAGTGCTCGGCGAAGAAGTTCTGGTGGGCGCGGCAGTCGCGCAGGCTGTGCAGCCGGGCGCGGCGTAGAGCGCGGTGGAAGTCGTCGTCCTGGGTGTGCAGGAGATCGATCATCCAGCGCGAGAACTCCTGCGCCCGCCAGACGCGGGGCAGGCAGGTGCGCGAGTACGCGGCCAGCGGCCGTTCGTCGTCTCGGTGCAGGGCGGAGATCAGGGCGGAGGCCAGCACCTCGGCCTCCATGATCGCCAGATTGGCGCCCTTGGCGGCGGACGGGCTGATCAGGCCGGCCGCGTCACCGACGAGGAACAGCCTGTCGTGCTGGATCGGGTCGACGACCTCGGACCGCAGCCGGACGATCCGGCGTTCGGTGATCGGGCCCTGTTTGAGCTGGCCGAACTCGTCGGTGCGCATCCGGGTGCCGAGGGCGGCCCAGATCCGTTCGTCGGTCCAGGCCTCCGGATCGTCGCCGGGAGGAACCTGGAGGTAGTACCGCGTCACCTCGGGGCTGCGCGCCATGTGGCCCGCGAAGCCGTCGTCGTGGATCGCGTAGGTGACCGCGGCCATGCTCTGCGGCGCCTCGGCGAGCACCGCGAGCCAGCTGACGCCGTGGTCCTGGGTGTGGCGCTGACCTAAGTCCGCCGGAATCGCCTGCCGGGTGGCGCCGTTGCCGCCGTCGCACCCCGCGAGGAACCGGCCGGTGGCAACACCTTCGCCCTGCTCGTCGCGATAACGGATCGTCGCGGTACCGGAATCGACGCCGGTGACGGTCGTACCGAACCGGATCTCCCCGCCGCGGTCCAGATATTCGGCGACCAGGTCCGTGACGAGGTCCTGCTGCGGGTAGACGGTGTGCACCTCGCCCCGGCCGAGCGCGGAGTAGTCCAGCTCGAACTCCCCGTCCTCACCCCGGAAAGCGCAGACGCCGTGCGACCGTCCTTTGTGGAGCATTCCGGCGGCGAGTCCGTGCTCCGCGAGGACGCGGGCACTGTTCGGTCCCAGGAAGCCCGCCCTGGCCCTGGTCTGCACCTGCTCACGGCTCGCCCGCTCGACGATGAGGGTGCCGATCCCCGCCGCGCGCAACAAGTTGCCTAACACGAGCCCCGCCGGCCCCGCGCCCGCGATGAGCACGGTTGTGTGGTCGACCACGCCTTCTGGTCCTCTCTCCGGATCGGCCCGCGTCCGCGGCGGGCCCGATTGCGCAGCACTGGACCTCAGCGGCCGGGGCGGGGGCCAGCGGCTCGCCGGAGATGATGATCATGATCACCTGATCGTGTCGGTGCGGGACCGACCCACGTGGTTTGTAACGACTTCACCGGCCGTGCATGACTTCGTCGCCGCCATCCGGCATTCTGCGCAAATGGCACTCCGGCAGGCGAGCGACTTCGCCCACTTGGCCGCCGAGATCAAGCAGGCTGGCCTGCTCGCTCGGCGGCGTGGTTACTACTTCGCTCGAATCGGCGTGAACCTCGCCGTCTACGCCGGGGCCTGGGTGGCGTTCGCGCTGCTGGGCGACTCGTGGTGGCAGCTCGCGGTGGCGGTCGTGCTGGCGGCGATGACCACCCAGCTCGCGTTCATCGGGCACGACGCGGGCCACAAGCAGATCTTCGCCACGAAGAAGTGGAACGCGATCACCGGCTACGTCCACAGCGGACTGGTCGGCGTCAGCTACGACTGGTGGGTCGGCAAGCACAACCGCCACCACGCCAACCCGAACCACGAGGACGAGGACCCGGACGTCGACATCACGGTGCTGGCGTTCACGCAGCGGCAGGGCGCGGACAAGCGCGGGGCGTTGCGGTGGATCGCCTCGCACCAGGCGGTGTTGTTCTTCCCGTTGCTGCTGCTCGAAGGCTTCGCGCTGCACTGGCACTCGATCCGGTACTCCGGCCGCGAGCGGTTCGTGATGATCGCGAACGTCGTGGTGTACCTCGGGGTCGTGTTCTGGGTGCTCTCGCCCGTGTACGCCATCGCGTTCATCCTCGTGCACCAGGCGTTGTGGGGTTTCTACATGGGATGTTCCTTCGCCCCCAACCACAAGGGCATGCCGGTGCTGTCGGCGGGCCACTCGCTCGACTTCCTGCGCAAGCAGGTGCTGACCTCGCGCAACATCCGCGGCGGCTGGTTCACGGACATCCTGCTCGGCGGTCTGAACTACCAGATCGAGCACCACCTGTTCCCCAGCATGCCCCGGCCGGCGCTGCGGCACGCGCAGGTGATCGTCCACAACTTCTGCGAGCAGCGCGGCATTTCCTATGCGCAGTGCGGCTTGTTCCGCTCGTACGGCTACGTGCTGGAGCACCTGCACGAGGTCGCGGCGCCGCTGCGCGCCAAAGCCGCGGTCTGAATGTCCGAAACTGGACAAAGGCTGACCAAAAGGCTCGTCTGATCCGCACGGCGCTGGTTTCCTCGGTTCGAGACCGAACTGGGGGAAGTTCCTATGCGCAAGCACCTATTTGGCGTGCTCACAGCAGGTGTGGCACTCGCACTGGTGGCCTCGGGGCAGTCGGCCGCCGAGTCCGCGCCGCAGCTCAGTCAGCCCGACCCGATGCTGGCGTTCCTGCCGGCGGAGGCGCAGGTCGACTGGGCCGCGGTGCACCGCGGCCGCGAGTCCCGCAAGCAGTCGCGCGTGGCCGCGAAGAGCGCGGGCCAGCCGTTGACGTACGGCGAGAAGGAGACCGGGCAGGGCGCCAACGACGCGCCCGCCCAGGCCGAGCACGTGGCGGGGTTCGGCACCGGCAAGGGCAAGAACCCGAAGCTCTTGATCACCGGTGACCTGGCGGGCGACCCCACGATCCCGGTCGTCCCTCCGTTCGCCGAGACCAACGACGCCATACCGCTCGCGAGCGACATCGGCGTTCCGGCGCGCGGCAGGGCCCTGAAGACCAGCGGCACGATCGGCGACGGCCCGTACGGCACCGGCGGTGACGGCTCCGGCGACCACGACTTCTACAGGCTGACCGGTGGCACCGAGCTCAGGTACGTCGTCATCGAGACGGACACCCCGTCCGGTGACCTGGACACGCACCTCGCCGCGTACGACGCCGCCGGGCAGGTCCTGGTGCAGCAGGACAACCTCGTGGGCACCACCGACAGCAGGATCCAGGTCCCCGTGGGCGCGGGCCAGGACGTGTACGTCATGGTTGCCGCGGCCGGACCGGGCGCGATCCCGTCCGACCCGCTGACGCCGGGCACCGGCAAGCGCGCGGGCACCGAAGGCGGGTACGACCTGACCATCTCCTCCGGTGACGGCCCGGCGGACAAGGACTTCTTCTCCGTCGACCTGAAGGCTGGCGACGTGCTCGGCGCGTCGGCGAAGGGCAAGGCGACCAGGGTCGTGATCAACGACCCCGCCGGACGCGAGGTCTTCGGCTCGTCGCAGGACTTCAGCTTCCTGTACGCCGAGAACTCCCCGATGCCCGCCGGCGGCAACGCCGTCGCGGACTTCGTGGCGCCCAAGGACGGTCGCTACACGGTCGGCGTCGAGAACGGCGACGGCCGGTACGACGTCACGGTCGAGGCCTACCGTCCCGGCTCGGAGCTCAACCCGCGGCCCGACGTGCTGACGCTCTTCCTCGACTTCGACGGCGCGCGGGTCAACACCCGGATCTTCGGCAGCGACCCGACGGCCGGCAACAAGGACCTCTCGCCGTTGAAGAAGTTCCTGCCCGGCTGGGGTCTCATCGGCGCCGACGAGAACGCCGTGATCGACGGCGTGGTCGCGACCGTGCGCGAGAACATCGAGAAGGACCTGGCCGCCAAGGGCACGAACAAGCGGTTCGCCGTGCGGATCCTGAACAGCCGCGACCACGCGGACCCGTGGGGTCAGCCCAACGTCAGCCGGGTGGTCGTCGGTGGCTCGATCGCCGAGTCCGGCATCCAGACCGTCGGCATCGCGCAGTCGATCGACGCGGGCAACTTCGGCAAGGAGGAGACCGCGCTGGTGCTGCTCGACATCCTCAGCTCGCCGGCCACCCAGTCGCGCACCTCGCTGAACGGGTACATCACGCCGGCCAGCGACAAGATCGCGTTCATCGGCAGGGCGATCGGCAACATCACCGCGCACGAGGCCGGTCACATGTCGGGCAGCTGGCACCAGGACCAGTTCAACGCGCTCGACGCCATCATGGACCAGGGCGGCAACCCGAAGGGCATGTTCGGCGTGGGCCCGGACGCCGTCGGTGGCACCGCGGACGACGTCGACGTCGACTTCCACGAGGACGTCCTCAACCCCAACGAGGGCTTCACCGGCGTCGAGGACTCCCTCAACCGCACCGCGTGGGCGTACGTCCGAGGCGCCAACTGACGGTCCGATTCCCGCGAGACGCCCGATGCTGATTCCAGCAGGCTGATCGGCATGGGATCACTTGCAGGGAAAGCGGCTCTCGTCACCGGCGGGAGCCGCGGCATCGGGGCCGCGATCGCCGAGAAGCTCACCGCTCTCGGCGCGCAGGTCGCGGTGACATACCAGAACACCAAGCCGGAGAACGGTTTCGCCATCCAGGCGGACAGCGCCGATCCGGACGCCGTGGTGGCGGCGGTCGACGAGACCGCCGTCCACTTCGGACGGTTCGACGTTCTCGTCAACAACGCGGCCGTCTTCCAGGTCGGACCGCTGGAGGAACTCGGCCGGGAGGAGTTCGACCACACGATGGCCGTGAACGTGCGCGCACCCTTCCTCGCGGCGCGCGCGGCGGTACGGCACATGCGCGACGGCGGGCGGATCATCAGCATCGGCAGCAACGTCGCCGTGTACGCGCCGTTTCCGGGCTTCGCCCTGTACTCGGCCAGCAAGACGGCGTTGATCGGGATGACCAAGGGACTCGCGCGCGAGCTGGGCCCGTTGGGGATCACCGCGAACGTCGTCAACCCCGGCCCGACCGACACGGACCTGAATCCGGCGGACGGGCCGATGGCGGACACGATCCGCGGGCTGACCGCGCTGGGACGCTTCGGTCAGCCCGCGGAGATCGCCGAGGTCGTGGCGGCACTCGCGGGTGACGCCGGCGCTTACGTCACCGGCGCGAGCATCAACGTCGACGGTGGCTTCACCGTCTGACAGGTCAGCGGCTCCGGTCGTAGTAAAGGCAAAGGGCGCCGCTCTCCACCGGCGTGGACGAGATCAGCCGCCAGGACGTGCCGGACGGGCCGTCCTGGAACAGCCGTTCGCCGCCGCCGACCAGTTCCGGGCACAGCGTGACGCTGAGCCGGTCCACCTCGTCGGCGGCGAGCAGCTGCCGGATCACGCTGGTGCTGGCGAGCACGATGATGTCGCCACCCTCCTGCTCGCGCAGTTGCTTGACCTCCGTGACGGGGTCGACCGCGGACAGCCGCGCGTTCTCCCACTCCACCTCGGTGAGCGTGGTCGAGAAGACGACCTTCTCGACGTCGTTGAGCCAGCGGGAGAACGTGCGGTCGGCGGTGGCGGCGTTCTCGTCGTCCGCCACCCCCGGCCAGAACCCGCCGAAGCCCTGGTAGTTCTTGCGTCCCAGCAACGCCGTCGTCGCCGGGGCCGTCACCTCGACCATGTGCCGGCGGGCGCCGTCCGTGACGGCGTGCCCGACGATCCAGCCCATGTCGTACTCGCCGCCGGGACCCGCGATCCGGCCGTCGAGCGAGAGCGAGATGTTGGCGATGACCTTGCGCATTGCTGCCTCCCGTTTCGGATGTGCCCACAGCTTCTCCGCGCGGGTGGCAAGCTGTCGTCATCAGACTTGACGACATCGCGTCCGGGTTGGGAGGTGGCCGGTGACGTCTCCGGTGCTCATCGGCCGCGAGTCCGAGCTGGACTCGTTGCGCGGCGCGTACGAACGCGCACGCGGCGGTGATCCCGTGACCGTGCTGGTGACCGGCGAGGCGGGTATCGGCAAGTCCCGGCTGGTGTCCACAGCGGTCGGCGCACTGCCCGGCGAGCCGATCGTCCTCAGTGGAGGCTGTCTGGAGCTCGGCGCGGACGGGGCGCCGTACGTCCCGTTCGTGGCGGTTCTCCGGGATCTGGCGCGGAAGATCGGCCGCGACGGGGTCACCAGGCTGTTGCCTTCGGACGGCACGGCGTTGAGCGACTGGCTGCCCGGCCTCGGACCGGCGCCCGCGCGGTTCGGCCTGACCAGGTTGCTGGAAGAGGTGCTGGGGCTGCTGAGCGGCATCGGTCCCGCCGTTGTCGTCATCGAGGACCTGCACTGGGCCGACGCCTCCAGCCGCGAGCTGTTCGCCTACCTCGCGCGCAACCTCGGCGGTTCGCAGGTCCTGTTGATCGGCACGCTGCGCACCGGCGAGCTGGCCTCGGGGCATCCGGGCAGGCGGTTGTTCGCCGAACTGGGCCGCCGTGCGGACGTGCGGCGGATCGACGTGCCGCCGCTGGACCGCCGCCAGGTCGCCGACCTGCTCGCCGCCGTCGACGGGGACTCGTCGCGGGCCGCCGAGGTGCATCGGCGCAGTGGCGGCAACCCGTTGTTCGCGGAGGCGCTGAGCACCTCCGGCGAGGAGGCCGACCTGCGGACGTTGCTGCTCGACCGGATCACCGCGCTGCCGGCCGGTGCCCGCGACCTGCTCGCGACGCTGGCCGTGGCCGGTACCGCGCTCGAACTGGAGGACGGCATCGGTGACCTGGCCGGGCTCGACCTCGTCGTCGCGGACGGCGACGGCCACCGCATCCGGCACGACCTCATCCGCGAGGCCGTCTACGACTCGGTGCCGCCCGCCCGGCGTCGTCAGCTGCACGCCCGCAGCGCGGAGGCCCTGGCCGTGGACAGCGCGGCCGTGGCGGAGCACTGGGCGGCGGCGGGAGAGTTCGGCAGGGCCGCGGCCGTCGCGTGGCGGGCCGCGGCCATCGCCGCCCGGCAGTACGCCTGCGACGAACAGCTGCACCTGCTCGAACTCGTGCTGGCGCACTGGTCCCCCGAGATCGTGGCGGACCGGACGGCCGTGCTGGAGCTCGCGGCCGAGGCGGCGTTCGCGGCGGGCAGGTCCGGCGTCGGCGTCGAGCACTGCACCGCCGCACTCGCCGAAGTGACCGAGCCGCAACGGGTGGCGCGGCTGCTCGGCCTGCGCGGCCGCCTCCGGTCCAGAATGGACGGAACCGGTCAGGACGACCTCCGCGGGGCGATCGAGCTGGCACCGCCAGGTCCGCTGCGCAGCAGGCTGCTCGCGGCACTCGCGATCGCGGGCATGGGCTCGTTCCGGCACGAGGAAAGTCGTTCGTGTGCGACGGAAGCACTGGCCATCGCCGACGAACTGGACGACGACGCGTTGCGCGCGCCCGCTCTTCTGGTGCTCGCCGCGCTCGGCAACGATCGCGAGATGTTCGCCCGCGCCCGCGAACTGGCTGCGAGAGTGGACGACGATCACACGCTTCTCACCACGTACCAATGGGAAGCGGACGCGGCGGAACGGGCGGGCCAGGTCGCGGACGCCGTCGACCTCGCCCGCACCGGCAGGCAGGTGGCGCAGCGGCTGGGCCGGGTGCGGTCGCGCGGCAGCATGCTCGCCGCCGCCCAGGCGATGTGCCAGCACTGGCTGGGCCAGTGGGACGAGGCGATCGAGGCCGCCGAGGACGCCCTCGCCGACGGACCTCCGCCCCTGTACGCGGCTTTCTCCCGGCTCACCGTCACCAGGATCGCCCTGGAACGCGGCGACGAGGCCCGCTTCGAACCACTGATGCGCCAGCTCGCCGAGTACTCCCGGCACGCGCACGGCGCCGCGCAGTTCCTGGCGGAGTTCACGATGCTGCGCCTGACGCGGGCGCTCGGCCAGGGCGAGTTGGAGGTGGCACAGCGCGTGCTCACCGACCAACTCGACCTGGCCGTCACCACCTGGTGGCCGGAGGAACTGCTGCGGCTGACGGTGATCGGCACCCGCGTTCAGCGTGCCCGGCGAGCCGCCGCACCCCGCGACCGCAAACTGGCCCAGGACGTCGAGCAACGACTCGCCGAACTCACTGAGGTCGCTCATGCGACACCGGCCACCACCCCGGTGCTGACGGCGTACCGGCTCACCTTCGACGCGGCCACGTTGTCCACTTGGGACGAAGCCGCGGCGAAGTGGCGTGAGCTGGGCAATCCACACGAAACCGCACAGGCTCTCGTCGAAGGCGCCGTGACGGCGTTGGCCTCCAACAACAAGCCGGGCGCGAGAACGAGACTTCGTGAGGCTCAGGAGATTGCCATGCGGCTGAAAGCGCGGCCGTTGCTCGCCAGAATCGGCGATCTGGTGGCACGTGGAGGGCTCGAAGACGCGGAAACCCCGCTGGGCAACGACTTCGGCCTCACCCGCCGCGAACTGGACGTGCTGGCGGTCCTCGTGCGGGGCCGGTCCAACTCGCAGATCGCCGCCGAGCTGTTCGTCAGCGTCAACACGGTCGCGACGCACGTCGCCAGGATCCTGGCCAAACTCGGTGTCGCGACCCGCACGGAAGCGGTGCGGCGGGCGTTGGAACTGGGTGTCGGAACTACGCCCAGGTGACGGGCAGTGCGTGGACGCCGTAGATGTTCATGTCGGTCCTGAGCTTCACCTCGCCGGCCGGAACCGCGAGCCGAAGGCCCGGGAAGCGACGTAGCAGCCCCTCGAACCCGGCACGCATCTCGATGCGGGCCAACTGCTGGCCGAGGCACTGGTGGACGCCGTGCCCGAACGACAGGTGCCCACGGGCGCTGCGGTGCACGTCGAGCGTGTCGGCGTTCTCGTAGCGCTCGGGGTCGTGGTTGCCCGCCAGCAGCGACAGGATGACCGACGAGCCCTTCGGAATCGTCTCCCCGAAGAACTCGATGTCCTCGGCGGCGTACCGGAAGAAGATGTCGGCGACGGCCAGGTAGCGCAGCAGTTCCTCGACGGCGTCGGGGATCAGTGCCGGGTCCTCCCGCAGTGCCGCGAGCTGGTCCGGGTGTTCCAGCAACGCGAAGGTGCCCAGCGACAGCATGTTCGCCGTCGTCTCGTGGCCCGCGAGCAGCAGCAGGAACGCCATTCCGCAGAGTTCCTCGATGCTGAGGTCCTCGTCGCGGGCCAGATCGGACAGCAGGTCGTCACCCGGTTCCGCGCGCTTGCCGATGACCAGTTCGGCCAGGTACGTGTTCATCGCCATGTACGCGGCCATCTTGTCCTCGAGGTCCACCTCGCGTTCCATGAACTTCGAGGAGTTCGTCTGGAACGTGTCGCGGTCCGCGTAGGGAACGCCGAGGATCTCGCAGATCACCAGTGACGGCACCGGAAGCGCGAACTCCTTCACCAGGTCGACCGGCGGGGTGAGCTTCGCGAGTTCGTCCAGCTGCCGGTCGGTGATCTCGATGATGCCTTCTTCCAAAGCCTTCATCCGCTTGACCGTGAACGCCCCGGTGAGCTTGCGGCGCAACCGGGTGTGGTCCGGCGGGTCCATGCTGATGAACAGCCCCGGCGTCTGCGGGGACGGCTCGGTCTGCTCGGGCATGCCGGGCGTCGGGAACGGCACGTGGATGATGCCCAGGTCCTGCCGGTTGCTGAACCTGGTGTCGGACAAGGCTTGCCGGACGGCCTCGTAGCCGGTGATGAGCCAGCCCTCGTGGCCGTCGGGGAAGAGCATCGGGCTGACGGGCCGGGTCTCGCGAACCAGGGTGATCTTGCTGGGAGGGTCGAACGGGGTGACGTCGCGTTCCATGGGAAGGCCTTGCAACATGATCGGTGACTCCTTCAGCGGGTGGATTCGCGGTTGAAGAGCTTCTTGGACCAGAGGTAGCCGCCGAGCCCGATGACGAGGCACCAGGCGAAGGCGATGTAGCCGCTGTTGCCGATCGCCGTGCCCATCAGCAGACCGCGCAGGGCGTCGATGAACGGGGTGAACGGCTGGTACTCGGCGAACCAGCGCAGCACCGTCGGCATCGAGTCGGTGGGCACGAAACCGTTGCCGAAGAACGGGAGCAGGATCAGCGGCAGGCCGACGTTGCTCGACGACTCGACGGACTTGCTGGCGAGGCCCAGCGCGGCGGACAACCAGATCATCGCGAACGACATGGAGATCAGCAGGCCGCCCAGCGCGAGCCAGCCGAGAGCGCTCGCCTGCGGCCGGAAGCCGATCGCGACCGCGACGCCGAAGACGAACGTCATGGCGAGCACCGTCTGGACCAGGCTGCCGACGACGTGTCCGGTCAGGACGGACACCCTGGCGATCTTCATGGTGCGGAAGCGGTCCACGATGCCCTCGGTCATGTCCATCGCGATCGAGATGCTCGTGCCCTGCACCGCGGCCGTGATCGACATCAGGATGATCGTCGGCGTGACGTAGTTGAGGTACTCGCCCCGTCCGCCGCTCGGCCCGCCGAGCCCGGCGCCCAGCGTGCCGCCGAAGACGTAGACGAACAGCAGCAGGAACACGACCGGCATGATCAGGAGCTGGAACGTCAGCGACGGGTAGCGGATCATCCGCGTGAGGTTGCGGCGCACCATCGTCGCCGAGTCGGCCAGGACGTAACTCATGACTGGACCACCGTTTCGGGCTTGCCGGTGAGGGCGAGGAAGACGTCGTCGAGGTCGGGCGTGTGGGTGCTGAGCGAGTCGACCAGCACCGAGTTCTCGTCCAGGCGGTCGAGCAGGGCCTTGAGCGAGCGGACGCTGCCGTCGCTGGGCACGCGCAGGGCGAGCGACTCACCGTCACGGGAGGCGTCGCGCACGATCCGCGTCGCGGCTTCGAGGTGCCGGGGATCGGTGAACTGCAACAGGACGTGGCCACCGGGGATGCGGCGCTTGAGCTCGTCCGCGGTGCCCTCGGCGACGACCTTCCCGTGGTCCAGCACCGCGATCCGGTCGGCGAGCTCGTCGGCCTCCTCCAGGTACTGGGTCGTCAGGAAGATCGTGACGCCGCTCGCCACCAGGTCCCGCACGATCTGCCACATCGTGCGGCGGCTGCGCGGGTCGAGTCCGGTGGTCGGCTCGTCCAGGAAGATCACCTCAGGCGAGCCGACCAGCGTCATGGCGAGGTCGAGCCGGCGCCGCATGCCGCCGGAGTAGGTGGCCGCGGACTTGTCGGCCGCGTCGACCAGGTCGAACTGCTCCAGCAACTGCTCTGCCTTGCGCCTGCCGTCCGCCTTGCCGAGGTGGTGCAGGTCGGCCATCAGCTTCAGGTTCTCCCGGCCCGTCATCAGGTTGTCGACGGCGGAGAACTGGCCGGTGACACCGATCGCGCCGCGGACGGCGTCCGGGTCGCTCGCCACGTCGTGACCGGCGACGGACGCACTGCCGCCGTGGGCGCCGATCAGCGTGGAGAGGATCTTGACGGTGGTGGTCTTGCCGGCGCCGTTCGCGCCGAGCAACGAGAAGACGGTGCCGCGCTGGACGTTCAGGTCGACGCCCTTCAGCACTTCGTTGTCTCCGTAGGACCGGCGCAGGCCGGTCGCCTTGATCGCGTTCATGGTGTTCCCCCTCAGGAACGGCGGACGGTGATGTCGCCGAAGGACGTGTGGGCGGTGACCTTGACGGTCTCGGCGGAGTTGCCGGGGCCGTCGCTGCCGTCGAGCGTGTTGGTGACGCGGCCGAACGCGGTCTTGGCGTCGATCCACGCGGCGGTGCCCTGGGCGATCCCGATCTCGATGCCGCCCATCGCGGTGTTGAGCGTGACGGTGTCGCGGACGACCTCGCCGATGTTGATGGATCCCATCGCGGTCCTGGCCTCCGCCGGGCCGGCGGCGCGTTCGACGGTGATGTCCCCGTTGGCGGAACGCGCCTTCAGCTCGCCCTCGACCGTGCCGGCGTCGATGTGGCCGTTGGAGTTCTTGACGACCAGCGAGCCGCGCACCGTGCCGATGCGGATGTGGCCGCTGCCGGTCTTGACGTCGGCGTGGCCCGTGACCGAGCCGATGTTGACCACTCCGGCGCCGGTGTCCGCCTTCAGCGGTCCGGTCCGGTCGAGGTGGATGTTGCCCGCGGACATGTCGACCTCGGTCGCCCCGAGAACCCCGGAGGTGCGGACGCTGCCGGCCGTCACGTCGGCGTCCACTTTGGACCCCGTCGGCAGCTCGATCACGACGTCGACCGACCTGGTCTTCTTGGAGAAGTCGAACGTCCGCTTCTGCCCGCGCACCATCAGCGTGCCGTCGGAGTAGTCGACGCGGGTCTTCTGCGCCGCCTCGACGTCCGAGGAGTCGGACGGGTCGGAGGGCCGCACGTCGATCTTCGTGTCGGTGCGGTCGCTCGCGACGATCTGGACGTAGCCCGCGTAGACGTCGAGCAGTACGGAAATCGGTTCTGGCGTTTCGTAAGAAGGCATGGCTGTCCCCTCAGAAGGTGTCGGTGGAACATCCCCGCAGGTCGGGGCGAAGTGAAGAAGACCGGGAGTTAGCGGACCCAGCCGACGAAACGCTGCGAGCCGGTGATGCTGCTCTCGATCGCTTCGGCGATGGTGTCGCGCTTCGGGCTCAGCTGCGCCGACGCGGCCCGGACGAGCCACGCGTTGACCGAGCGGCCCTCCTTGGCCGCGGCCTCGTCGATCGCGGCCTTGAGCGGTTCGGGCAGCCGGACGTTGATGCGCACGGTGGTGCCGTCGTCGAAGGCGGCCGCCGCGTCCTCGGCGGGTGCAGCGGCGACGGGCTCCGCAGCGACGGCGGCCGGCTGTTCGGGTGCCCGGCGCGTCACGACGAACTTCGGGTCACGGCCCCGCAGCAGCACCTGCACCGAGTCCGGTGCCAGGTCCGCGGTGATCTCGTCGGCGGCAGCGGACAGCGCCTCCAGCAGCGCCAGCCGAATCGCCGACTCCATCGTCACGGTCAACCGCTCGACCAGCGCGCTCGCTTCGTCGCCGCCGGTTTCGACGGCGGTCAGCAGCTCGCGGCCGAGGGAAGCCACATACGGGGTCAGATCCATGGCACCACTATGGCACACGGCGGTGCCACCAGCAAGCAATTCTGGCTCAGCTTGGCATCATTTTGGCTCACCGCAGGTCAGAGGCCTAATCGAGGAAGGTCACGGTCTCCGCGAGCGGCGCCCGGCCCGTCCGTGGCTCCACCACGGCGGTGTCCGCGTACCCGATGGACATACCGCAGAAGAGCACGAGCCCCTCCGGCGGAGCCACGACCTCCGCGACCGACGTGGTGAACTTCGCCCACGCCATCTGCGGGCAACTGTGCAGCCCTTCCTCGCGGAGCAGCAGCATCACGGTCTGCAGGTACATGCCGGCGTCGGACCACTGCGGCGAGCCCATGTCCCCGTCGAGGTAGCAGAACAGGGCGGCGGGAGCACCGAAGCAGTCCCAGTTCGCCGAGGCCGCCCGCTGCCGCGCCTCCAGGTCGTCGCGGGCTATGCCGAGCGCGCCGTAGCGCTGCGCCCCGAAGGCCGCACGCCGTTCGCGGTACGGCGACTTCAGCTCCGGCGGGTACTGCTGGTACTCGGGCTCGTCCCACGGATCGCCCGCGGCGAGGCGTTCCCCGGCCCGTTTCTTGAGCTCCGCCAACGGTTGCCCGGTCACGACGTAGACGCGCCACGGCTGGATGTTCGACGCCGACGGCGCCCAGGCCGCCGCCGTCAGCACCCGCTCCAGCACCTCCCGCGACACCGGCCGATCAGTGAACGCGCGCACTGCCCTCCTGCTCGTGACGGCCTCGTAGACGTCCATCACAGGCTCCCTCACTTGACGTGGTCGTGTGGTTACACCTGAAATAGTATCGTTCGATACGATATCGAGCGATACGAAGTAGGAGAGGACACATGGCCACGCTGCTGCACATCGACTCGTCCGCGTTCCCCGGCGACGCGTCCCACTCGCGTTCCGTCGCGGCGGTCTTCCGCCGGACCTGGGAGGAACAGCACCCGGACGGCGCGGTGATCTACCGGGACGTCGCCGCCGAACCCGTCCCGCACATCACGGCCGAGGGCCACCGGAACCCCGGGGCCACCGGCAGGCTCGTGCTGATCGAGGAACTGGAGCGCGCCGACGCCGTGCTGATCGGCGCCCCGATGTACAACTACGGGATCCCGTCGACGCTGAAAGCGTGGCTGGACAACGTGATCCTGCCCGGCCGCACGTCCGGCGAAAGTCCGTCGTGCCAGGGCAAGCCGGTCACCGTCGTCGCCAGCCGGGGCGGTTCCTACGAGCCGGGCACGCCGCGTGAGGGCTTCGAGTTCGTGCGGAACTACCTGCGGGCCGTGCTCGCTGGCAGCCTCGGACTGGAGGTCGGTTTCATCGTCCCGGAACTCACGATGGCACCCCGCAACCCCGCCATGTCCGCGCTGGTCCCGCAGTACGAGGCGTCCCGCGAGCGCGCGTTGGAGGAGGCGGTCGTGCTGGCGAAGCGGCTCTAGGCGCCGGAGTGGGCGAGCTTGGTCAGCAGCGCCTCGAGCTGATCACGCTCGCCGGGTTCGAGCACGGACCCCAGCCGTTCGGACAACGGTTGCGCCGCCACGTGGATCTCGTCGAAGAGCGCGAGCCCGGCCGGGGTGATCTCCACCGCGCGCGCCCGCCGATCTCCCGGCACGGCCTTGCGCACGGCCAGTCCCTTGCGCTCCAGGTCGTCCACGACGCGCATGATCCCGGCCTTGTCCGTGCCCGTGGCCGGTGCCAGATCGCGCTGCATCACGGGACCGTTGTTGACCAGTTCCACCAACACGGCGAAGTGCCGCAGCTCGATGCCGAGGGGCCGCAACGACTCCCCCATGACCGCCGCCGCCCGCCAGTGCGCCCGGCGCAGCAAGAGTCCCAGCGCGAACGGCGACGCGTCTCCTGGACGGTCGGTCGCACGCACGGGCTCGGTGGTCATGCCCGGCATGCTACCCATGCAGGGCGTCGGCGAACGCGGTCAGCGTCGGCGCGCCCTTCTGCCGGTCCAGCACCGCGAAGACGACGTGGTCGAAGAAGCGGTTGTCCCGCAACGCGAGCGCGAAGATCCGCGCGACGGTCGTGGGGTCGTTGCCGAAGACGCCGCACCCCCAGGCACCCAGCACGAGCCGGCGGTGCCCGTGCGACGCGGCCACGTGCAGCACGCGGATGGCGCGCCGCAGCAACGCGAGCGGGATGTCGTCGGCGCGTTCGGGCTGGTCGCGCAGGATCGCGGACCGGTTGGGCGCGGCGGCGGTGAGGAACGAGACCTCGTACGGCCGCGGCAGCAGGGTTCCCTTGTCGTCCTTGAACACCGGCACGCGCGGCGAGTAGATCACGCGGTCGCTGTAGGTCAGGTCGTCGTGCGCGCGGTGGTAGGCGTAGAAGTCACCGGCGGCACGCAGGCAGGGGTAGATCGCCGACGCACGGGCGATGCTCTCCTCCTGCGCCTGCGCGCCGTTGAGAAACCCGCCTCCCGCGTTGCGCGCGGAGGCGAAGTTCAACGCGGCGACGTCACCGCCGAGGCGCCGTGTCGCATCCAAAGTGGACTCGTTGGTCACGTCGATCCGCACACCATCGGTCTCCGAGGGCAGCGACAGCACCTCGCCGGGAAGGTGGAGCCGGGTTCCCGCGACCGCGGGAGCGACGGCGACAGCGACCTCACCCGCGTCGGTGGAGTAGGAGCCGCGCTCCGAGATGGCGACGGTGTCGTGGGCGATCGCTCGCAACCTGCTGCTCATGATGCCCACGAGTCTGACCGCCTCCGCCTGGCACGCCAAGCGGGTTAAATCCGCCCGTAGATCTCGGCGACGGCGTCGAACCCGGCCTTGGGCTCCCAGGTCCCGTCCTCGTGGACCTTCACGATGCCGGGACTGGCCATGTCGAAGTCACGACTCGGGTCGTCCGGCCGGTGCGTGTAGTTGTTGAGCGCGAACATGTAGACGAACGCGCCGTCGACACCTTCGGCCTCGAAGACCTCCAGCACCTCGCGCAGGTACGTGGCCTGCTCAGCCTCGTCGCGCACGTAGCCGTCCTTCACCCGCACCGGCAGCCCGGCCTCGTCGAGGTCCAGGATCTCCATGCTGCGCGGCGCCATGACACCCGAACCGCGCCAGGCCGCCGTGCCGAAGCCGGTGATGGCGACCGGCTTTCCCTGCGCCACCACGTTCCTGATGCTCGCGGCGTACACGTCGGCGATCTCGGCGGAACGGATCAGCTCGAACGACTTGATGTCGAACAGGTCCCAGTCGGGGTTCTCGAACGGGATGCAGGCGTAGGTGAGCCGGCCCTGGAAGTGCTCCCGCACCACCGCGACGGCCTGCGCGAGGAGCTCGTTGAGCTTCACGCCCGCCTCCCCCATCCGCTCTGCGCGACCCTCGGCCTCGCCCAGCAGCCGGGTCAGGCGCTGCACGAGGTCGTCGCCGGGGAGGAAGCCGGAGTTCATGATGCTGAGCTCGACGCCCGTCACGAACACGACCTCGGCGCCGGTGAGCCGGATCCGCTCGGCGCGTCGCGCGCAGTCGGTGAACAGGTCCAGGATCTCGGCGGGCGTCAGTTCCAGCGGGTAGGGCGAGAACCAGATCTCCAGCCCCAGCCCGGCGGCGATCTCCGCGGCCCGCTCGAGCCGTTCCGGATCACCGCCGACCAGGTGAACGGCGTTGCAGTGCAGGTCGTCCCTGATGACGGTCAGGTCCCGCCTGACCACGTCCAGGTCGAACTTCTCCAGCGAGATCTCTCCGTGGCGCACGAAACCGGTGTCGTACGCGATGCCTTTGGCGCGCATGCCACCGAGACTAGATCTCAAAAGTGCGTGCGCGCAAGTTTTCGCGAGCGCAGTTATGACGGCCAGACGAGGAGCACCGGACAGGGCGCGTGGTCGACGACGAACCGGGTCGCCGGACCGAGGCTGCGCGGACCGACGTGGCTCACGTCGCCGTCCCGGCAGAGGATCAGCAGCGACGCTTCCCGAGCAGCCGCAACGACTTCGTGCTCAACGCGGCCGACGCGCGCTTCCTTCGCGCACGGAAGCCCCAGGCGTTCCGCGGCCGCGTCGAGGATCTGCGTGGCGTGCCCGGCGGCGAGGTCGTCCAGGCGGCTGCCGGGGTCGCGCGCGGGGTGGCCCCTGCCGAACAACCCGGCGAACGCCCCGTGCGCCGCACCGGGTACGTCGTGGTCGCTGACGTGCAGCAACAGGAAGTCGCCCGAGTACGCGCGGGCCGCGTCGACGCAGTCCTGCCAGGTGTCACCGGCGATCCACACGACCACCGTCATGGTCATCCTCCGATCAGCAGCAGGGACGCCCACAGTGCCACGACGGCGCCGACCAGGGTGGCAGGCACGGCGAGCAGGCCGAGCTTCGTGAACTCCGGCAGGTTCACCTCGGTGTCGTGGTCGTGCACGATCCGCCGCCACAGCAACGTGGCGAGCGATCCGGCGTAGGTGAGGTTCGGGCCGAGGTTCACGCCCAGCAGCACCGCCAGCACCACGCCCGGCCCCATCGGCGCGACCAGCGGCAGCAGCACGAGCACCGCCGGCAGGTTGTTGATCACGTTCGCGAGCACGGCGGCGACCGCGGCCACCCCGAGCAACGCCCACAGGCTGGTGCCGCCGGGGATCGCGAGCCGCAACACGTCGTCCAGCCCGTTGTCGACCACCGCCCGCACCACGATGCCCAGGCCGAGCACGAACGCCAGGAACGGCACGGACGCCGCCCGCACCACCTTGACCACGGTCGTGCGCTTCTTCGCGAGCGCCCGCACGGCCATGACGAGCGCACCGGCGCACGCCGCCCACGCCGGGTCGATCCCGGTGGCCGACGCGACGACGAACCCGACCAGCGTCAGCCCGACCGTGGCCAGCGCGAACACCGGCAGTTCCTGCGGCTCCCGCACCACCGGCGCGTGCGCGGGCGCGTCGAGGTCGGTGCGGAAGAACAGCCGGAACACCAGGTACTCGGCGGCGATCGCCACGATCCACGGCAACGCCATCAGCGCCGCGAACCGCGTGAAGCTCAGCCCGCTCGACGCGAACGCCAGCAGGTTCGTCAGGTTCGACACCGGCAGCAGCAGCGACGCGCTGTTGGACAGGTGCGTGCACGCGTAGACGTGCGGCTTCGGCCGGACGCCGAGCAACGCGGCCGTCGCGAACACGACCGGCGTGAGCAGCACGACCGTCGCGTCCAGACTGAGCACCGCCGTCGTCACCGAAGCCGTGACGAACACACCGCCCAGCAACGTCTTCGGTCTGCCACCCGACGCCCGCGCCATCCAGGTGCCGCAGGCTTGGAAGAGGCCCTCGTCGTCGCAGAGCTGCGCGAGCACGAGGATCGCGGCCAGGAACCCGATCACGGGTCCCAGCCGCTCCGCCTCGTCCACCACGTGGTCGAACGGCAACGCCCCGGCCAGCACGACGAGCACCGCCGCCGGCACCGCCACCGCTGCCTCGGGCCAGCCCCACGGTCTGACGACCGCGCAGACCAGCACGGCGACGAGCAGCAACACCGACAGCGC
The DNA here is from genome assembly GCF_044754905.1 of Lentzea sp. NPDC092896. Taxonomy (NCBI): domain Bacteria; kingdom Bacillati; phylum Actinomycetota; class Actinomycetes; order Pseudonocardiales; family Pseudonocardiaceae; genus Lentzea; species Lentzea sp. NPDC092896. The sequence goes on from NZ_JBIVPX010000008.1 coordinate 110,191, forward strand.
CAGCACGGATCCTCCTGCGCCGGCGGGCCCCGGCTCCCACTACATCTTGGCCGCCGCCGACTTTATGGCCTGCCGGATGCGGAAGTAGGTGCCACACCGGCAGACGTTCGCGATCCGGTCGATGTCCTCGTCCGAAATCTCCTTCTTCGTCCGGAGCAACGCCGCCGCGGCCATGATCTGGCCGGGCTGGCAGTAGCCGCACTGCGCGACGTCCTGCTCCAGCCACGCCTCCTGGACCGGGTGCAGGTCGTCACCGGACGCCAGTCCCTCGATCGTGGTCACCGACTGCCCGGCGCACTCGGCCACCGGCGTCACGCACGGCTGGATCTCCGCGCCGTTGAGGTGGGAGGTGCAGGCGCGGCAGACGCCGATGCCGCAGCCGAACTTCGGGCCGCGCACGCCGAGCTTGTCGCGCAGCACCCAGAGCAGGGCCATGTCGGCGGGAGCGTCGACGGTGACCGGCTTCCCGTTGACGATCATCGTGTAAGTAGGCACAGGGGACGCTCCTTCAGCGCGGGAACGGCTCGAAGTCGACCGGGAAGATGATCGGGAAGCTGCGCGGCACCACACCGGTCGCCCGCGCGTAGGCGTTGGCGATCGCGCCGACCGCGGCCGGCACGCCCAGTTCGCCCGCGCCGCCCGGTTCCCCGGTCGCCGGCATCACGAAGATCCGCACGTCCTTCGGGGCGTCCTTCTGCCGGGCGTAGTGGAACTGCGAGTACGAACCCTCCAGCGGCAGGCCCTTGTCGATGTGCAGACCGGCGCGCAACGTGGTGGAGATGGCGTCGGTCAGGCCGCCGAGGATCTGCGCCTCCAGGCCGCGCGGGTTGATCGGGCGGCCGACGTCGACCGCGATCGTCGCCTTGACCACGCGCGGGTTCTGCGGGTCGCGGGCGTCGATCTCGACCAGGCACGCGGTGCACGACTTGTACTCGTCGTGGAACCCGATGCCCTGAGCGAAACACTTCGGCATCGCCCGGCCCCACTCGCCCTCCGCGACGACCTTGTCTAGCACGGCGCGCTGGCGCGCGGTCTTGAGGTACTCGCGGCGGAACGCGACGGGGTCCTTGCCCATCTTCTTCGCGAGCTGGTCGACCAGGATCTCTTCCGCACCACGGGTGTTCGCCGAGTAGACCGACCGCCACGAGCCGGTGTGCATGCGCAGCGGCACCTCGTTGAGCAGCGAGGTCACCACGCCGAAGTTGTACGGCACCTTGCAGGTCGTGAGGAACACCGTCTGCGCGAACGACAGGTTGCCCGCGACCGGCAGCGACGCGGCGGTGGCGGTGAGGACCTCGCCGAGGCCGTGCCGGAAGTCGGTCTCGACCGAGGCCACCCGGTGCTCGAACGTCAGCACGTTGCCCAGCGCGAACGTCGCCCGCAGCTTGTGGTGGCTGGCGGCGCGGGCGCGGCCGTGGCGCATGTCGTCCTTGCGGTCCCACATGAGCTTCACGGGGCGCCGCAACGCCTTGGAGATCTGCGCGGCCTCCATCGCGGCGTCGAAGAACAGCCTGCGCCCGAACGAGCCGCCACCCTGCATCACGTGGACGGTGACCGCGGACTCGGGCAGTCCGATGGCCGCGGCGATGGTCTGCCGCGCCACGATCGGCGACTTCAGGCCCGCCCAGATCTCCGCGCGGTCGTCGCGCACGTCCGCGATCGCCGAGTTCGTCTCCATCGGCGCGTGGCTGACGAACGCGAAGTCGAACTCCATGTCGACGTGCTGGGTCAGCAGCGGCGGCACGATGAACGGCAGCGCGGCCGCCTGCAGCTTCGCCCGGATCTCCTTGTCCGACAACGCGTCGATCGTGCCGGCGTTCCAGGTGACCTTCAGCGCGTCACGGGCGGCCATGGCCTGGCCGAACGTCTCGGCGACCACCGCGACCCCCGTCGGCACCACCCCGATCGCGAGAACACCCGGCATGGCCTTCGCCGCGGTGGAGTCGACCGACTTCACCGAGCCGTTGATCGTCGGCGGCCTGCGCACGACCGTCGGCATGGCGCCCGGCACGTCCTGGTCGAGCGTGTACTTGAACTGCCCCGTGACCATCGCGCGGGCGTCGATGCGCGACTGCGGCGTGCCGATGAGCCGGTGTTCCGACGCCGGTTTCGGTTGCGCGGCGAAGACTCCGGTCAGCTGCGCCGCCGCCGAGGTGAGCAGCCCGTACAGGATCGGGCGCCCGTCCGGCAGGATCACCGCACCGTCTCTTGTGGACAGCCGGTCGACCGCGACGCCGTGCTGCTTCGACGCCGCCGCGAGCAGCCTGGCCCGTGCGGCCGCCGCCGCCTGACGGACCGGGCCGTACACCGACCGCATCGTGTTCGAACCACCGGTGAGCTGGTTCATCAGCAGCTCTGGCCGCGCGTCGGCGAGCGTGACACGCACCTGCCCCAACGGCAGGTCGAGCTCTTCGGCGACGAGCATCGCGCACGCCGTGGTGATGCCCTGACCGACCTCGGCGCGGGGCAGTTCGAGTGTGACGACGCCGTCCTCGCCGACGCTGAGCACGGCGAGCGCGCCCGCGGTCGGAGTACCGGCCAGAATCAGGATGTCGCCGAGATCGAGGATCTCGGCCGGTTGCGGCAGCGTCGGGATGACGGCCTCGGCCGTGCCCGGAACGGCGACGGTGAGCACCGGCGCCGCGACCAGGAACGTGAGGAACTGCCGCCGGCGCACGGGGACCCGGGCTTCGGGGACCGGGACTTCGTTGTCACAGGTCATGTACTCGTCAACGACATCTGGCCGACCCGGGTACGCCTGTCAGCCGAACGGGTGCGGGACTGCCTGGCGGATCACCGTAACTGCGTCTTCACCGGGGACGATCTGCCGTACATGAGACGATTAGCAGTACTGCTGCTGGCACTTGTCCTGGTCTCTCCCACTCCGGCCCTCGCGGCGGACGGCCCGATGGCGATGATCTTCTCGCCCACCGCGGAGGCCTCCGTCCCGCTGAACGAGCCGCTGCTCGTGATCGGCGGCGCCGTCAACGGCGAGTCGGGCGGCATCACCGAGGTCGACTTCTCCACCGACAACGGCACCAACTGGACCTCCGTCGACGCGCACGGCGAGCGGTGGTCGGTCGTGCTCTTCCCGTCCGTTCCCGGCCCGCTGACGATCCTGGCCCGCGCCCACACCGCGTCCACGACGGGCCCGGTCACCGTGTCGCGCACCGTCCACGTCGGCGGCACCACAGTCCCGGCACTGATCCACGAGACCTCGCTGACCCTGCACGACACGTACAGCCCGACGGTCAACGACCCCGACGAGCAGGCCGTCGAACTCGGCCTGCGCACCCAGGTCGACCGTCCTGGCTCGCTCACGGCGGTGATCATCAGGCGCGGCAACTACACCGGACCCGTGACCGCGCGGATCTGGTCCAACGGCACGTTGCTGGCCGAGCAGGCGGCCCCCGGCGCCGCCTACAGCCAGCGGATCACCTTCAGCACACCGGTTCCCGTGGTGCCGGGCACCGACTACGTCGTCTCGTACGTCACGCCGTCCGGTGGCTACAAGGTGACGGAGAACTACTTCGTGGGCAACCTCGTCCAGACGCCGTTCAGGATCCCGGTGAACGCCGGTGTGTACAGCTACGACGGCGGCTTCCCGACGGACACCTGGTACGCCAGCAACTACGGGATCGAGCCGGTCTTCAGGCCGTAGCCACCCGGCGCCTCAGCACGGCCTCGGTGCCGCCGGTCGCGTCGAGCAACCTGATCAACGCTCGCTTGACCTCGTCACCGCCGTGCACGTCCAGCTCACCGCGGAGCCGGCGGCTGTCCTCGACCAGTCGCCGGCCCCGGTCGGTGAGCCCCGCGCGCCTGATCCGGCTGTCGGCGCGGTCCGGCTCCCGCGTGACGTAGCCGAGGCGTTCCAGTTCGAGCAGCTGCTTCGAGGCGGCCTGCTGGGTGACGCCGAGCAGTTCCCCCAGTTCGGACACCGTCGGCGCGCCTTCGATCAGGTGCTGGATCACGTACCCGTGCGACACCCGCACGCCCTCGTGCCCGATCTCGTGCAGCCGCTCGAGGACCGCGTCGTTGGCGGAGCTGCCCGCCAGGTAGGCGAGGGTCGCGAGGTCGATGTCCATCAGGTCCACGCTCTGCATCCTCACATTGACAACCACGGTTGTACAACTATGGTTGTGGACATGGACCCCGTTGCCGTCGCCACCTCACTGCACCGAGCGCTCGAAGCCGGCGAGTCCGGTTCCGCGCTGCGCCGCCACTTCACCGCCGACGCGGTGACCGTCGAACACCCGAACCTGATCAAGCCGAACGGCGCGCGGACCCCGTTGGCCGAGATGCTCGCGAACTCGGAGAAGGGCGTCGGCCTGCTGTCGAGCCAGAAGTACGACGTGCACTCGGCGCTGGTGTCCGGCGACACCGCGATCCTGCGCCTGACCTGGACCGGCGTGCTCCGGGACGGCAGGCAGCTCGTCGCGCGCATCGCCCAGTTCGTGGACACGCGCGACGGGCTGATCAGCTCTGTCGAGACGTTCGACTGCTACGAACCATTCTGAGCTCCTCCCCCTGCCACCTCTGGCGCAGCAACCGGTCGTGCGACGCCACGACGACCGCGCCGGGGTAGTTCTCCAGCGCCGCTTCCAACTCCTCCACCAACGCGAGCGACAGGTGGTTCGTCGGCTCGTCCAGCAACAACACGTCGCATTGCCGGGTGAGCAACCGGGCGAGCGCGAGCCGTCGCCGTTGCCCGATCGACAACGCTCCTACCGGCATGCCGAAGTCCTCTCGGCGCAGCAAACCCAGCGCTTCGAGGTCGTCCGCGCTGCCGTCGAACGCATCCAGGACCGTCTGCTTCGGTTCACGCACAACGGTTTCCTGCGGCAGGTAGCCGATCACGCCGTTGCGGGTGACCTCGCCCATGTCGAGGACACCTGCCAGCACTTCGAGCAGCGTCGTCTTGCCGGAGCCGTTCGGTCCGGTCACCAGCAACCGTTGCCCTGCCTCGACCTTCAGCTCCCCGAACTCGAGAACCGTGCCCTCGCACACCGCCGCGTCGAGCGGAGCGTTGAGGCGCAACGGTTCCGGCGGCTTCGGCACCGGTTCGGCGCGCAGCCGCTCCAGCCGTTCGGACGCGCTGCGCACCCTCGTCCTGATCGACGCCTGCACGCGACGGCCGTCGCCGTTGTACTTGCACTTGTTGTGGTCCCGGATCGGTCGCGCCGGCGCGACGCGATGTGCTGTCGTGCCACGCCACTCGGTCCAGTGCCCGATCTCGCCGACCCACTCCGCGTAGGCCTGCTCCCACCGCTGCCGCGCCGCCCGCTTCCCGGCGACGTAGCCCGCGTAACCGTTGCCGTAGCGGGTGATCGCCCGGTTCTCGACCTCGACGATCGCCGTGGTCACCCGTTCCAGCAACAGCCGGTCGTGCGTCACCACGACCAGCGTGCCGCGGTGCCCGCGCAGCCTGTTCTCCAGCCAGGACAACGCCTCGTCGTCCAGGTGGTTGGTGGGCTCGTCGAGCAGCAGCAGTTCCGGTTCGGCCGCCAGCACACCGGCGAGCGCGAGCCTGGCCCGTTCCCCGCCCGACAACGTGCCCAGCCGCCGTTCACGGCCGACGGTCACACCGAGCGCGGACATCGCGGCCTCGACCCGCGCGTCGGCCGAGTAGCCGTCCCGCGACTCGAACGCCGTCAGCAGTTCCCCGAGTTCATCGAGCCTCTCCTGTTCCGCCGCGACCGCGATCTGCTGTTCCAGCAGGCGAATCTCCACGAGTGCGGCATCGATCGCGTCGCCGACGGTCGCGTCCGACGGCAGGTCGAGCACCTGCCCGAGATAGCCGACGCCCTGCGCCACCACGGTGATCTCACCGTCGTCCGGCACGTCCTGCCCGGCGATCAGCCGCAGCAGCGTCGACTTGCCCGAGCCGTTCTCGCCGACCACACCGAGCTTCTCGCCCGGCCGGACCGTCAGGGAGATGTCGTCGAGCACGCGCTTGTACGCGTAGTTCTTGGTGATTTTCTTGATCGTCAACTGAGCTGACATGAGGGACCCCCACACCGCCGAAGGAAATCGGACACGGATGCGCTGGAAGCGGGGTCAGTAGATCACCTAACCGATGTTGCCATACACCGTACGAGGCTGCAACCACGTACCGCTCCCAGGTAGACTGGCAAGGCATCTACCTGGGGGTTTGAATGCATCGGAACGTGCGCACGATCGACGACGTGATGGCGTTGCTGGACGGGTTGTTCGCGCCGGAGGCCGACCGCTGGACCGCTCGGGCGGGCGACTGGTGGGACGGCTTCTACGCGGACCGCACGCGCGAGGTCCCGTTCTTCGCGGCCAAGCCGGACGAGAACCTGGCCGAGTACCTGGAACGCGGCCTGATCACGCCGGGCAGGGCGCTCGACGTCGGCTGCGGTCCCGGCCGCAACGCCCTCTTCCTGGCCCGCAACGGGTTCCAGGTCGACGCCGTCGACATCTCGGCCACCGCCATCAGGTGGGCCACCGAACGTGCCGAAGGCCTGGACGTCCGGTTCCGGCACGGCGACGCGTTCACGACCGAGGGCTCGTACGACCTGGTCTACGACTCGGGCTGCTTCCACCACCTGCCGCCGCACCGCCGCATCGGCTATCTCGCGCTGCTCGACCGCGTGCTCAGGCCCGGCGGCCACTTCGCCCTCACCTGCTTCACCGCGGAGGAGGGCACCGCGACGCCGGACGTGGAGCTGTACCGGCAGTCCAGCCTGTCCGGCGGGGTCGGCTACTCCCCGGAGGACCTGCGCTGGATCTTCCAGGACCTCACGGAGGTCGACCTGCGCCGCATGACGGAGGAGCCCGCGGACTCCCCCGCGTTCGGGAAGTCGTTCCTCTGGTCGGCCCTGTTCCGCAAGTAAGTGCAGCCAACGGACACAGGCGTCCGGCAGGCGGAAAAGTCGGTGGTCGCCACCTGCGAAAGTAGGGTCAACGCCCTGCTCCAGTAGGTGATCCAGGGCACAAAACCGGCAGTATCGTCACCCGCGTGACACGGGCCGGAGAGCTGGCGCTGGCGCTGCTCGTGGCAGCGCTGGGGATCGGCCGCGAGTTGGCGCTGCCCGTGCCGTCGCATCTCGTTGCCGCGGGGCCGACGTTCTACGTCACGATCCACCTGCTCGCGGCGGCGGCGCTGTGGTGGCGACGCACCCACCCCGTCGCGTCCGGCTCGGCAATCGCCTTCCTCTCGCTGCTCACCCCGACGTTCGCCTCGGTCGTGTCCGCCTACTCGATCACCGCCCACACCACGAGGCACCGCTGGCTCGTGGTCGTCCACGCCCTCACCTGGCTGGCCGGCTCCGCGGTGTGGACGTTCCCGGACGGTCTCGTCGGCCCCTGCCTGATCGCGATCGCCGGGCTGACCGGCCTCCACCTGGGCGAGCGGCGCAGGTTCGTGCAGGCGCTCGCCGAGCGGGAACGTGAACTGATGGCCGAGCACGCACGCGCCGACGAACGCACCAGGCTCGCCGCTGAGATGCACGACGTCGTCACGCACCGGCTGAACCTGATGGTGCTGCACGCCGGTGCGTTGCGCATGGCTGCCAAGGACGACGACGTGCGCAAAGCCGCCGAGGAACTGCGCACCGCCGGCTGCCACTCGCTGGCCGAACTGCGCGACCTCGTCGGCGTGCTGAGGTCCGGCCGTGCCGCGCGCATCCCGGACGTGCTGCCCGACCGGCTCTCCCGTCTCGTCGCCGACTCCGCCGCCACCGGACTGGAGATCACCCTGACCGAACACGGCGACGCCGACACCATCTCGCCCGCCGTGCGCCGCACGATGTACCGGGTGGTCCAGGAGTCCCTGACCAACGTCCACAAGCACGCACCCGGCGCCCACACCGAGATCACCATCCACTGTGGACCGAGCAGCGTCCGCGCGGTCATCCGCAACACCAGGCCGTCCGCCGTCCCGGCCCTCGTGCTGCCCGGCTCCGGCAGCGGTCTGCTCGGTCTGCGCGGCCGCGTCGAGATGGTCGGCGGCACCCTCACGGCGGGCCCGACCGACGACGGCGGCTTCGAGGTCGACGCCGTCCTGCCCGCATTCGTGCCGACCTGACCTCACTCGTCGGAGGCGCGGACCGCCCTGCAGGCCAGGTGCACCGCGAGCCGCTCGTCCGGGTTCAGCAGGCTGACGCCGAGCAGCTGCTCGGCCCGGTTGATCCGCTGCGCCACCGTGTTGCGGTGCACCTTCAACCGCACGGCCGCCGACGACGTCACCGACTCCTCGTCCAGGTAGATCGCGAGGGTGCGCAGCAGTTGCCCGTCCTCCACGCCCGCCAGCGGTTCCAGCAGGCGCGCGGCCTGGTCGACCAGCGCCGGCGTCTCGGCCGCCATCGACAACAGCCGCCGCACACCCAGTTCGTCGATGTGCACGACCTTCGCGACCCCGGTCATCGCCGCGGCCTCGCGCGCCTCGGCCAGAGACCTGCCCACGCCGGAGACGCCGGGGTGCGGGCGGCCGATGCCGGCGACGACCGGGCAGCCGCCCAGCACCTGGGCGATCTTCGCGGTCAGCTCGCGGTGCTGCGACTGCGGCGGCTCGGAGTCGTTGGTGAGCCAGAACGACCAGCCCTCCGCTCCCTCGACCAGCTGGCCGTGCAGGCCGCGGCGGGACAGCTCGACGCGCAGCCGTTCGGTGTTGGCGGTGTCGAGCGCGTCCGGCGCGGGCGGGTTCGGCGCCAGGTGGACGCCGGTGTGCCAGCCGTCGAGCCGCCACCCGGCGAGCACGGCCTGCTGCACGAGCTGTGGCGGCACGTCGTCGCCGGAGGCGAGCAGTTCGGACAGCAGTGAGCCGCGGGAACGGGCGCGGCGCTCGGTTTCGAGGCGTTCGGAGGCGACCCAGTTGCCGAGCGCCCACGAGGCGACCTGGCTGATCTGCTGGACGGTCTCGGCCCAGCGCTTGTTGCTGCCGCTGGCGTGCGAGACGAGCCACAGGTGCACGTGCCCGGTCCGGTCGGTCTCCACCGGCACGGCCACGGCGAAGCCCTCGGCCAGCTCGACGGTGGTGGCGACGGAACCGGTCAGCAGGTCCGGGGGCAGTCCCGGCGGGGAGACGCCCTCGATCGCGGTGCCGTCCGCGCTGATCACCGCGCACGTCACGTGCAGCTCGCCGGACAGGATCGTGATCACCGAACGCGGATCGGGCCTGCTGCGCCCGAGCCGTGCGGTGACGGCGTTGAGCAGCCGGGCCGCCGCGACCTCGGGACGCCGCACAGCCGTGCGCAACGCGTCCGCGACCAGCAGCGGGTCGTCCGCGTCGATCTGCAGCAACGGCACGCCGAGCCGGTTCGCGAACGAGATCGTCGCGGTGGACGGGGCCTGGTAGGAGCCGGTCGACGGCCGCACCAGCACGACGGCCCGCACGTCCGCGCTGTAGGCCCGGCGCAGCGCCACCTCGACGAGGTACGGCTGGTGCCCGGTCAGGATCACCAGATCACCCGCCGAGCACGCCTCGACGGCCGTCATGTCCGCCGCCAGCCGCACGTCCGCGACCTCGGTGCCGACGCCGCGCTGGCCCGCCAGCAGGGTCGCGTCGCCGAGCACGCCGATCTCCAGCAGATCGCGCACGGTCAGGGAGTCGGCGTCGTCGATCACTCGGCGCACCGGAAGGGGACGTAGTCGAGGTCGTAGCCGAACGCCCGCGGATCGACCCTGCCGAGCATCTCCCTCCGCACCCACTGCGGCGGTGATGGGAGCGCTACCACGTCCACGACCGCGCCGAACCTGAGCCGTTCCGTCGACAGCGGGTGGCCGGTCTCGGCGTCCAGGCAGCACAGCAGATCTGGCGTCGTCACCAGCGGCTCGCCGTCCGCGAGCGCGACGAGGTACTCACCCTGCATCTCCAGGCGCACGTACGCATCGTCGGCGTCCAGTCGCCGCAGCGCCACCGTTCCACGTGGAAAGTCCCCGACCGACTCGCGCCACACCTCGACGACTTTTCCCCGCGTGACAAGGAAACCGCCGGAAGCCTTGGCTCTCTCGTCGACGGGGACCGCGTGCCGCGACCAGATCCCGCCCAGTTCGAGAGCACGGGCTAGCGAGCCCGTTATGCCCGCTTTGACCGCGTCCGCGAGCTTCAACGGTTTCGCGACCATCATCGCCCAGCCGCCGAAGTCGACCATCACGGTGCGCGCGAGCTTCTCGATGCCGGTCGAGTCGAGCACCGCGCGGTTGCCGCTGGGTTCGGTGATGGCCAACGGGGTCGTGGGCAGACCGGCCGCGTCGTAGGTCGTCTGGTCGACCCGTGGGAACGCTCTCCCCATCCCGTCGACGTCGACGTACGGCAGCCCCAGCCGCGCGGCCAGGATCAGCGGCAACAGCCCGTTGCACCCGCCGATCTCCCACCCGATGACGGCCGTCACGGGCGTGGAGTCCTGCGCCTGCAACGCCTTCAGAGCCTCCTCGGCCTCCCGGCCCGACGGCAGCTTCTCGATCATCACGGTCGGCGCGCCGATCAGCCCGACCCGCGCGCCGTAGCCGTCGGGATCGGCCTCCTCCGGCGACAACACCGTGACCGGCCCGCTCTGCCGCATCTCGTGCCGCAGCATCGCGGCGAACGCGTGGGTCTCCTGCTCGCCGCCCCCACCCCCGCTGCCGAGCACGACCACGCCCAGGGCGAGCTGGTCCACCTCGTCGGGCCGGAGCAGGTGCATGCGCGTGACCCTAGTGGCCGAGCAGCAGATCACCCACCGCACGCGCCCGCACCCGGCTCGCGTTTCCCGGCAGGTACGCGAGCGGGATCTCCTCGACCTCGACGATCCGCACGCTGTCCGCCTTCGCGCCCGCCGCCACCGCCTTGTCCACGGCCTCCTGCCGGGCCGCGTCGAGCACCTCGTCGCGCCGTCTGGGTTCCATCGTGAACACCCGGTCGACCTCGCCGCCGACCTGCGCGATCGCGGCCCCGATGGCGTTGGCGAAGGCGTGGTGATCAGGCCGGACGACCTCGCTGACGCCCTCGATCCCGTCCGGCACGAGGATGCTGCCGCCGCCGACCAGCACGACGGGCAACGGCGCCGGGCTCGTGCGCATGCGGTCGACCTGCGTGGCGATCCGGCCGCGGACGTGGTCGAGCACCGACCGCACGAGCGTGCGGTCTAGATGACGCACCAGCGCCGGGTCACCGATGTCGGCGAGGCCCGCCGCGACCGCGACGTCCGTCGCCGTGAGCGTGTCGCCGCCGAAAACGAGGGCCTGCCGGGACAGGCGGAATCCGACGCTGTCCGGCCCCACTTGGAGGCCGCCCCGGTCCTGCCGCACGACGCTGCCGCCACCGAGGCCGACCGACAGCACGTCGGGCATCCGGAAGTTCGTGCGCACGCCGCTGATGAGCACCTCGGACGAGGCCTCGCGCGGGAAACCGTTGTGCAGCATGCCGATGTCGGTCGTCGTACCGCCGATGTCGATCACCGCGCAGTCGTCCGTCCCGGACAGGAACGCACCCCCGCGCATGGAGTTCGTCGGCCCGGAGGCGAACGTGGCGACCGGGTGGCTGCGCGCGTACTCCAGGTCCATCAGCGTGCCGTCGTTCTGGCTGAGGAAGAGCGGGGCGTCAATGCCCTGTGCCGTCAAGGATTCCGTGAGACCGTCGGCGATCTGCTCGGCCAGCACGCGCAGCGCGGCGTTGATGATCGTCGCGTTCTCCCGCTCCAGCAGGCCGAGCCGTCCGATCTCGTGCGAGAAGCTCACCAGCAGGCCCGGCACCTCGGCCGTGAGGATCTCCGCCGCGCGGCGTTCGAAATCGCTGCTGACCAACGAGAACACCGACGAGATGGCGACCGACCGCACGTCCTTGGCCGCGATGTCGGCGGCCACCGCGCGCAGTTCGTCCTCGTCGAGCGGCGAGATGACCCTGCCGTCGTACTCGTGGCCGCCGTGGCAGAGGTACGCGTGCCCGCCGATGGCCTGGCGCAGCGGCTCCGGCCAGTCGACGAAAGGCGGAAGCGCCGTGGTGGCGGGAAGTCCGAGCCGCACCGCCGCCGTCCGCGCGAGCCCGCGGCCCTCCACGACGGCGTTGACGAAGTGCGTCGTGCCGATCATGACCGCGGTGATCGCGGTCCGGTCGAACGCGAGCCCGCTGACCGCCGCGATGATCCCCGTGGTCACGTCGGCCGTGGTCGTCGCCTTGCACTCGGCCAGGACCCGCCGGCCCTCGACGAGAACGGCATCGGTGTTGGTGCCGCCGACGTCGATACCGATGTGCATGTGCACCCCTCAGGCGGCCGTCGCTTCCCCGACCACCTTACGGTTGGTAGCTCGCCGCGTGCGCATCCTGAGAAGGTCCAACCGCCCAGCGGACACGTACAGCGCGAAGGCGAGCACGAGAGAGTTCACACTGGCCTGCCCGAACGGCAACAGCTCGCCGACGATGGCCGCAGCAGGCCAGACCACCACCGTGACGGGCACCCACGAAGGCGCCGACCGCGGCACGTGCGGCCGCGTCGAGATGATCTCGTTGCGCCACCGCCGCACGACGTAGTACTCGGCGACCATGATCCCGGCGACGGGCGGGAACACCACGCCCAGCAACACCAGGAAGTGGCTGAACTGGTGCACGATCCCGGCCGCCGCGAGGAAACTGCCCGCGCACCCGACCATGACCGTCACCTGTGCCCGGCTGATCCGCACGGCGAACACGGCGTCAACGAGGTTCACGATCCCGAGCGAGGCGGAGTAGAGGTTCCAGTCGTTGATCTTCAAGACCGCCGTGACCACGATAAGCGCGCCGATCCAGCCGCTGGACGAACTGATGACGCCCATGACGTCGGTCGTACCGACCCCGCGCGCGAGCACCACCCCGGCCAGGCTGATGACCCACTCGCCGAGCGTGATCCCCAGAACGGTCTGCTTGACGACGTCCCACTCGTTGCGGTTGAAGCGCGTCATGTCCGGCGCGATCGCCGCACCCACGATGAAACTGCCCGTGACCAGCGTGATCGCGGTCAGCATCCCGATCGCGGGCCCCGGCGCCGGCCCGGAGATGGCGGCGCCGACATCGTTGACGTTGGTCAGCACGAGCCAGAGCAACAGGGCCAGGAACGCGGGCACCGCGACGTACGAGGTCCACGCCATCCACCGCACGCCATAAGCCGCGATGACAGTGACAACGATGCCGAAGAGCAACGACCACACCGGCGCCGGCAACACCCCGGCCACCCCGGCGAGCGTCGCCCCGGCCAGCCCCGTCTGCACCCCGAACCACCCGGTGCACGACAGGGCGATGATCAGCCCGAGCACCGCCGACCCGGCGTGCCCAAAGCCCGTCCACCGCGTGAGGATGGCCGTGGAAAGCCCTTCCCGCTGCCCGATGACACCGACGGTGATCGCCACGGCGTTGAGGAGCACGGCCCCGATCGTGAGCGCGATGAACGCGTCCCAGAACGACATGCCGAACCCGAGGGTCGCGCCCAGCAACAACTGACTCAGCGCGGTCGTCTGCCCGAAGCGCTGGGTCGCGACCGACAACCAAGGGTGCCGCGCCTGGTCAGGGACACGACTGAGAGCCTGATCATCGCGCCCGAGAAGAGCGGTCATGATCATCCCTCCGCCCTGTGATCGACAACTCGGACAGTAATAGCCGAGCCACGATCGAGCTACAGACACTCTGCACAGTCGGATGAATCACCACGTTGCGATTCGCACAGGCCACCCTTAATTCATCGCCAGTGCAATCCGCCTGCGCGCAACCAACCGAGTCTGGTGCACGTCCATGCTCACCCCGAGCCCAGGCCGCCGCTCAAACCGGTCGTAGCTGCGGCTGAGCAGCCAGTGAGCCGCCACCGGCGTGATCAGCTCCAACCGCATCTCCTCACGAAGCCGAGCCAACGCCTCCCCGACCTGCCGAGTGAGAAACGCGTGCCGAGTGAGACTCCCGCTGATTTCGTCGATCATGAAAACCATCGCGTGCGGCGAGTCCCCGTACGAATAACTGCACAGCAGTGCCAGATATCCCGCGTCGATCGACCGATCCCCGATCCAGCACTCGCCAAATGTGAGCGCTCCCAGATCCCACTGCGGCTCGTCCTGATGCCGAGCGGCCTCCTGCGCCCACTGCCCAGGCCGCCCGGGAAGGAGGTGACCGAGCGCCGTCAGCAACGCCGCACTACGCCGGCTCGGCACCTCCTCCAGGTGCCGGACGACGACCTCCCACAACTCCTCGTTGTCGGCGAACGGCCCCGCGAACGAACTGACCTGAAGCTCGACCTCCAGCGGATCGGTCAGCTGCGGCAGGGGACGCCCGGCGTCCACCACCGCCTGCTGCATGGGGGTCAGCCTCGTCCGCACGGCCGGAGATTAGACCGATCGGCGCAACACAGTCCGTTCGTGCATCAACGCCACCACGCGGATCACCCCATCGTGATCGCCACACGCAGCCCGTCCACGAGCAGGTCACCCGGCATCTCGAACTGAACCTCGCCCTGCGCGGTCACCAGCACCGTGACCGGCTGCTCCAGCGCGTCCACCACGACTGCCAGCTCAACTCCGCTGAACCGGTGCCAGTGCGGTGGCCAGTCGCGCGGCCGCGCTCGTTCCGATGCGAAGACATCCACGACGTTCCTGCGCAGGACGAGATGCTTTCTCGGTTCGCGAGCGGGATCGGCGGGCAGCACGAGTTCGGCGGCCAGTACCGCGTCAACCAGTTCCACCTTGTCCGCGTACCCGCGGTGCACGAGGTACATCAACGACTCGAGATCGTTCTCGAAGGTGATTTCACGCGCCTGATATCGGGGATTGGGCACGTACTGATCAGTGATCTCTCCGCGTGCGTCCACGAGGTAGCGCCCGATCACCGCCTCGGTGGAGGCGCCGTCATGACCTGGATCAGTCACGTGCAACCAGCTGTTGGGCGCACGGCGAGCGCGTTCCCGCATCTCCCGAGTGATAAGCGGCTTCACCATGCACGCATTGTGCCGAACCATGCACGCAGAGTTCCCGCAAATGCGATCATTCGATCGTGACCGATCCGCACGCGTTCCTCGCGAACTTCGAACAGCGCCTGCAGCAGGCCCAGGAACAAGCGAACGCCATCCAGACGGCGTTCCGCGAATCCCGCACCGAGGCCCAAAGCCCTGACGGCTCGGTCATCGTCACCGTGGGCTCGGGTGGCCGAATCGAGTCACTCCAGCTCACCCCACGTGCCGACGACCTCGGCCACACCACCCTGGGTCGCACGATCATGGACACCATCCGCTATGCCCAGGTCGAGGCCGCCCGCAAGATCGAGGACACGATGCGCCCGATCCTCGGCGACGGTGAAGGCATGGCCTTCCTGCGCGAACAGGTCGAGCGGGGCATCGCTGTGATCGACCCAGCGGGCACCGTCGAGCAGCCGCCCCCACCTCCCGGCCGTCCCGCACCACCCCGGGGCGATGACGACGACTTCGGCGGAAACTCGGTGCTGCGATGACCGGCTTCCAGACTCAGACCGAGACCGTCTCCGCTCACGGCAAGATGCTCGTCGGCCAGGTCTCGCCCTCGCTGCAGGAAGCAGCGTCCGCCTCCCAGGTGAGCCTCGGCCCGAACGTGATGGGCGAACTCTGCCAAGCGTGGTCGTCGATCTTCAACGAGGAACTCGACGACGCCAAGGCCCTTCTCGCAGCCCTCCCCAAGGCCTTCGAGACAACCGGTGGCGAACTGTGCTCAACGGCCGAGACCTACCGACAGGTTGAAGAGGGTAACCGCACCGCCATGCAGGGGGTGGAACGATGAGCAACCCCTTGGTCGCACAGAAGGAAGACGACAAGAAGCGGCTCGCCGGCGCAGGCATGTTCGACACCACCGAGGACCTGGTCAAGCCCTTTGCCGAAGGCAAGACCATCGACCCGGTCGCGCTGGGCATCGATGGGGCCGCGCTCGCACTGGATGTCGCAGGCTTCCTCACCGACCCGTTGGGCACTCTGGCCTCGTCGGTCGTGGGCTGGATCATCGAGAACGTCGGTTTCATCCGGGAACCGTTCGACAAGCTCATGGGTGATCCACCTGCCATCGAAGCGATCGGCACCACGTGGGAGAACATCGCCAAACGCCTGAGCGACGAGGCCAACGCCTACGAGTCCCATGCCAAGACGCTCGCCGAGTGGACGGGCGATGCGGCCGATGCCTACGGCACCCGTTGCACCAATCTTGTGGCTCAACTCCGCGGGTCGTCAGCCGCCGCCTCGTCTGCTGCGAACAAGATCAAGGTGGCCGGTGCAGTAGTGGCCGCGACCAGGGCGCTGATTCGCGATCTGCTGGCCGACCTGGCAGGCACTCTGCTGATGTGGGGCATTCCGGCCGCTGCGTCGGCGATTCCGACCGCGGGCGCCTCCGTCGCGGCCTTCATCACCCGAGCCGTCACCAAGGCAGTCGAGATCGGCACCAAGATCGCCCGGTTCGTCGCCAAGTTGTTCAAGGCGTTGGACAAGCTCGGCTCGCTGGCGAAGAAGGCCGCCAGCACGATGCGCAAGCAAGCCGATGACCTCGCAGCCCTGAGCAGGCAGATGCCGAACAGCCACTACGGCAACCAGCGGGCGGCAGAGCTCGCCTCAGACTCGGCAACGAGGGTGTCCAGGGCCGACTCCCTCGACAACATCGGCGACGGCCTCGGCAACGCGAGCAGGCGCATCCAAGACGGTGTCGACAGCGCGATGAACAAAGTCGACGACATCGCCCAGCGCACCACCCAGAAGGTCGACGACTGGGCAGCCCGCGTGAAGGAGAACGGCCCGGCTCGCAAGCAGGCGGTCAAGGATCTCTACGAGAGGCTGAACCAGCCCTCTCTGACCACGCGCAAGGAGAATACGAGCGACCCCCGGTCCAGCCTCGGCCGTGCAGCCGACCAGGTGGACGCGCCGATGAGCAAGGGCCTGCTCGACGGCCAGAACTGGGTGCGCGCGGTGTCCAGCAGGGACATCAGCCACCTGATGCCGAACTGGGGAGACCTCGTCCACCCGGCGAAGGAACTGTCGAAAGAGCTGAACAAAGCTGAAGGCGGCGGCCACAAAGACCCCAAGGAAGGCCCGTGACCAAACCGAGGCGGATCGCCATCGCCGCCGTCCTCTGGATCGTCGCCCTTTACACCGCCCACGCAGGCACGTTGTTCTTCGACGGCGAAGCCGGCTCGGGCGGCGATCCGAAGGGCTACGCTGAAAGAATCTCGTGCGCGCGCAACTGGTGGGCCTTTGGCGCCCTCTGGTATTGCAACGCCACCATCGTCGCTGACGATGGCAAGCAATACCCGTACAGCAACAAGAACTCCTCGCTCACGCCAGCCGACATCGGCAACCGCGTGCCGATGACCAACAACCGCGTACGTTCCGGACGGTCTTCTCAGGCAAGCGCGGAGTGGGCGCTCGCCGAACGCAGAGACCCGAACAAGGTCGCGTACATGCTGTCCCTCATGGGCATTCCGGTAGTCGCGCTCTTCATCACGTTCCGTATGTTCCGCGACAAGAAGCCGGTGGAATGAAAGGACCTCACCAGCGCTGACTCGCCTCGCCTGGATCGCCCCTGCCCGTACGGCGCCGAGTTGCTCCTGCTGCTCTGGGAGGACCACGGCCCCCCGAGGTTCCGTGATCGCCCGAGCCGAGAACATCCAGTACCAGCGCAACTGGTTTCCTCCTGGCACCGCTGGCGGCGCAGCGCAATCGTCACCGACACCCACGGCGTACAGATGCGGTTCACCAGCGACTCCTCGCCGCTGACCCCGGCCGACACGTCCGTGCCCGTGCGACGCTTGGGCCCACTCGACTTCACGCCGGCGCGCGTCCTTCACCGCCGCTCGGTGGCCCGGCCATGGGCGCCATGGCCCTCACGGCGCCGGTCTCCTGGGTGCCGGCAGAACGGCCGTTCGCACGCCACGAGGCCCAAGGCAAGCCGCGTCCACAGGCACGCCCGCTGGTCCTGCGAACGCGACTAGCGGCACTGGGGGCGTCCCGGCGGCGCGCTGTCACCTCGGACATCGGCAGCGAAGCAGTCCAGACCATGAGCCACTCACAGTTCACCCCCGCCGACGTAGGCACTCACCAACCGGTCACCTTCACGGGATCGACGTGGGGGTCCGTGGACCAGCCCTACGAACACCGATTCGCCAGGACACTGGTGGTTCTTCCGTTCGCTGGTGGTGTCGCGCTGGTCGCCAACTACTCGCCGCTCTGCTCCTTGAGCCAGGCGCGCGAAGCGTCAACAAACTCGCCAGCGTAACCGATGTTCGAAGAACCTTCCTTGTACAGCTCATTCAGCCACATGATCCACAGCTCGTAGGCGGCGTGAAGCTCTTGCGCAACTGCATCGCACTCGGACAGCGCTTCCTGGACAACCTTGAGGTCGCCGTCAGCTGCGGAGTCAACAAGGTAGCACCACAGTTCGTCCGAGAAGTAGTCGAGGAGATATCGAATACGGTCAGCGCAATCCTCGACATGGCCGCGCAGAGCGTGTTCTCGATCATCGTCGTCTGACTCACTGACCTTTGCAATAGCCGGCGTCGGAAGTGCGGAGTCACTCAGACGGGGACGCACCGGCGTTCCCGTCGAGTAGGCAATAGGGAGCCTGGTGTCGCCAGGAAAGTCGACTGATGCCAGTTCGGCCAGCTCCACCAACTGCCCGTTGCCAGCCGCCGCGACAAGGTCGATGGCTTGACTCACTCCTTGGCCAACCAGATCGAACTGACATTCCGCCAGCTGATCGTCCAGCTCCCAATCAATCTCAGTGACCGAGCCCGCAACGCCTTTGAGGTCCTCGATCATCGCCTCCATCGCCTCGTCCCTGCGTTCCCGCAATGCCTCAAGCTCATTGCGCAAGCTCTCCGCGTCGATCAAAACCTCAGTATCGGTCATGCCAAACCACTTCCTGTCAGTTGACTGCAGCGTTCGATGGGACTCACTCACAAACAAAGGGTGCGGTGATCTGTACTCCGGTGCCGTTCGAGGCATAGCGAGGGGCCATCGCTTCCATCTGCTCGATCACCAGTTTTATGGCCTCGGGCTGCTTGTCCGGCGGGTACTTGTACTTGACGAGCAGTCTCTTGATGGACGACCGGAGCTTGGCCCGGACGTCGTCACGCACCGTCCAGTCGGTCTTGACATCACGCCGCATGACCGCCACCAGTTCGCGCGCGACCTGGGCAAGCACATCGTCGCCGTGCACCTGAACAGCGGATTCGTTGGAACTAACAGCGTCGTAGAAAGCCAGCTCGTCGTAGGAGAGCGGCGGAGTGAAACGCTGACCGCGATTCCCTTCGACGGCCACTTCCTTGGCGAGTTCGATGAGTTCGGCGATCACCTCGGCCGAGGTCAGCTGCTGGTTGGTGTACTTACGCATCAGTTCGATGAGCCGCTCGGAGAACGCGCGCTGACGCACGAGGTTGTTCCGCGTTACGTGGTCCGACTCTTCGAGCAGGAGTGCGCGCAGCGCCTCGATCGCCAGATGGGGATTCGACACGGACTGGGCCTTGAGCTGGAACTCCGGGCTCAGGTCGGACAGCGACGGCTTCGCGAGCCCAGCAGCGCCATAGATGTCGATGATCTCGCCGGACGCTGTCGAAGTCGCCACCAAAGCCGAGAGCATCCGCTGGATCTCCTCCGGCACAGGCCGGCCTTCTGCCTGACGTTCCTGGGCGTCGAACTTGCCCATCCAGACGCGGACTTCCTCATAGAACCTCGCCGTGGGCTGAAGTTCGCTAAGGGCGCCCGCACAGAGCGCCCACGCCCGGGCCAGCTGGTTGGCCAGCTTGCGGAACCGGTCACCCAGTGTCGGATCGCCGTCCTGCACCTGGTTGCCCGGTGTCGCCGGCGAACGCAGGTAGTTGGTCAGACCGTAAACGGCCCTGGCCCAGCTCCTGCGGTCTCGGTCAAGCTGGGCGCGCCACGGGTAGTCGACGCACAACTGATCAAGAGAAGCGATCAGGGTGGTGGTGAGAGCGATTGCCTCGTCGATGTTCTTGCCGACCGGCTTCTTGGCCTGGTCGGTTTCGGTATATTCGGCAAGCGCCTTGTTGAGGTTGTCCGCCAGCGGCGCGTAGGCAACGAGCAGCCCGTCCGGCTTGCCGCGGAACGTGCGGTTGACCCTGGCAAGGGTCTGCATCAGCAACGCGCCCTTGAGCGGCCGGTCGAGGTAGAGCGTGTGCAAGGGTGGCGCGTCGAAGCCTGTGAGCATCATGTCCTTGACGATGACGATCTGCAGTTCGTCGTCGGCGTTGCGGAGCCGCTTCTGGATAGCCTTGTTCTGTCCTTCGCGGCGAACGTGCTTCGCCACAGGCACCTTGTCCTGTGCCGAGCCGGAGTAGACGACCTTGATAACGCCTCTGTCGACGGAGTCGTGGTCCCAGTCCGGCCTGAGCTTGACGATCTCGTCAAACAGGTCAGCGCAAATCCTTCGGGTCGCACCGACGACGAACGCTTTACCGGGCGAGCCAACGAACTTGCGCATCTGCTCAGACCGCGTCTCCCAGTGTTGGACGATGTCAGCTGCCAGAGCCTTCAAACGTGGAGGAGCCCCATAAACAGCATTAATCACAGCAACCGACTTCTCGATCTGGGCACGCTCGACCTCGTCGAGCCCCGCAGTGGCCTCGTCCGCCGCCCGGTCGAGATCCTCCTCACGGACGTCCTTGGCCAACCCGACCTTGACCAGGCGAGGCTCGAAGTAGACCGGGACGGTGGCGCCGTCCTCGACCGCGCGCGTCAGGTCGTAGATGTCGATGTAGTCACCGAAGACGTCGCGAGTGTTGCGGTCATCGAAGGAGATCGGCGTCCCAGTGAACGCGATCAACGCGGCGTTGGGCAGGGCGTCCTTGAGATGGCGGGCGTAACCGTCGAGGTCGTCGTAGTGGCTGCGGTGCGCCTCATCGGCGATGACGATGATGTTGCGGCGGTCCGACAACAGCGGATGGTCCAGCCCGGCGTCTTTCTCTGTCTTGCTGAGACCGAACTTCTGCAGCGTCGTGAAGTAGATACCACCCGTCGTGCGGTCAGCCAGCTCGGTGCGCAGTTGCGCACGAGTTGTCACCTTGATCGGTGACTCGCTCAGCAGGAGCGACTGCTTGAAGGTGTCGTGCAGCTGCCCGTCGAGTTCCTTGCGGTCGGTCACCACGATGATGGTCGGGTTCTTGAGTTTGGGCTGTGTGCCCACGAGGTGGGCGTAGAGCTCCATCTCCATCGACTTGCCGGAGCCCTGGGTGTGCCAGACGACTCCGGCCTTGCCGTTGCTCTCCACCGCGGCGACTGTGGAACCGACCGCTTTGGTGACGGCGAAGTACTGGTGTGGCTTGGCGATCCGCTTCGAGTATCCGTCGGCACCCTCGTCGAACGCGGTGAAGTTCCGTTGCAGCTGAAGGAAACGCTCGGGGTTGAACACACCCTCGACGAGGAACTCAAGCTCGGTCCCGAGGTGACCTTCGTCCATCGGCTCGCCGAGTTTGACCGGCTTGCCATCATCATCGGTGTTCCAGGGCGAATAGTGGTTCAGCGGCGTGAACGACGTGCCGTATCGAGCCGTGATGCCGTCGCTGATCACGGTCACCACCGCGAACCGGAACGCCATCGGGAACTCGCGCAGATAGGTGGCCAACTGGGCGTGCGCGGCGGCCAGATCGGCCTTGGCAGCGCCCGCCCGTTTCAGCTCGACGATCGCGACCGGCATGCCGTTGAGATAGAGCACGACGTCGAAGCGCCGGTCGACCTCGGCCGTGCGGACGGTGACCTGGTTGACGGCAAGGAGCTCGTTGCCGTCAACCAGGTGGCTGACGAGCCGGATCGTGGGGTTCTGCTCGACGCCGTCCGCGTCGATGTAACTGATGCCACGGTAGCCGTGAACACAGATCTGGTGCAGCCGGTAGTTCTCGGCGATCGCGTCCTGCGAGGTCGGCTGGATGATCTCCGCCAGCGCCTGCTCCAGGTACTCCAGCGGCACCTGCGGGTTCAGCTCCCGCATCTTGGCCAGCGCCCGTCCTGGAAGGACGATGTCGTCCCACGACGTCCGGCCGTTCTCGGTGCCTGGCGCGATAGCCGTCCCTGGCAGTGGCCGCCATTCCTGTTCGGCGAGCGTCTCCAGCGCGACGTTCTCCCAGTCCGCCTCACTGAACCCCGGCTGCCCCACCATCACACAACCCCCTCCACAATTTCCTCGGCTTCCCGCACACGGACTTTGCCCGACATAAGCAGCGGCAGCAATTCATTCCGTGTCTTCGCCAGGATTTCGTTCTCGGACAGCGCTGCCGCTATCCGGTTCTCTATCACCGCAAGCTTCCGCTCCAGTTCTTCGACTATCTCCGCGCGGACCATAGGCACGAGGACGGCTTCGAGCTGACTCTTGTTGACCGCGCCGAAAACCGTGCCTTCCGCCTCGAACGGTGCCCACGCGTCGCGCGCAGCTCGTACCTGATGAAACAACGTCATCGGACAACCTGAACGCGAACGCAAGCTTGCAACACCTCGCCCGATACACATTTCTTCGTTCGCGATATTGGTTCTCCCGACAGGCGCACGAACGCTAACAAGAGTGTCTCTGACGCCAGCCATCCGCACGGGCGCCGTTGTCCAAACTCGCTTCGCAGGGAAGCGCGCACCAAAGTCTCGAACACCTTGATAAAATGGGGTCCCCACAGCCCTTTTGTTATAACTCGCTCCCGGAGGAGATGAGCCCATCGTCACAAAAGCCTGAGACGAAAGAGAGGCGAACCGACCATCAAAGGCGGCAGACAAAGATACTTCCGCCAACTTTTCCGATAGGTCAATAATCCGTTGATTGACAGCAATCTTGTCATCGATTGAGCCGAGAACATTAATTGCAGCTTCCTGCTCCTCGAGGGGCGGAATCCGCATCTTGAGCGAACCAACATCCGACAGACTTAGAAAGTCCGCCATATCAGTCTGCCCCTTGAGAGCATCAGCCTGGCCCCAAAACTCTTCGCTCTTGAACCAGTAGTACAGATACCGAGAATTCAACAGACCATCAACAGCCGCCCGAAAGTAACACAATTGCGGACTGTAAGCATATACAGGCCCCACGGAAGGCATTATAGCCACTCGCCCGACGGTCCCCTTAGCAGTAAGCACTACATCGCCCGGCCTTGAGGTCTTGGACCCCATTTCATCCGAACGGATCATCGGGGCATCAACCTGATCCAGCTGCTGAATTCGCCCTTCCATAACATCCGCAACCCTCAGAATCGGAAGTGGGAATCGATCCAGTCCGACAGATCGCGGCCTCCCAGCGCCGATCTCGAGCATGCCGGCACTCACAAGCTCAGCGAGTTTAAGAACGCGGTCAGACATCAAACCGCCCCAATTGCTCGCGAACAATCTTCTCCAGGCGCACTGATTCGTCGAACGCGCTCAAAAGTTCCTTCGACAGCCGCTGGATCTTGTCTTCGACGGGTTCACCATCATCCTCGATCTCTGCGGCGCCGACGTAACGACCGGGGGTAAGTGCGTAGTCGGCAGCCTTGATATCGGGCAGGCCCACCGACTTACAGAATCCCGGAACGTCCTCGTAGGCCAAGTGCTTCTGCGCGGCGGATCGGGTGCCACGCCAGGCGTGATAAGTGTCAGCGATCTTGGCCATGTCTTCATCGGACAGTGCGCGTTCGGCGCGATCGACCATGTAGCCAAGTTCTCGGGCATCGATGAACAGCACCTCGCCCGACCTGTCCACCGCCCCACCCTTGCCGACACGCTTGTCCTTCGCGAAGAACCAGACGCAGACAGGAATCCCGGTACTGCGGAACAACTGTGTGGGCAACGCCACCATGCACGAGATGAGGTCGGCCTCGACGATCTGAGCGCGGATCGCCCCTTCGCCGTTGGAATTCGAGGACATCGAACCGTTGGCCATCACCACACCAGCACTGCCGCCGGGGGCGAGCTTGTACAAGATGTGCTGAATCCAGGCGTAGTTGGCGTTGGTTACAGGAGGGACGCCGAACTTCCACCGAGGATCCTCGGTGTTGCGAGACCAGTGCTTGATGTTGAACGGCGGGTTCGCCATCACGTAGTCCATCTGGACGTCCGCGTGCTGGTCGCGGGCAAAAGTGTCGCCCCACCGCGCCCCAAGGCCCTTGTTGTCGATGCCGTGAATGGCGAGGTTCATCTTCGCCATCCGCCAGGTCTCCTCCAGACTTTCCTGGCCATAGATGGCGATGTCCTTCGGGTCACCCTTGTGTTCGTAAATGAACTTCTCTGTCTGCACGAACATGCCGCCCGAGCCACAGCACGGGTCGTAGACTCGCCCTCGCGAGGGTTCCAGCACCTCGACGATCACGCGGACCACACTCGGCGGCGTAAAGAACTCACCTCCCCGCTTGCCTTCCGAACGAGCGAAGTTGCCGAGAAAGTACTCGTAAACCTCGCCCATGAGGTCACGGGCGCGGTGCTCGCCCTGGCGACTGAAGCGGGCGCTGTTGAACAGGTCGATCAGCTCACCGAGGCGGCGCTGGTCGATGTTGTCCTTGTTGTAAAGGCGCGGAAGCGTGCCTTGAAGCGCCGGATTGGTCTGCATGACCGCATCCATCGCCTCATCAATGAGCTGACCGGGGGGTTTGGCGGGTTCACTGCCCTCGGCTGGCTTACCCTTCGCATACTCGGCGAGGTAGGCCCACTGGGCGTTGGGCGGAACGACAAACACCCCATACCCCTGGTACTCCTCGGGGTCGTCGATCAGGTCCTCGACCTGTTCTTCGTCGTAATCCTCCGCCATCAGTTCGGTGCGGATGGTCTCGCGGCGCTCGTCGTATGCGTCAGAAACGTACTTTAGAAACACCAGCCCGAGGATGACGTCCTTGTACTGGTTCGCGGACAGCGAGCCGCGGAGCCGGTCGGCGGCTTTCCACAGGGTGTCCTTCAGCTCCTTCATCGTCGACGGTGCCGACGGCTCCTGCCTCTTGCGGGGTGGCATGCTGCCAGTCCTTCCTATTGCTCTATCTGAGTCGTGAGGGTCACCGCGCCAGCGGCAACTCCGGCGATCATGGCCGTGATCAGATCCTGTGTTGCGGATAGGTGCCTTCGCAGGTTCGCCTCGTGCTCCCGCGCCGCGGTGACCGCGTTCTCGAGTCGTTTTGCCTCGCTGGAGTTGAGAACGGGAACGCTCCAGGTCTGCCATTCCGTCACCTCGTCCGGGAGGCGGTTGATGATCGCAGCAACGGCGTGTGGGCCAATCCCGGCACGCGAGCTGACCCGGAGAATTCTCGACGGAGATGCGACGAGCGATCCGCCGTGGACGTCGACCCTCGCGAGCGGGCGAGGTCGCTCCGCGAAGATGACATCCCCCGGATCGGTACGCACTGCCCGGGGATACCACCGCATCGCGTCGAAGGGATCGAGCCGTAGCGGGTCACCTGCATCCGCCGCGGACAGAACTGCGACGGATCCGACAGGATCTGCGTGGCCAGGGTTGATCCTGCTGCCGCGCAACATCTGCAAATGTCCCAGTTCCTTCAGCTCCGCCAGGGACCGCCGACGCACCACCATCGAACCCTGCGCGGCCTCCGCCAGCACGTCGAACGTCGGGATCGGCTCGCTCGTCACGAGGGTCGCGGAGTTGATCACAGACACCTGTCGCTCGATCTCCGTCGTGGCGATCTGCACCGCACGGACACCTCGCGGCACGACCGGGGCACGGGAACTGAGGATCAAGGGGAGGTGATGTGGGCGCAGGTAGCGGAAGGCGCGGCCCTCGGCAGCCTCCAGCGCCCCCGTGACGTCAGCTGCGAGATCATCCAAGGCCAGCTCACCACTAGTGAATGCCCCGAGATCAGCCACCAATGGCCGTTCGATGGTGACTTCCCCCGTGCACACCCACAGACCCAGTGCCTGTCTGTGGGCTTCGCGCCACATTCCTCGCGGAAGACGTAAAGCGGCAGCCAGGCTGTTTGAACGCAGCGTGTGTGCACGGTTCAGCTCGTGCTCTCCGTTTAGCTCGTCACACAATAGGCTGGCTGGTCCGAGCAGAACAGCTAGGTCGTGTCGACCAAGCTCGAGTACCAGGTCGTCGATCCGCTTGAGGTTCTCGTCAATCTCGCCGCCGACAACGGACAACCACCGGACGCCTCCGCTGGTGACTTGAGTCGTCGTGTCGATGCTGCGGATCGTCGCCTTTCGCCTAATGTCACGCTGTTCCGCGCCGTCGCCAGGCACGACGACGTGAGCAAATGTCCCGGCAAGAGCCAGCGTGGTGGCCGAGGCGCCACCGACGTGAACTAGCGGAACGCCCTCGGGGTCAATGTGAAGCGAGCATGCATCAGCAACCGCCTGGACGAGGTGCACCGCTTCGGGAGTGAGGCCGCGAGTGGCAGCTGTTCGCGCCGCCCGTCCCTGTTCCAGACGGTCAAGCGCCTCGCTCCCGCCATACGACGCCTCGATCAAGTCGTCGACGAACTGCAGCGTGTCGGTTGCCGGCGTGCTGGCCACGACCTCCCGGAGAAGCAGCTGGTCGTCAGTGTCGACGGCGCGCGCTATACAGACCCGCTGCTCCGCGCTTGTCTCGGCAAGCTCTTCTCCCGTCATCACCGCCAGACACAGCCAGGTGACCAGTTCGTCCAGTGGAACATCGTCCGGCACGCTCAACGCCGGTGCGTCGAGGTGCGCTTCGGCGTTTCTGCCTCGACGGGTCCGCTCAAGCCAGATGACAACGTCGTTGCGAGAGAACCTCTCAATTCCGCCGGAGACATCGACCGGCTCAGGAAACGGCAGATTCTTGCCCCGAACACGCGGACGGTTGCGCCACGTGCTGACGACAGGCCGACGGACGCGGGCTAGGTCAGCGACATCTTGCAGTGTGAGCGTCGGCACGGCCCTTGTCACGACGTGCTCCCCCCTCGTGGCGTCTACCGGTCATGTGCAGCCTACGTAGGCCCCTCATGTTTTCTTAGGAGAAAAAGTGATAAGCCCCCTTATCGTAGTTCTTGCTTCTCGAAGACGCACGGATGCGGTCAGCCTTGGGCAAGGCGCTGCCAGTCGTTGGCGGTCGCCAACCCAGGAGAAGAAGACATGGACGAACACACCTACCCCTCGGATCACTTCGACCGCGATGCATCGCGTCCCGTGGTCACCGAAGCCTGTTCCCGCAGCCGCAAGAGGTGCAGGCCGGCGTTGGCGACCAAGCATGACGTGAACGCCAAGCTGCGCCGGGGGGATGTTTGATGTCGGTCTCAGGAGCAGAACGCAATGACGCCGTGAAGGCTCTGCGCCTGGCTGATCTGAAGCCATACCTGTCGGTCACCGTCCTGGAGTGCACTGGCAAGGACCTGGACAAGGCGTTTTCAATCTTGCAGGCCTTCCTGCGGAAGCTCTCGGAGAAGCCGGGCCTCGCCATCGCTGTGCACACGACGGGGGAACTCGCGATCGAGGACTTCCGCGCGGAGGAAAACAAAGAGGCCGACCTGCTACGAGCCTTCGGCTTCGATGGCTTCTACGGGGTGACGCGTGAACGTCGGCACCGGGCACCGTGGGCAGCCAAGGACACTCCGGTTGTCGACGTCACTAACGATCTGACAGCCGCCCTTCGCAGGGGACCTCTCATCGCGGTGTCCACGGAGAACACTCGTGCATTGCTGAAGTGGGCGAGGGACGCCACCAGTCCTTACCGACCCGTACCCGCAGGCGTCATGTCCTCCACGTTCGACGGAGATGGCAAGACGTTGTGGCTCCGAGGGGTACATCGCCGTCGGGTGACCAAGCCAGACAGCAAGACGCTCAACGGCTTGCAGCTCCAGCACGCCATCGACGCACACGACGACTCCACGTTCGCGATGAGCGCGATGAAGATCAACCTCGATCCAGAGGAGGCGTCCGCGATGCTGCGTGGCGACCTGTGCGTCGCACCGGAGCGCTCACACCTCTCGTTCAAGGCGATGTCATCGTTCGGCATGTTCCTTGCCGCCACCTCGGAAGCCCTTGTGCTTCTCGACAAGACGCTGGCCAGCGAGGCTCCTCTGCGCAACCCCTTCCCTGGGTTGGCAGTACCGGAAAACGATCTCGGCAGCGTGTTCGGCGCGTTCGACATCAGGGTGACGGACCTTGACGAGATGCGTGGTGAACCAGACTTCGACGAAACTCAGGCGGACCGCGCCGAGCTGCTGCACGGTGCGATCCTCGACGTGCACGGAGACCTGAGCTCGCCGGGCCTTCTTCTGAGTGTGGGCCTCGATGGCGTAGTCGCGGGACAGCTGAAGGTAATTCCTGTGGGCATGCGCGACGGCTACATGCTCAACGTCAGTGTTGAGGGTTCGCCGACCGACGAGGTGATCACCCGACGGATCCGCCGTGCGATCGGTAACGGTGATCTTCTCAACGTGTACTACGAGTCCGGGCACGCGTTCAACGGGCAACGGATCTGTCGGCAGAACCCCTCGAGCACGCCCTTCCGCAACCTGACCTTCGTCGACTTCAGCGGCGTTGACATCACCAGGGAGAAGCCGAATGCGGACGGCGATCAGGCCATCCACGACGCAACTGCGGAGACTGGCGACGATTCGTTGTTCGGCTGGATCGTCCGGAACTTCGGCCACGACTGGCTGATCTGCGACGACGGCGCGGGCGAGGTCGCTGACTTCCTGCACCTCGCCGACGACGGGACTCTCACCGCGATCCACGTCAAGGCCGCGCAGAACAGTTCCTTGAACAGGCGCATCGCTGTCGTGGCATACCAGGAAGTAGTCGCTCAAGCCGTGAAGAACATCAGGTCATTGGACACGGACTCGTTGATCGCACGGTTGAGTCTGCCTAGCATCAGCCGCCCAGCTTGTTGGCACGCTGGCAAGCGCATCGGTGACCGCTCAGAGTTCATCGCCCGGCTCGGCATGCGAACGGCATCGGACAGGACACAGGTTGTGATCGTGCAGCCACACTTGCGCCAGCAAGTGCATGACGACGCTCGTGCTGCAGCTCTGCGGGGAGAACTTGATCGAAACGCCCGCAGCATGAT
Organism: Lentzea sp. NPDC092896; assembly: GCF_044754905.1. Taxonomy (NCBI): domain Bacteria; kingdom Bacillati; phylum Actinomycetota; class Actinomycetes; order Pseudonocardiales; family Pseudonocardiaceae; genus Lentzea; species Lentzea sp. NPDC092896. The sequence continues at coordinate 139,075 of NZ_JBIVPX010000008.1, forward strand.
GTTGTTGGACAACATTCTTCACAGCACTCGTCGGACCGTCACGGGGTTGCACGACGACCTCATCGTCATCGGCTCCGCCTGATCCAAGATCACGAGCACAAGAATGCAGTGATCTGTGCTGGGTCACGGTCGGCACACCCACCGTTCGATCATCGAAGTGGCCCAGGTGTCGCCGACTACGCCCAGACCATCGGTTCCGAGGGCGTCTGCGATTGCCGCAGGCGCCCAGCAAGGACCGGCTGCGGCCAGTTGTCAGTCTGACAGGCGTCCGCCCTGTCACCCGAAAGCCCTACAACGCCAGCTACGGTGGCACAGGTGACGACGTTTCCACGGGTGCCCGCGGACCTGTTCCGCTTCACCACGACCGCCCACGCGGAGCTGCACACTGCAGTGATGCGCGTGTTCGGAGTGGCGAACGAGCGCCTGCAGACCGTCCTCACAGCCGATGACGTGCAGCAACGACTGCGACACGTCGGCTGGTCCGAGCAGGTGACGGACGACGACCTCCAGGCGTCCCTCACCGCTCTGCGTGGCTGGGGCCTGCTCGACGCGACGCAGCAGCGCTACGGGCTCACCAGGCTCGGCGAGGCCGCGTGTGCCGGCCTCCAACAGGCGCTCGACACCCTCACGAGCAACGGTTCGCTGCAGACCGCCGTCCTCGACGCCATCGCGGCCCACCTCGACGAGCTGCAGAAGCCGCTGGACGACCGCGGCAGTTTCACCGCGCTCACCCAGCTCGAAGGGCACCTCGAGGCCTTCGAGACCGGCACGACGCGGTTCAACGCCGACCTGCAACGACTCCTGCGGGACGAGCAGACCGACCTCGCCACGTTCCAGGACGTCAAGCGCACGACGATCACCTACCTGCGCGACTTCATCGCGGACCTGGACGCGCGCAAGCAGAAGATCCGCGAGGCCATCGCGAGCATCGACGCGGCCGAGTTGCACGAACGCGCGCGCAACGGCGCCGGGCTCCACCAGAGTGACGAGTTGTGGCTTCAGCAGCGCAAAGAGCGTTGGAGCAACCTCAAGAGCTGGTTTCACGACAACCCGCCGCGCGTCGACGAGTTGCAGGACGTGTCGCGCAAGGCGATCGTGCAGTTGCTGCGGGTGCTCGACCGGATCAGTGAGCAGCGCAAGCCGACGAACACCGCGGCCGACTTCCGGGCACTGGCGCTGTGGTTCGCGAGGACCGAGACCGAGGACGAGGCGCACGAGCTGTTCAACGCCGCGTTCGGACTGTGGCCGGCCCGGCACGCGCACCTCGCGCACGCCGACGGTGAGCTGATGCCGAGCGGCGAGGCGTGGCACAACACGCCGCCGGTGCCCGTGTCGCCGCAGCTGCGCGCGACCGGCAAGCAGGAGCACATCGGCAGCACCGGCAAGGTTCGCAACGTCGACGAGGTGCGCCGCAACCGCCGTGAACGGGCGCAGAAGGAGCGCGAGGAGCTCGAACACGCCTGGTCGCAGATCCAGACCGACGGCGCGGTCCGGATCTCCACGCTCACCAACCTCGACCACGACACGTTCCACCGGCTGATCGACCTGGTCGGGCGGGCGCTCGGCAGCGATCCGGACAGCACCGGCACGCGCACGGCCGGCACGAGTGACGGGCGGATGCAGATCAACCTGCGCAACGCGCGTGGCTGGGCGACCATGACCACCCAGAAGGGCACGCTGAGCGGGCCCGACTACGTGATCGACGTGCAGAGCCGATGAGCCGCACGGGAAACCAGCTCGCACGGCTGGAGAGCGAAGAGGTGGCGCGTGGTGTCCGTCTGCTGCTCGCGCGTCCGTTGCTGACGGCGACACTGGACCACGACGGGTTCGACCTCATCAGAAGGCGCCGCGAACCGGTCACGAAGTGGTTCGACTACTACTGCGGCTGGCGGGTGCACGTCGAGCCACGCGCCGGATACGCGCGCCTGTTCAAGACCACGCAACGGCCTGACCGCACGCGACCGGCGTTCGATCGGCGGCGGTACATCCTGCTGTGTCTCGTGTGCGCGGAACTGCTGACCACGCCGACGATGACGCTTGACGAGCTGACGACGCGCACGAAACACGCGGCCACCGACGGCATCCAGTTCGACCCGGCCAGGCGCAGCGACCGGAACGCGTTCAACGACGTGCTGACGTTCCTCGAGGAACACGGCGCCGTCGAGACCGACGAGCAGGTCCGCGCGGACCCGACGCTCATCACGCGCCTGCTGGCCGCGCCGGTTCCACCCTCCACAGTGGACACGATCGCGGACCTCACCAGGGAGACCCGCTACGACAACGCGCACCGCAGTCTGTGGCAACGGCACTCCGTGATGCGCAGGCTGATCGACGATCCCGTGGTGTACAAGGAAGATCTGACCGCGAGCCAGCTGGCGTTCCTGGGCTCACCGACTGGGCGCAAGGTCGTCCAGACGGGCATCGGGCTCGCCGGTTGCACGCTGGAGGAACGCGCCGAGGGTTTTCTCGTGGTGGACGCCGACGCGATCGCCACGGACACGAGGTTCCCGGACGACGACAACAACGCGAAGGTCGCCGCGTTGTTGTTGCTCGACCGGTTGGCACAAGGTCCGGCGACCACCGAGGAACTGGTCGAGGAGACACGCGAGTTGCTCACGAAGTTCCGCACGTGGGCCAACGCCTACCAGTCGGACGGTGGCGCGGGCAGGCTCGCGGCGGACGGGATCGAACTGCTCGAGATGTTCGGACTCGCTCGCACCAAGAACGGCACCGTTCACAGGCTGCCCGCCGCAGCCAGGTACGCGGTCGAGGAGCCCAATGACTGACCGGTGGCAACCCAGCCGCGCCGGCATCATCAACGTCTGGCGCTACTACGACGAGATCTTCTCGTTCTACCAGGGCAGACTGCTGCTCAGAGGCCCCAACGGCACGGGCAAGTCGAAGGCTCTCGAACTGCTGCTGCCGTACCTGTTCGACGCGAACCTGCGTCCGCACCGGCTGTCGACGTTCGGCAGCGCGGACCGCACGATGCACTGGAACCTCATGGGCGAGGGCAACCAGGGCAGCACGCGCGTCGGGTACGTGTGGCTGGAGTTCCAGCACGGCGAGCAGTGGTTCACGTGCGGTGCGCGGCTTCAGGCCACCACGAACACGTCGAACGTCACCGCCACGTACTTCACGACGTCGCAGCGGGTCGGTGATCTGGCGCTGGTGAACGAGGCCGGGCGCCCGTTGACGAAGACCGACCTCGTTGCGGCGATCGGCGAACACGGCGTTGTGCACGCCTCACCGGCTGATTACCGCCACACGGTGCGGACGACGTTGTTCCCCGGTGTGACCGAGCAACGGTACGACTCGCTGATCACCGCGCTGTTGCAGCTGCGCACGCCGAAGCTGTCCGAGCGGCTCGACCCGAGCGTGCTGTCCTCGTTGCTGTCCAAGGCACTTCCGCCGCTGGATCAGTCCGATCTGACCGAGATCGCCGAGGGGTTCGAACGGCTCGACCGGCGGCGCGAGGGGCTGCGACGCCTCGACGAGGAGATCGCCACCACCGAACGACTCGCGGACGTGCAGCGCGTCTACGCCCAGCGCGTTCTTGGAGTGGCCGCAAGGACACTGGAGTCGACGACCCAGCAGCTCGAGGACCTGACGCGGGCCGCGCGGATGAGCGAACGGCGCTACCAGCGCCAGATCACGCTGACCGACGAGGCGTTCGACCAGCTCGCCGCGCTGGGGCGCGAGGCGAGTGCGGTCGACGCGGAGATCTCCGGCATCTCCGACCTGCCCGCCTACCAGGAGGGCAAGCAGCTCGACCTGTTGCGGCAACAGCTTTCCGCCGCGACCCTGCGCGCGTCGGAGGCCGCCGGGCACGCCGCGAAACTGCGCGCACGGGCCGTTGCCGAGGACGAACAGGCCGCGCAGGCGAAGTCCGACGCGGCCGCACGAGCCGATGAGCTGCGCCGTTCCGCCGTGCAGGCACGGGAAGCCGCCGAACGGGCCGGCATGCCGTCGGTCTTCGAGGAGATCGAGTCGGGCGCGGACGCGCGGGCGGGACGGCAGCTGCTCACCGCCGCCGTCGAGTCCCGTTCCGCCGAGATCACGTCGATCATGCGTGCCGTCGCCGCGCATGGGCGAACAGTCGACGCACGGGACGCCGCACGCCAACGGCTTGAGGAGACCCGCGACGAGCTCGACCTCGCCACGGAAGCGGAGATCGCGGCGCAGCAGGCGTTCGAGCAAGCGTTTGCGAAGTTCGGAGCGGACTTCGAGACGTGGGCGCACGGCTGCTCTGAGCTGAACGTGTCCGACCACAGCGAGATCGTCGAGGCCGCCGCTCTCGCCCGCGAGGAGTTCAGCCGCATCGAGGCGCGCCTGGACGAGACGCGCACGGCGTTGAACAGCCAGCTTTCGCAGTACAACTCCATCCGCGAGAAGCTCGCCAATCAGGTCGACGTGCCGCCACCCGCGCCGTACACGCGCGCCGGCGATTACCGCCTTTCCGCTGCGGGCGCTCCGTTGTGGCGTCTGGTCGACTTCCGTCCTGGCACGCCGGCGGCCGTGTGCGCCGCGGTCGAGGCGGCGCTGGAGGCCTCCGGCCTGCTCGACGCGTGGCTCGCGGCGGACAACTCGTTCGGTCTCCTCCCCGACCAGGACCGTTTCGTGGAACCGACGCTGGCGCCTCCCGCTCCCGGCTACACGCTGCTGGAGGTGCTCGTCACCGACGACGAGCGCTGTCACCGGTTCCTCGAAGGCATCGCGTTCGGCGAGACGGCCACCGGCCACGCCATCGCGATCGGCGCGGACGGGACGTGGCGCCTGGCCAACGCGCACGGCCGCTGGTCCAAGCCCTTCCCCACCTACATCGGCGCGGACGCGCGCAAACGCGCCCGCGCGGGCCGCATCGCCGAGCTCACCGGGCTGATCGAGCAGCTCGCCACCGATCTGTCCGGTGTGGACGCCGCGCTGAACCAGATCGCGGTGCGCCGGGCGACTCTGGCGGGCGAACTGGCCAGGCAACCCTCGGCCGACCCGATCGAGATCGCCGAGGACCAGCGCACGAAGGCCCAGTTGCGGTGCGCGGCCAGGAAGGACGCCGTCGCGGCCGCGACCAGGCGGGTCGCCGACGCGGAGGCCGCCGTCGCGCGGTACAGCCTGAGCACCGAGGTCCCTGACGTGGAGGCGCTGTCCGCGTTCGGCACCACGGGCCATCGCTGGCTCGACGACCGTCACGACGCCTTCGCCGCGGAGGCGCTGTCGATCGACGCCGGCAACCGTGCCTCGCTCAGCAGCACGCTGGCCGACGAGGCCGAGGAGACGTCGGCCGCCCGGCACCAGGAAGCCGCCGACCTCGCCATCACGCTGGAGACCGTCGAACGGTCCGCGGACTCCGAGTTCCACGCCCTCGACCAGCAGCTCATCTCGTTGCGCACCAAGGCACTCGCGTTGACCGAGGAACGCGAAATGCTGCAGGACAAGCAGACCGGCCTGGCGCGCACACTCGGCACGTTGGAGGAAAAGCGCAAGCTCGACACCTCACGTGCCGCGGAGGCCGCCGTCGCGCATGACGCGGCCGAGGCCCGCTACCGGCACCTGACCAGCGGACACCTGCCCGCGGACGCCGGTGAGGTGCCCGAGGACGTGGTGGATCCGCGCCTGATCCGCGACTTCGAGTCCCGCCTCGGCCTCGCCGTGCACCAGGCCAGGCAACAACTCGCCGGCCGCATCGACCTGTCGCTCGACCCCGACGACGACGTGACGGTGCTGACCGCAACGCTGGACGGCGCGCGCATGGGTGCGCACGCCCTGCTTCAGACGTTGCAGGCCGAACGCGACCGCGTGCGCACGCACATCACGGACGTCGAACGCGACCTCTTCGACCAGACCCTCACCGGCGACACGCGCAGGCACATCGCCCAGCGCATCCAGGGCGCGTCCGAGCTGGTCGGCATCATGAACCAGCGCTTGGAACGCGTCCAAACCGCGTCCGGCATCCGCGTGCAGCTCGACTGGCAGGTCGATCCCCAGCTACCGCCGGGCACCCGAGAGGCCCGCGACCTCCTGCTGCGATCGGACCTGAACGACGCCGAACGCGAGTTGCTGCACCAGTTCTTCCGCGAGCGCGTGGAAGAGGCCCGCGCGCACGACTCCGCAACGGGTTGGGAACAACAACTCGCCCAGGTGCTCGACTACACGACATGGCACCAGTTCGTCGTGAAGGTGGACAGGGGCGAAGGCTGGGTCCCGGTCACCAAACGGGTGCACGGCGCGTTGTCAGGCGGCGAGAAGGCCATCGTGCTGCACCTCCCGCTGTTCGCCGCGGCGGCCGCGCACTACCACGCCACGCCGACCGCACCCCGCCTGATCCTGCTGGACGAGGTCTTCGTCGGCGTCGACGCGACCAACCGCGGCCAGCTGCTGGAACTGCTGGTCAACTTCGACCTCGACCTGGTGCTCACGTCGGACCACGAGTGGTGCGACTACCGGGAGCTGACCGGCATCGCGATCCACCAGCTCACGACCGGCACGGACGGGGACGACGCCGTGACGACCGTGCGCTTCACCTGGGACGGGCACAGCCTCACGGCCGATGACTAACTACCGAGCAGTGCGAGCAGTTCGCGTTGTTCGGAAGTGAGCGGGAACGACGGGTTGCGCCGCGGGTAGATCTCCGCGGCCTCCCACAGTTCCGTGCGCACGCTGGACGCGACGCCGATCTTGAGGCCACGTGACTGAAGGTCGGCCACCACGGCCGCGCCGTCGAACAGGTAGACCGCGTCGACGACCAACGGCCTGGTCGTACCGCGGGAACTGGCCGGCTCGGCTTTCGGCCCGGCCAGCACGAGGTAGAGGTCCGGCCCCTTCTCCTTCATGTCCAGCAGGCCTTCCCGCTTCGTGTACCACCGGACGCCCACGGTCCGGCCGTCGCCGAGCCTGCCATCGCTAATTCCGAAGACCTGCGCGGCGATCCACGCGCCGAGGTGCCCGGTCAACGCGGGCCGCCCGATGCACGTCGACAGTTCGGCGTCGATGCGGTTGCGTTCCTGGATGAGCGCGGCCACCTGGTCCATCGCGCTCATGCCGACCCGCTCAGCGAGAGCCGCACCGGCCCGCGCAACGCGTCGCCGACGTCCACGCCGAGCAACGACGCGACCAGCCGCAGGTCCGCCTCCTCGTCCGCGGTCACCCCGCCGTCCTCCCCGGCTACGTCGGCGAGCGCGGCGAAATAGCCGCGGTGCAGCTCCTTCACCTGCGGCTGGCCGAGTTCGAGCGCACGAGCCACTTCGAGCAGCTCTTCCTGTTCCTCCAGGGCCAGGTGCCGGTCGACCAACGCCCGGTCGAGCACGTCGAGGTACTCGTCGCCCGACGCGGTCTCCACGCGAGGCAGCAGCCGCACGAGCTTCGCCAGGAAGTGCTGTTCGGCTCCGTGCGGGTGACTGCGTTGCACGGCGAACGCGTTCAGGGTGCGCGGTACCGTCAGCCGCACGGGCTCCACGTCCCCGACGCGGTCCAGGCAACGCGCCAGCAGCCCCGCGGACGCCCGCGCGTCGTGCAGCGCGGAGTGCGCGATGCCCATCGGCACTCCGGCCACCTCGCAGCACGCGGCGAGCGACCGCGACGAAGCACCGAGATACCGGCCGGCTAGGTCCATCGTGCAGAGGCCCTCCGCGAAGAGCTCGTGGCCGAGCCTCGCGAACTCGGCCCGCAGGAACCGCAGGTCGAACGACAGGTTGTGCGCGACGAGCACCCGTCCCGACAGCCTCGCGGCGAGCTCAGCGGCGATGCCGGCGAAGTCGGGCGCGCGCCGGGCGTCCGCGGCGCTGATGCCGTGCACGTGCTGGGCACCGAGGTCGCGGCGCGGGTTGACCAGCGTGCACCACTCGTCCACGCGGCGGCCGGACGCGTCGAGGTGCACGACGGCGACCTCTATCACCCGGTGGTGCTGACCAGGTGAAAGTCCGGTGGTCTCGACGTCGACGACCGCATAGCCGTTGCTCATGCCGGACCTGTCGTTCGGACCCGTGCCGAGCGTTATCCCCGTCCGCCGAGGTCATCCGTAAGGACCAACGCGAGCTCACCGCGGGTCGCGATGCCGAGCTTCGCATAGGCGTTGGACAGGTGGTTGTCGACGGTCCGCACGGAGATCACCAATGACTCGGCGATCTCCTTGTTCGTCAGTCCTCGTGCGGCCAGCACGGCCACTTCGCGCTCACGGCGGGTGAGCTGTGTCAGCGTCATCCTCGCCAACGCGGGCGTCCGCGCGCCCTCGCAGTGCCTCACCAGCCGCGCGAACAACGCCCGGTTGCCCGACTCAGCGGCCGCTTCTGCCGCGAACAGCAGGTACCCGGCCTTCTCGAACCGCGCGACCACCTCTTCCAGCGCCGCGGAGTCGTTGCGCACCAACGCCTCCGCATGTGCGGCGTACACCGGGACCAGCAGCCCGGTCGTCGTGGCGGCGAGCTCGCGCAGTCGTTCCAGGGCGTCGGAGGCGTGGCCGAGCCGGACTGCCTCGTGCAGGAACACCGCCTCGGCGGCGAACTCGGTGTGCGCCCTGGCGTCCTCGGCCGCCTCGAACGGCGACGTCCCGCCCGCCCAGATCCGCGCCTGCCACAGCCCGATGCCGTACGGGCGCACTCCCGGCGGCGCCAGCTCTTCCGCTTCAGCGAGCAGCGAACGCGCGTCGTTGCCCAGCAACGCCTCCACGTGGGCGAGTTCGCAGAGCCGCACGAACGGCTGCACGGGCCGCGCCTCTCGCAGCAGGCGCCGCGCTTCGAGCAAACGGCCACCCGCCCGTGCCAGGCCTGCGCACGAAACAGCCCAGCTCGACCGCATGGAATCCCACTCGGCCTTCTCCCGATGTGCTTGCACGGCAAGACGATCCGCACGGACCAGTTCACCGTGCAAGGCGTGCACGAACACCTCGGAGAACGCGTTCATCTCGGCGCCCAGCCCCACGTCGGGGTTCGGTGGGACGACCGGGAACGGCCCCGTGTACCTGCCCTGCACGACGTCGATCATCGCGAGGATCGCCGCCTCACCGGGATCGGAGTCCGAGAGCAGTGCGCGAGCCTCGTCGTACCTGCCGGCGAAGAACAGGAGCGCGGCCCGGCCCGCCGGCATGACGATCATCTCGGCGGCTTCTTCTGTGCGTCCGAGCCCCCACCCCAGGTTCATCGCACGCATGGTGCGGACCTCGATCGGGTCGTCGTCCCTCGCGACTCGCGCGAAGATCTCCTCGGCCTCCTCCGCGCGATCCGTGAACACCAGCACGTATGCCAACTGCCGTGCGGCCTCCACGCCACCACCGACGGACCATGCGGCGCGTGCGAGTCGTTCTGCCAGAACAACGCCACCCGTCGCGCTGGCAAGATTCGCAGCTCTCAGCAGTAGTTCGGGATCGTCCGCCGTACCGCTGTCCAGACGCAACACAGCTACTCGCAACGGATCGTCGAGCACAGAAGCCAGGTACCGCTGATGGTTGCGCTTGCGCAGCGGAGGGCACTGCGCGCGCAACACCTCGCCGTACAACGGATGCGCGAGCCTCAGTCCGTCATCGGTCACGGTCACGAGCCCGTCCAACGCTTCCGACGCGGCCAGGTCCAGCGGCTCGCCGAACGCGAGCAGCTCCAGCACCCGGCGTTCCTCGGCGGGTACCTCGGCGAGATGCGCCTCGATCAGCTCCACCAGCCGTGGCGACAACGGCAGTGGACCGTCCAACGACCACACACCGCCGTGCGACACCCACTGCGCGGCGAAGTGCATCTCTCGCAGCAGCAACATGTTTCCCGCTGACGCCGTCCACAACCGATCGGCGGTAGCGCTGTCCAGCACGCCGCCGAGCACTGTCTCCAGCACCTCGACGACCGCGGCGCGTCCGAGCGGCTCGAGCTCGATGCGCGGCAGCAGCTCGTCCTTCCACAGCGCCACCACGGGATCCGGCGCGCGTTCGCCCGACCGCAGGGTCGCCACCACGACGGCTTCCCGGTGATGCACGAGCTGGTGCAACAGTGCCGCCGACGCGTCATCGAGCAGATGAACGTCGTCGACCACCACGACGCGATCGCGCAGCGCGGTCCGTGCGGCGGTCAACATCGCCAACGGCGAGGGATCGGCCGACGGCAAGAAGGGCGCCATCACGCCCAGTGGAATCTCCGACATCGCCGCTGTCGCACGCAACCGGACGTCACACCCGACCTCGTCCAACAGCCGTGTCTTGCCCACGCCGGCAGGACCAGCCACGATCAGCCCCGCACCACGCAGCGCGCGCCGGACCGCGGCGAGTTCGGCGTCCCTCCCCACGAACGGCCACCCCACCCCGTCAGGCTAGGTGATCCCCGCCATCAAGATGGGTGATCACCTACTCATGCCTCTGACCAGCGCGAACACCACGATGACGGCATGAGCTTCTTCACCGATCCGACCCCGTACTTCGACGAGTGGCGTGAGCGGGGGCCCACGTTGATCGATACCCCGGACGGCCAGAGGTCGTGGATCATCAGCCGCTACGACGACGTCGTGCAGGCACTCGGTCACCCCGACCTCAGCAGCGCCATCATCCCCGGCGGCATGCTGAACCACACCGACCCGCCGGAGCACACCCGGTTGCGCAAGCCCATCGCGCGCGCGTTCTCCACACGGCGGATGGAAGCGCTACGGCCACGCATCGAGGAGATCGCCAACGAGCTGCTCGACGCGTGGGAGGGCGCGGAGGAGGTGGACGTCGTCGAGACGTTCGCCTATCCGCTGCCGATCACCGTCATCTGTGAACTCCTAGGTGTGCCCAAAGAGGACAGAGACGAGGTCCGGAAGCTGACCGCGGAGCTGCTCGCACCGGCGACCATGGCCGAGGCCTACGGCAGGTTCACCGCCTACGCGCAGGATCTCGTGCGCACCAAAGAGCCCGGTGACGACGTCATCACCGAGCTCCGCGACGAACCGAACCTCGTGAACACCCTTGTGTTGCTCATCACAGCGGGTCATGAGACGACCTCGCAGCTCATCGGCAGCGGCCTGCTCGCCCTGCTGCGCGATCCCGCCCTGAGGCGGTCGCTGGTCGACGATCCGATCCTGATTCCGGAGGCCGTCGAGGAGTTCCTGCGCCACGACGGTCCGTTCGCTGTGGGCGTGGGTCGTGTCGCCACTGCCGACGTGGTGATCGGAGGGGTCACGATTCCGAGATCTTCGCAGGTCACCGTCTCACTTGGGGCGGCGAACCGGGATCCGTCCCGGTACTCCGATCCGGACGTGCTGCAGCTGGGTCGAAACCCACACGTCGGGTTCGGTCACGGGATCCACTACTGCGTGGGGGCGCGGCTGGCGCGTATCGAGGGCGAGATCGCGTTCGGAACGCTCCTTCGACGATTCCCGGAACTCGTGCTCGCCGCTGAGCCCGAGTGGCGGGAGTCATTCATCCGAGGCTTGGGATCATTTCGCGTGCGACCGAAGCCCTGACAGCGGCACGAGCCGCCACCAGGTCGTCGACCGCGTAAATCTCGGGGCAGGACGCGATGACCAGGTCCTTGTCTGACGCGACCGTCAGCAAAGAAGCTTTCTCAGTCAACGACTTGGCTTGCCGCACAACTCCCTTGGCATCAACGCGGATCAACGTGACCCACGTCTCTGACCAGGGAAAGTCGGCGACGGCGCTGGATTTACGCAGGCCTTCCACATCGAACTCGGCAAATCTGGGCATGACACCAAGATAACGAGTCGAGGTAGCGGAAAGGCAAAGATCACCCTTTCACCGCAATGCAGCCAGCAGATGGGACAGGTTGACACCAACGGCGTCCGCCAACCGGCGCACGACTTCCGGAGCGGGTGCCAACGGGTGTGTCTCGCGGGTGAACGGGAGGCCTTCACCGCCCGAAAACTTCGATTGCGGCGTAACGGGCGCGAGGATCGGGTAGACGCGCCAGCGCGGCACCTTCGAGTCCGCCATGGCGAGAGTGTTCTCGTGCCACAACATCACGGCGGATGACCGAATGTTGCGCGCGAGGACGCAGCCGTGGCCCGTGAGCGTGATCGCGCGCGCAGCGGCCCGCACGGCGTTGCGGAACTCGCCCTCGACCACCCACACGCCGTTCATGAACTCCGCGGTGAACCCCTCGGTCTCCAGCGCGGCGATCGTCTCGGCGTGCTGGTCGTCCGCCGCGGCCGTGGCCAGTTCGACGACCTCCCGCACCTCCGACTCCGTCACGACGCGCGCACCGGCCTCGGTGGAGGCGTGCAGGAGCCGTTCGACGTGGCGGTCCTCCGCGTAGGCCGCCCACTCCTGGGCCTTCTCCCACGCCGACCGTGCGATGACATCGGCCTCGGAACCGCCGCGCAGCCGTGCGTCCTGCAGCAGCTGTGCGAGCACCACGGCGATGACAGAGCTCAGCAGGGCGTCGTCACGTGACTCGTCGTCCTCGGGCACGAGAGAGACGACCAGGTCGCGCAGATCGGCACGCCAGCTCTCGTCGCCCGCCCACACACCGATGGCGAGCAGGTTCAGGTAGTGGTCCGCGAGGGCCATCCGCACGAGCAACGGCTGGGTGCCCGCTTCTCGTGCGTCGCGGCGCGCGGTCGCCTTCATCTGCTGCCGTTCCGCGGGATCCACCACGCTCACGCGGATCTTGTCGAGTTCGTCGAGGAAGTCGTCCCACCGGTCGTCCGAAAACCGGGCGAAGACGTCGTCCACCTGTTACCTCCAGCTCAGAGTCGAGCGACGGACTCGAGTACTCGTCTGGTGCGCGCCACCTCGTGCGCGCGAAAGACCGCGGCGCCCGCCAACGCCGCGATCACGGTCGCGACGAGGGTGCCCTCGACGCGCTCGTGCAGTTCCACGCCGAGGGTCTCCCCGACGAAGTCCTTGTTGGACAACGCCATCAGCACCGGCCACCCGGTCGCCACCAGCTCGTCCGTGTGCCGCACCAGCGCGAGGCTGTGCCATGTGTTCTTGCCGAAGTCGTGTGTGGGGTCGATCAGCACGCTCTTGCGAGGCACACCGAGCGCGACCACCCTCTCCGCGCGCGTCGTCGTCTCCGCGATGACGTCCGCGACGAGGTTCGGATAACTAACCCTATGCGGACGCGTGCGGGGCCGCGCACCGCCCGTGTGCGAGCAGACATAGCCGGCGCCGTACTCCGCGGCGACCTCGGCCAGCTGCGGGTCCGCGCCCGCCCACGTGTCGTTGAGCAGGTCGGCACCGGCCTCGCAGACGAGCCGGCCGACGTCGGCGCGCCAGGTGTCGCTGCTGATGATCAGATCCGGGTAGGCGGCGCGCACGCGGGCGATGAACGGCACGACGCGACGCACTTCCTCGCCGGAGTCGACCAGATCACCGGGGCCCGCCTTCACACCGCCGATGTCCACGATGTCCGCGCCCTCGTCCACGACGCGGTGCACGGCCTCCATGGCCACGTCCTCGGCGTAGGTGGCGCCCTTGTCGTAGAACGAGTCCGGGGTGCGGTTGATGATCGCCATCACCAGCGCGTGGTCGCGGACGACGGTCCGGCCGCGGAACTGGAGCTCGATCACATCCCGTGTCTACCAGGTGGTCCCCGACCTTTGCACATGGCGGACGTCTCATACTGCATGGCGTGGAACTGGTGAAAGCGGTCGACGCGCTCTGGCAGCGCGGCTGGCTGCCGTACGACCTTCGCGAGATCGTGTCGCGTTCGCTCGACGAGTCGGCCGCGTCCCTCGTGGTGGACGTGATCGCTTTGTCCTGTTCGCCGCATCACGAGGCGACGGTGCATCCGCGGTGGCAGCGTCAGCTCGACGAGATCGGCGCCTCCGTGTGGTGGGAGGGGCTGCTGCTGGAGGCGTGGGCGACGCGTCACATCGAGACACGGGCCTATGCGAATCGCACGGCCGCCGAGCTGTTGAAGTTCCTCGGGCGGTTGCCTTCGTTGCCGCAGATCCTGCCGTTGCCGGGCGACGTGTTGATGTCCGCCGTGCGCGCGGGTCTGGACCCGAAGGTGCTCAACCGGGTCCGGGGGCTGCTCGCGAAGGCCGAGTCGACGGCGTTCCCCGAGGAGGCGGAAGCGCTGTCGGCCAAGGCGCAGGAGCTGATGAACCGGCACGCGCTGGAGCGGGCGATGCTCGACGCGGATCTGCCGGCGGAGGCGACGTCGCGGCGGATGTGGCTGGACAAGAGCTACTTCAAGGAGAAGTCGCAGCTCGTGCACGTGGTCGCGGAGGCGTTCCGGTCGCGGGCGGTGGCCTACGACGGGTTCGGGTTCATCGCTCTCGTGGGTGACGAGGTGGACCTGGAGAGCGTGGAGCTCCTGTCGACGTCTCTGCTCGTGCAGGCGACACGGGCGATGGTGGCCATCGGCGGACCGGCCGGGAAGGGCAGCGAGGCGCGCTCACGGCCGTTCCGGAAGGCGTTCCTGGTGGCGTACGCGTCGCGGATCGGGGAGCGGCTGGAGGCGATGGCGGCCGTGCCGGTGTCCCCGGACGACCCGATCGTCTCGGACGAGCGGCTGCTGCCGGTGCTCGCGGACCGCAAGCAGGCCGTGGACACGTTGTTCGAGCAGATGTTCACGCGCACGCGCACCTCACGTGTGACGGTGCGGTCCGCCGCGGGATGGGGCGCGGGACGTGCGGCCGCCGACCGCGCCGACATCGGTGGTGGCAGAAGTGCCGTGACGTCCGGCCAGGCGTGACCCCCACCCCTTCGAGTGAACTCCCCGCGCACAAAGGCCTCCCCGGCGGTCCACCCCGGAAAAAGAGTCAGACCCCCTCCCTAACGTCGACCCCATGACATCCACCTTCCACAACGAGATCAAGCTCGGCGAGGTCAACTACCGGCTGAGCGCGACGACCGACTCCGACGAATCGATGGTGCTCGACCTGCTGGGCTCGCTCGACTCGGGCGAGGTGGTCGCGGACGGCCGCCTGCGGCTGCCGGTCGAGGGCGGCACCACGATCGGCAAGCTCCTCGGCCGCGTGCTGAGCGCCCACACGCGCCTGCGCAGCCGCTCGTCCCGCCACGCGAACGCCAACCAGCCCTGGACGGAATCCCTCGACACCGACCTGCGCACCACCTGGCTCACCCCGACCGACCTGCCCTCCCCCACGCTCATCAGGTCCCTGGCCGACACCATGGAGCGCTCCCCCACGGCCATCCGCGCCCGCCTGGCCAGGGTGGGCTGCGATCCGGACGTGCCCGGCCGCGAACTCTCCGCCACAGCCGCCGTGCTGCTAGGGGGAAAGTCAGGGGCCACTCAGGGAAAGACCTGATTCGCGAGGCCCGCGCCCGGCGCACTCTGGAGTAGCAGGCACCAGAGTCTCAGGGGGTAAACAGTGGAAATCGGCGGCTTGTTCACCGCGCTGCTCTTCGGAGCCATCATCGGCGGTCTGGGCCGCCTGGTGATCCCAGGCAGGCAACACGTCTCGCTGCTCGCGACCATCCTCGTAGGCATCGTCGCCGCCCTGCTGGGCACCGCGGCCGCCACGGTCCTGGGCGTCGCGAACACCTCGGGAATCGACTGGATCGAACTGGCCCTGCAGGTAGGCCTCGCCGGCGCCGGCGTGACCCTGCTGGCCAACCGCTCCAAGCCGAAACTCCACCGCTGACCCTCCGGGCAAGGGCGGCCCTACGGCCGCCCACCCACCCGTCCGCCCAAACCCGAGCCGCCACGCCGTCCGCGCGCCCACACGCCACCGCGCCGGACCGCACGGCGCCCAACGGGTCCCCAGCCGACGCACCCGGCCCCCGCACATAGCTCGCCAGCTGCCGCCATCGATCCGAGCCGCGCTGCCTCCCGCGCCTTGACGCGCCGAACCCCAGCGCCCCAACGGATCCCGCGACATCAGCGGATGGCTGTCTCTCGCCACCGACCGGCGAAATCTGGTCCGCGACTGCCGCGATCCAGGCTGCGCCGCGCTCGCGTCGCGAACACCTGCGCCCAACCCGTCACGGATCCGCAGGCACGGAATCCATCGCCACAGCCATCGAACCGACGCATCTCGTCACCACGCCACCGTCCCCGGGCAACGGCACTCGGCGCCTCAACGGATCCGCAGCGACAGTCCCAGGCGACTCAACAATGCCGTAGCGACGGCACCCGGCGCCTCAACGGAATCCACAGCGACGGCACCGGGCCGCCCGCCGCCACCACATCACTTCAACTCACACCACCACCTTCCGACTAGACGCGGCTCCATCACCCCCGAACCGTCCGCCCCGACCCCAAGTCATCCGCCCTCAACCCGAACCGTCCGCCCCCAACCCCAAACTTCCGCCCTCAACCTGCCACTCACCACCCCAACCGTCCGTCTTCAACCCCAACCTGTCCGCCCTTGACCCCAACCTGCCGCCCCTCACCCCCGAATCTGCCGCCCACAACCCCACCCCGGTCCGCCCCACCCCATCCGCCCCCACTTCCGAATCCCCCGCAAGCCGCTGACCCAGCCGCTGCCGAAAGGAGGCCCACCCAGGCCCGATCTGCCCACTCCCCCGGCCAATGCCGTCCGCCCTGAACCCGAACCACCCCAGAAGATCAGCGAACGTTCACCCCGCGGACGACTCGATCAGCCACACTGCGCGCCTCCGAGCTGTTCGAGGAGGACCAGTGGTCCGATTGTGCACAGGCCTGGTGGCCTTGGTGTTGCTCGTGTCGGCCGCGCCGGCCGAGGCGTCGGTGCCGTCGCGGTTCCAGCGCTTCGACACGATGTCGGTGTTCCGGAACAGCTCGGCGGGCGAACACACGGCCGCCGAGATCGCGGCCGCCACCGCGGACGGCAAGCTGGTCGTCTACACCGACTCGCCCGGTCGCCGGATCGGGTTCGCCAAGGCGGGTCAGAAGTTCACGCCGGACGGTGTGCTGCCGATGCCCGGCGAGCCGACGTCCGTCGACATCATCGGCGGGCTCGCGCTGGTCGCGGTCAACACGTCGAAGTCGTACGCCGAGCCGTCGGGCGTGCTGGTGGTCGTGGACCTCGGCAGGCGGGACGTCGTCGCGACGCACGACCTCGGTGGCCAGCCGGACTCGATCGACATCTCCAAGGACGGCCGGTACGCGGCCATCGCGATCGAGAACGAGCGCGACGAGGACGTCAACGAGGGTGCGATCCCGCAGGCTCCCGCGGGTTTCCTGACCATCGTCGACCTGGTCGGGCGCGGGCCGGCGTCGTGGCAGCTGCGCAAGGTCGAGCTGACCGGGATCGCGCAGGTCGCGCCGACCGACCCCGAGCCGGAGTACGTCAGCATCAACGGGCGCGACCAGGTGGCCGTCACGCTGCAGGAGAACAACCACATCGCGATCGTGGACCTGCGCTCCAGCAGGATCGTGCGGCACTTCTCGGCGGGCACGGCCACGGTCGGCGGCGTCGACACCAAGGACGACGGGAAGTTCTCGCCGACCGAGACCATCACCGCCGCCCGCGAGCCCGACGCCGTCGCCTGGCTGGACGACCACACGCTCGGCACCGCCGACGAGGGTGACTACCTCGGCGGCTCGCGCACGTGGACGATCTTCGACGCGGACTCCGGCAAGGTCGTGTTCTCCTCGGGCAACGAGCTTCAGCAGATCGCCGTCAGGCAGGGCCAGTACCCGGACGGCCGATCCGACAACAAGGGCGTCGAGCCGGAAGGCCTGGCCGTCGCCACCTTCGGGCGCGACAGGTACGCGTTCGTCGGCATGGAACGCGCCAACCTCGTCGCGGTGTACGACGTGAGCAACCCGCGCAGGCCGCGTTTCCTGCAGGCGTTGCCGACCGGCGTCGGGCCGGAGGGCCTGCTGCCGATTCCCGCGACCGGCACACTCGTGGTCGCCGCAGAAGAGGACTCGGCGGCGGACGGCATCCGCTCATCACTCAGCGGATACCGCCTGACCCGCACACCGCTGGCGTTGTCGTTGGCGCACAACCAGGGCACGCCGTCGATCGTGTCGGACGGCATCGGATTCGGCGCGCTGTCAGGACTTTCCGGAGTCCCTGGCAACCACCGCGACGTCGCAGCCGTGACGGACTCGGCCTACAGCCCGACCCGGATCCTGACCATCGACACCATCTCGGCACCCGCGAAGGTCCGCAGGGAACTGACGCTCACCAAGGACGGCAAGCCGGTCGGCTACGACGGCGAGGGCATCGCCGCGCGCAAGGGCGGCGGCTACTGGATCGCGGTCGAGGGCGACGGCAAGCAGAAGCCGAACCTGCTCGTCGAGGTCGGCCCCGACGGCGCCGTCTCCAGGGAGATCCCGCTGCCGGAGGCGATCGCGAAGACCGCCACCAGCAACGGGTTCGAAGGCGTGACCGTGATCGGCGGCGGCAGGTCCGAGCAGGTGTGGCTGGCCGTGCAACGGGAGTGGAAGGCCGACAAGCCCGGCCAGGCCACGCTGGCCAGGTTCACCCCGGCGACCGGCGAGTGGGCGTTCGCCGCGTACCCGCTCGACGCCCCGCAAACGGGTGCGTGGATCGGCCTGTCCGAGATCACCGCGCTGAACGACCGCACGCTCCTGATCCTCGAACGCGACAACCAGCGCGGCGACGCCGCCAGGACCAAGAAGGTCTACCGCGTCGACATCAGCGGCCTGACGCCGGTGCCGGCAGGAGCCGAAAAGCCTTTGGTGTCCAAGAAACTGACCAAGGACCTCGTCCCCGCGCTCAAGGCCGACGGCGCCGCCACGCACGACAAGCCGGAAGGTCTCGCCGTGATCGGCGACGGCCCCGTCAAGCGGCTGGTCGGCGTCGTGGACAACGACGGTCTCGACGACGCTCCCGGCGAGTCGGTGTTCCTCCGCCTCGGCCGGCTGTTCTAGTCGCCGGGCTTCAGGGCGAGGTAGGCCGGGCGCAACAGCTCGGCCAGCGACGACCGGCCGACGGTGATCGGCACCCCGTCGAGCTGGTCGAGCACCGCGTCCGTGCGCACCGCCGCGGTCGGATCGCCGAGGTTGATGCTCGTGGCGGTCTGCTTCTGCCAGAACGTGTCCAGGCACCTCGTCAGCGGCGGCGCCTCCTCGCGAACCACGGTGGAACGCACGGTCCCGCGCAGCATGCGGAGGCGGTCGAGCAGTTCCTCACGGCCGCGGCCGCGCCAGGCGAGGATCTCGAACGGGTCCTTGTCGAACGACTCGGCCAGCAGGTAGCAGGTGGCGGCGAGGTGCTTGCACGGCACCTCCCAGTCCGGGCAGCTGCAGTCCATCGTCAGCTCGCGCTGCGTCGCGGGGAAGAGCCGCAGCCCCAGCGAGGCGAACAGCGTCTCGATGTCGGCGGGCATCTCGCCGGCCAGCAACTTGGCGGCGTACAGGGCTTTTCCGGCCAGGGCGTGCTCGATGCGCTGCCATTCCTGGCCGGTGAACGACTTGATCGCGATCCGCGTCTTGTACGGGGTGGGACGCGAGCCCTGCACCAGCGCGACGACCATGCTCGTGGACAGCGACAACGACAGAACCTGGCCCTGCCGCGCGTAGTTGCGGCCGCGGGTCAGCCGCCCGCCCATGCCGAACGACTCCAGCACCTCGATGAACCGCCGCGACCACCAGGTGGCGCCGATGTCACCGCGCTTGCTCGTCGCCTTGATGCCGTTGTCCACCTTGATGGTCTTGCCGTACCGGGGGCGTTCGCCCGACCAGTGCTCACTCACCGATGGCCTCCCCGGACAGCGTCAGCAGGTCCCGCAGCTGCGAGGTGGACAGGTCGGTGAGCCAGTTCTCGCCGGCGCCGACCACCAGCTGGGCCAGAGCGCGCTTCTCCTCGATCATGGCGTCGATGCGTTCTTCCAGCGTGCCGATGCAGACGAACTTGCGCACCTGCACGTTGCGGCGCTGGCCGATGCGGAACGCGCGGTCGGTCGCCTGGTCCTCGACCGCCGGGTTCCACCAGCGGTCCAGGTGGATCACGTGGTTGGCGGCGGTGAGGTTGAGACCGGTGCCGCCCGCCTTGAGAGACAACAGGAACAGCGACGGACCCTTGCTGTCCTGGAAGCGCTCGACCATGCGGTCGCGGGACGCCTTGTTCGTGCCGCCGTGCAGGAACATCACCTCGGTGTCGAAGCGCGCGGCCAGGTAGGGCACGAGCATGCTGCCGAACTCGGTGAACTGCGTGAAGCACAACGCCTTGTCGCCCTCGGCGAGCACTTCCTCCAGCACCTCCTCCAGGCGCGCGAGCTTGCCGGAGCGGCCGGCGACGCGGGAGCCGTCGCCGAGGAAGTGGGCCGGGTGGTTGCAGACCTGCTTGAGCTTCGACATGGTCGCGAGCACCAACCCCTTGCGGCCGATGCCTTCCGCTTCCTCGATCTTCTCCAGCATGTCGTTGACGACGGCCTGGTAGAGCGAGGCCTGCTCGGTGGTGAGGTTGCACAGCTGGCGCATCTCGACCTTGTCGGGCAGGTCGCTGATGATGCGCGGGTCGGTCTTCACGCGGCGCAGCACGAACGGGTTCGTGATCTTGCGCAGGCGCGCGGCGGCGCCCTGGTCGTTGTGGCGCTCCACGGGGACGGCGAAGCGGGCGCGGAACGTGTTGACCGTGCCCAGCACACCGGGGTTGGCGAAGTCCATGATCGACCAGAGCTCCGCCAGGCGGTTCTCGACGGGCGTTCCGGTCAGCGCGACGCGGTGGCGTGCCTTGATCTGGCGCACGGCCTGGGACTGGCGAGTAGCGCTGTTCTTGATGTTCTGCGCCTCGTCGAGCACCACGCGGTCGAAGGTGAGGTCGCTCAGCGCGTCGGCGTCGCGGGCCGCCAGCGCGTAGGTGGTGAGGATCAGGTCGTTGCTCTCCACCGCTTCGCGCAGCGCGTCGCCGTCCAGGCGGTCCGCGCCGTGGTGCACGTGCACCGAGAGTTCCGGGGTGAACCGCGCCGCTTCGCGTTGCCAGTTGCCTACGACCGACATCGGGCAGATCAGCAACGTCGGCGGCCTCTTGCCGTGGCTGCGGTTCAACGCTTCCAGCGCCAGCAGCTGAACCGTCTTGCCGAGGCCCATGTCGTCGGCCAGGCACGCGCCCAGGCCGATCTTGTCGAGGAACGCGAGCCAGGCCAGGCCGCGTTGCTGGTAGGGGCGCAGCTGGGCGAGGAAGTTCTCCGGCGGCTCAACGGGTTCGATCTGCTCGTCGGCCTTGCCGGACAACAGGTCGCCGAGCCAGCCGTCGGCCTCGACGGACATCAGCGGCAGCGGCAGGCTCTCGTCCTCCTCGGTGAGTCCACTGTGGAGCATCACCTCGGCCGCGGTCATCTGCCCGCCGCCGCGCTTGAGGAACGCGAGTCCCGCGGCGAGTCGCTTCTGGTCGACCTGCACCCACTGGCCGCGCACCTTGACCAGCGGCACCTTCGCCCTGGCCAGTTCGGCGAGCTCGGCGTCGGTCAGCGTGTCGTCGCCGAGGGCGAGCTCCCACTTGTAGTCCACAATGGACTTCAGGCCGATCTCGCTCTCCTTGGCGACGGTTCCGGCCGTGCCGCGGCTCTTCGCGGTGAGCTTCAGGCCGAGCTTCGTCGTCTGCTGCCACCACGACGGCAGCAGCACGCCGAACCCGGCCTGCGCGAGCACGGGCGCCGCGGTCAGGAACCGGTACGCGCCTTCAGCGTCGACCTCCAGCTCGGCCGGGTGCGAGCCGCGCAACGCCTCGTCCAGCTCGGGATGCAGCTTGCTCGCACGGCCGAGGTCGGCCAGAAGATGTTCCTGCGGCGCCGGGATCCAGCGTCGCAGCACGCCGTCGTCCGCGAACCACACCTGCTGCGCCGGCACGAGAACACTCGGTTCGTCGACGGCCTGCAGCAGGAACTCGATGGCCCACTCGTCGTCCTCGCGCTGCTCGGGGGAGCGCAGCCGGAAGCACGTGCGCACCGGGCTCTCGTTGCCGGCGCTGTCCCGCCAACGGTCCAGTTGCTCGCGCAGTTCGTAGAGCTCGACCGGGTCGGCGTCGAACGCGGGCTCACCGGTGAGCGCGGCGAGCCACGACTCCGCCGTCGTCACGCGGCCTCGCCGGTCCGGGGCGAGCGCCGCGCCGTTCAACCGGCTGCGCACCTGCTCGTCGACCGCGGTCGTGAGGGCCGCGCGCACGAGTTCCGCCGGGTCGCTGACGATCTCCTCGCACCGGCAGGCGGGCGGCATCGCGGCCTGCAGCGCAGCGAACCGCGCCGAGTCCGTTCCCGACAGCACCGGCACCCACCGCGCGACGGCCCGTTCCGGCGCGACCGAGGGCAGCACGCGGCCGCGATCGACCAGGTCGGCGGCGAACCCGGCGACGTCGAACACGAACCGCGCGGAGTCGCTCAGCCGCATCTCGCCGCCGAGTTCCGGGGCACCGTCGAGGCGGATCGTGGGGACACCCCACTGTCGCAACTGGACCTTGCCGCGCGGCGCCCGTCCCGCCGTCAGCGGGTCGCGGACCAGCTCGGGCGAGGCCATCGGACCCGACGAGAACGACGGCAACAGCAACGCTCGCGTGGTCGTTTTGAGCGGTTCCTGCCCGAGCGCGCCGGCCAGCGACTCGGCCGTCGCCGCGAACGGGTGTGGTGCGTCCCGTCGCGTGCTCTCACTGCGTGCGGGCAGCCCGGAGTCTTCGGCCCACAGCGCGAGGACGCCGTCGGTCGTGCACAGGCCATGCAGTACGAGCACCTCCGAACCCTATGTGCTCACATTGGTGCCATGGTCGAAGACTCCCCTGTCGTGCTGGACGGTCAGTCCCTCAGCGCCGACGACGTGGTGCGCGTCGCGCGGTACCACTCCCCGGTAGCTCTGCACGCTGATGGCGTCGCACGCCTCGAAGCGTCATGGGGTGCGAGCCAGCGGCTCGTGGTGCGACGACAGGTCTACGGCCGTACGACCGGTGTGGGCGCGAACCGCGACCAGATCGTCAGCACGGAAGGCTGGGCCGAGCACGGCCTGCGCCTGCTGCGCAGCCACGCGGGCGGACTCGGCGGCATGCTCCCCGAGGAACAGGTGCGCGCCATGATGGTCGTGCGTCTCAACCAACTCCTCGCAGGCGGCGCAGGCGTGCGCAGAGCCGTGGCCGACGCACTGCTCGCCGCCCTGAACAGCAGTTGCTACCCCGGCGTGCACGAGTACGGCGCCATCGGCACGGGCGACCTCACGGCGCTGGCCGAGACGGGCCTGACCCTGCTCGGCGAGCGCTACTGGCTCGGCTCCACGCAGACCCCGGACCCGATCGAGCTCGACTCGGGCGACGCGCTGGCGTTGATCAGCAGCAACGCGCTCACCATCGGCATGGCGGGCCTGGCCTGGCAGGACGCGCACCACCTGCTGAAGGCCACGCACGTGGTCGCCGCGCTCTCGTTCCTGGCCGTGGACGGAGCCGCTGAGGCCTACGACGAACGCGTCCACCAGGGCCGCCCGCACCCAGGCCAGGTAGCGGTCGCCGCAGAGATGCGCCGCCTGATCGGCGATCCCCAGCGCCCGGCCGCGCGCATCCAGGACCCGTTCGGCTACCGCTGCTTCCCGCAGATCCACGGCCCGGCCGTCGACGCCGCCACCGACCTGGCCCGCGTCCTGGACGTGGAGTTCAACGCCGCCGCCGAGAACCCGCTGATCGTCTCCGACCACTTCGGCCCGGAGGACGACGCCGCCTACCACCACGGCGCCTTCCACAGCGCGTACCTCGGCCAGGCGCTGGACCGGCTCCGGTTGTCGATGCTGCACACCGGCCACATCTCGACCGCCCGCCTCGCGACGCTGGTGGAACCGAGCTTCACCGGCCTGCGCCCATTCCTGGCGGAGGGCGTGCCCGGCAGCTCGGGCGTGATGATCCTCGAGTACAGCGCCAACTCGGCCCTCGCCGAAGTCCGCACCCTCGCCGAGCCCGCGAGCATCGGCAACGCCGTCGTGTCGCGAGGCCAGGAGGAGAACTCGAGCTTCGCCTTCCAGTCCGCGTCCCAGGCCCTGCGCTCCCTGACCGCGTTCCGCCTCGTCCTGGCCTGCGAGGTGGTAGCCGCCGTCCGAGCCCTGCGGCTGCGCGGCATCACCCCACAAACCCCTTCGCTGCGATCCGCCTTCGAAACAGCCGAGTCGAAGCTCAACCCGGACATGTCCGACCGCCAGCTCAGCCCGGACGTGGAGGTGGCCTCGGCACTCCTGGACGACTTCGCCACCTGCTGAATTCGGCCTTGATCTCCACCAAACTGGAGCTTCTACGGTGGACCACGACCAGGTTTGACCGAGTGGGGGATGTGGTTGTGGTGCGTGCTGTCCGTGTGCACGAGTTCGGTGGCCCCGAGGTGCTCCAAGTGGAGGAGATCCCCGCCCCGCAAGCAGGACCGGGCCAGGTCGTGGTGGCTTTGGAGGTGGCCGACGTGATCCTCCTGGACACGCTGCTGCGCGGCGGCTGGGGCGGCGAGTACTTCCCGCTGACCCTCCCGTACGTACCGGGCGGAGGCGGCGTCGGCCACGTGCGCGCGGTAGGCGAAGGCGTGGATCCGGCCTGGCTGGGCCGCCGCGTCCTGGCCCGCGCAGCCGGCGGCTACGCGGAGCAGACCCTCTTCCCGGCGGACGAGATCGTCGAGGTCCCGGACGGCCTGGGCTCGGCCGAGGCCGCGGCCATGGTGCACGACGGCGCCACAGCCCTGCTGCTGGCCCGCCGCGTGGAGATCCCGAAGGACGAGTGGGTCCTGGTGGCGGCCGCGACGGGCGGCGCGGGTTCGCTGCTGGTGCAACTCCTGCGCGACGCCGGAGCCCGCGTCATCGCCGCGGCCCGCGGCGAACGCAAGCTGGCGCTGAGTCGCGACCTGGGCGCGGAACACGCCGTCGACTACTCGCTCGACGGCTGGCAGGACCAGGTCCGCGAGGCGACCGGCGGGGTCGGCCTCGCCTTCGACGGCGCGGGAGGAGCACTCGGCAGGGCCGTGTTCGAGGCCGTGGCCGACGGCGGCCGCTTCGTCACCTACGGCAGCTCGGGCGGGTTCGCCGCCATCGACCCGGAGCTGGCCAGCCGCCGACGGGTGCACGTGGACGACGTGCTGGCGGCCGGGGCACCCGACCCGGCGACCTTGCGCGACCTCCACACGGAGGCGCTCGCGCTCACCGCGCAGGGCCGGCTTCGGCCGGTGATCGGCGCGACGTACCCGTTGGCGGAGGCCGAGAAGGCGCACCGGTCGCTGGAGGAACGCACCACGCTCGGCAAGTCGCTCCTGTTGATCTGACCGGTCCCGCGCACGGAGGGTGGGCCTACGCGGGGCAACCGGCTGAGGAGCAGTCAGCCGGAGGGCGGTCGGTCCAGTCCGAGGGCCGGGCGGTCCGGGGGGTCGGGCGGGCAGAGGGCCGGGCGGGCAGAGGGCCGGGCGGGCAGAGGGCCGGGCGGGCAGAGGGTCGGGCGGTCCAGGTGCTCGCTCCAGAGGCGGCCAGTCCAGAGGCGGCCAGTCCAGAGGCGGCCAGTCCAGAGGCGGCCAGTCCGGGGGCCGGGCGTCCGAGAGTCAGACAGTCCGACGGCCAGGCAGTCCGACGGCCAGGCAGTCCGGGGGTTTGTCCCGGAGGTGGTCAGTCCAGGCGCTCACTCCGGAGATGGCCGACTCAGAGATGACCGATCCAGGGTTCCTCCCGTCCGGTTGGGCCTCCTCGCTCACCTGCCGCTCTGACCGACACCTGCCGCCGCCCTCCGCCCCTTCCGCTTGCGGGGCGAAGATGACCATGGTTTCCGGACACCTACCAGACGGCGCCAGGCGTGGATCAGGACCAGGTTCACCCGTCCGGGGGACGGAGCGGGCGTGGATCCCGCAGCCAGCAGGCTGCTCGGCAGATGCTTCTGCGCGAACGCGAGCCGTCGAGGCCTGGCCGGGGTGCGCCGCCATCCCCGGTCGGCGCACCCCGGCTGGGCGGTCAGCCTCCTGCCACCGAGGGCAGGATCTGGATTTCGGCGCCTGCCGGGAGTGGGGTGGCCGGGCCGGAGAGGCGGCGGCACTCCTCGCCGTTGACGTAGAAGTTCACGTAGCGGCGGAGGGTGGACTGTTCGTCGCGCAGGCGGCGGTTCAGGGCCGGGTAGGTGTCTGCCAGGACGTCCAGGGCCGCTCCCAGGGTGGCTGGGTCTGGGACGTCCACGTCCAGGTGGGCGGCGCCGTCGGTGGCGTTGCGCAGGACGCCTGGGATCAGGACGGTGACCTTCACGTCGGGATCACCGCGGCTCGGACCGACATCACGTCCGGGAGGTGGGCCGCTACCTGGTGCCAGGTGTCGCCCTCGTCCGGGCTGGCGTAGACCTCGCCCGAGCGGGAGCCGAAGTAGACGCCGGGGACCTCGGCGTCGTCTGCGCACATGGCGTCGCGCATCACGGCTGTCCAGAAGGCATCGGGGAGGCCTTCGCCCAGGGCTTCCCAGGACTCACCGGCGTCTCTGGAGCGGTAGACGCGGCACTTGCCCTCCGGTGGGAAGCGGCGGCCGTCGGCCTCGATCGGGAACGTGAAGATCGTGTCCGGGTCGTGGGGGTGGACGACCATCGCGAAGCCGAAGTCGGTCGGCAGGCCGGCGGCGATGGACTGCCAGGTGTCGCCGCCGTCGTCGCTGCGGTAGACGCCGTGGTGGTTCTGGGCGTAGAAGCGCGACGGCGAAGCCGGGTGTTGTGCGACCTTGTGCACGCATTGGCCGAACTCCGGCCACGGGTCCGGGAAGAAGTACGCCTTGATGCCCTTGTTGCGGGCCTCCCAGGACTTGCCGCCGTCCGCGGTGCGGTAGACGCCGCCGGTCGACATCGCCACCAGCATCCGGTCCGGGTCGACCGGGTCGGGCACGATCGTGTGGACGGCCTGGCCGCCGAAGCCCGCGTCCCACTCCGGGCGGTGCGGGTGGTTCCAGAGGCCCTCGACGAACTCGAACGAGCGGCCGCCGTCCGACGACTTGAACAGCGCCGACGGCTGGGTGCCCGCGTAGACCACGCCCGGTTGTGAGGCCGGCGCCGGCTGGAGCTGCCAGACGCGTTCCAACGCGGCGTCCTCCACCGGGAACGCGATCGGTGGCGTCGAGGACTCCTCCCAGGTGGCACCCAGGTCGTCCGAGATGGACACGCCGGGGCCGAAGTGCGGCGAGGACACCCCTGCCATCAGGCGCAGGCCCGCACGCGCGTCGAACGCGACCGCGTACACCTCCTGCATCGCGTGATGCGGCCCGTCGACCTGCCACGAGACACGGTCCTCACTACGGGCGAGCCACAGTCCTTTGCGCGTACCGATCGCCACGACCACCGTCATCGCAACGCAGCCTCCCAGGTCAGAAGATGTGATGCGGAGCACGTTACGCCGGGGGTCTGACAATTTCTGAGCACGAGGGAAACCCCACGTAGACCCACAAGTTACTCACTGGTAGCGTCCGAAAGAAGAGACGCAAGGAGGCGCCAGTGCTGCTCGACCCGAACCACTACGACCCCGCCCACCTCGACGACGAGACGCGGCGCCTGCTCAGGGCGACCGTCGACTGGTTCGAGGCCCGCGGCAAGCGGCAGCTCATCGCGGACGCGCAGGACAAGGTCTGGTACACCGAGTTCCTCGACTTCGTGAAGCGCGAGAAGCTCTTCGCCACCTTCTGCACGCCCGCGAGCGTCGACGGCACCAAGCGCTGGGACGCCGCCCGCAACGCCGCGTTCAGCGAGGTGCTCGGCTTCTACGGCCTGCAGTACTGGTACGCCTGGCAGGTCACGGTTCTCGGCCTCGGCCCCATCTGGATGAGCGGCAACGAGGAGGCCAAGCAGAAGGCGGC
Source organism: Lentzea sp. NPDC092896 (assembly GCF_044754905.1). NCBI lineage: Bacteria > Bacillati > Actinomycetota > Actinomycetes > Pseudonocardiales > Pseudonocardiaceae > Lentzea > Lentzea sp. NPDC092896. Next base: position 166,650 of record NZ_JBIVPX010000008.1, read on the forward strand.
GGCCCTCCTCGACAGCGGCGCGGTCTTCGCGTTCGGCCTCTCCGAGAAGGAGCACGGCGCCGACGTCTACAGCACCGACATGATCGTCACCAAGACCGACGACGGCTACCGGGCCAACGGCAGCAAGTACTACATCGGCAACGGCAACGTCGCCGGCATGGTCAGCGTGTTCGGCAAGATCGACGACGAGTACCTCTTCTTCGCCGTCGACAGCCAGCACGAGAACTTCAAGCTGGTCAAGAACGTCGTGGACAGCCAGATGTTCGTCAGCGAGTTCCGCCTCGAGGACTACCCGATCACCGACGCGGACGTCCTGCACCGCGGCCCCGACGCGTTCAGCGCGGCGCTCAACACCGTGAACGTCGGCAAGTTCAACCTCTGCACGGCCAGCATCGGCATCTGCGAGCACTCGTTCTACGAGGCGATCACCCACGCCCACAACCGGATCCTCTACGGCAACCCGGTCACGAACTTCCCGCACGTGCGCCAGAACTTCGTCGACGCCTACGCGCGCCTCACCGCGATGAAGCTCTTCGCGGACAGGTCGGTCGACTACTTCCGCAGCGCCGGCGAGAACGACCGCCGCTACCTCCTCTTCAACCCCATCACCAAGATGAAGGTCACGAGCGAGGGCGAGAACGTCATCGACCTGCTCTGGGACGTCATCGCCGCCAAGGGTTTCGAGAAGGACACCTACTTCACCCGCGCCACGGCCGACATCCGCGCGCTGCCCAAGCTCGAGGGCACCGTGCACGTGAACCTGGCCCTGGTGCTGAAGTTCATGCCGAACTACCTCTTCAACCCCGCGCAGTACGAAGAGGTCCCGACGCGTCACGACGCGACCGACGACGACTTCTTCTGGCACCAGGGTCCCGCGCGCGGCCTCGGCAAGATCCAGTTCCACGACTGGGAGCCGATCTACGCCGAGCACGCCCACCTGCCCAACGTGAAGCTGTTCCACGAGCAGGCGAACGCCATCAAGATCCTGCTCACCACCGCCGCTCCGGACGAGAACCAGCAGAAGGACCTCGACTTCCTGCTCAACCTCGGCCACCTGTTCACCCTGGTCGTCTACGGCCAGCTGGTCCTGGAGCAGGCCAAGATCACGAACACCGACCAGAGCGTCCTCGACCAGATCTTCGACGTCCTGGTCCGCGACTTCGCCGGTTACGCGACCGCCCTGCACGGCAAGGCCAGCAGCACCGAGGCCCAGCAGCAGTGGGCCGTCGCGCAGATCCGCAAGCCGCACGTCGACCAGGCCCGTTTCGACGCCGTCTGGCAGCAGGTCGCGGCGCTCTCGGGCCAGTACGAGATGCGCCCGTAAGCACCGAACGAGACGCAGGGGGCGGAGCCGACAGGTTCCGCCCCCTTGACGCGCGTGTTGCACAAACGTTTACCTGAGTCTCTGCCGCCGCACTCCGCAGATTGGAGCGCGCAAGTGGATCTCCGCCGTTGGCGCACAGCCGCAGTCGCCACCCTCATCGCCGCAGGCACCCTCGTCACGCCCCAGGCACACGCGCAGAAACCAGACCTGGCGCTGACACCGCCGATGGGCTTCAACAACTGGAACAGCACGCACTGCCGCAACGACTTCAACGAAGACATGGTCAAGGGCATCGCCGACATCTTCGTGACCAAGGGCCTGAAGGACGCGGGCTACGAGTACGTCAACATCGACGACTGCTGGGCGCTGCCGGAACGCGACGTGAACGGCGACCTCGTCCCCCACCCGACGCGATTCCCCCACGGCATCAAGGCAGTCGCCGATTACGTGCACTCCAAGGGCCTCAAGTTCGGCATCTACACCAGCGCAGGCACCAAGACCTGCGAGAACAACGGCGGCTTCCCCGGCGGTCTGGGCCACGAGGAGCAGGACGCGAAGCTGTTCGCGAGCTGGGGCGTCGACTACCTCAAGTACGACAACTGCAACAACCAGGGCGTCGACGCGAAGTACCGCTACACCAAGATGCGCGACGCCCTGAACGCCACCGGCCGCGAGATCGTGTTCAGCCTCTGCGAATGGGGCGAGAACAAGCCGTGGGAGTGGGCGAAGGACGTCGGCCACCTCTGGCGCACCACCGGCGACATCACCGACAGCTGGAGCTCGATGCTGTCGATCGCCAAGCGCAACATGGAACTCGCCGACTTCGCGGGCCCCGGCCACTGGAACGACCCGGACATGCTGGAGGTCGGCAACGGCGGCATGACGGACGTGGAGTACCGCAGCCACTTCAGCCTCTGGTCGATCATGGCCGCACCACTGCTGATCGGCGCGGACCTGCGCAAGGTCACCCCGGAGACGTTCGAGATCCTGGAGAACCGCGAGGTCATCGCCGTCAACCAGGACGAGCTCGGCCTGCAGGGCAAGGTGATCCGCAACGAGGGCGGCACCCACGTGCTCGTCAAACCACTGTCCAACGGCGACAGGGCCGTACTTCTGTTCAACGAGAACGACAGCGCCACCACCGCGTCCGTGACCGCCCAGGAACTCGGCCTCACCACGGCGACCGGTTACAAGATCCGCGACCTCTGGGCCAGGACCACCACGCACACCGCGGGCTCGATCAGCGCGGCGCTTCCGCCGCACGGTTCGGCCATGTACCGCGTCAGCAAGGCGAACGACTGGTACCGCTACCCGCCGGCCGTCGCCGCGGGCGCGTCCGGCGAACTCCTCTACCCCGGGGCACTGCCGATCGCACAACCCGGCAAACCCCTCACCTACACGACCTCGGTGACCAACTCCGGCCGCCTGCCGGTCAGCCTGGTCCAGGCGAGCCTGACCGTCCCCGCAGGCTGGACGGTGAAGGCCACCACGCCGAGCTTCGCCGCGGTTCTCGCAGGTCAGAAGACGTTCACCACCACCTGGCAGGTCAACGTTCCCGCAGGCGCGGCGCCGGGCAAGTTCCCGGTCGGCGCGCACTTCACCTTCCACAGCCCGCACGAGAACAACCCGGTGACCAGGCAGTCCTCGGCCGAGGTGCTGGTACCCGGAGCGGCGCCGAAGGGCGAGAACTTCGTCAGCGACCTGAAGTGGCTGCGCAGCACCAACGGCTGGGGCCCGGTCGAGGTCGACGCCACCAACGGCGAGACGGCGGCCGGTGACGGCGGCCCGATCACCATCCGCGGCGAGGTGTTCGCGAAGGGTCTGGGCACGCACGCGCCGGCGCACGTCGAGTACTACGCGGGCAACGCCTGCTCGAAGGTGACCGCGACCATCGGCATCGACGACCGGAAGGTCAACGCGCAGAGCCTGGTGAGCTACCAGGTGTGGGCGGACGCCACGAAGGTCTACGACAGCGGTCCGGTCAGCGGCGCGGACGCCGCGAAGTCGTTGGAGGCCACCGTGTCCGGAGCGACGGTCGTGCGCCTGGTCGTCCTCGACGGCGGCAACGGCAACACCAACGACCACGCCGACTGGGGTGACCTCAAGATCACCTGCTAACCCGACTGGTAGCGCTCCAAGGCCGCGATCATGAGTTCGAGCCCGAACTCGAACTCGTGATCGTGGTCGTAGGTCCCCAGCTCGTCGAGAACCCCGGCGGACAACGGGAACGCCGCCATGTCGACTTCGACGTAGGGCGACAACGCGATCCCGCCGAGCTCCGGCGAGGTCGCGACCTCCCTCATCAGCGTGCCCAGCAGGTACGACACCATCGCCCGCATCATCCCGACGGCGATCTTGCCCCGGAACCCGGCGCGGTCGAAGTTCATCAGCGCCAACTCGATCGTGCGGAACCCCGCCTCGGTGCTCAGCCGCCGCGTCGCCAGCATCACGAACGCGCGGGGGTGCCGGCGCGCCAGCTCCCGCACCGCACGGGCGTGCGCCCGGATGTGATCACGCCAGTCGTCGCTGTCGACCGTGTACGGCTGCGCCTCGGCCATGATCCGCTCGGCCGCGAGATCCACCAGCAACGCCTTGTTCGGCACGTGGTTGTACAGCGACATCGTGCCCGCGCCCAGCTCGGCGGCGAGACGACGCATCGAGACGGCCTCCACGCCCTCGCGTTCGATCAACCGCACTGCCGCATCCACGATGCGGGCACGGGTCAACGGTTCACGTGAGGAGGACACTGGCGGAGACCATACGACGTGGAGTAACTTCCCTGCGACGTACGGCGTACGTAGGAGGGTCAGCCGGCATGACCGAGTCCAAGGCGCTCAGAGCGCTGCGCGAAGCGATCGTCTTGGAGCACATGGAGTCGCAGAACGACCACGACTTCGACACCTCCCTGAACACGTTTCCGCACCCCCGCTACGAGATCATGGCGTCCGGCCAGGTCTTCGACGGCGTGGACGAGGTCCGCGGGTACTGGCAACGCACCCGTGCGGCGTTCCCCGACCAGCGCAACAAGGTCATCGACGTCCATCACGCCGACAACGCCGTGATCCTCGAGTTCGAGCTGGAGGGCACGCACCTCGGCAGCCTCACCGGCGAAGAGGTCACCGGACGGTCGTTCAAGGTCAGGATGGTCGGTTTCTTCCTCTTCGACAAGGACGTTCTTGTCTGCGAACGGGTCTACGGCGACACGGCGACGGTCATGAGCCAGCTCGGCATGCTCGACGTCCCCGAGAAGTTCTAGAGGACCACGCGCACCTCGCCGACCACCTGCCCGCCACCGAGCACCGGCACGGACAGGGATTCCTTGGCCGGAGACACGTCAAACCCCAGCGCCGCCAGCGCCGTGAGCCCGATCGCCGTCGTGGCACGGGGATTGCCGTCCAGCACCTTCACCGCGACCGCGTGCCCGGCGGAGGTCGCCAGCACCAGCACCCCCTCCGCGCCGCCCTTGGCCACCACACCCGGCAACTGCTGCATGACCACCGTGTTCACGTGCCCGGTTCCGCCGACGTACTCGGGGAACGCGCGCATGGCCTCGGCAACGGGCGTGCGCACCAGCCCCTGCATCGCGCGCGCCAAGCCGTGCAACGACAGTCCGTACACCGGCGCACCACAGCCATCGATCGCCGTGTGCGCGACGGACTCGCCCGAAAGCTCCTCGACTGTCCGCATCACCAGCTGCTGCAACGGATGCGCAGGCTCCAGATAGGTCTCGACCGGCCACCCCGCGGCCACGCACGCCGCCAGCATCGCCGCGTGCTTGCCGGAGCAGTTCATCCGCACCCGCGAGGGCTTCGGCACCCGTTGACGCGTCTCCTCGTCCTCGGGCCACGACGGCGGGCACCGCAACAGCTCCACCGGCAACTCGCCGAGCAGCCGCGTCACCAGTTCGACGTGCCGGTCCTCCCCCGTGTGCGACCCGGCCGCGATCGCCAGCGCGGGACCCTCGAGCGGCGCTCCGGCGGTCAGGCACGCCAGCGCCTGGAACGGTTTCATGCACGACCGCGGCAGCACCGGGTCCTGCACCGCACCCACGGAAAAGCCCACGTCACCGGACGGCAGCAGGCCGACGACGCTGCCGTGGTGCAGGCTCTCCACGAACCCGGACCGGGTGACCTCAGCGAGCAGTGCGGGCACGAGCGGCCTCCAGCCGGTGGGCCAGCCTGGACAGCGCCAGGTTGACCACGAGGTAGACGAACGCGACGACGATGAAGGTCTGGATCAGCAGACCGTTGTAGTTCGCGAGCACCCGGCCGTTGAACAACAACTCCGTGTAGGACACGACATATCCCAGCGAGGTGTCCTTCAACAGACTGACAGCCTGGGTGACGAGCAACGGTGTCATGTGCCGCACGGCCTGTGGCAGCACCACGAACCGCGTCACCACACCGTCCGGCATGCCCAGCGACAACCCAGCCTCGCGCTGGCCGGGATCGACCGACGAGACGCCCGCCCGGAAGATCACCGCGTAGGAGGCCGCGTGCGACAACGCCAGCGGCACCACGAGCTTCCAGAACAGCGGCAGGTTCACGCCGAACGACGGCAGCACGAACAGCATCACGTACACGAGCAGCAGCACCGGAACCGTGCGCATGACCTCGGCGTAGGCGCGGGTGAACCGGTTGGGCCGCAACGCGAGCAGCAACCCGCCCGCCATCGCCAGCACTCCGGTCGCGCACGCCGCCAGCACCGTCGACCACAGGCCCGTGAGCAGATAGCGCCAGACGGGCCAGGTCAGGTACGGCCTCCACCGGACAGGATCCAGCTGGCCACCGGCCGCGAACTGCCGCAACCCCAGCGCCACCAGTCCGGCCAGCACGAGCACGGCCACCACCGAGATCCAGAAGATCCGGCGGCGCGCACGTGGTCCGGGAGCGTCGAACATCAGGCCAGCCGCCGTTCCAGCACCCGCGCGCCGAACCCGATGCCCGCGGCCATCACCAGGTAACAGAGCCCGACCCCGGTGAAGACCAGCAACGGCTGCGCGAGCTCCAGGTTGATCCGTTGCGCCGCACGGGTCATGTCCACCACACCGACGACTCCGGCCAGCGCCGTCGCCATCGTCAACGCGATCGCGATGTTCGCCAACGGCTGCACGACCCGCCGGGAGGCCTGCGGCAGGATCACGTGCCGCAGCGACTGCCGGAACGAGAGCCCGAGCGCCCGCGCGGCCTCACCCTGCCCGGACGCCACCGAGTTCACGCCCGACCGCAGCGCCTCCGCCACGAAAGCCGCCTCGTACAACGCGATCGCCGTGAAGGCCGTCCAGAACAACGGCATCTTCACGCCCACCTCCGGCAGCCCGAACACGAACAGCACCAGCCACGCGAGCAGCGGGATGTTCCGCCACACCTCGACGTAGACCGCGCCGACGCCCCGCAGCAACGGCACCGGCACGATCCTCAGGACGGCCACCAGCAACCCGACGAGCAACGCGCCGGCGAACGACAGCAGGGTGAGGGCGACGGTGTTCAGAAAGCCTTCGAGGACCAGGCTCATGAGGCGATCGCGGGTGGCGCCGGCGCGTCGCCGGTGACCACGGTGCCGATCGTCTGCTTCCAGACCTCCTGCCACAGCCCCGACTTGCCGATCTCGCGCAGCCAGTCGTTGACGAACTTCGTGAACTCGGCGTCGCCGTGCTTGATGCCGATGCCGTACGGGTCCTCGGTGAACGGCTCGCCGACGAGCTGCAGCTCGCTGTCCTTCGACGCGTCGGCCACCAGAATCGCCTGGTCCTGCACGTAGGCGTCGCCGCGGCCCTGCTTCAGCGCGGTCAGGCACTCGGGATCGGAGCCGAACTCGAGGATCTTCGCGGTGGGCGCCGCGTCCTGCACCGCCTTCACCCCGGGGGTGTTGGCGCCGACGATGACGGTCTTACCCGCCAGATCAGCGGGTTCGCCGATGCCGGACGTGCCCTTGCGCACCGCGATGGACTGCCCCGACTGGTAGTAGGGACCGGCGAACGCCACGCGCTCGGCCCGCTGCGGGGTGATCGTGTAGGTCTGGATGATCACGTCGACGGTGCCGTTGGCCAGCAACGGTTCGCGGGTCTCGGAGGTCGCGGAGAGCAGCTCCGTGGAGGGCTTGCCGACGATGTACTGCGCGAGCAGTTTGCCCAGGTAGGCGTCGAAGCCGGTGAGCTCGCCGCTGATCGGGTCGAGCTGCGAGAGCAGCGGGGCGTCCTGGGAGCCGCCGATGATCAGCTCGCCGCGCTTCCTGATGCGGTCCACGGCCGAGCCGGGGGCCACCTGACCTGCGTAGACGGGTGCCTTGGCCAGCAGAGCGTCGATCTTGCTCCCACCTGGCACGGCACCTTCACCGCCGGCGCATCCGGCCACGAAGAGCAACAGAGCGGCTACGAACAGTCTCCCCATGCCGCGACGCTACTGATCGCGATCAATCGGGCACAAGATACGACAAAGCCGCTTGTCCGATAGTGGACAGGCGGCTTGTCAGATACAGATCAGATGTGCTGACCAGTCGGACTCAGACGGCGCGAACGCCCTGGGCCTGCGGGCCCTTCTGGCCCTGACCGATCTCGAACTCGACCCGCTGGTTCTCTTCGAGAGCCTTGTAGCCGTTCATCTGGATCTCGGAGTAGTGGACGAACACGTCGGCGCCACCGTTGTCAGGGGAGATGAAGCCGAAGCCCTTCTCCGCGTTGAACCACTTGACGGTGCCCTGTACTGCCATCTTGCTACTTCTCCTCTAACAGGTGCCGGATCGCGCTCGCGACCACCGGGTCAGGACGCGACGGCGCCTTCTCCGGAACCTGGAGAAACCACACACTCGCGACCTCGTTCCGCGAGCGGGGAAATCCACGAACACGCAACGTACGACCATGGACAGTCAACCATGGGTCCCCGTCATCAGTCGAGCTATGGATCTCACTGATCTCGCTGCTATCGTGAGACTCCAAATGATCTCGCGGAGGTACCCGTGCCCGAGCAGATGAAGCTGTCGATCACGGTCACAGTCGCGCCGCGGACGGCGGGTGGCCTGCTCGGACTGGTCACCAAGTACCTCGTGAAGCAGGCTCGGGAGACCCAGGGCAAGGGCCGCCCGACGGTGGTCAACAAGTCCAGCGGACCCGTCCACGGCACGCTCTTCCAGATCGGCAACGTGCACGGGGACGTCAACTACCGGGACCGGTAACCTGGAGGGTCGTTGACCCAGGGGGCCGCGGCTTGACCGGCAGCGACAGACTGCTCTTCTTCTTCATCGGCTTGGTGACCACATTCGTGTTCATCCGCATCAGCGTGCGCTTGATCAGAGCCAAAGTCCGCTGGTGGCCGGGCAACTTCGTACACGGCGACACGCACGTGCATCACGTCGTGTTCGGCACCGTGCTGTTGCTGTTGTCGAGCGTCACGAGCCTCGTCATCCCGGACGACATGCACGGCGCCAGACTGGCCGCCGCGGCCGTTCTCGGCGTGGGTGCGGCACTGGTGCTGGACGAGTTCGCGCTGATCCTGCACCTGAGGGACGTGTACTGGACGAAGGCGGGCCGGCTGTCCGTGGACGCCGTGTTCCTCGCCGTCGGTCTCACCGGGACGTTCCTGCTCGGCGCACGCCCGTTCGGCTACGACGAGGTGCTGCAGCTCAACCCGGAGACGACGCCGGCGTCCACGTTCACGCTCCGGCTGATCGCCATCTCGGTGAACCTGTGCCTCGCGATCGTGGCCCTGCTCAAGGGCAAGATCTGGACCGGGCTGCTCGGCCTGCTCGTGCCGGTGGTGCCCGCCGTGGGCGCCGTGCGGCTGGCCAGGCCCGGCTCACCGTGGGCGCGCTGGCGCTACCCGGAAGGCTCGCGCAAGCTGACCCGCGCCTACCGCCGGGAGGCGCGGATCAGGCAGCCGATCATCCGCGTGAAGATCGCCGTGCAGGAGTTCATCTCGGGCCGTCACGACCTGCCCGATCAGGACAGGCCGTGACGGTCCGTTAGCGGCGCCGCGAGGCGCCCTGCTGGGCGTGAATTACCCAGCCAACGTTCTGGGTCACGCCGCTAGCTCCCGACGATGTCCTGCTGGGCGCAGGCCGCGGCGAGGTCACCGGCGCACAGTTCCGCCGGCTTGATGATGCCCTCGGTGACCAGCGTCCGGACGTTCTCCTTCTTGATCAGCGTCGCGCCGAGCAGCACCGACTTCATGTCACGCCGTGCGACGGGGTCCCGCAGGTTGCCGGTGGCGAGGTCGTCGGCACCCTCCAGGTCGCCCCGCGCGATGGCGATCGCCAGCCTGGACGCGGCCTCGGCCTCGTCGCGCACCGGCTTGTAGACGGTGATGCACTGGTCGCCGCGCAGCACGGCCCGCAGGCCGTCCACAGTGGCGTCCTGGCCGGTGACCGGGACCTTGCCCGCGAGGTTCTTCTTCTTGAGCACGGCGATGACCGCGCCCGCCAGGCCGTCGTTGGCCGCGACCACGCCGTCGACCTTGCCCTGGTTGTCGTTCAGGATCTGCTCGAACAGCTGCCCGCCGAGCTCGTTGTTCCAGTCGGCGACCGGCTGGGACTTCACGAGCTTGAGCGCGCCGCTGTCGTACTTCGAGGACAACCGCGACTTCTGCCCCTGGGTGAAGAGCGTGGCGTTGTGGTCGGTCGGAGCGCCCTCGATCTCGATGATGTTGGCGCCCGGTTTGTCACCGAGGCAGCCCAGCAGACCGTCCGCCTGCAACTGGCCGACGTTCACGCTGTCGAAACCGACGTGGTACTCCGCCTGGCCGCCGAGCGTCACGCGGTCGTAGTCGATGACCGGGATGCCCGCCGCCTTCGCCTTCTTCTGCACCGAGAGGCCGCCCGCCGCCGACAACGGCGTGATCATCATGACCTTCACCTTGCGGCGGATCATCTCGTCGGCGATCTGCGCGAACTTCGCCTCGTCACCCTCGGCGTTCTCCATGAACGGTTCGATGTCCGCGTAGTTGAACGCCTGTGTGAGCAGTGGGCGGTCTTGCTCTTCCCAACGCGCGGATGTCGTTCGGTCGGGAAGGATTACCCCGACGATTGGTTTGGGACCGCGCGTAGGCAGCGTCGGAGAGCCCTGACCAGCTTCACCACAGGCAGTCAGGAGAAAGAGCAGGCACGCCGACGATGCCATTACCCGTCTTCGCATAAACGCGGAGTCCAGTCCTTGAATCTTGTTAAGTCAAGATTTCTTCTCATAACATCACGCTCCGCTTCCGATCGGCTACAGTTCGATTCCGTACGAAAGGCGCTGATGTGCGGCGAATTTTCGTGTCAGTGTGTCCAACTTGGGCGGCAATCGGGGGCCGCACCGTGTTGTTGGATCCAGCCCTGACCGGGTGTGAGGAGACAGCTAGGTGAGAACGCGCAGAACCGTGATGGCGGTGGCGGCAACGGTGTCGCTGATCGCCGCGGGCACTTCGGCGGCGGGGGCCGCGCCGGCCTCCACAGGGCCGATTACGGAGTACACCGTCCTTCTGGAAGAACCCGGAAACCGCGACTTCGCGATCGACGCCGTGGAAGCGGCGGGCGGCGAGGTCGTGCGGAGCAACGACGCCGTCGGCCTGCTGACGGTCAAGGCGCCCGCGAACGGCTTCGCGGAGAAGGTTTCCGCTTCGAGCGCGATCGTCGGCGCCGCTCGGACCAAGCCGATCGGGCACGCGCCCGCGGCGAAGGCCGAGAAGGTCAAGCGGGACAACGTCGAGAAGGAGAACAAGGCAGAGCAGGCGAACAAGGCTCCTGCTCCGTCGAAGTCGACGGCGGGCATGGACCCGCTCGACGGCGACCTGTGGGGCCTGAACCTCGTTCGCTCCAACATCGCGCGGGCCAAGCAGGCCGGCGACAAGCGCGTGTACGTCGGCATTCTCGACACCGGTGTGGACGGTTCCCACCCGGACATCGCGCCGAACTTCAACAACGAGCTCTCGCGCAACTTCACCGTCGACATCCCGAACGACTCCGACGGTGGCGTGTTCGACGGCCCGTGTGAGTTCCGCGGTTGCGTCGACCCGGCGAACTGGGACGACGGCGGCCACGGCACGCACGTCGCCGGCACCATTGGCGCCGCTGCCAACGGTTTCGGCATCTCCGGCGTCGCGCCGAACGTGTCGCTGGTCAACATCCGCGGCGGCCAGGACGCGGGATCGTTCTTCCTGCAGCCCGTCGTCGACGCCCTGACCTACGGCGCCGACATCGGCCTGGACGTCATCAACATGTCGTTCTACGTCGACCCCTGGTACATGAACTGCGCCAACGACCCCACGGCCTCGGCCGAGGAGCAGCTGGAGCAGCGCACGATCATCGCGACCGTGCAGCGCGCGCTGAACTACGCGCACCGCAAGGGCGTCACGCTGATCGGTGCCGGTGGCAACAACCACGAGGACCTGGGCAAGCCGCGCCAGGACACCGTGAGCCCGAACTACCCGCCGGGTCACAACCGCCCGCGCCCGATCGACAACGCGACGTGCCTCAACCTCCCGACCGAGGGCAACCACGTCATCTCCGTGTCCGCCCTGGGCCCGTCGACCGCCAAGGCCGACTACTCGAACTACGGCCTCGAGCAGACCGCGATCTCGGCTCCCGGTGGTTACTTCCGCGACGGCCTCGGCACGCCGTGGTACCGCACCAACGAGAACCTGATCCTGTCGACCTACCCGCGCAACGTCGCTCTCGCCGAAGGCGCGATCGACGAGGCAGGCAACATCACGCCCGACGGTCTGGCCGCCGGCGTGAAGAAGGCCGTGCAGGGCGACAAGGTCGGCTACTACCAGTTCCTGCAGGGCACCTCGATGGCCGCCCCGCACGCCGCTGGTGTCGCCGCGCTGATCGTCAGCCAGTACGGCAAGAAGGACAAGAAGAACCCCGGTCTGACCCTCGACCCCGACAAGGTCGAGAAGGTGCTCTACAAGACCGCGACGCAGCGCGCCTGCCCGAACCCGCGCACTGTCTCGTACGTCAACGTGGGCCGCACGCCGGAGTTCGACGCCACCTGTGAAGGTGACTCGAAGTTCAACGGCTTCTACGGTCACGGCATCGTGGACGCCTACGGTGCTGTCACCCGCGGTGGTCAGTTCCTGTAAGTCCTTGTAGGACAACGAAAGGCCCCCGGGTTCTTGACGGGGGCCTTTTGCTTGCGACGAAAGTCGTCGCTCCCTCACACCTTCGTCTGAACTGTCCCGGCCTGCCTTGACCGTGCCGTAGCGGCATAGTTTCAACTGAGTCGTGTCAGGGCCGAACGGAGAGGGAGACGTCGTGGGGTGGAGCACCAGCCAGCTGGCCGATCTCGCCGGCACGACGTTGCGCACGATCCGGCACTACCACGAGGTGGGCCTGCTCGCCGAGCCCGAACGCCGTGCCAACGGCTACAAGAGCTATGGCGTGCCCCATCTCGTGCGGGTGCTCAGGATCAAGCGCCTCACCGATCTCGGGTTGTCGCTCACGCAGATCGCGGACCTCGGTGACGGGGACGAACATCCCCGCGAGGCGTTGCGGGAGCTCGACACCGAACTGGCGGCGCAGATCGAACGTCTGCAACGGATCAGGGCCGAGCTGGCACTGGTGCTGCGCCAGGAGGCGCCGACCGACCTGCCGCCGGACGTCGCGGCGATGATCGAGAACGCGAACCTGTCTCCGCAGGACCGCTCGTTCACCGTCGTACTGGCCCAGTTGCTCTCGCCGGAGACGCTGGCGAGGTACGCCGGGACGCTGAAGGACTACGCGCGGGATCCGGCGGTCGTGGCGTTCGACAACCTGCCGGAGGACGCGGACGAGCAGACCCGGCAGGCCGTCGCGGACGGCATGCGCGAGATGCCGTACATGGCGCAGATGCGTGCGGTGTTCCCGGATCCGGCCGGTCTGTACAGCGACGCGCCACGAGGCGTGGAGCACGCGAGACGGACCGTCATCAAGGTGCTGGTCGAGCTTTACAACAAGGCCCAGTTGGACGTTCTCGTCCGCATGAACGGCTGACATTCCATTGGTTCGGCGCGCCGAGGGGGCGCGTCGTCGGGGAGGAATTTGCTAATGCGAAAATCGTTGTCTCTGGCCGCGGTCGTGACGGCCGCCGCAGGGCTGGTGGCGGTGCCGGGGGTGTCGACCGCCGCCACGCCGAAGCCCGAGGTGCAGTGGGTCGCTTGTCCCACCGACGTGGCGCTGCCAGGCCTGGAGTGCGGAAAGCTCCAGCTGCCGCTCGACTACCGCAAGCCCGAGGGCCGCAGGACCGAGGTGATGTTCACCCGGCTGGCCAGCAAGAACCCCGCGAAGCGCAAGGGAATCCTGCTGACCAACCCCGGCGGGCCGAGCGAGGGCCTGACGTTCCCGTTCGTGCTGAAGGCGGTCGGACTGCCGCAGGACGTGCAGGACGCGTACGACATCATCGGCATGGACCCGCGGGGCATCGGTTACAGCTCACCGTCCACATGCGACCTGACAGACGAGCAGATGGCGGACGGCAGCGTGCCTCCGTACGCCAACAACTCCGCCGAGGTGCGGCAGCGCGCCGACGAGGTCAAGAAGATCGCCGAGCAGTGCCTCAAGTCAGCCTCGGCCGGCGAACTGCCGTACAACACGACCGCGAACATCGCGCGTGACCTGGACTCGGTCCGTGCGGCGCTGGGCGAGAAGAAGGCGTCGTTCCTCGGGTACTCGTACGGCTCGTACCTGGGTTCGGTGTACGCCACGCTGTTCCCGAAGACCTCCGAGCGGGTCGTGATCGACAGCAACCTGCCGAAGGGCGGCTGGGACGTCGAGGGCGGCCGGCTGATGGGCCGCGGCGTCGAGGACACGTTCCCCGACTTCGCGAAGTGGGCGGCGGCGCACCCCGAGTACAACCTCGGCACGACTCCGCAGCAGGTGCGCGCCAAGTTCTTCGACCTGGCCGCACGGCTGGACAAGAAGCCTTCGGTGGAGGGCATCGACGGCAGGCTGTTCCGCTTCCTCACCTTCACGGCTCTCTACGCCACCGGCGACGAGGCCTTCTCGAAGCTCGCCGCATCGTGGAAGGCCTTCGACACCGGCCAGCCGCAGCCGCCGCAGGAGTACCCGGAGGTCCCGCGCGTCCAGGCCCTGCTGGCGGGTCGCCTGAACGTGATCTGCGGTGACTCGACCTGGCCGTCGTCGGTCGGCACGTACGAGCGCAACGTGGCGATCGACCGCGTCCGCAACCCGATGTTCGGTGCGGGCGCCGCGAACATCCAGCCGTGCGCCTTCTTCCCGAAGCCGGTGGAGAAGCAGGTCCTGCCGTCCGACCGGGGCCCGCGCAACGTGCTGCTGGTGCAGAACGAGCGCGACCCCGCGACGCCGCTGGTCGGCGCCCAGTCGACGCGCCGCGCGTTCGGCGACAGGGCCGCGATGATCACGATCGACCAGGGCGGGCACGGCGCCTACATCTTCGGCAAGAACAAGTGCGCCAACGACAAGGTCACCGAGTACCTGCTCGGCGGACAGCGTCCGAACGACCAGAAGTGCGCTGCCGAGAACGGCTGATGACAGAGGAGGGCCCGGCTCGCTCGCGAGCCGGGCCCTTGCCGTGTCCGCGCTCTCACGCTACGGTCGGGCCCACGTCGCCGCCGATTCCACTGTGGAACGGAGCGGCATGAAGACGTTTACACGGCTCGCGGCAACGGTTCTGTGCGCGGCGGCCCTCGTCACGCCCGGCACCGCCCAGGCGGCGGACCTGAACGACCCGCAGCTCAAGGACATCGCGATGCAGCTGGTGTCCAGTGCGGAGAACTCCTCTTTGGACTGGCGCGCGCAGTTCGGCTACATCGAGGACATCGACGACGGCCGCGGCTACACCGCCGGCATCATCGGCTTCTGCAGCGGCACCGGTGACATGCTCGACCTCGTCCGGCTCTACCGCGACTGGAAGCCGGGCAACGTCCTGGAGAAGTACCTGCCCGCGTTGGAACGGGTGAACGGCACGCCGTCGCACGACGGCCTGGACCCGACCTTCCAGGGCGACTGGCGGTCGGCGGCCCAGGACGGCACGTTCCAGGGCGCGCAGGAGCACGAACGCGACCGCGTCTACTTCGACCCGGCGGTCAACCGCGCGAAGCAGGACGGTGTGCAGGCACTCGGACAGTTCGCGTACTACGACGCGATCGTGATGCACGGCGACGGCTGGGGTGACCTGGACTTCTCCAGCATCCGCCAGCGCGCGCTCAACACCGGCGCACGCCCGCCGGCCCAGGGCGGCGACGAGGTGCAGTGGCTGCACGCGTTCCTCGACGCACGGGTGTGGGCGATGAAGCAGGAGCCCGCGCACGAGGACACCAGCCGGGTCGACACGGCCCAGCGCCGGTTCCTCAACGAGGGCAAGCTCAACCTCGAACGCCCCCTGCAGTGGCACGTCTACGGGCAGCAGTTCGACATCCGCTGACCTGACGTCCCGGCGGAAACGTTTGCAGGGCAAGCGTTTCCGCCGGAATGCATCGACTGAGGGCAATTGTCCGTTTCGCGAATTAGTAAAGACTCTTGCCAATAAAGGTATGGACCCCTTACCGTGGCTCTCACGCCGCCCGGGCCCCCAACGTCCCTGCCCCGGAGGGAAATCCGTGAAAATCACTGGTCGCATCGCGGCCGCACTTTTGACGTGCGCCGCTCTCTTCACCACCACGGTTGGCACCGCCTCCGCGGCCAATCTGGACGAACCGCGCCTCAAGGACATCGCGATGCAGATCGTGTCCAGCGCGGAGAACTCCTCCACGGACTGGAAGTCCCAGTTCAGCTACATCGAGGACATCGACGACGGCCGCGGCTACACCGCGGGCATCATCGGTTTCTGCAGCGGTACCGGTGACATGCTCGACCTGGTCGAGCTGTACAAGACGAAGAAGTCCGGCAACGTGCTGGAGAAGTACCTTCCCGCACTGCGCAAGGTGAACGGCACCGACTCCCACTCGGGTCTCGACCCCAACTTCACCAAGGACTGGAAGACCGCGGCCAAGGACTCCGTCTTCAAGGCGGCACAGGAGTCCGAACGCGACCGCGTGTACTTCAACCCCGCTGTGGCACAGGGCAAGGCCGACGGCGTGCGCGCCCTGGGCCAGTTCGCGTACTACGACGCGATCGTCGTGCACGGTGACGGCGGCGACAAGACCAGCTTCAGCAACATCCGCAAGCGCGCGCTCGGCAAGGCGAAGCCCCCGTCGCAGGGTGGCAACGAGACCACGTGGCTCAACGCCTTCATGGACGCCCGCGTGTGGGCCATGAAGCAGGAAGCGGCCCACGAGGACGTCTCCCGCATCGAGACCGCGCAGCGCGTGTGGCTGAAGGCCGGCAACTTCGACCTGAAGACGCCACTCAAGTGGAAGGTCTACGGCGACAGCTTCACGATCAACTAGCTCCACCGTTTCACACATGAGAAAGAGGGGCGCCCCCGGTCGGGGGCGCCCCTCTTTCTCATGTGTGACAACAAGTTCGTAATCGAATGAACATCCTTGCCGCTGAAGGTCCAGACCCCTTACGGTTGCCGAACCGCCGCCCGGGACACCCCGGGAGGAACGCGTGAAGATCCCAGGCCGCACGCTGGCCGCCGTTCTGCTCTGCGTCGCGCTCGCCACCGCGACCGCGGGCACCGCCCAAGCGGCAGACCTCAACGACCCGCGCATGAAGGACATCGCGATGCAGATCGTGTCCAGCGCGGAGAACTCGTCCACGAACTGGAAAGCGCAGTTCAGCTACATCGAGGACATCGACGACGGACGCGGCTACACCGCCGGAATCATCGGCTTCTGCAGCGGCACCGGCGACATGCTCGACCTGGTCGAGCTCTACAAGACCCGCAAACCCGGCAACGTGCTGGAGAAGTACCTCCCCGCACTGCGCAGGGTCAACGGCACCGACTCGCACTCGGGCCTGGATCCCAACTACACCAGGGACTGGAAGACCGCGGCCTCGGACTCCGTCTTCAAGGCGGCACAAGAGTCCGAACGCGACCGCGTCTACTTCAACCCGGCGGTACGCCAGGCGAAGGCCGACGGCGTGCGCGCCCTGGGCCAGTTCGCGTACTACGACGCGATCGTCATGCACGGCGACGGCTGGGGCAACCTGGACTTCTCCAGCATCCGCAAACGCGCACTGACCAAGGCAAAGCCACCGTCGCAGGGCGGCAACGAGACCACGTGGCTCAACGCCTTCATGGACGCCCGAGTGTGGACCATGAAGCAGGAACCCGCACACGAGAACACCAGTCGCGTGGACACGGCACAACGCGTGTGGCTCAAGGCAGGCAACCTGGACCTGAACACGCCACTCAAGTGGAAGGTCTACGGCCAGAGCTTCGAAATCAAGTAGCGAAACCCACCCGGCGCCCGCCAACGCAAGGCGACCACCTACGAGGGCCCGGCGCGCGGTGCCGACAGGCGCGGCCCTCGCAAAGCAACCACGCACGAATCCTGGCGTGGCGATGCGAAGCGAGCCGTGTGAACCTCTGCCGCCTGGGTAGCGGTGCACCCCGCTCATGGCGATTGGGGCTTGACCTTGAGGGGCTGGGTGCCACCCTGTCTGGGCTCGGCCGGGGCGCTTTGAACCCCGGTCTTTGAGGCCGACTACGCGCCCAGCTAGAGGCTCAAGGTCAAGCCCCAATCGCAACCCCGCACTTCGTCACGACCCACGCGCCCACCCTCGCAAGGTGAGCCGCCAACCAAAGGCGACCCACCCCGCTGGAACGCAAACAGGCCAACGCAAATCGACCCACGCATCCCGAACCGACCTACAGCTGAGTCCAGTCCAGCACCGGCGCCGCGAAGTCCCGAATCGACGCCAGCAACCCAAGCCGAGCAGCCTTGACGCCCTCGTCCTCGGCCATCACCAGCACCTCGTCGAAGAACGTGTTGATCGGCCCGGTGAGCCCTTCAGCTGCACCGAAGAACGCAGCCAGCCCAACAACATCCCGCGAAACCCCGTCGAACGCCTTGTGCAGCGCCACTTCCGCAGGCTCCGACAACACCGAGGCGTCGTAGGACCCCTCAACAGCCGCAGGCACAATCCGCCGCACCCGCTGCAAAGCCGCAGCCAACGCGTCAAACGACTCGTTGCCCGCCAACGACTCCAACTGCGCCAGCGTCTCATCAGCCAACACCGGCGAGTCGGCCAACGGCAGCACCGCCTGAACAAACCGGTGCTCGTGCCCAGCATCGAGCAACGCCTGCTCATAACGCCGAACCGCGAACTCCCGAGCGGTCTCCAACGCCTCGGCGGACACCTCAAGCCCCTCAGCAGCAAGGGAAAGCGCCACCGGCAGGGTGATCGCCCGCAGGTCGGGGAACGCCCGCAACACCGTGACCGCACCAAGAGCCGCACGGCGAAGCCCGAACGGATCCGACGACCCGGTCGGCTGCGCACCGATCCCGAACAACCCGGCCAGCAGGTCGAACCGGTCCGCCAGCGACAGCAGCGCGCCCGGCACCGACGACGGCAGCGCGTCACCGGCCGACCGCGGCAGCTCCATCTCCCACAACGCCAGCGCGACCTCGGACGTCTCCCCCGCCCGTGCCGCGTACTCCCGCGCCATCACACCGGCCAGCGACGACAGCTCGATCACCATCTGCGAGCCGAGGTCGAACTTGGCCAGCGCACCCGCGCGATCCAGCGTCTCGCGGTCGACGTCGACCACCGAAGCGAACCGCCCCGCGAGCGAAGCGATGCGCCCGGCCCTGTCCGCCATCGAACCGAGCTTGTCCGCGAACGTCAGCTTCGCGAGCCCGGACTTCATCTCCTCCAGCGGCGTCTTCAAATCCGCCCGCCAGAAGAACGCCGCGTCCTCGTACCGCGCCCGCAGCACGGCCTCGTTGCCCGCCCGGACCAGATCGGCGTCGATGGACCCGTTGGCGACAGCCACGAAGTGCGGCAGCAACGAGCCGTCAGCCGACCGCACCGGCAGGTACCGCTGGTGCTTGCGCATCACGGTGGTGAGGATCTGCGCGGGCAGCTCCAGGTACCGCTCCTCGAACGAACCGAGGATCGGCGTCGGCCACTCGACCAGGTTCGTCACCTCGTCCAGCAGCCCGTCGACCTCGACGACACCGCCGACCGACGCCGCCAGCTCCTGCGCGGCTTCCACGATCGCGGCCGAACGAGCAGCCGAATCGACCTGGATCCCGTGCGACTCCAGGAACTCCAGGTAACCGTCCGCGGTGGACACCGGAACCACCGGCGAAGCAGCGGTCCGGTGCACCCGAGTCGTGGTCCCGGACGCCAGCGACGACACCGCGACCGGCACCGGGGTCTCCCCCAGCAGCGCGAGCAGCCAGCGGATCGGCCGGGTGAACGACAGCTTCGGGTCGTTCCACTTCATGTTCTTCTCGGACCGCAGGTCCGACACGACCTCGGCCAGCAGCCCGCTCAGCACCTCGACGGCGCCACGACCGGCATCGGACTTGGTCAGCGCCACGAACTCGACGCCGTTCTCGACCACACGCCCCAGCGAAGAGACCTCGACGCCCTGGCCACGCGCGAAGCCCTGCACGGCCTTCGTCGGGTTGCCGTCGGCATCGAAAGCCGCGGAAACACGCGGACCACGCACCGTGCGCTCGGCGTCCGGCTCCCGCGGCGAAACCGCGGGCACCAGCACGACGATCCGGCGCGGCGTGCCGTGCACGGTCACCGAGCCGTGCGTCAGCCGAGTGGCATCCAGCTTGGAGCCAACCGCCGCACGCACCGCGTCCACGGTCCGCAGCACCTCGTGCGGCGGCAGTTCCTCGGTACCGATCTCGAACAGCAGCGTCGCCGGCGCGACCACGTCCACGAAGGACGAAGGCTTGACAACAGCAGCGGGAAGCTCGGCCACACCCAGCGGATGCCCGAGCTCGGCACGACGCTCGGCCCACAGCGAGGCGACCTCCCGCGCCAGCCCGCGCATCCGGCCGAACGCACGGGCGCGCTCGGTCGTGGAGATCGAGCCGCGCGCGTCCAGCACGTTGAAGATGTGCGAGCACTTCAGCACGAAGCTGTGCGCCGGAACGGGCAGGCGGGCGTCGAGCATGCGCCTGGCCTCGGCCGCGAACTCCTCGAAGAGGCGCTTGTTCGCCTCCACGTCCGCGTCGTCGAGGTAGTACCGCGACATCTCGTACTCGGCCTGGCCGAACGCCTCGCCGTAGGAGATGCCGGGCGCGTAGGCGATCTTCTTGAAGTGGTCGACGCCCTGCAGCGCCATCATGATCCGCTCGATGCCGTAGGTGATCTCCACCGACACCGGGTCGAGCGTCATGCCGCCGGCCTGCTGGAAGTAGGTGAACTGGGTGATCTCCAGGCCGTCGAGCCAGACCTCCCAGCCGAGACCCCAGGCGCCGAGGGCGGGCGAGGCCCAGTTGTCCTCGACGAACCGGACGTCGTGCCCGCGCACGTCGATGCCGAGCGCCTCCAGCGAACCGAGGTAGAGCTCCTGCGGGTCGCCCGGGTCGGGCTTGAGGATCACCTGGAACTGGGTGTGCGTCTGCAGGCGGTTCGGGTTCTCGCCGTAGCGGGCGTCGTCGGGCCGCACGGACGGCTCCACGTAGGCGACGCGCCACGGCTCGGGACCCAGCACCCGCAGCACGGTGGCCGGGTTCAGCGTTCCCGCCCCGACCTCGGTGTTGAACGGCTGCACCACGATGCAACCTCGGTCGGTCCAGTACTTGGTCAGCGCGAGCAGCGCGTCCTGCATCGTCAACACGGCGACGAGTCTACGAAACGGACAAAACCGCTGGTCAAGGGGCCTTGATCGGGTGGGCTCCGCCACTGTGTCACCCTGTGCACAACCGAGTGGCGGCCCCGCACGTCTACTTGGTGTACCCGATTTCGCCGAGAGGAGTGGGTGTGGACAACCGGCCGCCGCGGCCAGGAGACCCGAACGGGAATCCCAGGCGACCCTCTGCCACCCCGCGTCCCCAGGCGGGCCAGCCCCGCCGTCCCCAGGTGCCGCCGCGCAGCTCAGAGCCCCCGCGCAGGCAGCCCGGCAAGGCGGAACCCCCACGCCGGGAGCCGCCGAAGCGCGCCGAACCACCGCGCCGCGAGCCGGTGAGCCGCTCCGAACCGCCCCGCCGCGAACCTCCGCGCCGCGAGTCGGCGAGTCGGAGCGAACCTCCGCGCCGGGAGTCCCAGCGCCCCCGTGAGACGGGCCGCGCCTCGTCGTCCGCGCCGCGCCCGCGTCCCGTGGCCGACCGCCCGACGGTCAAGACCGCCCCCGCGAAGACAGCCGCCGCGCCCCGGCCGAGGCCCAGGCCCGCCGCGGCTCGCAGGCCGAGCAAGGCCGAACGTGGCGCGTCCACCGGCGCCAAGATCTTCCTCAGCATGCTGTCCGCCACGATCCTGCTGGTCACCGGCATCGCGTGGCAGAACCTGACGGCGCTGACAGACGGCCTGACCAAGCAGGACCTGAACCTGGCCGACGCGGGCGAGAAGCCCGCCGACGGCGCGATCGACATCCTGCTGGTCGGCATGGACAGCCGCACCGACTCCAAGGGCAACCCGCTGCCGCAGAACGTCCTGAACGAGCTGCAGGCGGGCGGCAGCGACGACGGCGGGTTCAACACGGACACGCTGATCCTGCTGCACATCCCGAACGACAGCGGCAAGGCCTACGCCGTGTCGTTCCCGCGCGACTCCTACGTGAAGATCGCGGGCGGGTTCGGGCGGCACAAGATCAACTCTGCCTACGGCTACGCCAAGGGTCAAGCCGCCGAGAAGCTGCAGGGCAGCGGCAAGCCCGCGCCCGAGATCGAGATGGAGTCGCGCAAGGCCGGCGCGAAGAACCTGATCGACACCATCCAGACGCTGACCGGCTCGACGATCGACCACTACGCCGAGGTCAACCTGGTCGGCTTCTACGACATCACCAAGGCCGTCGGCGGCATCGACGTCTGCCTCACCAACAACGTCCGCGACAGCTTCTCCGGCGCGAACTTCAAGGCCGGCCCGCAGACCATCGAGGGCAAGAACGCGCTCGCGTTCGTCCGTCAGC
The DNA here is from genome assembly GCF_044754905.1 of Lentzea sp. NPDC092896. NCBI lineage: Bacteria > Bacillati > Actinomycetota > Actinomycetes > Pseudonocardiales > Pseudonocardiaceae > Lentzea > Lentzea sp. NPDC092896. The sequence continues at coordinate 188,888 of NZ_JBIVPX010000008.1, forward strand.
GGCACGGCCTGCCGATGGGCGACCTCGACCGCGTCGTGCGCCAGCAGGTCTTCATGGCGGGCCTCGCCAAGAAGATGCTGTCGGCGGGCGTGCTCACCGACAGCACCAAGCGCAGCGACATGATCAAGGCCGTGAGCGGCGCGATCGTGCTCGACGACGGCTGGGACATCACCAAGTTCGCCCTGCAGATGAAGGACATGACGGGCGGCAACATGACGTTCCAGACGATCCCGACCGGCAACCCCGACCTGCAGACGCCGGAGGACGGCTCCGCGGTCGAGGTGACCGAGTCCGAGGTGCGCACGTTCGTCAAGAACCTCGGCAAGGCCCCTGCGACGTCGAACCCGGCCGACCCCAAGTTCGACAAGTCCACGGTGACCGTCGACGTCCGCAACGCCTCCGGTCAGCCGGGCCTCGCGGGCCAGGTGCTCCAGTCGCTCGTCGCGAAGGGCTTCAAGGAGGGCCAGACGGGCAACGCCGAGGCCATGGCGAAGTCCGTCGTCCGCTACGGCAAGGGCGGCGAGGCGGGCGCCAACGCGGTCCAGGAGGCCCTCGGCGGCCTGAAGATCGAAGAGGACGTGAACGTGCCCGCAGGGGCCGCCCGCGTCTTCCTCGGATCGGACTACTCGGGTCCCGGCGCGCAGGGTTTCACCGGTTCTGGAGTACTCGCCCTGGACGGTGCTCGTCAGCAACCGGCTGACCCGGCGCCCCCCGCGCCCATCTCCGCAGACGGCGTGCGCTGCGTAAACTGATACTCAGAGTAGAGATGTATAGCCCGTTCGGGGGATTCTCCCAGTAAGTTGCGTAAGCGACGAAGCACTGGCGCCTTCCATCACCGTGAGACCCGCTCACGGGGTGGAGGACCAGGGTGCAAACTGCGAACGGCCAAATCGACACAGTGGCGTACCAGCGCGTGCTCGGTGATGAGATCCGCAGTCTTCGCAAGCAGCGCGGATGGACCCGCAAGGAGCTGAACAAGCGGCTGCAGACCGAGATCTCGCTGCAGACGCTGGCGACCTACGAGCTCGGCACGCGGCAGTGTTCCGTCGTGCGTCTCGTGGAGATCTGTCACGCCCTCGACGTTCCGGCGCACGAGGTCCTCGCCCGCGTGCACGAACGCTTCTTCGGCGACACCCCCGCCGGCCACCTGACGCTGAGCCTCACCTCGATCGCCGCGACCGACAACCCGCGCGTCCTGCCGCTCAAGCGGTGGGCGGCCGGACGGCTGCACGCGCTGCCGCCGAGTGCCTCACCGGAGGTGCACCTCGACCTGCCCGCGCTCGAGAACATGGCGCAGCTGTGCCAGCTGCCCACGGTGGAGCTCATCCGGATCCTGCGTGGTCTCGCCCGATGAAGAGCACAGGCGCCCAGTCAGTCAACGCTGGAGAACATGACTCCAACATTTGCCAGCTGCCCACGGTGGAGCTCATCCGGATCCTGCGCGGACTGAGTCGTTAGCTGAGCCGCTAGTTGTACCGAAGCCCGTTCACACCAACGCAACGACCGTCCGAAAAGGGGCAAAGAGCAACGCCGGTAGCATCGCCAGGGTGAACGATTCCCCCGCCCGCCTCCCTCTGCGCACCGCAGCCGCCGTGAAGCTGGGCAACCTGAGCTCCACGCTGTCGCAGAAGATGGGCCTCGGCGCCGGCGGCATGATCGGCGGCCGGGTTGCGCTGAAGCTCGACCCGCAGGCCCTCAACCGCCTCACCCAGGGCCGCAACGTCGCCGTCGTGACGGGCACCAACGGCAAGACGACCAGCACGATGATGCTGGCGCGGGCCGTGGGCGCGCTGGGCGAGGTCGCCACGAACCACAGCGGCGCGAACATGCCCGACGGTCACGTCACGGCGCTGTCGAAGCAGCCGGACGCCCCGTACGCGGTGCTGGAGTGCGACGAGGGCTACTTCCCCGCCGTCGCGGGCGCCAGCAACCCGTCCGTCGCGGTGATCCTGAACCTCTCGCGCGACCAGCTCGACCGCGTCGGTGAGGTCCGCACGATCGAGCGCGCGCTGCGCGACACCGTCAACAAGCTGCAGAACTGCACGATCGTCGCGAACTGCGACGACGTGATGGTGACGAGCGCGGCCTGGAACGCCTCCAAGGTCATCTGGGTCGCCACCGGCACCGGCTGGCACCACGACTCGGCGAGCTGCCCGCGCTGCGGCAACCCGATCCGCTGGCAGGGCGAGCACTGGCACTGCACGGGCTGCGACCTCGCGCGCCCGCACCCGAACTGGATCACCGCCGACGAGGCGATGATCACGCCGGAGCACCAGAAGCTCGAACTGCGCCTCACGCTGCCGGGCAAGTTCAACCAGGCCAACGCCGTCATGGCCGCCGCGGCCGCCCACGCGATGGGCGTGCCCGCGGACGAGGCGGTCCGCCGGCTGCGCGGCGTCTCCAACGTGAGTGGCCGCTACCGCACGATCCAGCGCAACGGCCGCAGCGCGCGCCTGTTGCTCAGCAAGAACCCGGCGGGCTGGAGCGAGACCCTCACGGTCGTCAAGGAGGCCAACCACCCGGCCGTCCTGGTGATCAACGCCAACGAGGCCGACGGCCGCGACCTGTCGTGGCTCTGGGACGTCCCGTTCGAGCGCCTGCAGGGCCGCACGGTCATCGCGGCCGGCGAGCGCGCGACCGATCTCGCCGTCCGCCTGACCTACGCCGAGGTCCAGCACACGATCGTGCCCGACCCGCTGAAGGCCATCGACCAGATGCCTCCCGGCGCGGTCGAGGTCATCGCCAACTACACCGCGTTCCGCGACTTGAATGCCAGGGCTGCCGCTGATGAGTGAGTCGACAATCCAGATCGCGCTCGTGCTGCCGGATCTCCTCGGCACGTACGGCGACTTCGGCAACGCCGTGGTCCTCGAGAAGCGCATGACGTGGCGCGGCATCAAAGCCGAGATCGTGCCGATCAACTACGGCCAGCCGGTGCCGGACTCGTGCGACATCTACGTCGTCGGCGGCGGTGAGGACACCGCGCAGACGCTGGCGGTGAAGCACCTGCGCGAGCACCCCGGCCTGCAGCGCGCCGTCACGAAGAACGCCGTGGTGCTGGGCGTCTGCGCCGGCATCCAGATCTTCGGCGAGAGCTTCACCCGTGCCGACAACATCACCCACCCCGGCATGGGCCTGATCGACTCGACCTCGCACGCCGGGGGCAGCCGCGCGATCGGCGAGGTCCTCGCCGAGCCGGCGAACGGCCTGTTCTCCGGCGTTCTGACCGGCTTCGAGAACCACCAGGGCCGCACCGTGCTCGGCCCGGCCGCGAAGCCGCTCGCGCACGTCAAGGTCGGCACCGGCAACGACGGCAGCGTCGAGGGCGCCGTCCAGGGCCGGATCCTGTGCACCTACCTGCACGGCCCGGTGTTGCCGCGCAACCCGCAGCTCGCCGATCTGCTGATCGAGTGGGCGACGGGCACGAAGCTCGCGCCGCTGGACCTCCCCGCCGTGTCCGCTATGCGGGCTGAGCGGGTGAAGGCTGCTTCATGAGGCGGTCTGAGACACCCGGCCAGATCACGGCCATCACGTAGTCGGTTGCGAGCGCAGGTCCCACCGAGGGCCTGCGCTCCATCCACACCGCGAGGCGTTCGGTGGCGCCGACGACGATCTCGGCGAACGCCTCCGCCTCCAGCGGGTCTATCTCCGGCGTGAACGACGCCAGCACGGCCCCGATCATGTCCGTCTGCTGCTGACGGATGCCTTCCACCTCTTCTTGCGCCGACGGCACCGCCACGGCCGCTTCTTGCCGCAGCAACGCCCACGAGCGGCGGTGCTCGTCGATGAACTCGAAGAACGCGAGCAGCCCCAGCCGGAGGAACTCCTCCGGGCTCTGCGCTCCCGCGATCGCCGCCGCCGTCTTCTCCCGCAGCTCCGTGCGCGCCCGGTGGATGCAGCCGATCAGCAGGCCTTCCTTCGAGCCGAAGTACTCGTAGAGCATCGGCTTCGAGACGCCCACGCGTTCGGCGATCTCGTCCATCGAGGTTGCGAGATAGCCCTGCTCGGCGAAGATCTCCTCAGCGACGGTGAGCATCTGAGCCATGCGCTGGGCCTTGGGCATTCGGCGCCGGGGGGCTGTCACAAATGGAGTCTACCGCTCGTAACTTACTCGGGGTAACCTACTGAGAAGTAGCCACCGCGAGCGGAGGGACTTCCCCATGCACCGAGAGACGAAAGTGCTCGTCATCGGCACCGGCTTCTCCGGCCTGGGCATGGCCATAGAGCTGAAGCGCCGCGGTGAGCACGACTTCGTGATGCTGGAGAAGGCCGCCGACCTCGGTGGCACCTGGCGCGACAACTCCTACCCCGGCTGCGCGTGCGACGTGCCGTCGCACATGTACTCGTTCTCGTTCGAGATGAACCCCAGGTGGTCGCGGATGTTCGCGCGCCAGGGCGAGATCTTCGACTACCTGCAGCACGTCGCCGACAAGTACCGGCTGCGGCCGCACATCCGCTTCAACACCAAGGTCTCCGGCGCGCAGTGGGACGACGAGGCCAAGCGCTGGAACGTCACCACCGAGCAGGGTGACACCTACACCGCCCAGGCGCTGGTCGCGGGCGTCGGCGCGTTGCACATCCCGAACGTCCCCGAACTGCCGGGCATCGAGAACTTCAGCGGCAAGACGTTCCACAGCGCGCAGTGGGACCACGACCACGACCTGACCGGGAAGCGCGTCGCCGTCATCGGCACGGGCGCGTCCGCGATCCAGTTCGTGCCGAAGATCGCGAAGCAGGTCGCGTCGATGAAGATCTTCCAGCGCACGCCGCCGTGGATCATGCCCAAGGCCGACCGCGAGATCAACGGCTGGGAGCAGAAGCTGTTCCGCGCCCTGCCGTTCACGCAACGGCTCTACCGCGACTTCGTGTACTGGACGCGCGAGTCGTCAGCGCTGGGCTTCGCGGTGAACCCGAAGATCATGCAGTTCGCGCAGGGAATCGCGTTGCGGCACATGAAGAAGCAGGTGCCGGACCCGAAGCTCCGCAAGAAGCTGAAGCCCGACTACACCATGGGCTGCAAGCGCGTGCTGATCTCCAACGACTTCTACCCCGCACTGGGCAGTCCGAACGTCGACCTGGTGACGGACAAGGTCTCCGAGGTGCGCGAGAAGTCCATCGTGGACAGTGCGGGCGTCGAGCACGAGGTCGACGTCATCATCTACGGCACCGGGTTCCACGTCGTCGACTCGTTCGACTACCTGGACATCCAGGGCAAGGGCGGCGTCGACCTCGCGAAGCAGTGGCGTCAACAGGGCATCGAGACCTACTACGGCATCACGGTCTCGGGGTTCCCCAACCTGTTCTTCCTGCTGGGCCCCAACACCGGACTCGGGCACAACTCGGTCGTGTTCATGATCGAGTCGCAGATCCGGTACATCTCGCAGTGCCTCCAGCTCCTCGACACACACCGCGCAGCGGAGCTGGATGTGCGGCTGGAGGCCCAGCAGGAGTTCAACCAGGAGATCCAGCAGAAGCTCACCAAGGGCGTCTGGACCCAGGGCGGCTGCAAGAGCTGGTACCTCGACGCGCAGGGCGTGAACCGCACCGTGTGGCCGGGATTCACCTGGCGGTACTGGATGCGGACCAAGCGCGTGCGCGCCGAGGACTACGTGCTCACTACGGCTGCACGATGACCTTCAGGGCGGTCCGCTCGTCCATCGCCTGGTAGCCCGAGGCGACGTCGTCGAGCGAGACCGTCCGGTCGAACACGGGTCCGGGGTCGATCCGGCCGGCGAGCACGTCGGCCAGCAGCTCCGGCAGGTAGGCCCGCGCGGGCGCGACGCCGCCACCGATGGCGATGTTGCGCCCGAACAACTTGCCGAGCGGCAGGCCCTTCATCTCGTGCGGCACGCCGACGTAGCCGATCCGGCCGCCGTCGCGCACGATGCCCATCGCGGTCTCCCACGACTGCTCGGTGCCGACGCACTCCAGCACGGCCGACGCCCCGAGGCCGCCGGTCATCTCCTTGATGCGCTCGATCGCGGCGTCGCCTCGTTCGGCGACCTGGTCCGTGGCACCGAAGAGCGACGCGATCTTCGCCCGGTCCTCGTGGCGGCCCATCGCGATGATCCGCTCGGCACCGAGGCGCTTGGCCGCGAGAACGCCGCACAGGCCCACCGCGCCGTCACCGACGACCGCGACCGTGCTGCCGGGACCGACGCCCGCGCCCATGGCCGCGTGGTGACCGGTGCCCATGACGTCGGACAGGCTCAGGAACGCGGGCAGCAGCGACGCCGGCGCGTCCGCGGGCACCCTCACCAGCGTGCCGTCGGCCTGCGGCACGCGCACGGCCTCGCCCTGACCGCCGTCGCTGCCCTTGCTGCCCCAGAACCCGCCGGCGCGGCACGACGTCTGCAGCCCGGCCTGGCAGTACGCGCAGGTGCCGTCACTCCACACGAACGGCGCGATGACGCGGTCACCGACCTGGACGCTCTTCACGTCCCCGCCGACCTCCTCGACGATGCCGAGGAACTCGTGCCCGATCCGCTGCCCGTCCTCGCGCTTGGCCACGCCGCGGTACGCCCACAGGTCGCTGCCGCAGATGCAGGCGAGCTCGACCCGGACGACGACGTCGGTGGCCTCCTTGATCGCCGCGTCCGGCACCTCCTCAACACGGATGTCGCGAGTGCCGTAGATCGTCGTAGCCCGCACCTGGAGCCCTCCTCTTGTCTCGTTGCTCAACCGTTACATGGTCCTCCTATGTAGCCGTTCCCGCCGAATCGAGACGCTGTGCAATTGGTTACGCATGCTTAGGATCGATGCCGTGGCGATCACTGAAGGTCTTGTACGAGCTCGTGGTGTCCGATATGCGACCGCTTCCCGGTTCGCCGCGCCGGAGCCGTCCAAGTGGGACGGTGTGATCGACGCCGGCGAGCGTGGTCCCGCCTGTCCACAGCCACCGTCCGCACTGGCCGCCCTGGTCGGCAGTTCCGTCGAGGGCCTGACGTTCGACGAGCACTGCCACGTGCTGTCCGTCACCGCGCCCGCCGACGCGTCCGGTCTGCCCGTGATGGTCTGGTTCCACGGCGGCGCCTACGTGACCGGCAGCGGTGAGTCGACGAAGTACGACGCCGGTCTGCTTGCCTCCGAAGGCGTTGTGGTGGTCAATGTCAGCTACCGCCTCGGCGTTTTCGGTTACCTGCAGGACAACCTGGGCCTGCTCGACCAGCTCACCGCGTTGCGCTGGGTCCGGGACAACATCGCGGCGTTCGGTGGCGATCCGGCGAACGTGACGGCGTTCGGGCAGTCCGCGGGCGCCGACTCCGTGTACGCGCTGATGCTCACCGACACCGAGAACCTGTTCCACCGGGCGATCCTGCAGAGCGCACCGCTGGGCACCCGCAGCCCCGAACGCCCGGAGATGACGGCCGCGCTGCGTGCGTCGATCTCGGTCGACGCCACGACCTCCGTGGAGGACGTGCTGGCGGCCCAGGCCGCCGCCGTGGTCGCGATGGGACCGAGGTTCGCCCCGTCCGGCGGCATGCCGTTCGCCCCGACGCTGGACGAGATCGACCTCGCCGCGGCGGCGTCCCGCGTCGAACTGCTCGTCGGGCACACGGCCGACGACGGCAGCCCGTACGTGCCGAGCCGTGAGCACTGGGCGGCGGTGACCGAACTGATCTTCGCCCTCGGGGCCCGTGAACTGGCACGGGACTGGACGGCGGCGGGTGGGCAGGCCGCGACCTACCTCTTCCGGTGGGCGCCCGCCGACGCCCCCATGGGCTCGTGCCACTGCATGGAGCTGCCGTTCCTGTTCGACCCGGACGGCTGGATCGGCGCGGGCATGCTGGCGGGGCAGGAGCCGGACGCCGAGCTGGCGAAGACCATCCGGAGCACGTGGGCGGGTTTCGCGCGAAACGGGATGGACGCGCTGCCGTCCCGGTCGCTTGAATTCGGCGGGTGACCGATCGCGAGCGTTTGCGCACCACGTTCGGCGAGGACGCGGCCCGCTACCACCGGGCCCGTCCCACCTATCCCCCGCAGCTGTTCGAACGCCTGAACGGCCCGCGAATCCTGGAGATCGCGCCGGGCACCGGTCAGGCGACGCTGCCGTTGACCGCGCTGGGCGACGTGACGGCGGTGGAGCTGAGCCCTGAGCTGGCCGCTGTCGCCCGTTCGCACGCCCCGGACGCCCGTGTGGTCGTGGCGGACTTCGACGACTGGCCGTTGCCCGCGACGCCGTTCGACCTCGTGGTGTGCGCGACGGCGTTCCACTGGCTCGATCCGCACACCCGCATGGCCCGGTGCGCCGCCGCGTTGCGTCCCGGCGGCGTGCTGGCCGTGATCTCGACGCACCACATCGCGGGCGGGACCGAGCGGTTCTTCGTGGACGTGCAGGAGATCTACGAGCGCTGGGACCCCGCCACGCCGCCGAACCTGCGGCAGTCCCCCGCGTCGGGCATCCCCTGCGAGTTCGACGAGAGCGCGCTCTTCGACGAACCCGAGTTCCACCGGTACGAGTGGGAGCAGGCCTACGACACCGAGGCGTACGTGGACCTGCTCCTCACGTATTCGAACCACATCGCGCTGCCTGCGCGCGATCAGCTGATCGCCGACATCACGTCGTTGATCGACACGCGGCACGGCGGCCGGGTCGTGAAGCGGTACATGACCCAGCTGGCCGTGGCTACGCGCAGGTGATGCGCGGCGAGGCCCAGTCGCCGTGGTCGGAGTTGATGCCGTCACCGGCGTCGGTCAGCACCAGCCGCAGGTTCTCGGCGTCGGTGAGCGACGCCGAGAGCTTCTTCCCCGCGTCGGTGCCGGTGAGCTTGCCGGAGTCCGCGACCTTCACCTCGTCCGCGAAGACCTGGAAGACCACCGATCCCTTGCCGGTGGCCACCTCGTCGTCGACCCCGACGTCCACCGACAGCGCGGAACACTTGCGGCCCAGGTAGAAGTCGATCGACCCAGCCGCGTGCGCCCCGAAGCCGCGCGCGTGCGTCACGCCGTTGATGGTCAGCGTCTTGCCGTCACCGGCGGCCTGGTTGCCGACGGACCTGTCGATCTCGACGGGACCCCAGCCGTTGGTCGACGACGACGCCTCGAACGCGGACAGGTCGGTGGTGCCGGCCGGAGGAGTCGGGCGCGGGCCGTCCTGGGAGACGCGGTAGATCACCGTGGCGAGCGAGGGAACCGAGGCCGAGATCGTGCCGGTCGTGGTGCGCGTCGACTTGGTCCAGAGGTCCTTCAGCACCGCCGGACCGGACATGCCGATCTCCGAGAGCGACGTCGAGATCGTCTGCGTGGAGCCGGACTTGTTGAACAACGCCACGGCCTTGTCCCCGTTGGCGAGCGGCTTCACGATCACGTCGACCCCGGACTTGCCGGTGGTGCGGATCCGCTTGCCCTGCACGCCCAGCCGATCCTGGTCGACCGCGATGACGTCCTTGTTCTCCAGGATCGTGAACGTGTCGGCGGAGACCTTGCGCAGGTCCGAGCCGATCAGCAACGGCGCCGCCATGATCGACCACAGCGAGAAGTGGCTGCGGTACTGCACAGCGCTCATCTTGCCGTTGCCGACTTCGAGCATGTCCGGGTCGTTCCAGTGCCCAGGACCGGCGTAGGAGTCCAGCACGACGTTCTTCTCGTAGATGTCCATCGTGCGCGGCCAGGTGTCGTTGATGTCGCCGGTGGTGCGCCAGAGGTGTCCGGTGTCCGACGCCCACTCCCACGGCTTGTTCTGGCCCCACTCGCACAGGCTGAACACGATCGGACGGCCGGTCTTCTTCAACGCGTCGCGCATCTTGCGGTAGCGCTGCTTCGCGTCGACGCCCTGGTTGTTGCAGTTGTCGTACTTCAGGTAGTCGACGCCCCAGCTCGCGAACTGCTGCGCGTCGGACTCCTCGTGGTCCAGGCCGCCGGGAAAGCCGTTGTCCTTGTTGCAGGTCTTGGTGCCGGCGCTGGTGTAGATGCCGAACTTCAGGCCTTTGGAGTGCACGTAGTCGGCGACGGCCTTGATGCCGTTGGGGAACCGCGTCCTGTTCGGCACGAGCTTGCCGGCGGAGTCACGGGTCTTCTCGGCCCAGCAGTCGTCGATGTTGACGTACTCGTAGCCCGCGTCCTTCAGGCCCTTGTCGACGAAGATGTCGGCGATGCCCTTGACCATCGCCTCGTTGAACTCGGTGCGGCAGGCGGTGGTGTTCCAGTTGTTGAAGCCCATCGGCGGGGTCAGGGCGAGGCCGTCCGGCAACGCCTGCGCGGCGGGGACGACCAGGACCGCGCCGACCACTGTGGACAGCACGGCCAAGGCGATGGTGCGCATGGGGCTTTCCTTTCCGAGCATCACGCGGGAAGACCCCAGGGCTTGCCGGGGGTCGTGATGGCGACCGGCCGGACGGCCAGGCCGGGGCGGCGGCCCCTGGGGTGCACCAGGACTTCCTGCCCGCGACGCAACGGGATCTCCAGCGTCCCGTCGCCGCGGTCGTGACAGCGGACCGGCGACGCCACGGTCACCGGTCCGTCGATGCCGTGCCGCAGCACCAGAGGCTCGCCCGCGCGGCTGCGGACCAGCACGAACTCGGTTTTGCCTCCGGAGCGGCGGGCCGTCACCGAGAACCCGCCCTCGGCCGAGTGGTCGGCGATCATGACGTCGGGCCAGGCGGACGGCACGGCGGGGAACACCCGGACGATCCCGCCCCAGCTCTGGCACACGAAGTCGTGGATCGTCTGCGCGCCGGACAACGGGGTCTCCACGACCGGCCCGGCCTCGGTGTACATGGTGTTCTCGAGCACCGGGTAGCGCTTGGTGGTGTCGAACATCTTCACGAAGTACGCGTAGGCCTCGTCGCCGCGGAACATGCGCGCGGCGATCGAGCCGGACCCGGAGTAGCTGTAGCCGCGGTGCGCGGGCTCCAGCGACATCCAGTGGTGCAACGACTTCTCGATCAGCTCGCGGTTCTCCCGCTGGTCCCAGTTCACCGTCATCAGCGGGAACGTCGCGAGCAGGTGCGAGAAGTGCCGGTGCGACACGGTGAACGGCACGCCGGCGCCGATCATGAACCCGTTGACGTCGACCGGGTACGGGGTCAGGTCGCGCAGGACCTCACGCCACTTGGGTTCCAGCGGGTCGTTGATCCTGAGCTTGGCCGCCGAGTCGATCAACGTCTGGCAGCCCCAGCGGATCAGCTGCAGGTCGTAGTTGCAGTCGGGTGCGTCGCCGTACTCGGGTGAGGTGGTGACGTCGAGGTGGAGCCTGCCGTCGCTCCCCTTCCTGAGGAAGTGCAGGTAGTAGTTGATCGACCGGCGCAGCAGCGGGAACACGACGTCGGACAGGATCCGGGCGTCCATGCTGTGCCGGTAGGACAGCCAGACGTTGTGCAGCGCCCACGTCAAGTTGCCGAGCTCCTTGACGCCGGTGCCACCCGTGCCCGGTTCGTACAGCGTGCCGGCGTTCGACGTCGTGCGGTCGGTGCTGCGGCCTACGCCCGCCGAGTCGTGCCGGTACTGCTCCTTGACGTTGCGGACGAGCTGGTCCTGGCTGTCCTTCAGGGTGCTGGCGATCGAGTCCAGTTCCAGGTGGTTCGAGCCGTGGATCAGCCAGTACTCCAGCTGCACGTTGAGGTTCCACCAGGCCGCCGCCCACGGCGTCCTCTCGAGCCACGGGCCGGTCGTCGCCATCACCGGGCTCCCTGCGCGCGAACCGGACGCGACCTTGTAGAGCTGGATCCAGTAGAACGACTGCAGCCGCTGGTCGCCGAACGACAGGAAGCTCTTGCGGTAGAAGTCGTTCCACCACTTGCGGTGCGCCATCGTCAGTCGTCCGCCGAGCACCGCGGCCTCGCGCACGGCCGTCAGCACGGTCTTGTCGGCGACGGCCTCGGGGTAGGTGTGCGCGACCGACAGCAGCACCCGTTGCGTGCGACCGTGGGTGATCAACCGGAAAGCGGTTGCCGTCTGCCCGCCCGCGTTGAGCGCCTGCGTCACCAGCGTCTCGCGGCCGGCCGCCACCGTCACCGGGCTCGGGTTGCGGACGTACCCCTCCGGCAGCGGGTCGAAGTCCGCGCGAGGCGGAATCGCCTGGCTGGGAACGAACTCCAGCACCGGCTTCTCGGCGCCGGTCGCGGTGACGTTCAGCGAGAACACCGAGCGTTCGGAGTGGACGTAGGCGGCGAACGTGATCGCGCCGAGCGACGTGGTCACGGTTCCACGCAACTCCGCGTTCCACAGGTCGAGGCGCCAGTCGACGGCCGTGACGGTGCCGGCCGCCGTCATCTTCAGGTTTCCGACAGGAAGCCGGCAGACCCCGAACTGGCTGCCGCCGCTCGCGCGGTGATCCTGCACGTCGGCGTGCTGCACGGTGAATCTGACGACGTTCTCCTCGGCGTAGACGACGCTGCCGAGGCGCCCGTCACCGAGGAACGGAGCCTGTCCGTACCGGGTCGGAGGTTTTTTCCACACCAGATCCTGCGCGCCGACAAAAGCTTCCCAGTCGCGTTTCGACATGCCATCACAGGCGAAGACCTCCGATGGCCCGGTCTCTTTCCCGGTCGCCACCCCCGACTGACCCAGCAAGACCGCTGCGGTGGTTCCCCCGAGGAAACCCCTTCTACCCAAGACCATTGACCACTCCTCGCCCGCGCATGACAACTGCTCACGTTCAGCTGCGCGGCGAGGCAGCTCGGTCCAGACCACCCGAAAGGTAGGAGTTCTGGGGCACATCGCGCAAGACCCAACCAACCGCAACACGATGCAACAACCGGGTGCTGCTCACCCTGCGACATGGGTAAGACGCCTAGGATGTGCCGCCAAAGGGGCGGGGAGGACACGCATGAGCCGTGCCCTGTACGAGGAGGTGGCCATGGCCGTGTCGACAACGGCGTTCAACGAGGGCAGGGTCCCCCAGCGGGGGCGTCCTCGCGACGCCAGCAGGGACGACGCTTTACGTCAGGCAGCGCTCGAGGTGATGGCCGAGGTCGGGTACCGGGCCCTCACCATGGACGCCGTCGCTGCCCGTGCGAGAGCGGGCAAGGCGACGATCTACCGGCGCTGGGAGTCGAAGCTCGATCTCGTGATCGACACGTGCACCCAGCTCGCCACGCAGAACCTCGCGGCACCGGACACCGGCTCACTGGCCGGAGACCTGCGCGAGTTCCTCTCGTCGTTCGCCGCGTTCCTGTCGGGACCGATCGGCAAGGCCGCCCAGGCACTAGTGGGCGAGCTTCCCCACGAGCCCGAGCTGGCGGCGGCGTTCCGGGAGACGTTCCTGATCTCCCAGCGCGACGTGCTGCGCGGCATCCTGGACCGGGCCGCCGAACGGGGCGAGCTCAAGGCCGACGCCCCGCGCGGCATGGCGGTGGAGATCGCGGGCGCGGCCCTGATCTACCGGCTGATGCTGACCGGGGACCCGCTCGACGAACCGTTCGTGGAGAAGGTCGTCGAGCAGGTGCTCCTGCCGTTGGTGCGGGTTTCCTAGCGGAAGAGCTTGCGGACCAGCGCGAAGCCGACCACGACGCCGACCGCGATCAAGGTGTACTTGACCTTGGGCTGACTCAGCACGTCGAGCACGGACGACTTGCCCTGCTCGACGAGCTTCTGCGGGTTGGCGCGCTCGCCCAGCTCGTCCAGGGTGGCGGCCAGCGCGGTGCGAGCCTGCTCGATCTCGCGCTGAATGGTCTCGGGATCGCGAGCCACATGTCCTCCTAGCAGCGGTTCTACTCGCAACCGTAGTGGACGGTCGGTGGCGCGGCTTCGTGCGACCCTGGTCAGACCCGAGAGAGCGAGTCCACGAACGGCCGATAGGCTTCCCCGCGAGGGGTCGTAGCCCAATTGGCAGAGGCACTGGGTTTAGGTCCCAGCCAGTGGGGGTTCGAGTCCCCCCGACCTCATTGATCAGCGGTTTCTAGTGGTTCGCCGCGGGGGCTGGCCCGCGGCGAACCACCTTCAAGTTAGCCGCTGGACCACCGGGTACATCCCCAGCGAACTGTTCCGCGAGCCGTTCTTTGCCGTAGAGCCGGACCGACTCCAGCTGCTCGAACCGGCCGGCCGCGGTGAACGTGAGCAGCGACTTGGCCACGAGCGCCGACAGCACCACCAGCACCCGGTCCGAGGGCAGGTCGCAGGCCTGGACCGCGACGTCGAGCCCGAAGCCGCGAGGGCCCTGCGAAATGCACCGGAACACGTGCTGCTCGTCGGCGCTCAGGTGGTCGTAGCTCCAGCCGATCGCCGCACGCAGGCTCTGATGACGTTCGGCGGCGGTGCGGTTACCGCGGTTGAGCAGCTCCAGGCGGTCGTCCAGCCGCGCCAGAAGCTCCTTGACGGGCAACACGGTCACCAGCCGTGCGGCGAGTTCGATCGCCAGCGGGAGGCAGTCCAGGCGCGCGCACAGAGCGGCCAGCACGTCCCTGTCGCCGAGCCGCAGGCCCACCTGGTTCGCGCTGGCGCGGTCGATGAACAGCTCCACCGCGTTCGTGATCGACAGCGGCGGCACCGCGACCAGCACCTCGCCCGGCACCCGCAGCGGTTCGCGGCTGGTCGCGATGACCGTGAGGCCGGGGCAGCCGAGCAGCAACGGCTCCAGCAGCGCCGCGCACTCCGCCGCGACGTGCTCGCAGTTGTCCAGCACCAGCAGCGTCCTGCGGCCCGCCAGCGCGCGCACCAGCGTGCTCAGGCCGGGCTCTCCGGTCGCCTCGCCGAGCGCCGCCGCGCACGCCCGTGCCACGTCCGTCGCCGAGGCGAGCTCGACCAGCGTCGCCCGGCTTCCGACGAACTCCTTGATCAGCCTGGTCTTCCCGACCCCGGCCGCTCCGACGAGCGTCAGCATGCGGGTGTCGGTGAGCCCGGTGAGCCGGAGCAGTTCGGCGTCGCGGCCGATGAAACTGTCCAGTGCCATCACGGGTTCGTTGACGCGCTGCCGGTAGGCCCGTTGCCGGCAGGCGTTCGAGCAGTACCGCGCGTGTCTGCGCCGGGAGGTGGCGGTCGCGGTGCCGCAGATCGCACACGTCCCCACCTGGTCAGCCATCGAAGTCCATCGTAGTCAAACGATTAACCGCCGGAAAGGCCTTACCGCCGGGATGTGGACCAATGGCCCTCGACCGCGTATACATCGGATGTGTCGCCGCCGCGACCTACGTCTGAGGGGACTGGTCATGCGGTTGTCCACCGTGCGATGGCACGCGGCGGGAGCGCTCGTCATCGCACTGACAGCGAGCGTCACACCTCCAACAGCAGCAGCACAAATCGATCCTCGCCCGAAAGCTGTCGTGACGCTGTCGAACGGCGTCCCCACTCTGTCCGTGAGCCGTGGCGGCACCACGGTGGTGGAACCGAGCCCGCTGGGCGTGGTGACGGAAAGAGCGGATCTTTCGACCGGCCTCCAACTGACGGGCCGGACCTCGCGCCGCGTGGTCGAGCACTACACGGCGTCGTCCGGGAAGCAACGACAGCGCACAGTGGTCCACGAAGAAGAGCGGTACTCGTTTGTCGGCGCGGCGCGTTTGGATCTTGTCGTGCGGACCGCCGCGGACGGTGTGGCCTATCGGTACGAACTGCCTGCCGGACTGGGCAACGTGTTGCGCGAGACTTCGACGTTCCGCATTCCGGTCACCGCCACCGCCTGGATCGCGAAGTACCGGCGTGACTACGAAAACCCGTTCGTGCAGACGAACGCGGCCGCCGCGGAGACCGCCGACTACCTGCATCCGGCACTGTTCGAGACGAACGGTGTGTACTCGCTGCTCACCGAGTCCTCTGTGGATGGACGGCACTCCGGCGCGCACCTCGCGCACACGGCCGGTTCCGGTGTGTACTCGGTCAAGTACTGGGACGAGCAGGTCGCGGTGGACGGACCGTGGCAGTCGCCGTGGCGCACCGCTGTCGTCGGTTCGCTGGCGGACGTGTCGGCGTCGACCCTCGTGGACGACCTGGCTCCCCGGTCGAAGGTGCGCGACACGTCGTGGATCAAGCCCGGCAAGGTGTTCTGGAGCTGGCTCGCCGGTGGCCGCGAAGCCGGTCAGAGCCTGGCGATGCAAAAGCAGTACGTGGACTACGCGGCAGCGCACGGCTGGCCGTACGCGCTGGTCGACGCGGGCTGGTACTTCGACCCGAACTGGGACTACGACCCGTCGTGGGAGCAGACCTCGTGGATTCCCTCGCTGGTCTCCTATGCCGCCGCACGGGGCGTGAAGATCCATCTCTGGGTGCACTACGACGAGCTGGACACGCCAGCGGAGAGCGCGACCCGGCTGGCGTTGTTCGAACGGTGGGGCATCGCGGGCGTGAAGATCGACTTCATGGACTCCGACGGCCAGGACCGCTACCGCTGGTACGACCGAATTCTCGCCGAGACAGCCGCACACCATCTACTCGTGAACTTCCACGGTTCGACGATCCCGCACGGCATTCACCGCACGTGGCCGCACGTCATGACGATGGAAGCCGTGCACGGCGGCGAGAAGTCCTCAGGCCTGACAGGACAGCACCTGACCGCCTTGCCGTTCACACGCGGTGTCGTCGGAGGCATGGACTACACGCCGTTGGCTTGGCACCGTCCTTCCCGCACCACGTCCGACGCGCACGAGCTGGCGTTGACCGTGATCTACGAGTCGGGTCTCGCGAACCTCGCTGGGCGGCCGGAGGACTACGCCGCGCGGCCCGTCGCCGAACGTTTCGTCGACCAGGTGCCGACCGCGTGGGACGAGACGCGGCTGCTGTCCGGACGTCCCGCGGATCACTCGGTGTTCGCGCGGCGGTCCGGCGACCGGTGGTTCATCGGCGGTGGGTACTCCGGTGCCGCACGGACCGTGTCGGTGCCCTTCTCACTGCCTTCCGGCCGCTGGCTGGTGGAGATCACACGGGACGGTCCTGCGGGGCTCGTGCACGAGTCACGGATCTTGCGCGCCGGCGACACGCTGACGTTGGACGTGGCTGCCAACGGAGGTTTCGCGGCCATCGCTTGCCGGGCCGGATCTTCCACGTGTGAGCGTCCGGTTTCGGCGGTGCCGTCGACTGCGGTGTCGGCTTCTGCCGGTGGGTTCACGGTGACCGGGCTGTTCACGACCCGCTCGGACGTGCGCGGGGTGACGTTGGCGCCGCGTGTGCCGGCGGGATGGTCGGTTCTCGGAAACCCGGTCACGGCAAGGGTTGTGCGTCCCGGGCAGGCTTTGTCCGGCACCTGGACCGTCGTGCCGCCCGCTTCGCCCTCGTCCTACGGCTACTTCGACATCCCCGTCGTGGCGTCGTTCAACTCGGGGGTGGAGTCGGAGAAGACCGCGCGGGTGCACCTGGTCCGGCCGCTTCCGGAGGGCTGGTCGTACGTGTCGGACCGGCCGTGGACGTCGGCCGTCGGCGGTGACGGCCCGGTGGAGAAGGACCTGACGAACGGTGGCGCCACTGCCGGTGATGGCCGTGGCATCGCGCTGCGCCGCGTGCCCTATGGCAAGGGCTTCGGCACACACGCGTCGTCTGAGATCACTTACGCACTGGATGCCCGCTGCACCGCGTTCGCCGCTTCGGTCGGTGTCGACGACGAGGCCGGTTTGGACGTGGCCCGCCAGCGCGTGGGCGGCACCGTCGCGTTCCAGGTGCTCGGCGACGGCGTGGTGCTGGCCGGCACGGACGTGCTCGGCGTGCGTTCCCCGGCCCGCGACCTGGCCGTGGACGTGACCGGCGTGAGGACTCTCACCCTGCGGGTTCTGGACGGTGGTGACGGCACGCAGAACGACCACGCTTCTTGGGCGGACGCAAGGATTCGCTGCGCCTAGTGGTTCTCCCTGAGGTCGGGGTGGGGTTTTCCCCACCCCGACCTTGCGGTTCACCCCAATGTCCCCGGCTCTCTGCATCCGTAACTTGGACTACATGAACTTGGTCGACTGGGTCACCGACCTGATGCACACGGCCGGCGCACCCGGAGCGGCTTTGGCGATCGCGCTGGAGAACCTGTTCCCGCCGCTGCCCAGCGAGGTCTTCCTGCCCCTGGCCGGATTCACCGCGGCCCAGGGCAAGATGTCGCTGCTCGACGCCATCCTCTGGACCACGTTCGGATCCGTCGCGGGCGCGGTCCTGCTGTACTGGATCGGCGCCGCGCTGGGCCGCGACCGGGTGCGCCGCATCGCCTCCCGCATGCCGCTGGTCCGGGTGTCCGATGTGGACAGGACAGAGGCCTGGTTCCTGCGCAACGGCTACCGCGCGGTCTTCTTCGGCCGCATGATCCCGGTCTTCCGCAGCCTGATCTCGATCCCGGCCGGCGTCGAACGCATGCGATTAGCGCCGTTCCTCGCCTACACCGCCGCGGGCAGCCTGCTGTGGAACACGGCGCTGATCCTCGCGGGCTACCTGCTGGGCGACAACTGGCACCTGGTCGAGCAGTACGTGGGCATCGGCTCGAAGGTGGTCCTGGGCCTCGCCGTGGTGGCCGTGGTGATCTTCGTGGTCACCCGGCTGTCGAAGAAGCGCACCGACTCCCGCGCCTAGGAGCCACTGCGCCGAGCCGCTCACACCCCTGAAACCCGTCGGGCAGGCCACGTCCGTCCAGTCTCACCGAGCCGCCAATCCGTACAGGCACGCCGAGCCGGCCACGCCCGCAAGGCCCCCGCGTGCGCCACGCCCGCTAAGCCTGGCGGGCGCGCCATGCCTCATCGCCGCACGGCAAGCCCGTCAGCCGCCCGCCAACCTGCCAGCCCACCGGCCCCCCCAATCCGCCAGCTCCATCAACCCACCGGCCAGCCAAGCCAGCGGCCCAGCCAACACAGCGGCAGCCAGCCCCGCGAGCCCGGCGCGGTCCCCCACCCCCAAAGGCGCATCTGCACCGCGCCGCCAACTTCGCCACCGTCAAGTCACACCCGGAGCCACAAGCCGCCCGCGATCCGGTGGTGGCTCAGTTCGCGACCTTCAGCCCGTCCAGATGGCCCATCAGCTCCCGGACAGCACTGCGACCGGCCCGGTTCGCCCCGATCGTGCTGGCCGACGGCCCGTACCCCACGAGGTGGATCCGCGGATCGGACACCACACGGGTCCCGTCCACCTGGATCCCCCCGCCGGAAGCCCGCAGGTGCAGCGGGGCGAGGTGGTCCAGATCGTGCCGGAACCCGGTGGCCCACAGGACGACGTCGGCGTCGAAGCGCTCCCCGGAAGCCCATTCGACACCGGAAGGCGTGAGCCGCTCGAACATCGGCCTGCGGTCCAGCACCCCGGACGCGATGGCGGCGCGGGTCTGGTCGGTCAGCGCCAGCCCGGTGACGCTGACGACGCTGCGCGGGATCAGGCCCGCCCGGACGCGTTCCTCGACCATGCCGACCACCCAGCGGCCGTAGTCCTCGGTGAACGGGCCCTCCCGCCACACCGGTTCGTGCCGCGTGACCCAGCGGGTCTCCGCCGCGAAGGGAGCGAGTTCCATGAGCAACTGCGTGGCCGACGCGCCGCCACCCACGACCACGACGCGCTTGCCGGCGAACTCGGCGGGGCCCTGGTAGTCGGCGGTGTGGAGTTGGCGGCCCTGGAACGTCTCCTGGCCCGGGTAGTACGGCCAGAACGGGCGACGCCACGTGCCGGTCGCGTTGATCAGGCCGCGCGTGGTCCAGACGCCGTCCGAGGTCTCGACCTTGAGCAGCGCGCCGTCGTTCACGACCTGGGTGACGTTCACCGGGCGGACGACGGGCAGGTCGTAGAGCTGTTCGTAGCGGGCGAAGTAGGACGGGATGGCCTCGTTCGCGCGTTCTTCGGGTGCGGGCTGTTCGAACGGCATGCCGGGCAGTTCGTGGATGCCGTGCACGGTCCGCATGCGCAGGCTCGGCCACCGGTGCAGCCACGCACCGCCGGGCGAGTCGTTCGCGTCCAGCACCACGTGCTCGACGCCGCGCCGCTGCAAGAAGTACGAGGCGGACAGGCCCGCCTGTCCCGCGCCGATCACCACCACATCCGTCACATCTCGGTCAACGGAAGGAGGCAGCCGGTTCTTCTCACCTGTGAGCTACAAAACATCGGGCAAAAGGTTCGGGCGACCGTTACCTTCCGGCAGCGTGCACCTACTTCTGACAATGGCGCTGCTCGCGGCGCCCGTTCCCACCACGACGGCCTCCTACGCGGTCTACGACCGGATCACGCACACGTTGACCGGCCGGGACGTGCACAAGCCGATCAGATCCGCCTCGCTGGTGAAGATCCTGATCGCGATCGAACAGCTGGAGACGCGCGGCGACGACCCGCGCATCGAACCGATGCTGCGCGTCAGCGACGACAACGCGGCGAGCGAACTGTGGGTGGAGAACGGCTGGGACCAGCTGGTCGTGCGCACAGCCGAGCGGTTGAAGCTCAAGGACACGCGGCCGCCGGAGAACCGCGGCAAGTGGGGCTACACGGCCGTGAGTGCCTATGACGTCGTGAAGATCTACCGCTACCTGCTGGAGGACGCGAAGCCGAAGGTGCGGCACACGATCATGGGCCACCTGCAGCGGGCGGAGAAGTGCGCGGCGGACGGGTTCGACCAGTCGTTCGGGCTGCCGTCGGCCACCTGGCGGCCCGCGTTCAAGCAGGGCTGGTCGGGGTTCGGCGACCCGACGAAGCCGTGCGTCGACAGGCCGCGCCCGCGCATCCAGTGGGAGCTGGACACGAAGTCGCCGGCCCTGCACACGTCCGGAACGTGCCTGTTCAGCATCGTCGTGGTGCTGACGCTGCACCCCGAGGGCACCACCTACGAGAAGGCGGCGAAACGAGTTACCCAGCTCACGGAAGAAGTGACCAAGCATCGGTGTTGATCGATGCATGAGCCGTCTGAGTGAGATCCCGCTGTCCGTACTCGACCTCGCGCCCATCACGTCGGGGTCGGACGCGACGACCGCGTTGCGGAACTCGCGGGAACTCGCTCAGCAGGCCGAACGCCTCGGCTACACGCGCTACTGGTTCGCCGAGCACCACAACATGCCCGGCATCGCCTCGTCCGCGCCGGCCGTCCTGATCGGGCACATCGCGGACGCCACGTCGACGATCCGCGTGGGCTCCGGCGGCGTCATGCTGCCCAACCACGCGCCGCTCGTGGTCGCCGAGCAGTTCGGCATGCTCGAAGCGCTGCACCCCGGCCGCATCGACCTCGGCATCGGCCGCGCGCCCGGCACCGACCAGAAGACGGCGCGGGCGTTGCGGCGCACCGAGGCCGGTCTGTCCGCGGAGAACTTCCCGCAGGAGCTGACCGAGCTGATCAAGTACTTCGAGGGCACCGCGGACCTCAACGCCGTGCCCGCCGCGGGCAACAAGCCGCCGATCTGGCTGCTCGGCTCGTCGGGCTACAGCGCGCAGGCCGCGGGTCTGCTGGGCCTGCCGTTCGCGTTCGCCCACCACTTCAGCGCCCAGAACACGCTGCCAGCGCTGGAGCTGTACCGGCGACACTTCCGGCCGTCCGAGGTCCTGCAGGAGCCCTACGCGATGGTGTGCGCCTCGGTGATCGTCGCCGACACCGACGAGCACGCGCGGTACATCGCGGGCCCGGGAGCGCTCTCATTCGTGCGGCTGCGCCAGGGCAGCCCGGCGCCGCTCGCCACGCCGCAGGAGGCCGCGGACTACCCGTACACCGAGATCGACCAGCTGGTGATCGAGGACCGCATGTCCAGCCAGATCATCGGGTCCCCCTCAACGGTCCGTTCCGGGCTGGACGAGTTGATGGAGTCGGCGGCGGCCGACGAGCTCATGGTGACGACGATCGTGCACGGGCACGAAGACCGCCTTCGTTCGTTCGAACTCCTCAGCGAGGTGGCCGAACGGACGCCGTCGATGGGCCGTTCAGCCGCACATACGTGAGTCGGTCAGGCGTGACCTTCACGTTTTGTACGACTGACACTGGTCTGAACGGGTGATAAACGGCTCCGCTTGTAGCGCGTGGCACACAGTGGGCGATGATCGGTATGAGCGCGCACGCCCCCCGACGCGCTCCCTAGCATCACCAGCGACCTCGGTCGCATCGGACGGCGTGGGGCCGGCGCACTGTGTGGCGCCGCCCACGCCGCCCATTACGAGTCGGCCACGTCCCGGCACCAGGTCCGCTTCAGAGGCCACTTTCGTTCGCACTTCCCTCTTCGGCACCGTCACAGTTGACGTGAGTCGCTCACACCCACCGCCGGGGTGGGAAAGGGGAGTTCGTGAAGTTCGCCAAATCGGCCGCGGGCCTGTGCCTGTTGCTGGCCGTGGCGGGATGTGCGGGCCCCAGTGTCGCCGTCACCCCCAACGAGAACCTGACTGTCGAGCAGCGAGCTGAGACGCCCAGCGCGTCCGGTGCCGCCGCGTTCGGCACACAACGCGTGTGGGCCTCGGGCCTGTCCGTCGTGGTGTCCGCTCCCCGCTCCCTCGCGCCGTCCGCGACGGCGATCCCACCGGCCAAGCGCACGGCGGTCTTCACGATCACCGTCTACAACGGCTCCAAGTCGCCCTACCGCTCCTCCCAGCTCGCCGTGCGCGCACTGGCGGACGGCCAGCCGGCCGCCGAGCTCGTCGATTCGGTACAGGGCCTCAACGGCCTCGCCGCCGCCGTCGCCGAACTCCCACCAGGCCGCGACACCCAGCTCCAGCTGGCGTTCGCGGTACCGGAGTCGGCCGTGCGGATGGAGCTGACGATCCAGCCGGGCGGACAGGGCCAGGACGCGCCCACCGTCTTCGAGGGCCAGGCGTAGTCCCCCGAATAGGCTCGGGGGCATGACCAGTCGTCTCGAACCTGGTGACACGGCGCCCGCGTTCACGCTGCCCGACAGCGAGGGCAAGCCGGTGTCCCTGTCCGACTACCTCGGCAAGTCCGTGGTCGTGTACTTCTACCCGGCCGCGAGCACCCCGGGCTGCACCAAGCAGGCCTGCGACTTCCGCGACAACCTCGGAGTCCTCGCCGACTCCGGCTACGAGGTCGTCGGCATCTCGCCGGACAAGCAGGAGAAGCTCGCCAAGTTCCGCGACGCCGAAGGCCTGACCTTCCCGCTGCTGGGCGACCCGGACAAGAAGGTCCTCACCGAGTGGGGCGCCTTCGGCGAAAAGCAGAACTACGGCCGCACCGTCCAGGGCGTGATCCGCTCGACGTTCCTCGTCGGCCCGGACGGCAAGATCGTCAAGGCCATGTACAACGTCCGCGCCACCGGCCACGTGGCCAAGCTCCTGCGCGAACTCCCCGCCTGACCTTTCACCACACCTGAGGCCGCCGTCGCTTTGTTGCGACGGCGGCCCTTTTTTCAGGTATGTTGGGTTGGAGGGCGCGCAACAACGCCGCCCCTGTTCCGGTGAGGGTGATACACCGTGTGTCGTTTGACGGCACCTAACGGCCCCGACATCCCGTCTGATTTCATCTTGCGAGTCCACTTCCCCACGCGCGGCGGCTGACCAGGCCTTTCGCCTGCCTATCACCCGTTCTCTTCAACACGCACGCCTAGCGCTGCGTGCATTTCGTGCTGGGAAAATTCAATGCTCAAGTGGATCCTGCTAGCCCTCGCCGTGGGCGCGGAAGTCTTCGCGACCCTCTGCCTCAAATACTCGGACGGCTTCACCAAACCCTGGCCCACAGCGGGCCTGGGTGTCGGCTTCCTAACGGCCCTCTACCTGGAATCGCAGGTGATCAGAATGGGCGTGCCCGTCGCCATCACCTACGCCATCTGGGCAGGCGCAGGCATAGCCCTGGTGGCCATCACCAGCCGAGTCCTCTTCTCTGACCCACTCAACCTGGCCATGCTCGCCGGCATGGCCTTGATCGCCGCAGGCGTCTGCGTCGTGTCGGTGGCCTCCCACGCCCAGGCAGCCGTCTAATCTCGTTTGGGTGGGCTTAGAAATCGAGGCCGTCTCCAAACTCGGCCAGTCCGTAGCGCTCCGAGCCGCCACCGAGTGGCTGGCGAGCCACACCGACGAGCGCACCGCGTCGCTAACGGAACTGGCCGCGGCCGAACTATCCAGGCCCACCCAACGAGCCAAGCTGGACACCCTGATCCAGCACATCGGCCACCAGGTGACCGAACAACTCGAATCGGCCCTCGAACGCTTTACCGACGACATCGCCTCTTCCCTCACCGCAGTGGAGGAGGCGCTGTCATCCGTCGACCTGTCTGACACCGCACTCCTGGCAGACGATGCCGACCCCGAGGTGCTGGCCCAGCGCATCCGCCGCTCTCTGCCACGCCAAGACTTGGGCCGCTGTTACGAGATCGCACTGGATCAGTCGTGCCGCTACCTGGTGCAGATCGTCAGGAACCTGCCGTCGTTCCAGCCGCGTGCCCTGGCTGAGGTCCTCTCCCGCGCCACCGCCCAAGCCGCTCAACTCGACGACATTCTCGCCCGGCTCCCCCGAACCTCGCTGTACGCACCGCAGGGCACCGACAACGACGACGAGTTCCGCGAGGAGTACCTGCGCTACATCGGCGCCAACCTGGATCGCCTGGAACTTCTGGGTCTGTCCATGAAGGACCGCCCTCGCCTAGCGCTGAGCGTTGCCTATCTCAGTCTCACTGTTTCAGGCAAGAAGCAGCAGCGCGGAAACTGGTTCAGCGAACCCGACCGCCAAGCACATTCAGGCGTACGAGTCGAGTCAGCGCTGGTCAACCGAACCTATGTGCGTGGCGAAGCGGGTTCAGGCAAGACAACGCTTCTGGACTGGCTTGCCGTCACCGCCGCCCGTGGCGGTTTCACCGGCAACCTGCAGGAGTGGAACGGGATGGTGCCCTTCCCAGTCCGGCTGCGCGCCTATGCCGACACTTCCTTGCCCACCAAGCCCGAAGAGTTCGTCACTGGTTGGCTGGCCGGAATCATGCCCGCAGGTTGGGTCCACCGCGCCTTGCAGTCTGGCAAAGCACTGCTGCTCGTAGACGGAGTCGACGAGGTCCGCCCGGAGAAGCGCACGAACGTCCGAGAGTGGTTGCGCGAACTCGTGCAGACCTTTCCGGCAGCGCGAGTAGTGGTTACAGCGCGCCCCGCCGCTACGGATGAGAAGTGGTTGGCAGAACTGGACTTCTCCTCTGTCGAGTTGGGGCAGATGAGCCCGGGCGACGTGAAGGTGTTCCTGAAGCGCTGGCACGAGGCCGCCGGAGCACCCGAAGAGGCTCAACGGCGACTCGTCACACAACTCGAGAGCCGGGAACACCTGCAGAGCTTGGCGTCCTCGCCCTTGCTGTGCGCAATGTTGTGCGCGCTGAACCTGGGCAGAGTCTCGGAACTGCCACAGAGCCGCATGGAGTTGTACGCAGCAGCCCTCACGATGCTGTTGGATCTACGCGACGCCGAGCGCGGTATTGCCCGCATCCTCACCACCTCGGACAAGACCGTGCTGCTTCGGGATCTTGCCTGGAGGCTGACGCTGGGCGAACTGTCGCAGTTGCCGACCGCCAAGGTGCACGAACACGTGGCGCGCAAGATTCGCTCGATGCCCAACGTCGACGAGGAACCCAGCGCCGTCGTAACCCACCTGCTGGAACGCAGCGGTGTGATCCGCGAACCAGTTCCAGGCCAGGTCGACTTCGTGCACAGGACCTTCCAGGAATACCTCGCCGGTGAGGAGGCGATGCAAGACGGCCAGGTCGAGACCCTGGTCGCCCACGCCCATCAGGATTCCTGGACGCAGACCATCATCCTTGCTGGCGGACATGGTCAACGAACCCAGGTGACCGAACTGCTGACCGCGATTCTCGACCTTGCCGACCGTGATGCAGGCCAAGCCCGCCGGCTTCAGCTGCTGGCAGCCGCGTGCTTGGAAACCGTCCGCGACGTCGACCCTGATGTGTGCGACAGGATCGACGCGATCATCCGGGACCAGCTCGTGCCGCCACGCAGTGCGGAGGAGACCACGTCGCTGGCCACCATCGGCCACCGAGTGCTCCGTTATCTGCCGGCCTCGCTCGAGGAACTCTCCTCTGCCATGGCCGTCGCAACGGTGCGTAGTGCCGCGTTGGTCGCTTCACCGGAAGCAATCGCCAGGCTCGCCGCATATGCGCGCGATCCAAGGCAGGAGGTCCAGCGAGCGTTGATCAATGCTTGGCTGAGCTTCGATGTTCAAAGGTATGCGGAAGTGGTTCTGGCAGACGCACCGCTGGAAAACGGGATCGCCAGAGTCGAGTCGATCCGCCTGTTTCCGCACCTGTTCCGGCTCAGGCATCTGGAGAGCGTGGAGGTCTGGCTCCCACGCAACGAATCGCTGGGCAGCTTGAGCCTTGTCAAGGACCTGCCTCCGGTACGCGACTTCTTCGCATGGACGTCGGGCGAGATCGATCTCAGCCCCTTTGCGCAGGTGACCAGGAAGATGATCTATCTACGGGGTGCACAGCGCTATACGAACCTCGAGCTTTTACCAGACGCCGCCAACCTGGGCTTGTACCAGAACGAGCAATGGCGAAGTCTCGACTTCCTGCGTGGCAAGCAGGCGCGGTTCGTTCACCTGAGCGCAGTGGCTCCCGATTGTGACCTGAGCGCGCTCAGGGAAGTGATCGGCTTGCATGGCCTCTACTGCAAGGGCTGGAACGTTGCGAAGATCGCCTCCGCGCTGCCTGGCCTGAAGGTTCTCGGCCCCACGAGCGACGAACCGATCGACCTCCGTCCAGTGCGCGGCCGGTCGCTGACACTGATGCTGGATCAACGGAACACCTACATCGGGGTCGAAGATCTCGGCCCCGACGTAGAAGTTCAGTGGGAAATCTAGGCCAGTTTGCGCAGGTACGGGACCAGGAGCTTCAGGGCGCGGCCCCGGTGGGACTCCGCATCCTTCTCCTCCGCCGTCATCTCGGCTGAAGTGACCTCGTAGCCCTCGGGCACGAAGATCGGGTCGTAGCCGAAGCCGTTGGTGCCACGACGAGCCCGCAGCAACGTGCCGCGCCACTCGCCGCGCACGACGACCTCTTCGCCACCGGGAACAACGAGAGCGACCACCGACACGAACGCGGCACCGCGGCGCTCGTCCGGCACGTCGCCCAGCTGCCCCAGCAGCAGGTCCAGGTTGGCGTCGTCGTCGCCGTGGCGGCCCGACCAGCGGGCAGAGAGCACGCCAGGCATGCCGTTCAGCTCATCCACTGCGAGCCCGGAGTCGTCCGCCACCGAAACCAACCCAGTGGCCGCGGCGGCGTCGCGGGCCTTGGCCAGCGCGTTGCCCTCGAAGTCCGGCGCGGTCTCCGGAGCCTCCGGGAACTCAGGCACGTCCGAGAGCGACAGCACCTCGATGCCGTCGAGCGACTCCGACACCACGATGCGCTGGAGTTCGCGGAGCTTCTTCGCGTTGCGGGAAGCCAGCAGGAGCTTCATCGCTTGCTCGCCTTGGGCTCCGGCAGGATGCCGGGGTAGGGCTTGGCCAGGGCCTCGGCCTGCAGGCGGTTGAGCTCGGCGCAGCCCTGGAGGGCGATGTCGAGCATGCGGTCCAAAGTGGAGCGGGCGAAGGTGGCGCCCTCGCCGGTGCCCTGGACCTCGATCAACGTGCCCGCGTCGGTGGCGACGACGTTCATGTCGACCTCCGCGCGCGAGTCCTCCTCGTACGGCAGGTCCAGGCGGACGCGGCCGTCGACCACGCCGACGGAGATGGCGGACACCGCGCACGACAGAGGTGACGGGTCGGCCAGACGGCCGGCCGCGCCCAGGTACGTCACCGCGTCGGCCAGCGCCACGTAGGCGCCGGTGATCGCGGCGGTACGGGTGCCGCCGTCTGCCTGGATGACGTCGCAGTCGATGACGATGGTGTTCTCGCCCAGGGCGGCGAGGTCGATGCAGGCCCGCAGAGAACGGCCGATCAGGCGCGAGATCTCGTGCGTGCGGCCGCCGATGCGGCCCTTCACGGACTCGCGGTCGCTGCGGCTGTGCGTGGCCGAGGGGAGCATCGCGTACTCGGCGGTCACCCAGCCGAGGCCGGAGCCCTGGCGCCACCGGGGGACGCCTTCGGTGACACTCGCGGCGCACAGCACGCGGGTGTTCCCGAACTCGATCAGGACCGAGCCCGCGGGCCAGGTCTGATATCCACGCGTGATCCGGATGTCACGCAACACGTCGTCGTTTCGGCCGTCGGTTCGCACCACGGCGCCTACCCTAATGAACCCTGCGGAGCGCCATGGCGTAGGGAGAGACATGCTGACGATCGACGGTATTCCGCTTCACCCGTTGCTGGTGCACGCGGTGGTCGTGCTGTTGCCTCTCGCGGCGCTCAGCGCGGTCGCGATCGCGCTGGTCCCGGCCTGGCGACGGCGATACGCGTGGCCCGTTCTCGGGGTCACGCTGGCCGGTGTCGCGGCGGTTCCGCTGGCCAAGCAGGCCGGCGAGGACTTCCAGGCCGCGCTCGCGAAGAACGGCGTGCAGAACCCCGCCATCCAGACCCACGCGGACCTCGGCACGATGCTGCTGCCCATCGCTCTCGGGTTCGGCGTCGCGGTGATCGTGCTGCTGGTCGCGGGACGGCTGGCCGACCGCGAACGCCAGGCGGAGGCACCCACCACGAAGACGTGGCGGGTGATCTCAGTCGTGGTGTCCGTGCTGGTCGTGCTGCTCGCGGTCGGCACGACGGTGCAGACCGTGCGGGCAGGTCACAGCGGTTCGGAGGCGGTCTGGAAGGGCGCCGGGAGCTGAAGCGGCGACGTCGCCGACTGCTTCAACGTCCGCGTGACCGTGCAGAACTGCTCCACGGCGCGCCGGACGACGGTCTCCAGTGCCTCCGGGTCGTCCACGGCGGACAGGTCGTACGAGAGCGTCACCGGGATGGAGATCACCTCGTTGCCGCTCTCGGACTGGACCGCGTCCGCCTCCGCTGTCAGCTGATCGCCGCCTGTTCGCCGCAGGATCACCGTCTCCGACGTCACCATCGCGCAGCCCGCGGCGGCCGCGACCAGCAGTTCCACCGGGCTGAACGAGCCTTCCTGGCCCTTTCGCCCGATCCGCACCGACGCGCCGCGCCCGTTGGATGCGACGAACTCGTGCTCGCCGACGCGCTCCAGGTTGATCATGTCCGCTCCCCCACCTCGTACCGGCCGCCCTGCACGACCAGCTCACTCGGCCCGCCGAACGCGGACCGCGCCTCGGCCAGCACGTCCTCGCGCGACGTCCACGGCGGCACGTGCGTGATCAGCAGCCGCCCGGCGCCCGCTCGCGCGGCCAGCTCCCCCGCCTCGCGCCCGGACAGGTGCAGGCCGGGCTGCCGGTCCGGGGCGTGCGTCCAGCTCGCCTCGCTCAGCAGCACGTCGACGCCGGACGCCAGCGAGTCCAAAGCGGGACACGGCCCGCTGTCCCCGGTGTAGGCCAGCGACACCTCGCCGCAGGAGATCCGGAAACCGTAGGCCTCGCAAGGATGTGCGACCACGGCCGAGTCCACTGTGAACGGTCCGATCCGGACCGTCGAGCCCAGGCCGCGGAACGAGAACACGTCGCTGAAGTCCAGTGACGACCGCTCGGCCTCGTTCGGCGCGTAGGCCGCGATGAACCGCGAGTGCGCCTCTGCGGGCGCGTAGACCGGCAACGGCCCGGACGGCGGCAGCGGATGGTACTTCCTCGCCACGTAAAGAGAAGACACGTCGACGCAGTGGTCGGGATGCAGGTGCGAGAGCACCAGCGCGTCCATCGAGAACAGCGACCGTTCCTCCTGGAACCGCGACAGCACGCCGTTGCCGAACTCCAGCGCCAGCGTGAACCCGTCGGCTTCCAGCAGGTACCCCGACGCCGCCGCACCGGGCCCGGGAATGCTGCCGGAGCAGCCGAGGACGGTCAGCAGCACATCAGCCCCACTGTTCGAAGGTCGGCAGGAACCTGGCGGCGAGCTTCGCGAACCGCTCGGGCGGACCGGTGCACGTCACCCGGTGCAGAGCAGGCTCAGAGGCGAACTCGTCTCGCTCGGTCAGCAGCCGCACGACGTCCTTCACCGTCTCCTCGGCGCTCGACACCAGGGTCACGTGCTCGCCCATGACGATCTGGATCACGCCGGTCAGCAACGGGTAGTGCGTGCAGCCGAGCACGACCGTGTCGACCTCGGCGCGCTGCAACGGTTCCAGGTAGGCCTGCGCCAGCCCGAGCACCTGCCGCCCCGAGGTGATGCCCCGTTCCACGAAGTCGACGAACCGCGGGCACGCCGCCGCCGTCACCGTCACGTCGCGCGCCGCCTGGAACGCGTCCTGGTAGGCGTGCGAGTTGATCGTGCCGAGCGTCGCGATCACGCCGACGCGGCCGCTGTGGGTCGTCCGGACCGCACGGCGCACGGCGGGAAGGATCACCTCGACCACCGGCACGTCGTAGCGCTCACGGGCGTCGCGGAAGCAGGCGGCGGACGCGGTGTTGCACGCGATCACCAACATCTTCGCGCCTTCGTCCACGAGCCGGTCGCAGATCTCCAGGGCGTGCTTGCGCGCCTGCGCGATGGGTAGCGGCCCGTAGGGACCGTTCGCCGTGTCGCCGATGTAGTGGATCGACTCGCCCGGCAACTGGTCCATGATCGCGCGGGCGACCGTCAGGCCGCCGACGCCCGAGTCCATGATCCCGATCGTCACGCCGTGAATGTAGCCGGTGCGCTGGTGCGACGGTTGTCGCGGGAAACACCCCACGCAGCCAAAACGCCGCCGATTGCGCCGAACAGGTGGCCTTCCCAGGACACTCCCGGCTGGCCCGGCAGCACGCCCCACAGCGCGGCGCCGTACAGCGCGAACACGCCGACCGCGATCACCAGTTGCAGCCACGAGCGCGCGAAGATCCCGCGCACCAGCAGGAACGCCAGGAAACCGAACACCAGCCCGGACGCGCCGATGTGGCTGCCGGGGCTGCCGAACACCCACACGCCGAGCGTCGAGGCCAGCCAGATGACCGCGGTGACCTGGAAGAACTGCTTCAGCCCACCCGAGGTCGCGAGGAACCCGAGCAGCAGCAACGGAACGGCGTTGCCGGTGAGGTGGCTCCAGTCGCCGTGGATCAACGGCATCCACAGCAGGTTGTCCCACTGGCTGAAGTCGCGCGGCCGCACGCCGTCGTCCTCCAGCGAGCCGCCGGTCGCCACGTCGAAGGCCTCGACTAGGTAGAGGAACCCGACGAATCCCGCCACGACGAGCAACGACAGCACTGGATGCGGCGGTATTACCCGTTTCGCGAGCGCGGTGCGGTCCACTCGTCCAGGGTACGTGCCGATTAGGGTGGTTGGGTGTCGATCGAAGTAGCCGTACGCGCGTCCGCCCAGCTCGGCGAGGGGCCGACGTGGGACCACAGCAGTTCCACGTTGCTGTGGGTGGACATCCTCGCCTCCGAGGTGCACCGGTACGCACCCTCGCGGGACGACGACGCGGTGCTCGTGGTGCCGCAGCACGTGGGTGCCGCCAAGCCGCGCGCGCAGGGCGGGATCGTCTGCAACCTGCGGGACGGCATCGCGCTGATCGACCGCGACGGCGCCAAGAGCTGGCTTGTCTACTGGGCGCGCGAGGGCGTGCGCGGCAACGACGCGGGCATCGACCCGTCGGGCCGGCTGTGGGCCGGCACGATGCGCTACGACCAGGCCGCCGACGAGGGCTGGCTCGCCAGGATCACCGGCGACGGTGCCGCGAAGGTCATGGTGGACAAGGTGAACACGAGCAACGGCGTCGGCTGGAGCCCGGACGCGAAGCTCATGTACTTCATCGACACGCCGACCCGCCGCATCGACGTCCTCGACTTCGACAACGCCACCGGCACCGTCGCGAACCGCCGCCCCCTCACCCACGTCGGCAACACCGACGGCTGGCCGGACGGGCTCACCGTGGACGCCGACGGGTGCGTGTGGGTCGCGCTGTGGGGCGGCCACGCCGTGCGCCGCTACACGCCTCAGGGCGACCTAGACCGCGAGATCGAACTGCCGGTCGACAACCCGACCGCGTGCTGCTTCGGCGGCCAGGACTTCACCGACCTCTACGTCACGTCCGCCCGCTCCGGTCTGTCCGACCAGACGCTGATGGACCGGCAGCTCAACGGCTCCGTGCTGGTGCTGCCCGGCGTCGGCCAGGGCGTGCCGAGCGTCGCGTTCAACGGCTAGAGCTGCGCAAATCACTCGTACGACGGTGGACCGGCAAGTTAAGATCACTTGTCGGTTCACCGTCGTTCAATGAGCATTCTGGGGGATGCGAAATGAGTGAGGACCTGGCCTGGAAGGGCGCTGTCTGAGAGAACTGCTCACGCCCAGAGGTGGCCGTCGAGTTTGGCGGCCGCCTCGTCCAGGGTTCCGGCGTAGGCGCCGGTGGACAGGTACTTCCACCCCGCGTCGGCCACCACGAACACGATCTCCGCCGCCTTCCCCGCCACCTCGGCCTTCTGCGCCACGGCCAGCGCGGCGTGCAGGATCGCGCCCGTCGAGATGCCGGCGAAGATGCCCTCGGTCTCCAGCAGCTGCCGGGTGCGGCGCAACGCGTCGTAGGAACCGACCGAGTACCGCCCGGTCAGCACCGACTCGTCGTACAGCTCCGGCACGAAGCCCTCGTCGAGGTTGCGCAGCCCGTAGACCAGCT
Source organism: Lentzea sp. NPDC092896 (assembly GCF_044754905.1). Lineage (NCBI taxonomy): Bacteria > Bacillati > Actinomycetota > Actinomycetes > Pseudonocardiales > Pseudonocardiaceae > Lentzea > Lentzea sp. NPDC092896. The sequence continues at coordinate 221,233 of NZ_JBIVPX010000008.1, forward strand.
CGCCGTACCGGGGTTCGGCGGCGATGATCTGCACGTCCGGCTTGGCCTCGCGCAGGTACCGGCCGACGCCGACGAGCGTGCCCGTCGTCCCCAGACCGGCCACGAAGTGCGTGATCTCCGGCAGGTCCTTGAGGATCTCCGGGCCCGTGCCGCGGAAGTGCGCCTCCGCGTTCGCCGGGTTCCCGTACTGGTAGAGCATGACCCAGTCCGGGTTCTGCTTCGCGATCTCCTTCGCCGTGGCGACGGCCTGGTTCGACCCGCCGGCGGCAGGCGAGAACACGATGCGCGCGCCGTACGCCTGCAGCAGCTGCTTGCGCTCGGTCGAGGTGTTCTCCGGCATCACGCACACGAGGCCGTAGCCCTTGAGCTTCGCGGCCATGGCGAGCGAGATGCCGGTGTTGCCGGACGTCGGCTCCAGGATCGTCGCGCCGGGACGCAGCACGCCGTCCCGCTCCGCCGCCTCGATCATGGCCAGCGCCGGCCGGTCCTTGATCGAGCCGGTCGGGTTGCGGTCCTCGAGCTTCGCCCAGATGCGCACGTTCTCGGACGGCGACAGGCGCGGCAGGCCCACCAGCGGTGTTCCGCCGAGCGCGTCCAGGAGCGAGTCGTAGCGGGCCATGGAGAAGATCAGCCGCCCGCGACGGCCGGGAGGATGGTGACGTTGTCGCCGTCCTTCACCTCGGCCGCGAGGCCACCGGAGAAGCGCACGTCCTCGTCGTTGACGTAGACGTTGACGAAGCGGTGCAGCGTGCCCTCCTTGACCAGGCGGGCCTTGAGGCCGCCGTGGTTGTTCTCCAGGTCGTCGATGACCTCGGCGAGCGTCGTACCGGCAGCGGACACCGACTTCTCGCCCCCGGTGTGGGTGCGCAGGATGGTCGGGATCGACACGGTGACTGCCATGGTGGTTCTACCTCCGGGAAACGGGTGCAACTCAGGATTCGACGATCTTGACCGGTTCCTCGGTCACGACACCGTCGACGATGCGGTACGACCGCAGCTCGTGCTCGATCGGGTCACGCGTGGAGACCAGCACGTAGTGCGCCTCCGGCTCGCCCGCGAACGAGATGTCGGTGCGGGACGGGTACGCCTCCGTCGCGGTGTGCGAGTGGTAGATGACCACCGGCACCTCGTCGTTCGCGTCCATCCCGCGCCACACCTTGAGCTGCTCGGCCGCGTCGAACCGGTAGAACGTGGGCGACCGCTCGGCGTTCTCCATCTCGATGAAGCGCTCAGGGCGATCGGACCCGAACGGCCCGGCGATCACCCCGCACGCCTCGTCGGGATGGTCGCGGCGCGCGTGGGCCACCATCGCGTCCACCAGGTCACGGCGAATCACCAGCACGCGCTCAATCCTACGGGCTGGCCGGAGTTGTCTCGGTATGCGAGATACCACCGCTCAGAGGTCGCGGAACGCCGTCACACCGTTCAGCGAAGTGGCCTCACGAGCACCGGACACCACGGCGTCCGCGAACACCTCGGCGGCCGCGGCGCACAGCGCGTCCAGCGCGAACACCCGCGGCTCTGCCAGCGGAACGGCACCGGTGGCCAGCGCGAACACCGTGTCACCGTCGAACATCGAGTGCGCCGGCCGCACGGCGCGGGCCAGGCCGTCCTGCGCGGCCATGGCGAGCCGCCGACACTCCGCTTTGGACAGGTCCGCGTCCACCGCGACGACGCCGATCGTGGTGTTCAGGCCGTCGGGCTTGCGTTCGGGCAACGCCACCGCGGACGTCCCGAGCGCGGGCAGCCACGGCAGGCCCGACGCGCGGTCGACGACCTCACCGGCCGCGTTCACCACGGCCAGCGCGCCGATCTGGTGCGCGCCCACCGTGGTCGACGCGACGCCGACGCCGCCCTTCAGCGACCCGACCCGCGCACCGGCGCCCGCGCCGACGCAGCCCAGTTCGAAGTCCGGAGAGGCCGCCTCGCAGGCCGCGTAGCCGAACGAGGAGTCCGGCCGGTTGCCCCACTCCGACATCGGCAGGTCGAAGATCACCGCTCCCGGCACGATCGGCACGACGTGGTGCGGCCGGGCGCCCACCTGGAAGCCGATCGAGCGTTCGGAGAGCCAGCGCATGACGCCGTCCGCGGCCGCGAGCCCGTAGGCGGAGCCACCGGACAGGCAGATCGCGTGCACCTGCTGGACCAGGTTCGAAGGGTCCAGCAGGTCGGTCTCGCGGGTGCCGGGCGCGCCACCGCGGCCGTCGACGGCGCCGACGGCTCCGGCCGGCACCAGCACGACGGTCGTGCCCGTCGCCCAGCCCGGTTCGACGCGGTGGTGGTGGCCGACGAGGACGCCGGGAATCACGGCATCATCGCTTCGACGAGCGTGTCCTGCACCCAGGTCAGCCAGTGGTAGACGCCGAGGTGCGGCGAGCGCGGGTCCTCCGGCGGCAGTTCGTCCGGCATGTCCTCGGTGACGTCCAGCGCGGTGCCCAGGGCCAGGCGCACGTCGTTGAGCGACGCCATCCAGGCCTCCGCCTCGGCGATGGTCAGCCGGAGCTCACCGCCGTCGGGCGAGCACGTCTTCAGCACGGTCTCGGCCGCGGCTGTCTTGTGGTCCAGAAGCTCCGGCTCGTGCAACGAGCGCAGCGCCGACGCCGAGTTGACCTCGTCCGGGTCGGGCGCGTCGTCGTCGAGACGGTGGAAGTCGGGCAACAGCCTGCCCAGGATCGGATCGTCGGGTGCCTCCGACGGGCCCGTCCTGATGCCGGTCAGCTCCGCGAGTTCGTCCTGCGGCGCGTCCTCGGCGCGGGCCAGCAGCATGTCCTGGATCTGGCTGACCAGACCGCGCACGACTGCGGCCTCCTGCCGATCCAGCCTGCCGACGACGACGTCGCCGTCGCGGATCCACCTCTTCACGAGGCCCGCTGCATGGTCGCCCAGAGCCCTGCCGCGTGGAGTTTCGCCACGTCGGCCTCCACCTTGTCCTTGGTGCCCGATGTCACGATCGCCTTGCCTTTGTGGTGCACGTCGAGCATCAGCTTGGTCGCATGGTCCCTGCTGAACCCGAACAGCTTCTGGAACACGTACGTCACGTAGGACATCAGATTTACCGGGTCGTTCCAGACCACGGTCTGCCACGGTCGGTCCTCGGCGGCGATCTCCTCGCCGACGGCCTCCGGCTGCGTCCGTTCCTGTTCGACGGGCGTGGTCATACCGCCAATGGTGTCATGTTCGCCGCAGTGACGGAGACCGCGTGCGGGTAAACCGGATGCGACCTTAGGGTTGGTGACCATGAACTCGACGGCGTTGCTGACAGACCACTACGAGCTCACCATGCTCGCGGCCGCGCTGCGTGACGGCACTGGTGACCGTCCGTGCGTGTTCGAGCTGTTCGCCCGCAGGCTTCCGAACGAACGGCGCTACGGCGTGGTCGCGGGCACGAACAGGCTGCTCGACGCGATCGAGGCCTTCCACTTCGGCGAGGAGGAGATCGACCAGCTGCGCCGCAACGCCGTGGTCGACGATTCCACCTTGGAATGGCTCGCGAACTACCGGTTCTCCGGCGAGATCGACGGCTACCCCGAGGGCGAGCTGTACTTCCCCGGTTCGCCGGTGCTGACGGTCCGCGCGTCGTTCGCCGAGGGCGTCGTGCTGGAGACGCTCGCGCTCTCGATCCTCAACCACGACAGCGCGATCGCGTCCGCCGCCGCCCGCATGGTGACCGCCGCGAACGGCCGCCACATGATCGAGATGGGTTCGCGCCGCACGCACGAGGAAGCCGCCGTGGCGTGCGCCCGCGCGGCGTACCTGGCGGGCTTCCACGCGACCTCCAACCTCGAGGCGAGCCGCCGTCACGGCATCCCGACGGCCGGCACGTGCGCGCACGCGTTCACGTTGCTGCACGACTCCGAGGAAGAGGCCTTCCGCAGCCAGGTCGAAGCGCTGGGTGTCGGCACGACGCTGCTGGTCGACACCTACGACATCAGCGAGGGCATCAAGACGGCCGTCGCGGTGGCCGGTCCCGACCTCGGCGCGATCCGGATCGACTCGGGCGACCTGGGCGTGATGGCCAGGCAGGCCCGCGACCAGCTCGACTCGCTGGGCGCCCGCAACACCCGGATCGTCGTGTCCAGCGACCTCGACGAGTACGCGATCGCCGCCCTGCGCGCCGAGCCCGTGGACGCGTACGGCGTCGGCACGTCGGTCGTGACCGGCTCGGGCGCGCCGACCGCGGGCATGGTCTACAAGCTGGTCGAGGTCGACGGCAGGCACGTCGAGAAGCGCAGCACGTCGAAGCAGTCGCGCGGCGGCTGGAAGAAGGCGTTGCGCCGCCACAAGGACACCGGCACGGCACTGGAGGAGGTCGTGTTCCAGGCCTCGGCCGAACCCGAACTCGGCCCGTACGACAGGCTCGTGCAGATTCCGCTGATGCGTGGCGGGCAGATCACCGACGAGGTCCCCACGCTGGAGCAGAACCGCGAACGCCTGCGCGCGGCGCTGGTGAGCGTGCCGTGGGAGGGCCTCAAGCTCTCGCGCGGTGAGCCCGCGATCCCGACGATCTACCTGGAAGGCTGACATGACCAAGGCACTGATCGTCGTCGACGTCCAGAACGACTTCTGCGAGGGCGGTTCGCTGGCCGTCAACGGCGGTGCGGCCGTCGCCGCGGCCATCTCGCAGCACATCGCCACTACGCCGTACGACCACGTCGTGGCGACGCGCGACTACCACGTGGATCCCGGCTCGCACTTCTCCCTGACGCCGGACTTCATCGACTCGTGGCCGGTGCACTGCGTGGCGGGCACGCCCGGCGCGTCGTTCCACCCGGAGCTCGACGTCGCACGCGTGGAACAGGTCTTCTCGAAGGGCCGGTTCGCCGCCGCCTACTCGGGTTTCGAGGCGGAGAACGACCTCGCGGGCTGGCTGACGGACAACGGCGTGACCGATGTGGACGTCGTCGGCATCGCGACCGACCACTGCGTCCGCGCCACGGCCCTGGACGCGCAGCGCAACGGCTTCCGCACGACGGTCCTCGTCGACCTCACCGCGGCGGTCTCACCGACGACCCGCGACGCCGCAGTTGAGGAACTGCTCGCCGCGGGTGTCGGTGTCGTCTGAGTCCTCTACGGAGTCGGCGAGCAGGCCACCGTGCCGACGGTGATGCTGCCGGTGTAGCCGGACGACGGTTCGAAGGTGATCTTCAACAGCGTCATCGCGATGCTGCCGTCGTTCGGCACCGGGAACACCGTGTCGGTGAACTTGGCCTTGGCGAGCACGGTTCCGTTGGTGGCCTTGACGTCGTGCACGTAGCCGGGCGTGATGTTCTGCGGCAGCCCGGTCCACCCGGACATGCCCTTGAGCTCCCAGCCGGCGCTGGTGCCCTTCTCGGTGGCGTCACAGGTGATCGTCCACTCGGCGATCTTGAGCCGCGGTCCCTTGTTCCCGCCGGACAGTCCGGCGAGCGCGGACAGGTCGAAGCCCGCGCCCTTGGCCACCGACTTGGTCCTGGTGAGGAACTGGGAGGCGTCCACGACCTCGGTCGCGCAGGACGAACTGGTCTCACCGATCTTGAGCCCGGTCCTGCTCACAGCGGGGCTGGCGCCGGTGACGGTGCCCGCCTCGTCCGGATTCACGTCGCACACCGCGAGCGGGGCGACCTTGAACGTCTGGTCCGCCTTGGCGAAGTCGGCGGAACCCGACGACGCGGTGCCCGGCGGGTTGCTGGCGAACGCGGGAGCCGCTGTCGCGAACGTCAACGCGATCACGGCTCCGGCGATCAAACTCCTGCGCACTTCAAGTCCTCTCGCCTGGTGTTCGATTCCACCGACCGATAATCGTGGTGCCGTCCCGTGATGACGGCAGCTCGGCACCCCATGTCACCCGTTCGTGAATTCGCAATTACCCGAACCGGTGACTGGCGAGCTGTTCGTCACCAAAGGAAGTCACGATTAAGCTGAGGATCACCCGCTTTCGCCACTGGAATTGACCGGAATCTCACCGCCGGCACGGAGCCCTAGCGGACCCCGGCCAGCGTGGCGAACGGCTCCCGGCGCGGCAGGGCGGTAGGGAGGCCGGCCAGCCTCTCCAACGCGGAGCACACCCTCACGGCGGCACGCCCGTCGCCGAACGGGTTGCGCCCCAGGGGAAGCCGCAGCCGGGAGCCGAGCACCCAGCCCGCCTCGGCGAGGATGCGGGTGGTGTCGGTGCCGACGAGCCAGGCGCACCCGGCGTCGACGGCGAGCATGCGTTCGGTGGTCTCGCGCAGCACCAGCACCGGCACGCCGAACGTCGGCGCCTCCTCCTGGATGCCGCCGGAGTCGGTCAGCACGAGGGCCGAGCGGCGCAGCACGCGCACCAGGTCCGGGTAGTCGAGCGGGTCGGTGATCACGACGCGCTCGTGGCCGCCCAGCAGCGACACGACCTGTTCGCGCACACCGGGGTTCGGGTGCGCGGGGATCAGCACGTGCAGGTCGGGGTGACGGTCGGCGATGGCGCGCACGGCGTTGAGCACGCGCATGAGCGGACGGCCCCACGACTCACGGCGGTGCACGGTGACGAGCATGAGGCGGCCGCCGGTGGCGTCCAGGGAGCGTTCCAGGGCGACGACGTCCGGGCTGGCCGCGGGCAGGTCCTGGGACGCGACGCGCTGCACGGCGTCCACGACGGTGTTGCCGGTGACGACGATGTGGCTGTCCGGCAGGGATTCGGTGTTCAGCGCGTTCGCGGCGTCGTCGGTCGGCGCGAGGTGCAACGACGTGATGCGGGAGATCATCTGCCGGTTCCCCTCCTCGGGGAACGGGCCGTACAGGTCGCCGGTGCGCAGACCGGCTTCCAGGTGGGCCACGGGGATTCCGCGCCAGAACGAGGCCAGCGCCGCGGCCAGGGTCGTCGTGGTGTCGCCCTGCACGAGGGTGACCGCCGGGTCCCGCTCCTCCAGCAGGGCGTCGAACTCGGGCAGCAACCGGGAGACCAGCTCGGCCTGCGTCCCGGTTACGCGCGGAACGTCCAGCCGCACGTCCGGTTCCAGGTCGAACGCGCGCAGCGCCTGGTCGACCATGTCGGCGTGCTGTCCGCTGTGGACGACCGTGGGACGGAGGCCGGGGTGTCCCTTCAGCGCGATGGCGACCGGGGCGATCTTCAGTGCTTCCGGCCGGGTGCCGGCCACGAGCAGAACTTCTTTCCTCACCGTTGTCCTCTTCTCGGGGAGACCGGGAGGTCCGCCTGGGGCCGGGGGCAACCCCAGGCGGACCATGTCAGCCAGCTCGGTTCGGTCTGACCTGGATCGGGGCCGCTCGGCGCTTCTTGCGCGTGCTGTGCATGAGGAACGCACCAGCGAGCAAGAGCACGACGCCGACGACGATCCACCACGTCACGTCCGCACCGGTGACCGCGAGGGCGCCCACGCTCGTGCCGACACCAACGCCCGTACCGGGGACCTTGTACATCCGCCGCTCTCCTCGATCAGGCCGGGTTGAGCGACGCGCGACGGCGCAGCGCCACGAACGCGACCGGAGCGGCGACGACACCGAGCAGGCCGAGGCCGATCCACAGGCCCGCCCCCGACGCCATCGGAATGGGCAGGCCCGCGGGGCCGCACGTGGCGGACGAGAGGATCACGTCGCCCGTGCCGATGCCGCCGAGCACGCCCTGCAGCAGCTTGATGTGAATCGCGTTCACGGTGAGGCTGCCGTCGTCGTTCTTGATCTGCTCGTTGAAGATCACTTCAGCGATCTTGATTCCGGCCAGCTGCACGTCGAGCTTGGTGTTGGCCGCCGGATCGGCGTTGACCTGGCCGAGCTTGCCGAGGTTCACGCCCGCGAGCTTGGACTTGCCGGCGAGGCCCTTCTGGGTCGCCGTGCACTCCGCCTCCACCAGTTCGGCGGAGATCTTGCCGGTGACCTTGGACAGCAGGTCGACCCGGACGTCCGCGGTGCTCGCCCGCGAGTAGACGCCGCCGGACTTCTCGTCTCGTGACGCAGAAGCGTTGATGACACCGGTCTTCAGGATCCCGGTGAGGTCGACGCCTGCGAACGTGTTCTGCGTCGGACCGTTCGCATTGGCTGCGGCGAAAGGCTCCGCGTTGACCGCGGGGCTGCCGAGCAGCGTCACGTTGAGCCTCGCACCGTAAGCCGAGGCGTCCCCCGGAGCGGCCGAAGCAGGTGCGGCACCGACCAGGAGTGCGGCAATCGCGATGACTCCAGCCAGTCCCGTCATTCGGACACGCATGAAACTCCTTCCCTTGATTCCTCCGGCCCCAGGGCGCGTTGATACCAATGTGGTTTCACGCTTTCCGGGGGCAATTACCGGCATCGGCGTTATTTCGAGGGAACTGAGGGTTACTCCCCGTATCGGGCGACACGACCACTCGACTCGCCCAGTCGGCGCCACCCATCGTGGCTTTTTTGATCAATTTCCGGTTACGGCGTCACCCGATCCGGGGGTGAGGGATGACGTTGCGTCTACCGATGGAACGTCAAGTAGCCCGTCTGGGCGCTCCCTCATCGGTGGAAAGGATCCTCGGGTGACGCTTGCCCTGCGCCGCGCCACATTCCCGAGCCGGGTGACGGTGGTCGTCCTGCTCGCCGTAGCCGCGGGACTCGTGTTCGCACACCGCCTGTACCGCACGGCCGAGATCTCGCTGTCCGGCGCCGTCCTGAGCGTCATCAGTTCCTACGGCGTGGACGTGATCCCCGAACGCCAGACCGTCTACTTCGGACTGGGCTCGGACACCCCGCTGGGCCTGCGGATGACGCCGGAGTGCACGTCCGCGTTCCTGGTGCTGCCGCTGATCGTGGTCGGCGCCGTGATGATCGCGTTGCGCCCGCGCATCCAGAACCGCGTGCTGTTCGCGCTGGGGGTCGCCGCGCTCGCGGTCGTGATCGTCAACCAGTTCCGGGTGCTGACGCTGGTGGGCCTGGTGCAGTGGCTGGGCGTCGACACCGGCTACTACTGGGGTCACACCCTGCTCGGCTCGATGGTGAGCGTGTTCGGTGGCGCGGCGGCGTTGGTCGCGTTCGTCTGGCTGGCCACGCGCAAGTGAGCCTCGACCTCGTTCTCGGGTTCACGCAGGCGCTCGCCCTGACGATGAGCGTCGCCTTCGTGACGTACGTGTTCGTGATCGTGATCCCGTACCTGCGGCGCAAACCCGCGCCCATCGGTGAACCTTCGTCGTTGGAGTGGCACTTCTTCGTGCCGTGCCGCGACGAGGAGGCGGTCATCGGCGACACGATCCGGTACCTGCGGGGCACTTTCCCCATCGCGCACGTGTGGGTCATCGACGACGACTCCGACGACCGCACCGCCGGAGTCGTGCGGACGTTGAAGCGCAACGGCGGTATCCGGGACCCGCAGATCCACCTCGTGCAACGCCAACGCCCGTACGCCCGCACCGGCAAGGGAAACGCGCTGAACGACGCGTACCGCACGTTGAAGATGTGGATGGGCCGGCGCGCGGACGCCGACCGCGCGATCGTCGTGGTGGTGGACGCGGACGGCCGACCGGCGCCGAACTGCCTGGAAGTCTGTGCGGCCGGCCATCTTTTCGGCAACCCGCGGATCGGCGCCGTGCAGGTGGACGTGCGGATGATCAACGCGGGTCAGCGGCAGCCGGGCGTGACGTGGTGGCGGCGCGCGTTCGGTGCCGGGCTCGTGCGGATGCAGGACCTGGAGTTCCGCACGGCCATCGCGGCGATTCAGATGTCGCGCGGTGCCACCGGCACGATCTCCATGGGCGGCAACGGTCAGTTCACCCGGCTGTCCGCTTTGGACTCGATCGCGGGACCGACCGGAAGCCCGTGGCGCGGCTCGTTGCTGGAGGACTTCGAGCTCGGCGTGCACCTGCTGACCGCGGGCTGGCACACCGGTTTCTCGTTGGACACGCACGTGAACCAGGAGGCGCTGTACTCGTTGCGACGCTTCTTGGCGCAACGCACGCGATGGGGCCAGGGAACCATGCAGTGCATGCGTTATCTGCGGCGCATCTGGGACTCCGAGCACCTGACCACGTTGGGCGCGGCGGAGATGATGTACTACCTCGCCCAACCGTGGATGCAGTTGCTCGGCACGCTCATCTACCCGATTCCGATGGCGATGATGGCGTACCGGTTCGCGGTGTCCCCCACCGAAGTCGTGTCGTGGTTCTTCGACGGCGCCTGGATCCTCTTCACCGTGTACGGCGCGTTCGGGCTCATGCCGTTCGTCCTGTGGGGACCGGTGTACCGCGCACGCTGTGTGCCCGTTGGGTTCTGGAAGTCCGTTGCGTACGGATTCGGCTACGCGCTGTACATCTACACCTTCTACATCACGTCGTGGCGCGCGTTGATCCGTTTGGTGCGCGGCAACAACGGTTGGACCAAAACGCGCCGCAACGAGGACCGGGTGGCGGGCAAGGTCGCGCTCGACGTGTGACGGGCGTGTGTGACCGGTCACTTTGTGGAGATCGAACAAAGACGTTCTCGAGCTTCCGTGGTTAACCTCGGTTCACTCGATTCCGTCTGGGAGGGAACGTGGCTCTCGCACTCGCGCCCCGTCGCACCGTGCTCGCCGACTTCGTGCCGGGCGCACTGGCCCGCGACCTGATGCTGGTCGTCGCCGGTGCTGCCTTCACCGGTCTCGCCGCCCAGGTGGCGCTGCCGATCCCCGGCAGCCCGGTTCCGCTGACGGGCCAGACGTTCGCCGCCCTGCTCGTCGGCGCCTCCCTCGGCTGGCAGCGCGGAGCGACCTCGATGCTGCTGTACCTGATCGTGGGCGTCGCGGGCGTGCCGTGGTTCCAGGGCGGCTCGTCCGGCGTTCCGGTCTCGCTCGGTTACGTCGTCGGCTTCGTGTTCGCCGGTGCTCTCGTGGGCTACCTGGCCGGCCGCGGCGGCGACCGTACGCCGTTGCGCACGTTGGGAACGATGGCGCTGGGCAACCTGGCGATCTACTCAGTCGGCGTGCCGTGGCTGATGGCGATGACCGGGATGTCGTTCGGCAAGGCCCTGGCCGTGGGAGTGCTGCCGTTCCTGATCGGTGACGCACTGAAGATCGCGCTGGCCGCGGGCGTGCTGCCGGGAGCCTGGGCCCTCGTGCGCCGCCGGTAGTTTGGACCGGGTGGTGACACCTGGGGAGTACTTGTCGTTCTTGGATGCGCGTCTGCCGGGTCTTGTGGCAGGCGCGCATGTTCATGGGTCGACCGTGCTGGACGACGTCGTCGCCGACTCGGACCTGGACGTCGTGATCGAGCTCCACGCGAGCTGACCGCGTCCACAATGGAGTGCGCGGATGGCCCGCTGCGCTTGCGGTCCAGGTGATGGAGCCGGTTGCGCCGCCGATGTGGTCGCCAAGGCACTCTCGCGCGGTGGGCAGGGCCCCGCCCTCCCAAGGGGGCAGACCGGCCAACGCCTCCAGCCTATTCGCGAAATCGCCTTGTCAAGGCGCTGCCTGCCAATCTGTGGACAACCTCGCCGCGAAGTTCGAGTTGTCCACAGATCGCCGAACGGGGCCTTGACAGCTCGCTGGCGCGGCTAGCTTGAGGTTGTGACTGCGTGGCGGTCAGCCCCCGGGAGGGTGGGGCCCTGCCTCTCGCCGCCGTTCAAGATCGCCGGCAAGTCGCGCGCCGGTGAACTGGCCGCCGCCCGCTGGCCCGACCTGCCGATCCTCGACCTGGTGGCCTCCCGGCAGGGCTCGGACGTGCCTCTGACGGTCGCGCACGCCCAGGCCGCCCTCGTTCTGTTCGACCGAATCCTGGCCGACGTAACGACCTGACCTCCGCGGCCGAGAAATCCGCGTGACCACGCATACCCCCGAAGAGCTGGGCTGCCTGGCAGGCGGCCCGGCCCGCGCGGCCGAGGTGGCCCTGGCCCGCCTGATCCAGGTCGGCCTCGTCCGGGTCTCGCGCGAGGGCCTGCTTAGCGCCGTCCACGTGCCCGGCGCCCGCCCGGCGACCCCGCTGGAGGCGCAGATCCTGCAAGGCCTGCGCCACGGCCGCCACCTGAACGACGTCATCCTCGGCGCGTTCAGCTCGCCGGAGGCGGAGGGCCTGCGCGCACACCTGATCAACCGCGGCCTGCTCCGGCGCCGCCGCTCGATGCGCCCCCGCCTCTACCCGTGGCTGTTCCTGGCAGCGCCGGTGCTCATGATCGCCGGGGTGATGAGCGCCGTGGCTCCGCACCTCCTGGTGGAGTTCCTGGACTTCGGCCCGCCGCTGACCGAGTTCCCGTTCTGGTACTTCTTCGCGGCCGCCGCGGTAGCGCTCGTCTGGGCCCTGGTCCTGAAGGCCCGCGAGCCGGGCCGCCTGCGCACCAGGGCCGGCTACGTCCTGCTGAAACGGGCCAAGCGCCGGGTGAGCGCGCAGGACCCGGTGGGCGCGGTCGCCGTGCGCGGACTGCGCGGCCGGATCGGCGGGGTCGCGGTCGCCGGCATGTTCGGCCTCAGCGCGGTCATGATCGCGACGCTGCCGGGCCGCGACACGACGACCAGCAGCAGCTGCGGGGGCGGTTGCTCGTCCGACAGCGGCTGTTCGTCGGGTGACAGCGGCGGCGGTTGCGGAGGCGGCGGCTGTGGCGGCGGATGTGGTGGAGGCGGCGGCGACTGACGTCGTAACGGCCTGAGCGCCGAACCCGACAGGCGCGGCATGAGCAAGTGGGACGAGCACGACCTTCTGCCCAAGGTGACGGCGGCGCTGCGGCAGGACGGCCGGCCCTACATGACCGCCTACCAGCTCGCGATCAAGCTGGAACGCGCTCACCCCGGCCTCGCGGAGCGGTTGGGCAAAGTTCTCGGCGGGGCGGGCCTAGGACTCCGGAACAGCCTGGCCGAGTACCTCGGAGGCCAGCTCGCCAGCCGAATCGACCGCGAAGGCACCGCTTTTCCCGTCGAGCGCGCGTACCTCAGCAACGACGAGATCCGGGAAGTTCGCTTCGCCGCCCCGGACGGGGACTTGGTCAGCAGTCTGACCGGAAGCGGCTACCACCTGTCGATCTACCGGTGGCGCGGACCTGTCAGCGACTCCTGACCGAGACTGTCGGACCTGCCGGGTACGGTCTGTCTCGTGCCTGAAGTTCCCCCCACCCTGAGCCTGCTCGAAACCGCCGTCCACGCCGTGGGTGGCGCGGAGCGTCCTGGTCAGGTGGAGATGGCCGAGGCCGTCGACCACTCGATCCGCACGGGCGAGCATCTCGCGGTGCAGGCGGGCACGGGTACCGGCAAGTCGCTGGCCTACCTGGTGCCGTCCATCCGGCACGCGGTGGCCGAGGCCGAGACCGTGGTGGTCTCGACGGCCACGATCGCGTTGCAGCGGCAGCTGGTCGACCGGGATCTGCCGCGGCTGTCCAAGGCGCTGAAGAAGGATCTGGGGCGGGAGCCCACGTTCGCGATCCTCAAGGGGCGCAGGAACTACCTGTGCATGCACCGCGTGCACAACGGGGCTCCGGACGAGCCGGAGGAGGACGCGCTGTTCGACCCGTTCGCGGTGTCGAAGCTCGGGCGCGAGGTGAAGCGGCTGCACGAGTGGTCGTCGGACACCGAGACCGGGGACCGCGACGAGCTGGTGCCCGGCGTCAGCGAGCAGGCGTGGCGGCAGGTCAGCGTCACGGCCCGGGAGTGCCTCGGGGTGTCGAAGTGCCCGATCGGGGCCGACTGCTTCGCGGAACGGGCGCGGGCCGAGGCGGGCAAGGCGGACGTGGTGGTCACGAACCACGCGATGCTCGCCATCGACGCGTTGGAGGGCTACCAGGTTCTGCCCGACCACGACGTGGTGGTGATCGACGAGGCGCACGACCTGGTCGATCGCATCACGTCGGTGGCCACGGAGGAACTGAGCGGCTCAAGCGTCTCGATGGCGGCGCGGCGGTGCGGGCGTCTCATCGACCAGGACATCGCGGACCGGCTGGCCGAGGCCAGTGACGGGCTGGCGATGATCCTCGAGGACATGCCGTCCGGGCGGCTGGACGCGCTGCCCCGGGCTCTCGCGGGCGCGCTGGCGGCCACCCGCGACGCGGCGCACGCCTGCATGACGGCCATGGGGTCGGAACGCAAGGAGGACCCGGACGGGGCGACGGCGCGCAAGCTCGCGCTGGCGTTGCTGGAGGAGGTCCACGACTGCGCGGTGCGGGTGCTGGAGGCGTTCGACGAGGAACGCGACGTCGTGTGGGTGTCGGGCGACTTCAACCAGAAGGCTCCGTCCATCAGGGTCGCGCCGCTCGGCGTGGGCGGCCTGCTCAGGGAACGGCTGTTCGCCAAGCGCACCACCGTTCTGACGTCCGCGACGCTGACGCTCGGCGGCGCCTTCGACACGATGGCGCGGCAGTGGGGCCTGCCGCCGTCGGAGAAGGTCCGCAAGATCGAGGGCGCGGCGACCGACAAGGACATCGACGGTCCGAAGTGGTCCGGCCTCGACGTCGGCTCGCCGTTCCAGCACGGCACGAGCGGCATCCTCTACGTGGCAAGGCATCTGCCGCAGCCGGGGCGCGACGGCCTTCCGCAGGAGTACCTCGACGAGATCGAGGGCCTGGTGAACGCGGCGGGCGGCCGCGCGCTCGGCCTGTTCTCCTCGACGCGCGCGGCGAAACAGGCCACCGAAGCGCTGCGGGACAAGCTCGAGTACCCGATCCTGTGCCAGGGCGACGACGCGACGGGCCTGCTGGTCAAGAAGTTCTCCGAGGACGAGCGCACGTGTCTCTTCGGCACGCTGTCGCTCTGGCAGGGCGTCGACGTGCCAGGCCCCAGCCTCCAACTCGTGATCATGGACCGGATCCCGTTCCCCAGGCCGGACGACCCGCTGGCCTCCGCCCGCCAGAAGGCGGTGAGCTCACGCGGCGGCAACGGCTTCCTGACCGTCGCCGCCACGCACGCCGCCCTGCTGATGGCCCAGGGCGCGGGCCGGTTGCTGCGGTCGATGTCGGACAAGGGCGTCGTCGCCGTCCTCGATCCGCGCATCGCCACCGCTCGCTACGGCGGATTCATCAGGGCCTCACTCCCCCCGTTCTGGACCACCTACGACCCCGAGGTGGTCCGCGGCGCCCTCAAGCGCCTGGACGAGGCTCAGACCCGCTGATCCGCTCGATCAGTTCGTCGCGGTAGGCCCGAACCTCCGGCAGTTCCGGTTCGGAACCGTCGGCTTGCTTCAGCGCGCCTTCGAGGATCTTCAACGCCTGCTGCTCGTTCCCGCGCGCGTCCGCCTGCCGTGCCGCGTTCTCCATGGCACGGGCCAGTTTCGTCTGAGCCTCGGGCTCCTGGGTGGCCTTGCTGATCCGGATCCAGTTGCCGGCCGGATCGACGACGGCGAACCCGGTGTACCGGTCGTTGCGCAACCGGGGCCGGGTCATCCGCGGAATGCCGGCGATGAGCACCTTCCCGTGCACAGCACGCATTCCAGCCGCGAAATCCTCGTACAGCGGCCCGGTGTCCTCCACGATGACCACGCACGTGCTGTGCGACTGCTCCGGAACATGCACATCCATCCCGTAGAAGTGCAGGTTGATGTCCTCGAGCCGCATGCAGACGTACGGGTTCGGCCGCGTCTGCCGATAGGTGATCGAGAATCCGAGCATCTCGTAGAAGGACGCGATTTCGTCGATGTCTTTGCAAGGCAGGAGCGGAATCGTCAGTTCGTTTGCCACCGCCCGAAGCTATGCCCGGATCAGCCAAAACGACACGGAGCTATTTGCTCATGCGAACAGCATGACCACTCCGCCGACCAACAACAACGCCGACACAACGGCGATCACGAGCACCCGCCCACGCGACGTCCCCGCGTGCTTCAAGGCGATGCCCAACGGACCAACACCAGCCACGACAGCCCCTTTCGAAGGTATGGCAACAGCGGCACGCACAGCCCCGAACGCCACCGCGAACGGCGACATACCCAGTTCGCGCGCGCCGACGACATCCGCTTCCCACTGCTCGCGATAGCGCTCATCACCCACGACCAAAGCCGCGAACCGCACCAACAACAACGCGACTCTCATTGCGCCGTCCTCGGCACGAACCGAGGCGCCGGAGCCGCCCGAGCGACGACTCGACGGGCTTCCGCGGCGCCCTCGCCGGTCAGCCGATACATCCGCCGGCGCGGCCCACGCCGTTCCGCGTCGTCATCCCACGCGGACGTGACCCAGCCGGCCCGTTCCAGCCGGTCCAGCAACGGGTAGACGCTGCCGGACGGCCTGCCGGTGAGCTTGATGATCTCCAGGCCCCAGCGCGGCTCGTCGGCGCCGAGCAGCACCTCGAGCACGTCGACGGTGGCCTTGCCGATGCGTTGCAGTGGCTCCACGCCACTAAGACTACCTATGTAGATTAAGCCGTTCAAGCAGCTCTTCGCGGAACTCCAAGGCCGACGCCCGCTCCTCCTCCGAAGCGTGCACCTCCCGCACCAGCGCCCCTTCGAGGATCTTCAACGCCTGCCGCTCGGCCCCGTGCGATCCCGCCAGCGTCACCGCGTTGGTCAACGCCCTGGTCAGCCCGTTGCGCGTGGCCTCCCGCTCGCGCACGGCCGGCACCACCCGGATCCAGTTGCCGCCGGGATCGACCATCAGGAACCCGTCCCGCCGCGGCCGCGTCATCCGCGGAATGCCCGTGAGCAGCACCTGCCCGTAGACCGCGCGCATGCCGTGCGCGAACGCCTCGTACAGCTCCCGCGGGTCCTCGACCTGGATCAGGCACGAGCTGTACGACTCGGCGGGCTCGTAGCCCGGAATGCCGAAGAAGTGCAGGTTGACTTCCGAACGACGCACCGACAGGTACGCGTTCGGCCGGTACTGCCGGTACGTGACCGTGAACCCGAGCATCACGTAGAACTCGGCCACCTCGTCGATGGAGGCACACGGCAGCAGCGGGATCGTCACCTCGTTGGCCACGCCGCCACGCTAGCGGCGCAGGTCAGCCGTCGACCAGCAATCCACGTAACGGTCCTTGCAATCTTCCGGCACGGCGGGACACACCGGGCAACGGCGTGACCCGCGCCGGACGCTCCAGAGCAGGCCGCCAGATCTCGTCGACCACGACGTGCGCGGGCCCGGAGACGTCCGCACCCAGGTGCTCGGTCCACAGCCGCAGACGGGTCGACCGGGCCACCTCCGGATCGTCAGTCACGACGTTGACCTCGGTGTCGTTGAACAGCGAGTGCTCGTTCAGGTTCGCCGAGCCCACGGTGAGCCACCGATCGTCCACAATGGCCAGTTTCGCGTGAATGTAGACCGGTGCGTCTCCATGGGAGACAAGGGTTGCGGCCACGAGTCGCTTGTCCGTGTCCGCGTCGATCAACCGGCCCAGCTGCCCACGGGTGGTGTCGGCGCCGTTGCTGGGCTTCTGCGGCAGCAGCAACACCATCCGGAACTCCGGCGTCGGCGGGTTGCTCAGTTTCTCGAGCAGCACCTCGGTGATCTCCGGCGACCACAGGAACTGGTTCTCCACGTAGATCAACGACTCCGCGGACCGCAACGCCCGCAGGTAAGCGTCGAGCAGGCTGAAATCGCCGTGCGGCGCGAACGAGTAGGTCTTCTCCGGAATCGTGCGGACCAGCTGCACCGACGACGACCCGGCCTCGGGCGGCACGACGGGCGCGGGCAGGGTCTCCCCCGCGATCTCCAGCCAGCGCGCGGCGAAGTGCGCGGCAACCTCGGCCACGACCGGTCCCTGCAGCTTGGCCACGTGGTCGTGCCAGCCGAGGTCACGTGGCGGGTGCTCCGGCGAGTCGTGCCGGTCGCCCTCCACCGCGGTCATGTCGAGGCCGCCGACGAACGCCACGTCGTCCACGATCACGATCTTCTCGTGGTGGCAGTGCAGGGTCCGCTCGCGCGCGTCCAGCTCGCACCGGACGGCACCGGATTCCCAGAAAGCCTTCTGGGCGGCCAAAGCACGCTTGCGCGTCGGTTCGAACATGGGGAAGGGCGGACCGGCCCAGAGCAGCACGCGCACCGGAACCCGTTCCGCGGCAGCCGAAAGCAGCTCGCGCAACTGCGGGGCACCCGGCTCGCGGGTCAGCTGGAAGTCCGGCGACGCGTGCCAGTTCGCGATGTGCACGTATTTCTGCGCGTTCTCGATCGCCTGCGCCACGACGGGAAACGCGTTGGCGCCGTCGATCAGGATCTCGATCTTGTTGCCGTGCTGCACCGGCCGGCGCGGGGTGAACGACCCCGTGCCGTCACCGGACAGCACGTCGCCCCACCCCAGCCGCCGCAACCGACGGGTGTGGTGCGAGCACAGCATGTTCTCCAGCCCGTCTCCGAGCCGGGCGTCAAGAACGTCGAGTAAGCCCACGACACGCGGATTTACCCGATTCGGGCGCTTCTAAACGGCGATCACCGTCGTCGTGCCCGGCTCGACCTCCGTGAAACCCGCGTCCCGCACCGCCACGACGTCGTCACGACCGAGCAGCGCGTCCCACTCCGCGACGGACGGCGTCCGCACGGCACACCGGTAGTCCAGCGACGCCCACGCCTTGAGGTCGGTCTCGGACAGGCGCGGCGCGAGCAGCATCGACGCGTGCCCGACCTGGGCCGCGAGCTTGCCGGCGGACATCTCGACGCGCGGGTTCACGTACAGCAGCCGCGCACCCTCGGGCACCGCTCCTGGCTCGTCAGCAGGCAGGTCGGACCCGGAGATCTGCAGCTTGGCGACCTCCCGAGGCGTCTCGGTCACCAGCACCGGCAGCAACGACCGGACCGACGCGCCGTCCACTGTGATCGTCACGCCCGGCAGGTCCTGCACGGCCTCCCACTGCACGCCACGGGCCCGCCGCGACACCTTGCGGATCCGTCCTGCCACCCACGCCCGCACGGCCTCGTGCCACTCGCCACCGACGTCGGCGCGCGGGTCGAGGCACACCGCGACCGCCGAAGCGGCCGCGGCTTCCAGCAACGCCGTCCGGGACGGCGGATCAACACGTTCGATGCGCAACACCATCGGCATCGCGCGGACTTCGGACTCCTCCGCGTAGTTCCGGGAGGCGATCAGGTCGAGAATCATCACAGCCGAGTCAGCTCCAAGCCGTCCGCGGCGTCCGCGGCCTCCACCTCAGCCCTCGTCACACCGAGGATGAACAGCACAGCGTCCAGGAACGGGTGCGACAGCGCCGTGTCGGCCACCTCGCGCAACGCCGGCTTGGCGTTGAACGCGATGCCCAGACCGGCCGCACTCAGCATGTCGATGTCGTTCGCGCCGTCACCGACCGCCACGCACTGCGCGAGCGACACGCCGACCTCTTCAGCGAACCGGCGCAGCGCCACGGCCTTGCCCGGCCGGTCGACGATCTCGCCGATCACCTGACCGGTCAGCTTGCCGTCCACGACCTCCAGCGTGTTCGCCGCGCAGAAGTCCAGCTGCAGTTCGTCCGCGAGGCCCGTGATCACCGACGTGAAGCCGCCGGACACCACACCGCAGAAGAAACCGAGGCGCTTCAACGTGCGGATCGTCGTGCGCGCACCGGCCGTGAGCTCCAACGAAGCCCCGACCTCCTCCAGCACCTTCTCGTCGAGACCCTCCAGCAACGCCACCCGGCGCCGCAGCGACTCGGCGAAGTCGAGCTCACCGCGCATCGCGGCCTCGGTGATCTCGCGCACCTGCTCCTCGCACCCGACGTGCGCGGCCAGCATCTCGATCACCTCGCCCTGGATCAGCGTGGAGTCGACGTCGAACACCACCAGGCGCTTGGCCCGCCGCGTCAGGCCGGCGCGCTCGACCGCGATGTCGAGGCCCACCCGCACCGACACCTCGGCGAGCGCGGACCGCAGCTGCGTGTCGTTCTCCATCGTGTCGTCCGCGACCGAAACGCGCAGCTCAAGGCCTGTGACGGGGTAGTCGGCGACGCCGCGGATCGCGTCGATGTTCACCCCGAGCGACGCCAGCCGGCGCGCGACCTCGGTGAACGCCTTCGCGGTCACCGGGCGGCCGAGCACGATCAGCACGTGCGACGACTCCAGGCGCGCGGTGCGCTTCGAGTCCGCGCCGATCTCGATCTCCACGTGCATCGAGACGGTGGCCATGGCCTGCTCGACCGACTCCTGCAGGCCCTCGGGGTCGTGGTCGGTCGAGACCAGCGCGCCGAGCACCAGACGGCCCCGGATCACGACCTGTTCCACGTCCAGCACCTCGACACCGTGCCGTGTCAGCACGGCGAACAGCACGGAGGAGACACCAGGCTTGTCGGGGCCGGTCACGGTGATGAGCACGGGCGTTTTCACGTCGCAGTCTCCTCGTAAGACGCGAAGAGCCCCGACCGCGACAGCGACCGGGGCTCAGCGTTGAACCTGTTAATGGCAGGTTACTTGTCGTGGTTCGGATCTTCCTTCTCGGAGGCCGTACCAGACTTGATGGCCGCTGCAGCGAGCTCGGACGGAGCCGCCTTCGCGTCCTTGTGCGCGATCGTCTTGCCGGTGAAGGACACGTGGCCCTCGTTCCGGATCCGCTCGATCATGTGCGGGTAGTGCAGCTCGAACGCCGGGCGCTCCGAACGGATCCGGGGCAGCTCGGTGAAGTTGTGCCGCGGCGGCGGGGACGAGGTGGCCCACTCGAGCGAGTTGCCGTAGCCCCACGGGTCGTCCACCTTCACGACCTCGCCGAAGCGGTAGCTCCGGAAGACGTTCCAGATGAACGGCAGCGTCGACGCGCCCAGGATGTAGGCGCCGATCGTCGAGATCATGTTCAGCGTCGTGAAGCCGTCGGACGCGAGGTAGTCGGCATACCGGCGCGGCATGCCCTCGTTGCCCAGCCAGTGCTGGACGAGGAACGTCGCGTGGAAGCCGAGGAACGTCGTCCAGAAGTGCAGCTTGCCGAGCGGCTCGTCCATGAAGCGGCCGGTGATCTTCGGGAACCAGAAGTAGATACCCGCGAAGGTCGCGAACACGATCGTGCCGTAGAGCACGTAGTGGAAGTGCGCGACGACGAAGTACGTGTCCGACACGTGGAAGTCGATCGCGGGCGCGGCCAGCAGGATGCCGGACAGACCACCGAAGAGGAACGTGACGATGAAGCCGATGCTGAACAGCATGGGCGTCTCGAACGTCAACTGCCCCTTCCACATCGTGCCGATCCAGTTGAAGAACTTCACACCGGTCGGGACCGCGATGAGGAACGTCATGAAGGCGAAGAACGGCAGCAGCACGGCGCCGGTCGCGTACATGTGGTGCGCCCACACGGCGACGGACAGGGCCGCGATGCCGAGCGTCGCGTAGACCAGGCCGTTGTAACCGAAGATCGGCTTGCGGCTGAACACCGGGAAGATCTCCGACACGATGCCGAAGAACGGCAAGGCGACGATGTAGACCTCCGGATGCCCGAAGAACCAGAAGAGGTGTTGCCACAGGATCACGCCGCCGTTGGCGGGGTCGAACACGTGGGCGCCGAGATGCCGGTCCGCCAGCAGGCCCAGCAGGGCCGCGGTGAGGATCGGGAACGCGAGCAGCACCAGCACCGACGTCACCAGGATGTTCCAGGTGAAGATCGGCATCCGGAACATCGTCATGCCGGGCGCGCGCAGGCAGACCACGGTGGTGATCATGTTCACCGCGCCGAGGATGGTGCCGAGACCACCGACCACCAGGCCGGAGATCCACAGGTCGGCGCCGACGCCGGGCGAGTGGATCGCGTTGCTCAGCGGCGTGTACGCGAACCAGCCGAAGTCAGCCGCACCACCGGGGGTGATGAAGCCCGCCATCACGATCAGGCCACCGAAGAGGTAGAGCCAGTACGAGAAGGCGTTCAGTCGCGGGAACGCCACGTCGGGCGAACCGATCTGCAGCGGCAGCACGAAGTTCGCGAAGCCGAAGACGATCGGCGTCGCGTACAGCAGCAGCATCACGGTGCCGTGCATCGTGAAGAGCTGGTTGAACTGTTCCTGCGAGAGGAACTGCATTCCGGGCCGGGCCAGCTCGGTCCGCATCAGCATGGCCATCGCGCCGCCGACCATGAAGAAGGCGAACGAGGTGACCAGGTACATGATGCCGATTTGCTTGTGGTCCGTGGTGCGGAACATCCGCAGCAGGAAGGACCCCTTGACCGCAGTGCGCGTCGGATAAGGACGCGTTGCGATCGGCTGCGGGGCTACGGCCGTCACGGTGCCTCCAGGCCTTGGTGGGACCAGTTCGTTCGGGAAACTCCCCGGGATATTAGACGGCGACGATCAGCTCCATTCGGGTGGGCCATGGCCGGTGGCCAGCGGCGTAGCGCACGTCACACGTATCCTGCCGCCGTGCTCCGATTGCTCGCTGTCGCTTCTGTCCTGTTGCTGGCCGCCTGCGGCTCTCCCGCCACGCACAACTCCGCGGACGTCGAGTTCGCGCGGGGAATGGTCCCGCACCACGAACAGGCGCTGGAGATGTCCGGCCTCGTCGCGTCGCGCACGGAGAACCCGCACGTGATCGATCTGGCCAAGCGCATCGCGGACGCGCAGAAGCCCGAGATCGACCGCATGAACGGCTGGCTTCGCACGTGGAACGCGCCGGTGCAGGCGTCGTCGCACACCGCGCACGGCCACGCCGAGTCGCACGGCATGGTCGAGCTGGGCAACCTGGCGGAGCTGGACGGCACCGACTTCGACCGCCAGTGGCTGTCGCTGATGATCCAGCACCACCGCGGCGCCGTGGACATGGCGC
This sequence comes from Lentzea sp. NPDC092896, assembly GCF_044754905.1. NCBI lineage: Bacteria > Bacillati > Actinomycetota > Actinomycetes > Pseudonocardiales > Pseudonocardiaceae > Lentzea > Lentzea sp. NPDC092896. The sequence continues at coordinate 243,739 of NZ_JBIVPX010000008.1, forward strand.
AGAAGCACCTCTCGGCCGGCACCGACCCCGAGACCCGCAAGCTCGCCCAGGACGTCGTCGGTCACCAGGAGAAGGAGATCGCGGAAATGGAGTCGCTTCTCCCTCAGGGCTGATGCCAGCCTTCTAGCCGTGAGCACTTCAGGAGCCGTACAAGCCGCAGTGTCGTCGGCGGCCTCACACGGCGTGGTCTCCGTCGATCCGGTCGTGCTGCAGGACGGCAGCAACGTCATCGTGCACCTGCGCCCGGCCCCGGTCGTGGCTCGAATCGCCGCACGCACGGCCCTGGTCCGTCCCACCGTCCGTGACCACTTCGCGCGCGACCTGTCGATCTCGGCGTTCCTGGCCTCACGCGGCGTACCGGTCGTGACGCCTTCCGACGAGCTTCCTCCCGGACCTCACACGCGCGATGGCTTCGTGTTCACGTTCAGCACGTACGTCCCGCACGACCCCTCGGCCGAGCTGACCCGCCCTGAGGTGCTCAAGCTCCTGCCCGAACTGCACGCCGAACTTCGCCACTACGACGGTGCTCTGCCCACGCGCGGCCCGATCGACGACGTGGACAACACCCTGACCTACCTCGACGGCCTGGGCGTGCCGGACCTGGACCAGTTCCGCTCCCGCCGCGCCGAACTCCTGTCCGAGTGGGACGCGCACTACAACGACGTCCAGCCGCTGCACGGCGACTCGCACTACGGCAACCTGCTGATGACCCCGGCGGGCCCGGTCTGGAACGACTTCGAGGACACCTGGCGCGGCCCGATCGGCTGGGACCTGGCCTGCCTGGCAGGCGCCAGAGGCAAAGAAGCCGCCCAACGCGCCGTGGACGTCTACGGCGGCGGGGCGGCTACTTCGGACGTGGAGTTCCAACTAGAGGTGCGAATCCTCTTCGGCACGCTCTGGGGCCTGCTGATGGAGAATTCCTAGGCCTTCCGCCTGCGCATCACGAGCAGCACGGCACCACCGGCGGCCACGAGCGCGGTACCAAGGCCGAGCAGCCACGCGGACCCGAACCCGGTGGCCGCCAGTCCACCGGTCTGAGCGACCTGGGCGACCGGCACCTCGGTGGTCGTGGTCGTGGGCACGACCACTTCCGCGGACGACGTCGGGGCGGTGGTCGACGTCGGGGACTGAGTCGAGGTCTTCGCAGTCGTCGTCGTGGTCGTGGTGGTGGTCGTCGTCGTGACCGGAGGCTTCTCGACGGCCACACCGCACCCGAACCACTCGCCGATCTCCGGCAGGGTCGAGTCGCCCAGGACCGGGGCCCGCAGCCCCTTCCACGGCAACGCCTCACCGAGCTTGCCGGCGAGGTAGACGTTGAACACGTCCCCAGCCCGCACGACCATGCCCGTCACCTTGAAGTCCGCCGGCAGAGCGGTGATGTCCAGGTTCTGCTGGTTGTCACCACCGGTGTAGGTGAACTTGGTGGGGTGGATCGGCGTCCCGGTCAGCCCGCCCGCGGTGCAGGCCTCGGGGTGGTTGAAGTCGACGAACTGAAGAAAGGGCTGCGCACGCGGGTCATCGGTGCTCACCCCGTCGGCCAACGCGCTGGTCGCCAGCACCAGCGAGGCCACCCCGGCCAGGGCTCCCGAAACGAGCAGGCCGGATCTTCGCGGGAACGTCAAACGCATCGGGTCACTCCGTGGGGCTCGGCGGATGCCGCGATCTAAGACGATCGACGTCCCCCAATCGGGTTACATGACGATCAACAGTGACCCCTGTGGCCGAGTTGTTACTGCTCCGTGAGGTGCAACCCCAAACGAAAGCCGCCCCACCGTGGAGATCTACGGCGGGGCGGCTTTTCGGACGTGGGTGCTACTGGGCGCGACGCCTGCGCATCACGAGCAGCACAGCGGCACCAGCGGCGACGAGCGCGGCACCGAGGCCGAGCAGCCAGGCGGACCCGAATCCGGTGGAGGCCAGGTCGTCCTCGTTGGCGACAGGCACGGGCACGACCGTCGTGGTCGTGGTCGGCGTGACCTCACCAGAGGAGGTGGTGGTCGTCGTGGTGCTCGTGGTCGAGCTCGGGGACGAGTGCGTGACCGTCGACGTGGAGGTCGTCGTGGAAGTCGTCGTGTTCGTGGTGGTGGTCGTGTCCTTGATGCCGCAGCCGTACCAGTGGCTGATGGCCGGAGCCTTGCCGTTCTTGTCCGGCGACCGCAGGTCGTTCCACGGCAGCGAGCCGAGCTTGTCGGCGAGGTAGACGTTGTAGGCATCTGCGCCCTTGACCACGACACCGGTGACCGTCACGCCCGCGGGGGCGGCGGTGATGTCCACGTCCTGCTGGTCGACACCGCCGGTGAAGGTGAACTCGCCGGGCGCGATCGGGGTGCCGGTCAGCCCGCCGACGGTGCAGGCGTCCTTGTGGCTGATGTCGACGTTGCCCGCGTACGCGACCGCGCGGCTGTCACCGGACGTCGGAGCCGGCTTGTCAGGCTGGGCGAACGCGGTGGTCACCAGGGCGAGGGTGGCCAGGGCAGCCAAGGCGGTGGCGCCGAGCAGGCCGGATCTTCTCAGAGGCGTCAGACGCATCGGGTTGCTCCGTGGGGGTTGGCGGATGCGGCGATCTAAGACGATCGACGTCCCCCGAACGGTCCAGATGACGAAGGACTTCGCCCTTGTGGCCGAGTTGTTATCCCTCCGTGAGGCCGTATCCCCAAACGACCGAACGCCGCACGGGGGCCGGATTGCGGTCCCGTGCGGCGTTCGAAGATCAACGCGAAGATCAGCTCTGCGAGCCCTCTGCGGGCTTCACGTAGACCGTTCCCCCGGTAGGCATACGCCTGAACCACTGAACGGGGGTGACCGGCTGACCGATCACCGGGCCCACCCCTGGCACGGGGTGAGCGACAGGCATGCCGGCGTTCTGCGGGAACTGCGGCAGGCGTGAAGGCTGGTTCGGGGAGGTCATTGTTCCTTCTCGGGAGGCTTACTCGGGAGACGTATTCAATGTGCTTCGGGCGACCCGACGATCGAAGAGCTCTGCAGTGAATCGAGTGCCGTTCGAAGCCGAACAGCCGCCACAGCGGCGTCGACCTGCCATTCCTCGACGGCTCGGGTGATCATCCACCCGAACGTTTTCGCCGCCCTATCGTTACGCCACTGGTCCAGAGTCCAGCTCGCATCATCGTCGAGCCAGAACATCTGGGGCGGTTGTGATGCCCTACCCGCCACCATTCGACCTGAGGCCGCGCGTTTGTAACGCACGTCCGGGAGCAGGTGGAAGTGGAGGTCCTGCGAAATCTCAGGGGATAGTGTGACACCGTCCACTTGGGACCGCGCAACAGCCTCACCACTGAGTTCAACCGAGCCGCCCATCAGGGCGTGAAGGAGCCGGCGCGCGTCCGCGCACAGGTCGTTCTCGTGGGCGAGCAACCACGTGCCGATCTCGCCGGCACGGCCGCTCGCTTTCGCCAGCAATGAGTCGGCGCCGCATTGTTCGGCACCAATCGACAAGGTGAACTGCGCGAGGCAGCTGTAGGCGTGCCAAGCCGCGAAGGTCTGTTCCAGTGGCCATCGTACGTGCGACCACGAAGTCTCGAAATAATCCGCGTCCTCAGCGTTCACGTCAAGAAATTCTTTCGCGATGGCGAGGTCGAAGAACTTTTCGTGCGCGCCTTCGTGAACCAGCGCTTCGGCCACGTCCATCGGAAGGACGGGTTCGTCGATCAACACGATGCCGGGGACGTACCGCGACGACGCCGACACGAGCCCGCCAGAGGTCTCCCGCTTGAGCACCGCGAGCATCGAGACGTGGGCGAGGAGGTCCTCCGCCATGTCCGGCGCGAACTTGCCCAGCAGCAGGACACCTTCCGCCACGATCGCCAGTGCACGCTCGAACCGTTCGCCATCCGCTTCGGTCAGCGGCTCCGGACGCACTCCGGGCGGGGCGACGATGCGCAACGGCGCTTCGAGCACCTCGGCCGCGGCCGGGTCCGAAGCCACCAGCACGCCGACGTCACGCACCTTCATCGAGGCGACCCGAGTCAGCTCCGCGGGATCCACACCACCGTGGCCGGCGAGCGCCCTGCCGATCTCGTATCGGACGATCGGGTGATCCGCGAGGTTGTCGGACAACTCCGTCCCGGGCGCGAACATCTCGGCCGCGAGGCGGTACAGGGTGCGTCTCTCGTCCACCAGAACGGGCGCAGGAACCAGCGCCGCATGCACCACATGCGTGCTCACGGTGGGCGAACCCATCAGCGAAGACCCCGTAACTCACGTCCCCCGACGCCGTGGAGTCATGGCCCCGCCACATCAGCGCGGCCCTGATGCGGCGCAACTGTAGAGCAAGCGCGACCATGCAGAACACATTGGATGTCCCTACAAAATGCCGGTGCCCCGGCCGCGTCCTGTGGGAGACACGTCCGGGGCACGTTTCAGGTTGGTCTGCTCATCAGCTGAACATGATGCTGGTGACGTTCACGAAGCCGACGACGGCAAGCGCGATGATCGAGACAGCGACCATCGTGAGCACGGTGCGCCATCCGATGGCGGTGACGGCGACTGCGACGGCTCCGGCGATTCCGAGTGCACTCCCTGTGGACATCTCGTTCCCTCCCGACTAGCGAGCCCGTGCTCCCAGGTGTGGGCGGTCCTGGGCGTCTCGCCTGATATTCAGGGTCCCGCGTTGTAGGTTGTCTGTCAACGGTCGCCAGGTTGCCAGACAAGTTGCAACCGACAGGCAACAGGCCTACCCTGGACCAATGCCCGCCGACGACGTCCATTTCGGCGAGAGCTGGTCGCTCTCGCCTGATTCGCGACGGCCCCTCCCGGAACTCATCGAGCAGAAGCTCCGGGAGCAGATCATCGGCGGCACGCTCAAGGCCGGCGACCGCCTCCCCACCGAACCGGAACTGGCCCGCAAACTGGATGTCGCCCGGTCGTCGTTGCGTACAGCGCTGCAGCGACTGCAGCTGCAGGGCATCGTCGAGGTCCGTCGTGGCCTGGGCTGGTACGTCCGCCGCACCGATCTCGCCGCCGTCGAGGAGCACCTCGAGGGCAGGCTCGCCGCGCGGCAGTTCTCCCACACCGACCTGCTGGAAGTGCGGATCGCGCTGGAGACCACCGCCGCGTCGCTCGCCGCGGTGCGCGCCGGTGACGGTGAGCTGGACGAACTGGCCAAGCTCAACCGCCGTTACCAGCGCGCGCCGATCGACGACATGCAGGAGGTGATCGAGTCGGACGAGGAGTTCCACTCGGCGCTGATCCGCGCGTCGCACAACGAGTTGCTGGAGCAGACGTACCAGGTGCTCGTGCCCGGTCTGCAGGACTGCAAACGGCACGCGCATCCGTCCCGCGAGGTGCACAACCGTTCAGCGAACGAGCACGAACAGGTGATCTGGTTCCTCCGCCGGCACGACGAGGTGGGCGCGAAGAGCGCGATGACCACCCACCTGCTCGGGCTGTACAACGACGTGGCCGCCGACGACACCCAGCCGCGGGCGTCGCTGAGCACCTACGTCGGGGTGTCGGACAACCCCATCTGGGGCAAGCCGCGCTGAGGCGTTGCTGATACGACAAGGACCGAAAGGGTCTGGCGCTGATCCCCCTTCACTCCCACCATGTATGGACAACCGGTGGAGTGAGGGGGCGGCGACCAGGTGGCGATGGCGCGCAGGCACAGGCAAGCGCTCGCCGTCGCGATCCTTCTGGTCGTCGTCGCGGCCGTCGACCTGACCGCCGTCCTGCTGTGGCAACCCGCCTCACGCAGCGTGCTGCACGACGTGCTGGTCGTGCTGTGGCCGTTGCCGGCGCTGGCGGGTTTCCTGCTGGGCACCTACGAACTGTTCCTGCACCAGCGGCTGGTGAGCGAACTCGGCCGCATCTCCGGCCCCGGTATCGTCGAGCACCTGCTGCCGAGCGAGGTGCTCAAGGCGTTCCTGTCCAGGATCTACGGCACCGGCCAGCGCAACGACGACGTGGTGTCGGGCGTGCTCGGCGGCAACGGCATGCGCCCCAAGGGCGACGACCTGACGATCAGCACCCGCACCACGGTCCGGCTCGCGTTGCAGGGCGTCGACACCAAGACCTACCACCTGACCACGACGCAGACCCACCACTTCCGGCACAGCGTCCCGGTCGACAGGTTCGTCATCTTCGCCACCAGCAACGCCACCCTGCGCGACACGATCAGCGCCGCCTGCCGCTATCCCCTGTTCGAGCTCTACTTCATGCCGGACGCGTCGCTGTTCCTCGACTCGGTCGACGACATCCGCGACTCGACCAAGATCACCATCGACTACCTCGACCACGACGGTCAGAGCCGCTCGGCCGAGCCGAGCCAGATCCCGCCGATCGAGGTCAGGTTCGACCAGTGGGCGAACTACCTGACGTTCTTCCGCGAGGCGATGGCCCCGCTCCCCAAGCTCAGCCCGCTGGACCACATGAGCGACCTGCGCATCCTGGAGTGCGACCTCAGCGGCATCGCCGACGACCACGTCGTGCGCGCGATCCTGGGCCTGACCGTGTCGTCACGTTCGCTGCAGCGCACCAACGACGGCTTCGCGTACTGGCAGTCGCCGTATCCGTCCTATGTGGACACGATCAGCTTCGACGCGACCGAGCTCGCGGTCGACCACTCCCCCGGCCACGAGTTCCGGATCATGCCGTTCACGTTCCGGTCCGGCACCGAGGCGGCGCAGTGGCTGCGCGCGGACGAGCTCGGGGACCTGGACGTGCGGTCGTGGATGCTGCCGGGCCACGGCGTCGCGCTGCTGTGGCGCGAAGCCCGCGGCTGACCGTTCAGTCCGCCGGCCGCACGTAGACCGTGCCGCCGCCCGTCGGCATGCGTCGGAACCAGTCGACTCCGCGCACCGGGTTCTGCGGCCAGCAGGTGTCCTTCGGCTCCTGCGGAACGGGCACGGGGACGGGCTTGAGCGGGTCGGTGGCCATCTCGGTCTCCCTCGCCTGCGGATGGCATCCGAGCCTAGCCACGACGTGCCCCGGCGGGCGCCTGCCAGGAGGGTGAGCGTGGTGCTGCAAGCGAGCGCAAGAAATTGCGTACACTTGCGCCATGACGCAACGGAGGCTGGCCGAGGTCGCGGCCAAGGTCGGGGTCAGCGAGGCCACCGTCAGCCGGGTGCTGAACGGCAAGCCGGGGGTCTCGGACGCCACGCGGAGTGCGGTGCTGACGGCACTTGACGTGCTGGGTTACGAGCGGCCCACGCAGCTGCGGGGCGAACGGGCGCGGCTGGTCGGGCTGGTGTTGCCCGAGCTGCAGAACCCGATCTTCCCCGCGTTCGCGGACGTGGTCGGGAACGCGCTGGCGCAAAGGGGCTTCACGCCCGTGCTGTGCACGCGGACGGCCGGCGGGGTGACGGAGGCGGAGTACTTGGAGCTCCTCCTCGAGCAGCACGTCAGCGGGATCGTGTTCGCGGGCGGGCTGTACGCGCAGAAGGACGCGAGTCACGGTCACTACCAGCAGATGATGGCGCGGAAGCTGCCTGCGGTGCTGGTCAACGCCGCCATAGACGACCTGGCGTTCCCACGGGTGTCGTGTGACGACGCGGTGGCCGTCGAGCAGGCGTACGGGCACCTCACGTCGCTCGGGCACAAGCGGATCGGGGCGGTGCTCGGGCCGCCGGACCACGTGCCCAGTCAGCGGAAGATGCAGGCCATCGACAAGTGCGGTGGCGCGGATGTCGAGCACGCGATGTTCAGCCTCGAGGGCGGGCAGGCCGCGGCGATGAAGCTCGTGCAGCGCGGGGTCACGGCGATCATCTGCGCCAGCGACCCGCTCGCACTCGGCGCCATCAGGGCCGTCCGGCGGGCCGGGCTGGACGTGCCCAAGGACGTGTCGATCATCGGGTACGACGATTCGGCGTTCATGACCTGCACCGATCCGCCCCTCACGACGGTGCGGCAGCCCATTGAGGCGATGGGGCGGGCGGCCGTCGAGCTGCTGGCCAACCAGATCTCCGGCAACGCGGTGGCGCCGGACGAGTTGCTGTTCGAGCCGGAGTTGGTGGTGCGGGCGTCCAGTGCGCCGGTGAGGTAACGAGCACAGTCGTCTTCTTGCGAGTTTTCGTCTGGATATTGCGTTCAGATGTAACGGGGACTTATGGTCGCCGTCACATCGACGCGCTCGCGAGAAGGGCGGCCCCACCATGAAGAAGTCCGCTGCCGTGCTGCTAGGCGGTGTCCTCGTTCTGAGCACCGCCGCCTGTGGGAGCGGTTCCACGACTGAGCCCGGCGGCAAGGTCACGATCAACATCAATGGTCAGCCGCCGCAGACTCAGGCGTTCGACCGCAAGGTCTTCGACGAGGACGTCGCGGAGTTCGAGAGCAAGAACCCGGACATCGACCTCGTGCCGCACGAGGGATTCATGGACCCGAAGACGTTCTCCGCCAAGCTCGCCGGCGGTCAGCTCGAAGACGTCTTCTACGTCTACTTCACCGATCCCGCGGCGCTCATCGCCCGCAAACAGGCCGCCGATCTCACGGACTACGTCAAGGACGTCCCGCACTACGGCGACCTCAAGCAGGAGCTGAAGGACGTCTTCACGGTCGGCGGCAAGGTCTACGGGCTGCCCACCGCGAACTACACGATGGGTCTGCTCTACAGCCGCACCAACTTCACCAAGGCCGGCCTGAACCCCGACTCCCCGCCGAAGACGTGGGACGAGGTTCGCGCCGCCGCCAAGAAGCTCAAGGACGCCGGTGTCACCGGGTTCGCCGAGTACAGCAAGAGCAACCAGGGTGGCTGGCACTTCACCACCTGGATGAAGTCCGTCGGTGGTGACATCGCCCGCAAGGACGGCGACACCTACAAGGCCGACTTCAACAACGACAAGGGCAAGGAAGTCCTGCGCAGGCTCAAGGAGATGCGCTGGGACGACAACTCCATGGGCGAGAAGCAGCTCCTGGAGATCGGCGACGTGCAGAACATGATGGGCGCCGGGCAGCTCGGCATGTACCTGGCCGCGCCGGACAACGTCGCCGCGATCGTCAACCAGTTCAAGGGCAAGTACGACGACTACGGCCTGGCCGCGATCCCGGAGCAGAAGGGCACCCTGCTCGGCGGCGAGGGTTACATGATCAACCCGAAGGCGACGCCGGAGAAGATCAAGGCGGGCCTGAAGTGGATCCAGTGGAAGTACCTGAACCCGGACCGCCTCGAGAGCAACCTGCAGAAGTACAAGGACCGCGGTCAGCCCGTCGGACTGCCGATCCCGCCGATCGCGGACATCTGGACCGGTGACCCGCGCAAGCAGCAGGAAGACCTGAAGGCCAAGTACGCCACCATGCCGGTGAAGAACTTCCAGGCCTATGTGGACGGTTCGGAGTCCACCAAGGGCTCGCTCGAACCGCCGCAGGCGCAGCAGGTCTACGCGATTCTCGACACCGTCGTGCAGGCCGTGCTGACGAACAAGGACGCTGACCACTCGGCACTGCTCAAGGACGCCGAGACCAAGGTCAACGCCGTTCTGGCGCAGGTGAAGTAAGTGCGGCGCCACGTCACCGCGTACGGCTTCCTGAGTGCCGCGCTGGTCGTCTTCGCGGTGTTCTCCTGGTACCCCATCGTGCGCGGGGTGGTCCTGAGCTTCCAGCAGGTCAACTTCGTCACGAGTCCCGACTGGGTGGGCTGGGAGAACTTCGAGCGACTCTTCGCGGACCCGCTGTTCGGGGTGGCGTGGCGCAACACGCTGTACTTCACGCTTCTGGCGCTGGTCCTGGGTTTCGGCGTCCCGTTCCTGACGGCCGTGGTGCTCAACGAACTGCGGCACGCCAAGGGTTACTTCCGGTTGCTGGTCTACCTGCCGGTGATGTTGCCGCCGGTCGTCACGGCCCTGTTGTGGAAGTGGTTCTACGACCCGGGCCCCGGCCTGTTCAACTCGATCCTGCGAGGCCTCGGGCTCCCGACGTCACAATGGCTCGACTCCGCGAGCACCAGCATGATCAGCCTCGTCCTGGTGATCACCTGGGCGAACATGGGCTCGGCCACGCTGATCTACCTGGCCGCGCTGCAGACCATCCCCGGTGAGCTGTACGAGGCCGCCGACCTGGACGGCGCGGGCATCGTCAGGAAGGTCTGGCACGTCACGATCCCGCAGACCAAGTTCGTGATCCTGATGCTGTTGCTGCTCCAGGTCGTGGCGACGATGCAGATCTTCACCGAGCCGTTCATCATGACCGGCGGTGGCCCGGAGGAGTCCACGGTCACCGTGCTCCTGCTGCTGTACCGCTACGCCTTCTACTACAACGACTTCGGCACCGCGAGCGCGCTGAGCCTCATCCTCTTCGCGGTGCTGGGCGTCTTCTCCTTCCTGTACCTCAAGATCACCCGGAAGGCCGACGCATGAGGACTCTCACCAGGGGAACGGGTCCGGCGTACTGGATCGTTCTCGCCGGCACGCTGGTCCTGTTCACCGCGGCGTTCCTGCTCCCGCTGGTCTGGGTGCTGATCGGCGCGTTCAAACCGCCGGCGGAACTGGCGCAGCAACCGCCGACGATCCTGCCGGAGACCTGGGAGCCGGGCGCGTACGTCGACGCCTGGAACTACATGGACCTCGGCCGGTTCTTCCTCAACACGTTCGTAGTCGCGATCGGCGCGTGGGCCGTGCAGATGGCCGTGATCGTGCCCGCGGCCTACGCGCTCAGCAAGCTCCGCCCGATCTTCGGCAACGCGATCATGGGCCTGATGCTGGCGACGCTGATGCTGCCGTCGACGGCCGTGCTGGTCCCCGTGTACCTCACGCTGACCGACCTCGATCTGCTGAACAACCCGGCGGGCATCTGGTTGCCGGCCGCGGCGAACGCGCTGAACGTGTACCTGCTCAAGCGCTTCTTCGACCAGATCCCGGAAGAGCTCCTCGAAGCGGCCAGGATCGACGGCGCGGGCACGTGGACGACCCTCGTCCGCATCGTGCTGCCGATCTCTCGCCCCATCCTCGCCGTCGTCTCGATCTTCGCGGTCGTGGCGGCGTGGAAGGACTTCATCTGGCCGCTGCTCGTGTTCCCCGATCCGGCGAAGCAGACGCTCAGCGTCGCGCTTCAACGCTTCGCTCCGGACACCCCGATCAACCTCCTGCTCGCGGGCCTCGTGCTGGCGAGCCTGCCGATGGTGGCGCTGTTCCTGGCGTTCCAGCGGCACATCCTCGCGGGGCTCACCGCGGGCGGCGTAAAAGGCTGAAAGGACACCAGATGAGTTGGTGGCGCAACGCATCCATCTACCAGGTCTACCTGCGCAGCTTCGCGGACGGCAACGGAGACGGCATCGGCGACCTGGCCGGCCTCCGCGCCAAGCTCCAGCACATCGCGAGCCTCGGCTTCGACGCGATCTGGCTGAACCCGTGGTACCCGAGCCCACTGGCCGACGGCGGCTACGACGTGGCGGACTACCGCGACATCGAGCCGGTGTTCGGATCGCTCGCCGACGCCGAGAAGCTCATCGCGGACGCGCACGGACTCGGCATCCGGATCATCATCGACCTCGTCCCGAACCACAGCAGCGACCAGCACCCGTGGTTCAAGGACGGCCTGTGGGACCGCTTCCACGTCCGTGACACCGAGGAGATCCCGAACGACTGGCAGTCGCGCTTCGGCGGCCCCGCCTGGAGCAAGCTCGAGGACGGCCGCTGGTACCTGCACCTCTACGCCGCCGAGCAGCCGGACTTCAACTGGGAGAACCCGGTCGTCCACGACGAGTTCGAGGACATCCTGCGGTTCTGGCTCGACCGCGGTGTCGACGGCTTCCGCATCGACGTGGCGGACGGCCTGGTCAAGGACTTCAGCAAGCCCGACGCGGATCTCCCCTACTCCGACCAGGACGGCGTGCACGAGATCTACCGCAGGTGGCGGCAGATCGTCGACGAGTACGACGGCGACCGCATCCTCGTCGGCGAGATGTGGCTGCCGGACCCGGTCCGGTTCGCCCGCTATCTCCGCCAGGACGAGATGCACAGCGCGTTCAACTTCGACTTCCTCTGCTGCCCGTGGAACGCCGACGAACTGCGCAAGGTCGTCGACAGCACGCTCGCCGCGCACGAACCCGTTGGCGCACCACCGACCTGGGTGCTCTCCAACCACGACGTCACGAGGCACGTGACCCGCTACGGCCGCGAGAAGACCGGATTCTCCTTCGCGGACAGGCAGCACGGCGCCCCGACCGACTTCGAACTGGGCACCCGCCGCGCTCGTGCGGCGATCATGCTGACGGCCGCGCTGCCCGGTGGCGTGTACGTCTACCAGGGCGAGGAACTCGGTCTCTGGGAGGTCGAGGACCTGCCGGACGAGCTGCGCGAGGACCCGGTGTGGCACCGCTCCGGCTTCACCGACCGGGGCCGCGACGGCTGCCGCGTGCCGCTCCCCTGGTCCACTGAGGACGGCCCGAGCTGGTTGCCGCAGCCGGGGAACTGGCAGGACTTCTCGGTCGCGGTCCAGTCCGACGACCCTGAATCGATGCTCGCCCTGTACCGCCAGGTGTTCGCGCAGCGCCGCGGCATCGACGGCGACCTGGAGTGGCTCGACCTCGGCGAGAACGTGCTGGCGTTCAAGCGCGGCGACCACACGTGCGTCGTCAACCTGTCGGACGAGCCGATCGATCTGCCGAGCGTGCCAACGTTGTCAAGCATCCCGCTGACGAACGGCCAGCTGCCGCCCGACGCGGCGGCCTGGCTGAGCTAGGAACGAACTGAGAACCATTGAGCGGTTGTGGTCGAACTGTGACCACAACCGCTCCTTTATTTTGCCCACATGGGGGCAATACGGGCACAGAGCCGACCGGATTCGGGCGTGCCCGCTCTGCTCGACCTGCGTGAACAGACCGTTACACACTGCAAGCCGGGCATAAATCGGGCAGGATCTCACCCAGTTGTGGCACCCACCACAATGTTTCGAGGGTGTTTCATCTATGCACGGCCCGAACGGGCAACCCAAGAGCCGAGTGGGCAGGTGACATGCGAGCCGAAGAACGCAAGCGGCGCATCCTGGCCAGGGCCCGCGCCGACGGCCGCGTCGACGTGGTGGAGATGGCGCAGGAACTGCACGTCGCGCCCGAAACGGTCCGGCGTGACCTGCGCGTACTGGACGAACACGGCCTCGTGCGCCGCACGCACGGTGGCGGTGTCCCCGTCGAGAGCGCCGGCTTCGAGACAGGACTCCGGTTCCGCGCCGGGTCGCACGTCCCGGAGAAGCGCCGCATCGCGAAGGCCGCCGCCGAACGGCTCGACGACGCCGAGACCGTCTTCATCGACGAGGGCTACACGCCACAACTCGTCGCGGAGGCGTTGCCCACGACCAACCCGCTCACGATCATCACCGCGTCGCTGCCGACCGCGGCGGCGATGTCCGAGCACCCGTCGTGCACCGTCCTGCTGCTGGGCGGTCGCGTCAGGGGCCACACACTGGCCACTGTGGACCACTGGACCACCAGGATGCTCGGCGAGATGGTCATCGACCTCGCCTACATCGGCGCGAACGGCATCTCCCGCGAGCACGGCCTGACCACCCCGGACCCGGCGGTCGGCGCGGTGAAGGCCAAGGCGCTCAGCGCTTCCCGGCGCAAGATCTTCGTCGGGACGCACACGAAGTTCGGCGTCTCCAGCTTCCACCGGTTCGCCGAGGTCTCCGATCTGGAGGCGGTCGTCACGGACAGCGGCCTGTCCGCCCACGAGGCCCACCGCTACACGTTGCTAGGCCCCAAGGTCATCCGCGCCTGATCATTTCGGGCACTGAACGCCCCCACCTTTGGGTGCATCCCCCCTCTGTTTGACGCGCCCAAAAACCCTTGAAAGGAACCGACGATGCCGTCGATTCGCACACCACTTCGCACATTCGGGGCCGCCACCGCCGTGTTGCTGCTCGCGTCCGCCTGTTCGGGTGCCGGTGGCGGGGGTGGTGGTGAGAACTCGGTGAACGTCCTGATGGTGAACAACCCGCAGATGCAGGACCTGCAGAAGCTCACCGCGGACAACTTCACGAAGGACACGGGCATCAAGGTGAACTTCACCGTGCTGCCGGAGAACGACGTCCGCGACAAGATCAGCCAGGACTTCTCCAGCCAGGCCGGCCAGTACGACGTCGCGACGATCTCCAACTACGAGACGCCGATGTACGCCAAGAACGGCTGGCTCGCGCCGATGGACGACTTCGTGTCCAAGGACAGCGGGTTCGACCAGGCCGACATCCTGGAGCCGATCAGGCAGTCGCTGACCGCGGCCGACGGCAAGGTCTACGCGCAGCCGTTCTACGGCGAGTCGTCGTTCCTCATGTACCGCAAGGACATCTTCGAGGCCAAGGGCGTCTCGCTGCCCGACAAGCCGACCTGGCAGCAGGTCGCCGACGCCGCCGCGAAGGTCGCCACGCCCGAGGTCCGCGGCATCTGCCTGCGCGGCCAGCCGGGCTGGGGCCAGGTCATGGCGCCGCTCACGACCGTCGTGAACACCTTCGGCGGCACGTGGTTCACCAAGGACTGGCAGGCGCAGGTCAACGCGCCGGAGTTCAAGGAGGCCACCAAGTTCTACGTGGACCTCGTCCGCAACCACGGTGAGGCGGGCGCTCCGCAGGCCGGGTTCGCCGAGTGCCTCAACAACATGACGCAGGGCAAGGTCGCGATGTGGTACGACGCCACGGTCGCCGCCGGCCTGCTCGAAGCCGACGACTCCCCCATCAAGGGCAAGCTCGGCTTCACCCAGGCGCCGGTCGTGAAGACCGACACCTCGAGCTGGCTCTACACCTGGGCGTTCGGCATCCAGAAGGCGTCGAAGAAGCAGGACAACGCCTGGAAGTTCATCTCGTGGGCGTCCGGCAAGGGTTACGAGGAGCTCGTCGGCAAGAACCTCGGCTGGTCCAAGCTGCCTGACGGCAAGCGTTCCTCGACCTACCAGCGCGCCGAGTACAAGCAGTCGTCCGGTTCGTTCGCCGCGGCCGCCGAGGCCGCGATCAAGGGCGCGAAGCCGAACGACCCCGGTCTGCAGCCGCGTCCGGCCCCCGGCATCCAGTTCGTGGGCATCCCCGAGTTCACCGACCTGGGAACCCAGGTGTCGCAGCAGATCAGCTCCGCCATCGCGGGTGCGACGTCCGTGGACGACGCGCTGAACAACGGTCAGGGGCTCGCCGAGAAGGTCGCAGCGAAGTACAAGGGGCAGTGACATGGCGGTCCTGACGCGAGAGGAGCGGTCGGTCGTCGACCGGCCGCCCCCCGTCCCCCGCAGGAACTACTCGAAGTGGACGAGGCGGGCACCTCTGCTGCCCGCGCTCATCTTCCTGATCATCGTGACGCAGCTGCCGTTCGTGGCGACGCTGGTCATCTCGTTCATGAAGTGGAACTCGCTCGACCCGAACAGCCGCGGGTTCGCGGGCTTCGACAACTACGTCAACGTCTTCACCGACCCCGATCTGCGGTCCTCGGTCGTCAACACGATCGTGCTCACCGCGTCGGTGGTGCTGATCAGCCTGATCCTCGGACTCGGGCTGGCGTTGTTGCTGGACAAGAAGTTCAAGGGCCGCGGGTTCGTGCGCACCATGCTCATCGCGCCGTTCCTCGTGGTCCCGGTGGCGGCGGCGCTGATCTGGAAGCACGTGCTCTACAACCCGGAGTACGGCCTGTTCAACGGAATCCTGAACTGGCTGGGCTTCGACGCCCAGCCGGACTGGATCTCCACCATGCCGATGAGCGCCGTCGTGCTGTCGCTGGTGTGGCAGTGGACGCCGTTCATGATGCTGATCCTGCTGGCGGGCCTGCAGTCCAAGCCGATCGAACCCGTCGAGGCGGCCACGATCGACGGCGCGTCGTCGTTCCAGATCTTCCGGTACCTGACGTTCCCGCACCTGCGCCAGTACCTGGAGCTCGGCGGGCTGCTCGGGTCGATCTACATCGTGCAGAACTTCGACGCGGTCTTCACGATCACGTCGGGCGGTCTGGGCACGGCGAACCTGCCGTACATGATCTACCAGACCTTCTACCAGGCCCACGAGTACGGCGAGGCCTCCGCAGCCGGCGTCATCGTGGTGGCGGGGTCGATCCTGATCGCGACGTTCGCGCTGCGCACGGTGTCCTCGCTGTTCAAGGAGGAGAAGCGATGAACCGCATTTGGGGCGTGCTCGCCTGGTTCGCCGGCATCGTGTTCTTCGCGCCGGTGGCCTGGATGTTCCTGACCTCGCTGCACAGCGAGTCGGACGCGGCGACGAACCCGCCGTCCATCGCGGCGCCGCTGACGCTCGACGGCTACGAGGAGTTCTTCAACGCCGGTGCGTGGCCGCCGCTGATCAACTCGTTCAGCGCCTCGATCGGATCGACGATCATCGTGCTGCTGCTGGCGATCCCGGCCGCGTACGCGTTGTCGATCAAGCCGGTGGAGAAGTGGACGGACGTCCTGTTCTTCTTCCTGTCCACCAAGATGATGCCGGTCGTCGCGGCGCTGCTGCCGATCTACCTGATCGCGCAGTTCTCCGGGATGCTCGACAACATCTCGTTCCTCACGCTGCTGTACTGCTCGATGAACCTGCCGATCGCGGTGTGGCTCATGAGGTCGTTCCTCGCCGAGGTCCCCAAGGAGATCCTCGAGGCGGCCTCGATCGACGGCGCCGGGCTGATCACGACCCTGCGCCGGGTGGTGGCACCGATCGCGATGCCCGGCATCGCGGCGACGGCGTTGATCTGCTTCATCTTCAGCTGGAACGAGCTGCTCTTCGCACGGGTGCTCACCGGTGTCGTCGCCGGTACCGCTCCCGTGTACCTGACCGGGTTCGTCACGTCGCAGGGCCTCTTCCTGGCCAAGGTCTGCGCCGCGGCGGTCGTGGTCTCTCTGCCGGTGCTCATCGCCGGGTTCGCCGCTCAGGACAAGCTCGTCCAGGGCCTCTCGTTGGGAGCAGTCAAGTGAAAGCAGCAGTGATCACCGGCGTCGGGTCCGTCGAAGTGACCACTGTGGACGATCCCACCTGCGGTCCCCGCGAAGTGGTCGTCGACGTGGCGGCCTGCGGGTTGTGCGGCACGGACCTGCACATCCTGCAGGGCGAGTTCGCTCCCACCCTGCCGGTCGTGCCGGGCCACGAGTTCGCCGGCACGATCGTCGAGATCGGTTCGCAGGTGAACGAGCTGAAGGTCGGCGACCGCGTGGCCGTCGACCCGTCGCTCTACTGCTACGAGTGCCGGATGTGCCGTTCCGGCAAGAACAACCTCTGCGAGCGCTGGGCGGCCATCGGCGTCACGACGTCCGGTGGCGCGGCGGAGTTCGCGAAGGCCCCGGTGGCGAACTGCGTGAAGCTGCCGGACCACGTGCGGACCGAGGACGCGGCGCTGATCGAGCCGCTGTCGTGCGCGGTGCGCGGCTACGACGTGCTGCGGTCGCAGATGGCGTCGCGGGTGCTGATCTACGGCTCGGGCACGATGGGCCTGATGATGCTGCAGCTTGGCAAGCTGACCGGCGCGTCGTCGATCGAGGTCGTGGACCTGAACGCGGAACGCCTCGAAACGGCCCGCCAGCTCGGCGTCACGGCGGTCGCGGCGAACGCGGACGAGCTGGACCGGCCGCAGGGCTGGGACGTCGTCATCGACGCCACCGGCAACGAGAAGGCCATCCAGGACGGGATCGGGCGGGTCGCCAAGGGCGGCACGTTCCTCCAGTTCGGCGTCTCGGACTACTCGGCCCGCGTGACCATTGAGCCGTACAAGATCTACAACCAGGAGATCACCATCACCGGCTCGATGGCGGTGCTGCACTCGTTCGAACGGGCGGCAGATCTGTTCGCGACCGGAGTACTCGACCCCGAGATCTTCATCAGTGACAGGGTGCCGCTGGCCGACTACGCGGGGGCGTTGGACCAGTTCAAGGCGGGTAAGGGCCGCAAGATCCAGGTCCTGCCGTGAGCTGATCCGAGAAAGTTCTCAGAAGTTCGTGGGCACTCGTGTATCCAGACGAGTGCCCATGACTCCTTCCAGGCATGTCGAAACCCCGGCAGAACGTGGAAGTACCGCCGTACTTCTCGCACATGTCCGACGAAGAGCTCCTCGCCTGGTACGCGGAGCTTCAGGCGCGCGCGATGAACGCGCCGCCTGGGGACGTCGACTTCGACCACGCTCACCAGCCGGCCAAGCCGGTGACGGTCGAAGAGCTTCGCCAGCGGATCATGACGTTCCAGGGCTGGCCGGGTGGGCTCACCACCCTCGACGCCGGTTCTCCGTTCCACAACCTGTGGCACTGGCTCAGCGACTAGTGCGCTGGTCACCAACCCCCGCCGCGTCTTTCGCTGGTCAGACGGGTGCATCGCGGTGGGGATCGTGACCAGCGCACTAGCTCGGCGCGAGGTCACACTCGCCCGGGTCATCGGCGCGTTGGTGGCCGCCTGTGTGCTCTACGCCGTCGTGCACACAGCGGTCACCGGCGCGGTCTCGCATCCGCGGAACTGGCTGGTCGCGTTCGCCTGCACCCTGCTCGGGGTGCGGGTGATCGGCCACGTCCGCAGGTCGTCCGTCGGGTGGCTGCTGCTGGCCATGGGCGTGTTCGGCGGTGTCGCCATCGCGGTCGCCGGTCAGCCCGCGGACCATCCCGCCCGATGGGTCGAGGCGTGGGTCTGGTGGCCCACGTACGCGTTGTTGCCCGCGGTGGCACTGGTCTTCCCGAACGGCAAGCCGCTGAGCAACCGCTGGTGGATCGCCATCGGCGCGTCGTTGTTCAGCGCTGTCGCCGGCACGGTCGGGATCGCCTGGGCGTCGTGGGGCGATCCCGCCTCGTTCTGGCAGAGCAGCGGCGGCGGGCTCGCGAAGACGCTCACGCTGGTCGCCGTGCTCGCGGCCGGGGTCTCCGTGCTGGCGGCCGTGGTGTCCTTGGCTCTGCGGTGGCGGAGGGCTGAAGGGGACGAACGCCGGTTGCTCGTCTGGGCGTTCGCGTTGCTGACGCTGGCCGGTGTGGCGACGGTCGTGGAGACGACGGACGGGCACATCGCGTGGATCGTCGGTGTGCTGGCGTTTCCGGCCGCCGCGGTCATCGCGATCGTGCGGTACGGCCTGTACGACATCAGCCTGCTGATCCACCGGTCGTTGCTCTACGGCACGTTGACCGTGGTGCTGCTGCTCGTCTACCTGGGTGTGATGGTCGGCGCGGGCGAGCTGTTCACGAACGACGCCGAGGTCATCGGCGTGGTCGCGGCGGGGCTCGCGTTCGCGCCGATTCGCAGCTGGGTGCAGCGCAAGCTCGACCAGTGGCTGTACGGCCAGCGCTCGGATCCTTACGCGGCGCTGTCCACGTTGAGCGAGAAGCTCGAACGGTCGCAGGACGTGCTGCCGACGGTCGCGCAGACCGTCGCGGAGTCGTTGAAGCTGCCGTACGTGGCGATTCGCGGCGGGTCGGTGCTGGCCGAGCACGGACGTAGTCGCGGATGGCCGCAGCTGCGCTTTCCCATGACTTATCGGGGTTCTGTCGTCGGTGATCTCGTCGTGGAGCCGCGGGCGCCGGACGAACGGCTGAGCGATCAGGAACTGAGCCTGCTCGTCGACCTCGCCCGCTCCACCGCCCCGGCCGCGCAGTCGATCAAGCTGACCGCCGATCTGCAGCTCGCCCGCGAACGGCTGGTGCGGGCCCGCGAGGAGGAACGGCTGCGGTTGCGGCGCGACCTGCACGACGGCGTCGGACCGGCGCTGGTCGGGATCCGGTTGCAGCTCAAGGCGTTGCGCCGCTCGCTGGGCGACGTGCTGGACCCGGTGCTGGGCGACGTCGACTCGACGGCCGGCGAGGTGCGCAGCCTCGTGGACGGGCTGCGGCCGCCGATCCTCGACCAGGGCCTGGCCCTGGCCGTGCGCGACGAGGCCGCGCGCTTCAACGGCGACCTGCGGGTTCAGGTGGAGGCCGAGGAGATCGACGGGCTGTCCGCGGCCGTGGAGGTCGCGGCCTACCGGATCGTCGCGGAGGCGCTGACCAACACCGCACGCCACTCGGGCGCGTCGACGTGCGTGATCACGGTGCGGGCCGATGGCGACCTGATCGTCGAGATCGTGGACGACGGCCGCGGCGTCGCCGCCGATTCCAAGCCGGGAGTGGGCCTCGACTCGATGCGCGAACGGTGCGCGGAGCTGGGTGGATCGTGCACAGTAGGACCCGCGGAACCACACGGCACTCGGGTGGTGGCGCGGATCCCGTTGGAGGCCCAGTGACCCGGGTTGTGATCGCAGACGACCACCCCGTGTTCCGGCGCGGCCTGAAAGCGTTGCTGGACGGCGAGGACGGCCTCGAAGTCGTCGGCGACGCCGCCGACGGCCAGGAGGCCGTGAAGGTCGTCCTGGATCTTGAGCCCGACGTCGTCGTGATGGACCTGCACATGCCCGTGCTGGGTGGCGTCGAGGCCGCGAAGCAGATCCGTGAGGTGTTGCCGGACATCGGCGTCCTCGTGCTGACCATGCACGAGGACGACGAACTCGTGTTCGCGGCGATGAAGGCCGGTGCGCGGGGCTACCTGGTCAAGACGACGGACGACGACGAGATCGTGCGCGCGGTGCAGGCGATAGGAGCCGGCGAGGCGATCTTCAGCGCCACCATCGCCCAGCGCATGATGGGCTACTTCACCGCGATCTCCTCGTCCAAGGCGGTGCTGTTCCCGCAGCTCACCGACCGCGAACGGGACGTGCTGGAGCTGATGGCGTCCGGGCTCGACAACCCCTCGATCGCCTACAAGCTCAGCCTGTCGGGCAAGACCGTGCGCAACCGGGTCTCCGCGATCTTCACCAAGCTCCAGGTGGCCGATCGCGCGCAGGCGATCGTCCGCGCCCGTGAGGCCGGGCTCGGAAGTCCCTCCCACTAGGGACACCGGTCACCTGACGACGGGACTGGTCCCTCGTTTGGATCGGCGTATCCGCCGAAGGGGGCCCGATTCGCATGGACATCACCTGGGACGTCGCACACGCGCGGCTCAGCCACGACCGAATGCTGCACATCGCACAGGCGCTCATCTCGATGCGCCCCGAGACCGTCACGCTGGGAGGCGGGGAACCGCTGGGAGTCCCCGGCCTGTTCGAGATCGTCGAACTGTTCCGCGCCGCCGGAATCGACGTGGTCCTGCGCACGTCCGGCAAGTCGCTGCACCCGTCGATGGTGCGGACGCTGCTGATGTCGTGCTCGCGCATCGAGGTGTGCGCGATGGCGTTCACGCACGCCATGCACGCGTTGCACCTGCTCGACATCGGTGCCGCCAAGCTCGGCCAGCACGCCGTGTTCGGCCTCGACGCCACCGGCATCCGGCGCGGCTTCGACCGCCTGGAGGAGTTCTGCGCCACGACCGCGTTCGAACTGCCGCGCCTGGCGTTCATCGCGTTCAGCGACACGATCGGCTCGGACCACGCGCAGTACCTGCAGTCGCTCGCGCCTCAGACCGTCCGGGTGACGGTCGAGACGGCGAACACGTCGGTGGTCAGAGCGAGTTGATCAGGGCGCGCCAGGCAGTGGGAGAACGCGAGTGCCGCACCGCTCGCGTTCTTCGTGTCCCGCACCAAGCTCAGAAGACGCCACCGCGGGCCGCGAACACGTCCTCGATCGGACTCTGCGAGCCGAGCACGAGCCGCAACAGCACGCGTGCCTTGCGCGGGCACAACCACCCTGCCATGACCACGCCGCGCCGGATCAGGTCCGACTCGGATCCGGTGAAGCCGTAGGTGTCGCGGAACGTCGTCCCTGCCCCCGTCCGCGTCGCGACGACCACCGGGAACTGGGCCCGTGAGATGGCTTCGGCCATGCCGGCCGACACGTGACCGACGCCCGCGGCCGCGACGACGGCGCCTTTGACGTTGAGCCAGTCGAGGACGGAGCCGTCATCGTCCACAGTGGCCTCGATGAGCGGAACCGCTGGTGCTTCGAGAGGTCGTGGCAACGCCGCCAGGCGGTGCGCGGGGTGGAAGTACTGCGGCGCGCCTTCGACGACGAGTCCGAGCGGGCCGGGGAACGACGTGAAGGCGTTCATCAGGCTGCTGTGCGTCTTGCGGACCCAGCGGGCGGCGTGGATCTCGTCGTTCAGCACGAGCAACGCTCCGCGCCCGCGTGAGTTCTGTGCGGCCGCAACGGAAACGGCCGCGGCGAGGTTGGCGGGGCCGTCCGCGCCGGGGAGTCCGGGGTGCCGCATCGCGCCGGTGACGACGATCGGTTCCTCGTGCGGCCACAGGCAGTCGAAGAAGTACGCGGTCTCTTCGAGGGTGTCGGTGCCCTGGATGATCACGACGCCTTGCGCGCCTTGGGAAACCTGCTTGTCGGCCCAGTCGAAGGCGTCCAGCAGCGTGGTGAACGTGAGCGAGGCGCCGGGGATCGTGGCGAGGGTGGCGATCTCGCCCACTTCCAGGCCCTGGACCAGGTCTTTGGCGCCCAGGGTCGGTGACACCGCACCGGAGCCCGTCATCGTGATCGTGCCGCCGAGCGATGCCACCGCCACCTGTGAGCTCATGCCCTCACTCTAGGGTTACTGGCGCCAGTAGGTGATGTTGCGGAAACGGGCCTCCGCGCGGCCGCTGCCGTGGTGGTAGACGCCGTTCTTGAAATAGCGCGTCGCCGGGCCCTCGTCCTGATGGGTCAGTTTCAGAGCGCCGTTGTAGTAGGTCTTCACGGTGCCCCGGCCGCCCGCGACCGCGGTGTGTTCGACGCGGATCTTGAACCATTTGTTGTAAATGCCGGTCGCGATGACCTGGTTGCTGTCCTTGCGCAGGGTGCCGCCGTTGATGTTGGCGACGTTGAGCATCACGTCGGTGGCGCGGGTGCCGTCCGGACGGCTGCCGCGCAGGATCTGCACGACGGTCGGGCCGCTGACGCCGGCCGGGATGTAGATCTCGCCCTCCCAGGCGCGCGAACCGCTGGAGTACTCCTGGTTGAAGCGCATCTCGGTGCGCGGATCCGTCGGGCTGCCCTGGGTGTGCGGCTGGTCGTAGTCGTACACCCACATCGTGTGGACGCCGCCTTCGAGCTTGTAACGGCTGCTCAGCGCCAGGTTGTACGGCTTCTGGACGGTGTAGGTGTACGGCGCCGACACCCACTGCGCGGACGGCGGCTGAGCGAGGGCCTGAGCCGCCGGGGCCACGAGCAGGGGTGCGGTCAGCGCGAGGGCGAGCACGGATCGTCGCGTGTGGAGTGCAGGGGTTTCCACGGTGAATCCCTCCGACCTTCGATAAGTGGTCTGTACCACTGTGAGGTCAGAGGACGGAGGGAATCAATACTTCGTTCAGTTTCCGGAACAATGTTCAGATAGGCGAACGTTTCACATTCCTGAACTGATCTCGTCGAAGGTCGGGAACTTCTTCGCGATGTCGCTTCCGGTGAAGTTCCCGATCCAGCCGTCGTCGTCGTGGAAGAACCTGACCGAGACGTAGTCCGGGGTCGTGCCCATGTCGAACCAGTGCGTCGTGTTCGCCGGAACGCTCAGCAGGTCGCCCGCCGTGCAGAACACCGCGTAGACCTTGTCGCCGATGTGCAGGTAGAAAACCCCTGCGCCACGGGCGAAGTAGCGGTCCTCGTCGTCGTCGTGGGTGTGCTCGGCGAGGAACTTGTTCCGGAACTCGACGGCCTTCGCGCGGTACTCGTCGGTGTCGGCCGGGGTCATCTCCATCGCGTCGACGTAGCCGTAGCCTTCCGTCTCACTGACGCGGGCGATGTCCTTCTCGAAGATCTCCAGGGCGTTCTCGGCGGTGACACCGTCCACAACGGACCAGCGACTGAAGCGCACGCCGTGCTCCTTGAGCGCGGTGGCGATCTCCTCGGCGTCGGTGGTGCGCAGGACGGTCTCCTCGGGGCCGGTTTCCGGCCACACGGTCAACAACGTCATGAGTGCCTCCCCGTAAAGATGTCTCGCGTCTCCACCTTGAAGCGCAGCAACCACTCCAGGCATTCCAGGCGGTGCCGTGCCTGCATGAGATCCTCGCCCCACACGTACACGCCGTGGCGTGCGACGAGCAGGGCCGGGACCTTCGGGTCGAAGCCCTTCTCGAAGGCGTCGCCGAGTTCGAGCATGTCCTGGGAGTTCCTCACGACCGGGATGACGACCTCTTCGTGGTCGTAGCGGCCGAAACCCTTGAGCATCTCGAGGTCTCGCAGCACCACGCCGTCGGGCCAGTGTTCCGCCGCGACAACGGCTGCCAGCGCGTGGACGTGCACGACGGCGCCCGCTCCGGCGACGTGAGCGATCCGCGCGTGCAGACCGGCTTCGGCGGACGGGACCTTGTCGCTGTCCACCGCGTTGCCGTCGACGTCGATGACCACGCTGTCGTCCGCGGTGATCTCGCCCTTGTCGACGCCGCTGACCGTGACCGCGAGCCGGAGCGGATCACGTTGCAGGACAACCGAAAGATTGCCGCTCGTGCCGCGCATCCAGCCCATCTGGGCGTAGCGGACGCACTCGCGGGCGAGTTCCGCCGTCACGACAGTTCCCAGACCGTGGGGTGCGGGGTGAAGTCTGCGTTGCCGTACGGCTCACCGGCGCGGGCGACGCCGACCGTCTTCCAGCCCGCCTCCTGCGCGGCGTGCAGCTCGGCCGGAACGTCGCTGTAGAAGGTGATGTCGTCGCTCTGGAGCGTCTCCGCGATCTTGTGGTACGACGCGGCTTCGCGCTTCGGACCGGCGTTGACCGTGTCGAAGTGGTGCTCCAGCAACGGGGTCAGGTCGCCGTCGGTGGTGTGCTGGAAGAACGCAACCTGGCCCGCGACCGAGCCGGAACTGAAGATCGCGAGCTTCACGCCGTCGTCGTGCCACTTGCGGATCGCGGGGACGACGTCCGGGAAGAACTCCGCCACCAGGTCGCCCTGCGCGTAGCCCTGCTGCCAGATGAGGCCCTGCAACGTCTTGAGCGGCGTGACCTTCTGGTCGGCGTCCATCCAGTCGTGCAGTGCTTTGACAACGTCGTCGTGGCCCGCGAGCTCCTTGATCTGCCGCACGGCATCGACGACCACCGGGTCGTCACCGTGCTGCTCGATCCACGGCCCGAGCCGGGGGCGGGCGTAGTCGTAGAGGACGACCAGCACCTGGTCCGTCGCGCTCAGCGTGCCCTCGATGTCGAGCACGACCCACTTGCTCACCGCTGTTCTCCCTCGTAGTACTTGTCGAGCGCACCGGCGTCGTAAACACCCCGGTCCGTCACCACGGTCGTGACGAAGCGCGGCGGTGTCACGTCGAACGCCGGGTAGTGCCCTTTCACCCTCGGCGTGGCACTGGGCCTGCCGAGGACCTGCAACACTTCCGAGCCGTCGCGGTACTCGATTTCGACGTGCTCCGTCGTCGGCGCCAGCAGATCGGGTGCCTGCACTTGGGCGTGGAACGGTACTCCGAACGCGTGCGCCGCCACGGCCAGCCCCAGTGTGCCGACCTTGTTGACGACGTGCCCGTCCATGGTGACGCGATCGGCCGCCGTGACCAACGCGTCGACCTGTCCGCTTTGCAGAACGGCGGCGCCCATGCCGTCCGTGATGAGCGTGGTGTCGACGCCCATCTCGATCAACGTCTCCGCGGTGAGCCGGGCTCCCTGCAGGTACGGCCTGGTCTCGGTGCAGAAGAAGCTGAGCCGTTTGCCTTGCGCCTGCGCGGCTTTGACCGTTTCGGTGAGGTACAGGTCGGCCCAGCAGTGGGTCATGACCGTGGCGTCGGCGGGCAGCAGGTTCGCGGTGTGCTCGCCCAGCGCCTGGCTCTTGGCGCGGTACCTGCGGTCGCCCTCCTCGGCGCCGCCCAACGCGTGCCTGACGTCCTGGGCGGCGTCCACGTGTTCGAGGACGATCTTGGTCGCCTTGCGCAGGGCGTTGTTGGTGCGCCTGGTGTTCTCGAGCATCCGGGCGGTGTCCGCGAGCTGCGCGCGGGCGTGCTCGAACGGCAGGCCTTCGAGGACGCGTGCCTTGAGCACCATGGCGAACAGCACCGCGAAGTACGGGCCGGAGGACTGGGTGACCATGTCCTCGATGGCCCGTGCGACTTCCTCGGCCGTGCGGCAGAGCACCCAGTTCCGTTCGAACGGGAACTGCCGCCGGTCGAGGATCAGGACGCCGTCGTCGGTGAGCTTCACCGAGTCGGCGAGGACCGGCTGCATCAGCTGTACCCGGTGTGCGCGGGGCGCGCGCCGGTGAGGAAGTGCTCGCCGACCTCGCGTGCCTTGTAGACGACGGGGTCGTGCAGCGTGAGCGTGCGGGCGTTGCGCCAGAAGCGGTCCACGCCGTACTTGGCCGCTGTGCCGCGCGCGCCGACCTGCTCGAAGATGCGGCTGGTGACCTCGTTGACGAGCTTGGTGCTGACGACCTTGGCCTCGGAGATCGTGACCGCGACCTCGCCGCGCTTGGCGGGGGTCAGGTGCCTGCCGAGTTCGGACGCCTCCCAGAGCTGCCGCGCGGCCTCGTCGGCGAGCAACCCGGCGGCCCTGGTCTGCGACACCATCTCGCCGTAGGCCGCGACGATGTAAGGGTCCTCGGTGGCCGCCTCGACGCCGCTGACGAACCACGGGCGGGTCTTGGTGCGGGTGTAGTCGGCGGCCTCGCGCAGGGCGCCTTCCGCGATGGCCACGTAGAGCTGGGCCAGCACGAGCTGGAAGCCGATCGCGGCGAGGCTGATGCGCGGGTCCTCGTTGGCCGGCTGGACGCCGAGGATCTCGGAGACCGCGACGTTCTCGAAGGTCACGCCACCGGACGCGGTGAGGCGCTGGCCGATGTTGTCCCAATCGTCCAAGTAGGTGATTCCATCGGCTTTTCCGTCGAGCAGGAACGTGAGTTTCTCGCCGTTGTCCGTGCGGGTCGCACTGACCACGAGGCGGTCGGCGACGGCGGCTCCGGTGGCGAAGGTCTTGCGACCGTTGAGGACGAAACCATCCTCGGCGGGGCTGAGTTCGAGCGCCGCGTCGAGCGGGTTGCTGACGCCGGCCCAGAACTGGTCTGGCCGGACGCTGAACGGCGCGTCGAACAGCCCGCTGCGCCAGATCTGCAGGTAGTGGTACCCGAGGAGGTGTCCGGCGTTGGCGTCGGCGGCGCCGATGATCCGGCCGATCCGCTGCTGCTGAGTCCAGTCGCTGACGTTCAGCAAGCCGCTCTGCCGGAGCAGTTCCACCTCTTTGGTGGGTGGCTGGTTCGCCCGGTCCCTGTCCGCCGCGTCGGACCTGAGCGTCGCCGCAACCTCGTGCGCGACGTCCAGCCAGTTCGTCATTCCTGCTCCTCTCGGGGTACCACGTTCAACTTACTTCGTCACACCACCGGGCTAACCACGATGTGAGAGAGACCGTCGACTGGCAGACTGCCCGCGCACCTCGCTTTGGCGAGGGACCAACATCTAGGGAGCATTCGGTATGGCGCAGGGCACCGTGAAGTGGTTCAACGGCGAGAAGGGCTTCGGATTCATCGCGCAGGACGGCGGCGGTCCGGACGTGTTCGTGCACTACTCGCAGATCTCCGGCTCGGGCTTCAAGTCGCTGGAAGAGCAGCAGCGCGTGGAGTTCGAGATCGGCCAGGGTCAGAAGGGGCCGCAGGCGCAGGACGTCCGCGCCATCTGATTCAGCTTCTTCGAGGCCCGCTCGGCTTCGCGCCGGGCGGGCTTCTTTTGTGCCCGGACGGTTTTCGGGAGTGTCAGACCCCTCTGTCATCGTGGACACATCAGCTCGTTTGGAGAGCCACGACGACCGAAAGGCCTGGTACCGCCCATGTATTCCGTTGCTTCACGCCGCCCTGAACGCCGCGATCGCCTGCCGCGCGAGCAGGCCGCGCGGTGACGGCGCGGCAGTGCGTCCGGCAGCGCGGGGACGGCCGCCGCTGCGAGGCCCGCGCGGCGGACTGGGGCGCACCTGACCCCGCCGATCCCACAGCGGACCCGAAGGCGTGCTGGACCCACCTGACCCCGGCCGAACGCACGACCTGCCGTGCGAACCGCGAGCGGCGGGACCGGGCGGCGCCTGCGCTCCCCCGACGCGAGGCCGCGCTCTTCCCCTGGCGCCCCAGCCGCTCCGCGCCCAGGACCACCACCTCGCACAGCTTGCGGAAGTCCCTCAACAAGGCGGCTTTCCTGCTGGCGACGGAGACCGGCCGCTATCCCGGCGCGGTGAACAGCGAACTGAACGGCGTCATGGGCGTAGACCGCCGGGCCGCGGCGAGCAAGGAACAACTGCGCGAGGGCCTGAGACACGTCGGTGATCAGCTGCGCGCACTGGGCGAGTCCCGCACCCCGCGCGACCGCGACACCGGCACGACGTTCAGCGGCGAACCGCCGTTCTGAAACGACACAGGCGCCGCGGCCCGTCGGCCACGACGCCTGCCTTGCCGCCGCGGGATGTCGACGACGCGCGCTCACGGGAAGCACCCGGAGCAAGTGGCAACCGAGGGAGTCGAACCCTGCGCGGCTTGTGAAGGCGGCGCCCGAGTACCGGCCCTAACCCTTCGGCTGGGCGACGGCTGCCGTGGAGTTGTACTGCGACGTGCTGGTGGCGGTTCCCGCCTGGTGCCTCTGCTCGCTAAGAGCGATTCACGATGGTGGGGATACCCACAGTGTTAAACGTCCACACCCTTGAAAGCGTTTCATGTTTCACCCTGATGGATGACTCTGGTCACCATGCGATACCTCCCTGCCATCGCAGCCCTGCTGCTACTTCCCCTGGTGCCCGCCACCGCCGACGCGGCTCCCGCGGGCACGTTCTACGTCACCAGTGTCAGGACCGGACTCAACGTCGCCCAGAGCGGCAGTGGACTGGCGCTGCACCGCCCCAAAGGCAACGAGGACCGCCAGCAGTGGCGGCTGAGCGACGGGAGGTTCGAGAACACCGACTCGCCGGGTCAGTGCATCACCCGTCAGCTCACCATGGGTTCGTGTTCACAAGGGGATACGGTTCACGAGCCCCGTCAGTTCGGTGATCAATGGGAATTCTTCAGCCTGAATGGCGAGTCGCGCTGGTACCTGACGCCGGTCAGCGGTCAGACCGAGGCGATGCCGGCGGATCCGCGGCTCGACCAGATGACGTTCCTGACCGCCCACAACGCCTATGCGAACGGGGTGGACGGCGGGTTCGCGCCGCCGTTCGTCGACCTCGCCAAGAACCAGACGCGCGGCATCGTGCAGCAGCTGAGTGACGGCGTTCGCGGCTTCATGCTGGACATTCACCAGACCTCGGACGGCGCGATCCTGTGCCACAACAGCTGCACGCTCGTGAGCAAGCCGGTCGCGCTCAACGTCGACGTCCAGCGGATCGTGGACTTCCTGCGCAACAACCGCGGCGAGATCATCACGGTCTTCCTGGAGGACTACGTCGACGCGAACACGTTGCGCGCCGAACTGCGCAAGGTGCAGGGGCTGAACGACGTCCTGTACCGGGCGGAAGGCGTGCAGCAGAACGGGTGGCCCACGCGCAGTCAGCTGCAGGCGGGCAACAAGCGGCTGATCATCTTCACCGACCACGGCAAGGACGGGCGTGAGGACAGCGGCGTGCTCTACCAGAAGGACTGGACGGTCGAGAACTACTGGTCGATGGGTTCGGGCCTGGGCAGTTCCGACTGGTCCTGTTACAGCCGATGGGATGAAAAACCGCTCACCGCGACGGGCAGCTTCCAGCCTTTGTTCGTGATGAACCACTTCCGGGACGTTCCGTTCACGAGCACGGCCACGACGGACAACGGCAAGCTCGCGAACCGCGCGCAGCAGTTCTGCCAGCCCGCGGCGCGCAAGAAGCCGAACTTCCTGGCAGTCGATCTTTATCACCTGGGCAATGCCCAGGCGGCGGTGAGCCTGCTCAACTCATACGTATATAGGCCGTAGCCCAGATTGTGGGAGTTGTACGCTCCGCGCATGGCCTCGATCCTGTTCACGCGCGGAGCGCCCTCTCTCGACATCATCGACCAGGAAGGTCTGCGCGAAGCAGCGCAGAAAGCCTTCACGGACGACCCCGGCGGCACCTTCGCGTACGGCACGAGCGTCGGCTACGTGCCTTTGCGCACCTGGCTCGCGGAGCAGCACGGCGTCGCGCCGGAGCAGGTGCTCGTCACCAACGGCTCGATGCAGGCCGACGCGTTCCTGTTCGAACTGCTCGTCGGGCAGGGCGACGACGTGGTGGTCGAGGCTCCGACCTACGACCGCACGCTGCTGAACCTGCGCCAGCGCGGCGCCAAGATCCACGCGATCGAGCTGGAGACCGACGGCATCAACGTCGACGCGCTCGAGAAGCTGCTGGAGAGCGGTGTGCGCCCGAAGCTCGCGCACATCATCCCGAACTTCCACAACCCGGCCGGCTACACGCTGTCCGAGGCGAAGCGCGCCCGCCTGCTCGACCTCGCGGCCAAGTACGACTTCGTGCTGTTCGAGGACGACCCGTACGTCAAGGTCCGGTTCGAGGGCGAGCCGCTGCCGACGATGCTCTCGCAGGACAAGAACGAGAAGGTCGTCTACGCGTCGTCGTTCTCGAAGACCATGGCGCCCGGCATCCGCTGCGGTTACCTGGTGGGCCCGAAGGCCGTCATCAAGGCCGTGCAGGACATCGCCACCACCACGTACATCTCGCCGAACATGGTGGCGCAGTCGATCGTGAACTCGTACTGCCGCTCCGGCCGTCTCGACGAGTCGGTCGTGAACGTCCGCACGGCGCTGCGCGCCCGCAGGGACGCTCTCGTCGCCGCGCTGCAGCGCGAACTGCCGGAAGCCGTCTTCACCGCGCCGCAGGGCGGCTACTTCATGTGGGTCGAGCTGCCGGGCGTGTCCATCGACAAGCTGGTGCCGGTCGCCAAGGAGCACGGCGTCGAGTTCGTGAAGGGCTCGGACTTCCTGCTGGAGGGCGGCGACAACGCCCTCCGCCTCGCGTTCTCGGGCGTCACGCCGGAGCAGATCGACGAGGGCATCACCCGCCTCGGCGCGGCCGTCCGCGCGCTCTAAGACTCCAGAAAGTGTCAGTTACTGCCAGAACTTCTGGCAGTAACTGACATTTCGCGCTACCGTGGCGACGTGGACACCTTGACCACGCGCGCCGCGAAGGACCTGCGCACCCGCCTCGCGATCCAGGAGGCGGCCATCGCCCTGTGCCTCGACCAGGGCTTCGCCGCCACGTCGACCAAGGCGATCGCCGACCGCGCGGGCGTCTCCGAACGCACGTTGTTCCGCACGTTCGGCACCAAGGCCGCGATCTTCTGGTACGACGCGTTCCTCAGCCGGGTCGTCCGCGCCCTCACCCCGGACCCGGATCCCGTTGCCGCACTGAGCAAAGCCGTGCGCACGGCCATCGACACGATCACCCCCGAGCAGTGGGCCCTGGAACTCGGCCGCCGCGCGGTGATCGTCAGGGAACCGGACCTCATCGCGACCGGCACGCAGGAACTCAACACCGGCGCCGCGCAGATCGCGACGATCCTGACTCCCCCGCTCGCGTCCCCCGAGCAGGCCTTCGACCTGGTGCTCTTCGCCCGGTTCGCGGTGGCGGGCATGGGCGCGGTCCCGATCCACGCCGGCACCACGCCCGCCGAATGGGGCGCGGAGCTGGAACGGGTCGCGCACAAGGCCGCGCACGGCGCGTTGGAGCGGTCATGAAGCTGCCTGGACTCATCACCGACCCGAACACGCTGGCCGGCCTCAGTCATGACGAGGCCGAGTGGGCACCGGCGGGCACGCCGTACGCGGCGCTCCGGCCACAGTCCACAGAGGACGTGCGGCAGGCCGTGAAAGCGTGCGCCGAGCACAACGTCCCGATCGTGCCGCGAGGTGCGGGCACGGGTCTGTCCGGCGGCGCCAACGCGACGGACGGCTGCCTGGTCCTCGACCTGAGCCGGATGGACCGGATCCTCGAGATCGACCGGGACAACCTGCTCGCCGTGGTGCAGCCGGGCGTCGTCAACGACGACCTCAAGAAAGCCGTTGCCGCGCAAGGACTCTGGTACCCGCCGGACCCGGCCAGCTCGCCGTGGTCGACGATCGGCGGCAACGTCGCCACGAACGCGGGCGGCCTGTGCTGTCTGAAGTACGGCGTGACGCGCGACTACGTGCTCGGCCTGGAAGCCGTGCTGGGTGGCCCCGTCGACTACGGCACCGCGGTGCGCCTGGGCAGGCGCACCACCAAGGGCGTCGCCGGCTACGACCTGACCAGCCTGCTCGTCGGCTCCGAGGGCACGCTCGGCGTCGTCACCGAGATCACCGTCCGCCTGCGCCCGGCCCCGCGTCCCGCCGGCACCGTCGTCGGCGCGTTCGACAGCCTCGTCGCCGCAGGTCAGGCCGTTGCGCTGAGCACCAGCCGAGGCCTGCAACCTGCCGCGCTGGAACTGATCGACCGTGCGTGCCTGCAGGCCGTCGAGGACTGGAAGCACCTCGGCATCGAGCCGGACACCGAGGCGATGCTGCTGGCCCGCGCCGAAACACCCGACGACGCCGACGGCCTGGTCGCGGCCTTCACCGACGCGGGCGCCGTCTGGACGGAGCGGTCCACCGACTCGACCGAGGCCGAGGCCCTCTTCGCCGCCCGGCGCCTCACCTACCCCGCGCTCGAACGCCTGGGCCCGCTGCTCACCGAGGACGTCTGCGTGCCCCGGTCCGCGGTCCCCGCGATGCTCGCGCACATCGAGGAGATCGGCGCGCGCCACCAGGTCCGGATCGCGACCATCGCGCACGCCGGCGACGGCAACCTGCACCCGTTGCTGATCACCCCGCCCGGCGACGACAACGCCAGGATCGCGGCGCAGGCGGCGTTCGAGGACATCATCGACCGGGCCCTGGCGCTCGGCGGCACCGTCACCGGCGAGCACGGCGTGGGCCTGCTCAAGCGCGACGGCATGATCCGCGAACTCGGCCCCGGCGCCCACGCCGTGCAGCAGGCGATCAAGCACACGCTCGACCCGCTGAACCTCTTCAACCCCGGCAAGGCCTAAGGAGTCCGCATGTTCGTTCCGGTAGACGGTGGCGACCTGGCCGTCGAGATCCACGACGGCGACACTCCGCCCGTGCTGGCCATCCACGGCGTCAGCGGCAGCCGCAAGCTGTGGAACTGGGTGGCCGCACACCGCTTCTCCCTCATCGCGCCGGACCTGCGCGGCCGCGGCGACAGCTTCGAGGTGCCCGGCGCGGGCATCGGGCAGCACGCCGACGACATGGTCCGCGTGCTCGACGCCCTCGACCTCCAGACCGTGACGGTGTGCGGCATGTCCATGGGTGCGTACGTGGCCGTCGACCTGGCCGTGCGCCACCCGGACCGCGTGCGCTCGCTCGTGCTCGTGGACGGCGGCTTTCCCATGCCCGCCCACGCCCAGATGACCGAGGAACTGCTCTCGGCCGCGTTCGCCCCGCAGGTGGCCGCGCGCGAACGCACCTGGACCGTCGACGAGTACCTCGCCGTCCAAGCTGCGGCGAACCCGCTGATCGACGCCACCGACCCGTTGGTCCGCGACTACTTCGCTCACGACCTGACCGCCGACGGCCACCTGCGGCTCCCGGCCGACACCCTGATCGCCGACGCCACCGACGTCATCTTCGGCAAGTCGCGCTGGCGGGAACTGACCGTGCCGGCCTGGTTCCTGCACGCCGAGTGGAGCACCGGCCCGGACAGCCCGCCCGCCTACACCGTCGAGCAGGCGCGGGAGTTCCGCGCCGCCCTGCCCGTGCTGCGCGAACCCGTGCTGATCAACGAGGTCGACCACGGTGGCACCGTGATGACCCGCGCGGGCGCCGCCGTCACCGCAGAGGTCCTCGCCGAAGCTCTGAAGTAGTCCACCCCTGAGCCCTGCACCACACCTCTTGGATCCGAACGCGCCTCCGAGTTAGTGTGTACACCAATGATTAGTACACCAAGTATTCCGGAGAACCCGCTCGAACTGGAGCGGCAGGTCTGCTTCGCGCTGGCCGTGGCCAGCCGGACGGTGATCGCGGTCTACCGCCCGATCCTGGAGCCGCTGAACCTCACGCATCCCCAGTACCTGGTGATGCTGGCGCTCTGGGAACGGTCGCCGCGCACCGTCAAGGACCTGAGCAACGTCCTGCAGCTCGACCCCGGCACCCTCAGCCCGCTGCTCAAGCGACTGGAGGCGGTCGGGTACGTCGAGCGGCAGCGGGACAAGGCGGACGAGCGCGCGCTCGCGCTCACCCTGACCGAGGCAGGGCAGGAACTCCGCAAGGAAGCGCTGAAGATTCCCTTCAAGGTCGTGGAGCAGCTCGACATGACGTTCGAAGAGCTCGCGCAGCTGAACCAGGTGCTGCACAAGGTGATCGCCAAGGCCGTCCGATGAACCCCGCGCTCAAGCTCTGGTACTACGCGGGCGGCAGACTTCCGCAGCAGTACCGGGAGTTCGTCTTCGAGGACGTGACCGGTCCGAAGTGGTTGATGCGCTTCACGGTGCGCAGTCTCGTGCAGGTCACGCCGCTGACGACGGCCATCACGCTGGCACTGGTCTTCGGACTCGGCTCGGCGTGGCCACTGGCAATTGCGTGCGGAGCGCTCGGTTTCGTTGTAGGACTGTACTTCGCGCTCTCCTACGCACCCGAAAGTGTGGACTACCGGCTCACGAAGTACGGGTATCCACGAGGGGCGGCGACTCAGGGTCGCCGGGATCGAAACGCCGTGCGGGACCGCGAACGACAAGCGCAGTACGACGCGGTCTGGCGGCGATCCGAAGGGTAGAGACCTATGGCCTTGCTGAACGATCAGTTCGAGTTCACGAGGCCGCAGGCGCTCACCCTCACGGCAGGGTTGCTGCAGCTCGCGTTCGGATGGTTCGACGTGTTCGGATTGGACCCGAACTACCACGTGATCCAGATCGGCGTCGGGGCACTGGGCGTCGCGATGGCGTGGCGGCACGACCTCGCGCGGATGTACGGGATTCTTCTGCTGTTGTCGTTCGGGATGCTGGCTTTCTCGCTCAACGACGTGACGACCGAAAGTTTTCTCGAGGTGCGGACGGCCCTGATCGGGCTTCTGATCACGCTGGCCAGGCCGGCGAAAGCAGGCCCTCGGCAGGGCCCGCGGTGACGGAGAGCAACGGCGTCAACGCCGCGTAACCGTCGGCCAGGAACGCGACCTCGGTGCCGGGAACCGGTTCGAGTCCGGTCTTGGCGCCCCGCACCTTCAGCTCGTCGCCGTTCATCTCGAACTGCACCTCGTAGGGACTCGACGGCGCGATGCTCGCCCACTCGATGCCCCGCACCGTGGCGGTGTTCGGCACGTTGAGGTTGAGCACGGTCGCGGCCGGCATCTCCGCGAGCATCGGCAGCACCGCCCGTGCGACATCGGTCGCCGTGTCCCACAGCGGTGTCGTTCCGTCCCACGCCACGTCCAGCGACACCGCCATCGCCGAGACCCCGCGGACGCCCGCGGCGAGTGCGGCGCCGACCGTGCCGGAGTGCAGGATCCCGGTGCTGGTGTTCGCACCGAGGTTCACGCCGGACAGCACCAGGTCAGGCCGTTCACCGAACCCGCCCTGGCAGGCGACGAACGAGATCAGCGCGGGGTGCCCGGCGACGGCCAGCGCCTCGAACCCTTCCGTCTGCCTGCGTTCGATCGCGATCCTGCCCCGGCCGGAGTGCGAGGCGACGCTGGTGCCGGTTCCGCTCGCCTCCTCCGCGGGTGCCGCGACCAGCACGTCCCAGCCGAGCGACGAGGCCGCGCGGGCCAGTGCGTAGAGCCCCGGCGAGTCGATGCCGTCGTCGTTGGTGACCAGAACGCGCATCAGGACCCCCGTAGAACGTGGTGAGGGCTGCGGGAAGAGTCCCGCGGCCCTCACAACTCAATCAGCAGACGCCCGCGTCGCGCCAGACTCCCCACTGGCCGGTGGTGCCTGGCTCCTCACCTCGCGTCCACCACTGCGCGTTCCACTTGTGGCCGTTGTGCGAGACCACGTTGCCGCCGGTGTAGACCTTGTCGCGCTCCCACGCCGGCTCCGCGCACGGGCCGGGACCGGGGCCGCCGCCGGTGTCCCACGGCACCTGGGTGGACTTGTAGAAGTTGATGCCCATGGTCGTCCAGCGCGGGCCCTGGTTGCCCAGGCGCACCTTGAACTGGTCCCAGTTGTGCGTCGACCACGGCGACCAGGCCAGTTCGGCGATCGCGCCGAGCCTCGGGAACGCCATGAACTCGATGTCGCGGCCGGTCACCAGCGTCTCGCTCCACAGTGGAGCCTCGACGCCGCGGACCGCGGACTCCGGCACACCGCTCAGGTGCGTGCCGGGGTTCCAGTCGTACGCGGTCTGGACCTCGATCAGACCGGCCCACGACAGGCCCAAAGGCGTGCTGGAGTTGTACTTCATGTCCAGGTACGCCTTGTTCGCGGGCGACATGATGACCTTGTGGCCGCGTGCCGCCGCTGCCTGCACCACGGCGTTGGACGTGGTGGTGCCCCAGTACTGCGGGATGGCGGTGGTGTCGGTCGTGGTCTTCACGAACTCGTGCCAGCCGAGCGCGGTCTTGCCGTACTTCTTGACGATCGGCAGGGTGCGGTTCATGAACGTCTGGTAGTCGGCGTCCGGCGTCGAGTGCGCCTCGTCGCCGCCGATGTGGAAGTACGGGCCTGGCGTGAGCGCCGCGATCTCGCGGATCACGTCGTCCAGGAACTGGTAGGTGATCTCCTTGCTCACGCACAACGAGGAGTAGCCGACCTCGATGTCCGTGCGCAGCGGCGGAGCCTGGCCGTTGCAGTTGAGCTCCGCGTAGGAGGCCAGTGCCGCGTTGGTGTGGCCGGGCAGGTCGATCTCGGGGATCACCGTGATCTTGCGCGAGGCCGCGTACTGCACGATCTCGCTGTACTGCGCCTTGGTGTAGTAACCGCCGGGGCCGCCGCCGACCTGCGTGCTGCCGCCGTACGTCGCGAGCCTCGGCCAGCTGTCGATCACGATCCGCCAGCCCTGGTCGTCGCTCAGGTGCAGGTGGAAGTAATTGATCTTGTAGAGCGCCAGCTGGTCGATGTAGCGCTTGACCGTCGAGACCGGGTGGAAGTGACGGGCCACGTCGAGCATCGCGCCGCGGTAGGAGAACCGCGGGTAGTCGACGATCAACGCGCCCGGCACGGTCCACGGACCGGCCTGCGCGGTCGTGCTCTCCACCTTGGCGGGCAACAGCTGCCGCAGCGTCTGCACGCCCGTGAACAGACCCTCGGACGTGTTGGCGCGCAACACGATGCTGTTCGCGGCGACGTCGAGCTGGTAGCCCTGGTCCCCCACCGTGCCGGGTGCGCCCGAGAGCAGGAGCGAGATGCCGTCGGCCGGCGTTCCTGTCGTGTCGGACACCGGCAGGGCGTAGCCGGTCGAGGGCCGCAGGACTCCGGCGAGGAAGGTGCCGACGTCGCGTGCGGCCGGGGCCGTGTAGATCTTCGTGGCTGCCGTCAGGGTGTGCGTGACACCGCTCCTGGCCTGCACCGACACCGGGACCGGCACCAGGCTCTGCAGTGGTTCCGCGGCTTGCGACTGCGCGCTGACGGACAACGCTGCCGTGACAGCGATGACCGCGGCGAGAACGCGAGTTCTCACGACTCCTCCTCACGAGTCGGGGGCGGCGACCCTGCCTCCAGCCTGCTCAAACATCCCTTTTGTCGTCAATGGTCTGAGCCAATTCTTTGCTCGTGACTTGGTCAGTAGGCCGGAAGGGTGAGGCTGTTGACGACCTCGGCGAACTCCTCGGTGGGCGCGCCGCCGTTCTCCTGGTTCTTCAGCGCCATGTCCTGGTTGGCGACCACGTAAGGCCGCAGGATCTCCTCGTAGCGCTGGAAGGCGGTCGACGGGTCCTTGGCGAGTTCTCCGGCGAGCACGTACGCGCCGATCAGGGCCATGCTGGTGCCCTGCCCGGACAACGGCGAACCGCAGTAGCCGGCGTCGCCGAGCAGCACGACGTTGCCGCGTGACCAGGAGTCCATCCGGATCTGGCTCATCGAGTCGAAGTGGAAGTCCGGGGCCTCCCACATGTGCTTGAGCGCGGTCGGCCACGCCCAGCCGGCGTCGGCGAACTTCTCGGCGATCAGGGCGCGCTGGGCGTCGACGTCGCGGTGGTCGAACTCGGTCACACCGTTGAAACCCATGTAGACACGGCATTCCGCGTTGGCACGGGCGCTCATGATGCCGCCGCCGACGACCTCGCCCTGCTGGAACGTCTGCCAGTGGTCGAGGCCGAGGAAGTTCGGCGCGGTGAAGACGGCCAGGTTCATGCCGAGGTGCGTGATGAAGTCCGACTCGGGTCCGAACACGAGCTTGCGGACGTTGGAGTGCAGGCCGTCGGCGCCGACGATGACGTCGAAGTCGCGCGGTGCCGCCTTTTCGAACATGACGCGGGTGCCGTCGACAGCGGTGATCGTGTCGTCGAACAGGTACTCGACGCCGTCCACCGCGTCGAAGATCATCCGAGCGAGGTCGTCGCGCAGCAGTTCGACGTCGGGGCTCGACAGGTCGCCGCCGCTCAGGGTGTGCGTGGTCGAGCGGTACAGCTCGTTGCCGTCGGCGTCGACCACGTTCATGCCGCGCATGTTGGTGCTGAACGACTTCAGCTGGTCGCCGAGACCCATGCGCTCGATGACCTCCAGGGCCGGGCCGCGCACGTCGATGGCCTGGCCGCCGGGCCGCATGCCGCGGGCCCGCTCCACGACCGTGACGTCGAAACCGTGGTGGCGCAACCAGTAGGCGAGCGCGGGTCCGCCGATGCTGGCGCCGGAGATCAGGACGTTCTTCATGGTGTTGCCCCCTGTGAGTCGGTGTTGCTCACAAGGTGCGGGCAGGCGCTGACCGTCCACTGACCATCGGCGGTCAGCGCCTGACAGCGACTTACCGGACGAGGAGCCGGGCGGCCGACGTGCCGATGCCCGACGGGCCCTGGCTGAACACCGCCGAGTTCACCGGGGTCCGGATCTCGTCCTCGCCGTACCGGCTGGTTCCCTCGTGCCAGTTGATGATCGCGACGATCCAGTCCTTCAGCTCGTCGGCGTAGCGGGTCAGCGACGCCCGCGTGGCCGAGTCCAGCGAGAGGTCCTCGAACATCTTCGGCAGGTGCGTGTCGACCGAGGCGACGAACTGCCCGAGGCGGGCGTCCATCAACGCGTAGGTCAGTTCGAACGCGCGGGACTGAGAAACGCCGAGGAAGGTCTCGATCACCTTCACCATGTTGTGCACTTCGCCCTCGTACTGAATCTCCTTCAAGTACGAGAAGACGTCGTTGAGCAGGCAGCAGTAATCCATGGCCGACCGCTCCATGGTCTGGATGACCCTGGTTCCCCAGATCTCCGGCGGCACCGTCGTCGAATGCGAAAAGCGCGACAACGACGTCGTCAGTTCGGAACCGAAGGTCGACCGCCGCATCTCCAGGTAGTCGACCGGGTCCGGCACGCGGTTCTGCTGGATGTTGACCACTTCCCACACCCACGCGTCCACCATGTCGTCCACGGTCTGCCGGAACGTCGCGCGGAACTCGCCGGACATGGGACCGGCGGTCTTCTGCCACAGGTCGGCCAGGGCGCGTTCCATCGCGTTGACCGGCGCCACGGTCAGCACCATGTCCAGCGGCATGCACTGCTTGAGCCGCGCGGTCTGGATCTTCAACCCGGCCAGGTCCCGCAGCCGCCCGAACACCCACGGGTAGACGTCGTCGGCGTAGGTGCCCCAGGTGAGCCAGGCCGCCGAGAGGAACAGCTCCTCCGGCGTCGCGTCCGGATCGAGCCCCGACGAGCACAGCGCGAGGTCGAAGCCGCGGTGCTTGGCCTCGTCCCAGATGCCCTCGCCGTGGATGCCCATCTCCCGGCCCCAGGTGATGACCTCCTCGCGCGCCTGGTCGAGGTGCGGGGACAGCGTGAGGGTGAACGGCACGTCGAAGGACGGCAGCACGTACGGCTCAACGACCTTCGGCGTGCTGCTGAACTGCTTGAGCCGTTGCGGCATGGTCTTGGCGTACGAGCCGAGGATGTTCGCCGCGGACATGCCGAACGGGGTCGTGGCTTCTGCGGCGAGTCCCTTGTTCATGTACCGCGAGGACCGCAGGTGCCACTCGTGGCCGCCCGCCTGCCAGTCCTGCAGGCCCTTCACGTAGCCCAGGACGGCCGCGCGCCCGATGGGGTCGATGGCGTGCTCGTCCAGCAGGATCGGCACCTCCGTGAGCGCCGTGTGCTCGAACTGGTGCAGCCGGGACGTCAGCAGGTCGTTGACGGCCTCCGCGGCCTCCTGGGTGGGGATGTCGAGGAACTTCTCGAACACCAGCACGCCGTTGGACAGCTCGCCCTCGTCGAGCACCTCGCGCTCGTAGGAGAACAGGTCGTTGCGCAGGTGCACGGCGTCGCTGAACGTGTCCCGGAGGACCCCGATCGGGCGGCTGAGGGCGATGGACGCCGGCACTTCGAGACCGACCGCGTGCTCGACCAGGTTCGCGCTCCACGGCGCCCCACCGACCTTGCGGCGCATCTCGACGTACTCGATGGGGTTGCTGAGCCGCTTCGCACTGATGTTGTGCAGCTCCCACATCGACTCGTCGAGCAGGTGCTTGGTGTTGTCGGCGAACCGCTCGCGCCAGTCGAGCGAGTGCTTGCCGACCGTGCGGCGCCAGAGGTCCGCGAGCCCCTTCTCGACGGGGTTGGTCGGCGTCTCGGTGATCACGCCGTTGACCGGCATGAACAACGGCAGCCGGTCGAGGTAGGCCTGCGCGCCCTTGATGTCCGGGTTGCGCTTGTAGAGCTCGACGAAGTGGTCGTCGAAGTAGAAGACCCACACGTACCAGTCGGTGACGAGATCGAGCGTCTCACCGTCGCAGTCGGGGTGGGTGTACGCGCAGAGAAGCGCGTAGTCGTGCGACTCGAGGTCGTCGTCGGTCCAGATCACCGTCCCGTGCTGCGGCACGTCGATCATGTCCATCTCGTGCGCCCAGGCCCGTGTGTGGACGCGGGCGCGTTCGAGGTTCGGATTCAGCCTGGCCGGATGGGGCGTGTAGAACTCCGGCAGCTGGAACGGCTGCATGTGGTGTGAACCTCCGCGCGGTGGACGTGTCGCGTTGCACGCAACCAGCCCTCCGCGCGAGGACGCCAGATGGTGAAACGTTGATCCACACGTTCGTAGATCGACGTCGCCCGTTCAGCCCAGTCGATTCCGACCGGCGAACACTCAGCGCACCAGCGACTGGGCGCTCAGCTTCACCGCGAAGGGGAACTGCAGCTCGATGATCTCTTCGCCGTCGGAGCGCGCCTGTTCGACGTAGACGCCGTTCTCCAGGTGCAGGCACCGCAGCCACGGACTGTCGTAGTCGATCATCCAGTAGTTCTCGCAGCCGACTTCCTGGAACTTCGCCCGCTTGAGTTCGAGGTCCACGTGTCGCGTGCGCGGCGACAGGACCTCGACCGCCAGCACCGGCGGTCCGATGAGCGCCTGCTTCGAGAACTGCTCGCGGCGGCCCACCACCAGGTCGGGGATGAAGACCGTGTCGTCGGCGAGCACGACGTCGACCGGAGCGGGAAGGACCTCCAGCTCCGGTGGGCAGACAGCGGTCAGCGCCACCAGCAGCCGGGCGACCACCCGCTGGTGCACGGGGCGGGGTGAGGGGCTCATGACGAGCACCCCGTCGACGAGTTCGAAACGGTGCCCGTCATCAGGCATCGCCTCCAGGTCCGCCCACGTCAGTGGTCTGCCGTGGGGAAACGTAGGGACACCACCCATGGTGCGTTCCACCCCCGTGTCGAGGCCACTGTCCGCCGGACGGATCCCGGCGATGCCATTAGACAAGACTGGTCCGATTCTCACGACTCGCAAGCCCCTTTTGGCCGACCCCGCACCACTGCACGCACACGTCTCCGTCAACACCGTCCCGCAGGGTGAGCAGCGACTGGTCCTGCCGTGGAAGGCACCACCCGGACGGAGCAGCATCATGGTTGCAAACGAACAAGTGACTAATTTTTGATCAATTTTCGGGCGATTTTTGATAACGTCGTCCGCCCTGCCAATTGCTCGCGAATGCGACCCTAACGGAATCTTACGGGTGAGCCAAGCACTCGGTTGGAGCAATACCTCACACCAGTCTTACGGCTGAAAGATCAAATCGCCGAGCACGGGTTTCAGACCGAATTCCGAGTAAACCGCACGGGCCGCCGCTTCCAACTCGTCGGCGACTTGGACCTCGCCGCACGCCCGGTGCACGCGGGACAGTTCCAGGCGGGCCCTGGCCGCGCCCACGAGGTCGAAGGTCGCCTCGCAGATGACCGCCGCCTCACGCAGCAGGGTGCGCGCCTGGTCGAGCCGGCAGCGCACGAACTCGTTGCGCCCCAACGCGTACAGCACGAAGCTCTCACCACGACGGTCCCGCGCGGCACGGGCCAGGCCGAGCGCGGTGGTCAGCACGTCGAACGCCTCGTCGTGCTGCCCGTCCACGGCCAGCAGCTTGCCCAGGCGGTAGTTGATCTGCGCCAGCACCCGTGCCGGGCCGGCGCCGTCGCACGCGGCCAGCGCGGTGCTCAGGCGTTCCCTGGCACCGGCCTGGTCGCCGTCGTACAGGTCGATCTGGGCGAGGTTCTGGAGCACGGACGCCTCGCCGACCGGGTCGCTGAAGCGCTCGTAGACCGCGAGCGCGCGCTGGTACCACCGGCGGGCGGCGGCGAGCTCGCCGGACGAGCGGGCGACGATGCCGAGGTTGCGGTAGACGAGCCCGAGGCCGGCGAGGTCGTCGTGGTCCTCGAAGAAGTCCTTGGCCAGCAAGGTCATCTCGTGCGCCAGGTCGTAGCGGCTCTGGCTGATGTGCAACGACGCGAGCGAGCAGTGCAGCACGGCGGCACCGCGCCGGTTGCCCGCCTTCTCGCACGCCGCCAGCGCGATGTCGTGCGTGTGCTGCCAGCCTTCGAAGCCGCTGCTCGTCTCGAACAACGTCACCAGCCGGTGCGCCAGTTCCCAGGCCGGTTCGTCCAGACCGGCCGCGGCGGCCAGCTCGACCGCGTCGCACAGGCTCTCGCGTTCGGACTCCAGCCACTCCCGCGGATCGTTGCGCAGCAGCCGTTCCGGCCGCACCACCTCGCGGGCGGAACAGCCGCGCACTACGGAGAAGTCGCCGCCGTACACCGCCGTGCGAGCCTGGTCCAGCAGGTACAGCCAGCCGCCGAGCACGCGGCGCAGGGCCTCGCCGGCGGCGGACTGGCCCGCCGCGAACTCCCGCACCAGCCCGGGCACCGCGTAGCCGTCCGCCCTGACCGACACGAGGTGCGCCGACACCAGTTCGTCCACAGCGGACTGTCCGCGCACGTCGCC
The DNA here is from genome assembly GCF_044754905.1 of Lentzea sp. NPDC092896. NCBI lineage: Bacteria > Bacillati > Actinomycetota > Actinomycetes > Pseudonocardiales > Pseudonocardiaceae > Lentzea > Lentzea sp. NPDC092896. The sequence goes on from NZ_JBIVPX010000008.1 coordinate 286,779, forward strand.
GAACGCCGCCACCGGCGCCCAGGAAGGCAACCGCCGCACGCCCACGTCCGCGAGCAGGCCCAGCAACCGGCGGGCGTGCGGGCTCAGGTCCCCCGCCGTCTCCTCCAGCCTCGCCCGCACCGACAAACCGCCGTGCGACAGGGACTCCAGCCGCGATTCGCGCAGCTGGCCGGTCAGCAGGGAGAGAGGCCAGTGCGGACGCGCCGCGAGCACCGCGCCGGCGATCCGCACCGCGAGCGGCAGGCAGTCCGAAGCCGCCACCAGTTCCCCGGCGTCCTCGGCGGCCAGCCGGTCGGGGCCGATCTGGTTGCCCAGCAACATCATGGCCTGCGCGGGTTCCAGCGGACCGACCTCGACGACGTGCGGCAACTTCAAGGTGTGCCGCGAAGTCACGAGCACCGCGCATCCAGGCGCGTGCGGCAGCAACGGCTTCACCTGGTCGACGCTCGTCGCGTCGTCCAGCACCAGCAGGAGCGACTGGCGCACGACAGCGTCTCGATAGGCGCTCAGCCGGGCGGCGAAATCGCCGGGAGCGGGCAGTCCGAACGCGGTGAGGAACCGGCCGAGCACCTCGTACGGCGTCGTCCCGCGCAACCGCACGAACAGCTGACCGTCCGGGAAGTGGCCGTTCGCGACCCGGTGCGCGGCGTGCACCGCGAGCGTCGTCTTGCCGGTGCCGACCGGTCCGGTCAGCAGCACGACCTGCGGAAACGGGATGATCCGGTCGACGACGGACTGGAGCAGCTCCTCGCGTCCCACGAAGTCGGCGACGGCGGCGGGAAGCTGGTGCGGGCGGGGGAACAGCGCGGTCTGCACATCGCTCCCTTCCGCCGGGGACCAGTCAGGGGAATTCAGTCTCACACAGAATTCGCGCGGCTTCACGGGCCGTGTGATCGCGGTGGGGACGAGGTGGGGACGGGCCTGTCCACCCTCGGTGGCATCACCACCGAGGGGAGCCGGGGATGCGTACGACAGGTGACAGGGTGCGGCAGTGGGTGGCCTTCGCCGTGCTGGCGGCGGCCGTGATCACGCTGGTGACGCTGGGGCTGACGCTGTAGCGAGTGCCTGCTTCGCGCGGTCGACGGTCCGCCGCTGGCACAGGCGTTCGGCGGCCTGCACCGCCTCCTCGCCGCAGCGGATCGCGGCGGCGGTCTCGCCGAGCGCGTGGTGCAGGCCGCACAGCTGGATGAGCAGGCGCGCCTCACCCCAGCCCCGCTTGTTGCGGCGGACCATGTCGAGGCACCGCTGGGCGTATCCCGCCGCCGCGCTCAGCCGTCCGGCCAGCTCGGCGTCGAGGGCGAGGGAGATCAGGATCGCGATCCCGCCCTGGTGATCCCTGACGTCCTCCATGGCGGCGAGGACGGACTCGTCGTCCGGCCGGCCCATCGACTCGCGGGTCTGCCGGAGCATCACGCGCATCATCTCGCGGGCCTGGTCGAGCCTGCCCATGGCGTACAGCAGGTAGCCGAAGTCGGCCATGGCCATCGCCCCGCCGCGCCAGTCGCCCGACTCCCGGTACACCGCGAGGGTACGTTCGATGAACTCGACGGCCTCCTCGTCCCTGTACTCGTTGTAGTGCACGTAACCGATGTCGTGCAGGACCACCGCGCACGACCGCACGTCGCCGTGCTCCGTCAGCAACTCCAGCGATTTCTGGATGTGGACCAGGGCCTGGTCGTTCTCGCCTCGCTCGGCGTACACGATGCCGATGTTGTGCAACGCGTTCGCCTCGCCCGTTCTCGCGCCGATGTGACGCATCAGCGTGAGACCGCGCTGGAAGTACACCATCGCCTTGTCCAGCTCGCGGCGCTCCCGCGCGATGTTGCCGAGAATCCCCAGGGTCGAGGCCTCGCCGCGCAGGTCCTTGATCTGCCGCATCAGGTCGAGCGCCTGGTGCAGGTGTTCCACCGCACGCGGGTCGCTGTCCTCCATGTACGCCGATCCCAGTCCCCGCAACGCTTCCGCGCGGGCCTTCAGGTCACCGAGCTGGTGAGCGGCCGCCAGGGCGAGGCTCTGCAGCTCCACCCGTTCGCGGCCGTAACCGCGCATCAGCAGGAAGTACGCGATGAGGTGCGGTATCTGCCACGCGTGCCGGTAGTGCCCTTGGTAGGCCGCGAGGTACACGGCCGCCTTCAGGTTGAGCCGCTCCTTCTCCAGCCATGCCACCGCGTCGGCGTGCGTCGCGAACCGCAGCGGGCCGGTCGGTTCGAACTGGACGACGATGTCGATGCGCGGCCGGCCGGGGTTCAGCACGTCCGCGGCCTCGGCCGCGTTGCGCAGGTAGTGGTCCAGAAGGCGGGTGGTGGCCTCGGCCTTCTCGTCCTCCTCGACGCTGGCCTTCGCGTGGTCTGCCACCAGGTCGTGGAACCGGTAGCGGCCGTTCTCCTTCTGCTGCACCAGATGCGCGTCCAGGAGTTCTTCCAGCAGCCGTTCGGCCTCCGCACGCGTCGTGCCGATCACCGCGGCGGCCAGGTGGGCGTCGAAGTCCTCGCCCGTGTGCAGGCCCAGCCGCCGGAACAGGCGTTGCTGCTCGGCCGTGAGTTGCTGGTAGGACAGGGCGAACGCGCCCTCGACACTGCGTTCGCCCGCGGTCAGCTCACTCAGTCTCTGCCCGGTGAGACGGCGGGTCAGGTCCTGCGCGGACCACGCCGGTCTGGTGCGCCAGCGGGCACCGACGATCCGGACGGCCAGCGGCAGGTAGCCGCAGAGCCGGACGATCTCGCGTGCGGAGTCCAGGTCCTGGTCCAGCTTCGTGCGACCGACGATGCTCGCCAGCAGGTTCAGCGAGTCCTCTTCGGACAGAACGTCCAGCGAGATCGTGTGCGCGGCGTCCAGGTCGACGAGCCGGCGTCTGCTGGTGACCAGCACCAGGCCGGTGCCGGGCAGCAGCGGGCGGACCTGGGAGGTGCTGCCCGCGTTGTCGAGCACGACCAGTGCCTTGCGGTGCGCCATTTCCGCCCGCCACCGGGCGGCGCGGGCGTCCAGGCCGTCCGGGATGTCCTGTGCCGGTACGCCGAGTGCGGTCAGCAACGCCAGCAGTGCGTCGGACGGGGTGCGCGGTCCGACGCCCGCCGTGTAGGAGTGCAGGTCCACGAACAGTTGTGCGTCCGGGAAGCGCGCGGCCAGCCGGTGGGCGGCACGGACCGCGATCGTGGTCTTGCCGATGCCCGCCATGCCGTCGATCGCGGTGATCGCGACGCAGCCGGACGGCACGGCGGCGAGGATCTCGTCCAGGTCGGAGGCGCGGCCCGCGAAGTCGGCGATGTCGCCGGGCAGGTCGTTGCGGGCGCGCGGGCGGTTGTCTGCGGTGAGCACCTGCTGGTGGGCCTTCTGCAGGTCCTTGCCGGGGTCGAGGCCGAGTTCCGCGGCGAGTCTGCCGCGGATGTCGTCGTAGGCCTGCAACGCCTCGGTCTGCCGGTCGCAGCGGTGCAGCGCCACGATCAGCTGGGCCCACATCCGTTCCCTGGTCGGGTGCCGGCTCGTGAGCGAGCGCAGTTCGGGCACCAGCCGTTCGTGCCCGCCGGCGCGCAGATCGGCCTCGATCCGCGCTTCCAGGGTCACGAGGTACTTCTCGGTCAACGCGGGCACGTGGTCGCGTTCGAGCGCGTCGCTGCCGATGTCCGCGAACGGGCGGCCGCGCCAGAGCGCCAGCGCCTCCCGCGGCTCCAGCCGGTCGAACCGGTGCACGTCGACCTCGTCGGGCCGCACGTCCAGCAGGTACCCGCCCGGCTTGGTCAGCACCAGCCCCGGCAGGGCCTCGCGGAGCCGGCCGACGGTGGTCTGCAGGGCGTTGCGCGAACCGCCGGCGAGCTCGACCAGTTCGTCGACGGGAACCACCTGCCCCGGCCGCAGCAGAAGCGCGGCGAGCACCACCCGGCGTTTGCCGGGCGGGATGTGGACGCGGTGCCCGTCGAGCACCACGTCCAACGGCCCGAGCAGGCCGAACGACCTCACTTCCACTGACCCCAGTGCACGACCTCGTCGAACGGCAGGCGCTTGCGGGTGCGCGGGGAGGCGCCCTCGGAGATGCCCTCCTCGGCGGGATGCCCGATCGCGATCACGCCGATCGGCACGTACATGTCCGGCACGCCGAACTCCGCGCGCAGCTCCGGCCAGGTGTCCTTGTCCGTCCCGAAGAACACGGCGCCGAGGCCTTCGTCGACGACGGTCTGCAGGATCAGCAGCGACGCCATGCCGGTGTCGATGTCCCAGTAGGGCACCGGCCAGTGGTCCTCGGCGCGGTCGGTCCAGCCCTTGTCGGCCTGCGCGTACCGGTCGAGGTAGACGTCCTTGGCCGAGAACGGGATGACGACGACCGGCGCCGTCTTCGCGTCCTCCCCGCCCCACCACTCGAACTTCTCGCTGAACCGCCGCAACGGCTCGTCCCGCAGCACCAGGAACCCCTGGCCCTGCGAGAACCCGGCGGACGGGCCGCGCACGGCGTTGCGCATGATCCGCTGAACGCTCTCGTCGCTGACCGGCTCGTCGGTGAACTTCCGCACCATGCGCCGGCGGCGGACCACGTCCTGGAACTCCATCGCTACCCCCAGATAGTCGAGCCACGACCGTATCAGCGGCCGGGCCGTTCCTGAGGGCTAGAGCCTGCGCAGACCCGCCAGCACGCGTTCGAGCAGCATCCCGTCCGGCCGGTCGCCGCCGTAGGACGACGCCGTCCGGTGCACGTCGATCAGCCCGTGCCCGGCCATGTCGCCGAGCAGCACCTTGGTGACACCCAGCGGCAGCCCGCGCAGGGCGGCGATCTCCGCCACCGACCGCGGCTGCGAGCACAGGGCCAGCACGTCCTGGTGCTCCGGGCGCACGGCGGTGGCCGAGAACTCGTTCACCGAGACCAGGGTCTCGATCTCCAGATGCACGTCGGACGTGGTGCGGCCGCCGGTCCACGCGTAGGCGCGCACGATCGAGGACGACGCGTCGTCCTCGATCGACGGCAGCGGCGGGACCGGTTCGAACGGCGCCGTGGCGTACGGGTCCGGCTGCTCCGGCGGGGGTTCCGGCGCGCGCTGGGCTTTCTTGCCGCGCTTGCGGATCCGTTCGCTGTCGAAGCTGAAACCGCTGATCAGGTCGCCGAAGTTGACCTGATCGTCAGGCTCTCTGCTCATGCCAGCTCTGCCCGCAGTTCCGGCGTGAGCAGCTGGCCCACCTGCCGCACGACCACGGTCATCTCGTACGCGATCTGCGCGACGTCCGCAGAGGACGACGCCAGCACCGCGAGGACCGAGCCGTCGCTGATCGCCGAGAGCAGCATCACGCCCCGGTCCATCTGCACGACGGTGCGCACGACCGACTCACCGGCGAAGCACTTCGACGCGGAGTCGGCCAGCGAGACCACGCCCGCCACGATCGCCGCGAACTGCGGTGCGACGTGGTCGGGCAACTTCGACGACGAGATCAACACCAAGCCGTCGGCCGAGATCACCACGGCGTGCTCGATGCCGGGTGTGCGTTCGGCGAAGTTGGTGACCAGCCAGCCGAACTGGTCCACCTGCGTGCTCATCGACTCTCCTGGTGGTCGGGAAGGCCGCGCTGCACACCACGCTGGAAGGCGTCGAGGAAGCCCCGGGCCGATTCCGGCGTCTGACGTACAGGTGCGGGGGGAGGCGGCGGTGCGGCGGCCGGCGTCGTCTGCTGGAACCACGAAGCCTGCTGCCGATCGATCGTCTCCCCTCGGAAAGACTCCCAGGACTCTTCCCGCCTTGGTGCCAGTTCGGCCGGAACCAACACGATCGCGCGAGTCCCTTGGCCCTGTTTGGCGTCCAGACGTACCACGATCTGGTGGCGTGCGGCGAGCCTTCCCACGACGAAAAGACCCATTTCGCGGAAGACCTGGACGTCCACGCCCTCCCCCGCGGCCTCCAGGCGCTCGTTCACGCCCGTGAGTGCCTCGGGGTCGATGCCGATGCCCTGGTCGACGACGTCGATCTGCACGATGTCGCCCGCCTCGATCGACGCGCTGATCGAGACCTGGGTGTGCGGCGGCGAGAAAGCCGTTGCGTTGTCAAGTAGTTCGGCCAGCAATCGAACCAGGTCGCTCGCCACGTAACCGACGACCTCGGCGTTGGGCGCCGTGTGCACCATGACCCGCTGGTACTGCTCGATCTCCGCGGCCGCCGCGCGCAGCACGTCGGTGAGCGGGATCGGCTTGTGGAACCGCCGCGCGACGTCGCCGCCGGAGAGCACCATCAGGTTCTCGTTGTTGCGGCGCATGCGGGTGGCGAGGTGGTCGAGCTTGAAGAGGTTCGCGAGCTGGTCCGGGTCCTCCTCGTACTTCTCCAGCTCCTCCATCAGCTTGAGCTGGCGTTCGACGAGACTCTGGCTGCGCCGTGACAGGTTCACGAAGATGTTGCGCATGTTCGCGCGCATGCCGGCCTGCTCGATGACCGACTTGACGGCCTGCTGGTGCACCTCGTCGAACGCGCGCGCCACCTGGCCGAACTCCTCGGTGGTGTCCACCGGCACGCGTTCGATCTCGGTGCTACCACGTCCGGTCGCGACCATCTCGGGAAGCTTCTCCCACGCCACGTCGAGCGCGGAGCGGCGCAGCGCGTTCAGCGAACGCAGCAGGTAGCGGCCGACGACGAACCCGATGGTGCCGGCCAGGATCAGGCTGGCGAACAGGATCGCGGACGCCGTTCCGGCCGCGTCGCTGCTCTCGTCGCGCAGGCGGTTCGCGGTGTCGCGCAGGTCGGTCTGCAGACCCTGCACGACGCCGTCCATCGACGTCACGACGGCGCCCGACGCCTTGGTCCAGTCCGCCGCCGCGATCGGCAACGGCCTGGCCTTGTTGTTGCCGGTGTTGGTGCCCGCGTTCGGCGCGTCCGAGGTCGGGTGCAGCACCGCGGCGGCCAGCATCGTGCGCTGGGCCTCGATGTCCGGGCCGTTGAAGTTCTTGCCGTAGGTCCTGAGCTGCTCCGGGGTCGCGAGCGCGGCGAACTCGCCCGCGATGTAGCCGAGCTTGACGTTCGACTCGACCAGCGCCCGCACCTCGGCGGTCGTCAGCTGGCCGCGGGTGAGCCCGGACAGCACGACCGCCTGCTGGTAGAGGACCTGGTCCCGCACGTGCACCACGTGGTGCAGGCCCATCGCCGTGCGCAGCAGCGCGGCGTCGCCGAACTCGCTGGCGATCACCTCGTCCACGTCGAGCAACGACTCGGTGAGCTCGCTGTACGTCTTGATGACGGCGGGGACGTCGTCGGTCCGCTCGCGCAACGCCGCCAGGTCGCCGATCCTGCCCTGCACGTCGTTCATGCGGGCGGTCACGACCTCGCCGAGCGAGGTCTTCGCGATCTCCTCGCGCAACGCCGCGCGGGCGTCGTCGGTGCGCTTGGTCTGTTCGGCGAGGAGTTGCGGGCCGACGCCTTCGGCGACGATCCGCCGTTCCGCCTGCACGCCCTCGATCACGGGGATCAGGGCGGCGCGGACCTTCACCAGTCGCTGGAGCGCCGCATAGGACTCGGCACGATCAATCTGTGAATTGATCTGCAGTACGCCGGAGCCCACCGCGATGGTGACCGGAACGATCAACACCGCGGCGAGCTTCACCGGCAGGCGCCAGTTGCGCCAGTTGACGAGCGCGTTGAACATCAGACGAAGAGCTTGGCCGCGTTCAGGAAGAGCCGGTACAGGCCGTAGGCGAGCGGCAGACCCACCCACAGCCACGCACCGATCAGCAGCAACGTGCTCGATCGGTTCTCCAGGGGTGAGCTCACTTCTTCACCACGCCTTCCGCGTCTTCAGCGTCTTCCTTGCCGGCCGTCTCAGCGGCGTCGGCGGCCTCGGCTTCGTTCCACTTGGCGACCGTGGCCTCGTCATCGCCCTTGGGCGAGGGCTTCTCGGTCTCCTCGGCCGCCTTGGGCTCGTGGAACTTCGGGTTGACCGGGCGGATCAACTCGTTCGCGACGAAACCGACGACCAGCAGCGAGATCATGATGTAGAACGACGTCGCGTACAAGTCGGGGCCGACGTGCCCGGCCTTCTTGCCCGCGTCCGCGATGGCGTTGACGATCAGCGGCCCGAGCACGCCCGCCACCGACCACGCGGTCAGCAGGCGACCGTGGATCGCGCCGACCTGGTAGGTGCCGAACAGGTCGCGCAGGTACGCCGGGACGGTCGCGAAGCCCGCGCCGTAGAACGACAGGATCACCATCGCCGCGATCACGAACAGCGGGGTGCTGGTCGAGCCGACGGTCAGCAGCACCAGGTAGAGCAGCGCGCCGACGCCGAGGTAGAGGCGGTAGATGTTCTTGCGGCCCACGATGTCCGAAGTGGACGACCAGATGAACCGGCCGGCCATGTTCGCGGCGCTCAGCAGTGCGACGAAGCCGGTGGCGGCGGTCGCGGCCACGGGCGTCGAGGACTCCTTGAAGAAGTCGACCAGCATCGGCGCGGCCTTCTCCAGGATGCCGATGCCCGCGGTGACGTTGAAGCACAGCACGACCCACAGCAGCCAGAACTGCGGCGTCTTGATCGCGTTGTTCGCGGAGACGTTGAACGAGACCGTCGCCTTCGGCTTGTCCTTGAGCAGCGCCGCCTTCTCCGCCGTGAACTCCGGGGAGGGCAGGCGGATCAGCAGCACGCCGACGCTCATGAAGACCGCGTAGGCGATGCCGTGCACGAGGAAGGCCTTGCCGATGCCCGACGTCGACGTGGCGCCGAACACCGTCAGCATCGAGGTCGACCACGGTGACGCGATCAACGCTCCGCCGCCGAAGCCCATGATCGCGATGCCGGTCGCCATGCCCGGCCGGTCGGGGAACCACTTGATCAGCGTGGACACCGGCGAGATGTAGCCGATGCCGAGACCGATGCCGCCGACGAGGCCGTAGCCGAGGACGACGACCCAGTACTGACCCGCCCACACGCCGGCCGCCGAGATCAGCAGACCGGAGCAGAACGCGATCAGGGACATCAGCATGGCCCAGCGCGGGCCCCTGCGCTCGACCGTCGTGCCGAGCACCGCGGCGGAGAGCCCCAGCATCACGATGCCGAGCTGGAACGGCAGTGCGGACTGCGTTCCGGTGATGCCGAGAGTTTTCTCCAGGGGAGTCTTGAAGACGCTCCAGGCGTAGGCCTGACCAATGGAGAGATGAATCGCCAGTGCTGCGGGCGGAACGAGCCAGCGGTTCCATCCGGGAGGCGCGACTTGGCGTTCGCGCGCTAAGAACCCCACTTTATCCCCAACCGTCACCAAATACGCGGACCGATCGATCCTAGGCCAGGTGCACACGTGCGACAACGGGCTTGACCAAGGCTTCAGGTGTTGCACCCGGCGCAACCTCGGACACTCCACTTGAGACAAACGTCGGGACGTACCATTTGAGACGAATGAGGCATCCGGTTTTCAGTCCGGTTTCAGTCCGATGACCGCCCGGCATTGGTCCGGTTTCGTCCGTTTCCAGGAGCTCCGCGACGTTGACTGCACACGTGAGAGCGCTACAGTGGGCGCCGCACACGAGGGGCAGGGGTACATGACCAAGGCGATGAGGTCGCCTGGCGAAGCGCAGCACGAGTACCGGGAAATCCGGGGTTTCGCGTCGTTCGACGACCCCGAGACTTTGTCGTACGTCGATTCCGACGGCAACCCGAAGTTCGAGCTCATTCGGCAGACCGACGAATTCCGCGTCCTGCGTCGACGACTCACGACGTTCATCTTCCCGATGACCGCGCTTTTCCTCTCGTCGTACCTGACGTTCGTACTGCTGTCCGCGTACGCGAAAGACTTCGTCAGCACCAAGGTGATCGGGGTGATCAACCTCGGGATCCTGCTGGGCCTCGGACAGTTTGTGACTTCGATCATCATCACGCTCGGTTATGCCCGTTACGCAAAGCGACGGCTTGACCCGCAGCGTCAATTGCTCGCAGAGATGACAGGCGTCGAGGAGTAAGGCATGCCCACCACCGGCAACCCGGTGCTGAACCTCAGCGTCTTCGCGGTGTTCGTCCTGATCACCCTTTACATCGTCTACCGCGCTTCGAGCCGGAACGTGACGGCGTCGGACTACTACGCCGCCGGCAGCTCGTTCACCGGCGCCCAGAACGGCGTGGCGCTGTCCGGCGACTTCCTGTCCGCCGCGTCGTTCCTCGGCATCTCCGGCGGTATCGCGGCGCACGGCTACGACGGCTTTCTCTACTCCGTCGGCTGGGTCGTCGCGTGGCTCGTCGGCCTGCTGCTGATCGCGGAGGGCCTGCGCAACACCGGCCGCTTCACCGTCGGCGACGTGCTGGCGTTCCGGATGAGGCAGCGCCCGGTCCGCGCGGCCGCGGCGAACGCGACGCTGGTGATCTCGTTCTTCTACATGATCGCGCAGATGGCGGGCGCCGGCGGCCTGATCGCGTTGCTGCTCAACGTGACCTCGAAGTGGGGCCAGGCGATCCTGATCGCACTGGTGGGCATGGTGATGGTGCTCTACGTGCTGGTCGGCGGCATGAAGGGCACGACCTGGGTGCAGATCATCAAGGCCGTTCTGCTGCTGCTCTGCGTGACGCTGATGAGCGTGTTCCTGCTGGGCAAGTTCGGGTTCAGCCTGTCGGCGATCATGCAGCAGGCCACGGAGAACAACAAGCTCGGCGAAGCGGTGCTGGACCCCGGCGCGAAGTACGGCTTCAGCGCGATGTCCAAACTGGACTTCGTCTCGCTGGCGCTGTCACTGGTGCTGGGCATCGCCTCCCTGCCGCACGTGCTGATGCGCTTCTACACCGTGCCGAACGCCTCCGAGGCCCGTCGCTCGGTCGTCTGGGCGACCTGGACGATGGTCATCTTCTACCTGTGCACGCTGGTGATCGGCTTCGGCGCGATGGCACTGGTCGGCACGGACAAGATCGCCGCGGCACCGGGTGGCGAGAACTCGGCGGCGCCGCTGCTCGCGTTCGAGATCGGTGGCGCGGTGCTGCTCGGCATCGTGTCCGCCGTCGCGTTCGCCACGATCCTCGCGGTCGTCGCGGGCCTGACCCTGGCGGCCTCCGCCTCGTTCGCCCACGACGTCTACGCGAACGTGATCAAGCGCGGCAACGCGGAGCCGCGCAGGGAGATCAGGGTCGCGCGGCTGACGGCCGTCGTCGTCGGCATCCTGTCGATCATCGGCGGTATCGCGGCGAACGGGCAGAACGTCGCGTTCCTCGTGTCGCTGGCGCTCGCGCTGGCCGCCTCGGCGAACCTGTCGACGATCCTCTACACGATCTTCTGGCGGCGCTTCAACACCATCGGCACGCTGTGGAGCATCTACGGCGGCCTGGGCTCGTGCCTGGTGCTGATCATCTTCTCGCCGGTGATGTCCGGCGCGAAGACGTCGATCTTCCCGGACATCGACTTCGCGTGGTTCCCGCTCGGCAACCCCGGCATCGTGTCGATCCCGTTCTCGTTCCTGTGCGGGTTCCTCGCCACGATCTTCTCGAAGCGCGAGCCGGAGATGACCGCCAAGGCAGCCGAGATGGAGGTGCGGGCGATCTCCGGCATCGGCGCCCGCACCTGATTCTCAGTCTGCGTAGTCCGGCAGTTCGACACCGTTGATCGCGCGGCCGACCACGGCCATGAGCGCCTCCATGTCCGCCTCCTGAGGCGGCTCGGCGTCGGGCCGGCGGCTGTCAACGTGCAGGCGGCCGATCTCCTGGTTGGCCTCGACGAACGGGCGCATCCGCTCCTCGTAGCCGGCGAACCCGGCCTTGGGGTCCCAGTCGGCGGCGGCCAGTTCCCCTGCCAGCAGGTAGGCGCCGACCAGGGCCAGTCCGGTGCCGCCGCCGGACATCGGCGACGAGCTGAACGCGGCGTCGCCGATCAACCCGACCCGTCCGTCCGACCAGCGGTCCATCACGACCTGGGCGACCTGGTCGAGGTAGAAGTCCGGGCTGTCGTCGACGTGGGCGAGGATGCGCGGGGCCAACCAGCCCAGCCCTTCCGCCTGCTCGCGCAACAGGCGCTTCTGCCCCTCGATGTCCCGGTGGTCGATGTCGAAGTCGGCCGCGGGGAACGAGAACATCGCCATCGCCTTGGTGGCGTCCTTGAGCGGCCGCAGACCGGCGGAGCGCCCGGTCGCCTGGTCCTGGTAGTCGATCATCCAGCCGTCCACGCCGAACTCGTTGGGCACGGTGTAGAAGGCCAGCACGAGCCCGAGGTGGCGCAGGTACTCCTCACGCGGTCCGAAGACCATCCCGCGCAACGACGAGTGCAGCCCGTCGGCCCCGACCACCAGGTCGAAGCGCCGCCGCCCGCCGCTCGCGAAGGTCACGTCGACGCCGTCCGCGTCCTGGGTGAGCTCGGCGATCCGGTCGTCGAAGACGTACTCGACACCGTCGCGGGTGTCGTCGTAGAGCACCTGGGACAGGTCTCCGCGCAGGATCTCGATGTCCGCGATGTACCCGTCACCGCCGTCGTCGTCGGCGCGGTAGGTCTCCAGCACGGTGCCGTCGACGTCCACGGTGTACGCGCCGGCGGTGTCGGTGCAGGCCGCGCGAATCGTCGCGTCCAGCCCCATCCGCGCGATGACCTCCTTGGCCACCCCGCGCGCGTCCACCGCCTGACCGCCGGGACGCAACCCGGGAGCCCGTTCGACCACGGTCACCTCGGCTCCGCGCCGCCGCAACCAGTGGGCCAGCGCGGGTCCCGCGATGCTCGCCCCTGCCACCAGTACCTTGGCACCGCTCACCACAGGCCCCCAGTTCTCTCGTTCGGAAGACGGGTCCGAAGTGTACGGTGACCTGCGGCACATGCGAGTGATTTCGCTTGTGCCGCAAGAACATTCAACCCACATCGGACTTATCCGGCGGGGATGATCCCGGACTCGTGGGCGATGATCGCGGCCTGCACGCGGTTGCGGACGCCGAGCTGCCGGAAGATCGTGCTGACGTAGACCTTCACGGTGCCTTCGACGACGTGGATGCGGGCCGCGATCTCCGCGTTGGACAGGCCGGCGCCGACCAGGCCGAGCACCTCGCGTTCGCGTGCCGTGAGCACCTCGATCCGTTGCGTCGCAAGCGGTCGCGGGTGTGCGCGGGAGAGCTGGTCCACCACTCGCTTGGCCACCACGGGAGACAGGAACGCGCCGCCGCTCGCGACCGCGCGGACGCCGGAGATGATCTCCTGCGGGTCGCCGGTCTTCAGCACGAACCCGGCCGCGCCCTCCCCCAGCGCCCTGCTGATGTACGCGTCGTCCGCGAACGTCGTCAGCACCAGCGTCTTCGTGCCCGGATGGCACTCGCGGATCACCTTGGCCGCGTCCAGGCCGTCGAACACGGGCATCCGGATGTCGAGCACGGCGACGTCGGGCCGGTGCCGCGCGACGAGGTCGATCGCCTGGCTGCCGTTCTCGGCCTCCGCGACCACCTCGACGTCTCCCGCGGTCGCGAGCACTGCCTTGACGCCGAACCTGACCACCGGTTCGTCGTCCGCGAGCACGACCCTGATCAACCGCTCCTCCTGGCGAGCCACTGCTTGGACACGAGCCGATCATCCCGGAAGCACAGTTGGTGCAGGTCGTGGCGGTCGCCGTCGAACGGGTTGGGGTGCGTGCTGTAGTAGCGGCACTCGGTGCCGGGCGGCGCGGTGACGCCGAGCGGGTTGTCGACGCGGGTGCGCAGCGGCAGGTCCATGTCGTCCTCGTTCTGCCCGAGTTGTGCCCGTTCGAACTGCTGCGGCGTGAGAACGGACGTCACCGCGTCGAACACCATGTAGCCCGGCACACCGATCGCGATTCCCGCGCACACGACCGATGTGATCAGCACGGTCCGGCGCGCGCTCTTGCGAAGCTCCTTCTCCGTGCGCTCGCGACGCACGTGCGTGGGCGTGTTCCGCGCACGTGGGCGTTCCGGGAGCTTCGCCCTGACCTCGAACCCGCCGTCGTCCGAGGGCGCCGCCTCGAACCAGCCGCCGACGAGCGCGACGCGTTCGGCGAGACCCACCAGTCCCTTGCCGCTGCCGACCGCGTGGGTCCTCGGCGCCGGGCCGTTCGTGATCCGCAGTTCGAGGTTCGCGGTGAGAGTCACGGTGACCTTCGCGCCGGGGGCGTGCTTGATCACGTTCGTCAGCGCCTCGGCGGCCACCCGGTGCACGGTCCGCGCGATGATGCCGTCGATCGGCGTCGTGCGGCCGTTGGTGAGGTCGGCGTCGAGTCCGCTTCTGGCAACGACCTCCTCGATCGTCGCGACGGGTTCGTCCTCGTCGGCCCGCAGCACCTGCATGACGTCCGCCAGCCGTTCCGCGGCGGCCGTGACGCTCGCACGGGCGGTCTTGGCGGCTTCGCGTTGTTGTGCGGTGAGCGTCGGTTCCAGTTCCAGCGCACCGGTCAGCAGCGCGGCTCGGGCGAGTTCGTGGCCCACGAGGTCGTGCATCTCGCCCGCGAGCCGGGCACGTTCGGCGTTGCGCGCGTTGTCGACGTCCCGTTCCAGCAAGGAGGCGTGTTCCCAGCCGACCTCCCGCAGTTCCCAGTACCGGCGGCGGAACCGCCCGAAGGCCCAGGGGACGACGCCGAGCACGCCGACGCCGGAGGTCACGGCGAGCGCGGTGTCGGAGCCGCCGCGCTCGGTCAGGGCCACGACGACGCCGGCGATCTCGGCAACGGTCAGGGCGATCGCGGTCGCGCGTGGATCCTGGGCATGCCGCCCGGCGAGGAAGCTCGTGATGGCGAGCGCGGGCGCCAGCGCGATCATGCCGGTGGCGCTGTCGAACTCGACCCGGACGAGGTAGCAGACCAGCCAGGCGCCTAGTGCGAGTCCGAGCGCCACCGCCGGTCTGCGCGGCACGACCTTGAACGCCACCCCGAGCACCGCCAGGTACAGCACCACTTCCCAGACCGCGAGCCGGCCGGGCCGCGAGGTCGCCGCCGCGGCCACCACCAGCGAAGCCGCGCACACCCACAGGACCAGCCGAACCCACACGGCACCCATCATCGCAGTCGCTGCATCACCACGGTCGGCGCGTCGGCGTTGGTCACCACCCTGCGTTGCCTCTTCTTCAGCAGCACCGCGATCCCCCACGACACCAACGCTCCCAGCGCCAGTCCGGCCATCACGTCGTGTACATAGTGGACACCCACGATGACGCGCGACGACGCCGCCGCGATCGCGCAGACCGCCGCGATCCAGCCGTAGGTGCGGTGCAGCGCCCAGATCGCCATCGCGGACGAACCGGCGATCACAGAGTGGTTGCTGGGAAACGACCAGTCGCCCACCTCCGGGCACTCCGCCATCGACGGCCGCGTCCGGCAGGGCCTGTCCTCCTGCACGATCAGCTTGATCACCTCGCTGATCGCGTACGCCACCACCACACCCGCGCCGGCGAGGAACGCCCGCAGCTTGTGCTTGAACCACAACAACAAGAACATCAGCGCGAACACACCGAGCACCGCGTCGGTACCCACAGTCAGCCAGGTCACCCAGCCGAACCTACGAAGGCCGCGGTGCCGGCGCCTCTGCCGTTCGGAACCGATCGGACCTAACTTTCGACAAGGTCGGCTTCGAGTTCGCGGACGATCGGCAGCACGTGCTCACCGAAGTACGCGACCTCCTCCTGGTAGTGCAGGAATCCGAGCAGCAGCAGGTCGACGCCGCGCCGCCGGTACTCCACGATCCGTTCGGCGACCTGCTCGGGCGTGCCGATCAGCTTCGTGCGGAAGCCGTCGTTGTACTGCACCAGGTCCTCGAACGACGAGTCCGCCCACATGCCCCGCTTGTCGCCGGTCGACGCGCCCGCCTGCCGCACGGCGTCGCGGAATCCCTGCACCGCGGGCACGTCCGCCTTCGCCACGATCTCGCGCAACGTCTCCCGCGCCTCCTTCTCGGTGTCGCGGGCGATCATGAAGCCGTTCAGCCCGAACCGGACCCTGCGACCGTTGTCCTGCGCAGCCTTGGACACCTCGGCGATCTGCTCGGAGACGCCGTCGTAGTCCTTGCCGTTCGAGAAGTACCAGTCGGACACGCGGCCTGCCATCGCGCGGGCGGCCGTGGAGTTGCCGCCCTGGAAGATCTCGGGCGCGCCCACGGGTTTCGGCTTCAGGTCGTAGCCGTGCAGGCGGTAGAAGTCGCCCTGGAACTCGCCGGTGTCCCAGGAGGCGCGCAGCACCCGGATGAACTCCTCGGACCGCCGGTAGCGCTCGTCGTGCTCCAGCCACGGTTCACCCAAGGCGGTGAACTCGCCCTTGAACCAGCCGGAGACCACGTTCACCGCGGCCCGTCCCCCGGACAGGTGAGAGGCGGTGGCGATGAGCTTCGCCAGAACCCCTGGCTGCCAGAGGCCCGGATGCACGGCGGCGATCACCTTCAGCCGTTGCGTGGCGAGCAGGAGGGCGAGCGAGAACGACGTCGACTCGTGCTGGTACGCGGCGCCGTACGAAGCCAGATAACGCACCTGCGAGAGCGCGTACTCGAAACCGTTGTTCTCCGCGAGAACAGCCAGGTCGCGGTTGTACTCGTAGGACCAGTCGGTGCGCTGTTCAATGCCGCTCACCACGAGTCCGCCACTCACGTTCGGCACCCAGTAAGCGAACTTCACTCCGTTTTCCGACACTGAGCACTCCTCATGACTACGTGCTACAAATGACATGACAAAGGTGAATCATCGGTGACCGAGATAATCCGTAACCGATATTCGCTTTTCCTCACCATGCGTGAGTGTGCTGCGCCGAAAGGCTGAAAGAGAACACCGCCGAGCGGCTTCTCATCCTTTGGTCACCAGATTGACAACATCGGCCGACTATCGAGATCCTCAGCGCCATGCGCACCGGTGTCGTCCTGGTAGGACGCCTTCACGTGGACCTGGGTCACCAGGCCAGCGCGCTCTGTCGCTCCTTCTGAGCACCTCTCCGCATTTGTATTGAGACGTCCGGGCCGGTTGCCGTGCCGCAACCGTTCACCCGGCGAATTCGGCATGCCCGAAACAAGGAGAACAACGCAATGCGATGGCGAAAAACTCTGGCCGGAGCCGCTGTTGCGGTACTCGCGGCCGGTGTGGTCACGGCCAGCGGGGACAACTCCCCCGCTTATGCCGATGTGCAGACGTTCGTGGACAGCAAGACCGCGTCGGACGGCAAGCAGTACTGGGTGAAGAACCACCTCACCCCGCAGGCACAAACGCGCAGCAGCAGTGGCGAACGGAAGAAGTGGCTTCTCGTCTGGGCTGGAGACGAGAACATCGCGGACACGCTCGTCAAGGACCTCAAGAATCTGCCGGGATCGCTGACCGGCGGGCTCGGCAAGGTCACCAACGCGCTGCCGGGGCCTGACTTCCTCGCGGTCATCGACGCGACGGAGGGCTCGCCGGACTACGGCAAGGTCGTGAACACCGCGACCGTCGGGCCGTTGGTCGAGAACGAGCCGCACCACATGCAGTACGTGTGGCACAAGGGCGACACGATCTACGCGGGCGCGCTGTTCGCGGCGGCCACCTACGCGTTCGACGTGAGCGCACTGCCCCAGTTGAAGCTCAAGGGAATCAGCCTGCCGACGAACACGCTCGGCGGCTCGGTTCCGGACGCCTACTGGACGTTGAAGGACGGCACGGCCTACGGCACCTACATGGGCGGCCCCGTGGTGCCTGGTCCGTACATCTACGGCAACGGGCAGACCGTGGTGGGCAACGGTTTCGCGGGCTCGCCCGGCGCGTTGCTGCGGTTCGACGAAAACGGCAAGGTGCTCTCCCAGGTGTCGGCGGCGACACCTCAGGGCGACGACCCGAAGCTGTGCGCGAACCTGCCACGGCTCGGCGCTCCTTCGTGTGCGAACCCTCACGGCATCCAGGCCCGTGAGGACCTGAACATCCTCGTGACCTCGGACTACGCCGAGCCGCGCAACATCATTCTCGACCCGGTCAAGGCGCCCTCGCCCTACCTGCGTCGCCCGACGGTGCGCACGTGGGACATCTCCGACCGGAACAACCCGAAGCTCAGGGCCGTGAGCTACCTGCAGAACGGTCCCCGTTCCGATCCCGCCGACCCGCTGCACCAGGAGAGCCGCGCGGTCATGGAGACGACGGTGACGAACCTGCCCGGTCACAAGGGCGCGTTCGCCCAGACCATGCAGGGCGGCGCGGTGCACTACACGCCGGACATCACGGCCGCCGAGCCGCACTGGTACGAGGTGTTCGACGACGGATCGGCCGGCAAGGCGATCCACGCGGGCAACGACTCGAACGGCGGCGGTTCGAACGGCGGGTGGATCCAGACCTCGCCCGACGACAAGTACCTCTACCGCGCCATTTCCGGACGGGGCAAGGGCGCGCTCGGCCCGAACGACCCCGGCACCACCGGTGGCGTGTACGTGCTGAACATCGAGAAGCTGCTCGCGGCGGGCACGAACTTCAAGTGCCGCATCGACACGCTGGCCGAGGCGCAGAACGGTGGCGCCGAGTCCGACTGCCCGTCGCTCGCCGGTGCCGTCCCGATCAACCCCGGCACGCCCGCCGCGGGTCCGCACTGGGGCGCGTACGACAACTTCGAGCTCGGCTCCGACGGCTTCTACCGCGAGATCACCTCGCCGAAGCGCATCGCGGTGTCGAACTACTTCGTCGCGCGCACCGGTCTCGACGGTGACCACAAGGTCAACATCGTGAAGATCGGCCCGAACGGCCAACTCGCGCTGGACACGTCGTTCAAGGACGAGTTCTCCGGCCAGGTCGGCATCAACTTCAACCGCAAGGACTGGCCGCACGGCCCGTTCGGCAACGCGAAGCCGCACTCCGAGCTGTTCGTGATCGCGGATGCGGACGTGAAGTAATGGATCATCCCCACGGAGGTTTCGACGCCGCCGAGGGCGTCTCGGTCTGGGTCGTCGTCGTGCGGCTCGCACTGCTGCTCGTGTCGGCCCTGATCGCGGGCTCCGGTCTCGCGGTCACGGTCCCGAAATGGGTGAGGGCCGCGAACTTCGCACTCGCGGCGGTCGCTGCCGGGCTCGCCACGGTGTCACTCGTGGCGTTC
Source organism: Lentzea sp. NPDC092896 (assembly GCF_044754905.1). Lineage (NCBI taxonomy): Bacteria > Bacillati > Actinomycetota > Actinomycetes > Pseudonocardiales > Pseudonocardiaceae > Lentzea > Lentzea sp. NPDC092896. The sequence continues at coordinate 305,693 of NZ_JBIVPX010000008.1, forward strand.
GACGCGCACGTGCTCGGCGCGGTGGCGCACGGCGTGCTGGTGGTGCTTGTGCCGGTGCTGCTGGGCAAACCCGCTGCCCGGTGGGTGGCGGCCGCGCTGACGTTGCTGCTGGTGATCGAGACCTCCGTGGGGGACTCCGGCCTGCTGTTGGTGGCCAACACCGTCTACGTGGCCGGTGCGGTCGCGTGGGTGGCGCTGACGCTGGCTCCGGGCGCTCGTTTCCGGCAGCACGCGCTGTCGCTGGGTGTCGTGCTGGCGTTGGCGGGTCTGGTGCGGCTGGTGTCTTCCGGGCTCGCGTTCGACCGGCGGATCCACGAGACGGTGCTCGGCCTCGGGCTGGTGGTCGTGGTGCTGCTTCCGTTGGCAGCACTGGGGATTCGCCGGTACGGAACTCCTGTGGTCGCGGCCTCGCTGCTCGCCTGGAGCGGGCTGGCCGCGATCCCCTCGCCGCAGGAGCTCCCGATTCCCGGTGTTCCGGTGCTGACGTCGGCGGGCGGCGTTCCGGTGCTGATCAGCCCGCACCGGCCCGGCCAGAACCTGGTGCACTTCCCGTCCGGGAACCACCGGGTGAAGGTCGGGGACGGGCCGGAGATCGCGGCCGTGCCCTCGGCGGGCGCGGACGGCACGTGGGCTCTGGTCGACCTGCCGGCCGGGCGTGGCGAGATCACGGTGGTCACGGGCGAGGACGACTTCGGGGTCTCGTTCGACACCGGAACAGCGCCTGGTCCGGCGGCCGGCGAGGAGTGCGCGTCCGCGGCTCTCGGTGGTCTGGTGAGCGGCCGGCGGGACGTGCTCACGTCGTGCCCGGCCGACGAACTGTCCACTGAGGACGCGGACTCGCTGGCGAAGCTGGTGACGTTCCTGAAGAACAAGGGCGTCACCAGCGTCAAGCTCGTCGAGGACGGCACACCGCGCGGCGTCCGGGCCGCCGCGCTGGTGCGTTCCTCCCTGCCGGTGAGCGATTCCGGCGACGCGCTGGTGGTGCTGTCCGGCTGGTCGGACGGGTACAGGGCGTTGTCACGGGCGGGCGTCGAGCAGGCGGAAAGCCCGGTCTACCCGCACGGCCTGTACGTCGCGCCGTGGTTGCTGACGACCCCCATCGCGACCTCGGTGACCACGTTGGCCGTGCCTCTGCGGTTCGACCCGCGCGAACAGCTGCCGATCGGCTACGCGATCGAGATCGGCAACGAGTTCGGTGGCGCGAACCCGACGCCCGCGGGGTTCCGGTCGTGGCTGGGCGGTCAGTCCGCCGGCGACCAGGTGCAGATCTACGCGGTCGCGCAGGTGACCGCGATGCCGATGGGACCGGGCGAGGCGCACGGTCCCGGCATGCCCATGCAGGAAGAGCTGGCGGGGCAATGGGTCCCGAAAGCCACCGTCGTACCGGTCAGTCCGGTGCTGTCGTGAAGGAGAGAGATGGCGACGCAGTTCCTCACCGAGTCCGTGCCGATCTGGGTCCTGCCCGGACTCGACCTGGGCTCCGTGCTCGACCCGACGATCGGCGTTCCCGCCGCTCTGGCACCGATCTTCGAACTGCTCAAGTTCGTCGGCGGCTGATTTTTCCCTCCAGGAAAGGAAGTTCCATGAAGAAGATCGTTGCGGCGGCTGTGCTCAGCGGTGCCGTGCTCGCCGGTTTCGCCTCGCCCGCGCTCGCCGACCCGGTGGTCGTGGACAAGCCGGACACCAGTGACCTCAACAACAAGTGGACGACCGCGCCGCTGGGCGTCCCGGTCTTCGGGCTGATCGAGTCCGTGGTCAAGGCCCCCAACTTCATCATCCCCAACTAGTCCCGTTCAGGAGTTCCCGGTGACGACGCAGTACTTCCCGACATCGTGCGCGGCCCCGGTCCCCTCTCCGGAGGAACCGGTCCGCACCGTCCCGCTGGTCGTCGCCGGGCTCCTGGCGGTCGGCCTGACCTGGTTCGTGTGGGCCTCCTACGGCGCCAAGCAGGGCGTGTTGCTCGCGCTCGGCCTGGCGCTGGGCCTGGCGTTGTTCCACTCCCGCTTCGGTTTCACCTCGGCGTGGCGGCAGCTGATCGCCGTGGGCAACGGGGCGGGGCTGCGCGCTCACACCGTGCTGCTCGGCACGGCGGCCACGCTGATCGCGTTGATCATCTCGACCGGCTCCGGGCTCTTCGGGTCGGTGCCCAAGGCCGTGGGCAATCCCCTGGGACTGGCGTTGCTGGTGGGCGCGGTGCTGTTCGCGATCGGCATGCAGCTCGGCGGCGCCTGTGCGTCCGGCACGTTGTTCGCGGTCGGGTCGGGGCAGTCGACGATCGTGCTGACGCTGTTCGGTTTCATCGCCGGGTCCGTGCTCTACACCTGGGCGTTCCCGCTGTTCGACGGCTGGCCCGCGTTCCCCGCCGTGGTGCTGTCCGAGCACGTCGGCTGGTGGGGTTCGTGGCTCATCACGATCGCGGCGCTCACGGCCATCTTCTTCGTGACGCGGCTGGCGCAGGCCCGTCGCAACCCGCCGCCGGCCGACGTGGTGCCGACCGCGCACGGGCTCGCCCGCGTGGTCCGTGGTTCGTGGCCTCTGCTGGTCGGCGCGCTGGTGCTCGGCGTGCTGGCGGCGGCGGTGTTCCTGGTGTCCGGTGGTATCTGGGGCGTCACGTTCGCGTTCGCGCTGTGGGGTGCGAAGGTCGTGCAGCTGCTCGGGCTGCACCCCGAGGCGTGGGAGTTCTGGCAGACGCCTGCCAACGCCAAGGCGCTCGCCGCTCCGATCTGGACGGACAAGACGTCGCTGACGAACATCGGCATCATGATCGGCGCCGCCATCGCTGCGGCGGCGGCCGGAGCGTGGAAGATTCACAGCAGCATCCCGTGGCGGACGGCGCTCGCGGCGGTGCTGGGAGGTGTGCTGATGGGCGTGGGCGCTCGGCTCGCCGGTGGCTGCAACATCGGCGCGTACCTCGGCGGCATCTCCGTCGGGTCGCTGCACGGGTGGCTGTGGGGCGTGTTCGCGCTGGGCGGCACGTGGATCGGGCTGAGGTTGCGGCCGTTGTTCGGGCTCGCGAACCCGCAGCCGAGCGACTCGGTCTGCTAATGAGACGGGCGGCCATCGCACTCGTCCAGGTCCTCGGTCTGGCCGTGTGGTTCTCGATGTCCGCCGTCGTTCCCTCCCTGCGGGTCGAGTGGGGCATCAGCGCGGGCGCGGCGGTGTGGCTGACCGCGTCCGTGCAGCTCGGGTTCGTGGTGGGCGCGGTCGGGGCCACGGTGCTCAACCTGGCCGACCGCGTCCGCCCGCACCTGCTGATCGCCGGTTCGGCGGCCTTGGGTGCGGCCTTCACGCTGGTGCTCGGGCTGTTCGTGGACGGGCTGGCCGCCGCGATCCCGTTGCGGTTCCTGACCGGGGTGGCGCTCGCGGGCGTCTACCCGGTGGGCATGAAGCTGATGGCGTCCTGGTCGGAGACCCGCACCCGCGGCCGTGCGCTGGGGGTGCTGATCGGAGCGTTGACACTGGGGTCGGCGCTCCCCCACGTGTTCGGGCGGCTGCCGTGGCGCGAGGTGCTCGTCGCGGCCGCGCTGATCGCGTTCCTCGGTGCCGTGGTCGCGCTTCTGTTCGTGCGGCCGGGGCCGTTCGTGAGTGGGACGACCGCGCAGCTCAACCCGCGTTATGCCGTGCAGATGTTCCGCGAGCGCAAGCCGCGGCTGGTGAACCTCGGCTACTTCGGCCACATGTGGGAGCTGTACGCGCTGTGGACGTGGCTGCCGACGTTCCTGCTGAGCTCGGGTGAACCCGTCGGTCTCACCGTGTTCCTGACGATGGGCGTGGCGGGGTTCGCCGGCTGCCTGGTGGGCGGCTGGGCGGCGGACCGGTTCGGCCGCGCGCCCGCCGCCGTCGGGGCGCTGACGGTGAGCGGGCTCTGCTGCCTGCTCTCGCCGCTGGTCTGGGGAACGCCGCTGCTGATCGCGTTCTGCGCGGTGTGGGGCGCCTCGGTGATCGCGGACTCCGGGGTGTTCTCGGCGTCGCTGAGCGAGGTCGCCGACCCTCGCTACGTCGGGACGGCCCTCACCGCGCTGACCGCCGTCGGGTTCGGCCTGACCGTGGTCAGCATCCAGCTCGTTCCGCTGCTCGCCGAGGTCGTGACCTGGCGTTACGCGTTCTTGTTGCTCGTACCGGGGCCGGTGGTCGGCGCGCTCGCCATGCTCAGGACCAGGTCGTAGTAGCCGTCGGGGTTGTCCGCGCCGGACCGCCCGTCGACGAGCTCCCGCACGATGTCGCAGTGCCCGGCGTGCTGCGCGGTCTCCGCCGTGACCCGCACGAGCAGGTGCCCGAACGTCGTCTGCCGCTTGTGCTCCGGCCACCACTCGACCTCGGCGGGCGCGTCCAGCGGCAGTTCCGCGATCGACTCGTCGGAGTGTTTCCAGGCCTGGCGGTACAGGTCGACGAGGTACTCGCGGCTCTCCGTGGGTTTGGCCCACATGTCGCCGTTCTCCCAGATCGACTTGTCCTCGACCCACGGCAGCGTGACCGGCGCCGGGCGGCCCGCGCTCGCGCCCAGATACCCGAACTCGATGCCGATGAGGTGCTTCACCAGACCGAGCAGGTTGGTGCCGCTGGGCACGAGCGGTCGCCGGACGTCGTACTCGGCGAGTCCGTCCAAAGAGGACACGATCGAGTCGCGGCAAGCCTGCAGATAGCGCTGGAGGTCCTCGGAAATCATGGCCTCGACACTAACGCTGGACGGCGACGACTTCCTTCGGTTTCGCCACGGTCTCCTGGGGAGGCCTCAGCACGTCCGGTGCAGTCCCCCACTGGCTGTACACGGCCGTGAGCCGCGCTTGCTGCTTGTCGGGCGACGGCCCGCTCTGCTCGACCCGGACCACCCGGTTCTCGTCGTCCACCTCGACGACGAGACGGACGTCGCCGTTGGTGTAGCCGCCCGAGTGCGGCACTCCGCCCGCTGCGAACACGTACCGGCCGCCGTCCCGTTCGATGAGGCGGAGGGTGTCGCGGTCGACGTCTCCGAACAGGTTGCCGGGGTGGTAGTCCTGCGTGGCCATCGACAGGTCCCTGGCGTACGGCCCCACCCAGGGCGCGTCGTTGAGTCCCATGCTGGTGAAGGCCTTGCCCGGCGGCAGGGTGAGCCCGCTGTGCTGCAGGTACCCGACGTCGCCCACGGTCACCCAGCGGTAGTCGGTGGTGCGGTACCTGTTCTCGACGTGCGCGGTCACGTCCTCCTGCGTCGTGGCACCGCCGTTGCCGACGTGGAGCACGCCCGCGTAGGTCTGCCTGCGCGAATCCTTGCCCTCGACCTCGATCCTGACGTCGAACCGCACCGATCCCTGCCTCTGGGCGGTCTGCTGCCACTCCCGGAGCAGGGCCACCGGATCAGCGGGCGTGGTCGAGCATGCGGTCAGCACGAGGAGCAGGGACAGGGCCAGGCGCATCCCGAGATGATGCTCGACTTCGGGCCCGAACAAAGCACTTTCGACTGATTCACGGACAGTGACCACAGGTCAGCTGCGTATCGCTTGAACGGCGCTCAAGTTTCGCTAGAGCGGCCCATCGTCTAGGACACAAGCTGACCTCAAGTGGTCCTAGAGTCGTTCATGTCGGGACAAACGAGCGAAGGACAGAAGCGATGACCACCACCGAGACCCTCACCGGCGAGCGCGCGGACCTCCTCGAAACCCTCAATCAGCACCGCTGGTTCCTGACGTTCACCGCGCAGGGTCTGAGCGACGAGCAGGCGGCGTCGAGCCCGACGGCCAGCGCTCTGTGCATCGGCGGGCTCATCAAGCACGTCGGCACGGTGGAGCAGAGCTGGGTGCGGTTCATCGAGCAGGGCACCGCGGCCATGGAGACCGACCCGGAGTCCGAGGACTACGAGAACCACGCGCGCACGTTCCGGATGGAGCCGGGCGAGACGCTGGAGAGCATCATCGCCCAGTACAACGAGATCGCGGCCTACACCGACAAGCTGGTCGAGACGGTCGACATGGACCTCTCCCACGCGCTGCCGTCCGCCCCGTGGTTCCCCGAGGGCAAGACGTGGTCGGCGCGGCGCGTGTTCGTGCACATCGTCGCCGAGACCTCGCAGCACGCGGGCCACGCGGACATCATCCGCGAGACGATCGACGGTCAGAAGACCATGGGCTAAGCCTTCGGCGGCGAGAAGGTCGAGAGGAACTGGTCCCGGAAGTCGCTCATCCGCGACACCGGGGCCGACCCTCCCGGCTTGATCCCGTCGTCCCACTTCCAGTCCGCGACCCGCTCCATCACGGCCGGGTCCTTGGCGACGATGGTGATCGGCACGTCCCGCGACGCTCCTTCGCCGGTCACCATCTGCGCGGGCTGGTGGTCGCCGAGGAACACCATCACCAGGTTCTCGTCGCCGTACTTCTCGATGTAGGAGAGCACGGACTCGAGCGAGTACGAGATGGAGTGCGCGTAGTCGGCGCGCACGGCCGCCGGGTCGCGGCCGAAGATCGACTCCGGCGGGTCGTTCGAGGCGGGCATGGTCGAGTAGATCGAGCCGTCACCGAGCTCGTCCCACTCCACGGAGTCCGGCGTCGGTGACCACGGCGCGTGCGAGGACACCATCGGGATCGCCGCCATCACCGGGCTGTGCGCCTTCGAGCGCTCGTTGCGTTGGAACGACTCCAAGGTGAACTGGTCAGGGGTCGTCGCGTAGCCGAAGCGCGGTCCCTTGTAACCGAGGTCCTGGGCGGCGTAGATCTGGTTGTAGTGGAAGAAGTCGCCCTCCGGCCACGCCTGCGTGATGCCCGGGACGACACCGACCGAGCGCCACGACGACTCGCGGAACGCGCGCGGCAGCGTCAGCCGGTCGGAGGCCACGAGGTTGCGGTAGCGCTGCTGGTTGTCGATCCACAGCCCGGACAGCAACGTCGCCTGCGCCATCCAGCTGCCACCGCCCGCGGTCGGCGAGGTCAGGTACGCGGAACGAGCCGAGTAGCCGGCCGTCTTCAGGCGATCATTGCCCTGAGCCAGCTTCGACGCGACGTCCGGCATGTCGAGCGCCGACTTGCCGTAGCTCTCCACGAACGTGAAGACGACGTCCTTGCCCTGCAACGAGGACAACAGCCCGGGATGCCCGCGGAACGCGTCGACCGAAGCCTCCGCCGCGAACACCTCCTTGTCGTTCAGACCTGCCTGAACGCGGCGCGCGTGATCCACCAACGACGTGGCTGCGGCGTCGGAGTAGACCGGAACTCCTGGCACGGCAAGCGAAACACAGGCGACCGCGACCAGAGCCACGGCGCGGATCGCGATCGGGCGCCGTCCGGCGGCCACCGAACTGAGGCGCTGCACCGAGATCGCCGCCACGAACACGATTCCGCCGACCAGCGCGACCGCGAGTCCGACCGCCAGGACGGAGGCGAAGCGGCCGAACGTCACGTCCACGAAGTCGATGGCGGGCACCAGCAACGGCCAGTCCAGCACGAGGTCGAACGGCCGGTACAGCACCATGTCGAAGCCGATGTCCATGATCTTCACGACCGTGAACAGGCCCAGCGCGACGCCACCGGCGATGGCCGCGGGCCTGCGGAACCGGTCCGGCAGCAGCACCAGCACCATCACGCCGATGAGACCTTCGAGCGGCACCCTCAGGAACGCCTCGAAGGAGAACTTCTCGAGGTCGCTCGGTGCGATGAGCACGAACAACACGAACAGCCCTGCCAGGACCGTGACCGTCCGCCGCAGCAACATCCTCACCGAGACTCCCCTTTCCAGACCCTATGAGGTAAACGCGGCGCGGCCCGCGAACGGTTCACCTGCTCTACGATCGGTTCTCGTGACCCGCCCGCACGTTCTGCTGAGCGTCGCCGTCAGCCTCGACGGCCACATCGACGATCGCGGCACCGAGAGGTTTCCGCTTTCCAACGACGAGGACTTCGATCACGTCGACCGGATGCGCGCGGAGTCGGACGCGATTCTGGCCGGGGCCGAGACGTTGCGGCGCGACAACGCGCGGCTGCTCGTCTACAGCGACGAACGGCGCGCGCGGAGAATAGCGGACGGCAAACCCGAGTTCCCGTTGCGAGTCACGGTCACCCGCAGCGGCCAACTGGATCCTGACCTGCGGTTCTGGCACTGCGGTGGTGAGCGGCTGGTCTACTCGCGCAGCGCCGAGACCACGGTCGGGCACCTCGCCGAAACGAAGACCTTCAGTGACTTTTCAGAAATCCTGGACGATCTCGGCGCGCGTGGAGTGAGAAAGCTCATGGTCGAAGGCGGCACGAGCATTCACACGGCGTTCCTCGAAGCCGGACTGGCCGACGAGATCCGGGTGGCGGTGGCACCGATGCTGATCGGACAGGCGACGGCCCCGCGTTTCGTGAATCCCGCCGAATTCCCCGGTGGACCGGCACGCCGATTCCACCTGGAGGACGTCACGAAAGTCGGGGACGTCGCGGTGCTCCGCTACTTCCCGAAAGTCACTTCCTGACGAGCTTCAGCGCGCCGAGGATCTGCTCGCGGCGGTAGACCGCGATCACCAGCGCCCACACCATGAAGATCAGCGGCATCAGCGCGTCGTCGAAGCCGCCGTTGGTGACCAGCGTGAGCTCGGTCAGCGCCGCGCCGGCCATGATGCCCGCGAGGCCCAGCGCCGCGAGGCCGCAGATGGGCGGGATGAGCAGGCCGATCGCGGTGCCGATCTCCAGCACGCCGGTGAAGTACCGGAACCACTGGCCGAAGCCGATGTCGTCGAACTTGGCGACGAACGAGTCGGTGAACAACGCGTAGCCGTTCATCACGAACTGCACGGCGAGCACGATCTGCAGGATCCAGACGACGATGTTGCCGATCTTCGCCGTGGTCGAGGTCTGCTCAGACATGGCGGGATTGTCCCACTCGGACAGCGGCGTTGGTCCACAGCCAGAGCACATCGCGACCGAACGACCACACCAGCGATGCCAGCGCGAGACCGACGAGGACGGCCGCGTACGGCAGCAGGCCCGAGGCCGCCACGACGAGGAAGATCCCTTGGACCGCGGCCACGACCTTGCGGGCGTAGCTGCCCGGCAGCGGCGCGTTCATCCAGCGCAAACCCCAGGAAGCGGCCACGAACACGTACCGCATGAGCCCGATCGCGAGCACCCACGGACCCAGGTGCACGGCGACGTACGCGCTGAGCACGAGGATCAGGAACGCGTCGACCTCCATGTCGAACCGGGCACCCAGCGCGGTCGAGGTGCCCGTGCGGCGAGCGACCTGACCGTCCACCCAGTCGAGTGACAACGCGACGGCGGCCAGCGTCACGACCAGCGCGACCGGCACGTCCTGCCCTGCGCGGTCCGCGACCAGGGCGGTGACCGCGCCGACCATCAGGCCGCGGGCCAGCGTGACCCGGTCAGCCGGCCCCAACGCCGAGGTGCGGTGCCGTTGCATGCCGTAGCCGAGGAACGCCCACGTGGCGAACCCGTAGGCCAGACCGGCGGCCCAGCCGAGCGGCCCGAGACCGGCTGTGGCACCGACCACGCCCAGCGCGAGGACCTGAAGCCCTGCCCAGATGGCAGGCTCCCGCAGGACGGGTGCCGTCCTGGTGTGCTGAAGTGTGATCATCAGGTGCCCCTAACGAACTTCGTGCGGCGGAGGTGTTGTGAGTGACACGTACGGCGAGTGCCTTTTGGCTCAATGAATCGGGAAAAGGGGAAGTTCGGCAGGTCACACTGGCCGAGCCCGGTCCCGGTGAGGTCGAGGTGCGCACGCTGTTCTCCGGCGTGAGCCGCGGCACGGAGACCCTCGTGTTCCGCGGTGGCGTGCCGGAGAACCAGTACGCGGTCATGCGGGCCCCCTTCCAGGAGGGCGACTTCCCGTGGCCGGTGAAGTACGGGTACCTCAACGTCGGCGTCGTGGAAACCGGGAACCTGCGCGGGCGCACGGTGTTCTGCCTCTATCCACATCAGACTCGTTACGTCGTCCCGGAAACCGCGGTCACGCTCGTGCCGGAGGCGGTTCCGGCCGAACGGGCCGTGCTGGCGGGCACGGTCGAGACCGCGGTCAACGCCGTGTGGGACGCGCGTCCGTTGATCGGCGACCGGATCGCGGTGGTCGGCGGCGGTATGGTCGGGTCGAGCATCGCGGCCGTGCTGGCGACGTTCCCCGGTGCCCGCGTCGAGCTCGTGGACGCCGATCCGGCTCGGGAAACCGTTGCCCGCGAGCTCGGTGTCGGATTCGCCTTGCCGGGCAACGCTCTCGACGGCTGCGATCTGGTCTTCCACGCCAGTGCGACCGAGCCCGGCCTCACCACGGCGTTGAACCTGCTCGCGCCGGAGGGCCGCGTGATCGAGCTGAGCTGGTACGGCGACAGGAAGATCTCCGTGCCGCTGGGCGAGTTCTTCCACTCGCGCCGGCTCACGATCCGCAGCAGCCAGGTCGGCGCGGTCGGCCGTCCCGACCGCAGCTACGCCGAACGCATGGCGGTCGCGCTGGATCTGCTGGCCGACGCCAGGTTCGACGCGCTGATCACCGGCCACAGCTCGTTCGAGGAGCTCCCGGACGTGATGCCGAAGCTCGCGGACGGCGAGATTCCGGCGCTGTGCCACCGGATTGACTACGGTCAGGCTCATGTTTCCGAGTGACACCACGGTCGACGTCCGGGGTAAGAGCGTGGCCGTGCTCCCGGTCGGCAGCACCGAGCAGCACGGCCCGCACCTGCCGCTGGCCACGGACTCGGTGATCGCCTGGACCATCGCGTCGGAGATCGCGGCCAGGCACCCCGAGGTCCGGCTGCTGCCGCCGATCCAGTTCTCCTGCTCGCAGGAGCACGCCGACTGGCCGGGGACTGTCAGCATCTCCGCGCGCACATTGATCTCAGTGGTCACGGACATCGCGGAGTCCTTGCGGCGCAACGGTGTCACGAACCTGGTGCTGGTCAACGGCCACGGCGGCAACTACGTGCTGTCGAACATCGTGCAGGAGGGCGAGGGTCTGGCGTTGTTCCCGGGACGGGACGACTGGGCGTTCGCGCGGGAGAAGGCCAGCATCGAGACCTCGGCGTACAGCGACATGCACGCCGGTGAGCTGGAGACCTCGATCCTGCTGCACGCGCACCCCGATCTGATCCGTCCCGGTTATGAAGGCTCTGACCACCTGGCTGAGGACCGGCGGCACATGCTCACCCTGGGTCTGGCGCCGTACACGTCCTCCGGCGTCATCGGGCGGCCCTCGCTCGCGTCAGCGCGCAAGGGCGAGCTCCTGCTCGCGGGACTCGCCGAGTCGTTCCGTCACTACCTGGACCTCTTCGGTCTTCCGGCGTGACAGGAAGAGCACGACCGCACCCGGCAGCGCGGCGATGAGCGCCAGCACGCCGTAGACGATGCCCGTGGTGAAGCCCTGCGCGGCGCCCAGACCGGCGGCACCGAACGCCACGGCGAGGAACGCCTCGCGCGGGCCGAACCCGCCGATGTTCACCGGGATGGCCATGATCAGCAGCGCCAGCACGACGACCGGCGCGAGCTGGGCGATCGTGGCGTTCGACCCGGCGGCGCGGGCGGCCACCAGGAACATCGCGACGTACCCGGCGACGGTGGCGGCCGACAGTCCGATGACCGCGGGCCAGGTCCGGAAGGACAGCAGCCTGATGCCGTCGGCGAGGGTGTTGACCAGGACGCGGCGCACCGGCCCGATCTGCCAGCCGACGACCGCGGCGATGGCCAGACCGGCGAGAACGAGCCCGGCGGTGGTGCCGTCCGGCGCGAGGTCGAGGCCGGGCGCGGGGTGCGTGAGCAGCACCGCGAGCCCGATCCCGATGAGCACGATCTGGCCGGCGAAGCGCTCGAAGAACACGGCGCGCACGCCCCGTCCGACGTCGCCCGACTCACGGCCGTGGTTGACCGCGCGATGCACGTCGCCAAGCACGCCGGCGGGCAGCACGGCGTTGACGAGCTGAGCGCGGTAGTAGTCGCTGACCGCGGACCTCATGGACAGCGGCAGGCCGAGGCGACGCGCGACGAGGACCCAGCGACCCGCGCTGAGCACCGTCGTCACGAGCCCGATCGCCAGTGCGGCGGCGACGGAGAACGCGTCGATCGCCCGCAGTCCGTCGAGGAACGCCCCGGTGCCCAGGCGCACGCCCAGGCCGACCAGGATCGCCAACGCCAGCACCAGGCGAAGCCACGGCCAGAACTTCTTCATCAGACAGACCTCGGTATCGCTAGCAGGTCGACGTGGTGGACTGTCACGGAGGCCGTTGACCTGCGGCGCAGGTACTCGGAGGCCTCGGTGGCGAGTGTGGGTTCCTGCTCCACCGCGGCGTCGACCCAGCCCTTCAGCCACTCGGACTGCAGGGCGTCGCCGTGCATCCGCCAGGGGCTCTGAGCCGTCCGAACCGAAGCGCCGGCTGCCACGAATGCCTCTTCGGCAGCGGCTGGAGCATCAGGTCCGAGCAGACGGCGCCCGTCCACGACGCGGCGCTGGTGAGCGTTGAACGCGTCCTGGAAGGCGGCGTCGAGCGGCTCGGCCGGATCGATGTCGATCCGGCCTGCCACCGAGAGCGTGAACAGAGCGGGCACATGTGCTTCTACGCATGCAACCGCCAGAGCGTTCATCTCGTTAGTAGTGAGCAAGTCGAGCAACGCGGAACAAGTGACCAGGTCAGCGCCCGCGATGTCGGCGGCTTTGAGGGACGTGAGGTCGCCCTCACGCGTCTCGGCGGTGACGTTCTCCATGGCGCTCATGCCGGCCTCGGCCAGCCCGAGCAGCCGGGGGTCGCGGTCGTGCAGCACCCAGTGCTGCACGCCGCCGAGCCTCCCGGCGAGCCATCGTCCCATCGATCCCGTTCCACAACCGAGGTCACGGATCGTCAGGGGGTTTCGGTTCACCAGAGTTTCGCGGACCACGTCGGCGAGCTCGGTCGAGCGTGCCTGTGCGTCGGCGTTTTCCCGCAGTGCCAGCCATTCCGGGGCGAAGGTCATGGCCGGAGCGTAGCCAGCACCCTCCGGAGGTCCTCTGTGGATTCGTCCCAAGTGGACAGAACGGCCCGTCGGGCGAGCGCCCTCGAGCGCAGCTCAGCCCGGAATTCCTGATCTTGGAACCAGCGCGTTAGCGCAGCTTCCAATGCATTTTCGTCCCCGGCGGGAATGAGCAGACCGCCGTCGCCGAGTGCGTCCGGGACAGCGCTCGCGATGACCGGCAGACCGTGGGCGAGGGCCTCGGTGACGACCATGCCGTAGGTCTCGTTCCGAGAGGCCAGGACGAAGAGGTCCGCTCGGTCATATGCGCTGGTCAGGGCCTTGCCGGCGAGTGGCCCCGGGAAGCTGACGCGCTCGTCTCGCGGGAGTTCGCGCAGGAACGGCCGGTGCGGGCCCACGCACGTCAGCCGCCAGTCGTGTTCGATCCGCCGCAACGCGCTGACCAGCAGGTCGTGGCCTTTGCGGGGTGTGATGGACGCGACGCAGAGCAGATGGTGGACACCGTCCGTGCCCCGCGCCAGTGGCGCCGGATCGGTGCCGGGGACGACGACGTGCACGTGGTCGAGCCCGTGCCTTCGCGCGACGTCGCGCGCGGCCGTCGGGCTGGTCGCGATGACCGCGCTGACGGCTCTCAGGACCTGCCCCTCGCAGGCGTCGAGGACGCGTGCGGTCTCGGGGTCCAGACCTGTCTCGTCGGCAAGCGGCAGGTGCACGAGCACAGCGAGTCTGAGCCGTTCGGCGTGAGGGACTACGACTTCGGGTACTCCACAGCTGACCAGGCCGTCGAGGAGCACGACAGCGCCGTCTGGGATCGCCGCAAGCGTTTGCCGCAACGCGGTGGTGTCGCTCGGACGCGGCCAGTCACCAGCGACGGTCAGGCGGTTCAGGCCCGCGCTCACACGCAGGTCGTAGACGTTGCCGCCGCTGGGACTGCCCGCATCCTCGACGTCAGACGGAAGGACGAAGTGCACGTTCGTAGCCGGCCCACGCCACATGGGACTCGTGAAGTGTGACGGCGATCGCATCGATCCCGTGAGCGCCCTCACCCAGAGAGCCCTCGGAGATCTTGTCCGCGAGCTGGTCCGCGATGTGTTTCGCGAGCCACTCCGTGGAGGTGTTGATGCCCGCGAACTGGGGTTCTTCGTCCAGATTGCGGTAGTTGAAGGCGGCCAGGACCTTGTTCAGCTCCTGGGTGGCGAGTCCGATGTCGACGACGATGTTGTCCGAATCGAGCTCAGCACGTTTGAACGTTGCGTCCACCAGGAACGTTGCTCCATGCAGACGTTGTGCCGGACCGAAGACTTCGCCGCGGAAACTGTGGGCGATCATCACGTGATCGCGGACGGTGATGCTGAACAGGATGACCTCCGCTGTGCGGTCGGGTTACGGTGCGACCTCCATCCGAGCGTAGCTGCACGTTCGGAAGGCGCCTGGCGACAAGGGGACCGGAGATGTTCGAACAGGCCTTCAACGAGGAAGACGTTGCGGAGTCCGATCTGGTGACACGGCGTGGCACCTTCCGCGCAGTCGCGTTCCGCGCGGACGGTCACGAGCACATGGCGCTGGTCTACGGCAAGACGAAGCTGCGTGAGAACGTCCTCGTGCGCATCCACTCCGAGTGCATGACCGGCGACATCTTCGCCGCCATGCGCTGCGAGTGCGGCGAGCAGCTCGACGCCGCGCTGAACACCATCGTGCGTGAGGGCAACGGCATCCTCGTGTACCTGCGTGGGCACGAAGGGCGCGGAATCGGTTTGGTGTCGAAGATTCGCACGCACGTGCTGCAGGACGCCGGAATGGACACGTTGGACTCGGCCACGTCCCTCGGCCTGCCTGTCGACGTGCGCGACTACACCCCCGCGGCCCGCGTGCTCAAGCATCTGCGCGTGCAGTCCGTGCGGCTGATGTCCAACAACCCGGACAAGATCGCGGCGCTGGAGTCCCACGGAATCTCGGTGACGGCGCGCGTGCCGTCGTTGATGACCCCGAACGCCCACAACATCGCCTATCTGACGGCGAAGCGGGACCGGCTCGGGCACGACCTGCCTCAGGTCGACGAGTTCACCACCCTGCCGCACGCACGCTGACCATTGCTTTCCCAGCATGTGGCGCTCAGAATGTCTCGATGCTGGCGCTGCGGGCAGGGCGTGCGTTCGACGGTGAACGGTCGATCGCGGGACCCGTCACGGTCATCACCGAGAACGGGACGATCAAGGCCGTCGAGCAGGGGCATCCGGACGTCGCCGGTGCCGAGGTCGTCGATCTCGGCACTGCCACCGTCCTGCCCGGACTGATCGACACCCACGTCCACCTGGGAGCGGACAGCGAGAACGGCGCGCTGGACCGGCTGCCCGAGTTCACCGCCGAACACCTGGACGCGGTGATCGAGGACAGCCTCGACCGCCAGTTGCGGGCCGGCGTGACCACCGTCCGCGATCTCGGTGACCGGAACTGGTCGGTGCTCGACCAGCGTTCGAGGCACCGCCAGCGCGTTCTCGCCTCCGGCCCGCCCATCACCTCCCCGCGCGGGCACTGCTGGTCGATGGGCGGCGAGACCACGGGCGACGACGCGCTCCGCCGTGCCGTGCGGGAACGGGCCGAACGGCGGGCCGACGTCGTCAAGATCATGGCCAGCGGCGGGTTCGCGACGCCCGGTACCGCCGTCGACGACTGTCAGTTCACCGAACACGAACTCCGTGTGGTCGTGGAGGAAGCGCACTCCCACGGCCTGCCGGTGACCGCCCACGCGCACAGCCTGGCCGCGATCCAGCGGGCCGTGGCCGCGGGCGTGGACGGCATCGAGCACTGCACGTGCCTCACCGATCGAGGAATGCGCATGCCGGTGGAGCTGATGGACGCGCTGGCCGAGGCGGACATCGCCGTCTGCCACACCCTCGGCAACACGCAGGATCCGCCGCCGCACGTCCAGGAGGCGTTCGAACGCGCCGGGATGAGCATCGCCGCGAAGCTGAACATCCTGGGCCGCATGCACGACCGCGGTGTTCGGGCGGTGTCCGGCACCGATGGCGGGATCGGGGCGGGCAAACCGCACGGGATCACCGCCCACGCCCTCGGTCACATGATCGAGGCGGGCATTCCGAACGCGGTCGTGCTCGCCAGTGCCACCAGCCAGGCGGCGAAGGCGCTGAGCGTCAGCAAGGGCGTGCTGAGACCTGGCTGGGATGCTGACATCATTGCCGTGCAAGGAGATCCCATGCGGAACATCACGGCGTTGCACCACGTGACGACCGTGGTGATCGGTGGTCAGATCGCGACGACCGTCTTGCCGACCGACCGCCGAGAGTAGACGTGGTCCACCGCGTTCAGCGCCTCTGACAGCGGGAAGACCTCGTCCACCGGGGCTTTCAGCGTGCCCGCCTCGACCATGACGCGCAGCTCGTCGAAGACGACGCCGAGTTCCTTCGACATCAACGGCACGAACTTCCTGGACGAGAACGGGTTCAGGAGCAACGCGCCGATCGACTTGTGGAACCCTCCCGTGATCGATCCCCCGGTCTCCGCGCCGACCAGCACGATCCGGCCGCCCTCGTTCGTCGCCCCGCGCAGCCTGGACAACGGCCTGGCACCACCGCAGTCGAGGATCAGGTCGTACGTGCCGGTGAAGTCAGCGACCGTGTAGTCGAAGACCTCGTCGGCGCCCAGCGACCTGGCCAGCTCGACCTTGCGCGTGCTGCACACCGCTGTCACGTGCGCGCCAAGGGCTTTCGCGATCTGGACGCCGTACGATCCGACGCCACCGCCGGCGCCGAGCACCAGAACCCGTTGCCCCGGCTGGACTCCGCGCAACCCCTGCAGCGCGGTCCCGCCCGAGATCGGCAGCGCCGCGGCCTCCGTGAAGGAGATGCCTTCCGGCTTGCGAGCCAGCCGCGAGACCGGCGCGACGGCGTATTCGGCGAACGACCCCTCGCACGTGCCGAACACCTCGTCGCCGACCGCGAACTCGCTGACGCCGGGCCCGATCTCCTTCACCACACCGGCGACGTCCCTGCCCGGTACCGGCGACTTCGGCCCGCGGAACCCGAACCCGAGGAAGCGCACCAGGTACGGCTTCCCGGTGAGCAGGTGCCAGACGCCCATGTCGACGCCCGCCGCCCGCACCTCCAGCAGAACCTCACCGTTCCCAGGCACAGGCACATCGAGGTCACCTGGCACCGCCGATCCGTATCTTCGTTGCACGACAGCCTTCACAGCTCTTCCTCCTCCGGGTACTGGAACACGTCGTCGAGCGACACCTCGAACACGCGCGCGATCTTGAAGGCCACCTCCAGCGAGGGCGAGTACTTGCCCTGCTCGATGGCGATCAGCGTCTGCCGCGTCACGCCGATGGCCGTGGCGAGATCGGCCTGCTTCATCTCGCCGTGCGCGAACCGCAGGGCGCGGATGGAGTTCGTGACCTTGGTCGGCTTCACGCCATCCCCCGCCGGTAGAACATGATCTTCGCCAGCGAGCCCAGCACCGCGGACAGCACGAAGCACAGGTAGAGCACGTTGGCGATCCAGAAGTACGGCGCCTCGAGCATCGCGAGCACCATGGCGGACACCCCGCCGATGACGACGAACGACTGACCGATGCCGTCCGCGATCCGGCCGATCTCGCGATCCCGCTCGTCGGCCTGCAGCCCGTCGTTGCGTGAGGCGATGCCGAACCAGATGCCCGACACGATGCCGGCGACGATTCCGAGTGAGATCGTCCACACCATCGCACTGATGTACGGCGCCTCGACCAGCGGACGGCCTGCCGCTCCAGTCAGGACAAGCCCGACGTACACGGCATAACCGACCACGGCGATGACCGCCAAGGCCCAGGCCCGCTTCTCCTCGAACGCCATGGTCCCGCTCCTGATGTCAAAGAAACCTGACATCACCAAGGTAAAGCGAAGCAGACACCGTGTCAAACATCTTTGACTTAACCTTTTCGTGATCAACGCGTCCGTATGGCGGTCGACTACCTCCGATCGGACCCATTAGCGTGCGGCGCATGCTCCGTCCGATCCTTGTTGCGTGCGCGCTTGCCCTCACGGCATGTGGCCACGCAGTGACGGCGGAACCTCCCGCCGCCGCACGCACGCAGCCGCCGTCCCACACGCCTGCGGCAGCGCCTCTGGTCGCGACGCCCGAGGTCTGCCCGCTGCCCGACAGCGGGTTCGAGTGCGACTTCCAGAAGCGCCTCAAGGCCGCCCAGGACTACGCGGAGACCAGGCCGGGATCCGTCGGTTTCGTGCTGCGCGACCGCAAGAACGGGGCGACCTGGCGCAACGACCACGCCGGCGACATGACGTGGACCGCGTCGACGATCAAGCTCGCGATGGTCGTGAACCTGCTGGAGCGCCACCGCGCCGGCAAGATCAAGCTGAGCGGCGAGGACCGCTCGCTGATGAACGCGATGCTGCACACGTCCGACGACGACGCGGCGGACTCGTTGTGGAAGAAGTACAACGGTGCGACGTTCAACGCGGCGTTCGGCAAGTACGGAATGACCGATTTGGTGCCGCAAAAGGGATATACGGCCACGTTCCCCTACTGGGGCTTCGAGAAGTGCACCGCGAACGACCTCGACCGCCTGATGAACTACATCCTCGACAGCGTCCCCGCCGACGACCGCGAGTACATCGTCGGGCAGATGCGCCAGGTCGGCGCCGTGCAGCAGTGGGGCGTCTGGGGACCGGACTCCGGCGCGAAGAACGGCTGGTCGGAGGAAGAGGGCGGCTGGGTGATGAACTCGGTCGGGTTCGTCGGGCAGGACGCGCGGTACACGCTCGCGATCATGAACAACCTCAAGGGCGAGGGCGCCTACGACGAGGGCCGCGCCACGGACACGGAGATCACCCGCATCCTCTTCCGCTGAAGCGTCAGTGAGGTGTCAGACCGCGTTGCTACGGTGGTGAGCGACCTGTTCAGACACTGGGGAAGGGGTCGCCGTGCCGGACAGAAGGGCACAGATCGAGCAGAAGATCCGCTCTTTCCAGGAGCAGGCCGCCAGGGCGGGCCAGCTCAAGGACAAGATCGCGGAGCTGCGCGGCCAGGCTCGCAGCGGTGACGGCTCCGTCACCGTGACCGTCGCGCCGTCGGGGGCGGTGCTGGGGTTGCAGCTGTCGCCGACCGCGATGAGGTACAGCCACACGCAGCTGCAGCAGGAGATCCTCGCCACCATCAGGGCGGCGACGCAGCAGGCCGCGCAGGCGTTGCAGGACACCGTGACGCCCGTGCTGGGTGATCAGGCCGAGCGGTTCAAGGACGCGTTCAGCGCGCACTCGGCCGTGATGGTGCCGGACGCTCCCGCACCTCATGCCGCGCCTCCCGCGGCGCCGTACGTGCCGCAGAACGTGACGCCGCCCGCACCGCCTGCCGGGAACCGTCCGAGGCCGAGGCCGGTCTCAGACGACGACGACTTCGGCGGCAACTCGATCCTGAGGTGATGGGGGCATGACGGGATTTCAGGTGCAGGGCGGTGCGCTGACGGCGCACGGCCAGGGTTCGCGGGAGGCCGCAGGCCACTTCGGACAGCTGGCGACCCTGCTCGACCAGGCACGCGTGAGCGACGACTGCTTCGGTCCGCTCGGCGAGCTGATGGCGTTCAAGTACTTCGAGGGCCTGCAGGAATGCCAGGAGATGGCCAACAAGGCCAAGGGTTTCCTGGAGGGCGTGGCCGAGCGCACCGACCAGACGGCGCAGACCTACCGCGACGTCGAGGAAGCGATCCACCAGGGGCTGCAGCAGTTCAGCAGTGGCGGCCCTGGTTCGCTCGCGGACCTGAACGGCGCGGGCAACGGCAACCGCAAGAGCGACTTCGAGCAGAACGCGGGCTACGGCAGCTCGTGGGTGAGCACGAGCGGCGACATCTCCCGCGCCGGCAGCCCGCCGGACGTGGCCATCGCGGCGGTCAACGCGCGCATGGAGCAGCTGCAGTTCGTGATGAGCCCCGGCCAGTCGTTCATCGACAACGGCCTCGGGTTCCTGATCGGCATCGTGATCAGCCCGATCGTCGAGCTCGTGCTCGAACCCGCGATCGGCGACCCGGAGCAGATGCGCAGCACCGGCGCCGGCTGGGGCAAGGTCGCGGACTGGGTGAAGCAGACCGGCGAGCACGAGAAGACCCGTGCCGCCGCGACGTCGGAGCCGTGGACCGGGCAGGCGGGCGACAGGTTCCGCAAGCAGATGGACGAGTTCGGCGCGGGCGCGGAGGCGTTCTCGAACGAGATCCGCGGCCTGCAGCAGATGCTGGAGCTGGCCGCCGACCTGTTCGACGCGTTCGTCGAGATCTGCATCGACATCCTGCAAGAGCTGGTCATGGGCCTGATCATCGAGTGGCTGGCCGCGCTGGCCGCCTCGTGGATCACCGCCGGTGCCTCGATGGCCGCCGCGGGCGTCGCCACCACCGCCCAGGTCGGCGGCACGATGGCGCGCCTGGGCCTGAAGGTCAAGCAGCTGCTCGGCAAGCTCAAGCCGCTGATCGACAAGCTGGAGGACCTGCTGCAGGCGCTGCGCAAGGGCCCGCTGCGCAAGCTCGTCGAGAAGGCCGAGGGCCTGCGCGACGGCAACATGGCCGAGAAGTGGCTCATGCGCAAGATCGACGCGAACCCGCTGGCCAAGATCGTCACCAAGGCCGACCCGGCGACGATGGCGTCCAAGACCGGCAACCGCTTCGCCGGCCGGTTCGGCGTCGACGGCCCCGGTTCGGACTCGCTGACGACGAACCTCACCGAGGCCGGCCTGCGCACGGCGGGCCTGAGCGGCACGACCCACGTGCCGACCGCCATCACCAACGGTGTCATGGAGAATGCTCCCGGCCTCGCCGTCGAGCAGGGCATCAAGTACGGCTACAACAAGGGTCAGGACCCGTCCTCCGACGAGGACCGTGCTGACGCGATGAACCGAGGATTCGAGTACGAGTGATCTTCGCGGAGCTCCTGGGCCCCGGCCACGTCGCCCGGCAGCAGGTCTGCCGGGCGGGCGAGGCGCTGGTGTGGGCGATGTACCGGCGGACCTTCTACTACGCCGTCGACGGCCTCGACCAGCTCGGCGCACCGGGCCGTTCGCTGTTCGCCCGCGGTGCCTCCGCCGTGGGGCGCGGGGTGGGCGACTTCGCGCTGACGGTGCTGGGCGGTGGTGGTGATTCGGGCGACGACAGGGCTCCGGCCGCCGATCACCTGGTGTTCGGGCCTTCCGCCGGTTCCCTGGCCGCGTCGGCGATGGCGCGGTTCGAGCCCGGCACGCGCGTGGATCGCCTGTGGGCGTTGACCTCCTCCCGGCTGGTGATCGCCGAGCGGCACGTCGCGCCGGTCGTCGCTCCGGAGAAGTCGTTCCTGGGAAAGGCGATCGGGTTCGGCCGCGAGGTCGGCAAGATCCTCGCCGACAACCGCAGGAAGTACGGCGAGCACGTGGAGGGCGAGCCCGTCGCCGTGCCGGATTACCGGGTGGTGGCGGAGTTCCCGCGCGCACAGATCGCTTCGGTCGGGCCTGGCCGGGTGACTTTCGTGGACGGCTCGGGCTTCGAGTTCCTGCTGGAGACCCCTGCTGTCGCGGACGACGAGGTGGTCGTCTCGGAGTTGACGAAGTTCTGGCTGCGCCCCGGCGAACGCCTCGTGCTCGGCCTGCCCCCGGTCATCGGCCACGTGGGCGGTGTCGTCGCCGGCTCAGTGCAGCTGCCGCTGACCGCTTCGAGCCCGATGCCCGCGCTGGAACTGGACAAGCAGCGGTGGCCGCTGCCCGCTCCCCCGTCACCGCAGGACTGGACCGACGACCCGACGCTCGGCTACTGGGTCGACGCGCCCGCCGCCTCGAGCCTCGCCGTGTCGCTGGCGGACCACTTCGCCTTCAGCCGCGGCAACGCCCGACTCGCCGTGAGCGACCAGCGCGTGGCCGTGGTCTACCCGACGCATCTGTTCGAGGCCAAGCCTTCCAGCGTGTTCACGACGTTCGCCGAGATCCCCAGCGGCGCCGTGCGATCGCTGGAAACCCCTTGCGTGGGAGCAAGCCTGCCCGCACGGCCGGTCGTCAGGCTGACGTTCGCGGACGGCTCGTCGCTCGCCGTGCGCCGTCAGTCCTGAATCGACTCCCACAGGCAGAGCACACTGCCCTCGCTGTCCTTGACGTACTGAGAGAACCCGAAATCCCCCACGCGTTCCTTGGCGTTGAGCACCACGCCACCGGCTTCCTCGACCTTCCGCGCCACGTCGTCGACGCTCGACACGTCGATGATCAGCACGGGCCCCCGCACGAACTCGGTCCGCGGCGAGATCCCGCCATCGGCGTCGCTGACGTCGACGGGCGCGCCGTCGGTGTCGACGAGCACGTAGTCGAACGGCAACTGCTGCGCCGACCACCCGAACACGTCGCGGTAGAAGGCCGTCGCGCGCCCGAGATCGTCAGCCGGCAACTCGAACTTGACCCTGGTCATCGCGCGAGATCCGGCACCTGGGCGACGAGTTCCTCCGGCGCCGACAACCGCCACGCCTCGAAGACCAGTTCCCTCATCTCGTCCGCCTCGATGCCTTCGAGGTACACCACGACCCAGCCGAAGCCGCCGGCCGTGAACTGCACCTCGAACACGTCGGGCCGTTCCGCGACCAGTGCCAGCTGCTCGGACAGCGTCTGCTTCAGCCCGACCGTCTGCGTGCGCGGCCAGTAGTAGCCGAACAACTTGCCCCGCACCCGGAACGAGTCGTACTGCTGCCCGGACGACCGCTGCACCTCGGGGAGCCCGTACAAGGTCTTGAAGAGCTGCTTGTTCGTTGTCGCCACTGCCGACCCCCAAAGCCGAAGAGCGGAAAGTATAAATCCGGCTTTCAGGACGCGTGCGCGGTGAGCCTCCTCAGGTGGTCGGCGATCAGGGCGGCGTGGGACAGCGGCGTGCCGAGATCCTCGACGTCGCCGTTGGTCGTGTAGTCGAGCAGCACGACGTCGGAGGACTCGGCCAACTCGTGCAGCCGCGCGACCTCCTCCCGCAGCCGGTGCTCCAGGACCCAGCGGTAGGCCGGTAAGTAGATCTCCTGCCGGGCCGTGCGGTAGTCGAGCAGGCGCTCGCCGGCCAGGCCCGCACGATGCCCCCGGACCTGACCGAAGCGGCGGACCGTGCGCTTCAGGCCCTTCATCGACGTCACCGCGAGCTTCGACGGATCGACATCGGCGCCCTCGAAGACCTTCAGGGCCTGCCACAGGCCTTCGACGGACTCGCTCGTCACGCCGGGCGACAACGGCACCGGGATCTGGCCGTGCGGGTAGAACGGGCTGAAGCGCACCCACGGATCAGGACCGCGGGAGGTCACGTCGATGACCACCGCGTCCGGGCGCTTCAGCTTGCGTCGCTTGCTCGCGACTTCGATCGGCATGGGTCGAGGATGGCAGGAGGGTCTGACAATTTTTGGCTGCTGGGCACGCGGCTGCGCTGGGTCAGCACGACGCAGACGAGCACGACGGCCGCGGTGGCGAGAGCCTGCCAGCCGACCGGTTCGCTCAGGACCAGCGCCGACCACATGAGCGTCAGAACCGGTTGGGCCAGCTGGATCTGGCCGATCTTGGCCACGCCGCCCGCGGCCAGGCCCGCGTACCAGGCGAAGAAGCCCAGGAACATCGAGATCAGTGACACGTAGGCGAAACTGAGCCACACGACGCCGTCTGCGCGCGAGAAGTCCGCTGTGTACAAGGAAACCGGGATCGTCACGGGCAGCGAGACGACCAGCGCCCAGCAGACCGTCCTGGCGCCGCCCAGTTCGCGGGAGAGCGCGCCTCCCTCGGCGTAACCCAAGCCGCACAACACAACGGCGACCAGCAGGTAGACGTCGGCCAGGCTCAGCGAACCGGAGAGGCCGCCGCCGGTGGCCACGAACGCCAGCACCGCGAGCAGGCCGGCGCCGCTGGCGAGCCAGAACGCGATGGGCGGGCGTTCGGAGGCGCGCAGGACGGCCCAGATCGCGGTGGACATCGGCAGCACGGCGATCACGACGGCGCCATGGGCCGAGGTCTGGGTGGTGAGCGCCAACGACGTGAAGAGCGGGAATCCGATCACGATGCCCGCGGCCACGACGACCAGGCGGCGGATCTGCGATGCCGACGGGCGCGGCGCCCGCGATAACGCCAGGTAGGCGATCGCCAGGACGCCTGCGACCAGAGCGCGCCCGAACGCGACGAACCACGGGTCCAGTCCCGCCACTGCCAGGCGGGTCGCGGGCAGGGAGTAGCTGAACCCCAGGACGCCGAGCGCGCCCAGTGTTACCCCCGCCGGCAGGATAACGTTACTCTTGGCTCTCATGAATGAGGATAACGCAGCCGTCCGCGTTATCGAGGAGCTGAGAGCAGCGGCACGTTCCGGCCGGGCCGGTGACCGCATGCCCTCGGTGCGCGATCTCATGGCGCGGCACCGGGCCTCGCCCGCGACGGTCCAGCAGGCGATCCAGCGCGTCGCCGCCGAGGGACTGGTCGAGGTGCGGCCCGGCCGCGGCAGCTACGTCGCCGCGCGGCCGACCGCGGTCGGCCGCGACCTGTCGTGGCAGGCCGTCGCGCTCGGCGAGGGCAGGCCGGGCGAGGACCTGGTGGCGAACCTCGTCGCGGTGCCGAAACCCGAGGCCATCCCGCTGACCAGCGGCTATCTCGACCCTGAACTGCAGCCCACCGACGCACTCGGTGCCGCGCTGAGCCGCGCGGCGCGGCGACCGGCGTCGTGGGGACGCGTTCCCGTCGAGGGCAAGGAAGAGCTGCGGGCGTGGTTCGCGAAAGAGGCCGGCGGTGACCTGAGGGCCGGCGACATCACGGTGTGCGCGGGCGCCCAGGAAGCGCTCGCGACGGTGTTCCGCGGGCTCGGCGACCGCGGCGACGCCGTGCTGGTCGAGTCGCCCACCTATCTCGGCGCGATCGCGGCGGCGCGCGACGCCGGACTCAAGGTCGTTCCGGTGCCGGCGGATCAGGACGGTGTGCGGCCGGACCTGCTCCAGGCCGCATTCGAACGCACCGGCGCGAAGGTCTTCTACTGCCAGCCGTTGCACGCGAACCCGCACGGCGCCGTGCTGTCCGACGAACGCCGTGCCGAGGTGATGCGGATCGTCCGCCGCATGGGCGCGTTCCTCGTCGAGGACGACTGGGCGCGCGGCTTCACCATCGACGGCACCGCACCGCCGACGCTGGTCTCGCAGGACACCGACGGCCACGTCGTCTACGTCCGCTCGCTCACCAAGGTCGCCGCGCCCGGACTGCGCGTCGCCGCGATCGGTGCCCGCGGCCCGGCGGGGACCCGGCTGAAGAACACCCGGTCCCGGCAGGACCTGTACGTCGCGGGGCCGTTGCAGGAGGCGGCGATCGACTTCGTGACGTCCCCGGTCTGGCGGCGGCACCTGCGCACCCTCCAGCAGTCCTTGAGGTCCAGGCGTGACGCTCTGACGCAGGCGATCGGCGAACACCTGCCGGAGTTCGCGCTCGCGAAGTCGTCCGGTGGCCTGCACCTGTGGGCGACGTTGCCGGACGGCGTGGACGACCTGGAGCTGACGACGGCCGCCGCGGCGCGCGATGTCGTGGTGTTCCCGGGGCGGCCGTGGTTCGCCGCTGAACCGCCGGGCAGTTTTCTTCGTTTGACCTACGGCGGCGCACCCGAGCACGTGCTCGCCGAGGGCGTGCGGCGGCTGGCCGACGCCGTGTTCGCCGTACGGCGGTGACCGCTTCGGGTGAACTGCATCGTTCATTAACTTGACTCATTCCAGAAAAGACGGCAGGGTGGCGTTCGTGCCCACGGCTTCCGATTTCGAGCGCCTGTTGCGTGGAGCGTCGCTCCGGGTGACGGCTCCGCGGATAGCCGTGCTGTCCGCAGTGCACTCCCACCCGCACGCCGACACGGACTCGATCATCGGTGTCGTGCGTCAGAACCTCGGCGCGGTCTCCCATCAGGCCGTGTACGACGTGCTCCGCGCACTGACCGGCGCCGGCCTGTTGCGCAAGATCGAGCCCCAGGGTTCGGTCGCCCGCTACGAGGCGCGCGTCGGGGACAACCACCACCACGTCGTGTGCAGATCCTGCGGTGCCATCGCCGACGTCGACTGCGCAGTCGGCCACGCACCGTGCCTGGACGCATCCGACGACCACGGGTTCGTCATCGACGAGGCCGAGGTCATCTACTGGGGCTCGTGCCCCGAGTGCACGACCGCCGCGAAAAGTTCCTGAACACCCGGAAGGATTCCCGTGTCCGACAGCACTGACGCCAAGCTGGCAGACCTGAACGAGGAGGAGGCCGGCGGCTGCCCGGTCGCGCACGGTCGCATCAGCCATCCCAGTGAGGGCGGCAGCAACCGAGACTGGTGGCCCAACCAGCTCAACCTGCGGATCCTGCGCAAGCACCCCGTCCAGGCGGACCCGTTCGGTGGTGCGCTCGACTACGGCCAGGAGTTCCTGACCGTCGACCTCGACGAGCTGGCGCGCGACGTCGACGCCGTGCTGACGGAGTCGAAGGACTGGTGGCCCGCGGACTTCGGGCACTACGGCCCGTTCATGATCCGCATGGCGTGGCACAGCGCGGGCACCTACCGCACCCACGACGGCCGCGGTGGCGCCGGTGCGGGCATGCAGCGCTTCGCGCCGCTCAACAGCTGGCCGGACAACGGCAACCTGGACAAGGCCCGCCGTCTGCTGTGGCCGGTGAAGAAGAAGTGGGGCAAGAAGGTCTCCTGGGCCGACCTCATGATCTTCACGGGCAACCGCGCGCTGGAGACCATGGGCTTCGAGACCTTCGGCTTCGCCGGCGGCCGCGCGGACGTGTGGGAGCCGGACGAGGACGTCTACTGGGGCCCGGAGACCACGTGGCTCGGCGGCGACGCCCGCTACAGCGGTGACCGCGACCTGGAGTCGCCGCTCGCGGCCGTCCAGATGGGTCTGATCTACGTCAACCCCGAGGGCCCCAACGGAAACCCGGACCCGCTGGCCTCCGCCCGCGACATCCGCGAGACGTTCGGCCGCATGGGCATGAACGACGAGGAGACCGTCGCGCTCATCGCCGGCGGCCACACCTTCGGCAAGGCGCACGGCGCGGGCGACCCCGACCTCGTCGGCGCGGAGCCCGAGGGTGCCGCGATCGACGCGCAGGGCTTCGGCTGGATCAGCACGCACGGCAGCGGCAAGGGCCGTGACGCCATCACCTCCGGCCTGGAGGTGACCTGGACGCAGCAGCCCACCAAGTGGACGAACCTGTTCTTCAAGAACCTCTTCGCGTTCGAGTGGGAGCTCACCAAGTCCCCGGCCGGCGCGCACCAGTGGAAGCCGAAGGACGGCGCCGGCGCCAACACGGTGCCGGACCCCGAGGACGGCACGCTCAACCGCACGCCGCAGATGCTGACGACCGACCTCGCGCTGCGCTTCGACCCGATCTACGAGCCGATCTCGCGCAAGTTCGCGGAGAGCCACGAGGCGTTCGCCGACGCGTTCTCCCGCGCGTGGTTCAAGCTGACCCACCGCGACATGGGCCCGATCCAGCGCTACCTCGGCGCGCAGGTGCCGCAGGAGGAGCTGATCTGGCAGGACCGCCTGCCGGCCGTCGACCACGAGGTCGTCTCCGCTGACGACGTCGCGTCGCTGAAGGCGAAGATCCTCGAGTCCGGCCTCTCGGTCTCGCAGCTCGTCAAGACCGCGTGGGCCTCGGCCTCGTCGTTCCGCCAGAGCGACAAGCGCGGTGGCGCCAACGGCGCCCGCATCCGCCTCGAGCCGCAGCGCGGCTGGGAGGTCAACGAGCCGGACCAGCTCGCGCAGGTCCTGCGCACGCTGGAAGGCGTGCAGGAGGCGTTCAACTCGGCGCAGACCGGCGGCAAGAAGGTCTCGCTGGCCGACCTGATCGTCCTCGGCGGCGCCGCGGCGATCGAGCAGGCCGCCAAGGCCGCGGGCCACGACGTCGAGGTGCCGTTCCTCGCGGGCCGCGTCGACGCCACCCAGGAGCAGACCGACGCCGAGTCGTTCGCCGTCCTGGAGCCCACGATCGACGGTTTCCGCAACTACCGCGGCAAGGGCCACCCGCTGCCGTCGGAGTACCTCCTCGTCGACAAGGCGAACCTGCTCGGTCTCTCCGCCCCGGAGCTGACCGCGCTGGTCGGCGGCCTGCGCGTGCTGGGCGCCAACCACGGCGGTTCGGCCGCGGGCGTGCTCACGGCCAAGCCGGAGACCCTGACCAACGACTTCTTCGTGAACCTCCTCGACATGGAGACGGAGTGGAAGTCGGTCACCGAGGACCAGGAGAACTTCGAGGGCCGCGACCGCACCACCGGCGCCGTCCGCTGGACCGGCACCCGCAACGACCTGGTGTTCGGCTCGAACTCCGAGCTGCGCGCCATCGCCGAGGTCTACGCGAGTGACGACGCCGCCGCGAAGTTCGTCCAGGACTTCGTCGCCGCGTGGAACAAGGTCATGAACGCGGACCGCTACGACGTCTGATCCAGCCCCTCCCAGGTGCCCCAGGCCAACTCCCCCGGCCTGGGGCACCTTCGTGTTCGGCGGGGCGCGACCTGGACCGGGCGGGAGTCGCTTGGGTTGGCGGGTCTGGGGCGCGGGCGGGGTCGCCGATGTGGTGGCCTGCCAACGGAATCGGCTGGGCGCCGGGCTGAGCTGCTGACACGGCCCCTCCGGATTGCGTTGCGTGGCAACGCGGTCGGGGTGTGGGCCGTGCAGTGTTGGGTGGCGCGGTGTGCGGCGGCACGGTGTGGAGCGGCACGGCGTGAAGCGGCACGGCGTGAAGCGGCACGGCGTGAAGCGGCACGAGACACGTGGCGGTCGCAGTGCGAAACGACGCTGACACGGCCTCGCCGGAATGCGTGGCGCGGCAACGCGATCGGGGCGCGGTAGCCGTGCGCGGCAGCGTGGTCGCCGTGCGCGGCAGCGTGGTCGCCGTACGCGGCAGCACGGTCGCCATGCGCGGCAACGCGCGATCGGGGCGCGGTCGCCGTGCGCGGCAGCGTGGTCGCGGTGCGCGGCAGCGTGGTCGCGGTGCGCGGCGGCGTTATCGCTTCACGCGCGGTAAGACTGCCGTCGCCTCCGGGTCGCCCGACGCGCGCTGACGCAGCCGAGTGACGACGAAGAGCGTGACGGCGACGGCTACCGCGGCGATCACCAGCTTCTGGAAGATTCCCGCGTAGGACTCGACTTGGTGCCAGTTCTCGCCCAGCAGGTATCCGGCGCCCACGAAGATGGTGTTCCAGATCAGACTGCCCAGCGTGGTGAGCGCGAGGAACTTCGGGAAGTTCATGCGTTCCACGCCCGCGGGCAAAGAGATGAAGCTGCGGAACAGCGGCACCATTCGTCCTAAGAACACGGCCTTGGTGCCGTGGCGGGTGAACCAGGCTTCGGTTTTGTCGAAGTCCGTTACGCGGACCAGTGGGATTCGGGCCACCAGGGCGCGGGTTCTGGTGCGGCCCAGGAGCATGCCCGCCAGGTAGACGATGACGGCTCCCGCCACGGAGCCCAGCGTGGTCCAGAACAGGGCCGCCGGCAGGCTGAACACGCCTCTGCTCGCGGAGAAGCCGGCCAGGGGCAGCACCAGTTCGCTCGGGATTGGCGGGAACAGGTTGTCGAGGCCCACGACCACGGCCGCGCCCACGCCTCCCAGTGATTCCATCAGCGAGACGGCCCATTCAGCCAGCATTGGATTTCCCCTCGGGAACGGTGAATTCGGTCGGGGTCCACGTTAGGAATGGGAAAGCGGTGGGGCCATGAGGTTGTCCGTTGGGAATCGTGGGGGAAACCGCAGGGCGATACTGCGGTAAACCGCAATGCCGATGGCGGAACGGGCCAGTACGGTGGCGAATGTGCATCAGGAGGGGCAGCTCAGTGCGGGTTCGCTGGTGCGCGGCTGGTTCCGGATGCTCGCCGGGCTCGCGATCGGGTCGGTGACGGGGCTGCTGGGTCTCGCCGCCGCGGCCGTCGACGTGGGTGTGGTCCGGCAGACCGAGTACGAGTTGAGCCGCATCGCGCGGTTCGACCGGGCCGTGCACACGAACCCGTTGACGCGAAAGGGATGCCGTCGTTACCTCGCGGTGCGGTGGCTGGTCGGCGCGCTCGGCGCGGGCGTGATCTGGATGCTGGCGTTCTGGTACTCCGTGGCGATCTCGATGGTCACGGCGTGGCTCTTCGACGGCGACTGGGGCCTCGTCGAGGACGGGGATCGCGTCACCCTCGCACTGATCGCGCTGGTGGCGATTCCGGGTGCGCTGGTCATCTTCGTGACGACGGCCGGGGTGGTCGGGGTGGCGGTGCTGGACCGCTGGCTCGCCACCGCGCTGCTCGGGACGAGCCAGCAGACGCTGCTGCGGCAAAGGGTCGCGGAGCTGACGAGCACGCGGGCAGAGGTGATCGAGGCGATCGACGACGAGCGCCGGCGCATCGAGCGCGACCTGCACGACGGCGTTCAGCAGCGGCTCGTCGCGCTCGGCATGCTGATCGGCCGGGCTCGGCGGGCCAAAGGTGAGGAGCAGCTGCAGGAGTTGTTGCAGCAGGCGCACCTCACGGCGGGCGAGGCCATCGACGAACTGCGCGAGGTCGCCACCCGCGTCTACCCCGCCGTGCTCGACGACTCGGGGCTGGACACGGCGCTCGAGGTGCTGGCGGAGCGGTCGAGCGTGCGCGTGGAGATCAGCAACGAGCTCAAGGCGTCGCCGGGCACGGCACTGGAGACGGTGATCTACTTCGTGGCGTCCGAAGCGGTCAACAACGCGGCCAAGCACGCCGATCCGACGGTCGTGGAGATCTCGGTGTGGCCGACGCCCGCCGACATCACGGTGATGGTGTGGGACGACGGCTTCGGCGGCGCGGATCCCACCGGCACCGGGCTGTCCGGGCTGGCCAGGAGGGTCAAGGCGGTGGACGGGACGTTCGAGGTGACCAGCCCTGAAGGCGGTCCCACCACGATCTACGCGAGGTTGCCGTGCGAGTGATCCTGGCCGAGGACTCGACGCTGCTGCGCGAGGGCCTGATCCGGTTGCTCGCCGAGGAGGGGCACGACGTCGTGGCCGCCGTCGGCACCGCGCCGGAGCTCGTCAAGGCCACCGAGGAACACCGGCCGGACATCGTGGTCACCGACGTCCGGATGCCGCCGGACCACAAGGACGACGGCATGCGCGCCGCGCTGGAGATCCGCGAACGGTGGCCGGAGGTCAGCGTCCTCGTGCTGTCCCAGTACGTCGAGAACCGCTACGCCACCGAGCTGATCACCAGCACCGGCGGCAAGGTCGGCTACCTGCTCAAAGATCGCGTGGCGCAGGTGGACGAGTTCCTGGAGGCGCTGGACAGGGTCGCTGCGGGCGGCGCGGCGTTCGACCCGGAGGTCGTGCGCAGGCTGCTGACCAGAACCACCCACGTCGACCCGCTCGAAACGCTGACGGCGAGGGAGAAGGACGTCCTCGAACTGATGGCCCAAGGCCTCACGAACGCCAGCATCTCCACCCAGCTGCACATCTCGCAGAGCGCCGCGGAGAAACACATCAACGCCATCTTCGACAAGCTCGGTCTCTCCGGTTCGTCCGGAGTGAGCCGCCGCGTGATGGCCGTCGTCCGCTACCTGGGCAGCTGATGACGATCGACGACCTGCTCAGGACGCCGGGCGCGGTGCTGGCGCGCGGCACGTTCAACGATGCCGTTGTGGCGCAAGGGAAGTGGGTCGCCCGGTTCCCCCGCAGAGACCTCACGGACGCGAGGCGTCGCGCGCGGGCACTCCGCCGGATCTCGCGGCTCGACCTGCCGTTCGCCGTGCCGGAGGTCCTCGAGGACCGGCTCGACCTGCCGCTCGGCCAGGCCCACGTCGTCCTCTCCTACCTGCCCGGCGAGCCCGCGGAGACCGCGAGCGACGAGGCCGTCCGCGAGGTGCTGGACGCGCTCGCGGCGGTGAAGCCGGACGCCGAACTCGGTGCCCTGCTGGACGAACCACTGCACCACGCGGGCGGCCGGCGAACAGCGGAGGAGATCACCGAGCTGGTGTTCCCGCTGCTCGACGCCGACGAACGCGACCAGGCCTCCCAGGTCCTGCAACGGTTCGCGGACCTGCCGGAGGCAACGGGATTCGTGCACGGCGACCTGGCACCGGTGAACCTGCGCTGGCACAACGGAAAGGTCAGCGGAATCATCGACTGGGACTTCGCCTGCGCCGGCGATCCGGCTCTCGACGCGGCGGCGTTCGCCAGCTACGGCTGGCCGCTGGTCAAACGGGTCCGGCCCGCCGACTACGAACGGGCGCGCACGCACGCCGCGATGTTCCCGCTCACCGGCGCGGTGTCCGCACTCCGGCAGGCCGGCGACCCGGCGAAGTTCCTCGCCTGGTTCCGCCGCCGCTGCGCGGTCCGCGAACACCCGCCGGCCAGCTAGGACCCACAGCACGCCGGACCAAAGACGCGGGTGTGCTCACCGTCACAGACGTGAAGACCACCCTCACCAACGCCGAGACGGTCGCCGGGTTCCACGGGCCCGGCGACAGGCTCGACGACCTCACGCCGACCCTGGATTCGTCCTGCTCAGCCCTACCGCAGCAGCCCGGCCCAGCCGGTCAGCCGCCGATCACCGAACGCCTCACGACCTGGTATCGCCACTCGCGTTCCACCCACGAAGACCGGCTAACACCGAGACCTCTCCGCCAGCGCCTTTGATCGCCGGAATTGGGCACTTGGGCAGCGGAATCGCGCTTTTCACGGCGTCGAGAAGGGCTAATTGAGAGGACATGAATGGGTTTGCGCCAACGCACTTCACCCGTACGGAGGACTTGATCACTATGATGGGTGAGTGTCCCTGAGTCGTCGGCCTCTCGCGTTACTCGCTGCGCTCGCGCTGGTCAGTGCGGTCACGGCGTGCACCAACGCGGCGGTCGGCGACCCGGTCGGAGCACCGTCCGACCAGAAGAAGCCCACGTCGTCGAAGGACCCTGCACCGGCACCGCCGCCCAGGGACAACCTCAAGCTCGCGATCGACAACAACCGCCAGAGCGGTGGCACGGTGATCGCCGGGGCCGGTGACGCGCCGTACAACTACGCGCCCGCCGTGATGCTCGACGGCGGCAAGGTGCGCGCCTGGTGGTGCAGCCAGCTGAGCGCGGCCCCTCCCGGCGGCGACGACATCCTCTACAGCGAGGGCCCTGGCGTCGGTGGACCGTTCTCGACGGCGGTCCCGGTGTTCTCCGGCAGCGGCGGCAGCTTCGACGCCATGCACACGTGCGACCCGTCGGTGATCAAGATCGGCGACGTCTATTACATGTATTACACGGGCGCGTCGCGGGACAACCACGCGAACGGCAGCTCGGCGGGCGTCGCGTCCAGCAAGGACGGCATCACCTGGACGCGCGAGAACGGCGGCCAGTCGATCCTCGGCCCGGCCGGGGACATCATCCGCGACAACACCTACGGCGCGGGCCAGCAGTCGGCGATCTACCTCGACGGCTGGGTGTACCTGATGTTCACCGACACCACCGGCCTCGCCTCGCACCAGAACGGCGCCGGGCAGTACGTGCTGCGTTCGAAGGACCCGACGTTCGCCAAGGGCGTCGAGGCGCTCGGCAAGCAGGGCTTCAAGCCGGTGACGTCGAACAACGGGCCGCGCACCCGGTCGGTGGTCGAGGCGTTCAGCTCGGACTGGATGTGGATCGACGCGGTGTCGTCGTTCGCCATCGCCCACGAGACCGACAACGGCACCACCATCACCTTCTGGAACAGGGACTTCACCCGCCACCCGTTCGAACCGGTGCTGATCCCCGGCCCGTGGAGGGAAGGCCCCGGCCTCCTGCGCACGCCGGAGGGCCACGCGCCGATCAACGCCAAGGACCCGTGCGGCCGAGTCGCGATCGACGTGCTGCGCGGCACCGTCGAAGGCCCGGCGGGACCGACGAACATCTCCCACTTCGGCATGGACGTGCGGGGCATCAGGGGATGCGCCACCGCGGCCGAGGCGAGGGTCCTCAACGGCTTCGCGGTGCCGTCCCCGGAACGCACGCTCGACGTCGTCGCGGGCGGCAACCTGATGCGGTTCGAACGTCGCTCGGTGGCCGAGAAGTTCTCCCGCGGCGTGCTCGGCACCCGTCCGCAGGGCGTCGACTCGTTCAAGCTCACGGCCAAGGTCCCGGCCGGCGCGCCCGCGGTG
Source organism: Lentzea sp. NPDC092896 (assembly GCF_044754905.1). Taxonomy (NCBI): domain Bacteria; kingdom Bacillati; phylum Actinomycetota; class Actinomycetes; order Pseudonocardiales; family Pseudonocardiaceae; genus Lentzea; species Lentzea sp. NPDC092896. Next base: position 339,663 of record NZ_JBIVPX010000008.1, read on the forward strand.
AGCAACCCGGACGGCGCGGTCGGGCTGCTGCTCGACGGCAAGCTGTGGGTGGTCAACTCGACCGAGCTCGCGTCGCTGAACTCGTCCCAGATCAGCACGGTGTCCGCGGAGCAGTGGGCCGCCTACGAGCGCCTGCCGGACCTCGTCCGGCCCTGACCGGCTACGTTCTCCCCTGGCTTCGAATCGGACACGGGGGACCGACTGGTGGCATTGACGGCGGAACGGCCCAGGGCGCTCGCGGACAGCGTGCTGCCGGTGCCGGACGAACCGCGGCACGAACTGACCTGGCTGGGCATGCTCGGCGGGTTCGTCGCCGCGATGGCGTTCCTGCTGCTCATCCCCGCCGGCTGGTCCCGGCTCGACCACCTGTGGGCCGAGGACGGCGCCCGGTTCATGGTCGACGCCGTGCGCTCGCCCGTGCTGTCGAACCTGACCGACCCGTACGGCGGCTACCTGCACATGCTGCCGCGCCTGGTCGCGCAACTGGTCGCGCTGCTGCCGCTGGAGTGGACGGCGGTGGGGTTCGCGGTCTGCGCCGCGGTGCTGCGGGCGCTCATCGCGTTGATCACGTTCGCGGCCTCGAAGGCGTACCTGAAGTCGGCGCCGATGCGGTTCGCGCTGGCGGCGCTCGTCATCGTGTTGCCGGCGGGCAACTCCGAGACGTTGAACAACATGGCGAACCTGCACTGGTTCCTGCTCTACGGCGCCTTCTGGGCGTTGTTGTGGCGCAACGCCCCACGGGTGCCGGTCGCGCTGTTCGTGGTCCTCGCCGCCCTGTCCAGCCCGCTGGTGTTCGTCCTGGCGCCGATCGCGCTCCTGCGGCTCTTCCAGCCGCGCAGGGAGGTGCCGATCGCGTTCCTCGCCGGACTGGTCGTGCAGGGGCTGACGATGCTGTTCGCGTCGCGCACGCCGTACTCGCACGACGAGGTCGACCCGGTGCAGGTGCTGCTGGCGAGCCTGCTGCGGGTGCCCGTGGTGGCGTTCACGGGATCCGAACGGGTCGGCGAGCTCTACCCGGCGATGGGCAACCTGCTGATCCTCGGCTCGCTGCTGGCCGCCGCCGTGCCGATCGCGGCGGGGCTGCGGTTCGGTGACCGGGTCGGGCGAACGCTCGCGCTGGTCGCGCTCGCCTACAGCGTGATCCTCATCGTCGCGTGCCTGGTGCTGAACTGGACGCAGGTCCTGCAGGTGCAGGCGGAGGACGTGGTGATGGCCGCGCAGCGCTACAGCATCGCGCCGTGCCTGTTCCTGTTCACCGCGATCTTCGTGGGCCTCGACGCGACGCCGGCGAAGACCTGGGAACGCGCGGTGGTCGCCGGGAGCCGCTACCTGATCGGATTCCTCGTGGTGGTCAGCGTCTTCGCCTACCTGCGGGAGCCGGAGACGGTGCTCAGGGGCGTTCCGTGGGACGAGAGCCTCGCGAACGCCCGTGCGAAATGCGCCGCGGGAGCGACGGAGGCACGGCTGGAGCACGCGCCGGACGACTGGTTCTTCATCGTTCCGTGCGAATCGGTGCGCTGACTCGTCGAAAACGCGGATCCTCGTTCGACGTAGTTGCATGACGAACTCGACGATTGAGACCCGCAACCTCGACCGCTACGGCAACGCGGCTCTGCCGTGGAGCAAGGCGCGGGATCTGCTCGCCACCGAGTCCGCGGCGAAGGACGTGCCGTTCTTCCTGAACACCGTGCGACCGGACGGCAGGCCGCACTCGGTCGGCATCGGCGCGATCTGGTTCGAGGACACCCTGTTCTTCGTGAGCGGGCTGGACACCCGCAAGTCGCGCAACCTCGCGGAGAACCCGGCCTGCACGATCGCGGTGCGGCTGACCGGAATGGACCTCGTGCTGGAGGGCGACGCGCACCTGGTCGGCGACGAGTCCACTTTGGACAGGGTCGCCGCGAGGTACCGCGAGTCGGGCTGGCCCGCGCAGCGCGAGGGCGCGGCGTTCACCGCGCCCTTCATGGCACCGAGCGGCGGCGCGGGTCCCTGGTACGTCTACCGGATCACGTTGCGCAGCGCGCACTCCGTGGCCACCGTGGAGCCGGCCGGCGCTACTCGCTGGACGTTCGCCTGACGAAGTCGCGGAACGACCGGGCGGGCCTGCCCGTCACGTCCTCGACGGTCGTGGTGACCCGGTCCTCCGCACCGCCGCGGATGTCCTCGTCGAGCGCGGCGAGAAGAACGGCGAACTCCTTCGGCAGCACCGACGCGATCCGTTCGGCCAGTTCCCCGGTGCTCACCGAACGGTGCCGCACGGGCTTCCCGGTGACCTCGGTGATGATCGCGGCGGCGTCGGCGTAGCTGAGCGCCTCGGGGCCGGTGATCAGGTGATCGGTGTTGTGCGGCAACGGATCCGTCAACGCCCGCGCGGCCACCGCGGCGATGTCGGCGGCGTCGATGAACCCGATCCTGCCGTCCCCGGTGGCGGTGACGATCTCGCCGGACCGGACTCCCTGGGCGACGAGGTGGTCGCCGGTGAAGTTCTGCATGAACCACGACGGCCGCAACACCGCCCATTCCGGCCTGGCGCGCACGAGCGCCGGGAGAGCGCCCATCCCCGTGGCGCTCTCCGGCACCGCGGACGAGCTCAGCAGTACCACTCGCCGCACGAGCCGCGCTCGAGTGAGCAGCGACTCGACCACCGGCGCGGGGTCGACGACGCCGACCGGGGGGATCAGGTAAAGACGATCTATCCCCTCCAGCGCGTTCTCAAACGTCGCCGGCACGTCCCAGTCGAACCGGACCTGGCCGGGCCGCACCGGTTTCCTGGTCGCGACGCGGGCGTCGGGCAGCAGCGAGACGAGGCGGCTGCCGGTCGTCCCGGTGCCACCGATGATCAACGCGGTCATGCCAGTTCCTGCGCGAGCAGCGGGTTCCAGTAGTCGCGGTAGCTCACGATCTCGCCGTCGCGGGTCGTGATGACCGCGATGTACGAGGCCCGGTAGGGCTCGCCCGTCGCGACCACGACACCCTCGGCGTCGAACTCGGCGATGAGCACGTCCGGGTCGGTGCTCTGGTGCACGACCTGCTTCGGGAAGCCCTGGATGTCGAGCATCTTCGGGTAGTCGCGCAGGTAGTCCTCGATCGCGGCGCGCCCCTCCACCCGAGCCGGCCAGCCGGGCGGGGCGAACGGGAACTCCATCACGCCGTCCTCGGCCCACAGTCCGGCGAACCCGATCATGTCCTTGTCCAGCAGCAGGTGCAGTGCCCTCGGGATGAGATCCACGGAAGCCCTCCGAAAGAAGTGGACGAGACGGTCCCGTCCCGTCCACAACGTTAGGCGGGACGGGACCGTCTCGTCCAGTCCTATGATGTGCGTCATGACCAAGCGCACCCCGACCGGCGCCGCCGTCCTGCAGCCCCAGGTGACGCAGGCGATCACCGACGCCGTGTTCGACGAGCTCGCCCTGCACGGCTACGGCCGGCTGTCGATGGAGGCGGTGGCCAAGCGCGCGGAGGTCGGCAAGAGCGCGCTGTACCGGCGGTGGCCGTCCAAACAGGACATGGTGGTCGCGGCGCTGTCGGAGTTCTCCGTGCCACTGGCCGAGGTGCCGGACACCGGGTCGTTGCGCGGCGATCTGCTGGCCACGGTCACGGCCGTGCACGACTGGCTGACGCACCCCCGGTTCGCCACGATCCTGCCCGACCTCACCGCCGAGGCCGTCCGCACGCCGGCGTTGTCCGACGCGATCGCGGCGACGATCGGCGAACCCCGGCGCGCGCTCGGCGCCGTCACGCTGCGGCGGGCGGTCGACCGGGGCGAGCTACCGGCGGATCTGGACTTCGAGATCGCCCTGGACCTGGTCGCGGCCCCGGTCTACTGGCGGCTGTCGGTCCGGCGGGCCGAGGTCGAGCCCGACTACCTCGAACGGCTCGTCGACCACCTGCTGCGCGCGCTTCAGTGCTGATGGGCGGGGTAGTCGACGTAACCCGTGGGCGCCTGGAACCAGGTCTCCTGGTCGGAGCTCGCGAGCGGCAGGCCCTGGCGGAACCGTTCGACGAGGTCGGGGTTGCCGATGTACGCGCGGCCGTAGCTGATCAGATCGGCGCCGTTGGCGAGCCAGCGCTCCCCCTGCTCCTGCGTGCTCTCGTTCGGGCCGATCTGGCCGCCGGGGTTGAGGATGAACGCGCTCGGCCACGCCTTGCGCAACTCCATCAGCCGCTCGTCGTCCACGGTCGCGAGCACGTGGATGTAAGCCATGTCCGGCAACGCCTTCAGCAGCTCGCCGTAGAGCGCGGGCACGTTCTCCTCGACGATGCCCTGGATCTCGCCGCCCGGTGAGAGCCGGATGCCGACGCGGTCCGCGCCGATGGCGTCCACGGCCGCTTCGACGGCTTCCACGGCGAACCGGATGCGGCCGCTGATCGAGCCGCCGTAGCCGTCCGTGCGCTCGTTCGCGCTGGAGGACAGGAACTGCTGGATCAGGTAGCCGTTCGCGCCGTGCAGCTCGACCCCGTCGAACCCGGCGTCGACGGCCTTGCGCGCCGCGTCACCGAACGCCTGGACCTGGTCGGCGACCTCGGCCGCCGACAGCGCTCGCGGCACCGGTGCGGGCTTCATGCCGGTCGGGGTGAACACGTCGGTGCCGGCCGCGATCGCCGACGGACCGACGGGGTGGTGCCCGGCGACCTCGGCGTGGCCGATGCGGCCGCCGTGCATGAGCTGGGCGAAGATGCGGCCGCCGTTCGCGTGCACGGCGTCGGTGACCACCCGCCAGGCCGCGACCTGCTCGTCGTTGTGGACGCCGGGCATGAACGGACCGGCCTGGCCGACCTCGTTCGGGTGCACGCCTTCGGTGACGATGAGCCCGGCCGTGGCGCGTTGGGCGTAGTAGGTGGCCGTGGCCTCGGTCGGTTTGCCGTCAACGGCCCGTGCGCGGGTCATCGGCGCCATGACGAGGCGGTTCGGCAGGGTCAGGTTTCCGAGTTCGTAGCTCGTGAGCAGCATGAGAGCTAAGGTAGAAACCTGACGTTGACGTCAGAGGTAGGTTTTGTGGCGGAGGTCTCAATGCGGATCGGTGAGCTCGCGGAACGCACGGGCGTGAGCGTGCGCGCGTTGCGCTACTACGAAGAGCAGCGCCTTCTCGCTTCCGAACGCACCGGAAGTGGGCAACGGCGTTATGCCGAGAACGCCGTCGGCCGGGTCAAGCTGATCCAGCAGCTCTACGCCGCGGGGATCTCCAGCGCGTCCATCCTGGAGATGCTGCCGTGCGTGGTCACGGGGGTCGCGGCGCCGGAGGTGCTGGCCAAGCTGCACGGGCACCGGTCGTCGGTGGTGAAGCAGATCGAAGAGCTGCAGGAGACGCTCCTGCAGCTCGACGCGGTGATCGCGGGTGCCACGAAGGCCTACGCGACCGGGGTGCCGTGCCCGCCCAGCTGAGCGGGCACGGCGCACACGTCAGATCGTGGCGGTGTCGATCACGAACCGGTACCGCACGTCGCTCGACAGCACGCGGTCGTAGGCGGTGTTGATCTGGTCGGCGTTGATCAGCTCGATCTCCGAACCGAGGCCGTGCTCGGCGCAGAAGTCCAGCATCTCCTGGGTCTCCGCGATGCCGCCGATCATGGAACCGGCCAGCGTCTTGCGGCCGCCGAGCAGCCCGAACAGGTTGATCGAGATCGGCTCCTCCGGCGCGCCGACGTTCACCAGGGCGCCGTCGGTCTTGAGCAGCCCGAGGTAGGCGGTGAAGTCCAGCGGCGCGGACACCGTGGAGACGATCACGTCGAACTTGCCGGCCAGCTCCGTGAACGTGGCCGGGTCGCTGGTGGCGCGGTAGTCGTGGGCGCCGAGCTTGAGCCCGTCGTCCTTCTTGCGCAACGACTGCGACAGCACGGTGACCTCGGCGCCGAGCGCGGCGGCGATCTTGACGCCCATGTGGCCGAGCCCGCCCAGGCCGACGACGGCGACCTTCTTGCCCGGTGCGACGCCCCAGTGCTTGAGCGGCGAGTAGAGCGTGATGCCCGCGCACAGCAGCGGCGCGGCCACGTCGAGCGGGAGCGCGTCCGGGATGCGCACGACGTAGTTCTCGTCGACCACGATCTGCTGCGAGTAGCCGCCGTAGGTGACGTCGCCGCGGCGGTCGACGCCGTTGTAGGTCATGGTGTTGCCGTTCGCGCAGTACTGCTCCAGCCCGCGCAGGCAGAACTCGCACTCACGGCACGAGTCGACCATGCAGCCGACGCCGACCCGGTCGCCGACGGCGTGGCGAGTGACCTCGGAACCGACCTCGACGACCACGCCGGCGATCTCGTGGCCGGGGACCATCGGGAAGATGCCCTGGCCCCAGCCCTCGTTGACCTGGTGGATGTCGGAGTGGCAGATGCCGGCGAACTTGATGTCGATCAGAACGTCGTGCGCGCCGACCGCGCGACGCTCGATGGTGGTGCGCTCCAGCGGTGCCTTGGGTGCTGGAGCGGCGTAGGCAGCGACGGTGCTCATCAGGTTTCTCCTCGTTGTCGTGTCGATGTAGACACTGCGCCGCTTCGGGAGAGCTACCCAGACACCTGCTCTTCGTACGTCTGGCGTGCCTACTACCAGCAGTAGCAGGCACGGTTCGCCCTGGCCGGGGATACTCGGACGCATGGACGTAGACCCGCGCACCGAGCTGAGCGAGTTCCTGCGCAGCCGCCGGGCGCGGCTGTCCCCCGACGACGTCGGGCTGCCCCGTTACGGCCGCACGCGCCGTGTGCCGGGCTTGCGCCGTGAGGAACTGGCGCAGCTCGCAGGCGTTTCCGTGGCGTACTACACACGGCTTGAGCAGGGCAACGGCCGCAACGTCTCGGACGAGGTGCTCGACTCGATCGCACGTGCGTTGCGGCTCAACGAGACCGAGCAGACGCACCTGCGCAACCTCACGAACTGCCCGTACGGCAACAGCAGGAAGAAGAGGGTCACCCGCGAGGTCCGGCCGGCGCTCAGGCACCTGCTCGACAACCTGGGTGTGCCCGCGTACATCGGTGGGCGGCGCACGGACATCTACGCGTGGAACCCGATGGCCGCGGCGTTGTTCGGCGACTGGTCCGAGCTCGAGCCACGCGACCGGAACTGGGCGCGGCTGATCTTCCTGAACACCTCCTGCCAGCAGCTCTTCGTCAACTGGGAGAGCAAGGCCGCCGACGTCGTCGCGTTCCTGCGGATGGACGCGGGTTGCTTCCCGAACGACCCCGAGCTGACCGGCCTGATCGGCGAGCTATCGGTGAAGAGCGAGCTGTTCCGGCAGCTCTGGGCCCGCCACGACGTCAAGGAGAAGACGTTCGGCACGAAGACGCTCCGCCACCCGCTCGTCGGCGAGATGACGCTCTCCTACGAGACGCTGCGGATGCCGTCCGAGCCCGACCTGTTCCTGAGCAGCTACCACGCGGAGCCCGGCACCCCGTCCGCCGAGGCGCTGCAGCTGCTGGCCAGCTGGGGCAAGGACGCGACCCGCACCGGGACGTCTGTTCATACTCAGGCATGAGGACACCGCGTCTGGAGATCGAGTACTGCACCCAGTGCCGCTGGCTGCTGCGTGCCGGCTGGACCGCGCAGGAGCTGCTGACCACGTTCACCGCGGAACTGGGCGAGGTCGCGCTGATCCCCGGCACCGGAGGTGTGTTCGACGTGCGGCTCGACGGCGAGACCCTGTGGTCGCGGAAGGTTCAGGAGGGCTTCCCGGACCTCGCCGTGCTCAAGCAGCTCGTGCGCGACCGGGTGGCGCCGGAACGGTCTCTGGGCCACACCGATCGCAAGAACTCAGCCGACGCCTGAGGACAGTCGCGCGTTCTCCGCGGCCTGCGTCACGGTGGCACCGACACCGCTGAACCAGATGGTCGGCTTCGTGCAGCCGCCCGAGACCTCGTACCCGCCGGAGACGGCGCGCACGCGGTCGTGCGTGCAGAACCGGCCGGGCGCGATCTCCTTGAGCAGCCGGGCTTCCCGCGCCGCGTCCGTGAGCGTGGTGCCGAACGCGTCGACGAACGAGGTCGGTTTGGCGCACGACATGCTGATCCTGAAACCGCCGACGTCCGCACGGCTGCCGTCGCCGCTGCACAACGGACCGCCGTTGCTCTGGAACTGCCGCAGCAGCAAGCCTTCCCGGTTCGCGTCACCGGTCGTGCTGCCGTACCCGTCGATGAACGTGTCCGGACTGGAGCAGGTCATCTTGGCGACGTAGCCGCCCGGAGTCGCCCGCGTCGAGTTGACCGAGCACGGTCCCGCCGCGCTCGCCGGTCCTACCACGACCACCATGCCGCCCAAGGCCAGCACGACACCTAACAGGGTTGTGCGCATTCGGTTCTCCCCCTTCGGTTTCCCCACAACCTCCCGCGCCGGACAGGCAACGTCAATCGGGCAAAACGCCTGCCGCTCTGAGCCTTCTGCGAATTCCCTGCGGCCTGGCCTCACGGCTCGTAGGGTGGCTGCCGTGCATCCGAACCAGGGTTGGCAGGCGCAGCAGCCGCCGCAGGGACACGGCCAGGGTTACGGCCCCGCCCCCGGCTGGGGCCAGCCGTTGCGCCCGAGTGTCGCGCCGGCGTTCCTCGCGGGTGGACTGTGGCTGCTGGTCGCGGTGCTGTGCTTCGTGCTGGCCGGGCTGAACTCCGCCGACGGCAAGGGCATCCGGCAGACCCCGGAGGCCGCCGTCGCGTTGCTCGGACTGGCCTTCGGGCGCGGCTTCATCGCCAACGGCGACCCGGCGATCGTCGCGACCTACGTCGCGGGCGGCGTGGTGCTGCTGCTCGCCGCGCTGGTGATCGCCCGGCTCGGGTTCGCGCGCTGGATCCTCGCCGGGCTCGGGTTCCTCGTGGTCGCCTACTACGTCTTCGCCGTCGTCCGGCTGACGATCAACCACGGCGGCACGCTGATCATCGTGCCGGGCATCGCGCTGATGCTGTGGCTGGCCGCCGCGATGGTCTCGGTGCTGCCGCCGGTCGGACGGGCGATGCGCTGATCAGTCCGTCCTGATGAACCCCTTCGACACCATCCAGTCGCGCGCCACCTCGCCCGCGTCCCTGCCCTCCACGTCCACCTGACGGCACAGCTCGATCATCTGGTCGTTGGTCAGCGCGGCGCTCACCTCCTCCAGCGGGCCGCGGATCTGCGGGTACTCGGCGAGGAACTCGGCGCGCACGGTCGGTGCGACGTTGTACTGCGGGAACGCCTTCTTGTCGTCCTCCAGCACGCGGAGCTTCTGCGCGGCGATGCGGCCGTCGGTCGTGAACACCTCACCGACCGGGCAGGTGCCGCCCGCGACGGCCGAGTAGATCGTGCCGATGCCGAAGTTCTTCACCTCGGTCGTCGGGAGGCCGTAGGTACGTTGCGCGGCCGGGAAACCGTCCTGACGGCTGGTGAACTCGGTCTCCAGGCAGAACACCGCCTGGTCCGGGTTCTGGGTCAGGAACGCCGCCAGGTCCGAGGTGGTCTTCAGGCCGTGTTGCTCGCCATAGGCCTCGGTGACGGCGAACGCGTACTGGTCGTTGAGCGGCGAGTAGGCCAGCCACTCGACGCCGTACCTCTCCAGGTCGGCCTTCTTCGTGGCGTCGTACTGCGCCTGTTCGCCGCCGGGCACCGGAAGCTCGTTGCCCTGGTAGTTGATCCAACCCGTGCCGGTGTACTCCCAGGTGACGTCGACCTCGCCGTTCAGCAACGCCTGCCGGGCGGTCTGCGAGCCCTTCAGGTCGGTCAGGTCCACGACGTCGGCACCCGCCGCGGACAACGCCATCTCGGCCAGGTAGCCGAGCAGGATGTTCTCGGTGAAGTCCTTGGACCCCACGGTGATCTCGACGCCCTGGAGGGACTGCTCGGGTTGGATCGAGCCCGGCAGCACCTTGTAGGGCAACGCGCTGTTGACGTCCAGGCCGCAGCCGGCCAAGCAGAGCACCAGAACGAGTGCGAACTTCCTCATCGGACCCCCTTGGGGCCGAACCACTGCTCGATCACCGCGCCGACCCAGTCGACCAGCAGCGCGAGTCCCGCCGCCAGCGCCGAGCCGGTCACCAGGACCTTCACCAGGTTCAGCTTGTAGCCGGTGTCGATCAGCAAACCGAACCCGCCCGCGTTGACGAACAGGCCGAACGTCGCCGTGCCGACCGCGAGCACCAGCGCGGTGCGCAGACCGGCCAGGATCAGCGGAACGGCCAGCGGGAGCTCGACGCGCCACAGCACGGCGGACGCGGACATGCCGATGCCCCTGCCGGAGTCCACAAGGGACGGATCGACCTGCTGGATGCCGACGATCGTGTTGCGCAGCACGGGGAGCAGCGAGTAGAACGCGAGCGGCAGCGCGGCCACCCACAGCCCGCCGGAAGCACCGGTGACCAGGAACCACAGCACCAGCACGCCCAGTGCGGGCGCGGCCTGGCCGACGTTCGCGACCGCCAGGAACACCGGTGCGAGAAAGCGGGCCCACGACCTGGTCACGACGATCCCGGCCGGTACCGCGACCACCACCACGATCGCGGTCACCACGACCGTCATCGCCAGGTGGTCGCGCAGCGCGGTCAGCAACGACGACGCGTTCAGCGTGCCCTTCTCGGTCGCCGTCAGCTCACCGGAGAACACCCACGCCAGCACACCGCCGACGATCAGCAGCACCGCGACGGGCTGCGCCCAGAACCGGATCCGCCCGGCCGTCATGCGTTCGCCCTCAGCTGCTGCACGACCTCGGTGACGGTCGAGAGGTCGATCGTGCCGACGTACTCGCCGCGGCCACCGGTGACGACGGCGTGGCCTCCCTCGGTGATCATCGCCTCCAGCGCGTCCCGCAACGTCGACTGCAGCGACACCGAGTCCTGCACCGGCTGGCCGATGCGATGCAGCGACGTCGCACGCTTCAGCTCGCTCGCCCGCACCCACCGCACCGGCCGGTCGCGCTGGTCGAGCACCAGCACGAACTTCGCGTCACCGGTCTCCACAGTGGACGGATCGGCGTCCGCGCGCGCCGTGACGGCCTGGCCCAGTTCGACGTCCCGCACCCGCGTCAGCGTCAGCGCCTTCAACGACGCACCGGCGCCGACGAACCCGGCCACCGTGTCGTCCGCAGGGTTGGCGAGGATCGCGTCGGGGGTGTCGTACTGCAGGATCGTGGACCGGTCACCCAGCACGGCGATCCTGTCGCCGAGCTTCACGGCCTCGTCGAAGTCGTGCGTGACGAACACGATCGTCTTGCGAAGCTCGCTCTGCAGCCGCAGCAACTCGTCCTGCAGGTGACCGCGGGTGATCGGGTCGACCGCGCCGAACGGTTCGTCCATCAGCAGCACCGGCGGATCGGCGGCCAACGCGCGGGCGACGCCGACCCGTTGCTGCTGGCCACCCGAGAGCTGACGCGGGAAGCGGTCGGAGAACTCGCCGGGATCGAGCCCGACGAGGTCCATCATCTCCTCGACGCGGGCCGCGATCTTCTTCTTGTCCCAGCCGAGCAGCCCCGGCACGATCCCGATGCTCTGCGCCACCGTGAAGTGCGGGAACAACCCCGCCTGCTGGATCGCGTAGCCGACGCGCCGTCGCAGGTCGTCCGGGTCGATCCTCAGCGCGTCCTCGCCGCCGATCGTGATCGTGCCGGACGTCGGCTCGATCAACCGGTTGATCATCCGCATGGTCGTCGTCTTGCCGCAGCCGGACGGCCCGACGAACACGACGATCTGCCCGGCGGGCACGACCATCGAGAAGTCGTCGACCGCCGCCGCCTTCTGCCCCGGATACCGCTTGGTGACGTGGTCGAGCCGGATCTCGATGCCTTCAGCCACGGACGCCCCTCGACACGGTGAAACGGTTGACCAGCACGTACACGCCGTCGAGCAGCAGGGCGAGGATCACCACGCCGATCGTTCCGGTGAGGGCCTGGTTCATCGAGTTCGCACTGCCCGCGTTCGCGAGTCCGGAGAACACCTCTGATCCCAAACCCGGTCCTTTCGCATACGCCGCGATCACGGCAATACCCATCAGCATCTGCGTCGCGACCCGCATTCCGGCCAGAATCGTGGGCCACGCCAAGCGCAACTCAACGCGCGCGAGTACCCCGAATCTGCTCATCCCAATCCCTCTTGCGGCATCACTCACAGCCGGATCCACTCCGGCCAGTCCCACGACCGTGTTGCGAACTATTGGCAACAAGGCGTAAAGCACCAATGCGACGACAGTCGTGTTCGCGCCCAGCCCGAACACCGGAATCAGCAACGCCAGCAGCGCGAACGACGGAATGGTCAGAATCGTGCTCGCCAACGCCGTGGCCAGCGCTGATCCGGCCGGGCTGCGATAGACCGCGACCCCGATCGCCACACCGAGCACAGTCGCCAGGACTGTGCACTGCACAACGGCACTGACGTGCAAAAACGCTTGCAAAGACAGCCGATCCCACCGATCGGCCACGTACTGCAGAACATTCATCCTCGTGGCCCCGCCCTCGAAGTTGGCGTCTACCCAACACCACTGTGGACGGTCAGGCAACCATTCGCCACCGAACCACCCGTCTCAACGGGCGGGAATCCGTTGCCGTTCAAGGCTGTTCTGGTAGACCTCCTCGGCTGACCACCGGGCAGATCACTCCAGTGGGTTTCGAGCCGTTACTCATACGTTCTTCAACTAACCAAGAACGCGCTCGCACCACTCATGCCTGTCGACCGCTTGGGGGATTTCTGAGATGTCGCACGAAGCTGAAGTGGACGGCGGCTGCCTCCCGGACCTGCTGCGCAAGCAGGTGGAGGAACACCCCGATCGCACAGCCGTCGTCTTCGGTGAAGAAAGCATCACCTACGGCGAACTCTTCGAGCAGAGTTCCGCGCTCGCCACGCATCTGCGCCGCCTCGGCATCAGCGAGGACGACTGCGTCGGCATGTTCGTCGAACCATCGCTCGACCTGGTGGTCGGCGCCTGGGGAATCCTCTGCGGAGGAGGCGCCTATCTGCCGCTGAGCCCGGAGTACCCGGAGGAGCGGCTCCGGTACATGATCGAGGACTCGCGCACGAAGGTCGTCGTGACGCAGCCCGCGCTGAAGCAACGCCTGGCCGAACTCGCGCCCAGCACCACGAGAATCGTCACGCTCGACGACTGCGACGAGGCGTTCGACGACGGCTTCTCCCCCGCTCACAACAGCCTCGCGTACATCATCTACACCTCGGGCAGCACCGGCCGGCCCAAGGGCGTGATGATCGAGCACCGCAGCATCGTCAACCAGATGCTGTGGCTGCACGACACCCACGCCATCGACGGCACGAAGCGCGTGGTGCAGAAGACGCCGATGAGCTTCGACGCGGCGCAGTGGGAGATCCTGGCCCCCGCGGTCGGCAGCACCGTGGTGATGGGCCGTCCCGGCATCTACCGCGACCCCGAGATGTTGATCGACACCATGCGGGAGCACGGCGTCACCACGCTGCAGTGCGTGCCGACGCTGCTCCAGGCGTTGATCGACACCGAGGAGTTCCACACCGTCACGTCGCTGAAGCAGGTATTCAGCGGTGGCGAGGCGTTGTCCCGCACACTGGCCCAGGCGTTCGTCGCGGACATGCCGAACGTCCGGCTCATCAACCTCTACGGCCCCACGGAGACGACGATCAACTCGTCGTCGCACGTGGTCGACCCCGCCGAACTCGCCGAGGCGCCGAAGTCCATCTCGATCGGCCTCCCGGTCGCGAACACGACGTACCTGGTGCTCGACGCCAACCGCGACATGGTCACGCCGGGCGAGATAGGCGAGCTCTACATCGGTGGCGTCCAGGTCGCCCGCGGCTACCTGCACCAGCCGGAGCTGACCGAGGAACGGTTCGTGGACGGCATGTTCCGCACCGGCGACCTCGTGACGCAGAACCTCGACGGCACCGTGCAGTTCGCCGGACGGGCCGACAGTCAGGTCAAGCTGCGCGGCTACCGGGTCGAGCTGGACGAGATCCGGCTCGCGATCGAGACGCACGACTGGGTGCGCAACGCGGCGGTGATCGTCAAGGAGGACGAGCGCACGGGGTTCCAGAACCTGATCGCGTGCGTGGAGCTGAACCCCAAGGAAGCCGCCCTGATGGACCAGGGCAACTCCGGCTCGCACCACCAGTCGAAGTCGAGCCGCCTGCAGGTCCGCGCGCAGCTGTCGAACCCCGGCGTGCGCGACGACCTCAGCGAGCGGCAGAGCTTCGAACTGCCCGGCGAGGAAGCCTCGTGCCTGCAACGGAAGGTCGTCTTCTCGCGCAAGTCCTACCGCTTCTACGAGGGCGGCCAGGTCACCGACGCCGACCTGCGGCGGTTGCTGGAGCGCAAGCCGATCGGCGCGGGCTCCAAGGACCCGAAGGCCATCCACTTCGCGGAACTGGGCGAGATCCTGCGCTACTTCGGCGCGCACTTCAGCGACCAGCGGTTGCTGCCGAAGTACGGCTACGCGTCACCGGGCTCGCTCTACGCGACCCAGCTCCACCTGGAACTGCACCACATCGCGGGCCTGCCGAGCGGGTTGTACTACTACCACCCGCTGCGCCACCAGCTCGTGCTGATCTCGTCACTGCCGGAAAGCTATGAGGCGCAGGCGAAACTGCACTTCATCGGACGCAAGGCAGCGATCGAGTCGGTGTACCTCAACAACATCCAGGAGGTCCTGGAGATCGAGACCGGCCACATGGTCGGGCTCTTCGAAGAGGTGTTGCCCGGCTACGGACTCGACATCACGGCCGCCGCGCACACCCCGGAGACCAAGGACCAGCTGGACGTCGCCGACGAGGACTACTACCTCGGCACGTTCGAACTGTGCGCCTACACCGGCATCCGCGAGGACGACGTCGACGTCTACGTCCAGACGCACCCCGGCCGCGTCACGAACCTGCCCGGCGGCCAATACCGCTACGCCGACGGCGAGTTCGAGCGCGTGTCCGACGACCTGGTGCTGCGCAAGCACGTCATCGCCATCAACCAGGCGGTGTACGAGCGCGCGAGCTTCGGCATCAGCGCCATCGGCCGGTCCACGGAGCTGTGGCGGCGCTACATCGACCTCGGCCGGACGATGCACCGCCTGTCCGCCAACGACGTCGACCTCGGCTTCATGTCGTCGGGTTACAGCTCGAAGTCGAACAACGACCTCCCGTCGGCCAAGCGCATCTGCGACATCCTGAAGGCCGCCGGCCGCAGCGACGGGCCGTCGTACTTCTTCCTGGGCGGCAAGGTCTCCTACGACCAGCGCCGCAGCCCCGGGATGAAGGAGGACGTCGTCCACATGAAGGGCCCGGCCGAGCTGATCCGCGACGACCTGGTCAACTTCCTGCCGGACTACATGATCCCGAACAAGGTCGTGGTGCTGGACGCGTTGCCGGTCACCGCGAACGGCAAGATCGACGTCAAGGCCCTGGAGAAGTCGGACAAGACCAACGTCGACGACCAGGACCGGCCGTTCGTCGCGCCGCGCACCATCACCGAGCGCCGCATCAGCGAGATGTGGAAGAAGCTGATGAAGCGCGAGACCGTCTCGACGCACGACGACTTCTTCGAGACCGGCGGCAACTCGTTGATCGCGGTCGGCCTGGTCAACCGCATCAACAAGGACTTCGGCACCACCCTGCCGTTGCAGGTGCTGTTCGAGTCGCCGACCATCGAGCAGCTCTCCCGGCGCGTCGACGGCCTGCACGAGGGCCCGATCTCCCGGCTGGTCCCGTTGCAGCCCAACGGAGACGCGGTGCCGGTGTTCTGCTGGCCGGGTCTGGGCGGCTACCCGATGAACCTGCGCACGCTCGCAAGTCGTTCGGAGCGCCCGTTCTACGGCGTGCAGGCGCACGGCATCAACGCGGGCGAGACGCCGTACAGCACGATCCGCGAGATGGCCGCGGCCGACATCGAGGCCATCAAGGAAGTGCAGCCGGAGGGCCCGTACACGTTGTGGGGCTACTCCTTCGGCGCGCGGGTCGCGTTCGAGACGGCCTACCAGCTGGAGCAGGCGGGCGAGGAGATCGCGAACCTGTACCTGATCGCGCCGGGGTCGCCGAAGGTGCGCTCGGAGCGGGACAGCGACGAGGCCTCCTACGACAACAGCGCGTTCGTGACGATCCTGTTCTCGGTCTTCGCGGGCAGCATCACCGACGCCCGGCTGAGCCGGTGCCTGGAGGTCGCGAAGGACGAGGACAGCTTCGCGGCGTTCATCAGCGGTGAGTTCCGCGACCTCGACAGCGAGCTCGTGCGGCGGATCATCAAGATCGTCACCGAGACGTTCTCCTTCAAGTACACCTTCAGCGAACTGGCCCAGCGCACGATCACCGCGCCGCTCACGATCTTCAAGGCGCAGGGCGACGACTACTCGTTCATCGAGGGCAGCGAGGGCTTCTCGGTCACCGACCCGGTGGTCGTCGAGCTGGAGGCCGACCACTACAGCCTGCTGCGCGAGCCCGACATCGACGAGCTGCTGGCGTCGATGGAGCAGAACGCCACCGTGCGCAAGGAAGCGGCGGCGGTGCCGGTGCTGCTGTCCGACGAGCAGATGGCCGAACTGATCGCGGCCGTCACCAAGGCGGTCACTCTCGCCATCGCGGGAGGCCAGTCGTGAGGAGGTCGCGGTGCCGCACGTGAACATCAAGCACTTCCCCGCCCCGCTCAACGAGGAGCAGACGTCCGAGCTGGTCTCGGCCATCACCGAGGCGGTGACACGGGCGTTCGGCTGCGACGAGGGCGTCGTGTCGATCGCCGTGGAACCGGTCGACCCGCAGGCGTGGCAGGAACAGGTCTACGCGCCGGAGATCTTGGAACGCAAGGAGTTCCTGCGCAAGACCCCGAGCTACTGAGGTGCCGATGAACATTCCCCTGGTGTACGGCGAGGAAGTGGCCGAGGCGATCACGGCGGGGCAACCCGTCGTGGCGCTGCCGTCGGACGTGCTCAGGTCCGGCCAGGACAGCGCCGAGACCGCGCGCCTGGTCGAGGACGCGGTGCGGGCGAGCGGGTCGGTGCCCGCCACGATCGGCGTCGACAAGGGCCGGATCCTCGTCGGTCTCTCGGAGACCGAGCTCGAGCGGTTCGCTTCCACACCAGGTGTGCCGCGGGCCGGCAACCGGGATCTCCCGGTCGTGCTGGCCCGCAGGACGACGGCCGCGACCACCGTCGCGTCCACGTTGATCGCGGCCGAGCTGGCAGGGCTGAAGTTCCTGTCGACGGCCGCGATCGGCGGCGTGCACCGCGATGCGCGCCGCGTCTCGCCGGACCTGGTCCAGTTCACCCGCTCGAAGGTCGCGGTGGTCTGCGCGGGTGCCAGGAGCACCCTCGACCTCGGCCTCACGCTGGAGTTCCTGGAGACGCACGGCGTTCCGGTCGTCGCCCACCGGTCGGACGACTTCCCCGCGTTCTACTGCGTGTCCAGCGGACTGCGCAGTCCGCACCGCGTCGACGAACCGGCCGTGCTCGCCCGTGCGATCGAGAGCCACTGGTCGCTCGGCAGCCGCGGCTCGTTCCTCGTCACCACACCGACCAAGCCCGCGGACGCCATCGACAGCGCCGAGATGGAGGCCGTGATCACAGCCGTGCTCGCCGCGGGAACGAAGTACCTTGAGCGTGCCGTTGACCGCGCGACGGAGGGGCGTTCCGCGAAGGCGACGATGGCGGTGCTGATCAACACCGCCGAGGTCGCCGGGGAGCTCGCCGCCGCCCACGCGAAGGAGTTCTCCTCGTGAACCGTTGCGCGATCTTCGACCTGGACGGCACGCTGGTCGACTCCCCGCGCGGGATCGTCACGACGTTCGCCGCGGTGTTCGCCCAGCTCGACCTGCCCACGGTGGACTCGGCGACCATCCGCGCCACGATCGGGCTGCCGCTGCCGTCCGCGTTCGCGAAGGTCCTCGGGGTCCCCGAGGACGAGCCGGTCGTCACGGCCTGCGTCGAGGTCTACCAGGCGACGTTCCGCAAGATCGTGCTGCCGATGGCGACGCAGCTGGTGTTCCCCGGTGTGTACGACGGGCTGCAGGCGTTGCGGGAGGACGGTTTCCGGCTCGCCGTCGCGACGAGCAAGTTCATCGTGAACGCCGAGGCGCTGCTCACCGCCGCCGGCCTGCGCGAGGAGTTCTCCGTCGTGGTCGGCGCGGACCAGGTCGCGAAACCCAAGCCCGATCCGGAGTCCGGTCTCCTCGTGCTGCGCAGGCTCGGCGTGGCACCGGCGAACGCGGTCATGGTCGGCGACACCACGCACGACATCCACATGGCGCACGGTGCCGGGATGTCGTCCGTCGCCGTCAGCTACGGCGTGCACAGCGTCGACCAGCTGCTCAGCGCGAACCCGACCTGGCTGGTCGACTCGTTCGCCGGCGTGGTGGCCGCGGTGCGAGAGTGCACCTGATTCAGCGCACGACGTCGTAGACCAGCTTCTGGATGCCGTTCGCGTACGTCTCGCTCTCCACGACCTTGAGCATCTGCTTGTCCTTGTCGGTCTCGCTGAACAGCCGCTTGCCCGCGCCGAGCAGCACCGGGAACACCAGCAGGTGGTAGCGGTCGATCAGGCCCGCGTCGGAGAGGTTGCGGTTCAGCGTCGCGCTGCCGTGCAACGAGATCGGGCCGCCCTCGGTCTCCTTGAGCGCGGCGACGTCGTCCAGCGAGCGCAGGATCGTGATGTCGCCCCAGTTGTCGACCAGCTGGTCGTCCTTGAGCGTGCTGGACACGACGTACTTCGGCATCGCGTTGTACTGCGGGAAGTAGTCGAGCGTCGGCCACACCGGCGCGAACGCCTCGTAGCTGACCCGGCCCATCATCATGGCCGCGGCTTCTTCCTGCTCACGGCCCTTGATCTCGTAGGCGGCCTCGTCGAACTCGATGTCCTTGAAGGTCCAGCCGGAGCTGCGGTGGCCGGGCTCGCCACCGGGCGCCTCGACGACGCCGTCGAGGGAGACGAAGGCGGTGGCGATCAGGGTGCGCATCTGGTTCTCCTTGGTTGTTCGCGCTTGCTCTCATCAGTGCGTCGAACGGGAGATGCCCGGTATCGACATCTCGCGCCAAGAAAGTTTCCGGCATGAGTGACGGCGGCGCTGAACACCCCACCGAGTCCAGCGCCGCCGGTCAGGTGACGGAGTCTTCCCGGCGGCGGCCCGGCTCACATGGGTACAGAGCCCCCAATTAGCGGACGGGCGTAGGCGATGAGGTCGGCCCGGCTCTGCCGGCCGGTGCGGACCTTGAGGCTCGCGACGTGGCGTTCGACCGTTCGAGGGGACAGGAACAGCCGCTCCGCTATCTCGGCGTTCCCGAACCGGTCCACGACCAGGCACAGCACCTCGTACTCGCGGACGGTGACACCGGCTTTGCGCAGGTCGGCGGGCACGGTCTCGTGGTCACGGCGGCGGCGTTGCTGCGGTGCGCCGGCCTCGCGCAGCACGGCCCGGCAGGCGGCGGCGACGGCGGGCACACCTTCCTGGTGGAAGTGCTCCTCGGCCTCGCGCAGCCACTCGAGCGGTTCGCCCCAGCCGTCCGCCAGCGCGCTCGGCCCGGCGAGTCTGAGCCCCAGGTAGCGCGGCAGGCCGAGGCCGGTGCTCAGGTCGAGCGCCTCGGCGGCGGCGGCGTTGGCCCCTGCGACCTGGCCTTCGCGGCCCAGCAGGATCGCGCGGCTCCACGCGAAGTACGTGCGGTGCAGCCGGACCTGGGACAGGTGCGACTCGGCCAGTCGTTCGTACTCCGGCCGGGCGGCGAGGCCGTGCGCGACCCGCACCAGCAGCCGCGGGCCCTGGTAGAAGGTGCCGCGGAGGATGCGCGGTTCCGTGACGGCGTTCTCCAGCTCGTCGAACTCGGCCAGCGCGCGGTCGTACTGCTCCTCCATCAACGCGCAGACCGCCGAGCTGTACGCCCAGATCTCCTCGGACCCGCCGTGGTCACGCAGCCGGGCCAGCGCCTGGTCGGTCGCCTTGCGGTTGCCGTGCATGGCGGCGATGCCGGCCTCGATCGCGACGGCCAGCGCCTTCAACGCGTGCAGGCCCAGTTTCCCGGCGGCCTTCCCCGCGCTCGCGCCGTACTTCGCGGACTCCTCGTACTCGCCGCGCACCAGATAGGTGGCGCCCAGGTGCAGATCGGCGGCTATCAGGATCACGATCGCGCCGGTGTCCGACGCGGCCTGGCGGGCGGCCAGCAGGGTGTCGACGCCGGCCGTCAGGTACTTGTCGGTGATCCCCAGTTCCAGCAACGCCCGCAGCCGCCACGCCGCCAGTCCGTGCTGTTCGGCGACCTGGAGCCAGCGCTGGATGTGCTGCCGGGCCTCGGCGAGGTCCTGCCCTCTGGTGCACCGGGTGAGCACTTCGAGGGCTTCGCAGACGATCTCCGGCGTGCCCGTGGCGGCGGCGCGTTCGGCCAGCGCGCGGGCCTTGGGCAGCAGGTCGAGCTGGTTGAGCCCGAGCAGGAGCGTCGCCTTGACGACGTCGACGGTCGCGCAGGTCTCCTTGGCCGTCGCGAGCAGGTCGAGGCCGCGTTCCCACTGGCCCGCGACGGCGGCGACCCTGGCCTGCGCGAGCCGGACGGCCGCGCGGCGTTCGGGCTGGGCGTGGGCCGCGGTCAGGGCCTGCTGCAGTCGTTCTCCCAGCGCGAAGGCCCTGGCGCCGTTGTCGGCGGGAACGACGACCGCGGCCAGCGGCAGGACGAGGGCGAGCGCGTCGAGCAGATCCGCGGTGAGGTCCGGGTCGCCGGTCAGGGCCTGGCCGCGTTCGAGCAGCTCGACGGCGGTGCCGAACCGGCCGAGCGCGGCGGCGTGCTTCCCGGCCCGCACCAGGCAGCCCACGGCCTTC
The DNA here is from genome assembly GCF_044754905.1 of Lentzea sp. NPDC092896. Taxonomy (NCBI): domain Bacteria; kingdom Bacillati; phylum Actinomycetota; class Actinomycetes; order Pseudonocardiales; family Pseudonocardiaceae; genus Lentzea; species Lentzea sp. NPDC092896. The sequence continues at coordinate 360,337 of NZ_JBIVPX010000008.1, forward strand.
GCGGTCTCGCCGCCCACCTCCCACAGCTCGGCGATGAGCTCCAACTCGGTGGGACGCAACGCTTCCGCGGCTCTCGCGGCTCTTCTGGCGAGCGTCGCCCGCGCGGTCGGCGTCATCCGGCCCGTGATCGCGTCGGCGGTCAGCGCGTGCCGGAACTGGTGGCCGTGGACGAGCTGCGCGCGTTCGGCGTCCTGCCACAGCTCGTCCGTGCTGTTCGCGACGGCCGCGACGACGTCGGGCGGGAACGTCCGCCCGAAGATCGCGGCGGTTTCGAGCAGCGCGACGCACTCGGGCCCGAGTGCGTCGACGCGGTGGAGTGTGGCCGCCGCAACGGTGGGCGGCACGGCCCGCAGGTCACCGTTGATCAGCTCCTCGACGACGAACGGCACCCCGTCGGAGACCTCGGCCAGCTGCTTCACCACGTCGGCCGGCGCGGGTTCGCCCAGGCAGTGGCGGGCGAGTTCGGCGACCTCTGCGTCGGTCAGCCCGGCCAGCCTCAGTGTCCCGGCCACCCGGCGTGCGGTGGCCTCGTCCGCCAGTCGTCGCGCGCCATCGGGATGCGTCCGCAGCGTGGCCACCAGCAGGACGGGTTCGTCCGCGAGGTTGTCGAGCAGGTAGTCGACGACGGCCAGGGTCTCGCCGTCCGCGTCGTGCAGATCCTCCAGCACCAGAAGGGTTTTCTCGGCGGTGAGCAGCCGCAGGACGGCCTCGGCCCTGACCACCGCCGGATCGGGAACGCCGGCGGGCGCGTCCGGGGTCATCCGCAGCAGCACGGGCAGATAGGCGCCGAGCTGCTGCTCATCGGGTGCGCCGACCTTGCGAAATGCCGACAGAACGGCCTCGCACAGCGCCCGCAGCGGCACCGCCCGGCTCGCCCGCCCCCTGAGCACGCGAAACCCGCGGCCCGAGGCGTGCCCGGCGATCTCGGACGCCAGCCGCGACTTGCCGATCCCCGGTTCCCCCACCAGGAACATCGCACCGCCGCGACGGTGCTCGGCCCTGGTCACCGCGGCCCGCAGTGCTGAGGTCTCCTCGACCCGGCCGACCAGCACCGGGGACTGGAACTGCATGGCGCCCGACAGTACTAGGCCCTGGTTCCGCAGCCGGTCAGGAATCGAGAAGCGGGGCCGGCGCCGCTCTCTTACCGTTGTCCTCAACAACGACCCTGGAGGACAGCGAAAATGGCCAGCAGCAAGGGAATCCGTCAGTTCCACCGCGTGGTGAGCATGGTCTTCATGGCCACCGTCGTCTTCACGGCCGTCGCGCTGACCGTGGACAACTCGGTGGTGTGGGTGTCGTACGTGCCGCTGCTGCCGTTGTTCGTCCTGATGGGAACGGGCGTCTACATGTGGTTCCTGCCGCAGATCGCCCGCCGCCGCGCGCAACGGGCGGCCTAACCCTCGAGGCGGTCCTCCAGGTGCGTGAGGGTGGCGTTGAGCGCCACCCCGTACACCGCGATCCGGCACGCCAGCCGCCACAGCGTCGCGTCCGTCGGCGCCACGGCCAGGCTGATCACGAGCTCCCGCACGAGCCGCCGGGTCTGCGCGACGAGCACCCCGACGCTCTCGGTGATCTCCCCGAACGCCGCCGACACCGAACTGAGCCCGCGGATCGCCTCGATGTTGTGGCCCATCAACCGCAGATGCTCCAGAGCACCACTCCACTCAGGAGCGTCGTACTCCAGCAGGCCTTCGAGCTCGTCGGCCATGTCCTGCTGTTCGGCCGCGATGTTGTACCAGGTCATCGCGTGTGCGGCGACGACGTCCGGCAGTCCGGTGAGGTCGTCCAGCACGTCCCGCAACGGCCCGATCAGCTCCATCGCCGCCCGTGCCGAGTCCTCGACCGGCGCGACCAGCGAAGGCACGGCGGCCTCCCGCACGGGGTCGGGATCAGGCGGCCGCACGCCGTAGAGGTCGTACAACCCGGTCACGATGAGCCGCAGGTTCTCCTCGACGTAGGCGACCAGCTCGTCCTGCCGGGCGTGTTTCTCCAGGACGGGGTGGATGATCCATCGGCACAGCCGCCCGTACACGGTCTCGTCGCCGACGACGACCGCGCTGGCCTGGTGCACGGCCGCGAACCGCACGCGCACGGCCTCGATCTGGCCGGCGTGGCGCACGATCTGGCCGGTCACGTGGCTCCTCCAGGTCAACAACCACTCGCCTGCCAACGTTAGTGGTGACAGGGGGTGGGAAGTGGACGATTCACACCGCGGCGTGATCGGCGCGTCGATCGTGGCCGGATTCCTGCTGGTGCTGTTCTGCGCGCAGGGGGCGTGGCTGGGTGCCAGGGTCCTCTTCGACCTCGGCGCACCGGGCAACTACGTGATCGGTGAGGGCTTCTCCTGCAGCAAGCGCGCCGGATGCAGCAGCCCGCACGGCACCTTCACGAGCGACGACGGCAAGGTGACTCGCGAGGACGTCCGGCTGGACGGCACGACCGGGCCCGAACTCGGCCGAGGCAGCGTTGTGCGCGCCTACGACGTCGGCGCCCACGAAGCCGTCTACGGTCCCGAGGCGCGACAGAACTACGAAGGTCTCGGGATTCTCACCGTGTGGGGCGCGGGGCTGGTGGCCGTCGTGTTCGGCAGCGGATACCTCTGGCTGACCAGGAAATAGGGCTTGACCCTGCACCACGGTGCAGGGCTCATCGTGAACGGCATGACACAAGATCACGTGACCCGTTGGGGCAAAGCAGGCGCGCTGTACGACCTCGTGGCGAGCATCGCGTTCGTCACGCCCTGGACCGGCGCACTGGTGCTGGACCTCCTCGGCACGCCCCGCACCAAGGAGACACTCCTGTTCTCCACGCTGTTCGGCACGGTGGTGGTGATGTGGTCGATCGTCCGCTGGCTGCGCCCCGAACCGTTGCTGATCGCCGCCGACACCGCCGGGCGCGCCCTGTTCAGCCTCTGGTTCGCGTGGGCGTTGTGGAACGGGCACACACCGGCGCTGGCCGGGTTCCTGGTGCTGGAGCTGTTCTGGGGCGCGGCGCAGCTGCGCGCACTGGTCCGGAGGTAGCGTCCGGTGGTGCGCATATCCGAACTGGCCCGCGCCGCCGGGGTGGGCATCAGCACCGTGCGGTTCTACGAACGCCGCGGCCTCGTCGTGCCCACCGCCCGCACCCACGGCGGCTACCGCCACTACGACCGGGAAGCGTTGAAGCGGTTGAAGTTCATCCGCCGCGCGGCACGGCTCGGCTTCACGCTCACCGAGGTCGAGCAGATCCTCACCGCCTCCACGACCCCCGACGTCGGTGACGTGATCACCGGCAAGGTCGCCGAGATCGAGGAGCGGATGCGCGACCTCGACCGGGTGCGGCTCGCGTTGCTGGACGTCGCGGAGAACGGTGTCCAGGCTCAGTGCCCGGTGGTGGCGGCGCTGAGCGACTGAGCAGGGCCAGTTCCGCGGCGTACACGCGCAGCAGACCGTGCAGGACGTAACGACCGGGCCGGAGTTCGGCGAGCAGGTGTGCGCGGACCAGTTCGGCCAGCAAGGGCCGCACCCGCGGCGTTCCGGCGAGTGCCGCGGCGTCCTCCACCGAGATCTCCGGACCGGGGTGGTGGCCGAGCAGCCGGAACAACCGAGCCGCCTCCGGCCCCAACGCCTGGTAGGACCAGGAGAACACCGTGCGCACGTCCGTGGCGGGATCACCGCCGTCGAACGGGTCGAGCCCGCCCCGCAGTTCGGCCGCGATCTCCCGCAACCCGAACCCGGTGCAGACGATGCGCGCGGCCACGACGGTCAGCGCGAGCGGCAGGCCGGCGCACCTCGTGACGATCTCGGTCACGGACCCGGCGTCGGCGAGCCCGCCGAGACGACCGGCGAGCAGGTCACGTGAGTCCTCTGTGGACATCAGGTCCACCGGGACGGGATGCGCGCCGTCCGCGGCGACCAGACCTGTCAGCCGGTCGCGGCTCGTGACCAGCACCAGGCAGCCGGGAAAGCGCGGCAACAACCGCCGGACCTGGTCCGCGTCCCTGGCGTTGTCCAGCAGGACGAGCATGCGCCTGCCCGCCGCGCCGGGCACGTCGGCCGGTCCGCCCGGCCCGAACCCTCGCAGGTCGGCGAACAGCTGCCCGCCGGGAAACCGGTCGACGACCCGATGTGCCCAGTGCACCGCCAACGCCGTCTTGCCCACACCGGCCATGCCGGACACGGCCACGATGCGCTGCCCCGAGGCCAGCGCGGCGTCGAGTGCGGCGAGCTCACGGGCCCGGCCCGCGAACCGCGGCGGCGCGGGCAGCTGCCGGGGCACGTCGGCCGGCAACGCCAGGTCCGCGGTGAGGATCTTCCTGTGCAGCAACCGCAACCCGGGCCCCAGGTCGGCACCCAGTTCGTCGGCCAGCCGCAGCCGGACCTGTTCGTAGCGCAGCAACGCGTCCGCCTGCCGCCCGCACCGGTACAGCGCCAGCATCACCTGCCCCGCCAGCCGTTCGTCCAACGGGAACGCCGTGGCCGTCGCTTCGAGTTCGGCCAGCAGTTCGGCGTGCCTTCCCTGCGCCAGCACCAGATCGTTGCGGTCCAGCAGAGCCGCGAACCGCCGCGCCTCCAACGCCGTGCGCACCCCTGCGAGCCATGGGGTGTCCACCGTGGAGAACGGTTCGCCGCGCCACAGCCCGAGCGCTTCATCCAGCAGCGCGACGGCTTCGCCCGGCTGGGCGCGCGCCCGTTCCACGAGAGCGTGAAACCGGTGCAGGTCCACGGACATCGGGTCGGCGGTCAGCACGTACCCGCCCTGCCGCCCGGCGATCCGCACCTCGTCCGGCAGCACCTGCCGCAGCCGCGACACGTATCCGGCGACGGCGTTGCGCGCCCGGTGCGGCACGTTCTCGCCCCACACCCGATCCACGAGCACGTCGACGGGCACCAGCCGGTTCGCCTCCACCAGCAACACCGCCAGCACGCATCGCTGCCGGGAATGACCGATGTCCAGAACCCGGTCACCGACGCGGACCTCGACATCGCCGAGCAGTCCGAACTTCACGAGCCACACTCCCCTTCAGGAGCACGGGAACGGCCGCTGAGCAGCCGATCACACAGTTGCCGAAGATCTGCCGAACACCGGACGTCCAGTGTCATTCCCGACAGATCGGTCGCAGGGACCGATCGTCAGCAGATCTTCGGAGGGCACGATGTCCAGGACGTTTCTTCGCCGCACGAGCGCCGCGATCGCACTGACGGCCGCCGCGGTGGCCCTCGCCGGCGCGGGCACCTCGTCCGCGGCCGTCAGCTACGACCTGATCCGCAACTCCAACTCCGCCAAGTGCCTCGACGTCGCCGACGGCAGCCGGTCCAACAAGGCCGCGATCGCCCAGTACACCTGCGACGCGTCGAAGTCCCACCAGCAGTGGACGCTGGAGCAGGTCGGCGACGGCAGCGGCGCGGTGCGGATCAAGGCCGCGCACAGCGGCAAGTGCATCGACATCTGGGACTCGAGCCAGGACCGGACCGCCGACGCCATCCAGTACACCTGCAGCGCCACCAAGTGGAACCAGCAGTTCCTGGTCGAGACCACCGACTTCGGCGCGGTGAAGTTCCGGGCGCGTCACAGCGGCCTGTGCCTGGACATCGCGGGCCGCGACTTCGACAACAACTCGATCCTGCACCAGGACACCTGCGCCACCCACCGCGCGCAGCTCTTCACCATCGGCTGATCGCCCCCTCACGTGGGTTGTGCCTCTTGCCGGAGGCACAACCCGCCTTCCGGCGTTCCGGCTCGTAGGCTGTCGGGCGTCGGTGGCGAGCGGGAGGTCAAGCGGTGGCAGACGACACGGTGGCGGAGCTGGTGGCCGAACTGGCCGCGCTCGACGACCCGAAAGCCCGTGCGGTGAACGAGAAGCACGGCGACGACCACGGTGTGAACCTCGGCAAGCTCCGGGCGATCGCGAAGCGCCTCAAGACCCAGCAGGACCTCGCGCTCGACCTGTGGGCGACGGGCGACACCGCGGCCCGGCTGCTGGCGCTGCTGATCTGCCGCCCCAAGGCGTTCTCCCGCGACCAGCTCGACACCATGCTGCGCGAGGCCCGGCGGCCCAAGGTGCACGACTGGCTCGTGAACTACGTCGTGAAGAAGAGCCCGCACACCGAGGAGCTGCGCGTGCTGTGGTTCGCCGACCCGGACCCGGTGGTCACGAGCGCGGGCTGGGCGCTGACCGTCGACCGCGTGGCGAAGCAGCCGGAGGGCCTGGACCTCGACGGTCTGCTCGACGTCGTCGAGAAGGACATGAAGGACGCCCCGGAACGGCTGCAGTGGGCGATGAACCACTGCCTGGCGCAGATCGGGATCGAGCACCCACCGCTGCGCACCCGTGCGCTCGGGATCGGCGAACGCCTGGAGGTCCTCAAGGACTACCCGACGCCGCCGGGCTGCACGTCGCCGTTCGCGCCGATCTGGATCAACGAGATGGTGCGGCGCAAGGGTTAGAGCCAGCCGCGTTCGCGGGCGGTGTTCGCCGCCTCGGAACGGTTGCGCGCACCCAGTTTCGCCATCGCGGTCGACAGGTAATTGCGGACCGTGCCCTCGGCGAGGTTGAGCCGGCCCGCGATATCGGCGTTGCTCGCGCCGGTCGTGACCTCCTGCAGCAACTCACGTTCGCGCGGTGTCAACGGATCGGCGCTGTCCCACGCGGCCATCGCGAGTTCGGCGGCGACGACGCGTTCGCCGGCGTGGACGCGCCGCAACGCCGAGACCAGGTCGGCGATCGGCGCGTCCTTCAGCACGTACCCCGCGACGCCTGCGTCCATCGCGCGCCGCAGGTACCCGCTGCGGGCGAACGTCGTGATGATCAGGACGCGCGTCGGGTCGCCTCGGGAGCTCAGTTCCCGGGCGACGTCCAGTCCCGTCCTGCCCGGCATCTCGATGTCGGTGAGCAGCACGTCGGGCCGGTGTTCCGCCACGGCCGCAAGGGCCTCGTCGCCGTCGCCCGCGGTCGCGACGACCGTGACGTCGGGCTGCAGGTCGAGCAGCTGGGCGAACGCGCCGCGCACCATCGCCTGGTCCTCCGCCAGCACGACCCTGATCACGTGGCCACCTTCAGCGGGACGGCGATGGTGACGGTGGTGCCGGCCGTCGCGGTGCGCCCGACCAGGCCGCCGAGCGCGGCGATCCGTTCGCGCATGCCCGTCAGCCCGTTGCCCTCCGCCGCGTGGCCGCCGATGCCGTCGTCGGCGATCACCAGCCGCAGCTCGCCGTCGCGGGCCTCGACACCGATGTGGCACGTCCTGGCGTTCGCGTGCCGGGCCACGTTGGTGACGGCCTCCCGCAACGCGAGCGCCAGTTCGTGCTCGGTCGAGCCGACGATGACCAGTTCGGGATCCCTGCGCACGACGACCTCGACGCCGAGGCTCGCCAACGCGGTGCGCGCCGCCTCCAGTTCGGTGTCGAGCGACGCGCTGCGCCAGCCGGTGACGGCGTCGCGGATCTCACCCAGCGCCGCACGGGCGGTGCGTTCGATCTCGGCCGCTTCTTCTTGCGCCCGTGCGGGATCCGCGGCGACGAGCTGGGCGCGCAGGATGATCGCGGTCAGCGTGTGGCCGAGCAGGTCGTGCAGGTCACGGGCGATGCGCTCCCGTTCGGCGAGGGTGGCGAGGTGCTCGATCCGCGCGGTGCGGATGCGCAGCTCGGATCCCTCGCGGTCCCGTTCGGACCACTCGACCTGCACGATGCCGATCACCCACAGGAAGATCAACGACGGCAGCAGCGCCCACAGCCGGTACGGCATCTCGACCACCGACACCACGCCGAACACGCAGATCAACGCGGTCAGGCCGACGAACCACCGCATCGCCACCCGCCGCGACTCCGCGAGGCCGGCGAACGCCCCCGCGTAGACGAAGAGCACGGCGGCACCGGCGTTGAACGGCGTGGCCAACGCCCCGAGCACGACCGTCGGCACCAGGCACCACCAGCGCACGCGGTCCGGCCGCAGCCACGCCAGCACGTACATCGGGACGAAGGCCACGGCGACGACGGCGACGAGCGCCCAGTCCACCCAGTCCGTGGCCGGGTCGAAGATCGGTGCCCACAGCAGGTTCCCCAGGTAGATCAGGTGCAACCAGCGGGAGATCCCAGCGACTTTTCTCATGACCGCGCATGACGATACGACACGGCCGCGAGCACCGCAGCCACGATCGCCGTGCCCAGCAACACCAGTACATGCGTCAGCACGGGACCGCCGGTGAGCTGCGCGCGAGCGAGCTCCGACAGGTGGTAGGTCGGCAAGAACTGTGCCACGTCACGGAAGAACGCGGGCATCATGTCGAGCGGCATCCACTGTCCGGACACGACGGCGGACGGGATGAGCATCGCGTTGAGCACGGCGGCCGCGGCGCCCGAACCGACCTGGAACCCGATCGCGAGGCTCAGCAACGCGAACGGCAGCGCGCCGGCCACCAGCACCCCCAGCACCCTGAGCAGCGCGGGCAACGGCGCGTTCAACGCGCCCGTCACGGCCGCCGTCGCCGTCATCGCGACCAACACCCCTGCCGCGTAAGGAAGTGCCGCCACCACCTTCGCCGCCAGCGTCACGCCGATCGGCACCGCGGACACCTGCTTCGCCCGCAGCCAGCCGCGTTCCCGGTCTGCCGCGACGCCGATGCCGGGGTTCATCAGCACGACCGAGATCACGCCGAAAGCGCCGAACGTGGCGATCATCGTGGTGCCCGAGGACAGCCCGCCGTCGCTGAACTTCCCGAACAGCGACACGAAGAGCGCGAAGAACGCCACCGGCATGACGATGGAGAAGAACAACGCGGCCGGCTCGCGGACGATGCCCCGCAGCTCGTCCGCGAGCTCGACGCCGAAGACCTTCCCGGAAATGTCCGCGGTCACGCCGCACCTCTCTCGATCAGACCGGCCACTGCCTCTTCCAGCCCGGCGCCCTCGACCCGCAGGTCGGTCAGTCCGGGGTCCTCCGCGAGCAGCACCCGCAGCAACGCCTCCGGCGCGCGCGTCCCGAGGTGGACGTGCTCGCCGTCGCTGCGCAGCGACACGACACCAGGCAGCGCTTGGAGGCGCTCCAAGCCAAGACCCGTCCGGGCGATGACCGTGCGGTCGGGCAGCCGCGCGACCAGTTCGTCCGGCGTGCCCTCGGCGAGCACGCGGCCGTGGTCGAGCACGACGACCCGGTCGGCCACGGCCGACGACTCCTCGATGAGGTGCGTGGTGAGCAGCACGCCGGTCCCGCGCTCCCGCCGTTCGGCCAGGATCTGCCAGAACCGCTTGCGGGCGGGCACGTCCAGACCCGCCGTCGGTTCGTCCAGCACCAGCAGCAACGGGTCGCCGACCAGCGCCATCGCGAGCTGCAGCCGTTGCTTCTGGCCGCCCGAGAGCTTGGCCGCCCGCCGTCCGGCCAGGTCGACGAGGTCGAGCTCGGCCATCACCGGCCCAGCGGCCGCCCGAGGCTTGCCCGCCCGCACCGCAGCCCCCGTGACCAGCTCGGACACCTTCAACGTGTTCGGGAACCCGAGCGACTGCTGCACCACCCCGAGGTGCCGCCGGGTGGCCGCGACCCGCGGATCTCCACCGCGCACGCGCACCGAACCGGCCTTGGCGGGCAGCAGCCCGATCACCTGGTTGACCAGCGTCGTCTTGCCCGCGCCGTTCGGCCCGAGCAACGCCACGCACTCCCCCGCGCCGACGTCGAGGTCGACACCGTCCAACGCTCGCGTGGCACCGTAGTCGTGCCGCGCTCCCCGTACCTCGAGCACCGTTTCCATGCGTCAAGCCTGGTCGGAGCGGGCTTTCACCAGTAGTGAGGCAGCGTCACGACGTCGGGATGACAATTGTCATTCGGGCCGGACGGCCTGCGCCCTCGGGTACTTGCGGCCGGGCAACGGCGAGGGCGACCCGGTGAACGACACCGTCGTGCCCGCCAGCAACAGCGTCAGCCCCGACGGCAGCTCGTCGCGCGAGACGAACCACGACCCGCCGCGCGTGTCGGTGATGAACCCGTGCGCCTGCCCGGTCTTCCAGCTGGCCACCGTGCCCTTGCGACGGCCGCGCGGCGCTCCCACCGGCGACGCCACCGCCTGCGACGACCGCACGAAGGCGCGCCGCAACGGGTAGTCGGCCTGGTCACCGGGAGCGAACAGCGCGTCGAACCCCGGCGTGAACGGCGTCGCGGCCCGCAACGGCGCCGCGGTCCGCGGAGTCCAGGCGGGCGGCTTGTGGACCGTCTGGATGTCCACCACCGGCACGATCACGCGCACGCCCCGCGCCGTCAGCCTCTCCGCGAGCGGCGCGAAGTCCGAGTCACCGGTCAGCAGCACGACCCACTGCAACGGCACCGTCGTCGCCCGGTCCCACGCCTCCAGCGCGAGCAGGACGTCGACGCCCTTCTCCTTGCCGTTGTGCAACGGCAGGTCGTGCCGCGTGATGCCGGCGGCAGCCAGTGCCCGGTCGAAGGATTCGGCGGGAGTGTCGATGCGACCGCGAACGTAATGCGCCTCGGCGACCACGCACTCGTCCAATGGACGACCCGTCTCCGTGTGGACGTACCAGCGCAACGCGTCGTGCAGGCCGTCAAGAGAGATGCGCGCGCCCCTGGGGTGCGCGGTGGCGTAGAAATCGCTCAGGTAGGCGAACCACGTGCCGTCGTAGAACACTCCGATCCGGTCGGTCTCACCCACCGGACGAGATTACTACTTCCGGTAGAAGTGCACGTTGCGCCACTGGTGCTCGGCGCTCGACGCCTTCAACGTGCCGTACACGCCGTACTTGAAGTAGTGGTCGCCCTTGGGACCGTCGGCCGTGTGCACCTGCTCGCCGTTGATGTGGATCGAGTAGCTGCCGCCCGTCGCGGTGGCGTTGTGGGTGACGTTGATCCGCACCCACTTGCCGTTGATGCCGCTGATCAGGTCCTTGCCTCCGCCACGCAGGGTGCCGCCGCCGCGGGAGAACGACCTGATCATCAACGTGGTGGCGCCGTCACCGTCGTTGCCGAAGATCTGCATGGCGCTCTCGTCGTCCGTGCCCGCGGTGACCTTGAGCTCGCCCTCGAACTGCCGCTGCCCGGTCCGGTAGTTGTCCTGGATCCGCGCCTCGACCCGGTTGGAACCGTTGTTGACCAGCTTGAAGGTCTGCACCCCGCCCGAACGGGAGTAGGAGCCGCCGGGCCCGGACGCGCTGGTGGTGCTGCTCGGATAGGACGTGATCACGCCCTTGCTCTGGATCTGCAGGTTCCACGCGGGACTGTGCTCGGTCCAACCGCTGCCCACCGGACCGGCGTGGGCCGCGGGCTGGATGCCGGCCACCATCAGAACGGTGACACCGGCGATCGCCATGAGACGCATCGGGTTGCTCCTTGTGTGGTCACAGGGTTCACACAGGCGGCAGCCGAACTCCATCTCAACGCATCAACGGCGGTACGTCACCCGCCGGAATTCCGGTCGAAAGCGGACTGTCCCGGCGCGGCGGGCAGCCCCAGCAACTGGCCCGCGACGTCCAGGAACTCGCCACCGCACTGCCACATCGTCAGATCGGGATCGACGACGAACGGGTCCGATGGATCCGCGTCGCCCTCGGCCACGCGATACGCCAGGGCCTCTGACTCCGACAACGCGAGCACCGTCTCATTGGTGCCACGCCACACCCGTCTGAACATCACCGCGTTGACGCACGTGAATTGATCACGCACGACAGACCGCCGAAACCCGCGACGCAGCAACAACTTCATGCATTCCTCGACGCTGCTCACAACGCCTGATTCTGACCGCGCGACGGAGCCGTCCTCATCGTCCATCACTCGATAGGGTCAAATGTTTGGGGCACGTGCACAACGGAGGTGTCCCTCTTTCGTGCAACCAACCACACCGGAACGGGCTATCGCCTGCGACTCACGGATGCGCAAGCCTCTGGCGGTGGTCGACATCCAGGCACCAGACCCCGCCTCGCCGCTGTACGACCGGGCCGCGACGCAGATCCCGAGCATCGCCGAGAAGGTGCTGGAGGCGTTCTTCGCCAGATCCGCGACGTACCGGCAGCTGCCGCACCAGCTGGTCGACCGCGAGATCACCGAAGCGGTGACCCGGCACCTCCAGGTCTTCCTGCGCTCGTTGCGAGAACAACGGTCTCCGGCGCCCGAGGAGCTCGACATGCAGATCGCCACGGCGGTGCGCCGCGCCCAGCAGGGCGTTCCGCTCGACATCGTGCTCAGCACCTACCACGTCGCCGCGACCGTCGGCTGGGAGGCGATGGCCGCCGTCGCCGAGCCGGACGAGATTCCCGACCTGCTGGCGACGGTGCCGGCGCTGCTGCGGTACCTGAGCGTCGCCGTTCCCGCCGTGGCCGGGTCGTACCTCGCCGAGCAGCAGGCCCTGCACGCCGAACGCCGCGAGGCCGGTCGTGCGCTGGTCGCGGCCCTGCTGACCGGCAGGGAGGCCGAGCCGCTGGCCGAACGGATCGGGCTGGAGCTGTCCAGCCACCACGTCGTGGTCGCCGTGCGCGTCGAGGCGCCGGCACTGGCCGAGGGCTCCGACGCACGGCTCGCAGTCCATGGTCTCGTGCGGCGCCTACGGGCTGAACTGCCGAAACACGCCCTCTCGGCGTTGGACCACGATGGCGGAACGGTGCTGCTGCCCACCACCGCGGAGACCGTCGAATCAGACCTGGAAGAAGCGGCCGCGTTGGTCCGCGGCCTGCACACCGCCGCCGGCACCGTCCTGACCGGCGGAATCGCCGTGGCGGAGCACCGCGAGGACGTTCCCGCCGCCGCCCGTCAGGCCGCCGACATCGCCGAACTGGCCCAGCGCCTCGGACGTCCGCCCGGCGCGTACGTCCTCGACGACGTGCTGCTCGAGTACCAGCTCTGCCGTCCCGGCCCCGGCCGCAAGCGCTTGGCTCGCGTGATGGACCGGCTGGCCGAGCACCCCGACCTGCTGCACACGCTCCGGACGTTCATCAACAGCGACCACAACCGCCACCGCACGGCCGACGAGCTGCACCTGCACCGCAACACGCTCAACTACCGCCTTCGCCGCGTCACCGAGCTCACCGGTTACAACCCGGCTGATCCCACCGACATCCGGCTGCTCTCGGCGTCGTTGATCGTTCACGACCTGAGGTCCTGAAAACGCCGAAAAGGCGAGCGCTTGATGCGCTCGCCTTTTCGGGAAACGACTCAGATCAGTCGCCGTACGGGTTCTGCATCGAGACGTGGACGTGGTCGTAGTGGCCACCGGTCACGTCGGTGGCGACGGTGTACTTGCGCCAGCCCTCGGACGCGCGGGCGACGCTCCAGATCTTGCCCTGCCAGATGACGTACCGGACGTCGAGCTTCACGGCGTGCTTCTGCAGCCAGTAGGCGAGCTTCCAGCCCTGGGCCTTCTGCGTGGCGTTCGGGTACTGGCCGATCGCGTTCGAGATGGTGCAGTCGAGCGCGTTGCCGGTGTTGTGGTTGCTCGTCGACGACTCACCGGAGCGGTAGTCGCCCACGTAGCACTGCTTCTCACCGGTCAGGTCGGCGATCTGCGTGCGCACGAACGCGGTCCGCTTGCTGGCCTGAGGCGCGCGAACGGCCTCGGACGGCTGGTTGTTGGTCGGCGGGGTCGGGTAGGTGCCCGTACCGGGGTCCGGGTCCGGGTCGCTGCCCGCGCCGAAGCGGTGCGAGGCGTTCTCGTTCTTGAGCTCCGCCTTGAGGTTGCCCTTGGCACCGGACGCGAACGTCTGGTTGGCGCCGGCGTAGCCGCTGTTGTAGTAGACGGTGACGTTCCCGCTGGTGCGGTTCCAGACGGCGGCGGCGTTGTTCTTCACGCACACGCCCTGGCCGTTGCCCGCGCTCTTGAACTCGTAGCAGGACGGCTGGCTGTCACCGTAGTCGGAGATCGACCCGGCGAAGTCCGAGACCGAACCGGCCTGGTCGCTGTTGTAGTAGAGGCAGAACTCGCCCGACTCGCAGACGCCGTTGCGGTCCGTCGCCGCGTTCGCGACGCCCGCCCCGAAGGACGCGCTGACCAGCGCGCCCATCAATGCCACGAAGATGGTTTTCTTCAGCACGATTGAACCCTTTGTCCCGTTTTACCGGCCCCAGCACACCCCAGTCGTGCCGGGGAAGCTTCGTTTCGACTGAAGGATCGCGAGAGCCGCTGACATTCCGCTGACACCGGCGGCCACCGCTTTGTCAGGGCACACTGGATTCATGAGCGAGAACAAGTGGGACGCGCTGCCCGACCGTCCGAAACCGGAGGAGTGGGTGGCGGAGAAGGACACGAACCCGCCGCTGCCCGGTGCCCTCGACGAGGCCGAGGGCGGCCGTGAACTGCGGGAGGCGCGCAACGTGCTGGAGCGCGGCGGCTTCTAGCTACTCGCAGGCCTTGCCGTCCCCGTCACGGTCGAGAGCGGCCCGGTAGCCGGGCTGTCCCCGGAAGAGCGGCGCCGCACCGGCGGCCTTCGCGGCGGCGCAGTTCGCGTAGTACGCGGCTGCGGGCGGCGGGGGTGCGGGCGCTGGTTCCGGCTGCGGCACCACTGGCTGCGGCGCGACGGGCGGTGCCACGACGGGCGCGGGCTTCACGTCGAGCCCGCCGCACGACGGTCCCCAGAACCCGAGAGCGGCCTTCTTGGCGGCCGTCTCCGCGACCTGGATCGCCGTGTCCGCCCCGGCGATCGCCCGGCCGGCGCCCTGGCTGACCGCGAGCGCCGCGTAGTCCTTGCCGTCGGCCAGTAGCAGTCGCGAGTCCGCGACCTGGACCGACGTGCCCACCAGGGTCTTCGTCGCGAACTCGACGGCCGACGCGGCCCAGCACTCGCCGGGCTGCGCGAGTCCGGACAGCACAACCGTGGTGCCGTTGGACAACATCGCCGTCCGACCGTCCACGATGGACTCCACGGTCACCGGCGGAGGCGTGGTCGTCGCGGCGGCCGAACTGGCGGTCGTGGTCGTGGTGGTGAGGCCGGCCGCGAGCCGGGTGGGCTCCGGCGTGCCGCACGCGGACACCACGAGCAGGACACCGGCAGCGATCGCGGCTGTCCTCGACAGCTGCTGGAAATCGGTCATGGCCGCCACATCGCGACCTTCGCCACGCGTCGTTACACAAGTCCGTGCGACTGGGCATAAAGCGCGGCCTGCGTCCGGTCCCGCAGCCCGAGCCGTCCGAGAATGCGCGAGATGTGGTTCTTCACCGTGCCCTCCGACAGGTGGAGGCGCTCGGCGATCTCCTTGTTCGTCGCCCCGCTCGCGACCAGCCGCAGGACCTCGACCTCGCGCACGGTGAGCGGTTCGCGGTGGCCGTCGGACCGGCCGAGCACCGCCGCCAGCCGGGCCGCCGCGGCCGGGTCGAACTGGGCCACGCCCGCCGCGGCGAGCTTGACCGCCGCCGCGAGCTCCTGCGACGGCAGGTCCTTGAGCAGATAGCCCGTGGCGCCCGCACGCAGCGAACGCACCACGTAGTCCTCGTCGTCGAACGTGGTCAGCATGACGACCTTGCAGGCGGGCGCGCGCCGGCGCAGCAACGCCACCGCCTCCACACCGTCGAGGCCGGGCATCCGCACGTCCATCAGCACCACGTCCGGGGCCAGCGTCACCGCCTGCTCCACGGCCTCGTGCCCGTCCGCGGCGGTGCCGACGACCTCGATGCCGGGTTGCAGCCCCAGCAGCGACGCGATGCCCTCCCGGATCAACCGCTGGTCGTCGACGACCAGCACGCGCGTCACGCCGTCCTCACCGGAATCGTCACCGTCAGCCGCGTGCCGGCCGACGAGCTGACGAGGTCGACCCGTCCGCCGGCCAGCGCGACCCGTTCCCGCATCCCGAGCAACCCGAACCCCTCCGCCGCGGCACCCATGCCGCGTCCATCATCGGCCACCGTCAGCCGCGCCCGCTCGGCGTCGAGTTCGACCGCGACGGCGATGCTGCCCGCCGCAGCGTGCCTGCGCGCGTTCGTGATGCCCTCCTGCGCCGCCCGATACAGCGCGTGCAACGCACCCGTGTCGTGAGCCTCGGGCGAACCGCTGACCGTGAGCGTCACATCCCCTTGCCCCGCAACGAGTTCGTCGAGGGCGGCCGGCAGGTGGAACGACCGCAGCGACCGGACCGACTCCCGCACCTCGCCCAACGCCCGCCGCGCCGACCGTTCGGCGTCGAGCACCGCGGCCTTCGCCGTGCCCGGTTCGAGGTCGTGGAACGCGGCGGCCTTCTCCAGCAGCACCACGATCGCCGTCAGGTGGTGCCCGAGGTCGTCGTGCAGATCCCTGGCCACCCGCGCCCGTTCCGCGGCCGCCGACAGCTCCGCGACCGTCCGATGCGACTCCTGCAACCGGATCCGCCCGTCGCGCTCGCGCACCGCCACCGCCGCCATCGTGATGGTGAGCACCAGCCCCACGGCGAACATCACGAGGTCCGACGCCTGTTCGAGATCGGCGTACCACTCCGGAGTGCTCACCACGGCCACCGCGAAGCACGCCACCGCCAGCACAACCGCAACGCCTTGCCCGAACGCGAAGTACGCCGTGAACGGCACGAGCAGCAACATCACCCGCGCCAGCCCAGAACCGTCCACATAGGCCAGTCCCAAGTAGAGAGCCGCGCGCAAAACCAACAGCCCCGCCGCCACCGCCTTGGGCGTGCGCACCGGATAACGCCGGAACTCCACGAGGTCCACGGCCACCAGCACCACCAGCCCGCCGACCAGCAGGGGCACGCTCGTGTCACCAAGCCCGGACACCGCCGCGTACACCCCCGCGACCAGCACCGCGGCACACATCACAGGCGAGACCCAGAACGCGGGCCGCGAGGTGAACATGCCGCTCAGGCTAGTGCCGGACGCGCCGACCACACCGCGGAAGACAGCCACACCAGCACCACCGCGCACGCGACGTGCACCAGCGCCGTCAACGGCGTGTCCGGCAGCGCCGCGAACACGGCCAGCACGACGAAGCTGATCCCGTACCCCCACGCCGGCACCGCGGGGAACACCTTCGCCCGCACCATCGACACCCCGAACAACGCGGTGCCGGCCACGAACACCAACGAGGCCACCTTCAGCACCACCTGGGTCACCGGCGCCACCTGCCCCGGTTCCAGGAAGAAGATCACCAGGTTCAGCGCGAACGCCACCCCGGTGAACAACCCGAGCCCGAGCAGGTTCGCGGCGAACGCGAACGCCCCGAACCGCCCCGACGCGTGTGCCTGATGCCCGTGCAACGCCAGAACCGCGGGCGCCCCGAAGGCCGTCCCCAGCCCGATCACCGCACTGGTGACCGCCGTCTCCCCGGTGAAGGCCTCCACAGCCCCCGGCACTCCGATCGACAGGGCCAGCACGACCCCGCACGCGGCCCCGAACCTCGGCAAGAAAATCCTGTTGTCCGTCACACGACCGACGCTAGGGACGCCACCACCGTGCCCCGAAGTCCCGATCAGCCACTTCGGACGTCAAACGTCATGACCAGAAGTGTGCCGATCGACACGTGCCCAGCACCCCCGACCGCCTGGCGAGCGTCGAATTCACGGCAGAACCTGGAGATTGGGGCGTGTACGGCGCCCGCTCAGAGGCCGATCCGTGTAGGGTGATGCCCATCTGTCATGGCTACGAAGTACCGTTCGCCCGTGATCGCAGGTCACGGGCATTTTGCTGTTCGGTGTTCTTCGGCCATGACGGGTTACCTCGGCCCCGCACAGTGCGGGCGCCACATTCATGCTTGGAGTGCACCATGGCCACCGGAACCGTCAAGTGGTTCAACGCCGAAAAGGGCTTCGGCTTCATCGAGCAGGACGGTGGCGGCGCCGACGTCTTCGCCCACTACTCGAACATCGCCGCTCAGGGCTTCCGTGAGCTCCAGGAGGGCCAGAAGGTCTCCTTCGACATCACGCAGGGCCAGAAGGGCCCGCAGGCGGAGAACATCGTCCCCGCCTAGTCCCCTCGCCCGCCTCTGATCTCAGCGGCAAGCAGGACGACACCGAAGCCCGGCCGGATGACTCATCCGGCCGGGCTTCGTCGTGTCCGCGCTGTGTCAGGAAGGACGAACCCACGGCGCCAGGCGCTGCCCCGGCTCCAACTCGTCACGCCAGTACCGGAAGACCGTTCCCAGAACTACTTCCACACCGCCGGCCGCGATCAAGGACGTCGCCGGTTCGGTCCCTCCGGCATCGGCCTCGAAGGCGAGGACCAGCGGCGGCGCTGCGCCGAGCTGCCGGGTCACCGCCAGCACCTCGTCTGGACTCGGCGCGCGGAAGACGGGGTCCTGGAAAGCAGCCGGGCACCGGATGAGCACCGGATCGTGGAACACCAGCTCCAGGCCGTGGTGGTACGCCAGGTCGGTCCCGGCACCCAGCCGCAGCTCACCGGCGTTGCACGAGACCACGTCCCAGTCCCACCAGGATCCCTGCGGCAGTTCGACGAAGGCGGCCACCCCGCGAACCTATGCCGGCCAGCACCGGGCCCGCCTCCGCATTTGTGCGTCCTAGAGGCCGAGGCGCTGCTGCTCGGCCCGCACCACCCGCTGCTCCACCGACACCGCCGAGTCCAGCGCGCTCGCGTGCGAGTGCTTCGTGTCGCTCTCACGCGCGTAGTGGTCGAACAGCAGGGTCTTGTGGTCCCGGATCTCCTGCACCCGCGCGTCCACGCTGTCCTTGACCAGCATCCGGTGCACGTGGACCTTGCGGACCTGGCCCATCCGGTGACAACGGGCGATCGCCTGGTCCTCGGTGCTCGGCTTCCACTGCGGCTCGGCGATGATCACCACGGACGCGGCCTGGATGTTGAGGCCCACGCCGCCCGCCTCGATCTGGGCCACCAGCACCGCGTGGTCCTCGCACGCCGTGAAGTCGTCCACCAGTTGCTGACGGCCCTGCGCCGACGTCGCGCCGGTCAGGGGGCCGAAGACCTCGACGTGCTCCGCGACCGCGTCCAGCACGTCGTGGAAGTACGAGAACACCACGACCTTCCAGCCGTTGTCCCTCGACTCCTCGATGATCTCCAGCAACCGCTCCAGCTTCGCCGAACCACGGGGCGTGCCGGGCGCGTAGGCGGCGCGGCGCATCGCCATCAGGTTCCCCTCGCGCACCGCGTCGAGGTACGCACCACGGTCCTG
Source organism: Lentzea sp. NPDC092896 (assembly GCF_044754905.1). Classification (NCBI taxonomy): domain Bacteria; kingdom Bacillati; phylum Actinomycetota; class Actinomycetes; order Pseudonocardiales; family Pseudonocardiaceae; genus Lentzea; species Lentzea sp. NPDC092896. The sequence continues at coordinate 379,360 of NZ_JBIVPX010000008.1, forward strand.
CTTGCCGAACTCGACCCAGTCCTCGACCTCGAGCAGTTCCGGCAGCTCCCCCAGCACGTCCTCCTGGTTGCGCCGCAGGTACACCGGTGCGACGACGCGACGGAAGGCCTTCGCTCCCACCACGGCGTCGGTGGCGCCAGTGCGGGCCGCGACGCCCGGCTGGAGGTAGGCGACCAGGTTGCGGAACTCCTCGACGCGGTTCTCCATCGGCGTACCGGTGAGGAGCACCACCCGTTCCGCGCGCTGCACGATCGTGTTGACCGCCTGCGAGCGCTGCGTGTCCGGGTTCTTCACGTAGTGCGCCTCGTCGACCACGACCAGCGCCGGCCGGAACCTCTTCGGCAGCACCAGTTTCGGCAACGTGCCGAACGTCGTCACGCCGACGCCGCCCTGCGCCAGCCACTCGCCGACCGCGCCGTCGCGACCAGAGCCGTGCATCCGGTGCGGCACCAGGTCGCTGTGCCTGGCGATCTCGTTGACCCAGTTGACGACAACGCTCGCCGGGCAGACCACCAGGAAGCCCTTGCGACCGCCGGCGGCGAGGCTGGCCATCACCGCGATGGCCTCGATCGTCTTGCCCAGTCCCATCTCGTCGCCGATGATGACGCGCTTGCGCGCCAACGCGAACTTGGCCCCGAACACCTGGTACCCGCGCAGCGCCACCTTCAGCCGGCTGGTGTCCAGTGTGGTCGCGTCGACCTCGTGCTCGATGTCCGCCGGGACGAACCCCTTGGCGGCACTGCGATCCGGCACCGCGTCCGCACCGGCCAACTCGGCGAGAAGCGTGTTGTACGCGGCCGCGTCGAGCTCGTAGTCACGCCAAAGCGCGCGATGATCCAGATCCGGCACCCGCAACTGCGCGCCCACCGCACGCAACGCCGCCACGTCACGACTGGCCAGCAGGACCTCAAGCCGATCGAGCGACTCGACGGCGGCCTGCCGGTTCTTCCGCAACGAGAAGAACATCCGCACCCGGCTCAACGCACGGGACGCGGCACGCACATCGGCGTCAACCCGCCCCAGCACGTCCCCGAGCGGCTCACGCAACGGCCCGACGAGCTGGTTGGCCCTGCGCAGCTTGGACATCAACTGCAGCAACTCGGTCTGAGCGCGATCAGCACGGTCAGGATTCAGCCGCACAGTCGTGTCACGCACGACACCGTCAACAACGGCACGGGCGACCCGCACGATCTGCTCGGCGGACTGCCGGCCAACTCCAGGCACACCGTCAAGCTGCTCCGGCCGCACCTCGGCAACGTCGGCCACAGTCCGGTACCCAGCGGCCTTCAACGTGCTCAGCCGCAGGTTCGCCTCGGTGTCCCGCAGCTTGTCCACCGACAGGGCACGAAGCCGCTCGGCCACCACCGAGTCCAGAACCGCCTCGTACTGCGCGCGGGCAAGCGCAAGCAACCGATCAGGTTCCGCACGCACCCCAGCTGCCTCGGCCCGGAACTCCTCCGCAGCGCCCAGCACCGCGCGAGCGTGCCTACCGACCTTCGCCGAGTCGTCCACCCGTGTCCTTCCGTAAGGCGGCTCGAGGGTACCCAGCATCCCAAGCCAAAAACGGAACATGGTTGCGGCACACAAGAACCCCGACCTGCCGGTCAACCTACGGGGGTCCGGGGGCTTGCCCCCGGCGTGGGGTCTGGGGGCTCGGCCCCCAGAAAACACCGAGGGCCGAGAAGATCTGCGCTTTTTGCAGATACTTCTCGGCCCTCGGAACGAGTGGAGCTGAGGGGACTCGAACCCCTGACCCTCACACTGCCAGTGTGATGCGCTACCAGCTGCGCCACAGCCCCTTGAAGGTCCACGTTCCCGGTAGGTTTCCCTGCCGTTCTCGTGTGGCAATACCGTACAACATCGACGCCACAAGATAAAAATCGGGGGTATCCAAAGCGCATTCAGGCTGGTAGGACCGGGTGATGACCGCCGGAGCACCGCTTGACCCGAAGATCGAGTGCATGGACCCCGAGGCCCGTCACGAGCTGCAGGAACAGCGTCTGCGAGCACTCGTCGACCGCCTGCTGAGCACGGACAACCTCCAGGGTTCCAGGCTGAGGGAATCGGGAGTGACGAGCGGCACAGACGTGCGGCTGGACGAGATCCACCTGCTGCCCACGATCAGCAAGCAGGACCTGTGGGACCACTATCCGTTCGGGCTGCGGATCGCGCCGCAGGAAGACATCGTGTGCGTGCACGGGTCGTCCGGCACGGGCGGTCGGCCGACGCTGATCCCCTACACCGCCAACGACGTCGAGGTCTGGGCCACGGTGATGGCCAGGGCGTTGAAGGGTGCGGGCGCGACCACGAGTTCGATCGTCCACAACGCCTACGGCTACGGGCTTTTCACCGGCGGACTTGGGGTGCATCACGGTGGCCTGAAGCTCGGCGCCACGGTCATCCCCATGTCGGGCGGCATGACGGAACGGCAGGTCCGGCTCATCGAGGACCTGAAGCCGGACGTGCTGTGCTGCACGCCGTCGTACGCGCTGCGGCTGGCGGAGGACCTCGGCGAGAACTCCGTCCAGGTCGGCATCTTCGGTGCCGAGCCGTGGACGGACGAGATGCGGCAGGAGATCCAGCAGCGGCTGGGCATCAGGGCGCTGGACATCTACGGGTTGTCCGAGATCATCGGGCCCGGCGTGGCGTGCGAATCCCTTGACTCCGAAGGGCTTCTCAACATCGCCGAGGACCACTTCTACCCGGAGACCGACGACGGCGAGCTCATCTTCACCACGCTCACCAAGACCGGTATGCCGCTCCTCCGCTACCGCACCGGTGACGTGGCCACGCTGCACGGGCCAGCAGGGCAGCGAACGCTCAGGCGCATGAGCAAGCTCAAGGGGCGCAAGGACGACATGCTCGTCATCCGGGGCGTGAACGTGTTCCCGACGGAGATCGAGGCCGTCGTGCTGGACCTCGCGAGCCCGCACTACCTGATCGTCGAGGACCGCCGGACCACCACGGCGCAGCTGCACGTGGCCGTCGAGTCCACGGAGGACGTCAAGAGCCAGCTGACGAACAAGCTCAAGGAACGCCTGGGCATCACCTGCCAGGTGCACGTCCTGGAGCCGGGCAAGCTGCCGCGCACCGAAGTGGGCAAAGCACAACGCCTGGCCCGGTGGACCCAGGGCCAGGCGCCGATCGACGGACTTACTTAGCCAAGTCGGACAACCAGTTCTTGTTGTCCAGGTCGACGAGCTTGCCACCCGCGGCGACGCTGGGCGTGCCGCGGAAGCGGCCCGTCTCGGCGTCCTTCAGAACAGGATCGTTGCTGGTCTTGGACATCAGCTCGTCCAGCTGCGACTTGTAGGTCTGGTTCTGCACGCACGACTCGAAACCGGCGGCGGTCACGCCGACTTCCTTGCCCAGCTTGATGAGCTGGTCCTTGGTGTAGCCGGCGTCGCCTTCCTCGGGCTGCGAGTTGAACAGCGCCGCGTGGAACGCGTTGAACTTGCCGTCGTCGGCCACGCACAGGGCGGCGTTGGCCGACTCGGTCGAGTAGCCCTCCGGCTTCGACGCGCGGTTGAGCATCGGCAGGATGTTGTAGCGGATCTTGACCTTGCCGTCCTCGACGGCCTTCTTGATGTCGGTGCCGTAGGTCTTCTCGAACGTGCCGCAGATCGGGCACAGGAAGTCCTCGTACACGTCGACGGTCACGGTGGCCGTGTCCTTGCCGACGAGCACGCTGCTGCCGTCGCGGACGGCGGGCGCCGAGATCGTGTGGTCGGCCGGCGCCAGCGGAATGGCGTCCGTGGCCGACGTGGACGGCTTCATCTGCTGGAAGATGACGTAGCCGATGACGGCGACGGCGAGCACCGCCACGACCGCGATGCCCGCGATGACCTTCGTGCGGTCAGAGCCCGACGAACGAGCCTGGACCACCGCACGCGCGGCCTGCTTCTTCTTCCGCGCACTGCGCTCTGCTCCACCCACGGCGACGAGGGTAGCGACACAAACTAAAAGAAAGCTGAGCGCGCAATCACGCTTCCGGGTGACGAGGCTTGCCGCCGACGCGTTCGCCGGTCGGAACCTCAGCACTTTCGTCGAGGCAGCCGCACTCCGGCGCCACCGCGGCGGCCGTGTGCTCCTCCTCATGTGTGGGCAGGGTCTCGGGAGCGATGAACCAGAAGCCCACGGCCAGCAGCAGCGAGGCGCCGGTGATGGCGAACGACGCTCCGAAGCCGAACGAGTCGGCGAGCAGGCCAGCGCACATCGGGCCGATGATCGCGCCCAGGTCCGTCACCATCTGGAAGCCCGCGAGCACGGGTCCGCCCTTGCCGCGCGCGCCGATGACGTCGGCCACCACCGCGTTCTGCGGCGGGTTCAGCAGGCCCGCTCCGGCGCCCGCGATCAACGACGCCGCCATGAACGTCCACAGGTCGCCGGTGAAGCCCATCCCGACCGTCGCGAGGCCGCTCACCAGAAGACCGGCGATGGCGACGGGCTTGCGGCCGCGGGTGTCGGCGATCCGGCCGGACAGGAACAGCATCGCGGCGTTGCCGGCCGCGAACACCGACATCGAGATGCCCGCCACGGCCGCGCTGTGTTCCAGCGCCTCGATGACGAACACCGGCACCAGCGAGATCCGCACGCCGAACACGGCCCAGCCGTTCGCGAACCCGGACGCCAGCGCCGCGCGGTAAGCGGGGTGCCGTGCGGCCTCACGCACCGTCATGGGCACTTCGGTGTTGGTCCGGTCCAGCGCCACCAGCGTCGACCGCCGGAGGAAGATCCAGACCACGAACGCCGCGACGCACAGCAACGCGCCGTACGACACGAACGGCACCCACAGCCCGAACGGCACCAGCCCGGCACCGATGATCGGACCGGCGATGTTGCCGATCAGGAACCCGGCCGCCCACATCCCCGAGGCTCGCCCGCGCATCGGCGCCGGCGTGATCCGGATCAGCAGCCCGAGGGCCGCGACCGTGAACATCGTCGACCCGACACCGGCCAGCGCGCGCCACGACAGCATCTCGGCGTAGCTCGTCGAGAACCCGGACATCGCGGTGCCGAACGCGACGATCAGGATCCCGACGATGTACACCCGAGGCTCGCCGAACCGGTTGACCAGCTTGCCGCTCACCGGCGCGAACGCCAGCCTCACGAACGCGAAGGTGCTGATCAGCGCCGCGACAGCGGTGTGACCGACACCGAACGAGGACGCGTACACCGGCAGAACAGGTGCCACGATCCCGAACCCCACGGCGATGATGAAGCTCGCCGCGACCAGAACCCACACCTCGACCGGCAACCGCTCGCGCACAAAGCCTCCCTTAGCCCTGCTAAGGATATGTCACGCGGCAACTAACTAACTCAATCGAGCAGCTCATCCACTCTGCGTACATATGCCGTCACCGGATAGGCCGCGACGAACCCGCACGCCTCGGCGAACCGCTCCCCCGGACCCTCGTCCACCTGCGACGCGACCAGCATCGCGCCCGACGAACGCAACACGGAGACAGCGGACACCACCAACGACCGCCCCACGCCCCGACGCCGTCGCGCCGGACGCACCACGCACTGCTCGACCAGGCCCACGCCGCGTTCGGCGAAGCCCGACACGAACCCGCCGACCCGGTCGCCGTCGTCCACCACCATCACCAGACACCGAGGGTCGTCCAGCCGATGCCCGAGCCACCGCGACAACCGCTCCCGGTTGCCGACCAGTTCGTCGGACAGCAGCTCGACGATCCCAGGAACGTCCGCGTCGACCGCTCGTCGCACCCCGTCGACGACCGAAGCGGGCCCGCGATGGACCACGGTCTGCAGCTCCTCGACCGCGTACCAGCCGGAGTCGTCGGCGATCCCCTCGATCTCGTCCACGGTGGTCGGCGAGGCGTACACGACCGCCTCCGCGCGCCCCGCCGCGGCGAACGTGTGCTCTAGCTGCAACAACGTCGACGCGACCTCGACGGACGACCCGTCCAGCGCGCAGCCGAAGTTGCCGGACGGCAGCGGGTTCTCGCGGTTGATCACCACGGCCGCGGAACCGACCTTGCCGACCTTGCCGTACCGGACGGCGCCGGACGCGAGCCGCGCCCCTTCCACCAGGATCGCGAGCGACCTCGACTGATAGGGGTCGAGCAGCTCCGGGTCGTCCGGGTCGCGCAACGGGTCAACCAACGCGGCGGTCCTTCCACTGGGCACCTGGACGCAACGCGCAGTCCAACAGGAACACCCCAATCGTCGCCCACGCCAGCGGCGCCAGCACAGCCGCGGTCCCCGGCTGCCCGGTCCGCAGCAGGAACTCGCGGTGCGGCACGGCCTGCGCGAACCACGCCAGCCACGACCACGGCGAACGCCACCGCAGCACCGGGACCAGCCCGTACGCGAGGTGCAACAGCCCCGCGGCCACCAGCAACGGACGTCCCCACGGCCCGAACATCTCCCGGAACGCCGGCTGGATGCTCTTGCGCAACGACCGCCAGCAGTCGCCGAACGTGTCGATCCCGGAGGTCGTCAGCAACGCCGAGGCGTCGACGAACTTCACGAACCCGCCGGAGTCCCTGATCAACGTCCCCAGGCCGACGTCGTCCGCGTGGGTCCCCGCGATCGCCTCCCAGCCACCGGCGGCCTCGAACGCGGCCCGCCGCACGAGGATGCAGTGCCCGACGGCGAGCGCCGTGGCCCCGCGACCGTCCGGGGGCGAGCCCTCGAACACCAGCGTGTTGAACGCGGGCAGCAGGAACCACCAGGCAGGCCCGGTCCCGCGCGCCGACGACGACACGAGGTCCGCGCCCAGTTCCGTCGCCGTCGCCACCAGCCGTCCGACCAGGTCAGGCGTGCAGGTCACGTCGGCGTCCACGAACAACAACCACTCTTCGTCACGGCCGGACGCGACGCCGAGATGCATCGCGTGCGTCTTCCCAGCCCAGCCGGCCGCCGGTCCGGCCGACTCGACCACCTCGGCGCCCAGTGACCGCGCGACGGCGGCCGTTCCGTCCTCGGAAGCGTCGTCCACCACCACGACACGCACACCCGGCTGCCCGACCAGACCGGGCAACAACCGCGGCAACGTCGTTTCCTCGTTGCGCGCCGGCACGACGGCCAGGACGGACGCGTCCACAGACGACGTCGACACCTCCGGCACGTGCCTCCATTGCCGCACGGTCCGTCCGGACCGCAACACCGACAGGACCCCAGTAGCCACGCCGATCAACCCCATCCGACCACCCTGACACACTCATCGGCGTGGACCTGCCCGATCTCCCGGTGAAATCCGTTCTCCCCCAACTCCTGGAACAACTCCAGGAGCACGGGGCCGCCGTGCTGGTCGCGCCACCGGGAACCGGCAAGACGACGCTGGTCCCGCTCGCGCTCGAAGGCAGGGTCATCGTCGCCGAACCACGCAGGATCGCCGCCAGAGCCGCCGCCGCACGCATGGCGAGCCTGCTGGGCGAACCCGTCGGCCACACCGTGGGCTACTCGGTCAGGGGTGACCGCAAGACCAGCAGGCACACCCGCATCGAGGTCGTGACCAGCGGTCTTCTCGTCCGCAGGCTCCAGCACGACCAGGAACTGAAGGGCGTCGGCACGGTCCTGCTCGACGAGGTCCACGAACGCCACCTCGACGCCGACCTCCTGCTCGCGCTCCTGCTGGACGCCAAGGCAGGCCTGCGCCCGGACCTCAAACTCCTGGCCACGTCCGCAACCGTTGCCGCGCAACGACTCTCGGACCTGCTCAACGCACCGGTCCTGCACACCGAGTCGCGCATGTTCCCGACGCCGATCACCTACGTCCCGCCCGCGCGCAACGAGCACATCGAGACCACGGTCGCGAGGGCCATCAAGAAGGCACTGTCCGAAGTGGACGGAGACGTGCTCGCGTTCCTGCCGGGAGTCCGGGAGATCAACCGAACCGCGAGCCTGCTCAACGTGGAAACCGTGATCCTGCACGGCCAGCTCAACGCCCAGACCCAGGACGCCGCCCTCAAACGCGGCACGAACCAACGGGTCGTGCTCGCCACGAGCATCGCCGAGTCCAGCCTCACCGTCCCGGGCGTCCGCGCGGTCGTGGACGCCGGCCTGGCCCGAGTACCCAGGGTCGACCACCGCCGGGGTCTCGCCGGACTCGCCACGATCCGCGTCTCCCAGGCCGTCGCCGAGCAACGCGCCGGGCGAGCCGGGCGTGAGGCCCCCGGCCGCGTCTACCGCTGCTGGCCCGAACACGAGCACTCGACGCTCCCCCGCTACCCGGAACCGGAGATCAAGACCGCCGACCTCACCAGGCTCGCGCTCGAACTGGCGGTCTGGGGCACCCCGGACGGCAGCGGCCTGAACTGGTGGGACGCCCCTCCAGAGGGTGCGCTCAAGGCAGCGCAGGAGACCCTCGACGCCATCGGCGCCCTCGCCCCCGATCGCCGTGACCGCATCGCGAGCGTCGGCCTGCACCCCCGGCTCGGCCGCGCCCTCATCGACGGCAGCGCGCTCGCGGGCAACCGGACCGCCGCCGAGGTCGTGGCGCTGCTCGACGACAGCACGCACACCTCCACGACCGACCTCGCGACCGCGCTGAAGGCCCCCGGCAAGTGGCGGCAGGAGGTCAAGAAGCTGGAGAAGCTCGGCTCCAACCCGGCGGGCAACGGCGACCCGGCGCTGGTCGTCGCCCTCGCCTACCCGGAACGGCTGGCGAAACGCCGTTCCAAGAACAGCAACGTCTACCTGATGGCCAACGGCACGGCCGTCGAGCACACCGACTCGCAGTTCCAGTGGCTGGCGGTCGCGATCGCCGACCGCGAACCGGGCAGCAAGCACGGCCGCGTCCGCCTCGCCGCGCCGGCCGACGAGGAACTCGCCGTCACCGCCGCGGCAGCCCTCGTGCACACGGTCGACGACATCCGCTGGAACGGCGACGTCATCGCGAACGAGGTCCGCAAGCTCGGCGCCATCAGCCTCGGCGAACGCAAGCTCAACGACCTCGCCAAGTCGCAGCAGGCACTCCGCCTCGGCCTCGAAGCCGAAGGCCTGGGCCTGCTCAAGTGGACCGACGCCGCCGAACGCCTGCGCGAACGCATGGCGTTCCTGCACCGGACCCGCGACTGGCCGAGCGTCGACGACGAGCACGTGATCCGCGCGATCGATCTCGGCAAGGCGAAGAAGCGCTCCGACCTGGCCAAGATCGACACGGTGGCGTTGCTGCGGAGTCTGCTGCCGTGGCCGGAGGCGGCGGAGTTCGACAAGCTCGCCCCGGAACGCATCGGCCAGGGCAAAGTCGACTACACGCAGGACCAGCCGGCGCTGCACGTCCGGCTCCAGGACGCCATGAAGTGGGCCGACACGCCGCTCATCGCCGGAGTTCCGGTGGTGGTGCACCTGCTCTCCCCCGCCGGCCGTCCCACCGCCGTGACCAGCGATCTCAGGTCGTTCTGGCGCAACGGCTACCTGCGGGTGCGCAGCGAGCTCAAGGGCCGCTATCCCAAGCACCACTGGCCGGAACGCCCTTACGACAAAGGTAATAACAACAAGAGCTGAACCGAGTCACCACAATCTCGTTGAACCATTAGGAATCGAACAACGTTATTCTGGGCTATGGCGCACATCGCGGTCTTCCTCATGCCTGAGCGCGGACATGTCCTGCCCGCGCTCGGGCTGATCGCCGAGCTGGTGCGCCGAGGCCATCGGGTGAGCTGCCCGGTCACCGCGCGGTTCGCCCCCGCCGTCGCGGAGTGCGGCGCGACCGCGATCGACTACGAGTCGACGCTTCCCGGCGAGTTGCCGGAGTCGCTCTACGACGCCGCGCGGCTCGCGCTCACCGAGGCCGAGTCGGCGTTGCCACAGCTGGAGGACAGGTTCCGCGACGACCGGCCGGACGTCATCGCCTGGGACATCGCGGCCTGGTCCGGCGGGGTCATCGCGCACCGCCTGGACGTGCCGAACGTGCTGCTGGAAGTCCTCCTGACCAGCAACGAGCACTGGTCGCTCGGCACCGTGGTGGTGCCGCCGCGCCGGTTCGACCCGGCCGCGATCAGGTTCTTCACCAGGGTGCACGGCTTCGTCGGCAGCTCGCTGCCGGAGTTCGTCTCGGGCGCGCGCCGCCGGATCGCGTTGTTCCCGAGGGAGTTCCAGCCGCAGGGCCACACGTTCGACGAGCGCTTCGCCTTCACCGGCCCGTGCCTGACCGAACGCGCTTTCCAGGGCACGTGGACACCGCCGCCCGACAGGCCGGTCGTGCTCGCGACGACCGGTACGCAGATCTGCGCGGACGCGGCCCGCGGAATGCCGTGGCACCTGGTCACGAAAGGCAAGGTCCTCAGTCCCGCGATGAACGTCGAAACGCACGAGGAAGTGCCGCAACTGGCCGTCCTGGAACACGCCGACGTGTTCATCACGCGTGGCGGCATGGGCGGCGTGATGGAGGCGCTGCACCACGGCGTCCCGATGATCGTCGTGCCGCACATGACCGACCAGCGGCTGCACGGCCAGCGCGTCGAGGAACTCGGGCTCGGTGTGCTGCTCGACACGGTGACCGTGGAGGGGGTGCGCTCGTTGGTGAGTCAACTGACGTCGGATTCCGCGATCTCTGCGCGGGTGAAGGACATGCGGCGCATGATTCACCAGGCGGGCGGCAGCGCGGCTGCCGCGGACGTCGTCGAGGAGGAACTGGCGCGGTGAGACGGATCTGGGACGACGCGGTCCGCACGCTCGGTGGCGCACCGGACGTGGGCGATCTGATGGAGCGCTACGCCGAGCCGCATCGGACCTACCACAACACCTTCCACGTGATGTCCGTCGTCCGCGACTCGTCGGCGCTGGCCGACGCGTTCGCGTTCACCGTGGAGGAGCGCTCGATCCTCGCGCTGGCGGCCTGCGCGCACGACGTGATCTACGACGGCAAGCCCGGTGAGGACGAACGCGCGTCGGCCGCCTGGGCACGGGAACGCCTGGCCGGCGTGGAGGAAGAGCACATCGCGCGGGTGGAGTCGTTGGTGCTGGCCACGATCACGCACTCGTCCAGCGACCCGCTGGCGCACGTGCTGCTCGACGCCGACCTGGCCATCCTCGGCTCGGAACCGGAGCACTACGAGCGCTACAGCCAGGCCGTGCGCCAGGAGTACTCGCAGTACGACGACCCGACCTGGCGCGCCGGTCGCAGCCGCGTGGTGAAGACGTTGCTCGACCGCGAGGTGCTGTTCGTGACCGAGCCCGCGCGGCAGTTGTGGGACGCCGCCGCGCGGACCAACCTGGCGCGCGAGCTTCAGTCCCTGGGGTAGAGGACCTTCTTCGCGGTCGTGAAGCGCTTCACCGTCTCCGGGATCGGTTCGACGCCGATGCCCGGTCCGGCCGGCACGTGCATGAAGCCGTCCTGGAGCTCGAACGGTTCGGTGAGGTCCTCGGCGAAGTACCGGCGGGACGCGGACACATCGCCGGGCAGCACGAACCCGGGCAACGCGGCCAGCGCCAGGTTCGGCCCGCGCCCGATGCCGGTCTCGAGCATTCCGCCGCACCACACCGGAATCCCGTGCGCCACTGCGACGTCGTGGATCCGGCGTGCCTCCAGGTAGCCGCCGACCCGCGCGGGCTTGACGTTGATCACCCGGCACGCGTCGAGCGCGATGGCCGTCGCCGCGTCCCTGGCGGAGGTGATCGACTCGTCCAGGCAGATCGGCGTGCGGATCCGTTGCGCGAGCAGCGAATGCCCGCGGATTTCGTCCTCGTCGAGCGGCTGTTCCATCAGCAGCAGGCCGAACTCGTCCAGCTTTCGCAGGTGTTCGGCGTCGGCCAGCGCGTAGGCGGTGTTCGCGTCGACCTGCAACAGGATGTCGCCGAACCGTTCGCGCACGGCCCGCACCGGTTCGACGTCCCAGCCCGGCTCGATCTTGAGCTTGATCCGCGCGTAGCCCTCGGCCAGGTAGCCCTCGACGTCGCTGATCAGCTCTGGGATCGAGTTCTTGATCCCGACCGACACCCCGGCGGGCACCCTCGTGGCCGTGGCGCCGAGGAACGTGCCGATGGACATCCCGAACGACCGGAGCTCGGCGTCCAGGATCGCGGTCTCCAGCGCGGCCTTGGCGAGCTTGTGACCCTTGATCGCCTCGGTCCTGGGCGCGACCTCCGCGGCCGTGATCTCGGGTGTCACCCGCGGCACGAGGTGGTGCTCCAGCACCAGTTCCGCGGCGCCGACGAACTCCGAGCAGTACAGCGGTTCCGGGTCGGCGGCGAACTCCGACCAGCCCTCCGCCTCGTCCGTGACGACGCGCAGCAGGAACGTGTCCTTGGTCGTCATCGTCCCGAACGACGTGCGGAACGGCGACACCAGCGGAATCGCGACGTGCAGCAGCTCGATCCGTTCGATCTTCATCGGCGCTCCAGCTCGTACCAGCCCTCGCGGGACATCGACGTGGCGACGTAACCCCGCTCGAAGGCGTCGACGAACACCCCGCGCACCGCCTCCCGCCACTGCCGGGCCAACTCGGCGGACTCCTTGCGCACCTGCACGACGTCGCGCGGCACCCGGCACCAGATCCGTTCGCCGTCCGTGCGCGCCAACGGTTCCCCGTCAGGTGCGGTCTCGACGACCTCGCCGGCGGGCACCGACTCGTGCGGCTCGCGGGACTCGGTGAGGTCCCAGCGCACGGTCAGCCGATCGGTCTCGTCGCCGTCGTTCACGCCGTCGCGCATCGGCCCGTAGAAGTCCACTGTGTACTCGGTGACGATCGCCCCGAGCTTGACCAGGTTGAACCGGGCGTTGCGCGACACCAGCGGGTCGTAGGTCCAGCGCATCGACTTCGCGCCGAGCCCGACCGCCCAGTCCTTCTGCGCGAGCTTCAACGGATGCCCGACGCCGGTCCGCGCGGCCGCGATCATCGAGTACACCGAGCCGTCCGGGCAGAAGAGGCCCGTCGTGGCGCCGATCAGCTCGTCGCCGTCGAACGCCCCGATCGTCGCGCCGCCCGCGTGCCGGACGCAGTGCAGCGTCTCCGAGGACAGCACGTCCTCGGTGGTGTCCCAGACCTCGGCGTAGTACCTGGCGGCGCGGGCGATGCCGGCGACGTCACTGATCACCTGGAACCGCAAGGCGAGCCTTCCTGACGCTGTACCCGAAGTAGATGACGAACCCGAGGACCATCCAGCCGAGGAACGCGATCCACGTGTCCAGCCCGAGGCTGAACATCATGTAGACGCAGAACCCCAGGCCCACCAACGGCGTCACGGGCGAGAACGGCACCCGGAAGGTGCGCTTGCGGTCCGGTTCGGTGCGCCGCAGGATGATCACCGCGATGTTGACCAGCGCGAACGCGAACAGCGTGCCGATGCTCGTCGCGTCGGCCAGCGACCCCAGCGGCACCAGCGCGGCCAGCACACCGATGAACAGGCCGACGACGACCGTGTTCACGAACGGCACCCCCGTCTTCGGGCTCAGCCTCGCGAAGATCGACGGCACCAACCCGTCCCGCGACATGGCGTACAGGATGCGCGTCTGTCCATAAAGAACGGTCAGCACCACGGAAGTAGTGGCGACCACCGCACCGATCGACAGCAGGATCGGCCAGATCGCGCCGTCGACGTTGTCGGTCAGCACCCGGCTCAGCGCGGCCTCCGTGCCCTCGAACGTCTGCCACGGCATGGCACCCACGGCGGCCAGGGCGACCGCGCAGTACAGCGCGGTGATCACGACCAGCGAGATGATGATCGCGCGCGGCAGGTCGCGCTGCGGGTTCTTGGCCTCCTCACCGGCGGTCGACGCGGCGTCGAACCCGATGTAGGAGAAGAACAACGTGGCCGCGCCGGCGCTCATCCCGGCCAGTCCCAACGGGAACAGCGGCTGCAGGTTGCCGGCCTTCAACGCGGTGAACGCGACGGCGCAGAACATCAGCAGCGCGCCGATCTTCACCCACACCAGGATCGTGTTCGTGCGCGCACTGCCCTTGGAGCCACCGAGCAGCACCAGCATCGCGATGACCACGATCGCCACGGCCGGAATGTTGACGACCCCGCCCGCACCCGGCGGCTGGCTCAGCACGTCCGGAATCCGCAGTCCCGTCACGAGGTGCAGCAACTCGTTGACGTACTGCCCCCACCCGACCGCGACCGCCGCGACCGAGACCCCGTACTCCAGCACCAGACACCAGCCGCAGACCCAGGCGACGATCTCGCCGAGCGTCGCGTAGGTGTAGGAGTACGACGAGCCGGACGCGGGGATCAGGCCCGCGAGTTCGGCGTACGACAGCGCGGAGAACAACGCGGTGATGCCGGCCAGCACGAACGACAACACGATGGCGGGCCCGGCGAGCGGCACCGCCTCTCCCAGCACGACGAAGATGCCGGTGCCGAGCGTGGCTCCGATGCTGATCATCGTGAGGTGCCCGACGCCCATGGTGCGCTTGAGCTCGCTGCCAGGATGAGTCAGCTGGTCGATCGGCTTGCGCCGCAACACCCGCGCCCCGATGCGCTGTTCGTTGCTCATCAGGTCACCGTAACGCCCAGCCAGGTGGCTATCGGCCACCAACAGGGCGGAACGTACGGCGATATGTGTCCGGAGGCACACCCACGGTCCGGTGGAAGTGCCGGCGCAACGTCGTGGCGGTGCCCATCCCGGACGCCTCCGCGATCTGGTCCACGCTGTCGTCCGTCATCTCCAGCAACTCCTGCGCGCGCCGGATCCGCTGGGTGTGCAGCCACTGCAACGGCGTGGTGCCCGTCACGGCCCGGAAGAGCCGAGCGAGGTGCCGCGAACTCATGCTGGCCTGCCGCGCCATGTCCTCCACAGTGATCATCTGGTCGAACCGCGCCGACACCCAGTCGAACAACTCGGTGAGCGGATGCCCTTCCCCCGACGGCACCGGCGCGAGCACGAACTGCGCCTGCCCACCGTCCCGATGCGGCGGCACGACCAGCCGGCGCGCCGCCGTGTTGGCCGTCGCGGCGCCGTGGTCGTTGCGAATCACATGCAGGCTCAGGTCGATCGCCGCCGCCTTGCCCGCGCTCGTCAGCACCTGCCCGTTGTCGACGTACAGCACGTCCGGATCGACCTCGACCCGCGGATACCGCCTGGCCAGTTCGTCGGTGTGTCCCCAGTGCGTCGTGGCCCGAAGCCCGTCGAGCACCCCGGCCTCCGCCAGCACGAACGCCCCCGTGCACAACGAGACGATCCGCGCCCCTTTGTCGTGAGCGGCTTTGACAGCCTCAACGAGCGCGGGGGCGAGCGGCTCGTCCACGTCCTCAATGGCGGGCACGACCACCGTGTCCGCACTCCGCACCCCATCGAGCGGCAGGTCGGGCTCCACCGTGAACTTGCCGAGACGAACCGGCCCGTCCGCACAGATCCGCACCTCGTAGCCGAGCTGCGGGGCGGTGAAGATCTCGTACGTGGCGGTCAGCTCGAAGTGCAGCATCCCGCTCGTCGCAGCAAACGCCAGCATGTCCGAAACTGTACGCATCGTGTCGTTCCAGACACTAGCCCCCACCCACCCCCCAGGACTTGAATGGTCCACATGGGACACAAGATCGCGGTCTACGGCGCGTCGGGCCACACGGGACGATTCGTCCTGGCAGAACTGGAAAAGCGCGGCCACACCCCGCTCCCGTTCGGCCGCGCCCAGGCCACGGCCGACAACCCCGATGCTCTCGACCGCGCCCTGTCCGGTGCCGACGCCGTGATCAACACGGCGGGCCCGTTCGCGACGACCGCCCTCCCACTGCTCGCCGCCGCCGAACGCGCCGGCATCCCGTACGTCGACGTGGCGGCGGAGATCGAGGCGAACGCCGACACGTTCGCCCGCGGCGCCTCGATCCCGGCGGTCCCCGCGATGGCCTTCTTCGGCGGCCTGGCCGACCTCCTGATCACCACCGCGATGGCCGGCTGGACCACGGCGGACGAGGCGCACATCGCCTACGGCCTGAGCGGCTGGCAGCCCACCGCAGGCACCATCACCGCAGGTCAGGTCTCCAGAGACCGACGTGAAGGCCACCGAGTCCGGTTCCGCGACGGCGAACTCCAGTACCACCAGGATGCCCCGCGCCCACCTCTGAAGTGGGAGTTCCCCGACGGCGAGCGCGAGGTCATCGCCGAGTTCTCGATGGCCGACATCGTCACGGTCCCCAGCCACCTGAAAATCCAGTCGGTGACCAGCTACATGTCAACGGAAGCGGCCACCGGCCTCCAAGCAGCAGAAGCCCGACAGACCCCGGAGACCTTCGAGGTGGACGTCCGCGTCCGCAGGGCCGGTGAGGAACGCCGCCTGACCGCTTCCGGCAAGGACATCTACGCCGTGAGCGCCCCTCTGGCCGTAGAAGCAGCAGAACGCCTGCTGACCAACCGCTTCAACGTCACCGGCGTCGCCTCAGCAGGCGCGATGTTCAATGCCCCGGACTTCCTGAACGCACTGTCCGACGTCATTCAGACCAGGGACTGTTCTTGATGACGTCCACGAAGTCCGTGCGCCGGAACGAGGGATCGAAGTGCGCGAGCACGTCGTCGTTCATCGTCCCGTACGTCGTGTCGGGCCGATGGGCCATCCCGTCGTAGAACGCCCGCAGAATCCGATTCTTGAAGTCGGGCCGAGGATGCGCGGCCACCACCTCCGCCCGCTGCTCGGCGCTCAACTCGTCCAGCCCAAGCCCGAGCACGTCGGTCTTCACCCCCAGCGCGACCGCGAAGACTTCGGGCGACAGGTGTTCCGGCACCTCGGGAGTCGTGTGCAGCGCAATCGCCAGCCACACGTTGCGCGCGTCCGCCTCAGACCGCCCGTGCTCCAACAGGAACGTCCGCGCGACCTCAGCACCGTCGATCTCAAAGCGCCGATCCTCAGTCGCGTGAGCAGTCGTCAGCCCAAGATCGTGGAACAGCCCACCCACGTAGGCCAGCTCCAAATCGACGTCCAACCCGCGCGCGGCAGCCTTCAGCGCTCCCCACAGGAACACCCGCCGCGAGTGGTGGAACAGTGTGTCGTCCGCGGCCTCGCGCACCAACGACGTGGCCGCCCGAACCAGATCCGTATCGGGAACAACAACCCCAGCAACAACTTCTGACATGCCCCAATGGTCAGCTCGGCACCTTCAGCCGCCCACTGTCAATCAGGACCGCCACCCCACAGATGTGGACATGCGCGCCCGGTACTCGCTGGGCGACACCCCGAGCCGGGCCACGAACACCCGCCGCATCGTCTCGGAACTCCCGAACCCGGCCTGCCGAGCGGCCTGCGCCACCCCAAGACCAGCGTCCAACAGCGCCTTCGCGTGATCCAGCCGAACCTGCTCCACAAACCGCGCGGGCGTGGTGTCCAACTCACTGACGAACATCCGCGCCAGGTGCCGGGCACTCACACCGACCCGTGCCGCCAGATTCCCGGCGCTGTGGTCCAACGCAGGCTGAGCCGACACGAGGTCCACCACCTCCCGCAACACCGGCGTGCTGGGCCGCCGAACCTCCAACGGCGCCGAGAACTGCGACTGCCCGCCAGGTCGCTGCATGAACATCACCAAGCTACGAGCGACAGTCCGAGCCAGATCAGCCCCGTAGTCCCGCTCGACCAACGCCAACGCCAGATCCATCCCCGCAGACACCCCGGCAGACGTGAAGACCCCGCCGTCCTCCACGAAGATCGCGTCGGCCAGCACCTCGACGTCCGGATACCCGCGAGCCAGCCGCCCAGCCTGCTTCCAGTGCGTGGTGGCCCGCCGCCCGCTCAGCACCCCAGCCGCAGCCAGCGCGAACGACCCCGTGCAGATCGAAACAAGCCGCCGAACCCGAGGCGCCAACTCACGAATCGCGGCAACCAACTCAACGGGCACGGGAAGCCGCCCCAAAGCCTCGCCCCCGGACACGATGACGGTGTCAGCCTCGGCAACGTCACCCGCCACCCCGTCCACCGGCAGCCGAATCCCGACAGACGTCGTGACCGCCTCCCCGGACGGCGACACGTAGCGAATCGAGTAGTCGGCACCGGCCAGATTGGCCTCGGCGAACACCTCGGCGGGCCCGGTGACGTCCAGCATCTTCATGCCGTCGAAAACGACGAAGACAACCTTCCGCCCCACCACCCCTCCCAACGCCCTGACCTGCGGATTCCAGAACTCCTGCAAGCCCAGCCACGTACCGTCCCCACGTACACGAAAGCACGGAGGGAACCTCGGATGCGGATCTTCACCCGGCTGGGCATCACCCTGCTGGCCATCGCGGCACTGGCAACGACGACGGCGAGCGTGGCCTCAGCCACCACCGATTTCACGGTGACCAACACCTACTACGTAGACGGCAACCAGTAAACCCACGCCAGCGACGCACCCGCCCTCGGACAACGAAAACACGGAGCGACTCACATGCGGATCTTCACCCGGCTAGGCGTGACCCTGCTGGCCATGGCAGCTCTGGCGACGACCACGGCAGGCGTGGCCTCGGCGGCGCCAACCGGCTACGCGGTGAACGTCTTCCACAGCTCGGGCGTGCTGGCCGCCAGCGGCAACGGCAACCTGGCCTGGTCCACGTCCCGCCGAACGGTGACCGTGACCACCCCGTCGCTGGGCATCTCAGCCGGCGAGTGGGCAGACGTGGAACTGACGGGCCACCAGGGCAACAAGACGGTCACCAAGCCGAAGTGGGCTCAGGGAGACCGCCGGAACAAGAGCTCCGCGGTCGTACAAATGGGCACGTTCTCCCTGACCACGACCACTCCGGGCGGAATCGAGTTCGTCCGAATCACAGTCCGCGACATCGACCACCAAATCGTCCGCACAGTCGACTGCTACTACTACGAGCCCTACTGCCCCTAACAACACCCAACACCCCAACCAGCGCCCCATGATGGGCCGCCGAGGTGCGAAGCACGAGGCGGCCGGGGGTCCGGGGGCTTGCCCCCGGCGTGGGGGTCTGGGGGCTCGGCCCCCAGAAGACGCCCGAGAACGAGAAACGGTGAGTGCTGTCCACGAACAGCACTCACCGATCGAGTGGAGGTGCCGGGAATCGAACCCGGGTCCTGTGCCGGTTCATCAGGGCTTCTCCGTGTGCAGTCCGCTGTGTCTCTGCTTGACCCCACCTGTCACGCGAACGAGCAGGTGTGACGGGCCCAGTCGCTGTGAGTTTCCCGAACAGTCTCCGCGACCGAGACTGCAGGTAAGCCCTCTAGCTGATGCCGGGAACTAGGCCGAAGGCACTCCTAGGCCGACAACCGCTAGCTCCGCTGTCAGGCAGCGAGAGCGTACGCGGTGCGCTTGTCGTTAGACGTGGCGCTTATTGGTTTGCGATGACGCTTAACGGTGGTCTCTCGCCTGCACCGACACGCTTCCCCTGAATCAACGTCCACAGTCGAAACCGTTCACCCCCTGGTAGTGGTTGCACCTAGCATAACGACTGGGGCCAACGAGTTCTTCCCGAGGCAGGTAGGGCTGTCCCCACCTCCGACCGGATAGCTAGCCAGATGGTCTCTGACCAGCGGGAACGACACCATGGACGTCATGAGGAAACCGAACGCGCTCGCAGCCGGGTTCTACCTGCTGACCAACCTGGTGACCGGCATCTTCTGGTTCACCCTCCTGGTCGTGCTGACGGTGGTCGGGTTCGCCACAGCGATCGTCTGGGTGGGCATCCCGCTGCTGTGGCTCGCGATGAACGTCGTGCGGGGTGGCGCGACGTTGGAGCGGTCGTGGGTCAGGGCGGCGCTGCGCACTGACATCCCCAGCCCGTACCGCGAGCCGGCGACGGGCACGTTGTGGCAGCGCTGGAAGGCGCAGTTCACCGATCCGGCGACCTGGCGCGACTACGGCTACCTGTTGCTCCTCCTGCCGGTCGGCATCGTGGAGTTCGCGACCGTGCTCGCGATGTGGGTCGCGGTGGCGGCGTTCATAGCGGTGCCGTTCTGGATCGGCGAGGCGCCGTTCGCGGTGATCGTCGGCGAGTTCTGGACGATCGACTCGTTCGTGTCGGCGTTGCCGGTCTCGCTGATCGGGCTGGCGTTGATCCCGTTCGCCGTTCTCGGCACCAGGGCGCTCGGCACGGTGCACGGCAAGTTCGCGCGGGGCATGCTCGGTCCGACGCGGGCCGACGCGCTGGCGATCGAGGCGGAGCGGCTGTCGTCGAGCCGGGCCCGCGGGGTGGAGGCGGCCGAGGCGGAGCGCCGGCGCATCGAACGCGACCTGCACGACGGCGCGCAGCAGCGGCTCGTGGCCGTGGCGATGGGGCTGGGCCGGGCGAAGTCCAAAATGGACTCCGATCCGGAGGGTGCCGCGGAGCTCATCGCGGAGGCGCACGCGGACGCGAAGCTCGCGATCAAGGAACTGCGGGACCTGGCGCGGGGCATCTACCCGTCGGTCCTGGGTGACCGGGGGCTCGACGCCGCCTTGTCCGCGCTCGCCGCCCGTGTGCCGATCGAGGTCGAGCTGCAGGTCGACGTGGAGCCGCGGCCGCCGACGTCGGTGGAGAGCGCCGCGTACTTCACCGTCGGCGAGGCGCTCACGAACATCACCAAGCACTCCAACGGCACCAGGGCGACCGTGCGGGTCAACAGGGTGGACACCGGGGTGCTGGTCGAGGTCACCGACAACGGTCAGGGTGGCGCGGAGCTGAAGCCGGGCGGCGGACTCGCCGGGCTCGCGGACCGTGCCGCCACGATCGACGGTGTGGTTGTCGTCGTCAGCCCCGTTGGTGGGCCGACCGTTATTCGAGCGGAGTTGCCGTGCGCGTGGTGATCGCCGAGGACTCGGTGCTGCTGAGGGAGGGCGTGCAACGCCTGCTCGCCGATGAGGGCATCGAGACCGTCGCGGCGGTGGAGAACGGCGACATGCTGCTCGACGCCGTGACCGAGCACAGGCCGGATCTGTGCGTGGTGGACGTGCGGATGCCGCCGACGTTCACCGACGAGGGGCTGCGGGCCGCCATCGAGTGCCGCCGCCGCTATCCGGGGCTGCCGGTGCTGGTGCTGTCGCAGTACGTCGAGGAGCGTTACGCCGTGGAACTCCTCGCGGGCGGTGCCAGCGGTGTCGGATATCTGCTCAAGGAACGGGTGGCGGACGTGAAGGAGTTCGTCGACGCGGTGCGGAGGGTCGCCGACGGCGGCACGAGCATCGACCACGAGGTGATCACGCAGCTCATGGTGCGCAGCAAGAAGAGCCCCGTCGACTCGTTGACGCCCCGCGAACGCGAGGTGCTCGGGCTGATGGCTCAGGGACTGTCCAACACGGCCATCGCCAACACGCTCGTGGTGTCCGACGGCGCCGTCGAGAAGCACGTCGGCAACATCTTCGCGAAGCTCGGCCTGGAGCCGTCGAACTCCGAGCACCGCCGCGTGCGCGCCGTGCTCGCCTATCTCGACAGCTGAAGCAGTCGGACGCCGTTGTCGTGCAGGATCGCCTGCTCGGCGGCGGCGTCCAGGCCCCACGACCTGATGGCGTCGATCTGCACCTCGTAGGGGTACGGGATGTTCGGGAAGTCGGTGCCCAGCACCACCCGGTCCACCAGCCCCGCGATCCGGGAACGCCAGTCGGCCGGCAACGGCGTCATCTGCTCGGTGAACGGAACGCCCACCATCGTGGTGTCGACGTGCACGTTCGGATAGCGCTCGACCAGGTCCAACGCGCCTGAGTAGTCCGGCATCCCCGCGTGCGCGACGACCGCCGTCAGCCGCGGGTGCTTCTTCAGCACCTCCTCGAACACGCCGAGCCCGGTGAACTCGCCCGGCATCGGCCCGTCGCCGCAGTGCACCACGACCGGCACGCCGGCCTCCGCGAGCTGGCCCCAGACGCCGTCCAGCAGCGCGTCACGAGGGTCGTAGCCGCCGACCTGGACGTGCGACTTGAAGCACCGTGCGCCAGCCTCCAGGGCCTTGCGCACGTACGCCTCCGCGCCCGGTTCCGCGTAGAACGTGCCCGTCGGCACCGCCTCGGGAACCCGCGCCGCGAAGTCGGCGACCCACTCGTTCAGCCACTGCGCCATCCCCGGCTTGTGCGGGTAGAGCAGGGGTGCGAACGCGACGACGCCCAGCTCCCGCAGTGCGGTGAGCCGGGCGTTCTCGTCAGTGCGGTACCAGATGCTCCAGTCGACACCGGATTCGCGGACGCGGTCGAAGTACGCCCAGACCTTGTCCAGGACGTTCTGCGGCATGAAGTGGACGTGGACGTCCACCAACGCCATCAGTACCGGCCCTTCAACGCCCGTCCGTGCGCCTTCGCGATCTCGCGGTTCGCGTCGCGCTTCGCCAGGTCCTGGCGCTTGTCGTAGGACTTCTTGCCCTTCGCCAGCGCGATCTCGACCTTGACGTAGCCGTCCTTGAAGTACATCTGCAGCGGCACGAGCGACAGACCGGACTCCTTGGTCTTGCCGATCAGCCGCTCGATCTCGCTTTTGTGCAGCAGGAGCTTGCGCTTGCGCCGGACCTCGTGGTTCGTCCAGGTGCCCGCGACGTACTCCGGGATGTGCAGCGCGTGCAGCCAGATCTCGCCGTCGTCGACCTGGGCGAAGGCGTCCACCAGGGACGCCCGTCCCATGCGCAGGCTCTTCACCTCGGTGCCGACGAGCTGAATGCCCGCCTCGTAGGTGTCCAGAATGGACCAGTCGTGCCGAGCCTTGCGGTTCGACGCGATGACCTTCTGCCCGCGTTCCTTGACCATGACGACCAGTTTAGGTGCTCGGCAAAATTCTTAAAGCCGCACGTAGAGGCGGAGTGTCACGTAGCCGGTGGTCGCCGAGATGACGACCGCGACGAGGAACAGCCAGGGCGACACGATCAGGATGTCCAGGTACCCGATCGGCGGGATGATGCCCGACTCGGTGAGGTTCCTGGTGATCCGGTCGAGGAAGAACGCCTTGAACAGCACCAGACCGCCGACCGCGGTGACCGAGCCGATGATGCCCGCGACGACCGCCTCGATGAGGAACGGCAACTGCGTGTACCACCGCGTCGCGCCCACCAGTCGCATGATGCCGACCTCGACGCGGCGGGTGAACGCCGACACCTGGATGGTGTTCGAGATCAGCAGCAGCGCGGCGAACGCCTGGATGAGCGCGAGGATCAGGGCGACGTCGCGCATGCCGTTGAGGCCCTCGAAGAACCGCTCCAGGAACTTGCCCTGGTCGTCGACGCCCTTCACACCGGGCTTGCCCTCGAAGGCCTGCTTGATGACGTCGGTGCGCTCCGGGTCCTCGAGCTTCACGCGGAACGTCGCCGGGATGGCTTCCGGCCGCGCGAGCTTGAGCAGCTCCGGCTGCGCCTCGAAGATCTTCTTGAAGCGCTCGAAGCCCTCGTCGCGGTTCTGGTACACGACGGACTCGACACCCGAGGTCTGGTCCAGGGCGGAACGCAGGCCCGCGCACGGCTGCTGGGTGCAGTCCTTGTCGTTGGCGCTGACGTCGTTGGTCAGCAGCACGGAGACCTCGAGCTTGCCCGCGTAGTTGGCCTGCATCTTGTCGACCATGCGGACGACGAGCAGACCACCGCCGAGCAGCCCGAGCGAGATGGCGGTCGTGAGGATCATCGCGATCGTCATCGTGACGTTCCGGCGAAGTCCGGTGATGACCTCGCTGAACACGAAGCTGGTACGCATCGGGGGCGGGGTTCCTTGGGGTTCGGGGGCTTAGGGACGCTTAACGGCCAACGCCGTAAACGCCGCGCGCGTCATCACGGACGACCTTGCCGTACGCGAGCTCCACCACTCGGCGGCGCATCGAGTCGACGATGCCGTGGTCGTGGGTCGCCATGATGACGGTCGTGCCGGTGCGGTTGATCCGCTCCAGCAGCAACATGATGTCCTGGCTCGTGTCGGGGTCCAGGTTTCCGGTCGGCTCGTCGGCGATCAGCACCAGCGGGCGGTTCACGAACGCACGGGCGATCGCGACGCGCTGCTGCTCACCACCGGACAGCTCGGTCGGGAACCTGTCCTCCTTGCCGTCGAGGCCCACCAGCTGCAGCACCTCCGGCACCACCTTGACGATGGTGTTGCGGGGCTTGCCGATGACCTCGAGCGCGAACGCGACGTTCTCGGCGACCGTCTTCGTGGGCAGAAGGCGGAAGTCCTGGAACACGCAGCCGATGGACTGACGCAGGCGGGGGACCCTGCGCCGCGACATCTTGGCGACGTCGAAGTTGGAGACGTAGACGCGTCCCCTGGTCGGCACCTCTTCGCGCAGCAGCAGACGCAGGAACGTCGACTTGCCGGACCCGGAAGGCCCGATCAGGAAGACGAACTCGCCCTTCTCCATCTCGACGGACACGTCGTCGAGCGCAGGACGCGTGGAGGTCTTGTAGACCTTGGAAACGTGTTCGAGACGAATCACGAGGCGCGAGTCTACTCATGGCCGGGGTAAAGCCCCCGTTCCGGTTAACTTCCGCACCGGAACGGCCGGTCAGTCCCACCAGTGGAACAGGGCCTGACCGGTGTTTTCAGGCTTCCAGTAGGCCAGATCGCGTACCGACACGTGCGGGTGATCCGGGTGACTGAACGGTCGCTCCGCGTCGTCCTTGGACAACACGGTGAAGCCCGCGAACCGCCTGACCACGGCGGCGAGTTCCGGCTCGTCGACGAAGGCCAGAGACCAGTCCGCGCGCACGTCGAACGGCTCGGTCAGCACGACCGAGCCGTCGTCACGCGAACAGAGCATCGCGACGGTGCGGTCGCGGTAGGTGATGAGGGCCTGGTGGAAGTTCGGAGTCACGTCTTCGGCGGGCGTGAACGCCGACAGCCGCCCACCGGTTCGGCGGGCGGCTTCGTGGACCAGGCTCTTGAACTCGCTTACGCCTGCTGGGACTGCTTGCGCCACCGGATGCCGGCCTCGAGGAAGTCGTCGATCTCACCGTCGAGCACGGCGGACGGGTTGCCGACCTCGTGGTTGTTCCGCAGGTCCTTGACCATCTGGTACGGGTGCAGCACGTAGGAGCGCATCTGGTTGCCCCAGCTGGAGCCGGAGTCCTTCAGCGCGTCCATCTTGGCCTGCTCCTCCTGCCTGCGGCGTTCGAGGAGCTTGGCCTGCAGGACGTTCATGGCCGTGGCCTTGTTCTGCAGCTGCGAGCGCTCGTTCTGGCAGGACACCACGATGCCGGTCGGGATGTGCGTGAGGCGCACCGCCGAGTCCGTCGTGTTGACGCCCTGGCCACCGGGGCCGGACGAGCGGTAGACGTCGACGCGCAGGTCCTTCTCGTCGATCTCGACGTGGTCGGTCTGCTCGACGACGGGCACGACCTCGACGCCGGCGAACGACGTCTGGCGGCGGCCCTGGTTGTCGAACGGCGAAATGCGCACGAGACGGTGCGTGCCCTGCTCGACGCTCAGCGTGCCGTAGGCGTACGGGGCGCTGATGCGGAAGGTGGCGGACTTGATGCCCGCTTCTTCGGCGTAGGACGTGTCGAACACGTCGACGCCGTAGTTGTGCCGCTCAGCCCAGCGGGAGTACATGCGCAACAGCATCTCGGCGAAGTCCGCGGCGTCGACGCCACCGGCCTCGGCGCGGATGGTGATCAGCGCGTTGCGCTCGTCGTACTCGCCGGACAGCAGCGTGCGCACTTCCAGGCTCGCGATCTCGTCGCGGAGCTTGGCCCGGTCGTTGTCCGCGTCGGCCGCCGCCTCCGCGTCCTCTGCCTCTTCGGCGAGTTCGTAGAGCAGCGGCAGGTCGTCGAGACGCGAACGCAGGCCGGTCACGCGCCGCAGCTCACCCTGCTTGTGCGAGAGCGCGCTGGTGACCTTCTGCGCCTTCTCCTGGTCGTCCCAGAGGTCGGGGCGGGTCGCCTGCGCCTCCAGGTCCGCGACAGCGGCGCGCAACGCATCGAGGTCCAGCACCGCCTCGATGCTCGAAAGAGTGGCGGAGAGGTCCTTGATGTCTGCTTCGACGTCCGGGTTCACGCAAAAAGATTACGCCAGCACCGGCCGCCGTACGCGACCGGTGCTCACTGGCGCTCTCTTGTTACGCGGTGGGGATCGCGTCGAGCAGCTTGAGAACGGCCTTGGCGTGAGCGAGACCGAACTCGGCCACCGCCTTGGCGTAGGGGTCCTCCGCCGTCTTGGCGGCGCTCTTCGCGCTCTCCTGTTCCTGACCGTACGTCGAACGCGCGGTCGTGATCAGGGATTCACGCTGCTTCGCGGTCAGCGAACCGGCGTGCACCAGACGAAGGATGAGCGGGCTGCGCAGGTGGTCCGGGCCAGGCTCGGACAGCAGCCAGTTCTTGAAGGCCTTCTTGCCCGCGGCCGTCAGCACGTACTGCTGACTGGACCGCGGTCCCTGCTTGCCGAGGCGCAGCAGGCCTTGGTCAGCCAGCGCGGGCAGCTCGCGGTACACCTGGGAGCGGGTCACGCTGAAGAACGCGCCGAAGCGGTCTCCTGCCTCCGCCACCAACTGGCCACCGGTCTTGGGTCCGTCGTGCAGCAGCCCGAGCAGGGCGGCTGCGGTCGCATTCAGGTCTGACACAACGACAACGTTCCCACGTCTGGGGGAAGCTGTCCACAATGGTCAGCCGTTCTGTCCACAGTGGCTGATCACCGGGCTAGTCTGATGGGCCATGCGGAGCAACGAAAAGTCTCGCTGAGTAAGCGGCAGTTTTCAGACCTCACGCGTTTGGCCGCTTGACCGTCCGTGTCCATCCCGGATGGAAAAGTCCTTTCGCAGAAACGAAAGTCCCCCACTCTCACTCGATCGGCGGTACGAGCTCACCGGCCGAAGCCACCCGAATGGACGGTCGGGGTGCAACGTCGCACGACCCGGTGATGTAGGCGCAGACCCCTTTCCCAGGCCCGCCGTTGCGGGAAAATGATCATTGCCAGGCAGCGGTGCGAGACGACGGAGGTCGGGGACCCATGAAGAACCTGAACTTGAAGTGGCTGGACCACAAGAAGGTGGCGGCGCACACGAGGGCGTGGGTGACGGGGGGCATCCCGGAGCAGGCCGGCAAGGACGAGTGCATGGTGTGCGGCAAACAGATCCGCAAGCACCGCACCGTCAACGGTGAAGGCCGCATCTGCTCCAGCATGCTGTGCGCCCAGTACTGGGCGGAGAACATGACCTGAACGACCCCACCTGGACGACCTGCAGGGTCCGGGGGCGAGCCCCCGGACCGGGGACACCGAGCACAATACGAAGAAGGCCCGATTCGCGATCTCCGCGAATCGGGCCTTCTTACCTTTGTAGCGGGGACAGGATTTGAACCTGCGACCTCTGGGTTATGAGCCCAGCGAGCTACCGAGCTGCTCCACCCCGCGCCGCTTCTTGCTTGTCTTGCTGTTGTAAGTAGAACTATACACCCTCTGAGAACCCGTTTTTACCACCCCCCACTAACCGCCATTTCCGCAGGTCAACCACTGTTCGCCGCCGACACCGCGTCAACTGGGCGACCTACGGGGGTCTGAGGGCTTGCCCCCAGGGTGGGGTCTGGGGGCAAGCCCCCAATGTAAATGCGAAAAAACCCTGTTCGCGATCTCCGCGAACAGGGCTCTTCCAACTTTGTAGCGGGGACAGGATTTGAACCTGCGACCTCTGGGTTATGAGCCCAGCGAGCTACCGAGCTGCTCCACCCCGCGTCGGTATGAATAGAACCTTACGCGGAGGGAGCAGCTAAAAGCAAATCGGTAGGTCAGCCGGACGGTGTGGGGCTCGGCACAACCGACGACTGGCCCGTCGGCGGTGTCGCGGCACCGGTGTTGTACTGCTTGAACCTCTTCGTGGCGTCGTCCAGCTTCGCGTACGCCTGGCCGAGCTCGGTGAAGTTGCTGTTCTGCTGGGCCCTCTTGATGTCGGCCAGCGCCGCGTCGATGTCGTTGACCGCCTTCTGCAGCTCAGGGCTCAGTGCCCCGTTGGTCGGCGGCGTGGTCGACGGCGGCGTGGAGGTCTGGCCGTTGCCGGTGTTGTTGTCGCTCGGCGGCGGCACGACCGCGCCGGCACCGCTGAGGACCTGGTCCAGCGCCTCGTTCAACGTGGACGCGTAGCCGACCCGGTCGCCGTACCAGACGAGCACCTTGGACAGCTGCGGGTACGACGTGTTGTTCGACGCGCGCTCGATGTAGACGGGTTCGACGTAGAGCAGCGCTCCGCCCACGGGAAGCGTGAGCAGGTTGCCGTAGACGACGGTCGTCTTCTGCTGGGTCAGCAGGTTGAGCTCGCGGCTGACGTTGTCCGACGTGAGGAACTGCGTCTGGATCTGTTGCGGACCCTTGGCGTCCTGGCTGAGCTGCAACACGCTGATCTTGCCGTAGTTGTCCGGGTCGGATCCGACCGAGACGTGGGCCGCCATGAACTCGCGGTTCTCCCGCACGAGCGGGCTGGTCAGCTGGAAGCGGACCTTGCTCGGGTCGCTCGGGTCACCGGCGAGGACGTAGAACGGCGGCTGGGCGTCCCTGCGCTTGCTCGCCGCGTCGCGCTGGGCGTCGGCCGTCGTGACGTTGTCGATCGTCGGGTCCTGCGGCGGCGCCCAGTAGGCGACACCGGAGTAGAAGTCCGACGGCGACGAGACGTGGTACTTCGACAGGATCTGCCGCTGCACCTTGAACAGGTCCTCGGGGTAGCGGAAGTGCTGGCGCAGCTCGTTCGAGATCTCGCTGCCGGGCTTCACCGTGTTCGGGAAGACGCCCATCCACGCCTTGAGGACCGGGTCCTTGTCGTCGATCTGGTACAGGTTCACCGAGCCGTCGTAGGCGTCCACAGTGGCCTTGACCGAGTTGCGGATGTAGTTGACGGGCTTGTTGACCTGCGAGATGACGACGCCGTCCGCGGTGAGCGAGTCGTTCGTCGCGTCACCGAGCTGGGTGCGCTGCGCGTACGGGTAGTTCTCCAGCGTGGTGTATCCGTCGACGATCCACGTGATGCGGCCGTTGACGACGGCCGGGTACGGGTCGCTGTCCACCGTGAGCCACGGGGCGACGGCCTGCACGCGGTCGCGCGGGGTGCGCTTGAAGAGGATCTTCGAGTCGTCCGCGATCGACTGGTTGAAGAGGATGTTGCGCTCGCCGTAGTAGGCCGCGAAGGCGAGCTTGTCGAACAGGCCGCCGATCGGGACGCCACCGGTGCCGGTGTAGGTGTAGGACTTGGCGTCCGTGTCGTACTCCGCCGCCGAACCGGCCGGCCGGCCGCCGACGATCGAGTAGTCGTTCTGGCCGAACAGCTCGCCGTAGTAGGTGCGCGGCTGGTCGACCCTGATGCCGTTCTGCACGTTGCCGACGTCGCCGTTGGACTTGACCTCACCGGTCTTGAAGTCCGGGTAGCCGCCGTTGGACTCGTCGGCGACCGCGTTCACCTTGTTCGCCTCGGCGTAGACGAAGCCGTTGCCGTGCGTGTAGATGAGGTGCTGGTTGATCCAGTCGCGCTGACCCTGCGGCAGGCTGTCGAGCTTCAGCTCGCGCACCGCGACGATGTAGTCGCGCAGCTTCCCGTCCACTGTGTACCGGTCGACGTCGAGCTTGTTCGGGAAGCCGTAGAACGGCCGCAGCTGCTGGAACTGCGTGAAGGTGCGCGACAGGACCGCCGGGTCGAGCAGGCGGATGTTGCCGAGCGTCGCCGCGTCGTTGGTCTTGACCTGGTCGTTGCTGACGTTCTGCTTGCCCTCGTAGGGCTTCGTCTCGACCTTGTCGTCGGTCAGCCCGAACGACTGCCGTGTCGCCGCGATGTTGCGGGTGATCGACTCGGCTTCCTTCTGGATGGCGTTCGGCTTGACCGAGAACTGCTCCAGCACCGCGGGCCACGCCGCGCCGACGAGCACGCTCGACAGCACCAGCAGGACGGTCGCGATGGCGGGCAGCTGCACGTTGCGCATGAACGCGCCCGCGAAGAACGCGACGGCGCAGAACACCGCGATGCACAGCAGGATCAGCTTGGCGGGCAGCACCGCGTTGAGGTCGGTGTAGCTCGCACCGACGAACTTCTCGTTCTCGTGCAGCAGCAGCGTGTACCGGTCGAAGAAGTACGCGACCGCCTTCAGCAGCACGAACGTGCCGGCGACGAGCGCCAGGTGCAGCCGCGCGGGGCCGGAGAGCTGACCGCCGCGACCGGCCAGCCGGATGCCGCCGAACAGGTAGTGCGCGATCACCGCGCCGATGAACGACACCGCGACCGTGATGAACAGCCACGACAGCAGCCACTCGTAGAACGGCAACTGGAACGCGTAGAAGCCGATGTCGTGCCCGAACTGGGGGTCGGTCACGCCGAACGGCTGGGAGTTCAGGAACAGCTGGATCTGCTGCCAGTCGTCCTGCGCCGACGCGCCCGCGATCAGCCCGACGAACACCGGGATGCCGATCGCGAACAGACGCATCCGCCGCATCACGACGGTCCGGTAGCGCGCCACCGGGTCGTCCGGTCCGGACACCGGCACGAACACCGGCCGGGCCCGGTAGGCGAGGTAGAGGTTGAGCGCGACGATGCCGCCGACGACGGCGCCGGCGGCCACGAAGAGCGCCAGCCGGGTGAGGAGCACCGTGCTGTAGACGTCGCGGAATTTCACCTCGCCGAACCACAGCCAGTTCACGTAGGTGTCGAGCAGCCGCGATCCCGTGATGAGACCGAACAGGAGCACAACACCTACGATGAGCAGTATTCGGCTGCGCCGGGACAGTTTCGGCAGTCCGACCGGAGGCCGTGTGGCCACGAGGCACGCTCCTGGATCGCGGTATTTCGTTACGTACGTTTAGTCCAACTCTACGGACGACGCCCTGGGTTCCCGTGAAGCCCGCAGTCTTACGATGACACGCGTGTCAGCGAGTGAAACGCCAGCGGTCATCCTCCCGACGGTCGCCCGCGAGGTTGAGGAGTTCGTAGCGGCAGGCGGCTGGGAGCAGCCTCCGCAACTCTTCGCCCTCGTGGCCACCTCAGACCTGATCGACCAGCAGCCGGAGCTGCGCAGCCAGCTCGACCCGGAGTCGAGCCCGCTGACCCCGATCGCCCAGGACGCCCTGGACGGCGACCTGGCCGACGCGCTCGCGGGCATCGAATGGCCCCCGGCCGTCACCGGCTGCGCCCTGGCCCAGGAGATCGTCGTGCTGCCCCCGGAGGCGGAGACGGAACTGAGCCACGGCGACCTGGACGACGAGGCGGCCCGCCAGTTCGCGGCCGCGCACCCGGCGCGGCGCGAGGCCCGCCTGGTGGCGGTGGTGCTGCGCGACGGCTCGGTCTCCTGCCTGCTGCGGCTGCGCGGCACGGTCGAGGTGCCAGAGGAGGTCGTCGAGCACCCCGAGCTGGCGCCCAACCTCACCGACGCCCTGCTCGCCACGCTGCGGCCCTAGTCGTCACGTCCCCAGGCTGGCACAACCCCGGCGCGTGCTCGCGCCGGGGTTGATCTCGTTGCCCGGTGTTCGCGGCAAGCGGACAGCGATTTCCCGGTGGCAACGGCACGAGACGGCTGCCTACGGTCCCGGTATGACCGTCGACCTCTGGGCAACGATGCGCACCCCGATCTCCCTCGAGGAGCTCGTCACGGGTGCGCGCGACACCATGGGGCGGCTTCTCGGAATCGACGACCCGCCCGCCGTCCACGTCTTCGCGGACCCGCAGTGGGGCGATGCCGGACTCGTGTACGCCGGCCGTCGCCTCGACTCGGCCGAACAGCACTCCCTGACGGTCGCGGAGCACGACCGGGACGCGCCCGCCGAGCTGCCGAGCCGCCGCTGGTTCCGCTTCGCCACCTCGGCGGAAGGCGGTGCGGTGGCGGTCGCGTTCGACCACGTCGAACCGTCCTTCAGTCCTGAGCGGACCTGCGCCGGCGTCGTGGTCGCGACCGCGCTCGCCCTCACCGCCGCCGAGCGGGGCGGCGGTGAGTTCGTCGACATCAACATCTTCATGCTGCAGCCGCCGGAGCCCTCGCCGCAGCGCGTGGTCGAGCTGACGAGGCTGCCCGACCGCGGCCCCGACTTCGGGCCGCGGTGCGAGCGGTACCTGCGCCAGTTCGCCGGCCTGGACGGGTGGCCTCCGGCCGTGCTGACCTGATCAGGTCAGCAGCTCGGCGTGTCCTTGCCGGAGTTGAGCGCCTCCAGCGACGACACGGCGTCCGAGAGGTTCTCGACCTTGATCAGCTTGAGGTCCGCCGGCGCCTGCTGCTTCGCGTCCGTGCAGTTGGCGGCGGGCACGAGGAACGCCTGCGCGCCCGCCTCCTTCGCGGCGACCATCTTGAACGCGATGCCGCCGATGGGCTTCACCGTGCCGTCGCCCGCGATCTCGCCGGTGCCCGCGATGGCCTTGCCGCCGTTGAGCTCGCCCGGCGTCAGCTTGTCGACGATCGCCAGCGCGAAGATCAGGCCGGCAGAGGGGCCGCCGACGTCGGAGAGGCTGATCTTGATTTTGAACGGCACGTCGGCGCGGTCGACCGGCGAGATGCCGATGAAGCCGGCGGGGCGGCCGTCGTCGCGGGTGCCGAGGGTGAGCTGGGTCGACTGGGAGGTGCCGTCCTTCTCGAACGCCACCTCGATGCGGTCGCCCGGCTTGGTGTTCTCCAGGGCGCTGCTGACGTCGGCGGCGCTCTGCACCTGCTTGCCGTTGACCGAGATGATGCGGGCGCCGAGCGGGATGATGTTCTCCGCGGGGCTGCCCTTGGTGACCTGGTTCGCGATCACCATGCCCGGATACTTGAGGTAGTGCAGCGCGGCGACCTCGGCGGAGGTCTGCGACTCGCTGAACGCGAGCTCGTTGTTCTTCTGCACCTCCTCCTCCGACTCGCCGGGCTTGAAGAACTCCTCGCGCGGCGCCAGGGCGTAGCGGCCCGACAGCCACAGGCCCAGTGCGCCGAACAGCGAGACGTCGTCGGTGAGCGAGACCGTCGTCATGCGCAGGGTTCCCTTGGTGGGGAACGTGTCCTGGCCGTCCACCGAGACGACGTCGGTGTCCTTGACCTTGCCGAGCACGTCGTAGGTGGGGCCGGGGCCCAGCGCGACGTACGGGACTCTGGCGAAACCGCCGAGCAGTCCGAGCGCCGCCACCACTAGGAAGCTGACGATCAGCGTCCACGTCCGGCGGGTCAGTCCGCGTTCCCTCGGCGGGAGCGCTGGTGGGGGTGCGGTCGTGACGGTTTCACTCACGGCTGAACAGCGTACGACCATGTCTATCCGCGTACGGTAGAGGCATGAGTGACGTGCCGTTCGGGTTCAGCCCGCACGACCCCGACGACAAGAGCGGGAAGCCGGGAGACAACCCGTTCGACTTCAGCCAGCTGGGCAACATGCTCAGTCAGCTGGGCTCCATGCTGAGCAACGCGGGGTCGTCGAGCGGGCCGGTCAACTACGACCTCGCGAAGCAGATCGCGTTCCAGCAGCTGTCCTCGACGACGACCACCATCGGGTTCGCCTCCGACCAGTCGAGCGCGGTCACCGACGCCGTGCACCTGGCCGAGATGTGGCTGGACCCGGTCACGTCACTGCCCGCGGGCACCCGCACGACGCAGGCGTGGACGGCGCGCGACTGGATCGAGCGCACCATCCCCACCTGGCAGCGCCTGTGCGACCCGGTCGCGCAGCGCATGTCCGGCGCGTGGGTCGAGGCGATGCCCGCCGAGGCGAAGCAGGCGGCCGGTCCGCTGCTCGCGATGCTCGGGCAGATGGGCGGCATGGCGTTCGGCTCGCAGCTGGGCAACGCGCTCGCGCAGCTCGGCTCCGAGGTGCTCACCTCGACCGACGTCGGCCTGCCGCTCGGGCCCGAGGGCACGTCGGCCCTGCTGCCGGCGAACATCGAGAAGTTCACCGAGGGCCTGGAGCGCCCCGCGTCCGAGGTGATGGTGTTCCTGGCCGCCCGCGAGGCAGCCCACCAGCGTCTCTTCACGCACGTGCCGTGGCTGCGCCAGCGCCTGCTCGACACCGTCGAGGAGTTCGCCAAGGGCATCAAGGTCGACACCTCGGCGCTGGAGCAGCTCGCGGGCCAGATCGACCCGTCGAACCCGGCCTCCATCGAGGAGGCCATGAGTTCGGGCCTGCTCGAGCCGCAGACCACGCCGGAGCAGAAGGCGGCGCTCAACCGCCTCGAGACGCTCCTCGCGCTCGTCGAGGGCTGGGTGGACGTCGTGGTCGACGCCGCCGTCGCCGACCGGCTGCCCGGTGCGCCCGCCCTGCGCGAGACGCTGCGCCGCCGCCGTGCCTCCGGTGGCCCGGCCGAGCAGACGTTCGCGACGCTCGTGGGCCTGGAACTGCGCCCGCGCAAGCTGCGGGCCGCCTCCGCGCTGTGGAAGCTCATCGGCGACCAGCACGGCGTCGAGGTGCGCGACAGCGTGTGGGAGCACGCCGAGCTCGTCCCGACCGCCGAGGACCTCGACGACCCGCTGGAGTTCGCCGAGCGCCTGACCAACACCCGCAAGGCTCTCGAGGACCCGATCGCCGAGCTGGAGCGCACCATGCGCGAGGACGGCGAGAAGGGCGGCAAGCCCGACGAAGCCTGACCTGAGTCCTGAACGCCGCGCCCGGTGAGGAGTTCCCTCACCGGGCGCTTCGCGTTCGGGGCCTCGGCGCACACCGTCGCCGAGTGTTCTTCGTGGTCGATCTTCAGTCTTCCGAGATCCCCCAGCCTGCGGCGGCCGAGAGGCCCTCCAGATAGCCCATGGCCCGCTCGGTCTTCTGGTAGCGGTGGACCCACTCCCAGAAGTCCTTGCCGTGCCCTGGCACCAGCAGGTGCGCGAGTTCGTGCACCAGCACGTAGTCGAGCACCCACGGCGGCACGTCGCGCAGCCGTTCGGACACGCGGATCGTGCCCTCCGTCGGCGTGCACGACGCCCAACGCGTCCGCATGGGCGGCACCCAGCGCACGCTCACCGGTTCGGCCAGCGCGTCGAGATAACGCGCCGACAGTTCGGCGCAACGCGCCATGAGCGCCTCGTCCGATGTGCGCGCAGGGGACTTCCTGCGCGTCTCACTGCGCTGGAGGCGGCTCAACATCTCCGCCACCCAGTGCTTCTCTTCCCCCTTGGTCATCCGTGCCGGCAGAAGGACGACGACGGTGTCGCCCTCCCGGTACGCGCTGACCATGCGGCGGCGCCGGGGGCTCCGCCGCACTTCCACCCGCGGTTCGGCCATGCAGTCACCGTAAACGTCGTCACCGACAATTTTCGGCCCCCAACCGGCGGCAGGCGCGCACCCGGCGGGTGAAGTTCCACCGAACGGCGGCTGGACACGCGCGGGATCGACATGCGCGGTTTCGCACGCCTGCGGAGGTACCGTCGCGCCAAGGTCCCCGAGTGTGTCCGCACTCACAACTGCAAGGGAGGGGCTGTGGCCGACACCTACAACGGCTACTGCGTCAAGTGTCGCGAGAAGCGCGACTTCGACGGAAACGTCGAGGAGACCAATGGGCGGCGCATGGCGAAGGGCACCTGCCCTGTCTGCGGTACGAAGATGACGCGGATCCTCGGCAAGGCCAAGGTCTGACGTTTGCGCTGGCAGGGGGCCCCGCCCCCTGCCAGTCTCTACCCTCGTGGACACAAGACCCCGTGTGCGTGCAGGACTGGCCGTGGTGCGCAGAGCCCCCGGCGTCGTCCAGGTCGGCACCGACCCGAAGCACGCCGTCGTCATCGACTCGCTGCCCGAGGCGGTGGTCGACGAACTGATCACCCTCGACGGCCGCCACACCGTCGCTGAACTGGGTGAAAGACTGAAATCTCGGGGCGAGGACCCCACCCAGCTGAGTGAAGTTCTCGTCTCACTCGAAGAAGCCGGCCTGCTCGACGACGGCCCGCCTTCGAGGGGCGGGACGGCCGCGGTCCACGGGTCCGGGCACCTCGCCCTCTCCATCACTTCGCTTCTGGCTGAATCCAGCGTTCAGCTCGCGCACAACGCCGATCTGACGGTGCTGGCGGCGACGCAGGTCCCCGATCCGAACCTCGTGAGCACGCTGATGGCGTTCCGGACGCCGCATCTGGCCGTGCGCGTGCGTGAGGGCGTGGGCATCGTCGGACCGCTGGTGCTGCCCGGCCGTTCTTCCTGCCTGAACTGCGCGGACCTGCACCGCGCCGACCAGGATCCGGCGTGGCCCGTCATCGCCGCCCAGCTCGCGAACCGACCGGCCTCCACCGACGTGCTGTTCGCGTCGGGAACGGCGGCGCTGGCGGTGGCGCAGATCCTGGAGTCGTTGATCTACGTCCGCGGCCGCGACCTGGCTCCGCCGCCCGTGCTGAACGCCACTCTCGAACTCGACCTCGCGGCGGGCGTCGCTGAGAGGCGAAGCTGGTATCCGCACCCTGACTGTCAGTGCTCCGCACATAACATGGCCGAGTGACCGAGATTCCGCGCAAGGCCGTGCAGCGCACCGCCAAGCTGGCGAGCCTCCCGCTCGGGGTGGCCGGCCGGGTTGTCGGCGGCTGGGGGAAGCGACTGACCGGACGCGCGGCCGACGAGGTCAACGCCGAGGTGACGGCCAAGACGGCGGAACAGGTCTTCGCGGTGCTGGGCCAGCTCAAGGGCGGCGCGATGAAGTTCGGCCAGGCCCTGAGCGTGTTCGAGGCCGCGGTTCCCGACGAGCTGGCGGCGCCGTACCGCGAGGCGCTGACGAAGCTGCAGACCGCCGCCCCGCCGATGCCCGCCCGCACCACGCACCGCGTGCTCGCCGAACAGCTCGGCGCGTCCTGGACGAAGCGCTTCCAGGAGTTCGACGACGACCCGGCCGCGTCGGCGTCCATCGGCCAGGTGCACCGCGCCGTGTGGCACGACGGCCGCGACGTGGCGGTGAAGGTCCAGTACCCCGGCGCGGACGAGGCCCTGCGCGCCGACCTGAAGCAGCTGCTGCGGTTCAGCCGGCTGCTGCAGGCGATCATGCCCGGCACCGACGTGCGCCCCCTGCTGGAGGAGCTGCGCGACCGGTACCTGGAGGAGCTCGACTACCGCGACGAGGCCGCGAACCAGCGCACGTTCGCGAAGGCCTTCGAGAACGACCCGCACGTGCTGGTCCCCCGCGTCATCGCCTCGTCGCCCAAGGTCATGGTGACCGAGTGGACGTCGGGCGTGGGCCTGGCCCACATCATCCGCGAGGGCACCGCGGAGGACCGCGACCTGGCGGGCCAGCTGCTCGCCGAGTTCCACTTCTCGGCCCCGTCGCGCTCGGGCCTGCTGCACGCCGACCCGCACCCCGGCAACTTCATGCTGGGCGACGACGGCCGCCTGCGCGTGCTCGACTTCGGCGCCGTCGCCCGCCTGCCCGACGGCCTGCCGAAGACGCTGGGCCTGATGACCAGGCTGGCGCTGGACGGCCGCTCCGCCGACCTGGTCGAGCTGCTGCGCACCGAGAACTTCATCCGCGAGGGCATGGAACTGCACGGCGAGGACGTGCTCGGCTACCTGGCGCCGTTCGTGGAGCCGCTGCGCGCCGAGTCGTTCCACTTCACCCGCCGCTGGCTGCAGTCGCAGGCCGAACGGGTGGGTGATCTGCGCAGCCCGGACTCGCAGACGGGCCGTTCGTTGAACCTGCCGCCGCAATACCTGCTGATTCACCGCGTGACAATGGGAGCGACGGGCATTCTCTGCCAGTTGGACGCCCATGTGACCGCACGCGAAATCGTCGCGCGCTGGCAGCCGGGATTCGACGACTAACTCGTCCGAGTGAACCCGGCCGAAGTTGTCCACAGGTTGGCTTCAGCCCCACTTCGCCTGTCCTCCCCTGCGCCACGATGAACGCATGACACACATCGCGACCACCGCTGAGCTGCGCAAATCCGGTATCTCCTCGCGGGAGGTCCTGCGCCACTGCACCCCCGCCGGGTCGTGGCAGCAGCTGCTGCCCGGCGTCGTTCTGACCAAGCCGTCACCGGCGACCAGGCTTGATCGGCTGCGCGCCGTCCTTTCCTTTGCCGGGCCTTCCTCGGTGATCACGGGAGCCGACGCACTGGTTCGCCAAGGCGCCGTACTTCCCCTTCCGCGGCACATTCACGTGCTCGCGGGAAGTAATGCGCGAAGAGCACATCCGTGGATTCTGCTCGAACGCACGAGCCGTCCGCCGGACGTGGTGGAGCGGCACGGGCTTCGGCTGGCCGGTCCCGCGCGGGCTGCTCTGGACCTCGCTCGGCGAGAGCTGAACCCGCGGGCCGTCACAGAGATCCTCGACGCCGTGGTGGGGGCGCGGCTGTGCTCGCCGGCGGATCTCGCGGAGGAGTTGCGGGTGAGCAGCCGGAGGGGAACGGCGCTGGTCAGGCGGGCCTTAAGCCACCTCTACCCGACCTGACGCCACTTGCGGCAGGTGCGGCCGCAAGTCGGCAAGGTCATGTTCGGCGTCGCGCGGGCACTGCCGCCCGGTCTCGGAGGCGGCCCCTCACTCAGGCGGCATGCCTTCACCGACGAGGTTTTGCTTCGCCTCAACCGCCGCGCGACCCCGCTAGCCGACTCCACCCGATCGGACCGCCGACCCCACCACACCCGAGACACCGCAGGTCAGCCGCCACGGTCCTGATCACCGGCAGCATGCCGAGAGCCGCGCGATTCCTCTCGCCGACCCACCCGAGTGGACCGCCGACCTTCACCACATCCGAAACGCCACAGGTCCACCAACGCGGTCCTGACCACCGAAGGCATGCCAGGCGTCGCACGACCCCCGCTCATCAACCCCACCCGAGCGGACCACCACCACATCCGGAACGTCGCAGGTCAGCACGCTCCTGACCACCGAAGGCACGCCAGGCACCGCGCGACCCCGCTCGCCAACCCCACCCCAGCGGACCACCACCACATCCGGAACGTCGCAGGTCAGCACGCTCCTGACCACCGAAGGCACACCGGGCACCGCACGACCCCGCTCACCAACCCACCCCAGCGGACCACCGACCACCACCACACCCAAGACACCGCAGGTCAGCCAGCACGGCCCTGACCACCGGCCACATGCCGAGCGCCGCGCCAGCGCCACCTGCAGACAACGGAGGCAGACCTCATCCCTCACACCCAGCGGACGACGTTCACCAACGCGGCCCACATCCGCGAACCCGCGTCACCTCACCCGCCGCGCGACCCGCGGACCAGGTGAGTCAGCGCCAGTACTCGTCCGGCAGCTTGCCCTCGATGTCCCGCACGTGGGTCTTCGAGCACACCTGACACAACCACCGGATCGAGCCACCGGTCCGCTCGGACGACCAGGCCAGGAACTCCAGGTCGGAAACGGAAGAACGCAGCCGCCCGCATCTGTGGCAGGCGGTCACCGGCGCCGTCCCACGTGAACGGTGTCGGTCTCCAGCAGGAAGACGTCCTCGCGGGCGCCCGCGTACTCCGAGTCGGAGGGGTTGAGCAGGCGGCGCAGTGCGTCGCGGTCGGCCGGGTGCAGGTGCGGGCCGGTGATCTCGGACAGCCAGGTCAGGCGGTCGACCGCCCAGTCGCGGACGAGTTGCTTGGCCGGGGCCGGGTGGTCGACGACGAAGCTGAAGGCGCTGATCTCGCCGAGGCCCGCGTCGGCCAGGGCCACGTTCCAGCCGACCGGGAGGCGGACGGAGCCCTTCATGTTCTCGCGCATCGCCGTGAACCACGACGCGCGGGCCGCGGCCATGCGGTCCTGGAGGCCGGGTGAGCCGACGCCGAGGTCCCACGGGAGGAAGCGGGTTTCGAGGCCGCCTTCCGCGAGTGCCAGCCAGCCGCCGGGAGCCAAGGCTTCTACCAGGCGTTTCACCCCGCGCAACTGATCAGGGAGGTGGTGGATCACCCGCGAGCCCCAGATGAGCTCGACCGGGCCCGCGAACGACAGCGGGTCTTCCGCGGCGAGGTCTGCCAGCACGGGCTTCACCGTGACGACGCCATCGCCTTCGGTGCGGGCCGCGGCGCACGCGGCGTCCAGCAGTTCGGGCGTGGCGTCGACCAGCACGAGGACGCCTCCGCCGTGCTCGCGCAGGGCCGAGACGAGCGGCACGCTCATCGAGCCGGCGCCGCAGCCGACGTCCATCACCACCGGCGAGTCCGGCAGTGGGGCGACGAGCCTGCGCGCGACCGAGGACAGGGCCTCCGCCTGCAGCGAGCCGTAGCGCCTCATCGCGTGGAGGCGGGCGGACCAGTCGATTCCGTCGTGAGTGTGGTGCGGCACAAAGGGAACGGTACGGAGGAACGGCCGAGGCCGCCATCCACCTTCTCGTGGATGACGGCCTCAGCTCGAGACTGTCAGAGGTCGAAGCGAGCCGCTCTGCGTCCCGCCCATCGCGACAACCTGCGCCAACGTTGCGCTGACGCGAGGCGGTTCGCCAGGCGTTGCTCTTCAGCGAACCTCTGGGCTTCTTGTATTCGTATTCGCACGAGTTCTTCATTCAGAGACATGGGTGTCAGGCCCTCGTTCAGGTAGGTGGGGAACGCGCTGTTGCTGAGCTGGTCGGTGTTCACGCCGCCGCCTCCGTCTTGCTGGCAGTGACAACGGTCGCGTCCTTGCGCGGACGGCCACGAGGGCGCTTCCGCGCGATGACGACACCGCGCTCGAAGATCTCTCCACCCCAGACGCCCCAAGGCTCGTGACGTGCGATCGCGCCGGCGAGGCACTCCGCGAGGACCGGGCAGGTCCCGCAGAAGGACTTCGCCTTCTCGAGGTCAGCAGGCGCGTCGGCGAACCAGAGGTCGGGGTTGTGGGTGCGGCAGGGGATGTCCAGCCCCTCCGCGAGGTCCGGAAGTGTCTCGCCCGTGAGCGGGACAGTCGCGGTCAACATCAGGGTTTTCTCCTTGTGTGGGGTACAGCAAAAAACACGAAAGCCGCGGACTCTTGGCGAGTCCGCGGCTTTCGTGAGCCTGGTGGTCCTTCGACCCTCTAGGGGGTCGGCAGGAGCCTTCTCACTTGATGCGCGGACAGCGCATTCGTGTAGTTGTCGACGTCATCGATGACCGGCAGCGCGATCGACTGCTCGCTGCCCAGTTCCGAGACAGTCAGAGCGGTGCCGCGCAGAGCGGTGCCCCGCTCGCGGCCCAGCAGTGCCACTGGCTTGTGGGCAGAGGTGTGCCACATGGCCTGAGCGGATGCGGACGTGCAGATGCCCTCGGTCAACGGGAGGCCGAGCGCGCGAGAGATGCTGAAGATCTTCACAACGGGCCACCTCCTCCGAACGAGAGAGCTCTGCATCGAGAGCTAGTAGTAGTTCTTCTTCCCCAGACGGGTCCTCCGGACCCGGCATGAGCAGGTTATGACCCCGTACCTGGGGCTCGCAACCTATTTAACGAAACTTGTCCCGATCAGGTGGCGGAGTACCCGACACCGGCTCGGACCAGGCCCAACACGTCGTCACCGAACTTATCAAGCTTGGAGGCGCCGATGCCCGAGATCGCGACGAGTCCGGCCGAATCCGTGGGTCGCTGCTCCGCGATCGCCACCAGGGTCGCGTCGGTGAAGACGACGTACGCGGGCACCTTGAGCTCCCGCGCCCGTCCCGCACGCCATCGGCGCAGCGACTCGAGCAGCTCTTCGTCCACATCGGACGGGCAGGACCTGCATCGGCCGAGCTTGACGGCCTGCGCCTCGACCAGCGTCGACGCGCACACCCGGCAGGTCGGCTTCTCCTTCTTCATGAGAGGAGGACGCTGCGCGCCACCGGATACGCGTGCGGCGGGGTGGTTCTCGGGAACGAGGTTGTAGAGGAACCGCGACCGGCGGCGGTACTTGCGCCCACCGGCCGCGCGCGCCAAGGCCCACGACAGCCAGATGTGCTCACGCGCGCGTGTGACACCTACATACAG
Organism: Lentzea sp. NPDC092896; assembly: GCF_044754905.1. Classification (NCBI taxonomy): domain Bacteria; kingdom Bacillati; phylum Actinomycetota; class Actinomycetes; order Pseudonocardiales; family Pseudonocardiaceae; genus Lentzea; species Lentzea sp. NPDC092896. Next base: position 420,838 of record NZ_JBIVPX010000008.1, read on the forward strand.
AAGGCGGCGTTCTTCCTCGATCTTCGCGTCGTCGCCGTCGGCGTACTGGATCGGCATCGTGCCCTCGACCAGTCCGACGAGGAACACGGCGTCCCATTCGAGGCCCTTCGACGCGTGCAGCGACGCCAGCGTCACACCTTCGACCGTCGGCGGGTGCTGCGCCTCGGCCCGCACGTCCAGTTCCACGCAGAACCGCAGCAGGTCGGCGTCGGGCGTGGTGACGGCGAACTCCTCGGCGAGTTCGACCAGCGCGAGCAACGACTCCCAGCGTTCGCGGGCGGTGCCACCGGTCGGCGGCTCGTCGGTCAGCCCGACGCGGTGCAGCACCGAGCGGACGACCTCGGGCAGGCTCCCCGAGACCTCGCCCGACGAGCGCAGCGTGATCATCGCTTGGCGGATCTCGGCGCGCTCGAAGAAGCGTTCGCCGCCGCGCACCAGATAAGGGATGCCGAGCCCGGCGAGCGCCTGCTCGTACGCCTCGGACTGCGCGTTGACGCGGTAGAGGATCGCGATCTCGGACGCCGCGACGCCCTCGTCGAGCAGCGTCTTGATGCGACCGGCGACGGCGTCGGCCTCGCTCGGCTCGTCGTCGAACTCGTGGAACCGCGGCTTCGGCCCCTCCGGCCGCTGCCCGATCAGCTGCAGCCGGGAGCCGGCGGGACGCCCGCGCGCCCACTTGATCACGTCGTTGGCCAGTTCCACGACCTGCGGCGTCGACCGGTAGTCCCGCTCCAGCCGCACGACGACCGCCTCGGGAAACCTCCGCCCGAAGTTGAGCAGCGGTTGCGGCGAGGCGCCCGCGAACGAGTAGATGGTCTGGTTCGCGTCGCCGACCACGGTCACGTCGTCGCGGTTGCCCAGCCACGAGTCGAGCACGCGCTGCTGCAGCGGCGTCACGTCCTGGTACTCGTCCACGACGAAGCAGCGGTAGCGGTCGCGGAACTCCTGCGCGACCTCCGCGTTGTCCTCCAGCGCACCGGCCGTGTAGAGCAGCAGGTCGTCGAAGTCGAGCAGCTGCGCCTCGTTCTTGAGCTGCTCGTAGGTCGTGTAGAGCTTCATGATCTGCTCGGCGGGCGCCGGGATGTCCCGCGCGGCGCGAGCGGCGGCGACCGGGTAGTCCTCCGGCGTCAGCAGCGAAGCCTTCGCCCACTCGATCTCACTGGTGAGGTCGCGCAGCGCGTCCGGCTCCGTCGGCAGTCCCAGCCTGGTCGCGGCGCGGGCGACGACGCGGATCTTCTGGTCGACCAGTTCCCAGCGCGGACCGCCGATGACGCGCGGCCAGAAGTAGCGGAGCTGGCGTGAAGCGGCGGCGTGGAACGTCACGGCCTGTGCGCCGTGCACGTCCAGAGAGCGCAAACGTGTGCGCATCTCCCCTGCGGCGCGCTTGGTGAACGTGACGGCCAAGACCTGCGACGGAGCGACGTGGCCGCGCTGGCACAGGTAGGCGATGCGGTGCGTGATGGTGCGCGTTTTGCCGGTACCGGCACCCGCGAGCACGCACACGGGGCCGCGTGGGGCCTCGACCGCGGCGCGCTGTTCAGGATCAAGACCCTCCAGCAACGCGTCCATCCCGGCAGTCTCGCAGACGGCCGATGCGAGACTGATACCACCGCGCCGTATCCTGTCCACATGGCTGGTAAGCAGGACAAGGCGGCGGCAAAGGAAGCGGCGAAGGTTCGCCGCGCGGCCTCACGCGAACGGCGCAAGCAGATCTTCGAGGCGTTCAAGATGCAGCGCCGCGAGGACAAGGCGCTCATTCCGATGATGCTGGGCGCCCTGCTGGGCGTCACCGCGATCGCCGTGGTCCTGGGCATCGTCTTCAACGCGGTCTGGATGTTCGTGCCGCTGGGCGTCGCGATCGGCGCGCTGCTGGCCGTGATCATCTTCGGCCGCCGCGTGCAGAGCAACGTCTTCCGCAAGGCGGACGGCCAGCCGGGCGCGGGCGCCTGGGCCCTGGAGAACCTGCGCGGCCGCTGGCGCGTCACCCCCGCCGTCGCGGGCACCACGCAGCTCGACGCCGTGCACCGCGTGCTGGGCCGGCCGGGCGTCGTCCTGGTCGCCGAGGGCGCCCCGCAGCGGGTGAAGCCGCTGCTCGCGCAGGAGAAGAAGCGCATCTCCCGCGTCGTCGGCGAGACCCCGATCTACGACTTCATCATCGGCACCGAAGAGGGCCAGGTCCCGCTGAAGAAGCTCCAGTCGAAGCTGATGAAGCTGCCGCGCAACATCACGGCGGCCCAGGTCGACACGCTGGAGACCCGCCTCGCCGCGCTGGCCAGCCGTGGCGCCGCACTGCCCAAGGGCCCGATGCCGGCCGGTGCCAAGATGCGCAACGTCCAGCGCGCCATGCGCCGCCGGGGCTGACCGAACCCGCTCCCACCAGCACGAAGAGGCCCGCCGCACATCAAGTGCGGCGGGCCTCTTCACGTTCTCGGTCTAGCGGACCTTGATGACGACGGTGCCCGCGGCCTTGTCGTGCAGGCAGCGGCCGTCCGCGTCCCAGACCAGCGCCGGGATCAGCGGGAAGATGAGCACGGTGCGCAGCAGTGCGCGCGGCAGGTGCACGAACGTCTTGCCGTCGATCCGAGCCACTCGCAGCCCGAGCAGCGCGTGCCCCGGCGTGAACCCGAAGAACGCCACCGCGACCACGGTGATCACGAACCAGGCCAGCAGGCTCCAGTTCTTCGGCAGGTCGGGCTGGGTGAACACGGCCGCGACGCCGGCGGCCAGCAGGAAGTCGACGAAGATGGCGGCCGTGCGCCGCCCGATCGAGGCGATGGAGCCAGGCCCCTTCTCGGGGAAGCCGTGCCGCTCGCCTCGCCAGCGTTGTTGCGTGCCGTCGTTCGAGTCGTCACCCGGCGACAGCACCGAATTGGGTCCAGACAGCCACGAACCGGTCCACCTGCTCACCCCACCAGAGTAAAGCCGTGCTCAACGGGTGAGCACGGGCAGGTCGCCTTGCCTGGTTGAGCACTCCCGTTAACACTGGCGAAACATCGGAGTGACGGACGGGCAACACCGCCCGCATACGGTCGCACGCGATGGCCAGCCGTATTCCATAGCCAAGGAGTCGACGAGGGTGTTCAAGAATTCCGACGAGGTGCTGAAGTTCATCACCGACGAGGGCGTCAAGTTCGTCGACGTGCGGTTCAGCGACCTGCCAGGCGTGATGCAGCACTTCACGCTGCCCGCCAAGGCGTTCGACGCCGACGCGATCGAAGAGGGACTCGCCTTCGACGGCTCCTCCGTGCGCGGCTTCCAGTCCATCCACGAGTCGGACATGCTGCTGCTGCCCGACCTGTACACCGCGCGTCTCGACCCGTTCCGCATCGAGAAGACGCTGATCGTCAACTTCTTCGTGCACGACCCGTTCACGCGTGAGGCGTACAGCCGCGACCCGCGCAACATCGCGCGCAAGGCCGAGCAGTACATCACCGACTCGGGCATCGCGGACACCGCGTACTTCGGCGCCGAGGCCGAGTTCTACATCTTCGACTCGGTCCAGTTCGACACCACCGCGAACGGCTCCTTCCACAAGGTCGACGCGGTCTCCGGCTGGTGGAACACCGGCCGTGAGGAAGAGGGCGGCAACCTCGGCTACAAGGTCAAGTACAAGGGTGGCTACTTCCCCGTCACCCCGAACGACCACTACGCCGACCTGCGCGACCAGATGGTCCTCAACATGGAGGCCCAGGGCTTCACCGTCGAGCGCGCCCACCACGAGGTCGGCACCGGCGGCCAGGCCGAGATCAACTACAAGTTCAACACGCTGCTGCACGCCGCGGACGACCTGATGCTGTTCAAGTACATCATCAAGAACACCGCCTGGCAGGCCGGCAAGACCGTCACCTTCATGCCGAAGCCGCTGTTCGGCGACAACGGCTCGGGCATGCACACCCACCAGTCGCTGTGGAAGGACGGCTCGCCGCTGTTCCACGACGAGAGCGGCTACGCGGGCCTGTCCGACACCGCCCGCCACTACATCGGCGGCATCCTGCACCACGCGCCGTCGCTGCTGGCCTTCACCAACCCGACGGTGAACTCCTACCACCGCCTGGTCCCCGGCTACGAGGCCCCGGTCAGCCTGGTCTACTCCCAGCGCAACCGCTCGGCGTGCGTCCGCATCCCGATCACGGGCAACAACCCGAAGGCCAAGCGCATCGAGTTCCGCTGCCCCGACTCCTCGGGCAACCCGTACCTCGCCTTCTCGGCGATGGTCATGGCGGGCCTCGACGGCGTGAAGAACAAGATCGAGCCGCCGGCCCCGATCGACAAGGACCTCTACGAGCTCCCGCCCGAGGAGGCCCGCGACGTCAAGCAGGTCCCGGCCACCCTCGACGCGGTGCTGGACAACCTGGAGGCCGACCACGAGTTCCTGCTCGAGGGTGGCGTGTTCACCCCGGACGTGATCGATACCTGGATCTCGTTCAAGCGTGAGCAGGAGATCGACCCGCTGCGTCTGCGCCCGAACCCCTACGAGTTCGCGCTCTACTACGACGTGTGATCGGCGCGGGGCTTTGACCAGCCGTTTCACCGGTTGAAGCCCCGGCCAGGCCGTCTCCAGGCCGTCCAGCGTGGAGAGGCCGCCTGATCGAACGAAGGCCGAGGGCCGGGTGACTGTCTCAGTCGCCCGGCCCTCAGTCGTTTCGTCTTCTACTGTTCCGCCATGACTAGCCCCTGGGTTCCCATCATTACCGGTGGCGCTGCGATCCTCGCTGCACTCATCGCGCTCATCGGAGTCCATTATGGACAGTGGTTCCAAACGCAACGCGAGCACCAGGCTCGGGTCGAGCAGTGGCAACGCGAAGACCGACACAGATTCACCGAACGCAAGCAAGAAATCTACTCCGATCTACTGACCGAACTTCGCAATTGGCATCGAGACCTGACCGACTTTGAACTATCGGAGCTACTCGCTACCAACGCTGCCGTACGACTCGAAAAGTGGGCCAATGTACATGATGATGTTCTCAACTACCCAGAAGGACAGCAGCACATAAACCTTCTACTGAGCAAGGCACAGCTTGTCTCTGAAGTAGTCCGGGAGTCGGCAGTCTCAGTCAGGAAGTCACTTGAAACAGCAACCTGGTATTACAGGGGCGACGCCAGGACAAAGAATGGACCAGATCTTCTCGAGGTGGGCGCACAGTTGACACAACTCGTTGACGTAATGAGAAGCGATCTGCACATCACTCAATAGCCTATGACGCATAGGGCTTTGTTGATAGCCGATCGCGCCTTCTCAAAACTGGACGGCATCGGGTGCATGTACATTCGAAGAGTAAAGGCTGGATCCGCGTGCCCTAGGAACTCAGCCAGCGCTCGTATGCTGATGCCCTGATCAAGAAGCATCGACGCGAAGAAGTGCCGCAGCGCGTGGAACCCTTCTGCGCGTCAAGGGGCGAGCACGCCGGCCTCCACGAACGCGGGTTTCCACACGTGGTGGTTGAACGAGTGCCGGTAGATCTGTTTCGACTCCCGCGCGTAGATCAACAGCGGCACCGTCACGAGCTTGCCGTCTGGAGTCCCCCAAGGCAGCGTGATCGGCAGCGGCTCGAACTTCTGAACGTGCGCGTCGATCGACTCCCCGAGGCTGCTGGCCAGAGGTACGTCCCGAGTCTTCCCGTGCTTCGGCGGAGCAAAGATCATCTTGCCGCGCACGATCTTGATCTGACGCACGACGTGGAGGACACCCTCCGACTCATCCACATCGTCCGACGAGAAGCCGAAGACCTCTCCCCGCCGCAGACCGGCACCCGCGCCAAAGTCCACACCAACGCGGTACCGCTCACCGATCGAGGACCGAACAGCGTGCACTCGTTCGGGCTCCGAAGGAACGATCTTCGGGTACTCGCCATGTGGCTTCTTGACTAGCTTGGCGTTGCACAGGTTCTTGCGAAGGCGTTCGTCATCGACCGCCGCCGTGAAGATTGCTGAAACGTTGGCGAAGATCGTTCGGCGGTACGTCTCCGCCAGGCCCTTCTTCTGGAGCTTCCGGTCCCATGCCTGAATCGTGGACGGCAAGATCACGCGCAACTCGTCGTCCCCGAAGCACGGGAAGACGTGGAGCTTGAGACGAATCTCAACCTGCTCACGAGTCGACTCATCGAACGTCTGCCCGTCGAGCCAGTGTTCCTCCGCGTACTTCCTGAACGCGATCTTCCCCGCGTCGGGGTCGAGGTAAGTCCCCTTGTTCTTGTCGTTTCCATCTCGCGAAGGAATGCCTCCGCTGCGTTCTTCTGGCGGCCGGGGAACGAATTCGTTCGCTCACCACCACCCAGCAACGGGATGCGCACCTTGTAGCGTAATCCCTTGCCATGCAACGAAGTCTGCTCCCGCACACCGTCTTTGACGGTCCACCAGTGGTCTTGCATGTGGCTCATGACAGTCTTCTTTCCTTGTTCGAATTCGAGTTCTGTCAGGCCGCTTCTGCGCTGTTGAACCATTCGCACACCTCGGCCGGGCCCCGACGGAGGTGTTTGCCGACCCTGCGCGCGGGCGGGCCGTATTTCTTGGTTCGCCACCCGCGAATCGTGTGCACGGGCACCCGAGGAAGGCCGAGAGGTCTTCCACTGTCCATAGCGGTTCGACGTTGACATGAGATCCCCCCGGATCAAGCCGCTTGTACCGAAGTTGCTGAATCATTTGGTGCAGGTCACTGAAGAGCGGCGATGACGGCTTGCGCCTGCTCGTACTCCGCTTTCCACTTGAGCCGTTGGGCGACCATCTGCATGAGCAACTCCGCGCGACCGGGGACGTGCGGGTCACCCGCTTGAACCGGCGATCACATCAGTCGCGGCCTGTCGGTCTCCTGTTTCGCGATGCCTGCCGCCGCAAGGGCTTCCTTCACGAAGGCCGCCCGGTCGGACTTGTGTTCGGCGAGGGTCTTCCCCGACCAACGCCGCGACACGAGCACACGCCGGCTGAGCGTCTCCCTGCGGTGCGCTTTGGACCGGCAGCGCCCCGGAGCCGTTCGGGAGTGAGCGCCCTTAGGCTGCGCGCCGTACGCCAGCCAGACCGCGCACCGGTCCGAGCACGGCGTGACGGCCAGCTCTGCCGCCAACCGGTCAGCGTGATTAGAGGTCCGAGACGACGCGTCCGCGTGCACCAGCTCGGAGATCGACTTGACCAGGTACTTGGTCAGGTAGCCGATGTGGCGTCCGGCTTCCTAGCTACCGCCGAGGATTCCCTTGGAGTGGACCTGTGCGCCGAACTCAGCCACGTGTGCTGGGGCGTAACCGGGTATCGCCGATGACCCCAAGCTAGCCGCAAGCGCCAACCCACCAGGTCAGTTGCGTCCAACACACTCAAACGCCTCCAGAAACCCCAGCAGAGCCTTCTGGATAGAGTCCCTCCTCTGCTAGGAAGATGCGCATGTTTCGCAAAGCCAGCACCTGATAGTTCTGCACCGTGCGCACAGCCACGCTCAGAGCCTCCGCGACTTCGGCGCTGGTCAGCCCAACCATGACCCTCAGTACGAGAACTTCTCGCTGACGCTCTGGAAGACGATGAAGCAGTTTTTCCAGCTCTGCGGCCCCATACGCGCCCAGGTCCACCTGCTCCGACCCTGGTCTGGACTCAACTTGCGCTGGAAGCACCGCGACCGGTTCGGCACGGTGAAGAGCGAACGCACGGTTAGCGTCAACGAGCTTTTGTGCGGCGATGCCATACACGAAAGCAAGGAAAGGGCGTCCCTGCTCTCGATAGTTCGGCATAGCAGTCAGCACTGCCAGGCATACATCTTGCGCCAAATCGTCCGCAATGGCTTGAGCAGGCCCAACTCTGGCCCGGCAGTACCTGACTATAAGGGGCTGAATCTCCCGAAGTAGCCGATCTGTGGCTCTTCGATCTCCAGCAATAGCGGCCTGAATCGTCTCTTTAGAAAGAGCGGGCCTTGAGTTAACGGCACTGCCAACCTCAGCCTTGGACGCCTCGAAAGGCCCCGGAAGCAGATTGTCTTCAACGGCGCGTTTGTAGAGATCGATGCGGGTCCGCGCCGGCCTGTCCACAGCGTCGTACTTCAAGCGTGCCCGATGCAGGTACTGCTGCACCGTCGTAACCCTCAATCCCATTCGACGGGCGACTTGATCGGCGACGTTTCCCTCAGCGAACAGACCAACAACTTCTCGCTCCCGCGGACTAAGGCCAGGGAGCTGGTTTGACGTTGCGACTGAAAGACCATCGGGCTGGGCCGCTGCATCGTGTTCGGTGGCGCTTAGCTCAACGGTGCTTGCATCAATCTCAGAGACCGATAGTGACGTGTTGCGCTGAGCCACCCAGGTGCGAAGAAGATCACCGCACGGGACACAGACGCCGAGCTGATGATCGCCGAAGTGGATCGTGCGGCTCACTGGGTTCCCGCAGCGAACTCCTGCAACCTCAAATCCACAGCCGGTCGCGTCATGACGCGATCGCGCACGCCTCGCTGCAGATCGACAGGTGGCGGAACAAAACCGACGAGGCCGGCCAATCAGCACTGGCGCAGGCAGGGGGGCCCCACACTGCTCACAACTGACCGGTTGATGCATCGCAGCTCCCAAGTTTCGTGCCGCACCTTAGAGCACGATATAGAAGCAGCAGGCGTCTTGCCAGCGGATACACCACACCGACAACACAGTAACGTGCTGTTGGGTCATGCGAACTGCCGTCGTGACCCCACAGGGCGACACCCTGACACTGAGCACAAGCCGTATGCGAGTCGCGCGCCACGCGGCTATCAAACCGGCGTGAAGAGTAAGAAGAGCCCGCACCTGGGTGGCGCGGGCTCCAAGGGTTAGCGATCAGGCCTGGTCGGGCTTACTGAAGATCACATCACCCAGCATGACGAGGGCCCTCGCCACGACGGCGGGGGCTTCGTGCTTTGTGAGCACTAGGCCCGCCTCGGTAGCAAGCAGGAGCTTGCGCACCCACTTCCACCATTGGGGCCCTGTCCCTTCGAGGCATCTGACCCACCTTTGTCGCCTGCCCGCCGGTGAGGTCGGGAGCGGCTCGGGTGGGTCTTCTTCTCTGTCGTGCTCTCGGTCGCGCTGACCCATCCCGTTCCCCTTCTGATCAAGCTCGGCTCGCTGCCGAACGTTCACTCGCAGCGAGATGAGGAATTGATCAGTTGGGTAGACGATCAGGACGAAGATCGACCAGAGCCGCCACTGGGTGGGACGGCAGGTACAAGAGTTCCGTACGTGAACCGGGAGTTCAAGGAAAACAGCAATGATCGACGCGTATCGATCATTACGACACCACCAAAGTTGATCACCGATCTGGGTTGCCTACACCCCGAATCGCTTGTCACACAAGGAATCCAGGGCCGATCCGATTGACCTGGAATTACTTGCTCCGCATCAAGCAAGCTATGCGCTCACGACTTTCGGATGGTCGGCAAGCTGTCATGATCGCCACATCGGGCCCACACCGCCAGTGCGCCGCATTCGATACCCATACGGCGGAGAACCAGCAGCGCAAGTAGTACCCAGGCTATGCGCAGCATGTCCCAGCCTCATGCAGAACCAGCAGTCAGCGAGCTCACATCAGAGGTTGTGCGCTGCAGCGTGCAAGCCTGACGGAATCGGTCACCACAACGACCGAGATGCACTGCTGAATTCAGCTCTATGGGATCAAGGCGCCGCCGTCGGCAGCGCGCGGCGGGCCAGTCGCCTACCAGCGCGGCCAGCATCCATCCGGGCACGTCGGGCTCTCGCTTCGCTCCGCCCGCTGGCCACGGCGGCGCGGTCCCCGGCGGTGGCGTGGCCAGCGCGCCGCCAACAGCGGAATCAGCTATCGGCCCACACCAGTCGGGACGATCGCACCGTGGTCAAGCTGATCGAGCTAGGCACGGCGATCGACTGCCGCGACGGCTACGCCGCCTTGCCATCGGCTCAAGGCCTCGGTCGCTTCGACCGCATGTCCACGGTCAGGGCAGCTACGGCCACCAGCCCCCAAACAACCAAGATGATCGGAAGCTCAAAGAGGTCCGAGAGTCCGTAAGTCGTGATCAAGGCGTGGGACACGAACCCACCTGCGAGCGGCCCGACGGCCAACACAAAGAGCCCCGCAACGCAGCCAGGTGATCTGTTGTCCACGACACAGCCTCCTCCCGGATACCAGCCATATCGCCCAGCTCAGGCCGTTGTTTCAGGATGCGTCGATCTAGCCAAGATCAGGCCGTCTCCAGGCCGTCAAACGTGGATCAGCATCGATCAACGACGGCAAACGCCGAGAACAAACCAGCAGGTCAGGCTAGGTGCGAAATCGCGAACCGCAGCTAGCCGGCCACCAGCGACAAACCTACGACGTGTGATCGGTTGAGCTTTGCGTTGAAGGCCCGGCGGGAACTCCCGCCGGGCTTTCGGCCTTTTCTAGGTGCCGAGCAGCGTCACGGTGGACGACACCCCGTTCATCCCCTCGCTGACCCGGACGTTGGAGACCAGGACCTCGGCCTCGCCGCCGGTCGGCAGCTTGATCCGGGCCTCACCACCGGTCAGCTCCTCCATGGCGGTGCCGGCGCCGGACAGCTGCCAGAGCCCGCCGTCGTTCACCGTCTCGATCAGGTCCACCCGGTCCAGCTCGACCGCGTTGCCGTCCGCGTAGACGAGCCGGGCCGGTCCTGAGTAGCTGAACATCACTTCTCCTCTTCGAGGTCTCCCCGACTCCCTGACACACGGGCGGGGAGGCGGCGGGGTTCATCGAGCAGGAAGCGACGGCCGCGTGATAGAGGTTGCGGCGTGACGCAGTGGACGGTGCACGGCACCCGCAGGATCTACGAGTCGGAGTGGATGAGCGTCGACCTCGACGACGTCGAGATCCCCGAAGGCGAGCGGTTCGAGCATCACGTGTTGCGGTTGCCGTTCGCCTCGACGGCGGTGGTCGTGGTGCGGGATGAGCACGTGTTGCTGATGTGGCGTCATCGGTTCACGACCGACGTGTGGGGCTGGGAGATTCCCGCTGGCCGGCTCGAGGCGGGCGAGACGGCCGAGACCGCCGCGGTGCGGGAGACCGAGGAAGAGACCGGGTACCGGGTCGGTGTCGAGCCGTTGGTGACGATCAACCCGTTGAACGGCCTCAGTTCTCACACCACGCACGTCTTCATCGGCACTAACGCGGTCAAGGTGGGCGAGCACGATCCCGCCGAGGCCGCGCGGGTGGAGTGGGTGCCGCTCAACGAGATTCCCGCGATGATCCGAAAAGGACTCGTTCCCTGCGGGATCACTCTGGCAGCGCTCAGCACCTACCTCACGCTGAAAGCCTCGCCCTGACCTCCATCAGGGCCTCCCCGAGCAGGTTCAGGCCGAGCCACGTGGACGGGTCCTGAGCGCGCGGGTCGGACTCGACGAGGCCGATGCCCCACACGCGGTCCTGCGGGCTGGCCTCGACCAGGACGCGGGAGTTCGTGCCCAGCAAGTAGGAACGCAGCGCGGGGTCCTGGCCGAACTTCGCCAGGTTTCCCTCGACGACGATCTCCAGTCGCGCGGATTCCCACGTGGCGTCGGAAAAACCCGACACCTCGCGGCCCAGTGCCTTGGCCTCGCCCGGTGTGCGGGCGGCGAGCACGCGCGAGGCGACTGAGTCGTCGCCGAACAGCAACGCCTTGCGCCACATCATGTAGTGCTCGGCGGACGAGAAGTCCTGGCCCTCGACGGAGAACGTGCACGGCCACCACTGCGAGAGACAGCCTTTGCCGACGCTGCCGTCACGTTCGGGCTGATGACCCCAGAAGAACAGGTACTTCACGGTCATTTCGGCAGCGGGATCCCGGTGACGGTGATCGCGGCGCCGGTCGGTGCGAACTGGCCGGAGATCGACGAGAACGTCAGGGTGAGCGAGTTCACACCGGTGCCGAGCTTCTCGTCGAGGATGACGGTGCCCGAGGCGGTGGTGCCCTGCGTGACGGGGCCGTCCCACTTGCTGCTCGACGCCGCGTAGGTGCGGTTCAGATCGTCCAGGACCGCGATGCCGACCACGGGGAGGGTCATTCTGGCCTGGGAGGCGTTGGTGGCCGTCACGAACAGCTTCACGCGGTTGTTCGCCGCTTCCACGCGAGTGACCTCTATCGTCAGCATGCCGCGCTGCTGCTTGAACGAACCTGTCTGCACCTTCACGTCCGCGGACGGCTCGGTGGTTTCCAGTGCGCCATCAGGCGTTTCGACGACGTTCGACGTGGTCGTCGTGGCGGTGACGTTGGGCTGCGCGGCGGAGTTGCTGCCGTTCAGTGCATATTCGATCACACCGAGTAGTGCCAGCACACCAGCCGCCACGCCCGCGATGGCGATCACGGTCTTTCCTCGGCGCGTGACCCTGCGATGCTGCATGACTTCCTCTGCTAGACCCCCGTGACGAACTACAGCTCCCCCACTGAGCGCGCCTAGTCTCATCTCGATTGGGTGAAACGTCAATGCGCTAGGGTCCGCCCGTGTCTCAAGATGTCGCCGAATTCACGGCTCCGCAGCTGCTCACCACCCACATCTTCGACTCGGCACCCGATGCCCTCGAAGCGGTTCAGGCCGCTGACGTGCTCGACCTCGGTGTCCGGGTCTACAACCGGCTCGTGCCCGACGCCGACGACGCGGAAGCGTTGGAGGAGGAGTGGGTCGTCGAAATTTACACCAGCGCCCCGGCGGTGGACCCGGATTCCGACGAGGACTGAGCAGTTCCAGAAGTGGGGGCACTCCGCGAGGCGTGCCCCCGAACCTGAAGAAATATATGAAGGTTTCAGGCCGTCAGTACAACTTTTCCTCGTACGTGGCCACCTTCGAGCAGCCGGTGCGCCTTCACGGCCTCCTCCAACGGAAAAGTCTGCTGCACCTCGACGCGCAGCTTTCCGTCAGCGACCAGATCCACCAGCCACTGCGTCTGCTCCGCGTTCGGCCGCGCCCAGGTGTTGACGACACCGTTCTCCAGCGCCCGAGGTCCGTCCACAATGGACGTCATCCGCGTCCGGTCGCGCACCAGTTGCAACGACTGGTCGAACGCCAGTCCGCCCGCGTTGTCGACCACCACGTCGACCAGGCCGTCGCCGCCGACCAGTTCCGCCACCGCGTCGACCAGCGCGTCACCGTAGGCGACCGGTTCGGCCCCCAGCGATCGCACGAACTCGTGGTTGCGCGGCGACGCGGTGCCGATCACCCGCGACGCGCCCAGTTCCCGCGCGATCTGCACCTGAAGATGCCCGACGCCACCGGCGGCGGCGTGCACCAGGACGACGTCGCCGGAACCGGTACCGACGGCCTTCAGCGCCTGCAGCGCCGTCAGCCCTGCCAGCGGCAACGCGGCCGCGGTCACGAAGTCCACGGTGGACGGTTTGCGCGCGACCATCCGGTCCGGCAGCGAGATCAACTCGGCGTAGGAACCGAACTGGACGTGGTCCTTGCGGGCGTAGGCGAGCACCTCGTCGCCCGGCTTCCAGTCCTGCACGCCGATGCCGACGGCCCGCACGACACCCGACACGTCCCAGCCAGGGATCAACGGCAGGTGGTGCGGCATCAGCCCCTGCAGGTACCCGGCTCTGATCTTGTGGTCCACCGGGTTCACGCCGGCCGCGCGCACCTCCACCAGGACCTGGTCAGGCCCCAGCAGCGGGTCGGGCAGCTCCTGCAGCGACATGACGTCGGCGTCGCCGAACCGGGTAAACGCGATGGCTTTCACAGTCCCTCACCGTAGAAGACACGCTCCGCCACCGCACGTGCACGACGAGTGGTCCTGCGATATTCCTCCAGGAACTCCCCCGGATCGCCCCCTGGCTCGTATCCCATGACGGACGCGACCGCCACGAGATCGCGCCCCGACGTCGGCAGCTGATCAGATGCCTTGCCGCGCACCAGCATCAGGGCGTTGCGCGCCTGTGTCGCGAGGTTCCACGCGGTGGTCAGCGCGGCAGCGTCCTCCGCGGCCAGCAGGCCCGCGCCCACGGCGGCCTCCATCGCGGCCATTGTGGACGGTGTGCGCAGGCCCGGTACCGCGCCGGAATGCTGCAGCTGCAACAACTGCACGGTCCATTCGACGTCCGCGAGCCCGCCGCGGCCGAGCTTGGTGTGCGTGCTCGGGTCGGCGCCCCGCGGCAGCCGTTCCGCGTCGACCCGCGCCTTGATCCGCCTGATCTCCCGCACGGACGCCGCGTCCAGGCCGTCCGGCGGATAGCGCAGCGGTTCGATCAACGCCTCGAACTCGGCGCCCAGGGCGGCGTCGCCCGCGATGAACCTGGCCCGCAGCAGCGCCTGCTTCTCCCACAGCTCCGCCCACTGCCGGTAGTACGCGCGGTAGGAGTCCAGCGTCCGCACCAGCGGTCCCTGCCGGCCCTCCGGCCGCAGGTCGGCGTCGACCAGCAACGGCGGGTCCTGCGACGGGGCGCCGAGCAGCCGCCGGATCTTCTCCACGACCCCGCTCGCCCACTTCACCGCCTCGGCGTCGGTCACGCCCTCGAACGGCCGGCACACGAACAGCACGTCCGCGTCCGAGCTGTAGCCGAGCTCGTACCCGCCGAGCCGGCCCATGCCGATCACCGAGATCGCGGCCACGGCTTCACCGGACGAGCGCACCGCCGCGTCCAGCGCGCTCCGCAGCACCGATCCCCACACCTCGGACAACGAGATGCACACCGTCTCCAGCGGCATGAACCCCAGCAGGTCGGCGGCGGCGATCCGCAGCAACTCGTGGCGCCGCAACGATCGTGCGGCCGCGATCGCCCGCGCCGCCTCGCCGTACCGGGAAACGGCGCTGCGCAAGGGTTTCCCGATCGAGTGCGGATCACCGCCGACCAACGCCTCGGTGTCGGCGAGCAGCCGCATCACCTCCGGCGCCCGCACGAGCAGGTCCGGCACGAAGCGCGAGGTGCCCAGCAGCACCGCGAGCCGTTCGACCACGGCGCCCTCGTCGCGCAGAAGCCTCAGGTACCAGGGGGTTTCCGCGAGCGCCTCGGACACCTTCCGGTACGCGAGCAGGCCACCGTCCGGATCGGGCGTGCCGGCGAAGAGGTCGAGCAGCACCGGCAGCAGGGCACCCTGGATGCGAGCCCGCCGGGACATCCCGTGCGTCAAAGCCTGAATGTGCCGCAACGCGCCGTCCGGCGACGTGTAGCCCAACGCCGCCAGCCGGGCGACGGCCTCCTTGGTGGTGAGCCGCAACGCCTCGGTCGGCACTCCCGCCACGGACTGCAGCAGCGGCCGGTAGAACAGCTTCTCGTGCAGCCGCCGGACCTGGTTGGCGTGCTTGCGGAACTCCGCGAGCAGCACCTGCCCCTCGGACTTCCGCCCGTCCGCCGCCAGCCCAGCCGAGCGCGCCAGCCACCGCAACGCCGTCACGTCGTCGTCGGCCGGGAAGAGGTGCGTGCGCAGCAAACGCTGCAACTGCAGCCGGTGCTCCAACGTGCGCAGGAACCGGTACGAGCGCCCGAACTCCGCCGCGTCCTCACGCCCGACGTATCCGCCCTGGCCCAACGCGGCCAACGCGGCCGTCGTCGCCTGAATGCGCAGGTCCTCGTCAGAACGCCCGTGCACGAGTTGCAGCAGCTGCACCGCGAACTCGACGTCGCGCAGACCACCGCGGCCGAGCTTCAGCTCGCGGTCGGCCAACCCCGAGGGCACGTGGTCCTCGACCCGGCGCCGCATCGCCTGCACGTCCTCGACGAAGTTCTCGCGCTCCGCCGCCGTCCACACGTACGGGCGCACAACGTCGAGATAGGCCTGCCCCAGCTCGGCGTCCCCGGCGACCGGCCGCGCCTTCAACAGCGCCTGGAACTCCCAGGTCCGCGCCCACTTCTTGTAGTACGACGCGTGGCCGTCGAGCGTGCGGACCAGCGCGCCTGCCTTGCCCTCCGGCCGCAGCGCCGCGTCAACCTCGAAGCACGACTGGCCCGCGATCTGCATCATCGTGCTGGCCAGCCTGGTCGCCACGCCCAGATCGCCTTCGGCGACGAACACGACGTCGACGTCGCTCACGTAGTTCAGCTCGTTCGCACCGCACTTGCCCATCGCGATCACCGCGAGCCGGCAGCGGTCGGCGGCGCCGTTCACCTTCTCCGAGGCAAGCTTCAACGACGCTCGAAGAGCCGACACGGCCAGATCGGACAGTTGCGCGGCCACGGTGTCGTACGGGACGAACGGCAGATCGGGTTCGACGACGTGCGCCAGGTCGTTCGCGGCGACGAGCAGCAGCTTCGCCCGGTACTCGGTGCGCAGCACGTCGTCGTCCGCGAGCTCCAGCGACACGTCGACCTCGTCGGTCAGCGAACGCCACCGGTCGGGGTTCACGACGAGGAAGTCCGACAGCGCGGTGGACGAGCCGAGCGCGGCGAGCAGACGCCCGCGCACGACGACGTCCTTGTGCAGCGCGGCCGACAGGGCGTCCCAGTCAGCGACGGCTTGGAGACGCTCCAAGCCGCGCAACGCGAGGTCTGGATCAGGTGAACGGGAGAGCGCCGCCAGGACCGGCTCGGAGCCGTCGGTGGGCCTGCGATCAGCCCACAGGCCCAGACCGCGCAGCACTTCCTCGCTGCGCGGCTCGGTGAGCCCGAATCTTGCTGGGGACGCGTGGCGGACTGGTTCGCTCATCGTGAGCCAACCCTAATCCCCTCACAGCGTCAGAAGACGATCAGTGAGAGTCCGTAGAGCACGACAGCCACGCAACCGGCGAAGCTCGCGTACGCGGGGACCTTCTTGTCACCCGACAGAGCGCGGATGCCGAGCACGAACAACGTCACCACGAGGACCGTGGCCAGCAGTGTGGCGCCGAAGACCTGGAGCAGCGCCGTCCAGTCGACCTTCATGCCGCCACCTTGTGCAGTTCGGCCTGCGCGGCGACCTCGTCGACGATGTGCTCCGGCTTGATCGGCTCGCGCCGCGCCAGGATCCAGATGAAGATCGACACCGCGAGACCGATGACGGCGACGCCGATGATGCCGACCGTGCCGGTCGACGCCCACTTGCCCGCGAGGGCGCCGACGATGCCGGCGGCGGGCAGGGTGAACAGCCAGCCCGCGGCCATCTTGCCCATGGTGCCCCAGTTGACGCCGCGGCGGTCGCGTCCCAGGCCGGAGCCCATGATGCCGCCGGACGCGACGTGCGTGGTGGACAGGGCGAAGCCGAGGTGCGACGACGCGAGGATCGCCGTGGCGGTCGAGGTCTGCGCCGCGAAGCCCTGCGCGGGCTCGATGGTCGTCAGGCCGCGGCCCAGCGTGTGCGTGATGCGCCAGCCGCCGAGGTACGTGCCCGCCGCGATCGCGAGACCGGCGCTGATGATCACCCAGGTGGGCGGGCCGGAACCGGGGGCGAGCGAGCCGGACGTGATCAGCGCGAGCGTGATGATGCCCATGGTCTTCTGCGCGTCGTTCGTGCCGTGCGCGAGGGAGACCAGCGAGGCGGAGGCGACCTGACCGACCTTGAAGCCGGTGTGCGCGACGCGCGGGTCCGCCGCCTTCTTGAGCCGGTAGACGACGATCGTGGCGATGGCCGCGACCAGGCCGGCGACCAGCGGCGCGACGATCGCGGGCACCAGGACCTTGTCGACGACCTTGGCGAAGTGGATGGCGTCCACACCGGACGCGACCCAGGCAGCGCCGATCAGGCCGCCGAACAACGCGTGCGACGAACTCGACGGCAGGCCGACGTACCAGGTGACGAGGTTCCACATGATCGCCCCGACCAGGCCGCCGAAGATGATGGCGGGGGTGATCTGGGCGTCGTCGACGATGCCGCCGGAGATGGTCTTGGCCACCTCAACGGACAGGAACGCGCCCACGAGGTTGAGAACCGCCGACAGCGCGACCGCCGTGCGGGGCTTCAGGGCACCCGTGGCGATGGAGGTGGCCATGGCGTTGGCCGTGTCGTGGAACCCGTTGGTGAAGTCGAAGATGAGAGCAGTGACAACGACGATGATCACTACAAGTGCGGGATCCACACTGATCCTCCGGCTGGATCGAACAAGCTGTCCAGGAGATTACGGTACCGCCAACGGAGGATGTCTTAAAACCTACGAAAGTAACGTCACACCAACGGAAGTTGTGTGCCCGAACCCAGTGCGGGCAACAGTTCTCCCCGAACGAGTTTCGCGAATCGGCCGACGAACGGCTGCCACACCTCTTCGAAGTCGCGGTGCGCCTCTTCGAGGAACTCCTGGTCGAAGTGGTGAGCTCGCGCACAGGACGCCGATTCAGGATCCTTCGAGGCCCAGTGCAAGACGATTTCCGGGGTCGTCTCGATGTGGAACTGAAGGCCGTAAGCGCTCTCCCCGACCCGAAACGCCTGATTCGGATATTTCGGGGACGCCGCGAGGTGTTCCGCGCCGGGCGGCAGCAGGTGCACCTCGTCGTTGTGGAACTGCAGCACGTCGGGCGTGAACGGCAGGTCGGCGAACAGCGGGTCGCTGGCCGCCGCGTCGCGCTTCGCCACCAGCAGCACGCCGACCTCCGGCCCCTGCGGGCCCTTGCGCACCTGGCCACCTGTGGCGGCCGCGAGCAGCTGCGCACCGAGACAGATCGCCAGGGTGGGCAGCCGCTTCGACACGGCGCTGGACAGCAGCTTCCTCGCGTCGGCGAGCCACGGGTGGTCGAGGTCGTCGAGCGCGCCCATCTCACCGCCGAGGCAGACGACGCCCTGGTAGCCGTCGAGGGTCGCCGGCGCGGGCATCTCCTTGAGCGGCACGAGGTCGAGCTCGATGCCCTCGGCCTCCAGCCAGTCCCCGAGCTTGGCCAACGGGTCTGACTGCGAGGGCTGCAGAACGAGCAGGCGCGGTGCGTTCACGCATCTGAGCCTAGGTGGGCCCAGGTCAGCAGTGACACGCGACCTTGGATACACCTGCTCCGACGAGCTGATCCGACTCGACCGGATAGCCCGCCTCCCGCCAGGCCGTGATGCCGCCGGACAGCCGCTTCACCCGGTAGCCCCTTTGCGCGAGCGCGAGGGCTCCCTTGGTGGCGGCGTTGCACTGGAAGCTCTCGCAGTAGCAGATGTAGACGAGGCCCGGATCGAGGTCGAGCTGCTCGGGCAGGTCGCGGTAAGGCAGGTTAATCGCGCCGGGAATGCGAGCCTGCGCGAACGCCTCCGGAGCGCGCGTCTCCACGAGGACGTAGCCGCGGGTGTTGCCTTCCTGGATGTTGCCTTCCTGGATGTTGCCTTCCTGGAGGTCGCGGTACACGTCGTCGGGGTCGGCCTCGAACGCGAGCTCGGCGGCGAAGTGGGCGGCCGCGGCCTGCGGGTCGGCGGCGGGGAAGCGCAGTGCGTTCGTCATGCCTTCGATCCTGCTTGGCTGTGGTGCCGCTTCGACATGCGGAAGTCCAGGCGTCCGGCGCGATCTCCTTATGATTTCCAGGTGGAACTCGACGCGGTGGACTGGAAGATCCTGTCGTTGCTACAGCAGGACGGGCGGATGTCCTTCACCTCGCTGGGCCGTGAGGTGTCGCTGTCCGCGCCGGCGGTGACCGAACGGGTCCGGCGCCTGGAGTCTCTCGGCGTGATCACCGGCTTCACCGCGGTGGTGTCGCCTGCGCGCCTGGGCCTGCCGATCGAGTCGATCGTCCGCGTGCGGGTGCGTTCCCTGGACACGCCGCGGTTCCGCACGCAGGTGCTGGTGCTGCCGCAGATCCTCGACGCCGACCACGTGACCGGCGACGACTGCTGGCTTCTGCGCGTCGTGTGCCGGTCGATGGTCGAACTGGAGGAGCTCGTCGAGGTGATGCAGCGCTACGGCGACACGACGACGTCGCTCGTGTTCTCTTCCCACATCCGCAACCGCCCGCTGGCACCCGAGCTGTTCAGCTGATCCAGCTGCACTCGGACCAGTCGGCGGGCGAGTCGTCAGATCGGGTGGTGGCCGTCCTGATTCGGCCGCTGCTTCGTCTCGTTCAGTGGACAGGAGGAGGGCCTGCGAGTTGTCCACAACCTGATCGGGTGGCGATTGTCCTGAAACAGCGTTTTCTTTCTCCCGCATATGCGGAAGCGCGGGGGGATGCGACAGGGAACTGCGGCGGTGGCAGTCTCAGTGACTGCATGGACGGGGGCTGGGTGCCCAGGACACCTGGGTGTCGTGTGGATGGCTGCAGCATCAGGTCGGCGCCGGGTGGACTCAGCGGGCGTCTGTCGCCTGCCCCTCGGCGGCGTAGCGGGGAACAGCTGTCCCGGTCGACTACGACGGCGATCCTGCACTCGGTGTTCAGGTCGTTGGTGGACGTGGTGAGCCTCGACTGCGCCGGCACGTCCGGCGCCCGTGAGGTCTTCGAGCCGATCATCCTGGAGGCGCTGCTCCTTGCCATCGTCGCGGCAGAGCGTGCGGAAGGCCTCGACACCCCAGGCCCTCGTTTCGTTGGCCTCGTCGATCGCGCGGTCCCGCAGCGCGTCTACGGCGAGAGGGCCGCGGCTGGTGGCGCTGCGGCAACGTGCAGTGAGCGACCCTCTCCCTGGGTCACCGCGCCGGCCACGGTTCCGTTGTCGCGCAAGGAGATCAGCGTGATCGGTGGCGTGCGTCCCTGCAGCGCCGCGTCCGCACCGGTCAGGTGCACGCTGTTGTTCACGGGATCGCTGTCGAGGGGTCGCCCGGCGCCGTGCGGAAGTCCTTGATGTCGTTGTGGCTCAGTGCTTCCACCAGAGTTCCGCCCAGTCGTCGAGTGGTTGGTAGCCGATGCGTTGGTAGATCGAGTTCGAGACCGGGTTGGTCAGGTCCGCGAAGAGCAGGACGTCGGTGGCGCCCTGGTCCAGCGCCCACTGGCTCACGAACGCGCTGACCGCGGCGCCGTAGCCGTGCTTGCGGTGTTCGGGTGGGGTGTAGACCGGGCCTACCCTCGTCATGCCGGCCTGTGGGCGGCTGGCGACTGCCCAGGCGACCGGTGTGCCGTTGATCACCCAGAGGGCGTGGCCGTTGCCCAGGCGCAGGGAGCCTCGCATGGCTTCGGTTGCCGGTTCGTTCGGTGCTTCTGGGACGGCTTCGCTCAGGAACGCGTCTCGCCAGGCGCCCAGGAGTTCGACGTCGTCCTCGGTGGCCAGGCGGCCGGTGCCCTCGACGGACGGCGGGGCCAGGGTGCCTAGGCGGTATTGCCTGGTGGCGAGGGTTTCCGTGTAGTTCTTGCCGGTCGCTGTGGCGAAGGCCTCAGACCTGTCACGTGGGCCTGTCACTCCTGGGGCGTCCGGGTCGATTCTCGCGGCTAGGTCGGCCGCCAGTTCGACCGCGGCGAGTGGAAGGTCGGCTGCTTGGAAGGGCCACGGCGGGGTGCGGACCAGGGAGCCGACCACTTCGCCGTTCTCGTGGAAGGTGATCAGGGTTGGCAGGAGTTCGGTGGCCGGCGAGCGGCGGATTCGGTCCAGCGAGGTGAGCGCCACCGTGTTTCGCACCGGATCGGCTGTCAGCCGATCGTGGGTGGCTGCGTCGAAGGATTCCAGGGTGGCGTGCACGACCGCGTCCATGGGTCCATCAGACCAGAGCGTGCAAGCGAAAATCTGCACGCAAAAAACCCCTGAGGGGAGCACTTGAGTGCTCGACCCTCAGGGGTCTTCTGGAAATAATGTTCGGCGACGACCTACTCTCCCACACCGTAACCAGTGCAGTACCATCGGCGCAGAAGGGCTTAACTACCGGGTTCGGAATGGGACCGGGTGTTTCCCCAACGC